>NZ_JAGSYD010000001.1 GCF_025685575.1 Granulicella cerasi
ACCTAAACGCACGAAAGCCCACCTTTTGGGTGGGCTTTGCGTTTGATTTTAATGCCGGCGATCACCTAATCTCCCACACACTTGCGCGTGCAGTACCATCGGCCCAACGAGGCTTAACTTCCGTGTTCGAGATGGGAACGGGTGGGACCCTCGCGGTAAACTCACCGGCAAAGTTTAGAAAGAAGAGCGCATCCCGCGCGGTCTTTCACAACTGAATAGATTGAGCAGACATTTCCCTAATTACATTTGCGTATTAGCTATATCTCTATAACTATCAAGGCTCGCCATTGTTGAATGCTCTAGAGCAGCTTTGTGAAGCTGCGCAGAGTAAATTTTATGGACAAGCCGAACGGGCGATTAGTACTGGTAAGCTGCATACATTGCTGCACTTCCACCTCCAGCCTATCAACCTGGTCGTCTTCCAGGGCCCTTCATTTCCCTTACGGGTTGGGAGATCTCATCTTAGAGCGTGCTTCCCGCTTATATGCATTCAGCGGTTATCACAACCGAACTTCGCTACCCAGCCGTGCCATTGGCATGACAACTGGAACACAAGAGGTTCGTCCATCCCGGTCCTCTCGTACTAAGGACAGCCCTCTTCAAATCTCCTACGCCCACAGCAGATAGAGACCGAACTGTCTCGCGACGTTCTGAACCCAGCTCACGTACCGCTTTAATAGGCGAACAGCCTAACCCTTGGAACCTTCTACAGCTCCAGGATGCGATGAGCCGACATCGAGGTGCCAAACCATTGCGTCGATATGAACTCTTGGCAATGATCAGCCTGTTATCCCCGGCGTACCTTTTATCCGTTGAGCGATGGCCCTTCCATACAGAACCACCGGATCACTAAGGCCTGCTTTCGCATCTGCTCGACTTGTAGGTCTCGCAGTTAACCACACTTATGCCTTTGCACTCGACGGTCGATTTCCAAACGACCTGAGTGTAGCTTCGCGCGCCTCCGTTACAATTTAGGAGGCGACCGCCCCAGTCAAACTACCCGTCTTACAGTGTCCCTCTTCCGGATGACGGAAGTAGGTTAGGATCACAACAATCGCAGGGTGGTATCTCACCGTTGGCTCCTCCGAACCCGAGAGTCCGGGATCAAAGCCTCCCACCTATCCTGCGCAGCAATTGCCGTAACCCACTGTAAAAGTATAGTAAAGGTGCACGGGGTCTTTTCGTCTAGCTGCGGGTAACCGGCATCTTCACCGGTACTACAAGTTCGCCGAGCAACTCGTTAAGACAGTCGAACGATCGTTACTCCATTCGTGCAGGTCGGAACTTACCCGACAAGGAATTTCGCTACCTTAGGACCGTTATAGTTACGGCCGCCGTTCACCGGGGCTTCAATTCGAAGCTTCGCATTGCTGCTAACCTCTCCTTTTAACCTTCCGGCACCGGGCAGGAGTCAGCCCCTATACGTCGTTTTAGACTTTGCAGAGACCTGTGTTTTTGTTAAACAGTCGCCGTTCGCATTTCGCTGCGGCCCACCAGAGGTGGGCGACCCTTCTCCCGAAGTTACGGGTCTAATTTGCCGAGTTCCTTAACAAGCCTTCACTCGAGCGCCTTTGGATATTCTCCTCGTCTACCTGTGTCGGTTTGAGGTACGATTCCCAACGTTTCTCCTTAGAGGTTTTTCTTGGCAGCATGAAATCAGCACCTTTCGTCTTTCGACTCTGCTTTACGCCTCATGGTTAATGCTCCAACGGATTTGCCTATCGGAACCCACTTCACGCGTATCAAACCACATAGCCATATGTGGTCGTGCTTATCCTTCTGCGTCACCCCATCGTAATAACGACTCGTTGGGAGGTCCGGAATATTAACCGGATGTCCATCGCTTACGCCTTTCGGCCTCAGCTTAGGATTACGCCTAACCCTGAGCAGATTAACTTTACTCAGGAAACCTTAGACTTTCGGCGGGGAGGGTTCGCACCTCCCTTATCGCTACTTATGCCGGCAGGGTCTCTTCTCTACCGTCCACGTATCTTCTCAGTTACGCTTCAATCGTTAGAGAATGCTCTCCTACCACGCACACTAATGTGTGCATCCGCTGCTTCGGTATACTGTTTTAGCCCCGTTGTATTGTCGGCACCGGACCTCTTGACCAGTGAGCTATTACGCTTTCTTTAAAGGATGGCTGCTTCTAAGCCAACCTCCTGGCTGTCTGAGAGTTCCGACTTCCTTTCCCACTTAACAGTAATTTGGGGACCTTAGCAGGCGGTCTGGACTGTTTTCCTCTCGACTGTGAAGCTTAGCCCCCACAGTCTGACTGCCGTGTATGTTGTGACTGGCATTCGAAGTTTGGTTAGACTCAGTAAGCCGGAAAGCCCCCTTATCTATCCATGTCTCTACCACCAATCCAATTCGCACGACGCTAGCCCTAAAGCTATTTCGGAGAGAACGAGCTATCACGGAATTTGATTAGCCTTTCACCCCTACCCTCAGCTCATCCGAGCTTTTTTCAACAAACACCGGTTCGGTCCTCCATTAGGTGTTACCCCAACTTCAACCTGGCCAAGGGTAGATCATCCCGCTTCGCGTCTATTCCTGCCAACTGAACGCCCTATTCAGACTCGCTTTCGCTGCGGCTCGCTCACGCTTAACCTTGCTGACAAGAATAACTAGCCGGCTCATTATGCAATAGGCACGCGGTCAGACATTCCTCATAAGAGGCATAGTCCTCCCACTGCTTGTAGGCACACGGTTTCAGGTACTATTTCACTCCCCTCTCGGGGTTCTTTTCGCCTTTCCCTCACGGTACTGGTTCACTATCGGTCAGAATCGAGTATTTAGCCTTACGGGATGGTCCCCGTGGATTCAAGCAGGGTTTCTCGTGCCCCGCCTTACTCAGGTATCGACTTCGAGTCTGGATCAATTTCGCCTACGCGCCTGTCACGCTCTGTGGGACGGCTTTCCAACCGTCTTCAGCTATCGACCAGATTGGTAACTCTACTGTTGTCGACCCTACAACCCCCGAGATACCGAAATATCACGGGTTTGGGCTAATTCCGAGTTCGCTCGCCACTACTATCGGAATCGAGGTTTCTTTCTTCTCCTGGAGGTACTGAGATGGTTCACTTCCCTCCGTTCGCTTGCACTCACCTATGTATTCAGTGAGGCATAACATGGGTTTACCATGCTGGGTTTCCCCATTCGGAAATCTCCGGATCAAAACCTGTGTGCGGTTCCCCGAAGCTTATCGCAGCTTGCCACGTCCTTCATCGCCTGATTCTGCCAAGGCATCCACCGTGCGCCCTTAGTAGCTTGACCATAAAATTTACTCGCACCCAGCTTTCACTGATCTGCGGCAAACTTATGTATATTTTAGTCCGCCTTTGTTAGTCACCCCTTCGGAGGATTAGCCCGAAGGAACTAACGAAAATTATCTAAAGACACTCAACAATTCATGAATCAATCAGCTTGTAGCGCGGAAACTACCCACGCATACTGATTGCTCAGCCTTGTAGTTATATTTACCCAATCTATTCAGTTGTCAAAAATCGTCGGGCTTCGCAATTTGCGTCGCCTACGCGCTCTGAAGCGCGCTTGAGACAAGCTCAAGAGCCAACCGCTGTGCGGCTCGTTCTTGAGTTCGTTGTACCTTAGAGAGGAATGGTGGAGCTGACCGGGATCGAACCGATGACATCCTGCTTGCAAAGCAGGCGCTCTCCCAACTGAGCTACAGCCCCATGCCTTCAACCAGTGTATCACTGATTGATCTCTTGAGAAGTGGTGGGCCTGGATAGATTCGAACTATCGACCTCACCCTTATCAGGGGTGCGCTCTAGCCAACTGAGCTACAGGCCCGGCTCGCTAGACTCGCGTCTTAGCAGCTTGCTCTGCANAGCCAAGGTTCCAAAGAACCTGGCGCTTGAGCTCTCTCGAAGGTTTTCGAGGACACAGTTGAACGTGCAAACCAGCTACGCTGGTCTTGACCATCGTTATTGATAAACAGTGATTAAAAGAGGGTTGAGTTCAGAATCTGACCTTCGATCCGAAGATCTCGATCAGTTGTCTGGTCTCGCACTCAACTCAGCCGAAGCTGCCTGCAATCGCAGGACGTTGAGAAGCTTACCAGAGCGTTCTCTTTTAGAAAGGAGGTGATCCAGCCGCAGGTTCTCCTACGGCTACCTTGTTACGACTTCACCCCAATCATGAATTACACCTTGGGCGGCTACTCCCTTGCGGTTAGCTCACCGACTTCTAGTGCAACCCACTTTCGTGATGTGACGGGCGGTGTGTACAAGGCCCGGGAACGTATTCACCGTGGCATGCTGATCCACGATTACTAGCGATTCCAGCTTCATGGAGTCGAGTTGCAGACTCCAATCCGAACTGAGGCCGGCTTTTTCCGATTAGCTCCCCCTCACGGGTTTGCAGCGGTTTGTACCGGCCATTGTAGCACGTGTGTAGCCCTGGACATAAAGGCCATGAGGACTTGACGTCATCCCCGCCTTCCTCCCCGTTATCCGAGGCGGTTCCGCTAGAGTGCTCAACTAAATGGTAGCAACTAGAGGTAAGGGTTGCGCTCGTTGCGGGACTTAACCCAACATCTCACGACACGAGCTGACGACAGCCATGCAGCACCTATATACAGACCCATTGCTGGGAGAACGTATTTCTACGCGTGTCCTGTACATTTCGAGCCCAGGTAAGGTTCTTCGCGTTGCGTCGAATTAAACCACATGCTCCACCGCTTGTGCGGGCCCCCGTCAATTCCTTTGAGTTTCAGCCTTGCGACCGTACTCCCCAGGCGGATTGCTTATCGCGTTAGCTTCGACACAGCAGGATTGGGTACCCGCTACATCAAGCAATCATCGTTTAGGGCTAGGACTACCAGGGTATCTAATCCTGTTTGCTCCCCTAGCTTTCGCGCCTCAGCGTCAGTAATGGTCCAGTGAGCCGCTTTCGCCTCAGGTGTTCCTTCCGATATCTACGCATTTCACCGCTACACCGGAAATTCCACTCACCTCTCCCATACTCAAGCCCGACAGTTTTCGATGCAGGCTATGGGTTGAGCCCATAGATTTCACATCAAACTTGTCAAACCGCCTACGCGCCCTTTACGCCCAATAATTCCGAACAACGCTTGCCCCCCTCGTATTACCGCGGCTGCTGGCACGAAGTTAGCCGGGGCTTCTTCTCTCGGTACCGTCATTATCGTCCCGATCGAAAGGAGTTTACATACCAAGATATTTCTTCCTCCACGCGGCGTTGCTGCGTCAGGGTTTCCCCCATTGCGCAAAATTCCCCACTGCTGCCTCCCGTAGGAGTCTGGACCGTGTTTCAGTTCCAGTGTGTCCGTGCGCCCTCTCAGGCCGGATACAGATCATCGTCTTGGTGGGCCATTACCCCGCCAACTAACTAATCTGCCGCGAACTCCTCTTCAAGCGCATTGCTGCTTTGACCCGTAGGTATTATGCGGTATTAGCCTCGGTTTCCCGAAGTTATTCCCCACTCGAAGGTAGATGATTCACGTGTTACTCACCCGTGCGCCACTTTACTCACAGACCGAAGTCCGCTTTCTCGTGCGACTTGCATGTGTTAGGCACGCCGCCAGCGTTGATTCTGAGCCAGGATCAAACTCTCGTTTAATCTTGGGTTGCATAGCCACCAGGACGGAGGTCCGATGGTTTCTACTATGCGCCTTACTCGCTCGAAACGAGTAAGGATATAACTAGTGAGATTGACTCAACCAAAGTCACGTCATCTCACGACTGGCACGTTCAACCATGTTGTCAAAGATCCTAAGTACTCTCGCCTAAGCGGGCACTTTTGGATCAAGGACGAAATCCGGGCAAAGCCACAGGATCGTGTCCTCGAACTTGATGCGCTGTTTTGTTGACTGTGGGAGAGACTTTATCGCTACTTGCGGGCTACTTCACCGCTTCGCTTCATCTCGTCGCTTCGTCTTGCGCGAACTTTCTAAGAGTATCGAACTCTCGTTCGCTTGTCAACCGCTTATTTTCTCAACCCCTTCAACCAACCTCCGGGCCAGCTCCTGCTGGTTTCTACCCGGCCATCATGGCCTCCTCAAGGCTGCAAAATCTCGCAGCAACAACAGCACAAAAACCTAAAGATCGCACTGCCGACAAGCGACAGCGGAGCACTCAGCTCCCTTAGCTATAAAACCTGCAGTGACTTGGGTTTGGTAAGGGTGGCTCGAAAGCTCTTATCCCACAAACACTTGGACTGCGCTCCGACTGGCCAATACTACACGGCGCGAAGCTCATCGCCGTCTCATACGCTCGCGCGCTTCAACGACTTTTTGAGAGTATCGCAAGCTGCACAACTTTGCAAGCTCACTACTTTCTCACCGTGTTCACTCGTCGTTGCCGACCTCGTGA
The DNA here is from genome assembly GCF_025685575.1 of Granulicella cerasi. NCBI lineage: Bacteria > Pseudomonadati > Acidobacteriota > Terriglobia > Terriglobales > Acidobacteriaceae > Granulicella > Granulicella cerasi. The sequence continues at coordinate 6,354 of NZ_JAGSYD010000001.1, forward strand.
CCACTTGATCTAAGTTATCAGCGAGATCGGCTTTCGGCAAGTTTTGTCAGATTCCGCCCAAATTCACTCACATTCCCGGCATATTCATGCCTTCGCGGCCTCTGTGTGACGTAGTTATGCTCCGGCGATCCACAGGGCCTGAAGCCATCTGAATGCCATCCATCATGGACGGCATCCTTTGTTTCATCCAGATTCGCGCCTCAGCCCGCGTCACTTCCCTGCCATCCGGCAATCGCATCTTCCCACTGGCGAGCTGCAAAGGCATAGTGCAACCGAACCGCTTCATCTGCGCAGAGAGCGTCGCACTCACCGTCCCCGTATAGCAGTTCATGGACGACTGCTTCGTTTTCACGGGGTTTCCGCTGGCGTCCAGCGGAAGCACGTAGTGGTACGCCCCGCCCGGAAACTCCGGCGTAGCGCTGGTGATGCCATTACATGCGTCCAGAGTCACGTCGACGATGTTGCCGTTCACGTCGCGACCGCCGTAGATCGGGAACCCATCGAGCGCGATGCCAATGATGTGCGACGCACCGTAGTGCTCGTCGACGAACCGCCGCAGCTGGTAAAAGCCAAGGCGATGGCGGAAAGCGCAAGCGTCGTAACTACGCGACGAAGGACGCACAGCAACGATGACGCAGAGTGCATGGAAGCAGACCTCTTAAGAAGCTCAATAGACAGGCCCGATGTGGATGCTGCAACTCCTAAACGCTGAACCCACGCGGTTGATTACAGCCATACAGTCGTTGCAAGTGATTTCTGCAGAGGAGCTTAGTGCAGTGGACCCGCAAAGAACAATCGGCCCGAAGAGAAATCTTCGAGCCGACGGAGAATAGGTTCGCTTGCGTTAGCTGGCGACAGGATCGTCGTCGTTGCCAAAGCCGCCGAAGAGATCAGCCTGCGCCAGCAAACGCGGCTTCAGTACCGGCTCGAGCTTCGGCGCAACGGGTTTCTCCAGTACCAGTCGCGGGCGCATCGCCTGCACCTTGCTTTCGCTCGCCGCGGGTCCCACAGGCTTCGAGAGCATCTTCACCAGTTCGCGCATCTCGTCACGCAGCGCCGTCAAAGCACGCAGGCGATCGAGGTCTGTGATCGGTGTCTTCGGAGCAGCGGGAACAACAGGTGCTGTAACGGCAACAGGTTCTGCACTGGCGATCGGCGAAGGCGCAGGAGCCATCGCGGTTTCGGCAACGCGGGCATCGTTCTTGAATGCCTGGCGCGCGCCAGCGATCGTGTAGCCCTGGTCGTAGAGCAGGCCCTTGATGCGCAGCGCCATCTCTACATCCTTGCGGCGATACAGACGCTGGCCGGTGCCGCCCTTGTTGGGCTTCAGTTGCGGGAACTCAGTCTCCCAGAAGCGCAACACATACGCCGGAACCTGGCAGAGCTTCGCCACATCGCCGATGCGGAAGTACAGCTTGTCCGGGATCTCGGGAGTAGCGGGCGTGACCTGCTTGCGGATTGGATGATGCGTGGCCATAGAGCGACTTGAGGCCAGTATAGGCGGGCTACTTGCCGTAGCAACAGTATTTTCCAGGGTTCCCCGGCCAAATAGCTGCCTCCCGGGTGAACCAAGGGAGTAAACATCCCGGTGAAGCGTTACTTGAGGTTTCGCCCCCGAGCGCGCACAGACCATGCGCGGCAACACTGCCTCTTCGCCCTACAATGGAGCAGACCATGGCAGACGAAGTACTCAACGCAGAGGCAGCAGAAAACGGCATTACAGACCCGGCGGCGATCCATAATTGCCCTTCCTGTGAAGTATGGCTCGGCGACGGCGAAACGCTCGCTTGTCCCGAGTGCCAGACGCTCGTCTACGGCCAGCACGTGGCAACGCTTGCACAGGCCGCACACACCGAGCAGCAGCAAGGCCACTTCGCCGCCGCGCGCGAGCTCTGGCTGCGCGCTCTGCAGTGGCTTCCGCCGGAAACGCAGCAGGCTGCAACCCTGCGCACTCACGTCGAACAGCTCACCCAGCGGATGGAACTTGAGCAGCAGCGCGAGGCGAAGTGGAAGAAGCGCCTCGGTCCCTTGGCGCCGGTCGCTCTCTTTCTGTTCAAGGCCAAGTCCGCGATCTTCATCCTCTTCAAGGCGAAGTTCCTGCTCGGCTTCCTTAGCTTCTTCGGCTTCTACTGGCTGCTCTTCGGATGGAAGTTCGCGCTCGGCTTTGCGATCTCGCTGCTCATCCACGAGATGGGCCACTTCATCACGCTCAAGCGCCGCGGCTACCAGCCTGAACTGCCGATCCTCATCCCGTTTGTGGGCGGATATGTTCGCTGGTTTTCGAACGGTGTGTCGCGCGAAGAACTTGCTGCCGTCTCACTCGCGGGCCCGCTCTACGGCCTCTTTGCGGCGATCGCCTGCCTGCTGCTCTGGAAGCTCTTCGGTTTACCGGTATTCCTTGTACTCGCCAACGTCGGCGCGTGGATCAACCTGTTCAACTTGCTGCCCATCGGCGGTTTGGACGGCTCCAAGGCCGTCTATGCACTCGGCTACCTCCAGCGACTGCTGCTGGCATCGATCTGCTTCCTCTTCTTCGGGCTGACGGTGTATGCGTCCGGCGGACATTTCTTCTCGCCAACGACACAATGGATGTTCGCCATCGTAGGCGCGGGCCTGCTCTGGCGCTGCTACACGCACGATGCGCCGGAAGAACCACACACGGGCACGATGATCTATTTCGCGGGCCTGCTGCTTGCGCTCGGTATCATGCTGCTCGTGACGCTCGCGCCGGTCAACCTGCTGACGAGCTAAGCCTGCATCGGCGCAGACTCCTGTTCGAACCCGGGCACAGCGCCTTCATGCGCTTCATGCTCCTGCAAGGCGCGGCGACGGAACTTGCGTCCGACGATCTCATACTCGCCGGAGAGCATGTTGCCGATCGCGTTGATGTAGGCTTCGTGCTCCTCCACCAAAAGGCGCTCCGTAACGCTCTGCACCGTGTCGTCGTCTTCGATCGGCACGGCGCGCTGCGCGAGAATGACGCCACCGTCCAGCGCATCTGTCATCAGGCTGACGGTGCAGCCTGTCACCTGTGCACCGTACTCCAGCGCCTGCGCCACCGGCTGCGAACGTGGAAACGCCGGTAGCAGCGAGGAGTGGATGCTTAGGACGCGATCCGGCCACTTGCGAAGGAAGGCCCCGCTCAGCGTGCGCAGATATCCTGCCAGGCAGATCAGGTCCACGCGCATTCTGCGCAGCAATGCGTCAATCGCTTCTTCGTGATCGCGCTGCTCACGCCCGCGCCCTTCCATGGTGACGGTCTGCAACCCTGCCGCGCGGGTCGCCTCGGCGCCATGAGCGCCAGGAATGTTGCAGAGAATGATGGCAACTTCACAGTGCGGAAGGCGCCCCTGGCGCACCGCCTCTGCGACAGCGAGCACATGCGAGGCTCCAGAAGAAATGAGAAACGCCAGACGGACAGGACGGTCCGCACTGCCTTCTGCATCGTGTTCGTTCATCAACGAGTTCACAGGCCTCCTCTTGCTTGCAAGACCGCGGAGAAGAAATGCAATGACAGAGCCCGCTACTCCCAGGCCGCTTCATTGGCGGCCGGTGGAGTCCGCTTCGCACCTCCGAAAACAGCCGGGAGGCGCGAAGCGTGATAGAAGCCGAGAGTAGCAGAATGCACCGCGTTTGCAACAACTTTGCGGAAAGATGATTCAAATTTCGACTCAATTTTCTATCGCATCACGCCGCAGCGAATTGCCGCTCCACGCCGTGCCCGACTTCTATACTGACCGTATGCCGTTTTCGCTTACCCGGTCTGAAGCCCTGCAACGCCGCGCCGAGTCCCTGCTCGCTGGTGGCGTCGACTCCCCCGTCCGCGCCTTCCGCGCCGTCGGTGGACATCCGCCCTTCGTCATCTCTGCCGAAGGTGCTTACCTGACCGACGCCGATGGCAACCGGTACATCGACCTCTTCGGTTCCTGGGGACCGATGCTCTTCGGCCACGCCTTCGCGCCGGCGGTCGAAGCGATCCAGCAGGCGGCCACGCGCTCGGCCTCCTTCGGAGCGTCGACACCCGCCGAAGCCGAACTCGCAGAACTCGTGCAGCGCTGCGTTCCTTCGATGGAGAAGATGCGCTTCGTCTCCTCCGGCACCGAAGCCTGCATGTCGGCGATCCGCCTCGCGCGCGGCTTTACTGAGCGCCCGTTTGTGATCAAGTTTGAAGGCTGCTATCACGGCCATGCCGACGCACTGCTCGTGAAGGCCGGCTCGGGTGTCGCTACGTTTGGCATTCCCGGTTCCGCTGGCGTGCCGAACGAGACCGCGATGCACACGCTTGCGCTGCCCTACAACGACCTCGCCGCCGTAGAGGCCGCATTTGCGGCGCACCCCGGCCAGATCGCCTGCATCATCCTCGAACCGGTCGTCGGCAACGCGGGCACCATCGCTCCGGCGGAGGGCTTCCTGCGCGGTCTGCGCGAGATCACGCGCCGCGAAGGCGCGCTGCTGATCTTCGACGAAGTGATGACCGGCTTCCGCCTCGCCGCCGGCGGCGCGCAGGAGCACTTCGGCTTCACCACGCCGGAGCTCAAGCCCGACCTGACGACGCTCGGCAAGATCGTTGGTGGCGGGCTGCCCGTCGGCGTCTTTGGCGGCCGCGCGGAGATCATGGACAAGCTCGCGCCGCTCGGCCCGGTCTACCAGGCCGGTACGCTGAGCGGAAACCCGCTCGCGATGGCTGCAGGTATCGCCACGCTGGGCTATCTGCTGTTGAACAAAGCGACGATTTACCCGCAGCTCGAGCGCACAACAGCGGCGATCACCGACGGCCTTGCGCGGATTGCTGAAGAGGCGGCCGTCCCGCTTACGATCAATCGCGTGGGCTCGATGTTTACCTGCTTTTTCACCAGCGAATCGGTGACGGACTTCGACGGTGCAGCGACCTCCGACACCGCGCGGTTCGGGCATTTTCACCGCGCTATGCTGGAGCGCGGCGTGTGGCTGCCGCCAAGTCAGTATGAGGCGGCCTTCGTCTCAACGGCCATCGGCGAAGCCGAAATTGCCGCGATTCTCGCTGCAGCGCATGAGGCTTTTTCGGCCCTGTAAAGAGGCCCTTTTGAGCAGTTTTGAGGTGTTTTAGAGCGGTTTTGTGCAGTTTTGGAAGAAAAGCAAAAAGCCCGGACAATGTCCGGGCTTTTTTGCGGTTGTGGTTCGGTTAGAAGGTGACGCGAGCGCCGAGCTGTACCTGGCGAACCTGGTAAGCGTAGTTGCTGTTCACACCCGAGGTGGAAGGCGTTCCGAAGTTCGTGTTCGGAGCCAACGTGTTCGTACCGCTGTTGAACGTGAACGCGGTCGTGTTGATACCGGTGACGTTCTGGTGGTTGGCCAGGTTGAAGCCTTCCGCCAGCAGCTGCAGGCTCATGCCTTCACGAAGACGGAAGTCCTTCTGCACACGCGCGTCGACAACGATGGCGCGCGGAGCATACAGGGTGTTGCGTCCGAAGTAGGGGATGTACGAGGTAACGCCCGTACCACCAACGCCCGAGCTATAGGGAGCAAGGCAGGTCGTTGCCGCGCACTGGTTCTGCGGGGTGCCCGACACGCCGTAGGAGTACGGCAGACCGCTCTGCATCTGGACCAGCGGCTTCACCGACCAGCCGTTCGTCAGGTAGCTCAGGTAGTTCTGATGGCTGATGCCGGGCAGGTTGATGTTCGCCCAGCCCACCACACGGTGACGGATGTTCAGGCTCGAGTTGCCGTAGTTCGAACGGCCGTTCGCGTACGGATCGATCCAGTTGTTCGTACCAGCACCCGTGAACTGGGCCACGTTGTAGTCGAGAGCATGCGCCCAGGTGTAGTTCGCGTCGAAGGTGATGAACTTCCAGGAGCGGTTGGTGATGTCGACCGACATGCCGTGGTAAGCCGAGTTCGCATTCGAAATCACGTCGGTGATCGCGTTGAACGAGGGGTTCACGGTGTTGTAGACGTTACCGACCGAACGGTTCGAATACACACGGTTGGTGAAGGTGGTGCCGCTCGCCACGCCGTTGCAGGTCGTGACGCCGGTTCCGCAATTCACGGTGTAGGTGGTGTTGTAGTAGTTCGACGGATTGAGGTTGAGGTTCAGGTAGTTCGGCAGTTCACGACCGAGCGCACCGATGTAGGAGATCGAGAGCACGTTGTGCTTGCCGAGGTCCTGCTGGAGCTGAAGGTCAAACTGCTCGGTGTAGGGGTTCTGCATGTGCGAATCGAGGTACTGGATCGACGGAGCCGAGGCCGAAGCCGCCGGAGCCGCAGTGAGCACCTGCGGGAAGCGCAGGTTCGCTGTACCGCTCGAGTTCGTCACAGCCGACGAGTTGTAGGTGGTGTAGGCCGACTGACCCGCCGTCGAACCGGTCGTGATGTACGCATTCATGATGACAGCGTTCGGGATACGGCCGTAGTACATGCCGAAGCCACCGCGCACGACGGTCTTGCCCTGCGAGAACGGATCCCAGGCGAAGCCGAGGCGCGCCGAAACGTTGTTCTTGTCCGAGGGGAAGCTGGCTGTCTGCGAAGCGGTCTGCAGCGCCTTATACGGCGACGGCAGCATTTCGTAGTCGTAACGGACACCCAGGTTGAGGGTGAGGTTCGAGCTGACCTTCCAGTCGTCCTGTACGAAGTACGCGGTATCCAGCGTCGCCAGATCGAAGGTGGTCGGTCCAAACTCCTGCGACTGGTTGCTGTAGCAACCAAACGTTCCGGTTGCGCTGATGGTCGGGGTAGCACCGGTGCTCGACAAGCAGGCGCCGGTCGGCTTCACGATGTCGGCGATGTAGTTGAACACCGAACCGTAGGTGTAGGAGCCATTGCCCTGATAGAGGGTGTTCTGCAGATCGTAGTTGTGTACGAAGTCCACACCGAAGCGGATGGTGTGACGACCCAGCGTGTACGAAGCCGTATCGCCGATCTGCCACTTGCGCTCATCCGGGTATGCCGTGCGGTAGCTGTAGTACGGCGAACCAGCATAGAAGCCATAGCTACCGGCGTAAATGTTCGCGTAGGTGGCCACACCGTTGGCAGCCATCAGGTGGTTGGCGCTGTAGGTGGTGTAGGGCTGCTGACCTTCGTCGTTCAGTTCGCGAGCGTACTGATAACGGAGTTCGTTGGTCATGCGGCTGGAGATCTGCGAATCGAGGATCGCAACGCCGTAGTCGAGCTTTACGAAGTCCGTACCGAAGGCGTCACGCGCGTAAGCGAGAGCAGCCTGCGTCTGTACGCCGCCGGGCGAATCCCAGCGCAGACGGTGGTAGAGGACGTTCAGCACGTTCTTGTTGTTGATCTGCCAGGTGAGCTTCGGCGTGTTGATGAGCTGGTTGCCGAAGCGCGGCACGATGCCGAGGTCGGTCGAGAGGTCCGTGAGGGCCGTAGCGCAGGCAGCCTGTGCAGCTGTCGTCGTGGTACCCAGCGCAGCAGCGAGGTTCGTGATGAAGGTCGCGTTCGCTGTAGCGTACGTCGGGGTGCAGGTGTTGTAGAACTGGCTCGGGTTGGCAGGAACAGCCACGCCGGGGAAGTTACGACGGAAGGCGTCGAAAGCGTAGAACCAGAAAAGCTTGTCCTTGATCAGCGGTCCGCCGACACCGAAGCCGTACTGGTTACGCTTGTCCTTCGGACGGAAGGGGTTCGAAACGTAAGCGCCGGTAGAGTTCTGCGTCGTGAGCTTGACGTTGGGGTTCAGCGAGCTGAACTCATCGCCACGGTGCTCGAAGTACACTTCGCCGTGAAGCTGGTTGCCACCGGACTTGGTGACCGAGTTCACGACGCCGCCGACGGCGCGACCGAGTTCTGCCGAATAAACGCCGGTGTTCACCTGGAACTCACGCACTGCCACCTGTGCGGTGGAGTAGCCGGCGCGGGTACGACCACGCTCTTCCGAGAAGAACGCCTGGTTGTCGTCCGTACCGTCGATCTGCACGTTGTTCAACACGGCCGGGATCGCGCGGAAGCTCAACAGACCGAAGCCTGAAGCGTCATTGGTAACGCCCGGCGTGGTGAGAGCCAGCGAGGACCAGCGGCGGTTGTTGATGGGAATCGCCTCAATTTCCTTCGTCTCGAGGTGGCCGCCGAAGGCCGGGGAGTCAAAGTTGATCGTGGGAATCTCTGCGGAAACTTCTACGGTTTCTGCACTACCACCGGTGGTGAGGTGCGGTTGCACTTCAGTGATCTGGTTCACGAGGACGACGACGTCAGTACGCTTCTGCGTGGTGAAGCCGTTGGCCGAGATGGTGACGGTGTAGCTGCCCGGGGGCAGCAGCGGCGCGCTGTATGCGCCAGAACCGCTGGTGGTCAGCTTGCTTTCCGCACCCGTGGCATTGTTGTGAATCAAAACGGTTGCGCCGGGAACGGCGGCATCGGTTGCGTCAAACACGGTGCCCGAGATGCCACCCTGCGTCATTGACTGGCTGAACGCGGGCAGGCTCAACGAGGCGGCTACAGCCGTACAGGCCGCCAGGTAACGGAAATTACGGAACATTGCTTTCATGCGAGAGCGGTCTCCAAAAAGGTGATGCAAACTAACTTGCGAACAGCTCGTAGGCTGTTCGGTTTCTTGTGAACTTAGTATCAAGGGTACAGTTCTTTGGTTACAGAAGTGTAACGAAGAGTCCCCCGGGAACCAATACATTTACGAGCCACGCGCGAAACACAGCGTCAGGAAGCCAACAAGAAATGTATCCGATGGAAAGACTCCATCACTGCAGGTGAGCATGCGCCGGGACGCGCTCGAGCGCCACGGAAGATGCATCACGTTCAGGTTTCGGTCCCGGTCGCTGCATGGATGCTGCGCAGCGCTCCGTGCCAGAGTTACAGACTGTTTGCTCAGGTGTGTCTCTTTGAGACTCGCGCGGGGGTGCGCGATTGTCAAGGAATTAGTGCGTCGGCAGGCGATGCCCTCTAGTGCAATGTCTTTGGAATCACCGCGTATTGCAGCAGCACTTCGAACGGCACGACCTCGAGTGTGGCTTCGTGCGTGGCCTCGAGCACGATGGGGCAGGCGGCGCCGGCCTGCTGCACCTGGTACCAGCGCGCGGCGCAGATGCACCAGCGGTCGCCGGGCTTCAGGCCTGCGAAGCCGTACTGCGGCATCGGGGTGGAGAGGTCGTTGCCGAGACGCGCCGATGCGGTGAGGAACTCCTCGGTGACCACGGCGCAGACCGTGTGCACGCCGAGATCCTGCGGGCTGGTGTTGCAGCAGCCGTCACGGAAGAAACCTGTCAGCGGATCGTAGCCGCAGGGTTCAAGCGGCTGTCCCAACACGTTGCGAGAGGGCGCCTGGTCCGGCATGGGAGAAAAGGAGGACATGCGGCGATTGTAGACGACGAGGCTGCGCCCGGAGCGGGAAGGCTATGCCGACGCCGCTATTGCACGATGGCTGTCGGCACGTTGTCGCGGCTCTCGATGGGCAGGCGGATGCGGATCGTCGTACCGTGCTTGGGACCGTGGGTGCAGGAGCGCAGTTGCAGCACGCCGCCCTGCTCCTCCACGATGCCGCGCGTGACCCACAGGCCGAGGCCAGTGCCCTTCTCGCCCTTGGTGGTGAAGAAGGGCTCGAAGACGGCACGCATGTGCTCGCGCTCGATGCCGTGGCCGTTGTCGGCTACGGTGACGGTGACGTGGTCGCCGGAGACGCGGCCGCGAATGTAGATGCGTCCGCCGGATTGCTCCATGGCTTCAAGCGCGTTGCCCACGACGTTCGCGAAGACCTGGCGCAGCGAAGGGTCGTAGCGCACGATGCGGATGGAGTCGTTGTAGCGCGGGAGCAGCTCCACGCCGTGCTGTTGTGCGCGGCTGGCGAAGAGCTGCAGCACCTCGTCGAGGATCGCGTGGAGGTCGAGCGTTCGGCCTGGCACCTTGCGGTAGAAGCTCAGCGTTGAACGCGTGATGTGACCGACGCGCTCGAGCTCGCGCGCGGCGACATCGAGCAGCTCGATCGCTTGCGAGGAGAGAGTCTGCGTCTGCAGCAGGTAGACGATGTTCGTCAGCGCTTCGAGCGGGTTGTTGATCTCGTGCGCGAGCGTGTTGGCCATGCGGCCGGCGGCGGCGAGGCGCTCGGAGTTGATCAGGCGCGTCATCAGCTCGGAGGTTTCACGCTCCGCTGCCTTGCGCGCCGAGATGTCTTCGATGACCCAGAGCAGCGTGGATTCGCCGCGGTCGTCATACGTCAGCGCAGAGACCGTGAGCTGTGCCGGGAATGTCGCGCCGTCGGTGCGCAGCAGCGTCACTTCGATGCGGAAGCCGGAACGCTTGCCTTCGAGCATTTCATTCAGCAGCGCGCGTTTGGTGACGCGGTCGCTGGGCAGGATGAAGTCGCCGAGAATGAGTCCGCGGAAGCCGCTCGGGTCCACCATGAGCAGGTCCGCGAGACGCCGATTCGCCAGCAGGAAGTTGCCGTCGGTCGTCGTGTGGGCCATGCCCACGGCGGCCTGGTTGAAGGTGGCTGAAAAGCGCTGCTGAGCGAGCTTTAGCTCCAACTCGGTGGCGAGACGCTCTTTGCGGCGGGCCGAGTCGGCGAGCTCGCGCTCGATGGCGGGCATCAGGCGCTCGAGATGGCCTTTGAGTACGTAGTCGTGCGCGCCGGCACGCATCGCGTTCACGGCGGAAACTTCGTCGACCGTGCCGCTGACAATGATGAACGGAATGTCCAGGCCGGTCTGCTGCAGCAGGGCCAGCGCATCGCGCGCGCCGAAGCTCGGCAGCGTGTAGTCGGCGATGATCAGGTCCCACGGCTCTGCTTCATCGAGCGCGGCCTTCAAGTCGATGGCCGTCTCGATGCGACGCCAGTCGAGCTTGTAGCCGCCGCGCGTCAGATGACGGGCGAGCAACAGCGCATCCTCTTCGTAGTCCTCAATGATGAGCACACGCAAAGGACGCGCTTTTGCTGCGGATGCCTCGTTGGAGGCAGATCCTGCGACCGGATTTAGGGCGTCGGCGGGCATTGATTCAGGAGCAGCCAATACATGCCGAGCTGCTTGGTGGCCTCAGCAAAGTCAGTGAAGTTGACGGGCTTACGGATGTAGCTGTTTACGCCCAGGCGATAGCTGGCCACGATATCGCGCTCTTCGTCCGACGAAGTAAGCACGACGACGGGCAGCAATGCGGTCTTGTCGGCTGCGCGGATCGCGCGCAGCACGTCGAGGCCTTCCACCTTGGGGAGCTTCAAGTCCAGCAGCACGAGCTGCGGCATCGCGTTGACGCCGGAGGCAATGCCGTTCATGTACTCGATGGCTTCGGCGCCGTCGCGCGCTACCTTGATCTCATTCGCCACGTTTGCCTTGCGCAGGGCGCGAATGGCAAGGGCTTCGTGATCTGGATCGTCTTCCACCAGAAGGATCATGTTCTCTGCTGTCGGCATGATGAAGTCGTCCTGTTTCTAAAGAGGGTTCGCGGCCTTATGCGCCGAGGGAAAAATAAAACGTTGCGCCCAGGCCCACCTGGCTCTCGGCGGAGATGTTTCCATGATGCCGCCGGATGATGCGCGACACCGTGGCCAAACCAATTCCTGAGCCCTTGAAGTCGCGATCGCCGTGCAACCGCTGGAAGGCGGTGAAGAGGCGATCGACGTAATACATGTCAAAGCCCGCACCGTTGTCCCTGATGAAGTATACGGTTTGCTCATCGCGGAGACTACTGCCGAACTCGATGCGCGGGCTGGGCGTACGCGAGGTGAACTTCCATGCGTTGCCGATCAGATTTTCAAGCGCGATGCGGATCAAGCGCGGGTCAGCCAACACCTGCACACCGGGCTGCGCCACCCACTGCACTTCGCGGTCCGGCTCGGCCGCCTGCAGCTCGTTGAAGACATTGGTCGCGAGCTGCGAGAGGTCCACGCGTTCGCGTTGCACCTCCGACCGCGTGACGCGCGAGAGCTGCAGCAGAGCGTCGATCAGCGAGCCCATGCGCTGCACGCCGTTGCGCACACGGTTGATGTAGTCCTGACCTTCTTCGTTCAGAATCTCCGAGAAGTCTTCCTTCAGCGCGAGCGAGAAGCCGTCGATGGTGCGCAGCGGCGCGCGCAGATCGTGCGATACGGAGTAAGAGAACGCCTCAAGCTCCTGATTCGAAACCTGCAACTCGCGGGTGCGCTCCTGCACGCGCTCTTCGAGCGTGGCGTTGGTCGCCTGCAGGTCCGCATTGAGCTTCGCGATCACCTCGGCGCGGTCTGCCAGTGCCAGACGCGAGCGCTGTGCGCGCACCATCAGCTCGAACGCGAGCAGCAGCAGGACGATGTCGAGCACGGTGGCGCTGATGACAGAGAAGATCACGTTGCGCCGCGCGCTGCTGGCATCGCGGGTGCGCTGGTCGAGTAGACGACGCTCTTCATTCTCAATCTGCTGCAAAGCGTAGCGCACGGAGATGCCGCCGTCGGGACTCTCGTTGAGTGCGGGGGCGACCAGCGACTGGTCCAGCGTGGAGCCGTTCACGCGGCGATGCAGGTTGATCACCGACTCCATCGCCTCCATGCGCACGGCCACGCGCGAGCGCAGGGTGCGAATGCGCGCCTGCTGCGTTTTGCTGTCGCTGGTGTCGGCCTGCAGACGGTCGAGGTCTTCCTCGAGTCCCTTCTGCGCCTTGGCGAAACGCTCGCTGTACTGGGGGTCGCCGGTGAGCATGTACGCGCGGACGTTGTTGTTTGCCGACGAGACCTCAAAGAGTGTGGCCTGCGTCTGCGTCAACACCTCGAGCGTGTGCGCCAGCCAGTGCTCTGCCTGAAAGAGCGTCGCCACAGCGCGACCGGCGATCCAAGTATTGAGCAGCACAACAAAGAGACACGCCACAGTGGCGATGCGATAGGTGGCAATTTTCCGGCGTGCTTGTTGCATAGTCTTGTCTTCTGAGTGGGTTTAGAGCGATTGCCGTGGCCTGAGGTTGCCTGCAGCAGATGAATTTCCGCCGCGCCTTCGAATTCCACGGGTCATGAAAAGGCCCACGCTGATCGCGTGGGCCTTTTTGTGACGGTGATGGAGCGCTAGGCCTTCTTCGCCTGCTCGCGCTTCTGTTCGTACTCTTCGTACGGTCCCTTGTAATCAGTGATCTGGAAGTTGCTCGGGCCGCCTTCGAAGTGCCAGATGTGCGTGCCGGCTTCTTCGATGAGGTCCTGATCGTGCGTGACTAGGAAGACCGTGCCTTCGTACTTCTGGATCGCCTGGTTCAGCGCGTTGATGCTTTCGAGGTCCAGGTGGTTCGTCGGTTCGTCGAGCACCAGCACGTTCGGCTTCTGCAGCATGATCTTGCAGAACAACAGACGCGCCGCTTCGCCACCGGAGAGAGCATCGGTCTTCTTGTTGCCCTCTTCGCCGCGGAAGAGCATCTGTCCGAGGATGCCGCGGATGTCTTCCTTGGTCGCCTTCGGGTCGTACTGATGCAACCACTCAGCGGCGGTCATGCCGAGCTGAATCGAGCCCTTGTGGTCCTGCGCGAAGTAGCCGATCTGCACCTCGTGGCCCCACTTCACCTTGCCGGAGTCGATCGAGACGTCCGTCTCTTCGACGCCGGGGCCGTTGGCCAGCAGCGCCTTGAGCAGCGTGGTCTTACCCTGACCGTTACGGCCGATCAGGACGACCTTCTCGCCGCGCTGCACCATGCCGGTGAAGTTGTTGACGACGTGCTCGACCTTGCCATCAGGCTGCGTGTAGCTCTTGTTGACGTTCTCGAACTCGAGCACCGTCTTGCCCGACGGGCGCTCCAGCTTGAACGAGATGAACGGGCGCGCGATGTTGGAGCGAGCCAGTTCGCTCGTTGCGAGGCGCTCGACTTCCTTCTTACGCGAGTTCACCTGCGAGGAACGCGTACCGGCCGAGAAGCGGGCGATGAACTCGTTCAACTGCGCGATCTTCTTTTCGCGCTGCTCGTTCTGGCTCTCGATGCGGCTGCGGACTTCGGTCTTCTGCAGCACCATGTCGTCGTAGCCACCGGTGTAGGTGATGATGGTCTCGTAGTCGATGTCGGCGATGTTCGTGCAGACGTTGTTGAGGAAGTGGCGATCATGCGAGATCGTGATCACCGTGCCCTTGTAGCGCACGAGGAAGTCCTGCAGCCAGTGGATCGACTCGAGATCGAGATAGTTCGTCGGTTCGTCGAGGAAGAGCGCGCCGGGGTTGCCGAAGAGCGCCTGCGCGAGCAGCACGCGGACCTTCTGGCCGCCCTGCAGCTCGCTCATCTTGCGCTCGTGCAGCTCGTCGGGAATGTCGAGGCCCTGCAGCAGCACGGCGGCGTTGGCTTCAGCTTCGTAGCCATCTTCGTCGCCGACGATGCCTTCGAGTTCGCCAAGGCGCGAACCGTCTTCGTCGGTCATCTCGGCCTTGTTGTAGATCACCTCACGCTCTTCGAGCGCGGCCCACAGGGGCTTGTTGCCCATGATGACCGTGTCGAGCACGCGGTAGGCGTCGAACTCATACTGGTCCTGCTTGAGCACGCCGAACTTGCGGGGGCGAACGACGGTGCCCTTCTGGGCATCGATCTCGCCGGTGAGGACCTTCATGAAGGTCGATTTGCCCGCGCCATTCGGCCCGGTGAGGCCGTAGCGGCGGCCATCGGTAAAAGTCACGGAGACGTCCTCGAAGAGCAGCTTCGAGCCGTAGCGCATAGTTACATTGGAAACAGAAATCATGGTCAATCCCTATTTTATCGGACGCGCGGAAATCTCCGCTGAAAGCGGCTTGAGATAGGCTGGAACGCATGAAAACCGGCTTCCATCTCGTGTTTCCCGGAACCTGCCGAGCCGCCTTCGCGCTTTATGCGAAAACCTTCGCCGTGGAACCCAGCTTCACGATGACCTTCGGCGAAGCTCCGCCGGAGGCGCATGTGGGCGGGGATAACCCGAACCTGATTCTGCACACGACGCTGGCGGTCGGCTCCATCAACCTCACCGGATGCGACGCCCCACGCGGCCGTGAAGAAACGCTCGGCGGCTTTCAACTGACGCTGGCCGTGCAGGACGAAGCCGAAGTGCAGCGACTCTTCGCGGCGCTGAGCGAAGGCGGCAACGTCGGCATGGCGCCGCAGAACACTTTCTGGTCGCCGCTCTTCTGCATGTTCCGCGACCGCTTCGGCGTGGGCTGGATGATCAGCGTCGCAACGCCGGCCGAAGCGTAGCCCGGCCGAAGCGTAGCCCGGACCTAGCCGTGCAGTGAGCGATGCAGCGTTTCCACCGAGGCCTGCAGTGACGCGACGGGCATCTGCCCCGGCGCGGAGATACGCCCGACAGAGCCGAAGCTCATCGAAGATCCGAAGATTTCACCCGACAGGCGGGAGACTGCGCCGATGCCGTTCATCGACATCGTGATGAGCGGACGGTCGGCGTAGCGGCTGCGCATCGTCCATGTGGCAGAGAGCAGACGCAGCACGTCGCCTGCGTCGTGCGGCATGACTGCGAGCTTGCAGATGTCCGCACCCTGCGCCTGTTGTGCGCGTAGCAGATGCAGCATCTCCGCCTCGGATGGCGTGCGCTGAAAGTCATGATGCGAAAGGATGACGCGACGGCCCGCGGCCTGCAGGCGCTTCATCGTGTCTGCGACCTCGGGTGCATTCAGCATCGCCGCCTGAATGTCGAAGAGGTCGCCGACATTCGCAGCCGCGATCGCAGCGTAGAGCGACGCATAGGCACCAGGTTCGATAGCCTTCTCGCCGCCTTCCGCTTTGGTGCGGAATGTGATGATCAGTGGTTTCGGCGCAACGGCCTGCGCCACGGCAGAGGACAAGCGAGCCACCTCCTGCTTGTCGTCTACCGCGTCGAGATGGTCGAGGCGGAACTCCACGACATCGACCTCGGGCATGGCGGCCAGTTTCTGCGCCTGAGCCAGCGTGGCCTTCACGTTGCGCTCGATCAGCGACACGATCGTTTTCGTGGCGCCGTCGCCGATCACGATGCCGCGAATCTCAAGGGTCGCGGGCTTCGACGCATCCCTGGGTGCTGCAGGCAGCATGGCCTTCCCTTCCGCCGGCAGGGAGAGGCTTCCCACCGCGCCTGACATCAATGCGATCGCTTTCCTGCGGTCCATGCGCTCTCCTAGGCCCTGGCCTGCTGCAATGCAGCTTCCACGCCGCGTTTGCAACGCTTCACCACGTCGTTCATGTCCTGCGACCAGAGCGAGTCGGGCACGCCTTCAGAGAAGAGCTCGACGACGAGAGGGCCGCGATAGTGAAGCGCGTGCACGCGACGCAGGAAGTCCGCGAGCGGAATCTGGCCCTCGCCGGGCACGCGACGATCATGGAAGTTGCGTGGGCGCTTCCAGTCCGCAATATGGACGAGGAAGAGCTTGTCGCCGCAGAGCGAGACCTGCTCGAGCGCGTTGCTCTCCCACAGGTTGTACGCGTCAGCCGTGAGCCCGAGGTTGGGGTGATTCACCTCGTGCAGCAGCTCGAGCGCCTGCTCCATGTTGAACACCGTGGTGCTGCGGTTCATCAGCGAGGCGCCGAGCGGCTCAAACGCTACACGGACTCCGCGCTCGGCGGCGTAGTCGGCAAGCCGCTTGTAGGCATCTACCGAACCTCGCCACACGCGGTATTCGTTGCCGGTGAAGTCCGCACCGGTGTTGGTCGGGAAACACTTGCCCTTCAACACGCTGCCGAAGAGGTCGATGGTGCGACACATGCGCGCCACGCGCTCTGCGGGGTCCTTCGGCTCCAGCACGGACATGGACGGAAAGACCGTGAGCACCGCAGGTTGCAGCGAGCTGACAGAGATGTTTTGCTCTTCAAGCCACGCAAGCTGTTGCGGGATCTTCGCAGGATCGAACTTCGACTCCCAGAGCTCGATGCCGAGACCCTGCTGTTTGTAGGCAGCAACGTCCTGCTCAAGCGTCCACGGCTTCGTCGTGATCTCGCTGATGTGAATGCGCGAGCGGCTGTCGTGATCGCTCGCAGGCTGTGCGTTTCCTTCAGGCAGCCAAGTGGCGGCGAGTGCCGCTCCGGCTCCTACCAACAACTCTCTTCGTCCCATACTCACTCGGCGCCGATCCTCTCAAGGCGCTACAGAAGCACCTATACAGATAGACGAACGGAGAGCGTGGAGTGCTGCCCGAAGGTTGATCGCATCTCTGCATGGTGGCGATCACGTTTGGTGATCGGACCGCAGGGCGACCGCGAGAGGCAGAAGCTCTTGAAAGGGAAAGAGGGCGAACACGGAAAGCCGATCCGCCCGGGGTGTCATCGTCGACGCGCGTTAGCGAGTACAGCCATCGAGGTCGGAATCAGCAGCGCCGCCCAGCAGGTACTGTCCGACGACTACGGCGACAGGAAGCAAAAACATAACGATATTCATGGTCGTCTCCTTCTTCAGTTGCGGTTCTTGCGAACCGTTGGGTTGTGAGCAAATGCTCTTGTGGGTAATGACGCAGCGGAGCGAGAAATATTGCGCTCCGCTGCGCAAAATTTATGTTGAAACTTCTTAGCGCGCGCCGCCAGCAGCCTGCAACAGCGTGCCCGTTACCCAGCGTGCGTCTTCGGAAACCACGAACGCGACCGCATCAGCGATATCGTCCGGCTGGCCTGCACGCTTGAGCGGTGTCTGAGCAACAGCCCAATCCTCAAACTGGCCGCCTGCAAAGCCTGCGGTCTTCGAGCCTTCGGTGACCACGAAGCCCGGGTTCACCGAGTTCACGCGGATTCTGCGATCGCCGAGTTCCTTGGCGAGTACACGCGTGATCGCGTCCACTGCGCCCTTCGTTGCGGTGTACACCGACGATCCCGGAGGCGTGATTTCGCTCACCAGCGAGCCGATGTTCACGATGTTGCCGCCCTCGGCCGGGAAGTGCTTCAGCGCGGCCTTGGTGGTCAGCAGCAAGCCCTTCACGTTCGTGTCGAAGATCCAGTCGATGTGCTCTTCGGTGACTTCACCAATGGGCTTCATCTCATAGACGCCGGCGTTGTTCACCAGGACGTCGACCTTGCCGAAGGCCTTCTTCGCGGCATCAAAAATCGCGTCGATCTCAGCAAGCTTGGCGACCGAACCACCCGCGACGATGGCCTTGCCCCCTGCGGCTTCGATCTCCTTCACAACCTTCTCCGCGCCTGCCTTGTCCGACGCGTAGTTGACCACAACGCTCGCGCCTTCTGCGCCGAGCTTCTTTGCAATCGCTGCGCCAATGCCCTTCGACGCGCCCGTAACCACTGCGACCTTACCTGTAAGCTTTGCCATCGTAATTTCTCCTTTTCGGTCTGCGTCGAATTGTTCGACGTACATCGAAATGGATGGGGCAAGGTGCAGTGGAGATTCAGAAATATTTCGACAATCGTCGAAGTGTTGGAAAGACAGTCGTAAGTGAGGAGTGGTGTATGTGAAAAGTGGACGACGCGCTTGCGATGCAAGCAAAACACTTATGACTTACGACTCTTCACTTATGACTCAAACCGCCTTACAGCGTTTGCAGTTCCGAGACGTACGCGTCCCAGACTTCGCGACGCAGCGTCAGCTTGGCGGTGCGGCCTTCGCGAGCGACGTCGATCAGGCCCGACTCCTGAAGTTCCTTCAGGTGGTGCGAGATCGTCGCGGGCGATAAGCATTCATGGGCCTTCAGCGCGGAGCACGGCGTGTAGCCGGTCTCACACTTGCACTGTGCCACCTGTTGCAGAATGCTGAATCGCTTCGGGTCGGCCAGCGCGCGGGCGATCTGCTCGAACTGTTCCTGCGAGAGTCGATTTTTGCGCGCCGTAGCCATGACTTGCTCTTCATGGTAGATGAGCTGCGGCCCCAGAAGGGTGCAAAATCTGGTGCGCGCTCCCCGTGCCGACGGCGCAGGGCTCAGCGCTTCGGCTCATGGGACCTGGAGAGACAGCTGGCTAGCTGGAGCCGATGATGACACCGGCGGCGAAGACGAGCGCGCCGCCCAACACGACTTGCACGAGCGACATGGCGAAGGATGAGCTGAAGTACTTGTAGCGGATCCACGCGATGATCATGAGCTCGACGCCGACGACGATGTACGCGGCGATGAGCGCGTGGTGCACATTGGGGAGCAGGAACGGAAGCGTGTGCAGGAAGCCGCCGAGGAAGGTCATGCCGCCGGTGACGAGCCCGCGCACGACAGGACTGCCGCGGCCGGTGAGCTGGCCGTCGTCGGAGAGGCCTTCGGAGAAGGCCATGGAGATGCCCGCGCCCACCGCGGAGGCCGCGCCGATGAGGAAGACGGTGTGCGAGTTCTTCGTCGCGAACGCTGTGGCGAAGATCGGCGCGAGAGTGGAGACGCTACCGTCCATGAGTCCCGCGAGGCCGGGCTGTACGACGCGCAGCAGGAACGCGCGCTCATCGCCAAAGCCCGCGGCCTGGGAGGCCTGCTCAAGAATGTCGCTCATGAAGGCCATCGTACGATGTGGCGGCGTGGATACTTCAAGTCCGAGTTCGCAGCATCTTTGCTGGACGCCATCGACGCCGTGGCGAACCTTCGCGCTCGTGGCGCTCTTTGCGTCGAGGTCTTCCGCGTGCCTCGTTGCAGATGCTGGGTGAGAACTTCGACGCAAAGAGCGCGAAGGACGCGAAGGTACGCCACGGCTTTTGAGGCGCGGCTGTTGAAGTACTCAGGCGAACGGTCGCGCGGTACAACTGAAAACACGAACGCCCCACTCAAGCGCCGACTGCGCGCATGAATGGGGCGTTCGGCTGACGACTTAGCTTTGCGGCTTGGACGCGGCGGCTTGTTGCGGCTGCTGCTTCTCGTAGATGTTGACCACCTGATTGCGGCCGAGCCACTCGTCGCGCTGCGGGTAGTAGAGCGTGAACTCGATCTTGCCGGTCTGGTCCGGTGCGGTTTGGATGTCCGCGTAGGAGCCGGGCTTGCCGACGACGCGCGACTCGAGCGTGTTCGTCGTGGCCCAGTTGTCGGCGGTCCACAGCACGCGGAAGCGGCGCTGGTCGGTGATGCGCAGCGTGCCGCCCTGCACCATCGCGGAGATCGGTCGGCCGGTCTGGAAGATCTCCATGCGGCTTTCGAAGGTGCGCTTCTCCTTGGGCACGGCGTAGCGTTGTTCGACGACGGAGATGCGGTCGAAGACGCGGCCATCGTGCACGGAGCGCAGCAGCTTGATGTACTCCGCGTGCGCCCAGACGAGCGGCTGTGCGGAGCCTGCGGAGCGGCCGAGGTACATGCCTTCGCTGGGCATGTCGGCGTAGTCCCACACCTGCTCGGGCAGCATGCCGCCGAAGCTGGAGAAGCGCTCGAATGCGGTGATGTGCTTCTTCACGTCCATGCCGGCTTCGAGCTCGTAGTGCGCGCGTTCGCCGGTGAGGATGGGCCATGCGCGGCCCTGGCCGAAGTGGATGAACGGGCCGCCGTCCTTACGCTGGCCGTAGCCGTCGTGGTTGTAGCGGCGCCAGCAGGTGCCGTAGGGCGTGTCGATCTTCAGCACCTGGTCGGAGACCTTGATGGTGGACTGGATGAGCGGATCGTCCCAGCGGCGAATGCCGTAGCGGACGAGTTCGAGGAAGCCGCCATCGACGACTTCGCGGGCTTCGAAAGCGTACTTCTCGCCCGGCGCGCGGTTGGCGATGTTGATCATGCCCGGCGGGATGGTCGGGTTATGGAACGGCTCGCCTTCTGCCGGCGGACGGATGCGCATGTAGTGGTACGGGATGTCGGGGTCGAGCACGCC
The DNA here is from genome assembly GCF_025685575.1 of Granulicella cerasi. NCBI lineage: Bacteria > Pseudomonadati > Acidobacteriota > Terriglobia > Terriglobales > Acidobacteriaceae > Granulicella > Granulicella cerasi. The sequence goes on from NZ_JAGSYD010000001.1 coordinate 26,919, forward strand.
GCGCGTCGTGGTGGTCCATTCGTCGAGGTGCGCTTCGATCCAGTCGGCGTAGTCCTCGAGGAACTTTGCGAGCTCATCGGAGCCGTGCGCGTGGATGATGTCGCTGGCGCAGATGAGCGCGGAGATGACCGCGGCGAGCGTCGAAGGCGAGTAGCCTGCGTTTTCTTCCCAACGCTCCTGCTGCGTGACCGGAGCGTAGCGCGTGAGGAACGCGGCTGCGCTTGAAACGAACGGCAGGACGTCGAACTTGCCGAGGCCGCCGAGCTTCCAGATGCGCCACGCGAGGATGATGGGGAAGGCCACTTCGTCGAGCTGAATGCCCGACCAGTAGGGTGTTCCGTCGATCCAGAAGTTCTGCGCGAAGCCGCCGTCGGGCTTCTGGGTACAAGCGAGGTAGACGAGGGCGCGCAGCGCGGTCTCGACGCGGCCGCAGGCGAGCATCGCGCCTGCGGAGTGGCACATGTCGCGCGTCCAGACGAGGTGATAGCCGCCGAGGTCGTCGTCGCTCTTGGCGTTGCCCCAGGGGATGGAGGCCGAGGCGATGAAAGCGCCGGAGTACGTCTTGTCCTCATGCGCGAGGATCATGTTGTGCGAGATGCGCATGAGGCGGCCGCCGTCGGTGGAGGCGTCGGCGAGCTCTTCTGGCGCGGAGGCGCGCTGCCACTGCGTGAGGAAGCGCTTGAGGTGCTGCTCGAACGGCGTGGAGAGCGACTGCATCATGCCGGCGACGGCGGAGTGCGGGCCTTCGCCGAGCGAGATGGCGATGGTGAACTCGCGGAAGCGCGCGACGTCAATTTCGCCCATCACGGCGACGTTTCCGTCGATGGCCTGGCCGTACTCCCAGGTCATCGCCATGTGCGAGGTGAGGTCCTGGTAGCCGTCGCTGTTGCCGACGAAGCCGCAGGAGGAGCGCGTGAAGCCGCAGTCGGCACCGAAGCAGAGGTAGGAGTTGTTCTTCCAGGCCATGACGCAGCGGCGTCCGGAGACATCGACCGAGCGCGCGGAGTTGCCTTCGCCGCCGCCGTCGAGATGCGGCGCGAGCAGAGCGTAGCACTTCAGGCGCGAGAGGATCGCTTCATCGCCCTCGACCTTGACGCGCATGAGCACGACCGGGTGATGCGGGTCGGTGATGAACTCTTTGGTGACCGTGTAACGGCCGCCGAGGTCGTTGGCGACGACGCGCACCGCGAGGGCGCTGTCATCGATGTAATGAAAGTCGTATTCGAAGTCGCGCTTCTCTTCGTGGCAGAAGGTTTCGCCGTCGGAGAAGAGCAGTTCCATGTCGCGCGTCTGCGGGCGATCGATGGTCGGAAAGTAAATCTCGTTGAGCGTGCCGTGCGAGACCGTCGCCCAGATGCGGGAGGACGCGGCATACGCGGTAAGCACGGCGTCCTTCTTTGAGGAGGTCCAGCGCGGTTCAAGCCCAGGGCCGCCGAATGCGGGGCCGCCATCTTCCAGCCAACGATAAGTGCCGTTTAGCAATGCCATACCCCATTCCACCACAAGACGCCGCCGGACTGTATGAAACGAAATGGGTACGGGCGTCGCGTTGTGGCGCAATCACAACGGAATAGGGCGGCGGCTCAAAAGCGACATCGCTTTCCAGCAGCAAAACCTGCTATACAGGCTTCACCCATGCGTCTTCTTTCTCTGAGCACTTTGCCCGTGGCTTTGCTGTGGTTGCTGTCGCCTTTGGCGGTGGCCCAGAACGCTCCTTCGGCCCCGCAGTCGCCCTCCCGCACTCCTGCCAGCAAGGGCGATGCCCTGCCGCGCCCTACAGCTTCAGCCGCTGATGCCGCCAAGGCCGCGGTGACGACCGCTGGCAGCAAGGACAGCTATGGCGCGGAGTCCTTCGTCGTCATGAAGTCCTCGTGGGTCTACAGCTTCAACGCGGACGGCACCGGATATCGTGATCACACCGTCGCCGTGCGTCTGCAGTCCGAGGCTTCGCTGCGGACCTTCGGCGTGGTGAGCACGCAGTTTGCCTCTGCCAGCGAGCACGTGGAGATGCACTACGTTCGCGTGCACCACCCCGATGGCTCCGTCACCGAAACGCCCGTGAAGGACGTGATCGAGCAGCCTGAGCAGGTGACACGCGAAGCACCGTTCTACAGCGATTTGAAGCAGGCGCAACTGCCCGTGAAGAACCTGCGCGTGGGCGACACGCTGGAGTGGGAGATTCGCGTGGTGACCACGCGCGCCGAAGCGCCGAACCATTTCTGGGGCGCTTCCAGCTTCATCGGCGAGGAAGTGGTGTCACTCGATGACAACCTCGAGCTGCGCGTGCCTGCCAGCAAGAAAGCCACCGTCTGGACGAACCCCAGCGTGAGCGATCAGCCCAAGGTGACGACCGAAGGCGACACGAAGATTTACCACTGGCACCACGTTCAACTGAAGGCCACGACCGGCGATGAAGCCGCGAAGGCAAAGAAGTTGAAGCAGGAAAAGGTGCTGACCGCCGACGAAGAAAAGGACGATGAAGAAGGCAAGCTCCCGGACATTTCATGGACGACCTTTGGAAGCTGGGCCGAAGTGGGTGCCTGGTATCGCAGCCTGGAAGGCCAGCGCACGCAGCCGGACGACGAGGTGAAGGCCAAGGCCGCCGAACTGACCAAAGACATGAAGACCCCGGCCGAAAAGGCGCAGGCCATCTATGCGTTTGTGGCGACGAACCTGCGCTACATTGGCGTGTCGTTTGGTGTAGGCCGCTTTCAGCCGCACGAAGCTGTCGACGTGCTGCACAACCAGTATGGCGACTGCAAGGACAAGGCCACGCTGCTGATCGCGATGCTGCGCGCAGCGGGCTTCACGCCGGACGCCGTGCTGATCGGCGCGAACATCCGCATCAACGAAGCGGTTCCCTCGCCCTCGGCGTTCAACCACGCGATCAATCGTGTGAAGGTGGGCGACGAGGAGGTTTGGCTGGACTCCACGCAGGAGGTCGCGCCGTACAAGGCGCTGCTCTTCGTGCTGCGCGACAAGCAGGCGCTCGTGATCCCCGACAAGGGCGACGCCGTGCTGATGAAGACGCCGAAGGACCTGCCCTTCCCGTCGATCGATACGTGGACCGCGAAGGGTTCGATGAACGCCGATGGCATCAGCGAATCGCACATCCACATGAGCTTCCGCTCGGACAACGAGATCTCGATCCGCGAGGCGATCCACTCGGTTGCGCCCGCGCAGTATGAAGAGGTCGGCAAGCGCATCATGAACTCGCTGGGCTACTCCGGCGAGGCGACGCACACGCAGTTCAGCCGCCCCGAAGATACCTCTTCGCCCTTCACGATCGATGTGGACTACCACCGCGAGAAGGCCGGCGACTGGGAGCATCTGAAGACGATTCCGCAGCTGGCGCCGGTGTCTCTGCCGCGCGTCGATGACAAGGACCCGCCGACGCGTTCGATCAACCTCGGCGCGCCTGCGACCTCGAAGTCGAGCTCGGAGATGAAGCTGCCCGCAGGCTGGACGGTGGAGCTGCCCGAGGCGATCCACCAGAAGGCGCACTGGGGAAGCTATGACCAGACGTATCGGTTCGACGATGGCGTCGTGTACTCCGAGCGCATCGTGCAGACCTTTGAAACGCATGTTCCGGTGAGCGAGTGGAAGGCTTACAAGAAGTGGCAGGACGACTGCGACCTCGGCTTCGATCGCTACATCCAGCTCATCCGCCCCGGCGCTGATGGCAAGGCCCGCGCGGCGGGTGCGGCCAGCGGTCACGTCACCGCGAAGGAAACCGAAGACCTCGTGCAACAGGCCTTTGACGCTGCCCGCAAGATGGATGTGAAGGGCGCAGAGTCCTTGTTGAAGCAGGCGAAGGAAGCTGATCCGCAGGCACGACGTCTGTGGCTCGCCTATGGTTTTGTCGCCATCCTGCGCGGCAAGAACAACGAAGCCGTGGAGAACTATCGCAAGGAACTCGCGCTGTATCCGAATGAGACGTTTGTCTACGGCGCGATCGCCGAAGCGCAATGGCCGAAGAGCCACGAAGATGCGATCGCCACGATGCGTCAGTACACCGCTGCAGACTCCACGAACGCGAATGCGTGGGCGGGCCTGACGAACTACCTTTTCCAGGACAAGCAATATGCCGAGGCCGCGAAGACCGCGCAGAAGTCCATCGACAACACCCCGGAGGACGCGAAGGTTGAGCTCAAGCAGACGCGTCGGCTCGTGCTGGGCAATGCGCAACTGAAGGCTGGCCAGAACGCCGAGGGCGAGAAGACGATGCTCGCACTGCTGAAGGAAACCGACGATCCGGGCCTGATGAACGACGCCGCCTACTCGCTCGCCGATGCCAAGCTGGACCTTCCGCTGGATGACGAGAAGGTGCGCCTCGCGCTGAAGCGCATGGACGAGGAGACGCAGTCGTGGACGCTTGACGAGAACCCCGCGACGCTCAACCAGAAGAGCTCGCTGCTCTCCGCCACGTGGGACACGATGGGCTGGATCCTTTACCGCGAAGGCAAGGTGAAGGAAGCGCGGACCTACATCCTCGCGGGCTACATGGGACAGCACCACGAAGAGGTGCGGAAGCATCTCGACGAGCTGGACGATGCGCTGAAGCAGCCGCATGTCGCAACCGGCCGGAAGGCCGAACAGGACGATCGCACCTTCCCGCTGGGCAGCTACAACGGGCCGAAGATGACGGCGGAGTATCGCCTGCTGCTTTCGCACGGCAAGGTGGAGCGCGATGAGCCGACGACCGCCAAGGCCGTGGGTGGGGCCGATGGCATGTTGAAGGCGGCGGACTTTTCGAAGCTCTTCCCCGAGGGCTCGAACGCGAAGCTCGTGCGCACCGGCATGGTGAACTGCGGCAGCGGCAAGTGCGAGATTGTGCTTGAGCCCTAGCCTGGAGCCTTAGCCCGCGATTTCCGGCGTTGTCATCAACGCCCTCAGCCACTTGCGATACCCTCAACCTTGTTGCGTCGCGGAATGCGGAACGTGCATCCAACCCTGACGAGAAGGTTTTGGGTCGCGACGCGCTCGGGCCCCTTAGAGACAGCTCCGCTGTCACAACCTCTGAACCGACGAGAAGGAGTCACCACGATGGCGTTTGAACTGCCTGCACTGCCTTACGACTACACGGCGCTGGAGCCGACGATCGACGAAGCGACGATGAAGCTTCATCACGACAAGCACCACCAGACCTACGTGACGAACCTGAACGGCGCGGTGGAGAAGCACCCTGAGCTCGGCAAGCTGACGCCCGAAGAGCTCGTGAGCGACCTCGCTGCGGTGCCCGAAGATGTGCGCACCGTCGTTCGCAACAACGGTGGCGGCCACGTGAACCACACCATGTTCTGGGAGATCATGGGACCGAACGGCGGCGGCGAGCCGACGGGCGCGGTCGCTGAGCAGATCAAGGCCGACTTCGGCACCTTTGAAGAGTTCAAGACGAAGTTCAACGAGACGACCGCCAAGCAGTTCGGCTCGGGCTGGGGCTTCCTCGTGTTCAAGGGCGGCAAGCTGGAGATCGTGACGAAGCCGAACCAGGATTCGCCTCTCTCGGACGGCCTCTACCCCATTCTCGGCAACGACGTTTGGGAGCACGCGTACTACCTGAAGTACCAGAACAAGCGCCCCGACTACCTTGCGGCATGGTGGAACGTGGTGAACTGGGCAGAAGTGAACAAGCGCTTCGAAAAGGCCAAGAAGGCCTAGTTTTCGCGCTCGAGCAGCAACGGCCGCCAGCTTTGGCGGCCGTTCTGTTTTACCGATGAGACACATCTGAAAATTCGGCGCGACTTGTATGTCTGGTTTTGCGTCTCATCAAGCAGTATTTTCTTTCTCTTGAGGCCTGCTGGATGTGGATCGTACGACTGGCGCTACGCCGTCCCTACACCTTCGTTGTCCTGTCCCTGCTGATTGCCCTGCTGGGCATCGGTTCGGCTATTGAGACACCGAAGGACATTTTTCCGTACATCAACATCCCCGTCGTCTCGGTGGTGTGGACCTACTCCGGTCTGACACCCGATGAAATGCAAGGGCGTATCGTTACGGTCGCCGAACGTGCGTTGACCACCACGGTCAACGACATGGAGCACACCGAAAGCCAGAGCTATCAGGGCGTTTCGATCATCAAGGTCTTCTTCCAGCCGAACGTGAAAGTAGAGCTGGCCTTCTCGCAGGTGACTGCGATCATGCAGACCGTGCTGCGCACACTGCCGCCGGGAAGCTACCCGCCGTTCGTGCTGAAGTATGACGCGTCCTCGGTGCCGATTCTGCAGATGTCGCTGAGCGGTGAAGGCCTGAGCGAGGCTGACCTTTACGACGATGGCCTGCAGTTCGTGCGTCCTCGTCTGGCGAACGTAAAGGGTGCCAGTGTTCCGCTGCCCTTCGGCGGCAAGGTAAAGCAGGTAATGGTCGATACCGACCCGAACCTGCTCTTCGCGCACCATCTTTCGGCCACCGATGTTTCGACCGCGATCTCGCAGCAGAACCTGATTCTCCCCGCGGGTACGGCGCGTCTCGGCTCGCGTGAGTATGTCGTCAAGACGAACTCCAGCCCCGATGAACTTTCTGCGCTGAACGATCTCCCCATCCGCGCCAGCAACGGTGCTCTGGTCTACGTGAAGGACGTCGCGCAGGTCCACATGGGCTATGCGGTGCAGACGAACATCGTGCGCGAGAACGGCAAGCGCGCCGCTCTGCTCACGGTGCTGAAGAACGGTCAGACCTCCACACTCGACATCGTTTCCAACACGAAGAAGATGATTCCGCAGCTCACTGCGGGCCTGGGCAATCTGAAGATCACACCGCTCTTCGATCAGTCGCTCTTCGTGCGTACATCGATTGAAGAGGTCGTTCGTGAAGCCTGCATCGCCGCTGCGCTGACGGGCTTGATGATTCTGCTCTTCCTCGGCTCGTGGCGCTCGACGCTGATCGTCTGCACCTCGATTCCGCTTTCGATCGCGACCTCGCTCATCATCCTCTCCGCGCTGGGCGAAACGATCAACGTGATGACGCTCGGCGGCATGGCGCTCGCGGTCGGTATCCTCGTCGACGACGCGACGGTAGAGATTGAAAACACGCACCGCAACATGGAAGAGAAGAAGCCGCTGACGCGCGCGATTCTCGACTCCGCACAACAGGTAGCGGCGCCGGCGTTTGTTTCGACGCTCTCCATCTGCATCGTGTTCATCCCGGTTGTGCTGCTCACCGGCGCGGCAAAGTTCCTCTTCACGCCGCTGGCGGAAGCTGTGGCGTTCGCGATGATGGCCAGCTATTTCCTCTCGCGCACTATCGTGCCGACGATGATGCACTTCCTGCTGAAGAAGGAAATTCATCTTTACCAGACGCCGGGTGAGAGCGAGCGCGAGGCCAAGCGCAACTTCGTCTGGCGCTGGCACATGAAGTTCGATCACCAGTTCGAGCGCATGCAGCGTCAGTACATGCGTGGTCTGAACTGGTGCCTCGAAAACGCGAAGCTCACGCTGGTGCTCTTCGCTGCGCTCGTTGTGATTTCACTGCCGATGATCTTCTTCATCGGTCGCGACTTCTTCCCTTACGTGGACTCCGGCCAGATGAACCTGCACGTGAATCCGCCGCAGGGTATGCGTATTGAAGACTCCGAGCAGTACTTCGCGAGCATCGAAGCGGAGATTCGCCGCGTCGTTCCTGCAGAGCGCGTCGAGTTGATCCTCGACAACATTGGCTTGCCGAACTCGGGCATCAATCTGGCGTTTACGAACTCATCCACCATCTCCAACGGCGATGGCGATATTCAGATCGCGTTGAAGCCCGGCAAGAAGGACACGCAGGAGTACATGCGCAAGCTGCGTGACGACCTGAAGGTGAAGTTCCCTGATGGCGAATTCTTCTTCACGCCTGCGAACATCACCAACCAGATTCTCGACTTCGGCCTGCCCGCGCCGATTGACGTTCAGGTGACCGGACACGGTGAAGGCAACTACAAGATCGCGCTCGAGCTGAAGAACAAGATCGCCGAGATTCCGGGTGCGGTGGACGTCCACATTCACCAGCGCGTCGCGTTCCCCACGATGCATATCGATGTGGACCGCTCGCGCTCGCGACAGCTCGGGCTGACGCAGCAGGACGTGGCGCAGTCCACGTTGATCTCGTTGACGGGTACAGGCCAGACCGCGCCGAACGAATGGCTGAACCCGAAGAACGAAGTGAACTACCAGATCGTGACGCAGACGCCGCAGTATCGTATCGACTCACTGCCTGCGCTCTCGCAGACGCCTGTGACGACGGCGGCTGGCAACTCATCGCAGCTGCTGGGCAACCTCGCGAAGTTTCGCCGCGACCTGACGCCGATCGTCGAGAACCACTACAACATTCAGCCGACGTATGACGTTTACGCGGATGTGGACCGTCGCGATCTCGGCGGCGTTGCCGATGAGATCAACAAGATTGTGGCGGACACGCAGAAGACGCTGCCGAAGACGACGACGATCACGGTGCGCGGCGAAGTGGCGACGATGAATGAGTCGTTCATCCGCCTCGGCGTTGGCATCATCTTCGCCATCGGCCTGGTTTACCTGCTGATGGCGGTGAACTTCCAGTCGTGGCTGGATCCCGTCATCATCCTGATGGCGCTGCCGGGCGCGTTCTGCGGCATCTTGTGGATGCTCTTCATTACGCAGACGACCTTCAGTGTGCCGTCGCTGATGGGTGCGATCATGACCATCGGCGTGGCGACGGCAAACTCGATTCTGATGGTCGTGTTCGCCAACGATGAACGCCTTGCGGGCAAGAGCCAGTACGACGCGGCGCTGAATGCAGGCCATACGCGCTTGCGTCCGGTGCTGATGACTGCGTTGGCGATGATCATCGGCATGTTGCCGATGGCGCTGGCCTTCGGCGAAGGCGGCGAACAGAACGCGCCGCTGGGTCGCGCTGTGATCGGCGGCCTGCTGTTTGCGACCGTCAGCACGCTCTTCCTGGTGCCGACGATTTACTCGCTGCTGAAGGGCGCGCCGCCGAAGGATTACACGTATCTGGTCGAAGAGGAGTATCACGAGAACGATCCCGACCACATGCCTCCGCATGTGCCGCTTGATCCCTCCACCGGCCAACCGCAAGTGACTCGTAACGACAATCAAGGACCGCAGGAGCAGCACGCCTGATGAGCAACGAACAGAACATGCATGATGACGAAAAGAAGCTGCCCTGGCCGGAAGAGACTGATCCGGCGAAGGTCGGAGAAGCCTTTGCCGATCCGAATTCACTCGACGATCGCCGCGTCGGCCACAACTTTGAAGACGCGAACTCCAGCGCGAAGAAGCACCACAAGCCGCTGCGTGAAGAGATCCATCCGCCGAAGAATCGACGCCCGCTCTACGTTGGCATCTTCCTCTTCGTGGTGCTCTTCCTCATTGTGCTGCTTATAGGTGGCATCCCTCGCCTGCTGCGCAATCACGAGATCGACAAGCGCGCGAAGGATGAGAAGAACGACAAGCCGATCGTGGATGTGGTGCAGATCAAGCACGACACCGCAGCGAACGGTCTCTCGCTGCCCGGCACCAGCATTCCGCTGAACCAGGCGTATGTCTACGCGCGTGCCAGCGGTTATCTGCGCAACTACAAGGTCGACATCGGCGACCACGTGAAGAAGGGCCAGCTGCTCGCGGTCATCGATGCTCCTGACCTCGATGCACAAGTGGCCCAGGCGCGCGAGCAGCTTCAGCAGGCGCAGCAGCAGTACGAGAACCAGAAGGCGCAACTCGCTCTCGACACGGTTACGGTGGAGCGCTATCGCGTGCTGGTGAAGAAGGGCGTCTTCTCCCGTCAACAAGGCGATCAGCAGGAAGCAGCGTACTCGCAGTCGTTGGCGAACGTGGCCGCTGCAGCGCGCAACATCAACGCGTTCCGCGCAAACCTGCAACGCATCGTCGCTCTGCAGGAGTATGAGAATGTGCGCGCTCCGTTTGACGGCGTAGTGACGCAGCGCAACGTTGATACCGGCGCACTGATCAGTGCAGGAGGCAGCGCTTCGGGCGCAGCTTCCTCGGCGCCTCCCGTTGGGCAAAACTCGTCCGCAGGTGGCACGTCGCAGGCCGCAAGCTCGAACAACGGCGGCTCCAGCGGCAGCGGCAGCACCGCTGCGACGTCGGCGCAGTCGCCGGGTCAGGGTGGACCGCTCTTCACCATCGCGCAGGTGCAGCGTTTGCGCGTGCTGGTCAGCGTGCCAGAAGGCTATGCTCCTGCGGTGCATGTGGGTACCAAGGCGAAGTGCACCTTTCAGGAGTTTCCCGATCGCATCTTCGAAGGCGACGTGACGCGCACGGCTTCGTCCATCGACCAAAACACGCGCACGATGCTGACCGAGGTGCAGGTCGACAACTCGCAGGGCAAGCTGCTGAGCGGCATGTACGTCATCGCGACGTTCCCGCCGGTATCTGGCGCGCAAACGCCGCTGATGGTGCCGGGTGAAGCGATCATCATTCGTAAGGACCGCTCGATGGTGGCCGTAGTGAAGGATGGCAAGATCCGCATGACGCCCATCGTGATCGGCCGCGATCTCGGCACGGCCGTGGAAGTGCTCGGCGGCCTGAACGATGGCGATCTCGTCGTTGCGACGGTGACCGACGACGTGACCGATGGCCGCGAAGTGAAGGTGCACCAGAACAACAGCACCGAGCAGAAGGCACTCACGCCGCAGCCCACCAAGCCGCAGAGCAACAACTCGCAGTACGGCAACCAGGGGCTGGTGAACAACGGCGTGGAAGGACAGGAACAGCAACAACAGCAGGGCCAGCAGGGTAAGGGCAAGTCCGGCCAGCAGAGTGAGGCCAAGCCATGAGTCCACGCGTTCGTCTCCCGCTCGCGGCGCCGGTCCTTGCGACGTTAGCGCTTGCGCTGCCTGTGGCAGCGTTGGCGCAGAACCCTTCGCCTGCGTTGCCACAGCAGCAAGGCAACTTCCCCGCGCTGAGCCCCGCACCGACGCAGCGTAGTGTGCCTCCCGGCCCTGACGCTGCGGCCACTTCGTCGACACAGGCGAAGGAGCCGACGGTATCTCCGCTGGCGGCGCCGGCGAAGACGCCCGATGCGCCTTCTCCACAGGTCACCGCAGTGAGCAACAACGGCACGCTGCCTGCGCGTGACAGTGCGAGCGGTCTGCTGCCGAAGACGCTCGGTTTCCTCGGTCCGTATCACGCGCCCGTGGTGCCGCCGCTCTTCGCAGGCGATGGCACGCGTCTGCAGTCGTTGATCCGCGACAGCAAGCTCTATCTCTCGCTTGAAGACGCCATCGCTCTCGCGCTGGAGAACAATCTCGACGTCGAGACAGAGCGCTACAACCTCGTGCTCGGCGCTACGGATGAAGTACGCGCCAAGGGCGGCGGTACGTTGCGCGGCATCGACTACACCGTGAACGAAACGCCTGTGGGCGTGGGCGGTCCGGGCTCGCCGCTGCTCAACGCAGCTACGGCGAACAGCAATCCCACAACGCCGACTGTCACCGACCTGACGAGTCTCAACTCGACAACGCAGGCATCGAAGTCACTCTCCCAAAGCACCACAGGCTTTGCATACTCTGCGGGCGCGAACCTTCCGCTCTTCGATCCGCAGTTCATTGCGACGGGTGGTTGGCTGCGTCGGCAGAACACCGTTACGCTCACGAGCACAACCGGCACAACCTCCACGGCGAGCACCACGCAGCCGGGTTCGCTCGACTATACCGCGCTGAACATCGCGTACATGCAGGGCTTCTCCACCGGCGGCCAGCTCACGGCCATCGGCAACAACGACTCGTCAGTCATCTACGGCTCCACGTCGAACTGGGATCCGTTCAGCCGTCCGAGCACCTCGGTGACCTTCACGCAGCCGCTGCTGCGCGGCGCGGGCACGGGTGTGAACCGCCGCTTCATTCGCATCGCGCAGACGAACCGCAAAATTTCACGCCTTGTGTTTGAGCAGCAGGTGATGGACACGATCTACGGCGTATCGCGTTTGTACTTCGATCTCGCCTCGCTCGGCGAGAACGTGCTGGTGAAGCAGGAGTCGCTGCGTGCAGCGACGAAGCTCCGCGAAGACGATGAAGCGCAGGAGCAACTCGGTACGCTTGCGCCGATCGAGCTCACGCGTGTGCGTGCACTTGAAAGCTCGAGCCGCTTCGATCTGGTGCAGGCACAGGGCCTTTACAAGCAGCAGGAGATCATTCTGCGGGATCAGCTTTTGCGCACAGCATCGCCGGTATTCCAGCAGCAGTTCGACAGCATCGTGCCGACCGATCACATCCACGTGCCCGATGCGGATGACGATCTCGATGTGCCCAGCATGGTTGCTGCGAGCATCGCACGTCGCCCGGACTACGCGCAGGCGCAGTTGCAGGTGGACGCCGGCCGGCTTGCGCTGAAGGGCAGCCACAGCGCTGCGCTGCCGCAACTCAATCTCTACGGCAACGTGGAGACGCGTGGCTCCAGCGAGCAGACGTACGATGTGCTCGGCTCCGCAGGCACGGGTATTCCGACGACACCGACGTCGCTGGCGACAGGCGGCTTGCGCGTCGCAACGATTTATCAGGCGGGCGTGCAGTTGACGTTGCCCCTGCGCAATCGTGTGGCCGAGTCCGACGCTGCTCGCGATGAGATTCAGCTTCGTCAGGTGCAGGCTCATGTGGAGAAGCTGAACGCGCAGGTGCGTGAGCAGATCGAGACTTCGGTCGTCGCTCTCGACACGGCCCGCGCGGCGTACCAGGCGGCGACATCGAGCCGTCAGTATCAGGAGCAGCTTCTTGATGCCGAGAAGGACAAGCTGAGCGTAGGTCAGTCGACCGACCTTGCGGTGCTGCAGAATGAAGCGTATCTCGCACAGGCGAAGTCGACGGAGATTGCAGCGCGTTCGAACTGGATGAAGGCGCGCATCGAGCTGGATCATGCACTCGGCGATTTGCTCGACAAGAACCACATCACGCTGGACGATGCGATTCGCGGACAGTTGCCGCGGTAACGCAGCTGCATAGCCGATTTCTGCGTGAGGTATGAACGGTAGGGTACGGCTTCAGCCGTGCCATGAAGAGCGGGGATCAAGGACGGCTTCAGCCGCTGAGGTGCATGTCAACGTGACCTCAGCGGCTGAAGCCGATTCTTTTTCGCCATGGATGGCATGGCTAAAGCCATGCCCTACCGTTCATGCCTCACCGATAGTTTCGGCAGGCTTGCCGAGCGTGAATGACATAGCCCCGCTGTAGAAACAACCACGACGAACATCGGTTGAGACTGCGAATCAGCAGCAGCAACCGCTAAAATCCTTGCTGTGGCTGCGGAGTTTCATTTCGAGCATCGCGTAGAGTTCACGCCGGAGACGGCCATCGAAGTGCTGCGCCCCATCGTGGCAGGCCCGGGCGTGTTTGCGCTGCGCGGCGAAAGCGGCGAACCCTATCTGACACGCGCGGCGGATGTACGTCGGCGCTTGAAGCGCCTGCTCGCGCCGCCTGAAACGACCTTCGCTGCTGATGGCTCTGAGCAAGTCGTTGCCTCGAAGCGACTGAACCTGCGCAATCGTGTGCGCTTCATTGAATGGACCGCAACGGGGTCGGAGTTTGAGTCCACCTTGCTGCTCTATTGCGCGACGCGCGCGACCTTCGGTGAAGAGCAAGCACGCAAGCGTCTGCGCTTGTATGCGCCAGCGTTTCTTCGCGTCACTCTCGCGCACGAACATCCGCGTGTGTACGTGACGAACAAGCTGAGCGCGAAAGCACTGGCCACCACCTTCGGCCCCTTCCCTTCGCGGGCCGCCGCAGAGCGCTATTGCGATGGCGTGCTCGACCTCTTCAAGCTGCGGCGTTGCCATGAAGATCTGCAGGTGCATCCGGACCATCCTGGCTGCGCGTACGGCGAGATGAAGAAGTGCATGGAGCCTTGCAAGGCCGCGTGCACCGCAGATGAGTATGCGGCTGAAGCCGAAGCGGTGCGCGCGTTTTTCGCCACGCGGGGCGAGTCGATGCTCGCAGAGATCGCAAAGGAGCGCGATGCCGCGAGTGAAGACATGGACTTCGAGCGCGCAGCGGAACTCCACGCAAAGTATGAGCGCGTGAAAGCGGCTGCCATACAAGCCGATGAACTCGTGCGCCCTGTGAACATGCTGCGCGTGCTCGTGCTGCAGCAAGCCGCAAGCGAAGGTGCAGACGCGTCGCATGAACAAGCCGCGGTCTTCCTGCTGGAACACGGCGAGATCGTCGGCCCGCAGCGGCTCTCCACGCTGGGCGTACGCGCTGTTCGCGAGCAAACGGCGGTGGGTTCTTCACTGTTCGCACAACCGCTGATGCTCGCGGCTGTTCCTCTCGTAGAGGAGGGCCCAGGGCCCAAGGCTCAGGGCTTAGAAGGCGAAGCTGTGGTTTCGCTCTCGCCAGAGGAGCGCGTGCGTGCGCTGCTTGCAAAGCTCGAAGGCGAGGCAAACGCGGAGGTATCGATCGCCGTGATGTGCGACTTCCTCGCGCTCTTTCGCCGTTGGTATTACCGGCCCGAGAAGCAGCGTGCAGGCGAAGTCTTTTTGCCGAACGCGGATGGCTCGTGGCCGGTGCGTCGCATCCTGAACGGTGCGGCGCGCGTCGTGCTAGGTCCGCCGAAGGAAGCGGCGCCCGTAGATCGCGAAGCCGCTGCTGCGATGAAGACCAAGGTACTGCATGAAGGACGCGAAGACGTGGAGCGTGTTGTGCCTGTGCTGCCGAAACGCAAGCGCACACGCAAAGCTACGGACGCGCCGCAGCCATAGTGCCGATCCCGCATCTCTCCGCGAGATGTGCGATGCTAACGAACAACCCTCGTGATGTCTTTCCTGCCGAAGCCTGAGCTGCACCCGGTGTTTGAAACGCTCGCCTACGTTGTGGGCTATCGCGTCTACAAACACCTGCGCGCGCAGCAAGGTGATCGCCTCAACGACGAACATCGGTGGCTGATTATCGCGGCTGCAGCCGTCGGCGCGCTTGTTGGCGCGCGGCTCCTCGGCATCGCAGAAGACGCTCCGCAGCTTGGCTTTCATGGGCGCGCGTTCTTCGCGATGAGCGGAGGCAAGACGATCGTGGGCGGTCTACTCGGTGGGTGGCTTGTGGTCGAAGCCGCGAAGTGGATGCTGCACATTCGCTCGCGCACTGGCGACCTCTTTGCCGTGCCGCTCGCGCTCGGCATTGCGATCGGACGCATCGGCTGCTTCTTCGCCGGGCTCGCTGACGACACGTATGGCAAGCCGACATCGCTACCGTGGGGAGTCAACTTCGGCGATGGCATTCCGCGGCATCCCACACAGCTTTACGAGCTCGTCTTTCTGCTCGCGCTGGCGTGGGCGTTGCATCGCTTCAACGCAAAGCCGCATCGCGAAGGACGAACCTTTCGCCTCTTTCTGCTCGCGTATCTTGCATGGCGATTCGCCATCGACTTCCTCAAGCCGCGGCCCATGGCCGGCGCTCTCAATGTGATTCAATGGGCGTGTCTCGCAGGCGTGATCGCACTCGCGCTTGGAGAGTTCGGCCACAAGCAACAACCGCACGCACACGCTACTCAGGAGCTTGATGCATGACGACACCACCGCCAACGGCCTATACCCCTCCTCCGGAGAGGCGATCCTCTGCAATGCTTCCTGCGATTCTGATCGCGGCTTCAATTGCAGCTTTCCTCGTTTCCTTCGGACTCTGTGGTGCAAGCGCTCGCGACCCAAGCAGGATAGGAGCATGGGCCGTTCACCTGGGACTCTTCCTCTTCTTTGCCTCCATCCTTGGCTTCATCATCGGAATACTTTGGTTGGTTATCGCGCTCATTATGGATAGCAGGAAGTAAATGGCACAGACACGTCCTTACCTCTACTACGACTCCGCGGTCTCGCTCTGCACCACGTGCTATCGCCGCGTGGACGCGAAGATCGTCTTTGAAGACGAGAAGGTCTTCATGCTGAAGCGCTGCCCCGAGCATGGCTTCGAGCGCGTGCTCATGGCCGACGACATCGACTACTACAAGCGTTGCCGCGAGGTCTTCCTGAAGCATCCTGAGATGCCACAGCACTACAACACGCCGATCAAACACGGTTGCCCGTACGACTGCGGGCTCTGCCCCGATCACGAGCAGCACTCGTGCCTGTCGCTCATCGAGATCTGCGATGCGTGCAACCTCACCTGCCCCGTTTGCTATGCCGACAGCGGACCGCATCGGCCAACCTTCCGCACGATGGAGCAGATTGAAGCGATGCTCGACGCCGTGGTGAGCAATGAACTCGAGCCGGACATCGTGCAGATCTCCGGCGGAGAGCCGACGCTGCATCCTGAGTTCTTTGCTGTGCTCGATGCGGCGAAGAAGCGGCCCATCAAGCACCTGATGGTGAACACCAACGGCATTCGCATCGCCACCGAGGAAGGCTTCGCCGAACGCATCGCCGAGTACATGCCGGACTTCGAACTCTATCTGCAATTCGACTCGCTGCAACGCGATCCGTTGATGCAACTGCGCGGCGCGGACCTGCGCCACATCCGCGAGAAGGCGCTCGCGAAGTTGAATGCCCTCGGCGTTTCGACAACACTCGTCGTCACCGTAGAGCGGGGCGTGAACGATGGCGAGCTTGGCGCGATCATCGACTTCGCCCTGCAGCAGCCTTGCGTGCGCGGCGTTACGTTTCAACCGGTGCAGCAAGCCGGTCGCCTCACGCAGTTCAAAGCCGCCGAGCATCGCCTGACGTTGACCGAAGTGCGTCGGCGCATTCTCGAACAGAGCCCGGTCTTCGCGCCGGAGGACATCATCCCCGTGCCGTGCCATCCTGACTCACTCGCGATGGGCTATGCGATGAAGCTCGGCGATAAGGTCGTGCCGCTCACGGGCATGGTGCCGCCGGAGGTGCTGATCAACGCCGGGCGCAACACGATCATCTACGAGCAGGACGCCGGCGTGCATGAGGCGATCTTCAAGGTCTTCTCCACGAACCACTCGCCGCAGGCGCAGGCCACGAAGCTGCACGATCTGCTCTGCTGCCTGCCGCAGGTGGCGGCGCCGGAGTTGAGTTACGCGAACCTCTTCCGCATCCTCATCGTGAACTTCATCGACGCACAAAGCTTTGACCTGCGCTCGATCAAGAAGACCTGCGTCCACATCGCACATCCGGACGGCAAGCGCCTGATTCCGTTCGACACCTACAACATGTTCTATCGCGATGATCTGGAACATACGCGGTTAGCGAAGCTGCGGGAACTCTTGTAGGAGCAACACGTCATGATGGATTCATTGGATACACCGGCTCCTGCCCCTGAGAAAAAGCTTCACGAAAAGATACGGCCGAGCATTGTCGCATTTGCTATTCCGCTCGCACTCGTTCTTCTCTTCAAAGGTCTGGGAGTTCTTGCTGACAACACCACTGAACTCGCTCCGAGCCACGATGATGCATTGAAAGCCATTTTTTGGATTGCTGGGATAGCAGCAATCGCTGGCATCAGTTTCGCGATTCATGTCTGGAGGGCGGTGCGTTGGTGGAATATCGTCAGGGCTGCCTTTGCATGTGGCATGCTCTGGGCTCTTGGCACGTTCATGTCCCTCTCGACATTGACCAACCTATGGTTTGGATGGCGGGACTTCCCTAGATCTCAAACTCACACGGGACCGGGTTCATTTCCGATCTCCCGCGCTTATGCGACCCACGGGAAGAATGCCTCCTTCAATATCCAGACCATGTACCTTTGGTCGGACATGAAGATCACGGAAAGCGACTATACGTTCATGCAGGCTCATCGTCGTGCGGATGACCCCGGGAAAAACCCTGATGAAATTTTCAGTCAAGGATACTTTTGCGCCCGAGTCACAGTAGAAGTGGCAGGGCAAGCCGTCCGTATTTTGCATGCAGGCGAAACGACTCTACCTCGCGGGACTGTAATTCTCTGCCCTCAGAAGAAATAGCCTGCCAAGAGCCAAGAGACGGCTACGCGCTGAAACATCCGCTTGCTAAACTGAACGCCTATGGTTGAACTGGCGTTTTCGATTCTCGCAGCGGACTTTGCGCATCTGGCCGACGAAATCAAGCTGGCCGAAGAGGGCGGCGGCACCATCGTGCATGTCGATGTCATGGACGGACACTTTGTGCCGAACATCACCTTCGGGCCGCCGGTCGTGAAGGCCGTTCGCGCCGTTACCAAGCTGCCACTCGACTGCCACCTCATGATCGAGAACCCCGACGCGTTCATCCCCGAGTTCGCCAAGGCGGGCGCAGACATGATCTCCGTGCAGGTGGAAGCCTGCCCGCACCTCAATCGCACGCTGCAGCACATCATCGACCATGGCTGCCAGGCCGGCGTGGTGCTGAACCCCGCAACGCCCATCGGCATGCTCGCCGAGGTGCTTCCCATGGTGCACCATGTGCTCGTCATGAGCGTGAACCCCGGCTTCGGCGGGCAGAAGTTCCTGCCGCGCGCCGTGGACCGCATCCGTCTGCTCGCGCATATTCGCGAGGAGCAGGGCCTGAACTTCCGCATCGAGGTCGACGGCGGCGTGGCGAATGATACGGTTGCGTCCGTCGTGGACGCGGGCGCGGACATGCTCGTGGCCGGTTCGGCGATCTTCCAGCCCGGTAAAACGGTCGAAAATGCGCGCGAGTTTCTGAAGATTGCCCGCGCGGCGGCCGGGGAATCGGCCTAAATCCTTCCGATACATTTCTGCGCCTCGCTTCGTCCAACTCTCAGCGCGAATTTCCGCCGCGATTTAGAATGGAACGAAGCGTCGTGCGTGCATTTTGCCGCCCGTCCGATTTTGAGGTTCTTCCGCAGATGATGTTTTCCTCCCCGATCTTCCGCCGCTCGGCCATGGTGCTGACGCTCGCTTCCGGTTTTGCGCTGCTGCCCGTGGCGCTCCACGCGCAGGAAGCCACGACACCCGCGCCTGCACAGCAGTCCACCGACACCCCGGCGAAGCCCACCCAGGAGACACGACTCTCTGCCGGTGGCCCCAAGCAGCCGAAGAAGCAGAAGGCCGCCAAGGTCGCCAAGGAAGACCGCGTCCAGCAGACGAAGGACACTAAGAAGGAGCTCCGCAAGACCGACAAGTTCAATCCGCTTGCGGCCAAGGACTCGACGCTGCCCGATAAGCAGCTGTATGACAAGGCGCTTGTGCTCGAGAAGAAGGGCCACTTCGAAGTGGCGCGCCTCGACCTGCAGACCCTGCTCAACACCTACCCTGATTCGCAGTACCAGATGCGCGCCAAGCTGGCGATCGCCGATAGCTGGTACCGCGAAGGCGGCTCCGCTGCTCTGGCTCAGGCCGAGCAGGAGTACAAGGACTTCATCACCTTCTTCCCGAACGTGCCGGAAGCCGCCGAAGCGCAGATGCGTGTGGGCGATATCTACTTCAAGCAGATGGATGTGCCGGACCGCGATTACGCGAAGGCCATCTCCGCTGAAAACGAATACCGCAACATGCTGAAGCAGTACCCGGACGCTCCCGCGCCGATCCTGAAGGAAGCGCGCCAGAAGCTGCGCGACGTGCAGGAAGTGCTGGCGACGCGCGAGGCGAACATCGCGGCGTTCTATGGAATGCACGATAACTTCTCGGCATCGATCGCCCGCTACGAGACTGTAGTTGACACGTATCCGCAGTACAGCCACATGGACGACGTGCTGATCGGCATCGGCGACGCTTACTCGGCGCAGGCAAAGATTGTGCGCGCGCACCCGGTTTGCGCGCCCGGCGTGAAGGAAGCCTGCCTGCCCGAGGCTGCGAAGTCCAAGCTGGAACAGGCTTTTGACAGCAAGGCTGCAGCGGCTTACACGCGTGTGGTGACCGAGCACGCGGCGGCGCCGCACGTCGAAGACGCGAAGGAGCGCCTGGTTGGCATGGGCGTTCCGCTGCCGACGCCGACCCCGCAGCAACTGGCCGCCAGCGAAGAGCTCGAAGGCAGCCGCGCGCAGTACAACCTGCGCAACCGCCTCGAACTGCTCGTGCTGCGTAAGCCGGACGTCGTGACCGCGGCGCAGATCGGCGAGCCGCCACTGGAAGATGCTCCGGCAACGACCGCGCCGACGGTGCAGAGCGATCTTGAGCACGAGTACGCGATGGCGTTGAACCCCAACGCTGCGGCCGCCGCTGCAACGGCGAAGCCGGCGGCATCCGCAACCGAAGGCGAGGCCCCGGCAGAGACGCCGAAGGCAGCGCTTCCGACGGCAGGCGGCACGCCCACGCTGGAAGATGTACCCGCAGCAGGCGCGGGCAACTCCACCGGCGGCTCCGTCGAGATGTCGCCCTCGACCCCGGCTGCTTCAGGCGGCGGTGGTGCTGGCGTCGGGGCGGAGATCATCTCCACCGGCGGTGGCGATACCGGTGCGAAGCCCGCAGCGGCCGACAACTATGGCCTGCCGACGGTGAAGCCGAAGAACACCACGGACCTCGCACCGGTTGAAAAGCCTGAAGTGGCTCCCGACCAGGTGAACGAGCTGGCGGGCAAGAAGACGGACCCGGCTCAGGCAGCGGACCCGAACAAGAAGAAGCAGGCCTCGCCTTCGTTCGACAAGGACGAAGAAAGCTCCAGCAAGCACAAGCCGAAGAAGGGCTTGAAGAAGCTGAACCCACTCTAAAACAGGGTGTAGGGCCCAGGGTTCAGGGTCCAGAAAACACAGGCGGGACTCTTCGGAGTCTCGCCTCTTTCTCTGCCTCTGGGCCCTGGATCCCAACCCCTGGGCCCTGCTCTTGCTACCCTGTAAGAGCATGAATCACGAACTTCCCAAGGCATACGACCCGTCCACCATTGAAACCAAGTGGGCGAACTTCTGGGTCGACGAAAAGATCTTCGACGTCCCCACCCCTTCCACCGCGGACAACGCGACGAAGTCCTTTGTACAGCTGCTGCCGCCGCCTAATGTCACCGGTCGCCTGCACATGGGCCACATGCTCAACCAGACCGAGATGGACATTCTCGCGCGCTGGCACCGCATGAAGGGCGAGCGCAGCGTCTGGGTGCCGGGCACCGACCACGCCGGCATCGCCACGCAGATGATGGTTGAGCGCGCGCTGAAGGCTGAAGGCAAGCAGCGCACCGACTTCACGCGCGACGAGTTCGTCGAACGCGTGTGGAGCTGGAAGCAGGAGTACGGCGGCTACATCACCGGCCAGATGCGCCGCCTCGGCGCGTCGGTGGACTGGTCGCGCGAGTACTTCACCATGGACGACAAGCTCTCGCACGCCGTGCGCGAAGTCTTCGTGAAGCTGCACGAGCAGGGCCTCATCTATCGCGGCGCGTACATCGTGAACTGGGACCCCGTGCTTGGCACCGCTGTCTCCGATGTCGAAGTGGAGAACGAGGAGAAGCTCGGCTCCATCTATCATCTGCGCTACGAACTTGCTGACGGCTCGGGTTCGATCACCATCGCGACCACGCGCCCTGAGACGATGCTCGGCGACGTGGCTGTGGCCGTGAACGCAGAAGATGATCGCTACAAGGCCTTCATCGGCAAGAAGCTCGTGCTGCCGCTGGTGGGTCGTGAGATCCCCGTCATTGCTGACGATTGGGCGAACCCTGAGTTCGGCACCGGTGCCGTGAAGGTGACGCCCGCGCATGATCCGAATGACTTCGCGATCGGCCAGCGCCACAACCTGCCGCAGCCGCTCATCATGGACGCGCAGGCACGCATCGCCAACACCGGCACGAAGTACGACGGGCTCGACCGCTTTGAAGCGCGCAAGCAGATCCTCGCGGACCTGGAGGCGCTTGGCCAACTCGTCGCCATCAAGGACCACACGTTGACGCTGCCCGTTTCGCAGCGCACCGGCTCGGTGATCGAGCCGCGCTTGTCGATGCAGTGGTTCCTCGCCGTGAACAAGAAGCCGACGACCGGTGGCGACAGCATCGCTGAGACGGCGATCTCCGCTGTGCGCGACGGCCACATCAGCTTCGTGCCCGAGATGCACTCGAAGGTCTACTTCGAGTGGATGAACAACCTGCACGATTGGTGCATCTCACGCCAGCTCTGGTGGGGTCATCGCATTCCCGCGTGGCACTGCACGAAGTGTGGTGAGACGACCGTTGCGCGCGAGACACCGACCGCATGCAGCAAGTGCGGTGCGACTGAAATTACGCAGGAAACCGACGTGCTCGACACCTGGTTCTCCTCCGGGCTGCTGCCCTTCACCGTCTTCGGTTGGGACGGCTCGAACAAGCTCACCGATGATCTGAAGGCGTTCTACCCGACGAACCTGCTGGTCACCGGCTTCGACATTCTGTTCTTCTGGGTCGCGCGCATGATCATGCTCGGCTCGCACTTCATGCTCGACGTGCCGAACGCCGATGGCTCGCAACGCACGCTTGCCGATGCGGTGCCGTTCAAGGACGTCTACATTCATCCGCTGGTGCGCGACGCGAACCGCGAGAAGATGTCGAAGACCAAGGGCAATGTGATCGACCCGATCTCGATTGTGGAGAAGTACGGCACCGATGCTGTGCGCTTCACGCTCGCCTCGCAGGCGTCGCCGGGCACCGACATCGCCTTCAACGAGGCTCGCACGGAAGGCTACCGCGCGTTCGCGAACAAGATCTGGAACGCTGCGCGCTTCCTGCAGATGAACATCGACCGTGGTGCAGAAGCTGGCTACAAGGTCGCGTTGATCGACGACCTCAACGCTGCTCCGCTGGAAACGCGTTGGCTCTACTCGCGCCTCTCCGCCGTTGCTGCTGAGGTCGAGCGTTCGCTCACGGACTATCGTTTCGACGAAGCTTCACAGGCTGTCTACGCGTTCTTCTGGAACGAGTTCTGCGACTGGTATCTCGAGCTCGTGAAGTTGCGTCTCGACTTCAACGCGCCGCAGAACGCGACGACCGCACTTACGCTGAACGCGCTTGTCACGGCATTTGAAGCCGCGCTGCGCTTGCTCTCGCCGTTCATGCCGTTCATCACCGAAGAGCTTTTCCACGCGCTCTATGCGTCGATCGGCCTCGAGGTTCCGGCGAAGTCGATTGCGCTCACCCGCTATCCGCAGGCGAAGGACTTCCCCTTCGATGCAGAGGCCAACGACGCGATGACGACGTTGCAGGAGTTGATCGTGACGGTGCGCGGCCTGCGCAAGGAACTCGGTGTGCCGGAGAAGGAGGCCGCGCCGATCGAGGTCTTCTCCAACGGCAACGCGGCGAAGCTCGCCGTTGAGAACGCCGACATGCTCGCCAAGCAGGCGCGCGTGAGTGAAGTGGGCATCGCGACCGTCGCACCGAGCGGCACCAACGCGCGTGCGACCGCGAGCTTCGATGTGGCCGTGATCTACGAACGCCAGATCGATGTGGCCGCCGAGCGCGAGCGCCTGACGAAGGAGATCGCGAAGCTGAACAAGGGCCTGGAGGCCGCAGGCAAGCAACTCGGCAGCGAAAGCTTCCTCGCCAAAGCCCCGGCGCACATCGTCGATGGGTTGAAGAAGCAGGCGGCTGAAAATCAGGCGTTGCTCGACAAGGCCGAAGCTCAACTCGCACAGCTCTAACGAGCACTACAAACAGAAAGGCCGCCAAGCGTATTCGCTTCGGCGGCCTTTCTGCTTCGCGTCATGTCATCGCGCTACTTCTAGAGCGATGCGCGAAGAAAGTTAGTGCCCTCGTGTGGCCTCGCCGCGAAACGCGCTATGCGAGTCTTCCTTGTCCGCCACGTCTCGCAGATCTCCTGCGGGCTTGGTGTGTTCATGCACAACGCTCTTGGAGGACTTGGCGTTCGCCACGCCATGCTGATCGTTCTGCTGCATCGCCTCTTCGTTGGACTTCGACATCTTCACTCCTTCGCGCGGGCGGTTGAACTCGCGCAGACACAACTTCAGACGGCCTGCATCACTCCGCGCGTTATCTCGCGGCGCCATTGCCTGCTGTGTTCACTTCGATGGCCTCAATCTCTTTTTGCGTGGCAGCAATCTCAACATTTTCGTGCTTGATGTCGAGCCGCAGACGATTGAAGAAGCTCATATACACGTTCGCCAGCCAGACCAACGAGAACCATGCGATCAGATAACCGCGCCAGCCTGCGTAGAGCAGTTGAAACTGAAACAGCCACAGCGCCAACGCCGAGACGTAATGCGAGAAGCAGTATTCGCAGGTGAAGAGGTAGAAGAACTTTCGCTTGGGCAGCGAGAGCGAGGACGCGGCGCGGTCTTTGCAAAACTCGCGCGGCTCGCGGAAGACCTCTTCGTGCGTGACGGTCCACGCCACGCAGGCCACCGGCGCGGCGAGCAACAACAGCATCGCGGCCTGATGCGTGAGCGGCGTGGAAAGTTCAGTCACCATGCACCGGTTGGATGCGCGTAGCATCGAAGGCGAGATGTCCGTTCACGACAAAATCGACCTTGCCGCAGCGCAGCATGGCCTGGCCGGCACACGCTTCGCCGCTGGCGTCACGCACTTCGGCACCATCGGCTCCACGAATACCGAACTGATGCGTGCCGCGGGCGAGGGCGCACCGGAAGGCACCGTCTACGTAGCGGACGAGCAGACCGCAGGACGCGGTCGCGGAGGCCACCAGTGGCACTCTGAGCCGGGCTATGGCCTGTACGTCTCTGCGCTGGTTCGCCCCAAGCTCAAGCCCGACGACGGCCTGCTGCTCTCGCTCGCCGCAGGCATCGCGGTGCAGCAGGCGATCGAGCAGACCTGCGGGCTCACGCTCGACATCCGCTGGCCCAACGACCTGATGCTCACCGTGGAGCATGATGGCGGCACGCGCAAGTGCGGCGGCATTCTCGTCGAGAGCGCGATTCAACCAGGCGAGCAGCCGACGATGCGCCATGCCGTGATCGGCATCGGACTGAACGTGCATCACTCGGCGTTCCCCGCAGAGCTGAAGATGCTTGCCACCTCACTGCGCTTGAACACCTGCGAGCCGCTGCATCGCACCTCGCTGCTGATCGCTCTGCTGCGTGCGCTGGACCGCGAAGTGACGATGCTTGAGCGCGAGCCAGCATCGCATCGCGGGCTGTTGCATCGCTTCACGATGGCCTCCTCCTGGGTGCTGGGCAAACGCGTGTCCGTGCCCGAAGACGGCGGCTATACTGGAACCACTTCCGGGCTGGACGCGCGCGGCTATCTGCAGGTTGCAGGAGACGATGGCGTCGATCGAACCGTACGCTCCGGAGGCGTTCGCGCACTGTAAGCGAGCACTTCACCATAGACGAGGCAGGCAGGCACACGATGCTACTGGCACTCGATGTAGGCAATAGCAACACCGTCATCGGACTCTTCAACCCCGCCAGCGAAGGCACTCCCGCCACCATGGTTGCGGACTGGCGCATCACCACCCCGTATGAGCAGACGCCTGACGAACTCGGCGTGCTCTTCCGTACGCTCTTCTCCATGCGTGGGCTCGATGCCAACATCGTCACCGGCGTAGCGGTGTCGTCGGTTGTGCCACCGCTGGACGCCGGTCTGCGTAAGCTCTGTGAGAGCTACTTCAAGGTGAAGCCGCTGTTCATCGAGCCGGGCGTGAAGACCGGCCTGCCGGTACTTACCGACAACCCCAGCGAGGTGGGCGCAGACCGCGTCGTGAACTGCGTTGCAGCGTTCGACCAACTCGGTGGACCGACGATCGTCGTCGATATGGGTACGGCGACGACCTTCGACGTCGTCTCGCGCAAGGGCGAGTTTCTGGGCGGGGCCATCGCACCGGGCCTCGGCATCTCGGCGGACGCACTCTTTTCACGCGCGGCACGCCTGACGCGCGTGGAGATCAAGAAGCCTGCGAAGATCATCGGCACCTCCACCACAGACAACATTCAGATCGGTCTTTACTACGGCTACATCGGCTTGATCGACGGCATCCTCGAACGCATGATCGCCGAGCTTGGCCCGGAGACGAAGGTCATCGGTACGGGCGGGCTGGCGAAACTCATCTCCACCGACTGCAAGCATCTGCATCGCGTCGATGACATGCTCACACTCAACGGCCTGCGGTTGATCTGGGAGCGCAACCAGGATCGGCATCGTCGCAGGTAACAAGAGAACAGAGTGTAGAGATAAGAGATCAGCAGGAGCGTGAAAGCGTTCTGAGTAGACTCCATCTCTTATCTCTGATTTCTGGTCTCTCTCCCATGAACTACTTTGAATATTTCTCTGAAATTGAAGACCGCTTCAACGCGCGTCGTGGCTCGCTGCTGATGCTCTCCACGCTCGACTGGGCGTTGATTGAGACGTGGCGCGAGGCGGGCATTCCGCTTGAAGCGGTGTTGCGCGGCATCGATCGCGCCTTCGACAAATACGACGCCAAAGCCGCACGCGCCAAGGGCCGTACCCGCAAGGTGAACGGGCTCGCATGGGCTTCGCAGGCCGTGATGGAAGCCGCCGAAGAAGCGGTGGAAGCCGCGACGGGTGCGCCTTTGGCGGCTTCGAAGCATGAGGCTGCCGAGAGCGGTTTTGAGCATGAGCGAGTAGCCGCGTTCCTGGAGCGCAACGCTGCTGCGCTCCAGGCAAGTAAGGCCGTGCAGCTTGCAGGCTCGAATGAAGTGGTGAGCAGCGCGGTACTCAAGCTGCGCGCAATCGCCGCAGAGCTGCGCAGTGATGCAGCGGCACCACTCGATGAGTTGGACCGTACGTTGACCGTAATGGAAGAGCGCCTTGTCGCTGCTGTACGACAAGCGGCCAGCGAAGACGATCTCGTGCAACTGCGCGAGCAGGCGGAGCGCGAGCTTGCGCCGTATCGTGCGAAGATGGCGGCACCGCAGTTGAAGCAGATCGTTGCGCAGTTTGAGCAGAAGCGCTTGATGGAAATGTACCGCCTGCCGCGTCTGAGTCTTTTCTATATGGGGCACGAATGAGCCACACGATCACCATGACGACACCGCTCTATGGCGGCGAAGTACAAAGCGCAGACGCCGCGCTGCGACTGCCGTTCGTGCTGCGCGACGAAGTCGTCGATGCTGGAACGCACCGCGTGATCACGGCGTCTGCAGCGCGCACGACGCCGCAGTGCCAACACTTCATGCGCTGCGGCGGTTGCCAGTACCAGATGCAGCGCTACGACGCGCAGGCGGAGGACAAGCGCAGCATTTTGCGCGGCCTGCTCGTGGATGCTGGCGTGAAAACCGTGCCCGCGGAGATCGCGATCCTTGCAGGCGAGCCCTACGGCTATCGCAACCGCATTCGCCTGCGCGTGCAGCGCGTGGATGGCGAACTGCGCTTCGGCTACAACGTGCGCGCGACGACGCAGTTTTTGCCGATCAACGAGTGCCCCATCGCGGCGCCGCTGTTGTGGCAGATCGCGGAGACGCTGCTACAGATAAGCGAGACGAACATCGATGCGGCCGCCTGGCTTGATGCGGCCAACGAAGTTGAGCTCTTCACGAACGACGCGCTCGACAAGGTGCAGATGACGCTGCTCTGCCCGCCGCGCACGAAGCAGGCGCAAGGCTCTTTCGCACGCATGATGAACGCGGTGCACGAAGCGGCTCCTGCCATCATCGGCGCAGGTGCGATTGCGGTGGATGCGAAGATCGGCCCTACCGGCAAAGTCTTCGAGGCGTGGGGCGCGGATGGCCTGCAGTATCACGTCGGCGAGGAGACGTACTGGGTTTCGCGTGGCGGCTTCTTTCAGGTGAACCGCTTCCTGCTGCCGCAGTTCGTGAAGCTTGTGACCGATGGGCTCAGCGGCAACATCGCGTGGGACCTCTTTGCGGGCGTTGGCTTGTTCTCGCGCGTGCTGGCGAAGAGCTTCGCACAGGTCACCGCTGTCGAGGCCAGCCCGCTCGCCGCGCAGGACCTCGCGGCAACGATGAAGAAGCTCGGCAAGCAACATCGCGCCGTTGCCGCCACAACGCTGGACTTCCTGAAGCGCGCGAAGCTTGAGCGCGAACGCGCCGAAGTAGTGGTGCTCGATCCTCCACGCGCGGGTGTGGGCGAAGAAGCCTGCACGCTGCTGGCAGCGATGAAGCCGCGCGAGATCGTCTACGTCTCCTGCGACCCCACTACGCTTGCGCGCGATTGGCGCGTGCTGGAAGTGCATGGCTACACGGCTACGTCGGCGCACCTCGTCGATCTTTTCCCGCAGACCTTCCACATGGAAACCGTGGTGCGCTTTACCCGCGCTTAGGTACATGCACGATACATAGCGCATCCGCGCAAAGCATGACAGACTAGCCATACCGTTCCACGTTTTTGGCGCTTCGTCATGCTGAGTTCAAGTGCCCGTCGTTACTGGATGAACCATCGCCCTGTCGTCGAAGCTTTGCGCTTTCGACAGGCGCCGATGCTCGCTGCACTGCTCGCGTTCGCAGCGGGCGAGGTCGCAGCACGTCATGCGTGGATCGCGCCGGCACGACTCTACGCGGCGCTGATGCTGCTCCTGCTGCTCTCCGTTACATCGCTCGCAGGGGCGCGACGCATCGCGCTCGTACCGGTGCTCGCGCTGTGGGCTGCGCTGGGCGCGGTTGCGTTGCAGATCGAGCGGCCGCCACTTACCCAGACCACGCTGCGGCCCTGTGCCGATGGCCTTAGTCGCAAGGTGGAAGGCGAAGTGGTGAGTGTGCGGCCGCTGCAAGAGCACACCGCGGTGAACAACGCCGACGGTGCCGAGCTGCAGCCGTGGGAGGTCGAGCCCGGCGGATGGGAGCTCAGCACCGAGCCTGCGCGTTATCTTGTCGACCTTCGCGTCCGCGCCATCGAGCAGGTGACGCCCGATGCCTCTCGCATGGTGCCGCTGCAAGGCGGCGTGCGTGTCTTGCTGATGGGCGATGCGCCTGCGTTGCGTTGCGGCGACGTGCTGCAACTGCCTCTGCGCATGCGCGTGCCGGAGGAGTATCGCGATCCTGGCGCGTGGTCGCGACGCGAGTATTTGCTGGAGCAAGGCATCGGCCTCGAAGGCTCGGCGCGCGGTCAGCGCATCCTGCTGGTGCAGCACGCAGGTGCATCGTGGCGATGCCAGCTGCAACACGCGCAGACGTGGGCTTCGCAACGTCTACGCACCTTCCTCGCCACACCCGCGAACGATGCGCTTCCTGCGTGGCTGCGTTTCGATGCCGAAGATACCGCTACGGTCGAGGCGATGCTTACTGGCGATCGCGGTGACCTGAGTCATACATGGCGCGAAGAGCTGGAGCGCACCGGAACGTTTCATCTCGTCGTCGTTTCCGGACTCCACGTCACGATGATCGCCGGCGCGCTGCTTTGGCTGCTGAAGCGTCTGCGCTGTCCCGATTGGATCGCCGTGCCTGTCATGGTGTCCATCGTAACGGCGTTTGCCCTGCTCACCGGCTTCGGCGTGCCCGTGCAACGCGCGTTGATGATGACCGCCGCGTACGCGATGGCGCGTGCGCTGCGACGCGAGCAATCGGGGCTCAACGCACTTGGCATGGCGGCGCTCATGGTGTTGACGCTTGACCCGCGCGCACTCTTCTCCGCCAGCTTTCAGATGACCTTCTGCGTCGTCGTCGCGGCAGCGGGTATCGCTGCGCCGATCACGCACAGGCTCTACAGCGAGCGTCGGCGCGCGCTCAGGAAGCTCGACCGGGCCGAAGGCGATGTGGCGTATGCACCTGCGCTTGCCGCGTGGCGTGTGCGACTGCGACTGTGGCGAGCGGTGCTGCGTGATGCTATGGGCGCGTGGGCCGCGTGGATCATGTTGCCCGCGCTCTGGCTCTTCTTCGCGGTTTGCGATGCGCTCGTAGTCTCTGCGGCGATCGAGCTTTGCATGGCGTTGCCGATGGCGCTCCACTTTCATCGCGTCGCCTTGCAGTCGCTCGCGGCAAACGTGCTTTCGGTTCCGCTGATGTGCGTGGCGCTGGGTGCGGCGGTGGCGATGTTTTTCACCGCTCTGCTGAGCCACGCGATCGCCGCGCCGTTTGCGATGCTCACCGCGTTCGTACTGCATCTGCTGCGTTGGATCATCGGACATCTTGGCCACGCGTCCTTCGCGGAGTGGCGTGTGCCTGCGCCGCTACCGCTCTGCGCGTTGGGGTCGTGCATCGCGATCGCTGCGGCCATTCTGCTGCTGCGTATGCGACAGCGAGCGTGGGTGCTTGCGGGTGCGGTATCGCTGGCGCTCGTGCCGCTCTTCACGTTGCTCAGCGTGCCTCCGCAGCTCGCCCAGGGAGAGCTTGAGCTGAGCGCGCTGGATGTCGGCCAGGGCGACGCATTGCTGCTGGCCACGCCCGATGGCCGCACGCTGCTGATCGATGCGGGTGGGCCGTCGGGATACGCGGCGCGCGCGAAGTCCAGCTGGGATGTGGGCGAGGAGGTCGTGTCGCCCTATCTGTGGTCGCGCCAGTTGCGCCGACTCGACGCGGTGGCGATTACGCATGCACACACCGACCATCTCGGCGGCATGAGCGCGGTGATGCGGAACTTCCGTCCGCGCGAGCTCTGGCTCAGTGTGCAACCGGCGCAAGCGGGAGAGCTGCGTTCGTTGCTCGTGCTCGCGCAGCAGCTTCATGTGCAGGTGCGCTGGTTCCGCGCAGGCGATCAGTTCGATTTCGGCAGCGCGCACATACGCGTGCTGGCGCCGCAGCGAAGCTACACCAACGATCGCAGCGCGAAGAATGATGACTCACTTGTGCTCGAGGCCGACGCGGGCCGCGCGAGCGTGCTGCTGGAGGGCGATGCCGAGCGCGCCAGCGAAGACGCGATGCTCGCCGCGCAAGATCTACATCCTGTGACGTTGCTGAAGGTTGCGCATCACGGCAGTCGCACATCGACGACCGTAGAGTTTGCCAACGAGGTGCGTCCGCAGGTAGCCGTCGTCAGTGTCGGCGCGCAGAACACCTTCGGGCATCCTCGTGCAGAGACACTCACGACGCTGGAGAGCGAAGGCACGCGGATTTACCGCACGGACCGTGGCGGCTTGCAGCGCTTTCTGCTCGATCCGGTGACCGGCCGCTGGCAACAAAGCAACGGACCGCAGTAGGTACAAACGAACCAAGGCAGAGCCGAAGCTCTGCCTTGGTCAGCAAGATGCTCGCCGCAACTACGGAACGGCGACCGGACCAATCATCGGCGTCTTCACCGGTACTGCAGGACCGATGAACTCCACCAGCTGGTTGTTGCCGAAGCTTGTGATCCAGACGTTGCCGGCTTGATCGATCGCCGTCGCAAAGGCCTCGAGCAGCGACGAATCGCTCGCGAGGCCGTTCGTGCCGGAGAGCGCTGTGCCCGGCGTGGCCGACGACGCGCCCGAGAAGAGCGAGATGGACGGCGAGCGATAGTTCGCGACCCATGCCGTGCCGCCGCCATCGATGGCGATGCCCTGCGGCTGCGTGAGGCCGCCACCGGTGTAGCCCGTTCCCGAAAGCACCGTGCCGGTGCTCGAAACCAGGCCGAGCGACTGGCTGTAGTAGTTCGCCGTCCAGATGTTGCTGTTGGCATCCACCGCAACGCCCGAGGGACCATAGCCCACCACGTAGCTCTGGAAGGTGCCATCCGACGTCACGCGCGTCACGGTATTCGACGACTGGTTCGCCACCCATCCGCGACGGCTGCTGTCCACCGCAACGGCTACGGGGAAGGCGAAGTCGGCCGTGGACGAGTAGCCCGAGCTGCCCGAAAGCGGGTTGCCGGAGTTGTCGAGGATCGTCAGGTGCGAGTTGCCATAGTCCACGACCCACACCTGGGCCTTGGAGTCATGGGCGATCGAGATCGGGAAGTTGAGGCCGCCGCTGGAGTACGGCGAGCCCGACACCACCGCGCCGGTCTTCGTGAAGACGCCGACCGTGCCGAGTCCCGTGGGGCCGCCTTCTTCATTGGCCACCCACATGTTGTCGCTCGCGTCGACTGCGCCGCCGTAGGAGTTATACAAGCCGTTGCCGGTGAGGCCGCTCGCGAAGACCGGCGTGCCGGTGTTGGTGAAGAGGCTCGTTACGGCGAAGTAGTTCACCACCCAGACGCGACCGGTAGAGTCGATCGAAAGCGTCGAAGGGCCGTTCATGCCGCCGCCGGTATAGGTGGCGTAGAGCATCCAGTCGGGCGGCTGCGTCGTCACCGTCGGCAGATAGGGCGGCGCGCTCAACGCGCTGGAGAGCGTGAACATCGCGGTCGTATCCAGCGTGGGGTTCTTCGCCAGGTTCAGAATCGCGTCCAGCGTGTTCGTGGGGGCGACGGTGTTCACCGCCGCCGCGGAGAAGAAGGACGAGCAAGCGGTGCTCGAGGCACTGGACGAAAGCAGGCAAGCGTTCATCACGTTCGCCAGCATGTTCACCTTCGCCGTGGGCGCCGTGCCCGTGGACGGGAAAGCCGCGCCGGGAGTGGTGCCCGCCGTCGTATTGGCGAAGTTCAGGAAGCCGTTCGCGGCCAGCGTGATGCCGCTGAGGTTCGTCGAGGTCGCGCCGAGCTGTGCGCCAGCCTTGAGGAACGCCTGGAAGGCGTACGCCGATACCACCGTCGTGACTTCGTCGATCACGAACGAAGAGGTCGTCTTGAGCGCCGCGCAGCTTCCGGGCGAAGACAGCAGCACGGAGCCGGAGTTTGCGTTGCTCGAAGCGCCAGCCTTGCCGCCTGTCGCCACCAGGTAGACGATCTCCGTGCCTGCGGTGGAGCAGCTATAGTTCGCCGTGGAGAGCGCGAAAGCACCCGTCGAGTCCGTCACCAGCGGCGTAGAAAGCAGCGCTGTCGGCGCCGAGCCGTTACCGCTCGTGCCCGCCTTGTAAAGCTGTACGCTGGCGCCGACGATCGGCGTCGAGCCTGCCTCCACACGCGTGTTCGGCGTGGAGTTGATCTTGAGCGTCACCGTTCCTGTACCGCTCTGCGCCGGTGAGCCGGAGTCCGTTACCTTGATGCCGAGCGAGACGTTCGCCACGGCCGTGGGCAGCCCCGAGATAACGCAGCCCGCGCCCATCGTGAGCCCTGCAGGCAGCGTGCCCGAAGTGACGGTGCACGTGAACGGCGAGGTGCCGTTGGCCACGCCAAGAGAAGCGCTGTATTGCACGCCGACCGCGCCGTCAGGAAGCGCTGTCGTCGTGAGCGAAGGCGGTGCGGGGTTGATCGTCACGGCGATCGTTGCAGAACCGGTGCGCGTTGTGGCGGAGGAGTCGCTCGCAGCCACGGTGACGCTGTAGCTGCCTGCAGCCGAAGGCGTGCCGGAGATGACGCAGCCGCTCGAAACCGCCGTGCCCGTGGGTGCGGAGCCGGAGGTGACCTTACAGGTGTAGGGCGAAGTGCCACCGCTCACCGCGATGCTCTGCGAGTACGCCGTGCCCACAACGCCGGTGGCGTAGGTGCCTCCCGTTACCGTCAACGATGGCGTCGGTGCAGTGGGTGTGGTGGATCCGCCGCAACCGGCGAGAAGAACCGAGGTCGCTAGGAGCGCAAAAAAAGATGGCAAGGACGGGCGACGCAGTGACATGGGACACCTGGAAAATACGCAGAAAATTGTGATCGCGGCCTGAGGCCGCTTTGTACTTATTGGCGATGAGGCTATCACGTCCGCCATAAGATCAGCGATACGGTGCCGTGAAATCGCTGAGGTTGGCAGCCGAGAGGAACTGGGCCAAATTGCTGGTCAACTCTGCGCGAGCGCGGTCGGCGGCCATCGCCGTATCGAGCGTCTCGGTGCGCAGCAGCACCGGCATCGTCCGGCCGTGTCCGTCCTGCATCATGGAATGCAGGTCCGGGCGACTATAGACGAGTCCAAACCGCTTGCCTTGGGTCGCGTGCTGGCCGCAGGTGGAGCCCTCGCAGACGGTTGTCGCTTCCAGATACTGTGTCGCTCCGTCGTTGAAGAACGATCCGGAGAAGGCGATCGAACCGCCAGCGGTCGGCAGATTCAGATCGCCGTGCCAGAGCCAGTCCTCGCCGCGTGCCGCGTGGCAGAGCAAGGTGTCGTGCGCGCCGAGCACCGGCGAGATGCCCACCGAGACGATCGGGCCGCCGTCCGCAGGCGCATAATCTGCCCAGTAGAAAATCAGCGGCCCAGCCGTAAGATACTCATTCCACTCACGGCGCAGCTTCCACTGGCCGAGCTGCTGCGGAAAGCGTCCGAGGGCTTTCTGATCGATCTGCGGCTGAGGATGGCGCGCCTCCGCGACCATCGTGTGCACGTAGCTGAAGCTGCCGACGAGGAACACGACGGCCATCGCCGCCAGACGAGCCGTAAACGACATGCCCGCGCGCTCAAAGCGCAGCCCCGGCTGGATCGGCATTCGCGGCGGACGCAGGTCATGCGTGGGGTTGAAGCGACGGATCAGCGAGAACAGCAGGAGCGTGGCCGTGAAGAACAGGCACGCACCGATGATGTAGTCGCCCATCTCCGCGCGCGACTGCAGCCAGGTAATGTGCAGCGCCACGATGTAGTACAGCACCAGCACACAGAGACGGACCAGATTGAAAATGTATCCGAGCAGGATCGCACCCAGCGTCATCATCGCGATCACGCGAGGACGGAAGCGATACACGTAGCCCGCCACCAGCGCGATGAAGCCCATGGTGATGGCACCGCGGATTCCATTGCAGCCCGGCGCGATGAACATGCCGAACTCCGGCGTGAACATCAGGCGCAACTGGTCGGAGGTCAACTTCTGCCCCATCGCGTGGGCGAAACCGCGCGCGATCATCGCCGACGCATGCTGCAGCGGCATGTCCACCACAAGGTTGAAGGTGTGCGGGACCGGGTTTACGAACCACATCAGGATGATCGGGAAGATGGCCTTGCGATAAAGCCGCGTGCCGCCGAAAAGCAGCACCAGTCCTGACGTGTACGCCAGTGCCACCAGCGAGTGCGGCGGCAGGAAGATCGCCTTGGACGGCGAAAGCACCAGTTCGAGGATCGCGTGGTCGCGCAGATGGACGAGAGCGATCGTCACCACGAGGATGACCAGGCCCCACCAGGTGCCGCGCATCTCCCAGCCCAGCGAACGCCAGACGCGGAGGATGAGCACGAAGCTGACCAGCGGCACGAACGCACCGATGGATTTCAGAGGATCGGTCGCCCACAGACCCAGCAGGTAGCCTGCGGTCGAGTAGACAGACATAACGCCGACGACCGCGAGGGCGGCCACCAGAGCAGCCGCAACAGGCAGGCGAAGCCCCGATCCGGACGCGGTGCTGTGATCGGAGGCGGGGCTCATGGTTCCTGCAGACATAAATGCGGTCTCTTCCTCTCTAAGGTGAGGAAGATAGGATATCGCGAAAGCTTAGCGACGGAGACGGCCGCGCAGGCCTGCCACAACAGCACCAGCCGAGCCGACCAGCGCCAGAATGGCCGTCGGGTTCTCAGGCGAGTTGACGCAGCCGGTCTGAGCGAACGCGGGCGCTGCCGCCGTGAGAAGGAATGCGGCCGAAAGGGTGAAAAACAGGGACTTCTTCATGTACAAGCGCCTCACTGCTGGCATCGCTACTTGGCGGCCAACGGAAAATTGGTTTCATCCGCGAGAGATCGTAAGTCGGTAGAACACTGCATGCGCTTCTGTAGTTATGAGCCGATCAGGCCTCATAGCCAGAAGACGCGCTTCTCCTGACCTGCTCTTTGTACCCCATTGAACCGCCGTTTGCAATCACCCAAACTCAGATGCGTTCCAATTCTGTACACACTGCACCAGCCGCTGTGCAACCGGTTTACAGATGCAGACTTGCAGCGCGCTCCGAACGCCCGCTGAGTTCCGATGCGCGCGCTTCGGCGTACGCTGCGGCGCCGAGCAGAGCGCAGGTGTCGTCCAGAATGATGCGCACCGGCATCGACTCGAGCAGGGGCGACATGCGGCCCTTGTCGAGGAACGCCTGCATGAACTCACCGTTCTGCATCGTCTTCAGGATCTTCGGCGCAATGCCGCCGCCGAGATAGATGCCGCCCGTGGCAAGCACCTTCAACGCCACGTTCCCCGCCTCCGCGCCGAAGCTGCGCACGAAGATCTTCAACGTTTCCGCGCAGATTTCACTCGAGCCGTCTTCGCCGCAGGTGCCGATCACCGCGTTGGGGTCTTCCTTCTCCATGCGCTCGCGGAGCCAGTCAGGCTCTTCCATGCCCTGGTCGTCGCGCAGGAAGGCATAGATGTTCTTCATGCCCAGGCCGCTGACGACGCGCTCGAAGCTCACGCGGCCCTTCAGCGTCGTGATCAGGTAGTTCAGCAGCGCAATCTCCTGCGCGTTGCGCGGCGCAAAGTCGCAGTGGCCACCTTCGGACGGGATCGGACGATGCGCATTGCGCGCCGAGTCCCAGATGAGCAGCGCTTCACCCAGGCCGGTGCCTGCGGACACGAGACCGCGATGGCCCACCACACTCGGGTCGCCCGCGTGCAGCGTGGCGATCTTCTCCGGCACGATCTCCGGGATGCCATAGCCGTTCGCTTCAAGGTCGTTGATGAGGAAGATGTGCTCGATGCCAAGCGCCTTCGCGAGCTCGCGCGAGTCCAGCGTCCACGGCAGGTTCGTCAGCTTCAGGCGACCATCGCGGACGGGACCGGGGCAGCCGAAACAGGCCGCGACGATCTCGGTCTTGTCTTCTTTCCCGCTCTCGAGAAACTTCTTCACCACGTCATCAAGCGAGGGGAACTCGCCGGCGGGAAACTTCTCATCGCGAATGGGCTGCAACTTGCCTCCCGCGAAGTTGTAAAGAGCCAGATGGACCTTCGTACCGCCTACGTCGCCTGCAAGAATCATGGTGTGTGTGCGGCTCCTTGGCCGCATAAACAAGGTAAATCAAAAGATCAACGACAAGAGGCATGGACGGCAGGCCACCTGCGCCGTCATCCATGCCTCGACCTGCCGCAAAGACTAAATCTCGATCGTGCCGACCTTGCGGCTGCCGTTCGGCGTGGTGAAGACTTCGGTGGTCGCTGGCAGCTTTGCTGCCGCAGCTTCGTCGAGCAGGAACAGCAGCTTCCCGTTCGTCGGGCGAATCAGCTGCGAGGGATACTCCTCGACGTTACGCTCGCCGGTGAGCACTTCGGCCAGCACGTCGGTCTTGTCCTTGCCCGCGATCGCGAAAGCCACTTCCGCCGCCTGGTTGATGACGATCCACGTCAGCGTGATGCGCCAGGTGTCCTTCTGCGGCACGTGGTTCGCGATGGCGATACGGCCCATCTCGTCGAGGCCCGCGGTGTGCGGGAAGAGCGAGGCGGTGTGACCGTCCGGGCCCATGCCGAGCAGCACGAGATCAAAGTGCGGCGACTCCGCGCCTTCGAGCTTCATCGAGTTCCGCAGTACAGCCTCATAGCGAGAGGCCGCTTCTTCAGGGTCGAGCTCGCCTTCCATGCGATGAACGTTCTCGGCAGGCAGCGGCACCTTATCGAGCAGCAGTTCCTTGCAGACGCCGTAGTTCGACTCAGGCTCGGTCGGCGCCACGCAGCGCTCGTCGACCCAGTAGAGCTGCAGCTTGTCCCACGGAATGGTGTTCAGGAACGGGCCATCCGGATCAGCGAGCAGCTTGAACATCGCCTGCGGGGTCGAGCCGCCCGAGATAGCGATGCGCGCCACGCCGCGAGCGGCAACAGCCTGCTCAATCTTCGAAGCAAACAAGCGCGCCGAGGCAGCAGCCATGTCAGCGGGCGTGGGGAAAACCTGATAGGTAGCGGTGACGGTGCGAGACATAGGCAAAGGGTCCAGGGTTCAGGGCCCAGGGTCCAGAAAGACCCCGGGCAGTTGTCGTCTGAGCCCTGGACCCTAAGCCCTGGGCCCTTGTCTTCTTACAGCTCGTGCCACTTGCGGCCATCGCGCGCCAGCAGATCGTCCGCGCACTTCGGGCCCCAGGTGCCGGCCTCGTAGTTCGGGAAGTCCGCAGGCTTGGTTGCCGCCCAGGCTTCGAGAATCGGGGTCATCAGAGCCCAGGTCGTTTCGACGCCTTCGCGCTCGGCAAAGAGCGTACCGTCG
Organism: Granulicella cerasi; assembly: GCF_025685575.1. NCBI lineage: Bacteria > Pseudomonadati > Acidobacteriota > Terriglobia > Terriglobales > Acidobacteriaceae > Granulicella > Granulicella cerasi. The sequence goes on from NZ_JAGSYD010000001.1 coordinate 64,566, forward strand.
CCCAGCATTGCGTCCAGCAACAGACGCTCATAGCCATTGGCCGAGCTCTTGCCGAACGCATCCGCGTAGCTGAAGTGCATCTCTACCGGCTTGACGTTGGTCGTCGGGCCGGGGATCTTCGCACCGAACGTGAGCGTGATGCCCTCGTCCGGCTGAATGCGAAGCTGAAGCACGTTCGGCTGGATGCTGCCGTCCTTCGCGTTGTTCTTGAAGAGGTGCAGAGGCGGCTGCTTGAAGACGACCGTGACTTCCGTCACGCGCTTCGCAAGACGCTTGCCCGCACGGATGTAGAACGGCACGCCGGCCCAGCGCCAGTTCTCGATCTCGAGCTTCATGGCGGCATAGGTTTCGGTGGCCGACTCCGGGTTCACGCGGTCTTCCTGGCGGTAGCCGATCACCTTCTGGCCATCCACGGTGCCCTCGCCATACTGGCCGCGAGCCGTGTTCTCCACGGGGATCGGATCGATCGCCTTCCACACCTTCAGCTTCTCGGTACGGACCGCAGCTGCCTCGAACGAGTCGGGTGGCTCCATCGCAACGAACGAGAGCACTTCCATCACATGGTTCTGCAGCACGTCGCGCAGCGCGCCGGCGGTCTCGTAGAACGGGCCGCGGCCTTCAATGCCGATGGACTCAGCCGCCGTGATCTCCACGTGGTCGATGTAGTTGCGGTTCCAGATCGGCTCAAACAGCGCATTGCCGAAGCGGAAGACGAGGATGTTCTGCACCGTCTCCTTGCCGAGGTAATGGTCGATGCGGAAGATCTGGTTTTCCTTCAGCACGGAGTTGATCTCGGAGTTCAGCTTCTTCGCGCTCTCGAGGTCGGTGCCGAAGGGCTTTTCGATGATGACGTTGACGAAGCCGCCCTCAGGCGCGTCCGTCATGCCGTGCTTCTGCAGGCGCTGTGCGATGTCTGCGAAGTATTCCGGAGCCACAGCGAGATAGAACAGGCGGTTGCCCTTGGTGCCGAGTTGGCCGTCGAGGTCAGCGAGGAATGCCTTCAGCTTTTCGAAGCCTTCGTCGTTGTCGAACTCGGTGGCGAAGTACTTCACCTTGTCCATGAAGGGCTTCAGGGTCGAGTCGCCGGCGTCCACGCCGCCACCCTTGATAATGCCGTCCTGCATATCGGCGGCGAAGGTCGCGGACAGATCGCGGCGCGCTACGCCCACTACCGAGAAATCCTCGGGGAGCAGGTTCTGCTGCTTGAGATGAAAGAGTGCCGGCAGAAGCTTGCGCTTCGTGAGATCACCGGAGGCGCCGAAGATGACCACGATGCATGGGTCAGGAACGCGCTCGGAGTTTGCCGCGGGGGACTGGGTCGTTTCTGGCATTACGGAAATATCTCCTGGATAGGAAAGATGCGGGTGAGTGCGGTCAAGATGCGGAAAGGATCGAGATAAGAGAAGAGAGATCAGAGATTGGACCGTTGCCGCTCCCAAATCTCTGATCTCTTATCTCTGTTCTCTGCTGCTTAGTCCTTCTTGACTGCGTGTCCGCCGAAGGCCCCGCGCATGACGCTCAACATGCGGTCGGTCATGTTGTTCTCTTCGCGCGAACGAATGCGGCGAATGAGCGACTCGGTGATTACCGGTGCGGATACGTTGAGGTCGATCGCCTCGAACACGGTCCAACGGCCTTCGCCGGAGTCCGGAACGTAGGGAGCGATGCCGTCGAGTTCAGGATTCTTCTTGAGCGCGTCAGCGGTGAGGTCGAGCAGCCAGGAGCGGACTACCGAGCCGTACTGCCAGATCTCAGCAATCTGAGCGTTGTCGAGCTCGAACTCCTTCTTCGCCTCGAAGATCGCGAAACCCTCGGCGTACGCCTGCATCATGCCGTACTCGATGCCGTTGTGCACCATCTTGACGAAGTGGCCAGCGCCAGCCGGGCCCGTGCGGCCCCAGCCCTTGTCAGCTGCCGGTGCGAGAGTCTCGAAGATCGGCTTCAAGTACTCGACCGTCGGCTCATCGCCGCCGACCATCATCGAGTAGCCCTCGGTGATGCCCCAGATGCCGCCCGAGGTGCCGACGTCGACAAACTCGTAGCCCTGCTTCTGCAGCTCTGCATAGCGGCGCTGCGAATCCTTGTAGTTCGAGTTGCCGCCATCGATGAAGATGTCACCCTTGTTCGCGAACGGCTTCAGACCTTCGATGGTCTTGTCGACGGCTTCACCCGCCGGCACCATGATCCAGATCGCCTTGCGACCCGTGAAAGCCTTGCACAGCTCTTCGAGCGAGGAGACGCCCTTCGAGCCAGCGTCGGAAAGCTTCTTCACCGCATCTGCGTTGAAGTCAAAACCAATAACCGTGTGCCCGGCGCGGCGGAGGCGTTCTGCCATGTTGCCGCCCATTTTGCCGAGACCGATGATTCCAAGTTCCATGGGTTCTCTGTCCTTTGCGTGTGTGACGCCACTTATGAGACTACTCTTCTGTCGTGTCAATGCAAACCTGTCACGAAGTTTTGATAAACGAAACGTGACAGGTAGCCGCTTCTATTTGTATGGATTTGCCGACTCGACGCCGGGGAAGTCTGCGCCGAACGTGACTTCCTTCCACTGCGACATCTCGTCCTGAAAGGATGTGAGCTTCTGCTGGAAGCGGTTGTAGGCCAGCGCTCCGAGCACCAGGTGACGCGGTGACTTGGGCGCAGAGACCGCTGCGACCATCGCCTCTACAGCCTTCTGCGGATCGCCCGCCTGCTTGCCGTTCTGTGCTTCCATGTAGGCGCGCGTTTTGCCGGCGGTCTGCTCGTAGTCGGCAATCGTCTTCTGCGACTTCTTGCCCGAGGTGCCGAGGAACTCCGTGCGGAACGGTCCCGGCTCCACGATCGTCACGTCAATGCCCAACGGCTCGAGCTCCGCACCAAGCGCCTCGCCGAGACCCTCAATCGCAAACTTCGTCGAGTTGTAGAACGCCCATCCCGGCAGGCCGACGAGTCCGCCAATGCTCGAGAGGAAGAGAATGTTGCCCGTGCGGCGCTCGCGGAAGTGCGGCAGCAACGCCTGCGTCATCTGGATGAGGCCGAAGACGTTCGTCTCAAACATCGGGCGGTACTCGTCTTCGTGCGCCTCTTCAAAAGCAGCGGTCAAGCCGTAGCCCGCGTTGTTCACGAGCACGTCGATCTTGCCCCAGCGCGCGAGCGCGTCCTTCACAGCAGCGTCGATCTGCGCGGGCTTGGTCACATCCAGAGCCAGACGCTGCACCTGTGCGGGCGCGCTGGCTTCGAGTTCTTCCAGCACATCGGCGCGACGCGCCGTCGCTACCACGTTCGCACCCAGCGAGATGAGGTATTTGGCCAGCAGGAAGCCGAAGCCCGAGCTGGTGCCCGTAATGAACCACGTCTTGCCACGCTGCGAGGAGTTATTGCGAGTGAGTGTTTCAAAAGTGCTCATGCAAGCTAGGACGCGCGCCATGCGTGTCACGATGCAAAAGCAGCCGATAAACTGATTTCGTCTCGTGAACGAACTCTTCCCCATCATCGACGCAGCGCTGGAGTCCGCTGCAGAACGCTCGGGCACATGGCTGGCCTGCAAGCCCGGCTGCCACCAGTGCTGCGTCGGCGTCTTCCCTGTCTCGCCGCTCGATGTGGAGAGCCTGCGCGAAGGGCTCGCCAGCCTCGGCGAAGAGCTGCGTGGGACCGTGCTCGCCCGCGCCGCCACCAGCCGCGAACGCCTGCGCGCGCTCGGCTTTCCCGGCAACGACGAGACCGGCGAACTCTTCACCGAGGAGCAACACGAAGAAGCCTTTGAAGAGTTCGCGAACGACGAGGTCTGCCCCGCGCTCGACCCCGCCACCGGCACCTGCGACGTCTACGCGTGGCGCCCGGTGCAGTGCCGCACCTTCGGTCCGCCCATGCGCGACGAGGACGATCACCTCACCGTCTGCGAGCTCTGCTTCGTAAACGCGCCTGCCGAGGACGTCGCTCGCTGCGAAATGGACCAGAGCTGGCGCGACGAAGAGTATGCGCTCATTGAAAAGGCCGAAGAACGCGCTGCGTTCCCCGGCCCCACCGTTGTCGCCTTCGCGCTCCGCTAGCGCTATCTCTCACCACGAACGGGTGCCCCAGGTCTCGCTTCTGAGACCTGGGTTTCCAGAGAACTCCTCGGAGAGCAAGGAAGCAGCACCGCAAGCATCCTCGCTCTCCCACGTCTCCAAGAATCGAGACGTGGGGCACCCGACATCATGGTTGGAGCTAGAACGTTGCGACGCCGTGCTCGACCACCAGGTCATCCACGCTGAGGTTCAGCGCGTGACCCAGCTTGCGGAAGCCCTCACGCCACTCCACCGACCACTCGCTCGCGCTCTCGCGCCGCAGCATGTCGTTCCAGATGTTCTGCGCCTGCCAGAGGTTGATGTCCATGGGCAGCGAGCGCAGGCTCTCTGCCGTGGCGACCGTCTCGTTCAACACCGACAACGTGCCCGCAGGCTCGGCTTGTTCGAGCGCCATCATCGCACGCTTCATGCGACGGTCCGCCGCATACGCCAACCCCGGAGCATCGAGCGCGAGCTTGTCGATCATGGCACGACGCACGAGGCGCGAGACCTCCGCGGTGTCATAGCGATCTGCATCCAGCGCGCGGCGTAGCGACGCGTTCACCGCAAAGCCCGCCGTGAGCGCCAGCGCCGGAGGCACCGGCATGTTGCTCTCCGTCAGGAAGTGCAGCAGCGTGGCGTGCTCCTCGTAGATGCGCGTCAGCGAACCCTCGACCTCATCCATCGTCGTGTCGAGGATGCTCTTCATGATGTTGTGCTGCTCGTCCGCAAAGAGCGACGTGAGCGAGTACATCGAGCCGCCAAAGAAGCGGTCCGTCAGGCGGATCAGCTCCGGCAGGTTCGCGCGTGCGATAGCCTCGGAGGCCGCTTCGGCAAACGCGTCCCACAACCCATCGTCCTTGGCGGAGTCATAACGACGCACCGCAGCGGAGAGGTTCTGATCGCCGAGATGCAGCACGGCAAAGCAGACATCTTCGCTCTCTTCCGTGATGCGCGACTTGATGGTGGCGCGGCCAAACGCGAAGCGTCCGCGGCCCGACGCCAACACATCGAACGAGCGACGATACACGTCGAAGCAGAAGAGATCGCCCGCATCGGGATAGGCACGGAACATCGAGCTGATCGCATAGTGCGCGCCCACATGCTCGAGGTCGAGACGACCACCGACCACGTAGCGCTTGTACACTTCCTCGCCGTTGCCGATCTCCGCAACGTTCGACTCCGCCTTGCTGAGCACCGCGCAGAACTCCGCCTCGAGGCTCTTGCCCGCTGCGCCGAAGAGCTGCTCCGCAAGCTGGATGACGCGGCCTGCATAGGCGATGATCTGCACCGTCTCGATGCCCGAGATGTCGTCAAAGAACCAGCCGCAGCTTGTGTACATCAGCTGCGTGTGGCGTTCGAGCTCCATCAGTTCATACGCGGTCACGCGCTCTTCCGCACTCAACTCATGCGTGGCATGCTCGGAGAAGAAACGCTCGGTGGAAGCCTGCGAACGGTCGAGCACGACCTCGATGTAGGCATCGCGCGCAGCCCACACGTCCTTGAAGAGCGTCTTCGCCAGCTTCTCAGCGAGCGGCGCGGTCTGGTCGCGCAGCAGGTCGAGCGCCTCGCGCAACGGCGCGCGCCAACGCTGATGCCACGGCTTGCCGCCATTACAGCCGCAGTCCGAACGCCAACGCTCCACGCCATGCGCGCAGCTCCACGAGCTTTCGTCGACAACCTCGGCTTCCATGTGCGGCGGAAATTTCGCGAGGAACTCGCCGTAGTTCGTCGGGATCGCCAGCTTGTTTTCTTCGATCCAATGCAGCGCATAGCTCAACGCCATCTCGCCGTGGCGATGATGATGGCCGTAGCTTTCGCCGTCGGTGGCCACATGCGAAAGCTGCGGACGATCGGCAGGCTGGTTCGGATCAATCGCCGTGAGCAGACGCTTGGCGAAGATTTCGCCGGAGTTCAGCAAGCCTTCAAACGCGATCGCGCGCGAGTTGGGGCCGTGGTAGAAAAACACGTCAATCGAGCGGCCTTCATCAAGCTTCACGCGATACGGACGTGTCGTGTCGACCGACTGATCGTTCGTCTCCAGCCACTCAATTTCATTTTTCTTTGCAGCGGTCTTCGGCGCAGCTTCTGCGGTCGCATCCACAGCACCGGAGGCGCGGCGCTTGAACTGCTTCTCCGCCGCAGCCTGCGCGTTCGTGCGCGGCGCGGCGATCTCGCTGGGGTCCAACGCACGCACGCGTGCGCACTGGTGCGGCGCGAGTACGGTGAACTTGATGCCTTCCTGCGCCATCAGGTCAAGCACCCAACGGCTCACGGCCGTCTCGGCCAGCCACATGCCCTCAGGCTTGCGGCCGAAGCGATGCTCGAAGTCGGCGATGCCCCAGCGGATCTGTGTGCGCGCGTCGCGCTCGCTGGCGAGCGGCAGGATGATGTGGTTGTAGACCTGCGCCATCGCCGAGCCGTGGCCGCTGTAGCGCTCCGCGCTGGCGGCGTCGGCCTCGAGAATCATGCGATAGGTGCGCGGCGCGTACTCCTCGAGCCAGCTCAGCAGCGTCGCGCCGAAGTTGAAGCTCATGCGCGAGTAGTTGTTGACGATGCGCGTGATCTGGCCCTGCAGGTTCTGAATGCGCGAGGCACCGTTCGGCGCATAGCACTCGGCCGTGATGCGCTCGTTCCAATCGTGATACGGCGCGGCGGACTCCTGAATCTCAACGGTTTCGAGCCAGGGGTTCTCGCGGGGCGGCTGGTAGAAGTGGCCGTGGACGCAGACGTAGTGCTGCGGTGCAGCAGTCTGAAGCGAATTGTTTTCGTTACGCGGCATGAGGTTCAGGATAACGAAAGGCAGCTTCTAGCTGCCAGCTTCCGGCTTCTAGCTTTTCATTCGCTGGAAGTCGCCGTGCTCCCACCGATCCAGGTGCCCCCTCCGTACGCAGCTCTATGCTGACGGGTGAGCGGCCACAGCTTCCTCGCGCATCCTGCAAACCCATGTCTCAAAAATCGAGACATGGGGCACCCGTTCTCGCAGAGGGACGCTCTTCTGACACGTTGGGATCACTGACACTCTGGTTGGAAGATGCCTTTCGACAGTGGCACCAAGCCCGCATCAGGAGTTCTGATGAGCCTGCGCTCTGCGCTGACGATCCACCAGCGTCGCAATCGCAATCGCCAACCAATACGCGACAACGTTGCGCGGTGAGAAGATCGCTCCCAGCAACAACTTGCCCGCTAATGTATGGCGAAATGCATCGAGCGGCGACCACGCGATCAACCGACTCAGCTCCACGGCAAGCGCGAGCACTGCAGCGATCAGCGCAACGACGCGCACGGAAGCCCGCGGCAGCAAGACAACGCACAGGCAGTACACCGCCACCGCCCACAGCATGGAGCCGCCATACTTCCACGCAAACCGCGGCAGATGCAGGGGCGCGTAACGCCACGCGATGCCTGCTGCGATCACCACCAACATCGCCAATGCCGCATGCAAACGACGCGCGAGCATCGCGGCTACTCCGGCTGCACGATCTTGCCGGCGGCAACATCGCAGGCGCGCCACATGTACCAGCTTGCGACCGAGCGCCACTCGCCCCACTTCTTTGCGCGCTTCTCAATCTGCTCCGCGGTTGCGAGCAGGTCCGGCGTCACCTTCACGTCGGGCTTCAGGCCGAGGTACGTCAGCGCGAAGCCCTTGCGCACGCCGTAGTCGCCAACGGGCAGCACGTTCGGGCGACCCAGTCGGAACATCAGAAACATCTCCACGGTCCACTTGCCGATGCCGCGCACCTGCACCAGGTGCTCGATGATCTGCTCGTCGCTCATCTTTTTGATCTTCGCCATCGTCGGCACGGTGCCGTCGAGCGTCTTCGCGGCGAGGTCGCGCAGCGAAAGCGTTTTGTTGTGCGAAAGCCCCGCGTGGCGAAGTTGATCGGTCGGGCACTCCAGCAGATGCTCGGGCGAGGGGTGCACGCCGAAGCCGCAGATCGGCTCAAAGCTTTCGAGCATGCGTCCGTGGATCGCCGCAGCGGCTTTGCCATGCACCTGCTGGTAAATGATCGCCTCCACCAGCGCCTCAAATGGCGACTGGCGCGGCGAAATCCGCATGGTGAACGGCCCTGCCTTGTCCATCAGCTTGGCGAGCTTGGGATCCGCCGCGCGCAACGCGGCCACAGCCGCTTCCGTGTCATAAGGAGGCTTCTTCGTGCGGAGCGTATGGGGGCTAGGCATAAAGGCGAGGGTATAGGGTTCAGGGCCCAGGGTCCAGAAAGCAGAACCGCCGTGCCGCTTGTCTTCTGAGCCCTGGGCCCTAAGCCCTGGACCCTGAAGTTTGAGAAGACCGACCCGCTGGGCCGTGAAACGAGTTGCAGGTGAACCCGCCGGTAAGCGGTGGGGTCTAGCCGAGGTTCTTTAGGCTTTCGGGACTGGCCGACATAGCACACCGAACCTTCGCACGAGCCAAACCCCTGTTCAAAGAGTATTGGTTCAACCTGCAGTGGTCGCCCGCACCTGCTTTGCAGGCCGGTCTCCGTTGTTGGATGCTAGCCGAGGTTGAGTCGATTAGCAACTACCGCTCATTTTGAGCGACTTGGGGCTGCAGCTTTTGCGCTTCCTTCGCCTTCGCAATCAGCTTCTTGATCTTCGACTCGACGTTCGAATCCGAACCGACCATCTCCGCCGTCAGCACGCCGTCGGAGTCGATGGTGAAGTAGTGCGGGATCGACTGCACCTCGAAGCGATCGGAAAGCTTGTGGTCGGCGTCGCGGTACTGTGTCCAGGTCATCTCGTTGCGGCCGATGAACTCCTTCCACGCCTTTTCGTCCTTGTCCCAGCTCACGCTGATGATCGTCAGCGGCTCGTCCTTGAACTTCTTTGCGATCTGCTTCAGCTCCGGCAGCGCGGCGTTGCAGGGGCCGCACCACGTGGCCCAGAAATCGATCAGCACCACGCGGCCGCGCATCGTGTCCGGGTTGAAGCGTGTGCCGTCGAGCGCGGTGACCTCGAAGGCCGGCGCCATCTTGTGCAGCGAAAGCTCGGGGTTTTCGGCAAAATGCTGGGCGCGGACGCGCGACGGGTCCTTCGGACTGCAGTTTTTGGCGCAATCGGCGAAGGCCAGTTTGGCGTGCTCATTGTCGCCCATCATGGTCAGCACCTTGCCGTCCTGAAACTGCGCGGAGATGTTGTGCGGATAAGCCTCGATGGCCTGCTGGTAAAGCGCATGCGCCTGCTTCAGCGGCTCGGGCTTCGGCTTGTCGCCGGCCTGCCCGATGAGGATGTTCGCGTGCTCGGCGTAGGCCAGCGACCGCTCGATCGGGGTCGAGGCCAGCGCTTCCTCCTGCAGAATCGCCGCCAGCGCCGGCTTCCAATCGTGGAGTCCTTCGTCGATCATCACGATCTTCTGCAGGCAGGCCATGCACTTGCCACCGGCCACCTTGCTGGCCTTTTTGTACTGGTCCAGCGCGAAGGAGTACTGGTGCTGCTTTTCCTGCAGCCGCGCCTCCTGCAGCGCTTTCTGAAAGGCCGGGTCGCTGGCATAGGCGGTGTCGGTCTGCGCAGGCAGGGCGCACGGCGCAAGCAACAGAAGAACAGCGACAACGGGGCGCAGAAAGAGTTTCACAGCGAGGCCTCGGACAGAAAAGATGGAGTGAGTGCGATCATCTTCTCCCATGCCGCGGCCGAAGACAAGTCGAAACCACTGCGCAGAGCGCGCCGAAACGGTAAAATAAACAGGTCCGGGCCATTGCGTCCGTTGAGCAAGATTTTTCTTCCTGAAGGAATCCAATGAGCACTGTAGCGAACGCGCTGGGAGCGCATGTAGAAGCCGCCGCCAAGGCTGCCGGCCTCGTCCTTACGCCTGCTGAAGCAGGCACCGATTTCGCCGGCAATCCGACCGTGCGCGCCGTCGTCTCGCTCGCCTCTGATCCTGCAAAGAGCACCAGGCTCGAGCTGAGCGAAGGTTTTGACTCGTCGAACGCGAAGTTCACCGAGCAGCTGAACGTCTTCTTCACCGAAGCCGCAGAGCGCCTGAAAAACCCGCGCCCGGATGTGTACCTCACCATGCTCGGTATCCCGGTCAGCTTCAGCGACTACGCGTGGCCCTTCCACGGCTCGACCTCGGGCGCAGACACCTTCGTCGTCCACGGCCAGATGCACCTCGAGAACGGCGAAGCTCCGACGCTGCATGCGAAGGTTTCGGCGTCAATGACGCGCACCTTCGCCGAGGTTCTGCCCGCGCTGGAACAGCCGTTTGCCGAGAGCTTCGTTTACAACGCCGTGCGCAAGACGCTCGATCAGGGTCAGCTGGAAATGACCAAGACCGGCAACCGCCAGATCGTACCCGTGACCACGCGCTACTACTCGCCCAAGCAGAACCGCTTCATCTTCAACGACACCGATGCTGATCAGCGCAAGGAGTTCGTTGCAGGAAAGGTCTTCTGGCTCAGCCACGTGCTCGGTGACAACCAGCCTGTCTGGGTGGCTGATCCGCGCGACGCACAGTACATGAACACCACCACGGCAGAGCTGAACTCGGCGCTGGCTGCGCTCGCGAGCGAAGGCCTGGTAACGATCAACGCCGCGGGCTGGGCTTCGGCGACCGAAAAGCTTGCCGCCAAGCGCGACGAGTTCTTCACGCTGCTCGAGGAAGGCGTCGACTTCACCAAGCCGACCTTCAACGAAGACATGCGCGCCGGCAACACGAACATGTAATTCTGCTTCGCAGAAAGATGCGAGGGGCGAGATACGAGATGCGAAAGCGCATCGAGTGTCTCGCCCCTTTTGCATGCTCTCCGTCCGAGCTGTAATGAAGGCGCCTGCGAGCCAAGGATCGTTCACAAGCACCCCAAAAAGAAAACCGCGAGCACGAGGCTCGCGGCTGTAAGTAAAGTCCTACAGAGAAAAGTTAGCTGCGGCGACGGCGGTTGCCACCGGGGCGTCCGCCACCGTTGCCGCTGCGGCTGCTGCCGTTAGCCGAACCTGCGCCCGGACGGCCGCCACGCGAGTGGCCCGCGTGAGGACGGCCACCGCCGGAGTGCGGGCCCTTGGACGACTTCGGTCCGCGGTGCTGGGCATGCGGCGCTGGTGCCGATTCGCCGGACTCGCTCTTCCACGAGCGCGTCTCGAGCGAGAGCAGGTCAGCAGAAGCGAGGTCCAGAGGAGCGTTACGCTCTTCCTTCGCGAGGTTCTTGTCGGCTTCGCGCCACTGGAACTGGATCTTCAGTTCGCGCTCGAGCTTACGACCGTCGCCCTTTTCGAGCGGCGTGACGAACGTGGTCGCAACACCCTTCGCGCCCGCGCGGCCGGTACGGCCAATGCGGTGAACGAAGTCGTCCGAACCGTTCGGCAGGTCGTAGTTCACGACGTGCGCGATGTGCGAGATGTCGATGCCACGTGCAGCCACGTCGGTAGCGACGAGGATGCGGGCGCGGCCATCGGCGAAGCGCTTCAGGGCCTGCGAACGCTGCGCCTGCGAGCGGTCGCCGTGGATCACTTCAGCCGAGTGGCCGAGCTTTTCCAGCTTGCGAGCGACGCGGTCCGAGCCATGCTTGGTGCGCGCGAAGACGATGAACGTGCCCTCTTCTTCAGCGAGCATCTTGTCGAGCTGCGAAAGCTTCTGGTCCTGCATGACGATGTACGCACGCAGCTCCACGCGGTCGCTCGGCTTCGAGGTGTTGCCGATCTCCACGCGGACGGGCTTGGTGACGTACTCCTTCACGATCTCGCGAATGTTCGCATCGAGCGTAGCGGAGTAGCACATGGTCTGGCGGTCCTTGGGCAGCGCGCCGACGATGCGGCGGATGGCCGGCAGGAAGCCCATGTCCAACATGCGGTCCACTTCGTCGAGGACGAGCATGTCGACCTCATCGAGGCGGATGGCCTTGCGGCGGAGGAAGTCTTCGAGGCGTCCCGGGGTAGCGACGACCACACGCGGGCCGCGCTTCAGCTCGTCGAGCTGACCGTTTTCGCTGAGACCGCCTACGACGAGCACGGAGTCGTTCTTCGTCGTCGGGCAAAGCTTGTGGAAGTTCTCGAGCACCTGCATTGCGAGCTCACGCGTCGGCAGCAGGATGAGCGCGAGAATCGGCTCCTTGTGCGACTTCGTGGAGGGCTTCGAGATGTCTTCGAGGCGCTCGATCATCGGCACCAGGAAGCTGAGGGTCTTACCCGTTCCGGTCGATGCGGTGGCGAGAATGTCTTCGCCTTCGAGCGCGGGAGGAATCGCGCCAGCCTGCACCGGCGTGGGGGTCACGTAGTTTGCGTCTGCGAGGCGCTTCTTCAGCGAATCGGAGAGCTTGAAGTCGTTGAAAACGACTGCCGAAGCCTGGTCCTGCGTAATGGTGCGTGCCACTTCGAGCGGCTTGGGGTTGAGGATGGAATCAAGCGTAAGTGTAGACAAGTTGTAAAAATCCTATGCGTCGGTAAAAGGGTGAAACGCATGCAGAGACGCGAGGCGGCGCAAGGCGCGACGATCCTTCGGCGACATGGATTCCGGGTATCAGCTTTGCGTAGGGGAGATCAGAATGCAATCTGTATCGCTTGGCAAGCTGCTGCACGGCGAGGTCTGCTCACAAGCGAGCGACCATCTAGCCAGAGCATCCAGCAATCGTACGGCTGGTTGAAACACAGCGCTCGCGGTCTCTGGCTCGACCCGAATCCATCGGTGGTCGTCTCCCGCGGTGCTTGCAGCCGAAACTCGGCTACAGTCCGATTATAGCACCATTACCTGGCGTTGTATGCACCTGTTTTGCCGCGCAGCCCGTGGCCCACGCCACGGAAGAAGAATCGGATCTTCTTGCCGCGGTCCGGCTCGAAGAGCGCCATCTTCAAAAGGTCCTTCGCGCTGATGGCAAACTGCCCCAGCATGAACGGCAGAAACCGCTTCCAATAGCGCCGCGTGACCCAGATCTTGTTGCGTTCCTGGTAGTAGCGGCGGATTGGCGAGTAGTTGGCCGCCTGCACCTTACGACCGAGGAACGAGTGATACGTCGGCGTGCCGGGCGAGTGCATCAGCACGGCGTTCATGCACTCGGCGATGACCCAGCCGCGCTCCCGCACGCGCAGGCTGTACTCATAGTCCACGCCGTCGATGAAGAGCTCGTCTGCAAATAGCCCTGCCTGCTCGAAGACCCACATCGGCGTCAAGCTGCCGGAGGTCGTTGCTGCGTCGAGCGTACCGTCGCTCTCGCCCGGGGGCGTCAGCACATGGCCGTAACGGCTGTCGAAGTAGCGCGGCACGGTGATCGCGAGCTTCTGCGCAAAGGGTGTCTCCTGCGCGAAGCAGAGCATCTGCTCGACAAAGCCTTCGGTGACCGAGCTGTCCTGATCGAAGAGGAAGACCCACTGGGCCTTCTGCGCCTGCGCGTAGCGAACGCCCTGGTTCAACGCCGTGGCGATGCCGAGGTTCTGCGTGTTCTCGATGAGATGGAAGTTGCCTGGGGCGCGCTCGCGCAGCATCGCCACTTCCTCTGCTGTCGAGCCGTTATCGACAACGACGATGGTCTCTACCTGTTGCCGCAGCAACGCGAGGTTTTGCAGCACAGCATCATCGGGATGGTACGAAACAACGACTGCGCAGACGTCTTGAAGCGAAGATTGCATGTCACCTTGGTTAGATGCCACGAACGGCATCTGATTGCCTGCGGCTAGAATGAATCTCAGTCTATATGCGGCTTCTGGAACGCGTCACCCACTCCCTTACCGACGATCCGCGACTCAAGCGGATGCTGCACGGTGGTGCGTCCGGACTACTGGCGAAGCTTTTCGCCGTAGTGATGAGCGCGATTTCACTGCCGCTGACCGTGCGCTATCTCGGCAAGGTGGAGTATGGCCTTTGGGTCACGATCTCCACCACCGTCGGCATGTTGGTCGTGCTCGATCTCGGCATCGCCAACACGCTCACCACGCAGATTGCGATGACGACGGCGGAAGACGACAAGCAGCGCGCCAAGCAGTATTACTCCTCGGCGTTCTGGGCCACGACCGGCCTCTGCTTCGTGCTCGCCATCGTCTTCTACAGCGTGTGGCACATGGTGAACTGGGCGCATCTGCTCGGCATCACCGACCCTGCGCTGGCACAGCGTGCGCGACTCGCCGTGCTGGCTGCGGGCATGACGTTCTTCGTCACCATGCCGCTCGCTCTGGCCAACCGCGTGCTGAGTGGCTACCAGGAAACGCACCTCTCGAACTACTTCGCGATCCTCTCGAACTTCCTCGCGCTCGTCGCCGTCATCGGCGGCATTCTGTTGCACGCCAACCTGCTCTGGCTGCTGATCGCCTTCAGCGGAGCCGGGCTGATCGGCAACATCGTGCTGAACTTCTGGCTGCTACTGCGCCACCGGCCTTACATCCGGCCGCATCCGAAGCTCGTCAGCCGTAAGGTGACGCGCGACCTCTTCAAGCAGGGCACGCTCTTCTTCCTCATCCAGCTGACAGGGCTGATCGTCTTCAACTCCGATAACCTCGTCATCACGCACTACCTCGGACCCGCGCAGGTGACGCCGTACAGCATTGCGTGGCGACTGATCTCCTACGCGTCGATGCTGCAGGCGATCCTGATTCCCTCGTTCTGGCCCGCGTTCACCGAGGCGTACCACAAGGGTGACATGGCCTGGGTGCGCAAGACGCACTCGGAGCTCGTACGCAAGACGCTCTTCTTCGTTACGCTGGCAGCGCTGGCCATCGCACTCTTTGGCCGCACGCTGATCTACTACTGGGCGGGCCCCGCGGCTGTTCCCTCGCACGCTCTGCTGTGGACGATGGCGCTCTGGGCGGTGCTCGTTTCGACCACCAGCAATCAGGCGCTGCTGCTCACCGCCGTGAACCGTCTTGGCGTGGAGACCGCGTGCGCGATCGTCTCGGCCATCGCAAACCTCATCTTCTCCATCTACCTCGTGCAGCGCGTAGGCACCATCGGCGTGCTCATCGGTACGACGGTCTCGTTCCTGCTCTTCATGCTCGTGCCGCAGGAGATCGAAGTGCGCCGCGTGCTGCGTGGACGCTATCTTCCCGCCAAGGACGCAACTCCGACCAAGGAAGAGCTCGAGCGCCCGGCGGAAGTCGAGGTGCAGTGATCGCGCACGACACGACACCGCTGATCCAGGTGCTGCTTGCGACGTACAACGGCGAGCGCTTCCTGCGTGAGCAGATCGACTCTGTGCTGGCGCAGACCTACGCGCCGGTGGAGGTTCTCGTCCGCGACGACGGCTCCTCCGACGCCACGCAGACGATCGTCGGGGAGTATGTCCAGCGGTTCCCGGGCAAGGTGCGCCTTGTGCCGAACGACGGCACCGGCGGCAACGCGCAGACGAACTTCCTGCGCCTGCTCGAAGCCTCGGATGCGCCGTACGTTGCGTTCTGCGATCAGGACGACGTGTGGCTGCCCGAAAAACTCGCGCTCGAAATGGACGCCATGCGCAGCCTCGAAGCTCGCTTCGGCGAGGCCTCACCGCTGCTCGTGTACACCGACCTGCGCGTTGTCGATCAATCGCTGAAGACTGTCGCCGAAAGCTTCTGGCAGCACCAGCTACTTCCGCTCGACAGCATGACGAAGCTCGAAAAGATCCTCGTGCAGAATGTCGTAACCGGCTGCACCGAGCTGATGAACAGCGCGCTGCGCAGCATGGTGCTGCAGATGCCTGCGGCGGCTTCGATGCATGACTGGTGGTCGGCGCTGTGCGTCGGCGCGATGGGTCATGCGACCGCGCTGGCGACGCCGACGGTGCTCTATCGTCAGCACGACAGCAACGTGCTCGGCGCGATGCGCAACCGCCCCGTGACCGGCGTACCCGCGTGGAGAAACCACACGGCGCGCCTGCAGACGTGGCAGATGATTGTGCAACAGGCAGAGGCGTTCCTGCGTGTCTATAGCGAGCAAAAGAGCAGCGACCCAAAGAGCGGGGACCAGCTGCCCGCCGACGCGCAGCGCAAGCTACGCGGCCTGCTGCGCTGCAACGACAGCCGCAACCGCATCGTTCGCGTGGCATCGCTGTTTATGGGTGGATATCTGCAACAGGGGCTGCGACGCAATCTTGCCACCGCCTGGCTTCTGTGGGACCTCGACGAAGCCCGGCGGCAGCAACAGCGCTAACGTCCGAAGCCCTGACGCGCGGAGCGAGTCGGCTTCTTCGCCGCACCCTTCTTCGCTGCAGACTTGTACGGCTTCTTCTTTGGCGGCACGGGCTTCTTCAACTGCGCGGCTTCGGGCAGAACCTTCTTGCGCTCCACCTTCTTGCCAGCAGCCGCGCGTTCGAGCGCCTGCACTTCGCCCGGCGTCAGCTCGCGGAACCCGCCCGGAGGCACGTCCAGCGTCAACGCACCGTAGGCGATGCGGCGGATCTTTTCGACGTGGTGGCCGACCTCTTCAAACATCTTGCGAAGCTGGCGATTACGGCCTTCGGTCAGCGTCACCTCAAACCAGGGGTTCTCGCCGCCGCGTACCTGCTCGATCTTCGCAGGTTGCGTGAGGATGCGGTCGCGACGACCGCTGCGCACTTCGTTCAAGCGGCCGCGATCGATCATGATGCCGCGACGAAGCTGGTCGATCACCTGCTCGCTTGGCACGCCCGAGACCTTCACCAGGTACGTCTTCTGCACACCAGCCGCGGCCTTCGAGAGGTTGTTCGCCAGGTCGCCGTCGTTGGTCATCAGCAGCAGGCCTTCGCTCAGGTAATCGAGGCGGCCAACGGGGTAGAGGCGCGGCATGTCCTTGTGCTCACCGAAACGCTTTTTCTGCGCATCGTGGCCGAGCAGTTCGAGCACGGTCGGGCGGCCTTCAGGGTCGGAAAGCGTGGTTACGTAACCGCGCGGCTTGTTCAGCATGAAGTAGCGCTCGGCCTCACGGCCGTGCAACAGCTTGCCGTCCACGCGCACGTGGTCGCGATCGAGGTCTGCGCGGGTGCCGAGTTCGGTGACGGTCTGGCCGTTCACCTGCACGCGGCCTTCGAGGATGATCTGCTCGGCGGCGCGGCGCGAGGCAATGCCTGCTTGCGCGAGGATCTTCTGCAGGCGTTCGCCGCGTGGAGTTTCTTCGGTCTTGGGCTTGGTCGTCATGGTCAACCTTCATTATCGCGCGGGCGCTGCGCTCCAGCGACATTTCCTTGCAAATCGCCGCGCGTGGAGCGCGTATTTCTCGTGTCAGATGTGGGCAAGGGGTCGGAAGTCACCATCCCCATTGAGAAAGCTCGCCAGAAAGAAGGAACCGACTATGCGCCTCACCCGTACCCTCAGCGCCGCTCTTGCCTTCACGCTCGCCACCGCTGCCTTCGCACAGAGGAGCGGCACCACCCGCCGCGGCGGCACTGCGACGACCTCCACCACGACCAGCGGCAAGACCGCCACGAACACCACCACGGCGACCGGTTCGCGCGGCAACACAGCCAGCGAAACCAGCAGCGTCACCAAGACGAAGAGCGGCTACACCGAGAGCGGCACCGCCACCGGCGCCAAGGGCAACTCCGCCACGGTGAACGGCACGACCGTCAACAACGGCAATGGCACAACGACGCAGTCCACGACGGTCACCGGCTCCGGCGGCAAGACGCACACCGGCGTGCACACTGGCCCGACGAAGTGAGAGCGACACCCAGACGTATACGACGTTCCTCGGAGAGCACGGGCGGTAGGCACGGCTTCAGCCGTGCCGTCAGTGTCGATGGAGGAAAGGGATTTTAGCCCCTGAGATGGGCCAGGCACATATACCTCAGCGGCTAAAGCCGCTTGCCTGAGGTGGCGCTGGTGGCACGGCTGAAGCCGTGCCCTACCGTTCGTGCCTCACCGTGTTCTGTGGCTGCGGCGATAGACGGATCGCCTCGCCGTTCCCCTTGCAACCGCCACCGACAAGCAGGTCCTTCACTGCGTTCAGGACGGTCGTGGGATAAGGCTGTAGACACGGAGAGTCGTGAGAAGCGCAAAAGCAAAGAGGCCGGCGTTTTCGCCGGGCCTCTTATTTGCTAAACCTTACTCTTCTCTGCTGAACCTTACTCTTCGTTCTCCGGTTCGCCATCCGCCTGTGCTTCGTGCACCTCGGCGTTCGGCTCCACCTCTTCGGCGACCGCACGGGTCTCGTCGTCGGCGCCGTCTCCTTTGCCCTTGTCGGCCAGCGTGTCCTCGACGGACTCATGCTGCGCCGGCGCGGGAGCCGCGTTGATTTCGTCCACCGCCGGCGGTTGTGTCGCGGCGGTCTCTTCGTTCACGTTGCCGGATTCGGTCGCAGCGTCCATTTGCATCTCCTCCTGGACGGCCTCGGCAAGTTCGCCAGCCATCTTCTCAAACTCTTCGATGCTGGGAAGCTCGTTGATGTCCTTCAGGCCGAAGCGGACGAGGAACTCCTTCGACGTTTTGTAGAGCATGGGGCGGCCGATGACCTGCTTGCGGCCCGCGGTCTGCACCAGCTTGCGCGTGATCAGCGAGCCGATGACGCCGCCCGAATCCACACCACGAATCTCCGATACTTCGGGCGCCGTGATGGGCTGCTTGTAGGCGATCACCGCCAGCGTCTCCAGCGCCTGTAGCGAGAGCTTCAGCGGTGGTTTCAGCGACTTCACAAAGCCGCGCACCGCGTCGTGGTACTCCGGCTTGGTGGCGAAACGGAAGCCACCGGCGACCTCACGTACCTCGAAACCGCGGTCGTTGTTCGCGTACTCGGCGATGAGCTGGTCGAGCACTTCGCGGAAGTAGACGCGCAGCTTGCGCTCGCGCACCTTGGCTTCGGCGGCTACGGCCTTTTCGTTCTGCGCCTTGGTGGAGGCGTCCTCGGCCTGCGCGGCCGCGACGTTCTCAGGCGTTGCCTCGACAGGGGTGACGTCCGCTGCGGGAGCCTCTTCGGCGGCAGTTTCAGCCGTTTCCTCCGTCCCGGAGAGAGTTTCGGCGTTCATCGCCTCGGGGTCGATCTCGTTCGGCTCGTTGGCGTCTTCGCCGCCGAGGTCCAGCGACGGCTGCTGCGCCTCCAGCGCGTCGAGCTCCAGCTGCGCTTCTTCACCGAGCAGCCCGACAAGCTGCACCAGGGTTACGGGTTCTTCGGACGCGTAGATGACCGCTTCGATCTTGGCTTTGAGACTCACTGTTGGCTTCTGGCTCGCAGGTTTCTGACGTTAGCGAAAAGTGTACCGGAACCGGGGTCGGCTATGCTGAAAACGGCTCTACTTCATCACTCCGCACCACGAGGTCTTCTGTCCCGATGCGAGTTTTCCGCTCTGTTGCCGCCCTCTTCCTGCTGCTGCTCGTCCCCGCGCTGCGCGCCCAGACCTCCGGGCCGGTCCCGGAAAAACCGTGGGAGATCCGCGCCGTCGTCATCGCCACCTTCGAGTTCGGTGCTGACACCGGCGACAAACCCGGCGAATTCCAGCTCTGGGTAGAGCGCGAACACCTCGACGAGGTCGTGCCTTTCCCCGGCGGCGTTCACCCGCTGCGCACCAACAAGGCGCACACCGTGCTGGGCATGATCTGCGGCACGACGATCGGCCCGGCCGCCGTCAGCATGACCGCGCTGGGCCTCGACCCGCGTTTTGACCTTTCACACGCCTACTTCCTCATCAACGGCATCGCAGGCGTTGATCCAAAGGCCGGGTCGCTGGGCTCGGCGGCGTGGGCGCGCTTTGTGATCGGCGACGTCACCCGCATGATCGACCCGCGCGAAACCCCGAAGGACTGGCCGTACGGCCTCTTCCCCATCAGCGCGACCGAGCCGAACAAACCGCTCGGCAACCCGCCCGCCTGGTTCCGCTCCAATCTCTATCCGCTGAACCCCGGCCTCGAGGGCTGGGCCTTCGCCATGACCCGCGACCTCAAGCTGCCCGATGACGAGGACTCCGCCAAGCTCCGCGCGCTCTACACCGGCGACGCCTACAAGGAAGCCCGCCGTCCGCCGTTCGTCTTCGAGGGCGAAAGCTTCGCCAGCGACTACTTCTGGCACGGCAACATCATGAACCAGTTCGCCGAAGACTGGGTGCGCCAGTGGACGAACGGCAAGGGCAACTTTGCCATGACGGACATGGAAGACTCCGGCCTGCTGGAGGCGCTGCGCCGTCTGGACGGCATGAAGCGCGTCGACGCCAACCGTGTGCTGGTGCTGCGCACAGCCTCCAACTACTCTGCCCCGCCGCCGGGAGGCACCGCTCTCGACAGCCTGCTGAAGCCGCACTTCGGCAAGATCGCCTTCGAAACGGCCTACGATACCGGCGCGCCGGTGCTGCACTCGCTGGTCGACCACTGGGCGAACACGCGGGACCAAATTCCATCGGTGAAGTAGCTATTTCAGTAGTTTGCGATAGATTTCAGCGGTCGCCCGATCGAAACAAACGAACTCCACCCGCTCCATCGAACCACCTCCGGCCAGCACTTCGCGCACTGCGATGCTGGCCGCTTCTTCCTTCGGATAGCCATAGATGCCCGTAGAGATCGCCGGGAAGGCCAGCGACCTGGCGCCGAACTCTTGCGCCAGTTGCAGGCAGACGCGATAGCACCCGGCGAGCAGTTCCGGCTCGCCGCTCGCTCCGCCATGCCAGACCGGGCCGACTGCGTGAAAGATCCACTTCGCCGGCAGCCGGAAACCGGGAGTCGCTTTCGCCGAACCCGTGGGGCAGCCATGCAGCTTGCGACAGGCCTCCAGCAGCTCCGGCCCGGCCGCGCGGTGGATGGCTCCATCGACGCCTCCGCCGCCCAGCAGCGAGGAGTTTGCAGCGTTTACGATCGCATCCACCGGACGCTGCGTGATATCGCCTTCCACCACAAAGATTTCCGCCATAGCGCGCCTCTTTCCGCCAGCCCCATCCATGCACATTGGATGAGGCAAACAATCGTTGAAACGGCCATAATTTCAGGATTTTTACATTCTGTTCATCTTCCAAAATCAGGCTCCCCCTAGGCTAATGAAGTTGCGTTTCGAGGCGTCCGCTGGACGCCTCTTGCGCGTCAGACCTACAAGGTGACTCATGGCTAGCACAATTACGCCGCCGCTACCCGCCGCAGGGCGTGCGAAGCACTCCTCCCTCCTCGACAAGAAGCTGCAGGACTCCGCCGTAGGACGGTGGGGCGGTTTCCTCTTCGGAGCCATCGTCGTGGCCGGGCTCGGCTACGTCGGCGTGAAGCTTTCGACCGATCTGCAGGGCATTCACCAGTCGTCGATCTTCCCGTATCTGCTGCTCGGCCTGGCGCTGCTCATCGCGCTTGGCTTTGAGTTCGTGAACGGCTTCCACGACACCGCGAACGCTGTCGCCACCGTGATCTACACCCACTCGCTGGAGCCGCACATTGCGGTGGTCTGGTCGGGCGTGTGGAACTTCCTCGGCGTGCTCACCAGCTCGGGCATTGTGGCGTACACCATCGTTGCGCTGCTGCCGGTGGAGCTGATTCTGAAGGTCAGCAAGGGCTCAGGCTTCTCGATGGTCTTTGCGCTGCTGGTCGCGGCTATCCTCTGGAACCTCGGCACCTGGTGGATGGGTCTGCCTGCTTCCAGCTCGCACACGATGATCGGCTCGGTGATCGGCGTCGGCGTCGCGAACCAGCTCATGCACGGCCGCTCGGGCGTTTCGGGCCTCGACTGGGGCGAAGCGATCAAGGTCGGCAAGGCGCTCTTCTTCTCGCCGATCATCGGCTTCCTGGGCGCGGCGCTGCTGCTCTGGATCAGCAAGCGCGTTCTCTCTGATCCGAAGCTGTTTGAAGCTCCCGAAGGCGATCAGCCGCCCAGCTTCTGGACGCGCTGCCTTTTGATCCTCACCTGCACGGGCGTCAGCTTCGCGCACGGCTCCAACGACGGCCAGAAGGGCATGGGACTCATCATGCTCATCCTCGTCGGCACGGTGCCCACGGCGTACGCGCTGAACCATACGGTCGACCACGGCTCGGAGGTCACCTTCGCCGCCGTATCGCAGCAGGTGTCTGACGTGCTGCAGCGTTACGAAGGCCCCGGCGCTGTCGTGGTCGGCGGCGATGCCGGCACGACGCTCGAGCAGTTCATCGCCACCAAGCACTACACGCCCTCGGTCCTCGTGGCCTCGCAAGGCATGGTGCAGGCGATCCGCACCGAAGAGTCTGACTACGGCTCGCTGGGCAAGGTGCCCGCGAACATGCAGGCGAACGTCCGCAACCAGATGTACCTGCTGAGCGAGACCTTTCGCCTGCTGCCGAAGGAAGGCCCGAAGATGGCCGAAGCCGACCAGAAGGTGTTGAACAACTACAAGACCTTCCTCGACCACTCGACGAAGTACATCCCCGCCTGGGTGAAGGTCGCCGTGGCGCTGGCGCTGGGCCTGGGCACGATGATCGGCTGGAAGCGCATCGTGGTCACGGTGGGCGAGCGCATCGGCAAGGAGCACCTGACCTACGCGCAAGGTGCGTCGGCGGAGCTCGTCGCTATGGGGACGATCATGGGCGCGTCGTTCATCGGCGTTCCGGTGAGCACCACGCATGTGCTGAGTTCGGGCGTCGCGGGAACGATGGCCGCCAACGGCTCCGGCCTGCAGTGGTCGACCATCCGCAACATTGCGATGGCCTGGCTGCTGACGTTGCCCGCAGCAGCACTGCTCTCGGGCATGCTGTACTGGCTCTTCGCGCACATCGCCAAGTAGAGCTCAAGCCAACAAGCACGGCCCGCATGATTGCGGGCCGTTTCTCTTTGCAGGACAACGCGGCGGAACTACGCGTCCTTCGCGTCCTCGTACTCTTCGTGCCAGGCGGTCTGAATCGCCTCGAGGATGCCTTCGTTCGACTTGTTCGGGTCGCCGATGAAGCCGGGCAACTGCGTGACCCACTTGTGCAGGTCGGTGAAGCGGATGGTGTACGGGTCGGTGTCGGGGAACTGTTCTTGTAGCAGGATGCCGATCTCTTCAGTGTCGGTCCATTCGACTTCGCGGGGCATAGTTCTTGCTCCTTTCCTCTTCAGTGTAAAGGGCAAGCGGCGTACACTGGCTGCACTCACCCCAACGTTCTTTTCAGGAGCCGTAATGTCCGACTACGCCATGCCTACGCCCGTGCCCGCCGCTGCTCCGCTCAACGAAATCGAGCGCGTGGTCGACACTTTCGTCGCACCGACGAAGACCTTCACCGATATCCTGCGCTCGTCGAGCTGGTGGTTGCCGTTCATCATCGTGTGCGTGCTCGCGTTTACGTCGACCTTCACGGTCGGCAAGAAGGTCGGCTGGGAAGCGGTGACGCAGCAGCAGATGGCGAGCAGCAAATCCGCGCAGGCGCAGATGAACCAGCTCACGCCCGAGCAGCGCGCACAACGCATCCACATGGGCGCCAAAGTGAGCAGCTACATCGGTTACGCAGTGCCGGTGATGGTGCTGCTCTTCTCTGCGGTAATCGTGCTGGTGCTGTGGCTCAGCGTGAACTTCGGCCTGGGCGCGGAGACGACCTACGGGCAGATGTTCGCCGTCTTCATGTATGCGGGATTACCGAAGCTCGGCATCACGCTGCTAAACATCATCCTGCTGTGGGCTGGTGTCGGCCTCGATAACTACGACATCAAGAACCCGGTCGGCACGAACCTCGGCTACTACCTGAACGAAGCGCCGAAGTGGCTGCAGACGCTGGGCTCGTACTTCGACATCTTCAACCTGTGGGCTCTCTTTCTGCTGGTGCTCGGCGTGAGCATCGTCGCGAAGAAGACCAAGGGACAGGCCGCAGCGGTGGTCGTGGGCTGGTGGGCGCTGATCCTGCTCATTAACGTCGCATGGGTCGCCGTAATGGGTTAGCTCCGAAGACTACGGACACACAAAGGCCGCTCCTCGGAGCGGCCTTTTGTGTGTCGCCATATCGCCTACTTCAAGAACTCAAGCAGCGCTGTGTTCACTTCCGTCGCGTGCGTCCAGTTCAGGCCGTGCGGGCCGCCTTCAATCACCACGAGCTTGGCCTGAGGCACGAACTCGCTGACGCGCTTGCCGGTACTGTCGATCGGCAGAATCAGATCGTCGTCGCCGTGGATCACCAGCGTCGGCACCTTGATCTGCCGGAGGTCTTCGCGGAAGTCCTCGAGCCACGCATCCACGCATGCCAACATGCCGGGGTAGTACGAACCCGCAGCGACGCCGAAACTCGCGTGGATCGCCTCGTCGGAGATGTCCGTACCGCCGACCAGCTTCTTCGAGTAGAAGTTCTTGAGGAAGCCCGCCAGGAACTTGTAGCGGTCCTTCTCGATGTTCTGCTTGATCTCTTCAAAGACCGAGGGATCGACGCCGTCGGGGTTGCTGCCGTCCTTGCGCAGCGCGGGCGCGATGGACGACATGAAGACCGCCTTCGAAACGCGACCGGTGTCGTACTTGCCGAGGTAGCGCGCCACCTCGCCGCCGCCCATGGAGAAGCCGACGATCGTCAGGTCCTTCAGGTCGAGCGCTTCGATCAGCTTGGCGGTGTCCTGCGCCATCGTGTTGTAGTCGTAGCCTTCGCTGGGCTGCGAGGACTTGCCGAAGCCGCGGCGATCGTACGTGATGACGCGGTAACCGGCTGCGAGCAGCGCAGCGATCTGCTTCTCCCACGAGGCGCCGCTCAGCGGCCAGCCGTGGATGAGCAGCACAGGCTTACCGGTGCCGCGGTCTTCGTAATAAATCTGGATGTCTGCGTTGTTCTCTTTGCCGACGGTCAGGAATGCCATAGTGGTTCGTCTCCTCGAATCTGCTCGGGTTCGGTCCCGTCTCCATTCTGATGCAAAACGAAGAGGCCCGACATTGCTGTCAGGCCCCTGTTGCTTGCTGCGACATGAAAAGTTGTTGAACGCTTATTCCGCGCCCCAGCGCTTGAAGACCAGCGAGCCGTTCGTGCCGCCGAAACCGAAGCTGTTCGACAGCGCGTAGTCGATCTTCGCAGCCTGTGGCTTGTTCGGCACGTAGTTCAGGCGGCAGACCGGGTCCACGTTCTCGAGGTTCATCGTCGGGGGAGCGATCTGGTGCTGCATCGCCATGATCGTGATGCCTGCTTCGAGTCCGCCAGCGCCGCCGAGCAGATGGCCCGTCATCGACTTGGTCGACGACACCAGCAGCGTGTGGCTCTTGGCGCGCTCGCCGAAGACATTCTCGATCGCCTGCGACTCCATCGCGTCGCCGAGCGGCGTCGAGGTCGCGTGCGCGTTCACATAGTCAATCTTGTCCGGCGAGATGCCCGCCGACTTGATCGCATTGCTCATCGCACGGAAGCAGCCTTCGCCCTCGGGCGCCATGCCCGTCATGTGGAACGCGTCCGCGCTCATGCCGTAGCCGATGACTTCCGCCAGGATGTTCGCGCCACGTGCCTTGGCAAACTCAAGCTCTTCGAGGATCAGGATGCCTGCGCCTTCGCCCACGACAAAACCGTCGCGGTCCTTGTCCCAGGGGCGGCAGGCGTGCGTCGGGTCGTCGTTGCGCGTGGAGAGCGCCTTCATGGCCGCGAAGCCGCCGACACCCATCGGGGTGATCGCGCCTTCGGTGCCGCCTGCGATCATCGCGTCGGCGTCGCCGCGCTGGATGATGCGGAACGCATCGCCGATGGAGTGCGCCGACGAGGTGCAAGCCGTCGCCGTCGCTTCGTTCGGGCCCTTCGCGCCGTACTTGATCGAAACGTGGCCAGCGGCCAGGTTCACGATCGACGCGGGGATGAAGAACGGGGAAATCTTACGGGGGCCGCCGTTCATCAGCGCAGTGTGCTCGCGCTCAATGACGTCGAAGCCGCCGATGCCGGAGCCGATGTGCACGCCCACGCGCTCATCGTTCGACGAGTCGACTACGAGGCCCGACTGGCGCATCGCTTCTGCGGACGCAGCCATCGCGAAGTGGATGAAGCGGCCCATCTTGCGGGCTTCCTTCTTGTCCACAAACACGTGCGGATCGAAATCCTTCACTTCAGCAGCAAACGTGACCGGGTGACCGGTCAGGTCGAAGGCCTTGATCTCGGCCATGCCGCTCTTGCCGGCCATCAGGCCGTCCCAAACTTCGGGCGCAGTATTGCCGACCCCGCAAATCAATCCGAGGCCGGTGACGACGACGCGTCGTTGCATCTGGAATCCTTTTCCTTCGGCAGGCGCTGCGGACCAGGCCCGCAGCGCGCTACTGAGTTACTTCTTGTTCTTCTCGATGTAGTCGACTGCGTCCTTGACGGTCTTGATCTTCTCGGCGTCTTCGTCCGGGATCTGGATGTCAAAGGCTTCTTCGAACTGCATCACGAGCTCGACCACGTCGAGCGAATCGGCGCCGAGGTCTTCCTGGAAGCTCGCGCCAGGCGTGACTTCTGCTTCATCCACCTGAAGCTGTTCCACAATAATCTGTTTGACCTTCTCGTCAACGGCTGCCATGTAATCGAATCTCCTAGAGTCGTGCTGCGTCGGTAAGAGTACCCGAACCGCGTGAGGGGATGCCTCAGCGTTCAAGCATACCGACGCTCCCCCCTAGTGTAAAGAACCCGCCGGTCACCTGCGCAGTGACAAAAGTCTCAATACCGATGTTTTTCTTGCCACGGCAATCGATGAGAAACTAAGTTTGGGTCTTTGCGGAGGGCCCCTGGGTGGCAAAAATCACGAACCTGCGGTGTCGGCGTTGCGAGGTGAAAGGCGAGCTTCGCCGCGTGAATCGCAAAGGCTGGTTGGAGCGCGAGTTCCTGACGCGCCTTGGACTCTACCCGTGGGAGTGCGTGCTCTGCCGCGCCAAGTCTTACCGCTTCGCGCGGGGCGACAACTCCTAGCGCCGTCCTTATTCTTCCGGGGTTTCTTCGTCCTCGCTGGCAGAGAGCAGTTGCAACACATTCTGCCCCACGGTGTCGCCCACCAGCGGCGTACCCATGTCCAGCTTGTTGACGTTCTTGAACGCGCGGTTGACGGTCTTCGTCTTGCGGCTGATCTCGCCGAGCGTATTCTGCACCGTGCCCACCTGCTTTTCGACCTTCTCCATCAGCCCGCCAAACTTTTCGAACTCCGTCTGCGCCTTCTGGAAAACCGAGTGCACGTCGTGCAGGTTTTTCTGGAATTTCACGGTGCGGAAGACGAGTTGGAAACTCGTCAGGATCATCGTGAACGCCGACGGGCCGGCGATGACCACGTTGCACTGCTGCTGCACCTCGGCATGGAGTCCCGGGCGCCGCATGACCTCGGCGTAGAGCGCCTCCGTGGGCAGATACATGATCGCGAACGGCAGCGTGGCTGGCGGATCGATGTACTTTTCGCAGATACGCTTGCCTTCGTTGCGGATCGCGCGCTCGAAGGCCGTCGAAGCCTTCTTGCGGTCTTCGTCGTTGCCGTTCTCGTAAGCGTCTTCCAGGCGCTCCCAGTCTTCGACCGGGAACTTGGAGTCGAGAGCGAGCAGCACCGTGGAATCCGGGCCGTTCGGCACCTTGAGCGCAAATTCCACGGATTCCTGCGTGTTCGGCTTGATGCGCGCGTTCACCTCGTACTGGTCGGGCGAAAACATCTGCTCGAGCTGCTGACCGAGGAAGAACTCACCAACGATGCCGCGCGACTTCACGTTCGACAGCACGCGCTTCAGGTCGCCGACGCCGGTCGCCAGCGTGGTCATCTCACCCAACCCCTTGTGCACCGAGGCCAGTTGTTCGGTGACCGCGCCGAAGCTCTCCGTAAGCCGCGTATGCAACGTCGCCTGCAGCTTTTCATCCACCGTCGCGCGCATCTGCTCGAGCTTCGCGGCGTTGTCTTCGTTCAGCTTATCGAGGCGCTGCTGCATGGCGTCGCGCAGTTTGCTCTGCTCGGCCACCTGCGCGGCGGAAAGTTCGTTGAGGCGTGTATGCAGCGCTTCGCGGCTGTCGCTCAAGGTACGCGTCGTTTCCGACGTGAAGCCGACCAGCCGCTGCTGCAGCGAGGCCAGCTGGCCTTCGACGTTTTTGCGCAGCGTCTCGGCGTCGGTCTTGTTGTCCGCGCGGAAGCTCGTGAGGCCGTCGTTCAGCGTCGTGCCCAGCGTTTGGATGCTGCCCTGCACCTCGGTGCGTAGCTCGCGGTGAGCGGTCTCCGTCTGCGAACGCAGGCGGGCGGCGTCCTCGCTGGCCTCGCGGCGCAGGCCGCCGACTTCTGCACGCAGATGCTGCTCGGTGCTGGCAAACTTCGCGTCGAGTCGTGCCAGCTGACCCGGCAGGTCTGCGGTGATCAACGCCTCGAGGCGCGGGTCGGCCGTGGCGGCATTTGCGGGCCTGCGCAGCAGCAGTACGACTACTGCGATGAACGTGACGATTTCCAAAGCGGCAAGGGCAAAGAGCATTTCGCGTTTCCTTCGCCACTGAGCATACCGCATCCCTCCGCGAAAACCTGTGTTTGAATTGAAGTGAGAGCACACTTGCTCGCCGAAGGGTTTAGTCCGCGTCCAAATGCGTATGCTTCGTCACTCCGCCGCCGCCGTCGTCCTGTCGCTTGCTCTAGCCGGTACTGCCTATGCGCAGACGTCGGTGCCGCCGAACCAGGTATCCGCGTTCCATGACACCTCGATGCTGAAGCCGCCCGCAGGTGCGAAGGTCGCGATCCTCGAGTGGGAGGACCTGGAGTGCCCGGCCTGCGGACACGCGTTCCCGATCGTCCACTCCGCGGCCGCGCACTATCACATCCCCATCGTGGAGCGTGACTTCCCGCTGCAGATGCACATCTGGTCGAAGAAAGCTGCGCTCTACGCGCGCTACATGCACGACAAGATTTCGCCCGACTTTGCGCTGGAGTATCGCCGCGAGGTGTTCGCCTCACAGTTCCGCATCTCGTCGATGGACGACCTCGAATCCTTCACCCGCACCTACATGCAAAAGGGCGGCAAGCAGCTTCCCTTCGTCGTAGACCCGGATGGCAAGCTGCAGAAGGAGATCGACGCGGACTTCAATCTCGGCGTTCAGCTGAACATCACCGAGACGCCGACGATCATCGTCGCCACGGCCCACCACTGGATCCAGGTGAAGGACGTTTCGCAGCTCTACACGGCGATCGACCAGGCGAACGCGCTGGCCGCCAAGGAAGGCCCCGCAACGCCCGCCAAGGCACCGGTGGCCAGGAAGAAGTAAACTCGCCTCTATGGCTGCCTTCTGGGACAAACTTTTTTCGAATGACCAACCAGCCCCTCAGCTTCCGCCGGATGTTTCGGCAGACGCTCAGGGGTTGACTGTTGCTGAGATGGAAGGCGAAGAGGCCGTCTACGTGCGCGTGCCGTGGTCGTCGATCATGACGATTCTTGCGCACCGCGAAGATGTCTTCACCGTCGCGCAGCTGCGTCTGGAAGTCTTGACCAGCCTCTCCGAAGAGGCGCTGCTCATCACCGAAGACGACACCGGCTTCGACGCCTTCGCGCCGCAGCTGGCAGAGCACCTGCCGGGCGTCAGCCCGTCGTGGCGAACCGAGCTCGCGGAGATCCCGGTCGACGGCACCCCCTACGTGCTCTTCAAACGGGCTTAGGCTTTCGGGAGTTTCACCCTCGGTGCTAGGCTGTAGACGCACACCGAGGGTGCACCCCGTCCGCGGAAAGGGATGATCCCGCCTCATCGCAGTACCCAACGGCAGCACCACTCTCTTCTCGCCCGGTAAGCGGACCCAGGGCAGCGACACTGAAGGAGTGTGAACCATGCCTACCCGCGAACTTCCCGCACGTCCCCACCTCGAACATCTGAAGAAACAAGCGCGCGAGCTGCTCGACGCCGCGCAGTTGCATGACCCTGAAGCGACGGCTCGTCTCAGCGCTGTCGGCGTCGACGCGTCCGCACCCAGGCTCGCTGACGCGCAGCACGCCTTGGCGCTGGAGTACGGTTTTGCCACATGGGCCGCGCTCAAGCTGCACGTGGCCCTCATGTCCGGGGATGCGATCGAGGCTTTCGTCGCCGCGGTACGCGCGGGCGATGCCGATGCTGTCCTTTCACTGCTGGCAAAACATCCCGTGCTGCGAGCGCGTCTGGATGATGCATTGCCTGGCTTCGACTTCGACCAGACGGCACTGCTGACGGCGGTACATCAGCAACATCGCAAGCACATCGATGCCCTGCTCGACGCCGGTGCTGACCCGAATGCGCGTTCCCGCTGGTGGGCGGGCGGCTTCGGCGTGCTCGACTTCGCGACGCCCGAGCTTGCCGAACATCTGATCCTGCGCGGCGCGACGCTTGATGCGCACTCCGCGGCGCGACTTGGCAAACTGGATAGGCTGCGCACGATGCTGGCGGACGATCCTTCGCTGGTCCATGCTCGCGGCGGCGATGGGCAGACGCCACTGCACTTCGCCGCGAATGTAGACGTGGCCGCATTGCTCCTGCAACACGGCGCAGAAGTGGATGCGCGCGATATCGATCACGAGTCCACGGCAGCGCAGTACATGGCTGCCGATCGCGAACGGAAAGAGGTCGTGCGGCTGCTGCTCGACCAGGGCGCGACGCCCGACATCATGATGGCCGCGGCGCTGGGCGACCTCACGCTCGTCGAGCGGCTCCTTCGAGAAAACTCCGACGTCGTTCGCATGACGGTGAGCGACACCTGGTTCCCTCGCAAGAACCTGCGCGCGGGCGGCGTGATCTACATGTACACCTTCGGCAACACAAAGACGCCGCATCTGATCGCGCACGAGTACGGCCACGCCGCGGTCTTCGCGCTGCTGATGCGGCACAGCGCACCGTGGCTGCAACTCGTCGTTTCAGCTGAGGTCGGCGACGCTGCGACGATGGATAAGCTGCTTGACCAAATGCCGGATCGGAAGCCGCAGATGCATCCGGCCAATGCACGCAGGCTCGTCGGCGTGGCCGTGCGGAACCAGGCCGAGGCGCTGCGGCTACTCGTGGAACACAACTGGCCGATCGATGTTCCGCTGGATAACGGCCAGACTGCGCTGCATTACGCGGCGTGGCATGGAAATCTTGCCATGGTCGAAACGCTGCTCGCCCATGGCGCGCCGGTGAACGTTTTCGAAAACGAGCACGGTGGCAGTCCACTTGCATGGGCGCTGCACGGCTCGCTCAACGGCTGGCACCGCGATACGGGCGACTACGTCGGGGTCGTCAAGGCGCTGCTCAACGCGGGCGCGAATGTCCCGAAGCCCGAGCGTCCGCTGGAAGCGACCAAGCCTGTGCTGGCGGCATTGCTCTCTCACGCAAAGAAGCCATAGAAGCGAGGAAACAGACGCAAAGGAAAACGCCCTGAAGCAGGAGCCTCAGGGCATTTCGTTTCTCTCAGCGCTACTGGATCTGAACCAGTTCTGACTCGCCGTGGCCATGGCCGCCGGGCGTGATCGTCGTGTGCTGCGGCGCGCGCCAGTGGTCGATGTAGCTGACCTGATGCACGCAGGAGATGGTGCAGTTCGGCGCGCAGGATTTCTCCGTGAGGAACTCGCGCTTCACATCTTCGGTCGTGTACTCCGCAATCGGCACGCCGGGGAAGCCGCGCTGTTGCGAGCAATAATGCACCAGGCCGTTTTCGCAGACGTAGATGTAGCGCGAACCCGCGCGGCAACGCCAGTCGTTCGGCAGGCCGTTCGCGATCGCTTCCTGGAAGTGGTTGAAGCGCGAGTAGCTGCGACGCGTGAGCTGACGGACTTCGTCCCAAACCTTGCGCTCGCGCTCGCCCAGCGGCTTCAACTGGCCAGAGCCGTCGTGAATGATGCCGATGGTGGAGCTGAAGCCGAGCGCCAACGCGCGCTTGGAAATCTGCAGCGCGTCTTCGGGGTTCGCGATGCCGCCGCCGACCACCGAGTTGATGTTTACGTGGAAGTCGGCGTGCTCGGCGAGCATCTGCAGCTTCTTGTCCAGAACCTTCAGCGATTTCTTCGACACCTCATCGGGCATCACGTTGTCGATGGAGATCTGCATGTGGTCGAGCCCGGCCTTGTTCAACTGCTGAATGCGCTCGGGCATCAGCAGATAGCCGTTGGTGATCATGCCAGCGATGGCGTCGGTCTTGCGGATGCGCGCGATCACCTGATCGAGCTCAGGGTGCAGCAGCGGTTCGCCGCCGGAGATCGTGATCACCGAGGTGCCGAGGCGACCGAGGTGGTCGATGCGGCGCAGCATCTCGTCAATCGGCGTCGGCTTGGAGACGTCGTCGTACTCGTTGCAGTAGGTGCAGGCGAGGTTGCAACGACGCATCGGCACGATGTGCGCCATGTACGGGTGCGAGGTCGAGGCCAGCGCGCTGGCGATCGAGCCGAGTTCGCGGAAACGACGCGAGGCCGCGATGAGACGGCGACGTGCGGTCATCTTGCGCTGAAAAGGCGTTTCGCCAGGAGCCGCTTTCACGGCAGGCTGGGAGGCTTCGACGGGCTGCGTTTCGGTCGACATAAAGCAACTTCTATTCTACCGCTTCTGCGCGCTTGTGGCCTTTCCGAAGGCGGCGAGCATCCGCACGCCTAGCCCCATGCCGCGTCGCGCGTCCCTGGAGGTGGCGCGGCGGAAGATCTGCCAGAGGCTTGGCGGCTCCGGCTCCGCAGCAGCTTCGTCGCTCGCCTGCTGCATGTTTTCGGTGATCCGCTGCAGCAAGTCGGGGTCCAACATGCCGGCGATCTTGGCCAGCGCGATCGCATTGCGGATGGCCGCAATGGACTCGGGCTTCTTCACGCCCTTAGCCACTTCGGTTGCAATGGCGTCGCGACCACCGATGACGCCGTGCACCAGCCCGAGCGTGCCGTTGTCGTGCGCGACCTGCAGCACCTGCAGCAGCTCCAGGAGCGCCTCGGCGTGTTCGCGCGGCGCGGCCTCGAGCTGCTTCATCAACTCTTCGCGAGGATCGATCGGAGCGGGTTTGAACGCGATAGGGACAGCCATGGTTTCTCCTGCTACGCGGACTTCGTGGTTTCAATCTGAACGAGTTGGGCCTGCTGCGGACGCGAGCCAGGCATGTGATAATCCGCACGCTCCCGCTTGAGCTCCACTTCGACGCCGCTCGTAGGCGTGCGCTGGCCGAAGCGGAAGTTGCGGCGAGGCAGCGGCGACTCACCCTGCTGAGGAAGCGGCGTCATCTTCACCGAAAGCTCCTTATAGGCAGGCGTATGCGTCGTGCGGTCCACATGCGAACTCGTCAGGCGATTCACCGGATTCTCGATGGAGATCATCGGCAAGTACATCTGTCGGCCCTCGACGCGGTGCGTGACCAGCACCTTGGCGCGGATCTGTCCGTAGGGGCTTTCGAGCTTGACGAAGCGGCCCGTGGTGATGCCGCGCTCCTCGGCCAGCTCGGGCGAAATCTCCAGCCACATCTCGGGCGTGATCGCGTTGATGCCCGGCACCCTGTAGGTCATGTTGCCCTGCTCGAAGTGCTCGAGCGCGCGACCGTTGTTCAGATGCAGATCGTAGGTGTCGGTCAACTGCTCCGAAGGCGGAACGTACTCCAACGGCCAGAAGGTGGCCTTGCCGTCTTCGAGCGCGAAGGGCTTCTCGTCCGCGTAGAGGATCGGCGAGTCCGTGCCATCCTCGGCCACCGGCCACTGCAGCGTCTTGTAGCCCTCAAGCCGCTCGTAGCTGACGCCCGCGAAGTGCGGCGTGAGCTTGGCGGCTTCGTCCATCACCTCGGAGGGATGCGCGTAGCTCCATCCGCCTGCGCCGCCCATGCGCTCCGCGATGAGCTGAATAATCTCCCAGTCGGGCTTGGAGTCGGCGAGCGGCTCGAAGACTTGATACAAGCGCTGAATGCGGCGCTCGGTGTTGACGAAGGTGCCCTCCTTTTCGAGCGATGGCGAAGCAGGCAACACCAGGTCGGCGTACTTGCAGGTCTCCGAGAAGAAGATGTCCTGTACGACCAGGAAGTCGAGCTTGGACAACGCCTCTTCCACCTCGTTCGCGTTCGCGTCCGAGGTGATCGTGTCCTCACCCTTGATGTACATCGAGCGCAGCTTGCCTTCGAGGATCGCGTGGATCATCTGGCGATTGTCGAGGCCTGTCGTGACCGGCAGCGTGACGTTCCATGCAGCCTCGAACTTGCCGCGGATCTCTGCGCTCGAGACCTTCTGGTAGCCAGAAAAGACATCGGGCATCGAGCCGAAATCGCTTGCGCCCTGCACGTTGTTGTGGCCACGCAGCGGATAGGCGCCCGCACCGGGCTTCTTCACATTGCCGGTGGCGAGCAGCATGTTGCAGATCGAGGTCGAGGTGTCCGAGCCGCCGCAATGCTGCGTGACGCCCATCGCCCAGAGCACGCAAACGCCATTCTTCGCCGCGGCGATTTCATCGGCAATCTGCTTAAGCTGCGCGACGGGGATACCCGTCACCTGCTCGGCATACTCCAGCGTATAGGGCTCGAGCGACGCCTTGTATTCCGGCCACTTCTGCACCCACTTGTCGATGAACTCCTGGTTGTGGCGGCCGGTGTCGATGAGGTGTTTGGTCACCGCCTGAAGCCACACCTCATCGGTCGAGGGGTTGGGACGCACGAAGAGGTCTGCGCGTTCGGCCATCTCATGCTTGCGCAGATCAGCGACGATCAACCGCTGGCCGCGGTGCTTGTGCGAACGCTTCACGCGCGTCGCGAGCACGGGATGGCTTTCGGAGGTATTCGAGCCGATGATCAGGACGAGGTCTGCGCGTTCGATGTCGGCGATTGAGCCGGTGTCGCCGCCGATGCCCATCGTGCGCGAAAGCCCTTTGCTGGCGGGCGTCTGGCAGTAGCGCGAGCAGTTATCGATGTTGTTCGTGCCGACCACCGCACGAGCCAGCTTCATCATCAGGTAGCTCTCTTCGTTCGTGCACTTCGAGCTTGCGATGAAGCCCAGCGCATCGGGCCCATGCTCCTGTTTGATCTTCGTAAACTGCTCCGCGACGATGCCGATGGCCTCGTCCCACTCGATCTCCACGAAGGTATTGCCGACACGCTTCAGCGGCTTGCGCAGACGATCGGGCGAGTTGACGAAGTCCCAGCCAAACTTGCCCTTCACGCACGTCGAGATGCCGTTCGCCGCACCGTGCATCGGTTCGATTTTGAGGATCTCTCGATCGCGCGTCCAGATGTCGAAGGAGCATCCCACGCCGCAGTAGGTGCACACCGTCTTGGTGCGCTTCACACGCTGCGGACGAAGCTGCGATTCGACCTCGCTCAGCGCAAGAATCGCAGGATAGCCCGTCGAAGGCTCCACGCCCTTCACGGCGGCGATCATGTCATCGAGTGCGTCTTGCGGCAGGTTCGTCAGATAGCCTGCTTTGCCGAGCATTCCCTTTTCCATGAGCGCATTGCAGGGGCAGACCGTGACGCAGTGGCCGCAACTGACGCAGCTTGAGCCATCGATCGTTTCGCCGCCATCCCACATCACGCGCGGGCGCGAGCGGCTCCAATCGATAGTCAGCGTTTCGTTCACCTGCACGTTCTGGCAGGCCTCCACGCAACGACCGCAGGCAATGCACTGGTCCGGATCGTAGCGGTAGAAGGGGTTCGACATGTCCTTCTCGTAGGGCTTCGGTGTGAAGGGCACGGTCTGATGCACGACATGCAGATCGGCGGTCGTGTTGTGCATGGTGCAGTTCTGGTTGTTGTTGTCGCAGACCGTGCAGTAGAGGTCGTGGTTCACCAGCAGGCGATCGAAGGCTTCGCGTTGCGCAGCGTCGGCGCGCTGGCTTGCGGTGAGAATCGTGGCGTCCGCCGTCACGCGCCTTTCGCAGGAGCGCACGAGCTCGCCGTTCTGCTCGACCATGCAGGTATCGCAAGAACCGATGGCGCCCATCGGCTTGAGATAACAGACCTGCGGAATCGGCGTCGCGTGGCGCATCTCTGATGCGCGATTGATGGCATCGATAAGCGGCTCGCCTATCTCCGCTACAACGCTAATGCCGTCAATGGTGAGCGTGGTATTCGGCGCGAAGGGCCGAGGCGTGTTCATCAGCGGCTTGCTCATCAGCGACTTAGAGGATGCGTGCGACATATGACTCCTGAGATGCCTGAAACCACCTTGGCGGTGCGGTCCTATGCCTCGCCCAGAACCTGTTGTGCCGCGCGCAGACCGCTGCGCAGCGCGGCGTGGACCGTGCCCCAATGGCCAGTAACGTCAGTATGCTCTCCTGCGAAGTAGAGCGTCGAGGCCTCAGGTTGCGTCATGCGCTGCGGTGCGTCGATGGCGCCTGCAGGCACGTAGCTGTAAGCCCCGCGCGCGAAAGGATCGGCCGACCAGTCATGCAGGTGCACCGAAAGCAACTCTTCGCGCACTACCGCTTCGGGGATGCCGAACGTCTTCGCCAGCTGCGCAGAGGCGTCGTCGGTGATCGACGCTGCGCTGCGCCCCTGTAGCGCCTGTGCACGCGGGCCACCGACCCAGCCGGTGAGCGTGGGATGCGCTTCGACCTCCGGGTGCGCGGTCCACCACACGCTCGGCGTGGCACCTTCGGTGAAGAAGAAACTCATCTCCTCAAGCGCCGCCCGCTTGGCCAACTGAGAGTGCAGCCACCATGCTGAACGGAAGACCA
Source organism: Granulicella cerasi (assembly GCF_025685575.1). Lineage (NCBI taxonomy): Bacteria > Pseudomonadati > Acidobacteriota > Terriglobia > Terriglobales > Acidobacteriaceae > Granulicella > Granulicella cerasi. The sequence continues at coordinate 100,829 of NZ_JAGSYD010000001.1, forward strand.
TTGTGAAGCGGAACGCATCGCCCATCGCCAGGCGCCGCGCCTGCGCGATCGCTGTCGGCTCCGGCGTAATCGTAATGCCATCTGCGCCATTCACCTGCTGCAGAACGCCGAGCGGCAGCGTCACGATGCAGCGAGGTGCGCGGAACGCGCCTGCTGAGGTCGCGACTTCGACGGCGCCTGCTTCCCAACGCAGACCCTGCACCACGGCCTCAAAGCGCACCTCCACCTTGAGTTCGCGGCACCGAGCGAGCAGATACTCCGCGAGCTGCGCATAACCACCGCGCACGTGCCAGGCGCGATAGCCTTCGCTCTCGTCCTCGGCCTTCTGCTGCGCACCGAGCGAGAGTACGCCGATGCGTTCGGAAATCGCAGCGTTGAATCCCTCGACGTAGCTCACGAGCGCCTCCGCCTGCTCTGCGGGGAGCTGTTGCGTGCGAAGCCATGCGGCAAAGGGCACGTCCTCGCCTTGCCAGTTCTCAAAGGCCTCGATGGGCGAGAAAATTGTGTCGGCGCGATCATCGTCATCGACGAGCTTGCCATCTTCTTCGCGCAACATGCGACCTTCGCGCTCCGTGGTCTGGACGCCGGCTTCAGCGATCAGCGCCCACAACTCCGGCGTGCGACCGTGCACAAACTCCGCGCCTAGCTCGACAACATCACCCTCTGCGGTTGGGTGCGAGAGTATGCGGCCGCCGACGCGTTGACGAGCTTCGAGCACCAGCACGCGCACGTTGCGCTCCGCCAGTGCGCGCGCGGCAGCGAGCCCCGCCATGCCTGCGCCGATGATGATGACCTCTGCGTCGAAACTCATGTACCGCTCCCCTGCTCCTTCGATGCTGCCCCCTGTGCGAGGAACCGCGCAAGCCACGCCTGCGCTTCTTCCTGCGAGGCAAACTGGCCCTCAAGCTGCGCGTCCTCGGCTGCTGTAAGGATCTGCTTGAACTCGGGCCCCGGCTTCAGGCCACTTGCGATCAACTCCGCGCCCGTGATGAACAACGCCGGTCGCAGCGCTTCTTCTTCGCTGTTTTCGTAGTGATGCTTCGCGTATGCGTACGCGCCGAGGATGCGATGCGCGCTCATCACGTCGGCATAGTGGAGCGCCAGATGCTCGTCAAACTGCGGCATGCGGAGAAAGCGCTTTAGCGTCGAGGGCTTCATCTTCTCCACCTCGCCAAACTGCATGTGGTGTTTCACCAGCGCGAGAATCTGCTCCTTCGCTTCGTTCGAGAAGCGCAAGCGGTTCAGGATCTCTCGCGCGATCTCAACGCCACGTTCTGCATGACCATTGAAGCGGATGCGATCGCCCAGCTTCGCTGGGTCCGGCGGCGTAAACGTCGCGGGCTTGCCGACGTCATGCAGCAACATGCCCCATGCCAACGTCGCACTCGCGCCCACAGGCAAGTGCTCGAGCAACATCAGCGTGTGCACCCACACATCGCCTTCGGGGTGGTACTGCGGCGGCTGTTCGACGCCATGCATTGCAGAGACCTCGGGCAGCACATGCTGCAGCAAACCGCTTGCGTCCAACAACTCCAGGCCGCGGCGCGCGTGGCCCTGCGTGAGGATCAACGTCAACTCATTCGCGATGCGCTCCTTCGAGACTTGCTCGATGTTCGCGGCTTCACGCTGCATCGCCGCGAAGGTCTGCGGCTCAATCACGAAGTTCAACCGCGCGGCGAATCGCACCGCACGCAGCAGACGCAACTTGTCTTCGTCGAAGCGCCGCGCGGGATCACCGATTGCGCGCACGACACCTGCACACAGATCCGCGATGCCACCGCAGTAATCCAGCACGCTCGCTTCGAGCGTCGCACCGGCTTCGAACCTCGCCACATCGAGCAGCAAGCCGTTGATGGTGAAGTCGCGCCGCGCGACATCCTCTGCGGCGCTGGTCGCATACTGTACCGCTTCCGGACGGCGACCGTCGCTGTACGCGCCGTCATGGCGGAAGGTCGCTACTTCGGTCGCGATGCGTTCGTCCTCGATCTTGCCAACGACTTGCACCACGCCGAAGTGCGCGCCGATGGCGTTGCTGTTCGGGAAAAGCGCTTGCACCTGCTCTGGACGCGCGCTTGTGGCCACGTCGTAATCCTTCGCCGCCACGCCCAGCAGCAGATCGCGCACGCAACCACCTGCGAAGACAGCCTCAAAGCCATGCGCGCGCAGGCGCTCCACGACGGCGAGCGCGGCACGGTAGCGGGGATCCGAAAGACGAGGATGTTCGAGGCGCGACATAGGAACTCAGATGCTCTCAAGAGCTACGATAGATGATGGTGCACAGCAAGCTCATTCTCGGTATCGAAAGCTCCTGCGATGAAACCTCCGCGTCGGTCGTGCGCGAGGGGCGCGAGGTGCTGTCGAACGTTGTCGCCTCGCAGCTGGTGCATGTGAACTACGGCGGCGTGGTGCCGGAGCTTGCCAGTCGCGAGCATCTGCGCGCCATCGTGCCGGTGGTGCGCGAAGCCTTGCAGCAAGCGGGCGTGAGCTATGCCGACCTCGACGCGATCGCCGTGACCGAGGGCCCAGGCCTTGCGGGTGCGTTGCTGGTCGGCATCACGTACGCAAAGGCCGCGGCCTTTGCGGCAGACCGTCCGTTGATTGCGGTGAACCACCTCGAAGGCCACATTCATGCAGTGCTGATGGAAGCGAACGAGCAGTTTGCCGCGGTCTCGCCACTGCTGGCGCTCGTGGTTTCGGGCGGACATACGCACCTCTATCTTGCAGAACGGCTCGAAGGCACATGGCGCTATCGCAACGTCGGTCGCACCGTAGATGACGCTGCGGGCGAGGCCTTCGATAAGGTCGCCAAGCTGCTCGGCCTGCCCTACCCCGGTGGCCCGTGGATGGACGCGCTTGCGAAGCTCGGCACGGCCGACCGCAGCCTCTTCCCGTTCACGCAGATCAAGCAGAAGGTCACCGGCAAGAGCGCGCCGAAGCTTGCGGGTGAAGACGATGACGCGCAGCGTTTTGACTTCAGCTTCTCCGGCCTGAAGACCGCCGTGCGCCGCTACACCGAGGTCCACCACATGGGTTCGCGCATCGCCGAGCGCGAGCAGAGCCTGCGCGAACGCGGCCTGCTGACGCAGAAGCCCTCGAACGCCGAGGCCTTCGCCGCTGTGCGCGCGGAGTTCGACCAGCCGACGCTCGACCTCATCGCCAGCTTCCAGAACGCGGTGGTGAAGAACCTCGTGCGCCACACCTTCGCCGCGGCCGAGGAGTTCGGCGCAAAGGCGATCGTGGTCTCCGGCGGTGTTTCCGCGAATAGCGAACTTCGCACAACGATGACGAACACCGCACAGGTCTCGAAGCTGCCAATCGCCTTTCCGCAGATCGCGCTTTCGACCGATAATGCAGCGATGATCGCCGCCGCGGCGTGGCCGAAACTCGTCGCCGGACACTTCGCTGAAGATACGCTCGAGCCGACGCCGCAGTTACGGCTTGGCTAAGCCCTGCGAACCGCTAAAATAAAAGATGTTGCGCATTTCTCCGCGCCCCAGCCCACGCGAAAGACCCTGACCTTGCCCGTTCAACTTTTCAATACTCTCTCCGGCAAAATCGAACCACTCTTCGCCGTCGACGGCCAGACCTTTCGCTTCTACTGCTGCGGCCCCACGGTCTACGATTACGGCCACATCGGCAACTTCCGCACCTTTCTGCATGTGGATGTACTGCGCCGCGTCGCGCGTCTGAATGGCCTTGCGCTGAAGCACGTGATGAACATCACGGACGTGGACGACAAGATCATTCGCAACGCGGGCATCGCAGGCAAGCCGATCAACGAGTACTCCGCGAAGTTTGAGAAAGCGTTCTTTGAAGACATGGATGCGCTTGGCGTCGAGCGCCCCGAGCAGGTGGCGCGCGCGACCGAGAGCATCGACGACATGGTCGCGCTCATCGAGAAGCTGGCCAGCGAAGACATTGCCTACAAAGGGCCGGACGGCTCGTGGTACTTCCGCATCGCGAAGTTCCCTGACTACGGCAAGCTGTCGAAGAAGGACTTTGAAGGTATCGAAGACGGCGCGCGCGTGGACGTGGACGAATACGACAAGGATGCCGCGCGTGACTTCGCGCTGTGGAAGGCTGTAAAGCCTGGCGAAACCTCATGGCAGACGCCGCTGGGCGAGGGCCGTCCCGGCTGGCACATCGAGTGCTCGGCGATGGCGATGAAGTACCTTGGGCCATCGTTCGATCTGCACGCTGGCGGCGAAGACCTGATGTTCCCGCACCACGAGAACGAGATCGCACAAAGCGAGTGCGCGTCGCACGAGCCGTTCGCACGCCACTGGTTCCACGTGCGTTTCCTGCTCGTTGAAGGCAAGAAGATGTCGAAGAGCGAAGGCAATTTCTACACGCTCCGCGACTTGCTGCTGAAGGGCTACCGAGCTTCGGCGATCCGCTTCCTGCTGCTCTCCGTGCCGTACCGCCATCAGATGAACTTCACCTTCGATGGCCTGACGGAATCGACGAATGCGATCGAGCGTCTGCGCACATTCCACCAGCGCATCGCGAAGGGCACGTGGCCCGATGCGCCTGCGGAGAACGCCTCCGTGGCAGAGACGATCGCCAAGGGCGGCGTGGACTATCTCGCCGCGCTGAACAGCGACCTGAACACCGCGGAAGCGCGTGCCGCGATCTTTGACGTGCTGCGCACCGTGAACGCTGCGGCCGATGCGAACAAGTTGACCAAGGCCGATGCCGATGCGACGCTCGCACTGCTGGAGCAGTTCGACGCTGTCTTCGCCGTGCTGGTCGACAACGATGCGGAACTCACGAAGGCCGCGCTGGCGTGGGCCGAGGCTGAAGGCCGCATCGACGAAGCTGCCGCTGAAGTGGTGGCGCAGTTCGGTGCGGGTTCGCTGACCGATGCCGACATCGACGCGCTGGTCGCCGAGCGAACGCAAGCCAAGCGTTCGCGGAACTTCGCGCGTGCGGATGCGATTCGCAACGAGTTGCTCGAGAAGGGCATCCTCCTCGAGGACTCGAAGGACGGCGTGCGCTGGAAGCGTAAGTAAACGCGACGAGAGCCGTCAGAATGATCTGCGGCCAGAGCACGAACGGTAGGTCAGGGCTTTAGCCCTGACGCCGCTTCGGCTTTTCGCGGCCGGCTTTAGCCGCTGCGGTAGGACACGAACGCAAGCATCACCGCAGGGTTCGAAGGCCCTTCTCCATTTTGCGGTGTTGAGTGTCAGGGCTGAAATACCGCCCGTGCCTCATCCGTTTCATTGCGAGTCGTTTTACGAAGTCTCACGGCACGGTGCGCGTTGCATCGCAGTCTCAAACCGTCTCCAATCACCTGAACATGCTGCAAACCCACATCGCCAAGAATCGAGAGTGGGGCCCCGTTGTTGCTTGACCTACGGCTGCCAGTTCGGGCCGATCAGCTCGCGCAGCAGCTCGGGCGTTGCCCACGTGCCTTTGCGCTCGTGGTGGCGAATCCACTCGGGGCCTGCGCCGATGTGAAGATGATCGCTGCGCCATTCGGGCGCCTGCGTGCTGACCATCAGCGCGAACTCTGCGCCGGGCAACAGCTTCGCCGCCTGCCAGCAACCGGCAGGCACAGGCACCACAGCATCTTCGACGGGCCCGTAGTCACGGCCCATGACATCGCGCTCCGTGCGTCCGCTGGGACAGATCACAAAGACCTCCACCGGGCCGCCTTCAACGAGGATGTGTGTCTCTTCCGACTCAAGCCGATGCAGATAGCGGATCGGCAGAGCGCTCGTCAGCATGTCGTAGTTGCGGCTCTGCACGGCCATCGCCTTGCCGTCGATCAATGTCTCCGGCATGGTGCGGCCGATCACTCCACGGAGACCGCCTTCGCGCGTCTGCGGGCGGAGATCGAGCGCCTGAATGATCTGCTCGGCGCGTGAGGCCGGCGAGACCGGACGCGTTGCCACAAACTGCTGCGCGCCGGCGACAATGCCGCCAAGCAGCAAAACTCCCGCCGCTCCGCGACGCATCATCTTCGGGTTGAGCCCTTTACGCACAGCCATGAGGGTAGCAGAGCGCGATGCGAGTATGCTCAGAACATTCCCATGATGCTTGCCCTCAGCGTGCTTCTTTTTGCGTTCGCTCAACAACCTGCAGCGGCGCCTGCTCCTCCGCCACAAACCGCCGTTTCGCACGCCAGCGCGAACGCTGCAGGCACTCCGTCGGCACCGGTCTTCGGGCCCAGCCACGTCGTGCTCGAAGACGGCGATCTGAGCTTCGATCTGCCGGACGGCGTGCGCTCACGCACCGACCTTGTAGAGCGCTGGAACAAAGAGAGCAAGGACAAGTCCAAGAGCGGTAACCCCTGCACGGAGGTGCGGCTGATCGCATACGACACGCTCTCCGTGCGGCGTGTGCAGGTGTATCGCTACAACGCCGAGTGCCTCAACCAGCATCCGGTTTCGCTGAGCAAGACGCGTTCCACGGCGCAGTCGCTGCTGCGAGCGATGCTACGCAATCTCGGCACCGAAGCGATGGCTTCGCCGATGGACTACACGCTCGACGACCGCACTGCGGCAACGACCGTCGGCAATGTGTACGCGTTGGCAAGCCACGGCATACTCTTCGGCGAGTCAACCTGCTTTCCGACGAAGGACGACCTGACCTGCATGGTTTTCATTTCCTACAACGCAGCGCGTGCACGTACGCTCGCGGCCATGCCCATTCGCTTCGGCAACCACAAACCTGTGGCTGCGATCCCCGATGACGTGAGCCGCTTTACCGCGTTACCCACGAACACGTTTCACGACGATCGGCGCGGAGTGGAGTTCACTTACCCGGGTAGTTGATCGAGGCGTTGGAGTGCCGCTCATCCCGCCAGATCTGTTGAAGAAGAAGTAGCGTGATACGCTCATCTGCATCATGATCGTTCCCTTCACGCTGTTTCTGCTGGCGCTCGCGCCCTGGCAGCAAGCCACGCCTAAGCCGGCTCCGATGACGCCTGCACCTTCGCCGAAGACCTTCCACGATGCGAAGCTCGGCCTCGACTATAGCTACCCTGCGTCGTTCCAGACACAAGATATGTCCAGCGCGATTGATGCCGAGAAGGCAAAGTCCGAGGGAGCGATGAAGGAGGCTCTCGGTTGCACGACGATGCCGATCATGGGCCTGAGTCTTGAGTCAGGGCTTCAGCTTCTCATCCTCGTGCAGCTTGACCCGAAGTGCATGGGCTTCGCGGCGACCGCCGACCAGCTCTCGACCTTCGCCAAAGGATCCTTGAATGAAGGACTCGTCAAGCTCGGCAAGCCCTCCTTCAGCGATGCGCGCACCTACAAAATGGGCGACGCCGACGCAGGCATGGTGTACGCCACGGTAGAAACACCGCAGATGCCCGAGCCGATGCACGCTGCTGCGACGTGCGCACTCGTGCAGGGTCAGGTGATCTGCTGGGAGTTTATCGTGAGCAACTGCAGTGATCTTGCGAAGCTCACGGCTTTGCCGGTCACCTTCAAGGACAAGCCTCCTACACCCGTCATCAGCAAAGACAACCTCCCTCCCTGCAGCGCGAAGTAAGCGAACGCACGAAGGCCCGCTCGATGAGCGGGCTTTCGTGTGTTTGTGGACGGGCGTTAGAAGCGAAGCGCGATCTCACCTGTAATCGTGCGCGGCGACACATAGTGCGTGCCCGAGAACGTCGACAGGAAGTTATAGAGCGCGTACTTGTTCGTCACGTTGATCGCCGTGACGCGGCCCGCAATCTTGTAGCGACCGGTAGCGCCAAAGTGAACGATGTTGTCGTCACCCAGGGCCATGTCGAACAAGTTGCGCGAGCGCACACGCGAAGGATTATGGTCAGCGTCTTCCGAGTTGATGCCCGGCAGGTTGAGCAGCGAGGACTTGAGACCCGCCACCGTGCACTGCTGGAAGCCGTTCGTCGGAGTTGCCGCAACGCCGTTGCACGAAAGGCCCGCCTGGAACTGCTGGTCCGCCGTGAGGCCGCTGAGGTCGATGCCCGGCTGTCCGTTGATCGTGATCGCCGTTGCAGGATCGCAGTCGGTGTTCACGCCGTTCGGGTTGTAGCAGGGCGCTGCGCCCGCGACGAGACCGGAGTCGAACTTCCAGTTCATCGAGTACCAGAGGCTCTTGCGGAACGGCATGTTGTACTGCACGTTCGTTGTCTCGTTGAACTTCTCATCGTGGTCGATGCGGAAGGGCGCGAAGCCGTTGGAGATGCCGACGCTGGTGCTTACCGGCGTGGCGCCCACGCCGCCGATCTGCGGATTAAAGAAGCGCGCAGCCACGCTTGATGCGTTGAAGCGAACGCTTACACCTTTGATGTCGGTCAGCGTTGCCGAAAGCGCGTAGCCCGGGATCTTCGAATTGTGCCACTCGATCGGGAAGGTAATCGGCGTCGTGCCGAGCACGCTGAAGTCATACGCGTTGTGCGTGTACTTCCAGATGTACTCTGCGTTCACGACGAAGTGCTTGCCGAGCGCCTGCTGCAGACCCGCGTGGAACTCATTGCGGTAACCGGGATTGAACGGCGTCACACCCTGCGAAGCGCAACCGGAGATCGACTGGAAGATGCCGTAGATCACCGGATCAGCGCAGCCTGTCGAAGAGAGCACGAGGTTCTCGTTGAACGGCGTTTCCTGCGTACGCGCATAGCTCGCACGCAGCACGGTGCCGGTCTTGTGCACGGTGTACGAAACGCCTGCACGCGGTTCCGGCATGCGCTGAATCGTGAGGCCGTTGTACACATCGCCGCGGATGCCAAGGTTCAACTGCCAGGCGCCGAGCGTCATCGAGTCCTGTGCGTACGCCGCGAACTGCTTCACGACGGTGTGGCCGTTCCAGCTATAGAAACCGCCGCCGCGCGTGAGGTCATACGGTGCGAGCGTGGGATCGTAGCTTGCGCTCGTCGGATCATTCAGCGTGGGGTCAACGATGCCGAGGTTGTCGTGCTCGTCGAGGAAGGTCTGGCCGTACGACACACCGAGCTTCGCGTTGTGGATGCCGTGCAAATACGAAACATCAGCATGAGTGCCCCAGTTCAGCAGCGAGCGTGACTGGTTTACGGCTTCCTGCTGCTGCGCTTCCACGTAGTCCGCCAGCGGATTGCTGCTGCCGTAGTAGTTATAGGCGTCGCGACGAACGTACATGCCCATGTTGAAGACGCTGTCGTTGTTGATCACGTGCGTCCACGAGGGCGAGAAGTTGATGGTGCCGATCTTCGACTTCTGATCGGTGTTGCCCACGTTGTTGCCGTTCATGTCGAGCACGTTGAGGTTCGCGAAAGTGTTCGGCGTCTGGAACCATGAGCGCGTGTACTGGAAGTTCAGGTGGACGGAGTCGTTGTTGTTGAACTGGTAGTCGTAACGGTTGAAGATGTTCGCTTCGTTGCCTTTGTCGTGCATCACGGCAAACTCGGGCGCATCGAGGAAGCGGCCGGTCTGCTGACCGTCCACTGCGAAGAACTCGCCCCACTTCTTGCCGCCATAGGCGACGTCGAACGCTGCGCTGCTGGAACCGAAGGAGCCGTAATGCAACGAGGCGCTGCCGGTCGGCGTGGTGACGCCCTGGCCCGAGCGCGTCGTGGCCTTCACCACAAGCGAGGTCTTGTCGCCGTACTCCGCCGGCGGTGCGCCATCGATCACTTCGAGCGACTGGATCGCCGATGCGGGAACCTGGTTGGAGAACACCTTGCTCTGTTGATCGGTGATGGGCTGGCCGTCGACGGAGAACGAGTTCTCCGCGTGGTCGCCGAGGCCGTGCATCAGTCCGTTGGAGTCCGCCGCCACGCCGGGCGACGACTGCGTAATGATCGCGCTGAGGCCGCTGGTCGAGCTCTCGATCGGCATACGGTCAATGACCGAGCGATCGATGTCGGTGTGGAAGTGCGGATCGTTCTCGACGAGATCGACCGGCGCATCCACGGTGACGGTCGTGGTGTCCGAGGCCACGTTCAGCGTCAGCTTCAAGGCGCGCGGCACGCCAGAGTTGATCGCCACCTCAGCACGCGCGGGCGAAAAGCCGCTCATCTTGCCGAAGACGATGTAGGAGTTGAAGGGCAGGTTGGGCAGCGAGAAGCTGCCATCTGACCCCGAAGTGGTCGAGCGCGAGTAGCCGCTGACGGGGCTCTGAATGGTGATGGTGGCGCCGGGAACGACGGCACCGCTGGGGTCGACGACGGAACCGTTGACGCTGCCCGAGCCGGACTGCGCAACGGAGATGACGGCACCACAAAGGAAGACAACGGTGGCGACAAGAGTGCGCCAGGCCAGGCGCGGGAATCGCGCTGAGAGCAACTGCATGGGGAAATCCTCAATTTTTCGTAACAGGAAGAAACGCATCTGCACGCATGTGAACACCACAAACGGCAGGGATGGCGAAGCGCCCTCAACGACTGACTTTGCAGACGAGGGGCCCTTCGCAGGGCGTTAGCTTACGAACGAGGATGCAGGTGGAGGTCTACTGAACCAGACTGAATGCCAGAGCGTCGCGCGGGCGATCTCGGCTTCTTCGATAGGTGTGACGTGCTCCACCATTTCGATCACTTCATACTGCACCGGCATGACGGGCAGCGTGGTGTGCATGGCGACGCACAGCGGGCAGCGCTCTTCGCCGCCAACATTCAGTGCGTCCGCCGGTGCCGCGTGGAGCTGCACCTTGTTGCTTGGCAACAGGTCACCGTGGATGTGCACGGCCTGCGCCGTTCCCATGATCGCCACCAGCGCCAGCGCGAACGCAGCCGCCCACCGCTGCCACAGGGGGCGGGTGGTGTCGAGCTCGCGAGCGTAGAGGTGGAAACGAAACATAGTCGAGATCAGGAATGACTTGTAGCAAAAGCCCGCCGGCTGGCGAGCTTTGCTCGAAACCAGGGGTGTTGAACAGCCGCTTAGTAGCTGAAGAACTCCGGCAGGCCGCGGCGCAGCGAAAGTCCGCGCAGGAAGCAGAAGACCGAAACCGCGGCTACCAGGAGGTCCCAGTAGAGCATCGGGTGCACCCAACCGGGGCCGTACTGCGCATCCTGTCCGCTCCAAAGCGTGACGAAGATCGCAACGAGCGCGGTCTGGAAGCCGATCACGATGAAGAGATGTCCACGACGAAGGCGGCGATCGAGAGCAGCAACTTCAGCCGGGGTCAGCGAACGCTCTGCAACGGGGATATTCGTGTTAGCCATGGTTGGGGCAAACTCCTGTAGATCGTTTGAGGTTTTTGGGGGCCTCGACGTTTCTATTACACCACACCAGTCGGGTGCCGAGGCAAGGGGGTTACCACCTGCTAACACCTCAAGTAGCGCTTTACCGGGGTGTTTACTCCTGTGGTTCATGGGTGGGTGGGCGGTTATCGATAAAGAGGAAGCCATAATCGGCTCCCTCTTTGTTTGCGAGACACACCGAGCTAGTTCTTCGGCACATCCATCAGGTTGTCCTCCGGGTTGCGGTCGATCAGGATGCTGAACGGATCGATACCGGCCCGCGTCGGCTTCTTGTCCACCACGAAGTCAATCGGCGTGTGCTCCTGCGTGAGCCACACCTTCTCCACGTGGATCGGCTCCTCGAGGTCCTTGGCTCCGGTGACCGCGCCCACTTCGATGAGGTCATGCAGCGGCTGGCGCGTCTCCTTGCCATCACCATCGGCATAGAACTTCCTGGACTGCACGACCATGTGGACCTGCCACTTGCCGTCAGCCGTCGGAGTCACCTTCACGCTCTCCACCTTGTTGTCGTAGAGCGTGATCTTCTCGAACATGTCCGTCACCAGATACTGCAGCTCCGGCGGCGTGGTCTTGCGCAGCGCCGCCACGAGGTCGCGCGTATCTGGATACGGCGGCCCCTTGAAGCGCCACTCCTTCAGCAGGCCGCTAAGCGCAGCGTTCAGCTTGTCCTCGCCGATGTAATCCGACAATGCGTAGAAGACCATCGAGCCCTTCTGATACCAGACATAGGGCTCGTTCTCTACCAGCGTGATCGGCGGCTCGTGCCGCACTTCTCCCGCTCGCCCACGCAGGTAGCCGTCGAGCTCATGACGAAGGAAGCGGCGCATGTTCTTCGTGCCGTACTTCTTCTCCATAACGCGCAGCGCGGAGTACTCGGCCAGGCTCTCGCTCATCATGTTCGAGCCCTTCACCTGTCCGCCGATGATCTGATGCGCCCACCACTGATGCGCCAGTTCATGCGCTACGACGAAGTAGGTGAAGTCGATATCACCCGGCTTCTCCACGCGACCGATGAAGCCGATGCCTTCCGAGAAAGGGATCGTATTCGGGAACGACTGCGCGAAGCTGCGATAGCTCGGGAACTCGATGATGCGGTATTGCTTGAACTGGAACGGTGCGAAGTTCGCCTGCAGATAATCCAGGCCCGCCTTCGATGCCGCGACCATGTCCTCTACGTCATACGGATGCGCCTTGTCGTAGTAGACCTCGATGTTGATGCCCTTGTACGGCTCGCGTCGCACCAGGTAACGGCCCGAGTTGTAGTCGTAGAAGTTGAGCGTCTCCGTGTCGCCCATCGAGTACTCGTAGAAGTTGCGATTGCCTTCCTTCCACTGGCGCTTCAGATAGCCCGGCGAGATCGCAATCTGATCGTCGCTCGTGCTGACGATCGTGTGGTACTTGATCCAATCCGAGTCCGGCGTGAAGAGGTTCACGTTCGAGTAATAAGGATCGCCACGCGGAGGAAGCTCCTGATACTTGCCGAGCTTCTCCTCGCGACGATAGACCGGGTTATCCAGTTCCCCGCCGCGGTTGTAGCCAATGCCCGGCATGTAGGAGCTGTCAAAGAACGTGCCGTTGTACGCAAGCTGCGCCGCCTCGCCGTTGTTGCGGAAGCCGTGCGACGCGTAGCCGACGTGGAAGTGCATCTGCATCGTCTCACCGGGTTGCAACGGCGTGGCGAGGTGGAAGATGCGATAGCCGATCAGCTTATCTTCCATCGTCATCGTGCTGGGACGATCGAAGCTCGCCGCGTAGAAGCTGCGGTTGCCATCGGTCAGATGAATGTCGCTGATCGCAACGTTCGTCTTGTTCTTCAGGTAGTAGGTGCCGAACGCATCGAAGCCGCGCTGATACGGGAAGATGTCCACCTTCGTATCGACGGCGACAATTTTCGGCTGCGGTAGCTGCTGATACTTCTTGTACTTCTTCTCGTACTCCGCCTGCAGGTGACGGTCATACTTCGCGGTGTGATACCAGTTCAGCACGTGCGTGTTGTAGAAGAACCACACTCCCGAAGCCAACGTCAGCGCACCGAATCCAACAGCCCAAGGCAGCAACGTGCGTTTGCGTTGTCCCGCATAACGCAGACGATTGCGCCACGTCACATCCGTGCCGCGCGGCGAAAGCATCATGCCCACGGCTACCAGCATCAACGTCCAGAAAAGCCAGTACGCCAGCGACCAGAACAACCCCGCCTTGAAGTGGCCATAGCCGTTCATGTCCGAGTACTGGTACGGCGTGTTGTTGTTGAAGAGGTAGAGGCGGTCGATGAACCCACTACCCGAAATGAAGTTTGGCACGATCGCGAACGCAACGCAGATTGCGTGGCCGAGATACTTGTTGCTCACCAGGCTCTGCACCAGCAGCGCAAAGAAGCAGAAGGTGACCACGCTTGTGAACGTGACGATGAAGAGCTCCTGAAAGTACTCCAGCAACTCGAAGTGGTAGTAGCCCGCAATGATCTGGCTGAGGATGCCGCAGAGCATCACGACGACCAGCAGCACCACCTGCACGACTGCCATCGAAGCGAAGCGGCTAAACCAGTCCTCCCACTCGCCCATGGGCAGCGCGTCGTGAATCTGCGCAAAGCGTACATCGCGTTCGCGCCACACCAGTTCGCCCGCATACATCGCAGCCACGATGTAGAGGAACAGCAGCGAGCTTCCCTCCACCGTCTGCACCATCAGCGAGGTCACCGGCCAAACATCCACCTCGCCGACCTTACCCGCGAAGTGGCTGTTCGACATCGTGTTGATGATCATCACCAACGTGATGCCCCAGAACGGAATCTCCTTCACGATGTTGCGAACGCGCAGGGATGTCAGGCTGGTGAACTGCGCAAAGCGCGTGCCTGCGCCGAAGTATTGATGCACCTTCGGCAGCTCAATATGAAAGCGCGGACGTGGCGGACCTTCCTTCTCCTCGTCCTCCTTCATTTTCTTCTTGCTCGCCTTCGCGCCAAGGCCTTCAGCACGCATGGGGAAGAAGAGATACGTCGCGAGCACGCAGAGCGCACCGATGCCGAGATAGAGCAAGCGGTTCCAAAGGAAGACGCCGCTCCACACCGGGATCAAGGTGTTCTGCTCCGCGACCGTCCAGTAGCGCGCAAACGAACGCACGGTGATGAAGCCGATGGGGTCGAAAGTGCCCGGAACCGTGAGATCAAGGCTGCGCGTGCTGATCACTGCCGTGAGCAGAATGAGATACACCGCAAACAACGCCACACCCTGCAGATAGACCACGACGATGTTGCGCGTGAGCGCGGCGATCAGGAAGAACAAGCTGCCGATGAAAAAGATCTGCACGACCGGATAGTCGAGGAAGAGCTTGAGCGTAAGCAGCAGCAGGTGCCCTGTGATCGGGAGGATGCGATCGTGGTCAGCCCATGGCGCAAAGCAGCCCAGTATCTGGCCGAAGATCATGCCCGCGAAGACCACGATCGTCGTCAGAATGGAACCCAGCCAACGCCCGCCGAGATACGCGAACTTCGAGATCGGCTTCGTGAAGAGCAGTTGATACGTGTTCTGCTGGAAGTCTCGCAGGATCGACGGACCGAAGATGCCCGCCAGCAGCAGGATGCCGAAGAACGACATGTTCATCATCATCTGCAGCGTGGCGTATGGCCCGTTGAGCATCACCTTGCCCGCGCCCACAAACGAGAACGAGTCAGAAGCCGCGACCGAGAGGAATCCGATCAGGCCGTAGACGAAGAAGTACACATACGTCGAAATGCTCTTCAAGCGAAGCTTCAGCTCGAAGGCAAGAAAGCTGAGAAAGAGGCTCATCGTTTCTCCTTGCGCTTAGGCTTTGGCTGTTTGGTGACGCTTGAGGTTGAGGAAGTACACGTCTTCGAGATCGCCCGGCTCCTGCACGAAACCCTCGCCCGGAGCGGTCTCCGCGTACACGCGCACCTGGTGCGCGCCGCCGGCCATGTGCGTGGAGATCATGTCGAAGTTCTGCTCCACCTCGGCCATCTCCTCCTGGCTGTTCACCTGCTTGCAGTAGATGCGGCCTTCGATCGCGCTCAACGCTTCGTTCGGCGCGCCTTCGAGCAGCACGCGTCCGCCGGCGATGATCGCCATGCGCGGGCAAAGTTCCTTCACATCGCCCACGATGTGCGTGGATAGAATGACAACGGTGTCGCGGCCGATGGAGCTCAACAGATTGAGGAAGCGATTGCGCTCTGCCGGATCGAGGCCTGCGGTCGGCTCGTCCACTATGATCAAGCGCGGCTTGCCGAGCAGTGCCTGCGCGATGCCGAAGCGCTGCTTCATGCCGCCGGAGTACCCGCTGAGCGCTTTCTTACGAACGTCCCAGAGGTTCGTCTGCCGCAGCAGTGCTTCCACCTGGTCTTTGCGCTCGCCCGCGTTGGTGATGCCCTTCATCACCGCGAGGTGATTCAGCATGTCCACGGCGGACATCTTCGGGTACACACCGAACTCCTGCGGCAGATAGCCGAGCGTGCGTCGCACGGCGTCCTTGTTCTGCAGCACGTTGATGTCGTCCAGCCAGATGGCGCCCTGGTCGGGCTCCTGCAGTGTCGCAATCGTACGCATCAGCGTCGACTTACCTGCGCCGTTCGGCCCCAGCAGGCCGAACATGTTGTTGCCGATATTCAGGCTGAGGTTTTGCAGAGCCTTTACGCCGTTAGCGTAGGTCTTCGAAATCCCTTCAATGCGAAGCGACACAGATACCTC
Organism: Granulicella cerasi; assembly: GCF_025685575.1. Classification (NCBI taxonomy): domain Bacteria; kingdom Pseudomonadati; phylum Acidobacteriota; class Terriglobia; order Terriglobales; family Acidobacteriaceae; genus Granulicella; species Granulicella cerasi. Next base: position 116,678 of record NZ_JAGSYD010000001.1, read on the forward strand.
CAGATTTTGCAGACAGAGTCGTTGACGACCACCTTACCCGCTTCCACGTTGTGCGCCAATACAAATCGATACGCACATCCGTGGGGATAAGTTCCCTCTGCTTTCTGGAGGCCCGAATTACGGCTTCGCCACCGCGCTTTCTATCGGCCCGAGGTATTCGCCCGGTCGATGCTCGCCGTAGATCACAAAGCGCTCCAACACTACGCCAGCATCCACGCGGCAAACATGCATCGTATGCGCGCCTGCGGCCAATTCGCCCAGCGGCACGGAAACGCGCCGTACGCCATCACTTACTGCCTTGCGCCACTCCTCGTCGGTAAGCTTTGGCCACATATCCGCAGTGATTGCGGCGGCATGATCAAGACCCACCGTGAAGCGCAGGCCATGGTCCGGCTGGAACGGCAGCGTCGGCGCGAGGATCGTCTCCAGCGTGCGCGTACCTGCGCTCGTCAGTGTGAACTCATAGCTCACGCACGCCTGCTCGTTCAGCTTCTCCGTGCTCGGCGCGAGCACAGGAAAGCTCTCGATACCTGAACGCGTTTCGCCGAAGTCAGGCAGCACCTCCCAACGCACGCCGCTCGCTGCATCGTTTTCCATGAATTGCGCTGCGTCGATCGTCACGGCACCGGCGTCTTCCACGAAGCCACGTGTATGAGCAAGGTTGTTCGCGTTGAGCATCACCTTGGTCGCGTTATGCGTGCTGTCAGTGATCGTTACGCTTCCCTCGCTGCGGCCCTTCGGGGCCTTCGACCAATCGATACTCACCGCGATCGCCTCATCGCTGACCACGTCGCCGCTCATCTTGCTCAGCACGATCCACGGCGCAGAGGTGGTGGCCGTGAAGCTCACAGGCTTCGTGCCCATCAGGCCAAGATCGATTGTGCGTGTCTGCCGGTTCACAGAGTCAAACTCGGGGAGCGGCTTGTGCATGTACTTGCCCGCACCACCTTCGGGATACACACCCAACTGCGTCGTCTGTGGCACATCCACCTGCGAGACCGCAGGCATGATGTTGCGCGGTGGATCGAACCACGCATAATAACCAAGGTGCGTCTGGTCCATCATGTGGTTCCAACGACCATCGAGCAGACCGTTGTACTCTGCGCTGAGCTTCGCATCCTCTGCGAACAACGAACGCGTCACATCAGCCCAGTGGTTCGCGCTCGCGCGTCCCTGCTTCGCATACAGATGATTGCGTCCTGCGGCGAACATCATGTCGTTCACCACGGCCGAAGCCTTCACCGGGTAGTACGCCAGCTCGAAGTATGCCGCTTGATACTCCTGCGGCAACTGTGTGCGCACCGCATCGGCCTTCTTCACCAGCGCTGCCCACTCTGCCTGTACGCGATCCGCTTCATGGCCTTCGGTGAACGAGTACGTCTCGGGCTCCAGCAACTCCGGCGTGCGGCGGCGATTCAGCTTCGAGTAGCCGGAGATCAACTCGCCGATCTCTGCACCGTGCTCCGCACCGAACTCACGCGCTGACCAGGCATCGGTGTACTGCTGCAGATGGTCCTTGTCCCACAGCTTCGGATCGCGCGCCATCGTGAGGAAGAACTCGATGGGAAACTCCATCGGCTTCAAGTCGCCGACGTTCACAATCCATACGCGGTCCGCGCCATACTGCAGCGCGAGATGCATCTGCTCCCACACCTTCGTGATCGGCGTAACGTTGAGCCACTTATACGAGCGCGGATCGCCCACATAATCGAAGTGATAGTAGATGCCCGCGCCACCGGGACGCTTGCGCTCGGCCGCCGTAGGCAAACGGCGATTGTTGCCCCAGTTGTCATCACACCACAGCAGCGTCACATCATCGGGCACGCGCATGCCCTTCTCGTAGTACTCCTGCACCTCTTTGTAGAGCGCCCAGATCTGTGGGTTCTTCACCTTCGGGTCAGCCTTCTCGGCGATGATCTTGCGCTGGTCGGCAACGATGCCTTCGAGCAGCTTCGTGTTCGCGCTCGCACTCATCGCCATATCACCATCGCCGCGCATACCGATCGTGATCGTGCTCTCGTACTCCTTGTTGCGCGCGATGCCTTCGGTCCAGAACTTCGTCAGCACATCCTTGTTCGTCGTGTAATCCCACTCGCCGGTGCCATGCTTGTGCCACTCTTTCTGCGCGCGAATCATCGGCTCATGATGGCTCGTACCCATCACGATGCCATACTCATCAGCGAGCTTCGGGTTCAGCGGATCGTCTTCGTTGAACGCGTTGTCCCACATCGCGGGCCACAGATAATTCGCGCGTAAACGCAGCAACAACTCAAACACATGCGTATAAAACTTGCTGTTCTTGCCGCCGAACTTCTCCTGCGCCCAGTTCGTCAGCGCAGGCGCTTCGTCGTTGAGAAAAATGCCGCGATACTTCACCGCAGGCGTCGCCATCACGTGGCGGCCCGCTTTCACATACAGCGCATCGTGCGTCTTCACCGGCACATCCGCCCACCAGTACCAGGGCGAAACACCTATCTGCTCCGACAACGTGTAGAGGCCGAAGATCGTGCCTCGCTTGTCCGCGCCAGCGATCACCAACGCACGCTTCACGCCGGGCATCGGATTTTCGACGACCTCGGTCACACCCGCTTCCCACTGCCCTGCAACACCGGCCGTTGACAGCTTCCCGCTGCGAACGAGGTCGTCGATCAACGATGAGTGGCCCATGGTGCCCACGAGCACTGCATCCACATCGCTCGCCTGCGCGCTACGCGTTGGCAGCGCGCCCGTAACGCGCTGCACATCCTGCGCGAACTCGTCCGCTGCATGTTGCACGCCTGGCCAGTCATCGCTGCTCACGATGATCGGCGCGGCCTTGCCCTTCGCTTCCAGCGTGAAGCTTTTCGCTGTTTGGGCTGTGCGAATCAAACGCTCTTCGCCCAATGCATGCGCTCGAGGAGCAACGGAAAACACTGCCGCCACCATGAGCGGAAACGCGAATCGTCTGGAGAGAGAAAACACGGAGGCGACCTTTCGCTCAACGAGCAGAAGAAGTGTGAACCGGCGCCGCATTCGGCTGCCAGATGCGGAAGCGACCGCTCACGTGCAGCATACTCATCATGTACAGCATGCCGTCGTAGTAGCGGTCCGTTCCCGAAGGAACGGGTGTGTCCCAAAGCAGTTGCACGAAGGCTTTGCGCTGCACGGCATTCGTTGCCGCAAGCCCCGCAACGGCCGTGGTCGCAACGAGCCCCGGTGCATGGCCGTGCGACAGAGGCTTGCCATCGACTTCGTAGTGATCGGGAAATGTCTTCATGCCCTGCGAAGCAAAGAAGCCCTGAATGCGATCGCTCAACACGGGCGCATCTGGATTCGCCGCAAACCAGGCTTGGTCGACGGACCAGTTACTCGCCGTGCGCCATGCGTCGAAGCTGAATGTCGCCGAGTTCGGATTCCATTTCGTCGACTGCGGCGTGCCATCAAAGCTCGCATAGTCTGAGGCCAAGCCGGTCTTTGCGTTAGTTGCTTGCGTGAAGAACTTACGGCTCGTCTCCGCCGCGCGCGCCCAGAAAGCACGATCTCCCTTCGGCCCCCACTTCGACCACAGCTCATAAAAATGCGACAAGTGATAACTCGGATCCGTGAACGATCGCTGTGCCTCCGGCACGAACAGGATCATCGCGCGCTGCTCATCCACCATCGGACCTGCGGTGATGACATCATGCCGCACGTTGCCGTTCTTGTCGCGGTGCTCGAACAGCGGATCGTTCGGATGAATGCGAAACGGCCGCGTACGCGTGACGACCGGATGATGACGCATCGTATGCAGCAGTTCATCAGCCTGCTGCTGATAGTTGTAGATGCCCTTTCCGTTGCCCCAGCGATGCGCCGCGAAGTAGAGGCTCATCACGAAGTACTCTTCGCCGTCCGGGGCCGCACCGGTCGAGTTCGCTGTGCCATCGGTGTTCATCGACCACGCAAAGTAGCCCATCGAAGGGTTCTGCGGATCGGTGATGCGCATATAGGTGTTCGCCCAATTCCACAGCGCGTCGAACTCTTCCTTGCGGTTCATTTGCACGGCAATCATCATGCCGTAGCTCATGCCCTCGGTGCGCGCGTCGTGATGCGCCACGTCGGTGATGTACGCGAGCTTGCCGTTCGCATTGCTGCCGGTCTCGTAGTAGACAGCCTGTGTCTGCTTGTCGCCGTGGAAGAGCTGCTGGAAGGTGCTCTCAACGCGCGCGTCGATCTGCTTCTCGCTGTAGCCGGCTTCTGCGAGAAGGTTGCGATACTGCCCGGTCGCGTATGCGCCTTGCGTGGGTGCCTGCGCAGAAACTCGCTGCGCCGCCGCCGTCAACATCAACGGAAGCAACGCAGCGAGGGTGAGTCGAGTGAAGTGCTGCTTCATCACAGCAACGCTCCTTAGAGCTTGTCGGTGTAGATCGAACGAGCGAGCAGGTTCTCGATGCGCTCCTGCTTGCCCGAACGCGGCTGCGGGTTGATGGCGTCGGCTTCGGCCTTCGCAGCGATCTGCTCGAGCGACAGCTTGCCCGTGAACATCGCCTGCGCCTCCGGCGTCTTCCATCCAGCGTAACGCTCGTCGAGGATCGCGTCGTACGTCTTGCTCTCGATCAGCTTGGCTGCCGTGAGGAACGCGCGCGTGCAGAGGTCCACACCACCTACGTGTGCGTGGATGAGATCTTCCTCCGTGAAGCTCTGACGACGCACCTTCGCATCGAAGTTGCAACCGCCCAGACCGAGACCACCCGCCTTGATGACGTGATACATGCTCATCGTCATCGTCCACAGGTCGTTCGGGAACTGGTCGGTGTCCCAACCGAGCAGCGCGTCGCCGCGGTTGATGTCCAGCGAGCCGAGAATGCCGAGCGAGCCAGCCGTTGCGATCTCATGCTCAAAGCTGTGGCCCGCGAGCGTCGCGTGGTTGGCTTCGAGGTTGAGCTTCACTTCGTTCTCCAGGCCGAAACGCTTGAGGAAGCCGTAGCAGGTCGCTGCGTCGAAGTCGTACTGGTGCGAGGTCGGCTCCTTCGGCTTCGGCTCGAGCAGGATCTGGCCCTTGAAACCGATCTTGTGCTTGTAGTCCACGACGAGCGTGAGGAAGCGGCCCATCTGCTCGAGCTCCTGCTTCATGTCGGTGTTCAGCAGCGTCTCGTAGCCTTCACGACCGCCCCAGAGCACGTAGTTCGCGCCGCCAAGCTGCACGGTTGCGTCCATGCAATGCTTCACGGTGGCAGCGCACCATGCGAAGACTTCAGGGTCGGGGTTCGTCGAAGCACCGGCCATGAAGCGCGGATGCGAGAAGAGGTTCGCCGTACCCCAGAGTAGCTTCGTGCTGTAGCTCTGCTGCTTTTCGCCGAGGTAGTCGACGATGGTGTGGAAGTTCTTGAGTGTCTCTGCAAGCGTTGCGCCGCCCGGCGCGATGTCCGCATCGTGGAAGCAGTAGAACGGCAGATCGAGCACGCGGAAGAGTTCAAACGCTGCATCGGCCTTCACCTTTGCGAGCGCGATGGGGTCGCCAGCGCCGCTCCACGGACGGTTGATCGTCGGGCCACCGAACGGGTCGCTGCCGTTCATCGCGAGCGAGTGCCAGTAGGCCACGGCGAAACGCAAGTGCTCCTTGAGCGGCTTGCCCAGCACGACGCGGTCGGCGTCGTAGTACTGATACGCAAGCGGGTTGGTGCTGTCGGGGCCTTCAAACTTTACGGTTTCAAATTTGCTGAATACGGTGTCTGCCATGGGTTGTCTCCAAAGGGTTGATGTCGCGGGGAGGCGACGAAAACTCGTGTGCGGCAGCGCGTCGGCGCGTCGCAGGAAGAAATCTGTTTAGTGTTCGAGCGCCATCGAGCCCTCGATTTCAAACGTTGCGCTCTGCGCCTTCGTCTTCGCGTTCGCATCGTCCGGCTGCGAGCCGCCGATGCTCAGCTTGTACTCGCCAGGCTGCACGGAGATGCGTCCCGCGGCATCTACCTGCGAAAGCTGACGCGGATCAAGCGTGAAGGTCAGCGTCTTCTTCGCACCCGGCGCCAGCGAAACGCGCTGGAAGCCTTCGAGCGCGAGCTTCGGAGAGAGTCCGCCGTTGCTGCCCGCAGGCGGCATCAGGTAAAGCTCAGCCACTTCATCACCCGCGCGCTTGCCGGTGTTTGTCACTGTCACTTCCGCGGTCAGGGTGTTGCCTGCGGCAAGCTTCTTCGTCGAAAGCTTTACGGGCGAATAGGCGAACGTCGTGTAGCTGAGCCCGTAGCCGAAGCGATAGAGCGTCTCGCCTGTGAAGTAACGATAGGTGCGGTTCTTCATCGCATAGTCGCTGAAGCTCGGAAGCTCATCGACGCCGCGATAGAAGGTGATCGGCAAGCGGCCTGCCGGGTTGTTGATGCCCTTCAGCGTGTCGACGATCGCCGCGCCGCCGAACTCGCCGGGGTACCACGCATCGAGGATCGCGTTCGCGTGATCGTTCGCCCAGTTCACCGCAAGCGCTGAACCATTGAGCAGCACAACGATCATCGGCTTGCCCGTTGCGGCGAGCGCCTGTAGCAGCTTCTCCTGGCTTGCAGGCAGCTTGATGTCCGTGCGATCGCCACCGTCGAAGCCTTCAAGCTTCACCTTCAGCTCTTCACCCTCAAGATCAGGCGACAGGCCCATCATCGCGACGATCAAGTCCGACTGCTTGGCCTTCGTCACCGCGTCATCCTGCATCAGCGCGGGCTTAGGAACCCACTCGAAGCGGAGACCCGCGCCGTAGAGCGGCGCATCGTGCGTGTACTCGATCACCACCGCATGCGGCATCGTATCGGCAAAGTGCACATCGAAGCGCGGCGTCGTGGTCTCGCGATATTCAGGGTCGCGCACGTCGTAGCTATCGACCTGCTTGCCGTCGATCTTCACGGTGAAGTGCTCGTTGTCGTGGCACGGATAGCAATGCGCGAGGCGCATGTTGAACTCGTAGTCGCCTGCGCTTGGCGGCGTGATCACGCCGCTCCAACGCACCGCAAACTTCTGCGGCTTGAGCCCAGCCACCGGAGCAGCATAATTCCAGTCGAAGTCCACGATAGGATCGACGCGTGTGGTCACCGGTGACTTCGCGAAGCTCTTCGCAACATCGGTCTCGTCACCCGCGAAGTACTCGGCCTTCAGGCCTTCCACCTGCGAATCGGCTGAAGGATGCAGCACCGTGCTCGGCACGGTGAGCGGAGCGCCGTCCGCATACGACGACCCCTGAGAGTAGAGAATCTTCGACGCGGGAAACGCCTTGCGGAAGCTATCGACCGGAAGCTGCGGATCCTTCGGCACAGCGTTGTAGTTGCCTTCGAGCCCAGCAAGCGACGCGGCGTTCGGACCGATCACCGCGATCGTCTTATAGCGGCCCGGAGCCAACGGCAGAATGCCATCGTTCTTCAGCAGCACCATCGCTTCTTCGCTGGCCTTGCGTGCCATCGCGAGATGTGCGGGCGAGCGGTCTTCGCTGTAAGGGATGCGACCGTACGCGTAGCTCGAAGGTGCGTCGAACAAGCCTAGGCGAATGCGCGCGACGAACAAGCGCTCGATAGAGCGATCAATGTCAGCCTCGCTCACCAGGCCCTGCTTCACGGCCTGCGGCAGCGTCTTGTACGTGGTACCGCAGTTGGTGTCTGTGCCGACGAGGATGCCAGCCGCCGACGCATGCGCCGCGTCCTTGGAGTAGCGGTGCGCGGTCTTCTCGAAGAAGTCATCGACAGCGCCGCAGTCCGAGGTCACAAAACCCGTGAACTTCCAGTCATCGCGCAGGATCTTGCCGAGCAGTAGATCGCTCGCGCACGCAGGCTTGCCGTAGAGTGCGTTGTACGCGCACATGATCGAGTCAGCCTTGCCCTCCACAATCGCGGTGCGGAACTGCGGCAGATACGTGTCCCACAGATCATGCTGCGAAGGCTCTACGTTGAAGCGGTGGCGATCGTTCTCCGGGCCGCTATGCACGGCGAAGTGCTTCGGCGTTGCCACCGAGCGCGGATGCAGCGGGTCCGGCCCCTGCAGGCCGCGGATGAAGTTCAACCCAAGCTGGCCGGTGAGGAACGGGTCTTCGCCGTAGGTCTCTTGACCACGGCCCCAGCGCGGGTCACGGAAGATGTTGATGTTCGGCGACCAGATCGTAAGACCGAGGTAGATGCTGTGCACATTGTGCGCGACCGCATCGTTAAACTTCGCGCGCGCCTCTGTCGAGACGACCTCGCCGATCTTGCTCACCAGCGGCGCGTTCCACGTCGCGGCCATACCGATCGCCTGCGGGAACAGAGTCGCATAGCCCGAGCGCGCCATGCCGTGCAGGCCTTCGCTCCAATAGTCGTATGCCGGCACGCCGAGGCGCGGAATCGCTGGCGCAGTGTTCAGGCTCTGCTCCGCCTTTTCTTCAAGCGTCATGCGCGAGACAAGATCATGCGCACGCGCTTCGGGCGTGAGCTTCGTGTTGAGGTAGGGAGCCGCCGCCGGGGCCTGCGCCGCTGCCGTTGCGACCGACAGCGCGAACAATGCGGAACATACGAGGAGACGCATGGTCAGAAATCCTTGGAACTACCGCGATCCCTCGTCATTGCGAGCCAATCGCTTTACATGCAACAGTCGAAATATATCACTGGAGCGAAGCCCCTGCAGGCTTCGTCCGAGGATGTAGCGTGAAAAGTTAAGCGCGATTCTTGTCGCCCGACTTCGGACGGAAACGCGCCGTGTAGAAACCGCCGAACGCCGTCAGCAGCAGCCCCCACCAGAAGGTGGGATGGAGGTTGTTCAGCACAGTGGGGGCCTCGTGATGTCCAAACCACGCCCACGCGCCGTAGGGCAGCAATACAACTCCGTAAGCCAACGTCATGATGCCTACGAAAAACCAGATGCTCAGCGATTCACCGCGTCCAGTACCTTCACCCATGGTGTCGCTCCTTTCCTAATCCGTTACGAAATAATTTCGTGCAATCTCTAGAAGAACAGCAGGTTCAAGCCGACGAATACGACCGCCACAACACTCGCCCAGAAGATCGGCTTCTGCCAAAGCGTCGTTGCGCCATCGTCGGGGATCGCTGTTGCACCATAGACCAGACCTTCGAGCTCCGCGTCCGTCTTCGGCGTCGTCATGTAGCTGACGACAACGGTAACGAAGACGCAGATCAGCCAGCTCCACAGAGCACGGAAGAGGTTCTCCGCCATGGGCTGTGCGTCGGGCGAGAGCGCAATCTTCGCGAGCGCTGCTTTGCCGCCCTGGTGCACATAGATGAACATGCCGATGGAGCTGACCGTGCCTGCGAGCAGACCGTAGAAGCCGCCAGCCTTCGTCGCGCGCTTCCACAACATGCCGAGGATGACTGTGCCGAAGAGCGGCGCGATGAAGAAGCTGAACAACGCCTGCACGTAGTCCATGATCGACGACGCATGCGCGAGGATGTAGGCGCTGGCGATCGAGATCAACATGCCGACGACCGTCGACCAACGGCCCATGGCGACGTAGTGCTTATCGCTGGCCTTCTTGTTGATGTACGCGCCGTAGAGGTCATAGGTCCACACAGTGGAGAACGCCGAAACGTTGCCCGCCATGCCGCTCATAAAGCCTGCGACCAGCGCGGTGATGCCGAGACCCAACAGGCCAGGACCGCAGTAGCGAATGAGCATCAGCGGAAGCACTTCGTCATACGCATGCTGATGCGTGGCCGCAGCGATGTCGCCCGGGACCAGGTGCATCATGCTGCCGTCGGGGTTCTTCAGCACGGAGAGCGCGAGGATGCCCGGGACGATCACGATGAACGGCACAGCCATCTTGAACGCAGCACCGATGACCGGAGCCATCTTTGCGGCGCGCAGATTGTTCGCGCTGAGCACGCGCTGAACCACAAGGAAGTCGGTCGTCCAGTAGCCGAACGAAACCACCGCGCCGAGACCGAAGACGAGGCCGAACCAGTTCACACCCATGGGGTTTGACGCGAAGGTGCCGGTGTTCGCCCAGAGATGCGTGTAGCTTGTGTTGCCGACGTTCTGCGCGATCTGTGCCTTCAGGTTGTGCCAGCCACCAGCCTCGATCAAGCCGAGGATCGGGATCAACGCCGCGCCGGCCCAGATGAGGATGAACTGCAGCACCTCGTTGATGATGGCCGAGCGCAGACCGCCGAGCATCACGTAGATCGCGACAGTGACCGCGCCTACCCAGATGCTGAAGGTGATGTTCCAGCCAAGGATCGTCTTCATCACGACGGCCATGGCGTACATGTTCACGCCGGACATCAGAATCGTCATCAGGCCGAAGCTCGTCGCCGACAGCGCGCGGGCGCCCTCGCCAAAGCGAAGCTGCAGGTAGCCCGGCACCGAGTGCGTCTTCGAGATGTAATAGAACGGCATCATCACAATGCCAAGGAAGAGCATCGCGGGGATCGCGCCGATCCAGTACCAGTGCGTCGCCAGAATGCCGTACTGATACGCCGAGCCCGCCCAGCCCATGAGTTCCAGCGAGCCGAGGTTCGCCGAGACGAAGCTCAAACCCGCAATCCACGCGGACATTTCGCGTCCCGCGAGGAAGAACTCTTCACTGGTGTTGGTGGAACCCTTCACATAAAAACCAATGAAGATGACCACTGCGAAGTAGAGCAGCAGAATAGTGATGTCGAGCGCGGAGAGCGACGTCAGTTGAGTCGTAAGCGCGAACATGCTGAGAGCGGCTGGGTTCATGAGGTTTCAGTTTCCTGCGAAAGATGTCGATGTAATCGTTGCCATTCTTGTTGTGTCAGTACACGAAGGTCAAGTGGCTGAGTAGATTTGGGCGAACTGTTTGCGGAACGCGGCCCGGGCGGCGTCATAGCCGGCGCGCTTTTCCGCGCGCGGGGTGCACGTGGAAGCCGGGTTCACCCGCACCATCGTGACGGCGATATCTGCAAAGCTCTGCGGCTGGCCTTGCGTCGCGCTGTACGCCACTATCGCCTGAATCGCCGCGCCGAGGCAGCCGGACTCTTCTTCCTCGGGCACCTGAATCGTGGCGCCGCTGGCGTCGGCGAGCAGCTGACGCCATGCCCTGGAGCGAGCACCGCCGCCGATCACCTGAATCGTCTCCGCCTGGCGGCCCTCGAGCACGAGATCCAGCCCGCTGAGGATGCCGAAGCTCACACCTTCCACCGCGGCGCGAATCATATGGTCCGGTGTGAAGTTGGTAGACGAGATGCCATGCAGCGAGCCGCGTGCATCAGGAAGATCAGGCGTGCGCTCGCCGTTGAGGTACGGCAGGAAGACGAGGCCATCCGCGCCCGGCTCGGTTTTGTCGAGCGATGCATCAATGTCCGTGACATGCTTGCCGAGCAACTGCACCGTACCGGTCACAACGTTCGTCGCGTTCATCGTGCAGACCAGCGGCAGCCAACCGCCCGAACTCGAGCAGAACGGAGCGACGTTGCCGGTCGGGTCGTTCGCCGGATGCGTGCTGAAGCTGTAGACCGTGGACGACGTTCCGAGGCTCAGCGTCACTACGCCTTCGCGCACATTGCCCGTGCCGATGGCGCCCATCATGTTGTCGCCGCCGCCCGAAGACACCACGCACTCCGGCGAGAGACCAAGCTCCGCCGCAACCTCAGGGCGCAGCTTGCCGACGATGCCGTCGGAGTTTACCAGCTCCGGTAGAGCCGCAAAGAGCTGGCCCGTGCCGCCGTCGATGGCGTCAAGCACCTCGCGCGTCCACTCACGCTTGCGCACGTCGAAGAACGCCGTGCCCGACGCATCGCCAAACTCCGCACGAAGCTCACCAGTCAGCCAGAAATTCAAGTACTCATGCGGCAGCAGAATATGGCGCACGCGCGCAAAGTTCTCCGGTTCCTTCTCGGCAAGCCACAGCAGCTTAGAGACGGTGTAACCCGTGAGCGGCACGATGCCGAAGCGCGCAAAGAACGCGTCCTTGCCGCCAAGGCGCTCGATGATCGCGGAGTTCTGCGGCGCGGTCTCAGTGTCGTTCCACAGCTTCGCCGGGCGAATCACCTGCTTGTTCTCATCCAGCACGACCAGGCCGTGCTGCTGCCCGCTCACGCCCAGTGCCAGCACCGGCTCGGTCGTCGAAGCCGACTGCAGCGCATCGCGCACCGCGATCTTCAGCGCCGCCACCCACCACTCGGGCTGCTGTTCGCGTGCACCGTTCGAGCGCTCCACCAGCTCGTGCTTCGCATAGCCGCGACCAAGGCTTTCGCCCTTCTCATTTACCAGCAGCGCCTTCGTGCCCTGCGTTCCGCAATCAATTCCGAGATACATTTCCGCTGTCCTACTTCTTCCTGTCTTCAAACAGGCGCAGGTCGATTGACTCGCCCATAGCCTTGTAACCTGCTGGTCCGGGATGCAGATGGTCACCGCCGTCATACGCCGGCAGCATGTGGTCAGGGTGCGCCGGATCGCGCACCACCGCATCGAAATCGATCACGCCATCGAACACGCCCGACGTGCGAATCCACGCATTCAACTTCGTGCGATCACCTTCCGTCGTGACGCTCGGGTGGTAGTAGTCCGAGCCCAGAAACGGCGTGATCGTTGCGCCAAAAACCTTGAGACCATGGGAGTGAGCGCGCCACACCATCTGCGTCATCGCAAGCTTCAACTGCGCTACGAGCGCATCGTGGTCCGCCTGCGGATGAACTTCCAAGCGGTCCAGCGAGCCGATGTCGTTGATGCCCTCAAAGAAGATCAGATACTTCGCGCCGTCGATCGAGAGGACATCGCGGTCAAAGCGCGCTAACGCGCTCGGCCCAATGAACTGGCGCAGAATGCCGTTGCCGCCGATGCCTTCATTCACCACGCCCAGGCCGCTCGTTGACTTCGACGACTGCAGCTTGCGCGCGAGGACATCCGTCCAGCGATCATTGCCGTCCGTCGTCGCACCGTGGCCATCGGTGATCGAGTCCCCCAGGGCCACAACCGTCGCGGCAGCCGGCTGGCCGCTCACCTCTACTGCCGACAGGAAATACCAGCGCGGCAGCGTCTTCGGCGCCTTCGGCTCTGGCGAATCAATCGTCGTCGTGGCGCGTGCGCCGCTGTGATACGTCGCCACCCCGGGCGCCTTGTCGATCTGCAGCGTCACGTCGAGGTCTGACAATGCAGCCACCTTCACATCCATGGCATCGGAGATCAGCTTCGCGCCCGCAGGCACCTCAATCGCGGCACTCCCCGCAAACATCGCGGTCTTCTCTACCCCGGTCTGCTTCAGCGAAAGCTTCACCGAGCGCAGCACCAGCGGCGTTGCGCCGAAGGTGTTGTCCACGGTGATGCGGAGATGATCGCCACCCACCGAGAGCCGCACGCGCTCATGCACCATGGCGCCATCAAAAGCCTTCGCCGTCAGGGGCTCCGTACCCCAGGGCGCCATCTGCGACGAACCCCACGACGCTACCCACGGCTGCGCATGTTGCGCCGCGATTGAGGTCGCCGCCAGCGCAAACATCACGCCTACGCAAGCGAATCGGGGCCAGAGAGCGGCTTTACGGGTTATGGAGCGCAGTTTCATTCTTTATTTCTTGCCAACAAAATAACCAAGGAATCGGGGCAACCCTGACGATGTGCGGAACAATACTCAACGGCGCGTTCCGTCGTCAATACATAATTTGCTTTGCCGATGAAACGCCCAAATCTGACATATTCCGACACCCCTGCCCACACCGCATCGACAATAACTTCTCCGCATCGAAAAAATTACGTCGCATGACGCTTCAAGAACACTTGAAAACGAAGTCCACCTTCAGCTACAAAGCAGGGGAAGCCTATGCCGTGAGGAACGGATTGCGGCTGGTACATCTGTCCCACGGCAGCTCTGTTCCGGATGTGTAAATTTGTGGGTCCGAAGCTGTACACTCGTGGAATCATTCGCAGGCGCCGATTCGTTCATCAATGAGTAAGTCCTCTACGAAAACCCGCAATCAGAGCCAGAGCCGCCCGGCGCTGCGTGTGGGGCGGCAACTCGCCTACGTCGAGGTCGCGTCCAGCGAACTTACGCGCGACATCAATCGCGACCTGATCCTCGAACACATTCGCGCGCACCAGCCGGTCTCTCGGGTAGAACTTGCGCGCATCTCCGGCCTGCAGCCCAGCACCGTTTCTTCCATCGTCGAGCAGCTCAAGGAAGAGCGCTGGGTGAAGGAAGGTGCGACGATCAAGACCGCGCGCGGGCGTCGTCCCACGCAACTCACGCTCAACGATGAACTGCTGATGCTCGTCGCCGATGTGCGTCCGCACCATGCGGTGCTTGCTGTCGTGGACCTCAACGGCCACTTCCTCTCGCGCCGTCTCGTGCCGCTGCCTTCTGATGTGAAGAAGGGCTGCGAGGTGATTGCTGACGGCATGGCGAAGCTGCGCGATGAGCATCCCGGCAAGATTTTCGAAGGCGTCGGCCTGAGTGTTCCCGGCCGCGTGGACCCCGGCACGAACCGCCTGGTGCTCGTGCCGAACCTGCAGTGGAAGGGCTATGACGTTTCCGGTGACATCGGCAAGCGACTCGGCCTGAAGGTCGAGCTCGAGAATGACGCAAACGCCTGCCTGCTCAGCGAACTCTGGTTTGGACACATCGACGGCCTGCGCAACGTGGTGCTCATCGCGATCTCCGAAGGCATCGGCGCGGCGATTCTCGCTGAGGGCAAACTCATCGGCGGCGGCAATGGCCTCGCCGGCGAGTTCGGGCACATCTGCATCGATGCACACGGGCCCAAGTGCGGCTGCGGCAAGAACGGTTGCTGGGAGATGTTCGCATCGTCGCAAGCGGCGGTGCGCTACTACACCGAGCTGCGCCCGAAAGAGCCGAAGCCGACGATGACCGAGCTGATCAGCAAAGCCATGAACAAGGACGAGGCCGCCGTCGCCGCGCTTACACGACAGAGCGAAGAGATCGGCAAAGGTCTGCGCATGGTCACCGCCTCGCTCGCGCCGGAAGCGGTGCTCTTCGCAGGCGACATCACGACCTTCTGGGACCTCTCCGGCCCCATCATCGAGCGCGAGTGCAAGCGCGGCTTGCTGACTGACGGCAGCGGACCACGTCTGCTCTCCATCGGTGACGGCGAACTGGCGTTGCTCCGCGGCGCCGCGGCTGTCGTGCTGCAGCGGCACTCGGGCTACTATCGCTCTGCGCACGCACGTCCCCGAACCGCATAAACACTGGCGAAATCACGCGTTGCGACATTCGTTGCGCGACGTAAGAAATTGTCGCTGACGACAAATTTCTACGGACGAACCACGGCAGTTCATGTCACGCTGTAGCTCGACATGACGCGCTTCCATACCGGCATCCTCGCGATGCTCCTCGCACTCACCACGGGCCACGCACTCGCACAAGCCAAGCCGACCTCTGGCTCGACGGATGGCGACCTCGATCTGCAAGCCGCATCCGACGCGAACAATCTCGGCCCTGAAGGCATCGTGCCCGAACAGAAGGGCATGAATTTCTCGCTGATCGGCACGGCGCAGCATGACTCCGCAACCGGCTGGGCCGGGCTGATGACGCCCGTGCTGGCGTACCGTTTCGGCGCGCACTTCAGCGCGGACGTCTCTGCGCCGATCGACGTCTACATCCTCGGTACAACGACCGGCGGCACGGTGCTGAAGCCCACGACCAACACCGCACCCGCGCACTGGGTGCCCGGCGACACTGCGCTTGCGCTGCACGCCAACCTCGACTGGAAGAAGCTCGGCTACGTCTTCACGCCCACGCTCACCGCGCCCACCGGCGACTACGACCTCGGGCTCGGCACCGGTCACTACCAGTACGACTTCGCGAATCATCTCGAGCTCGACGTGCCGCTCCAGCCCTTCGTCGACCTCGGCATCGGCAACAGCACCGCCATCGTCAACCGTCGTGTGCAGCGCAAGCAGAACGCGACCGGCATCAACTCACACTTTGAGGCGGGCGTAGGCATCGATCTGCCCTTCGGCATGAACCTTTCGCTGAGCGCGTATGAGTTCCTGCCCATCGGCAACCAGACCGTCTACTCGAAGAAGGTGCTGAAGAAGAAGAACACCACGCGCACGACGACCAGCAACGGCCTTGCCGAAGACAACGGCTTCAACACCTCGCTCGACATCCCCATCGAGCGGCATCTGACGATCTCCGGCTTCTACAGCCGCTCGCTGCGCCAGCACAACGACACCTGCGGCGGCAGCATCACGTTCCAGCTGCGTCCGCCCAGGAAGAAGACCGAAGCGAAGTAGCCTCGGTCTCTCTTGCTCACATCGATTTGTGGCGCGAAGGATCTTCGTTGAACGCGCTGCAGACTCAACGCGCGTTACTGCGCTTTGTAGACGCGCACCCAGTCCACCAGCATCTGCTGCGGAAACTGCGTCGTCTCATCCGGATTCCCCGGCCATCCGCCACCCACTGCAAAGTTCAGGAGGATGAAGAAAGGGTGATCGAACGCCCAGTGCTTCGCCTCTGGAATGCTATCGGTCGTTTCCGTTTCGTAGAGATGCCCATCGCAGTAAAAGCGAATCTCCTTCGGGTCCCACTCCACGGCGAAGACGTGAAAGTCGTCCGCGAAGATCTTGCCGTCAGGCAGCGTGTAAGCACCCGTCAGCGGACTGCCGCCAGAGTATCCCGGCCCATGCAGCGAGCCGTGAATCTTGCTCGGCTCGCGCCCGATATTCTCAACGATGTCGAGTTCACCGCTCTTCGGCCAGCCGACTTTTTCGATATCGTCGCCAAGCATCCAGAACGCAGGCCATACGCCCTTGCCGCGCGGAAACTTGATACGCGCTTCAAAGCGTCCATACTGCTGCGCGAACTTGCCCTTCGTCTCGATGCGGCCCGACGTGTAGTGGCGCAAGACGCCGTCCTTGCCGGTAAAGTCTTCCTTCAACGCGGTGATCACAAGGTTGCCGTGCTCGACGTGCGTATTCACCGCGCGGTCGGTGTAGTACTCCAACTCCTGATTGCCGAAGCCCTTACCGTCGACGACGAAGCTCCACTTCGCAGGGTCTGGCGCAGAACCATCCGGCCCGTTGAACTCATCGCTCCATGTCAGCTTCCAATGCGGTTTCGCTGCTTGCGTCCAGCCAGGTGCGCTGAGCGCGAACAACAAGGCAACTGCGAACCACTTATGCTTCATCACTCCTCTTCCCTTCTCCGTGACACATACGAGAAGGAAGCGCCGCCAGCACGGCGACGCTTCCCCTGAAGGCGATCAGGTTAGAACGAGATGCGCGCTCCCACCTGACCGGTACGCGGTCCGGGTCCACCTTCGCCGATCACCTTGCCGAAGGTAACGCTTGTCATGCTGGCATCAACGGCGCCCAGACCACGGCGGTTGAAGATGTTGAAGAAGTCGCCGCGGAGTTGCAGCTTCACTCGTCCATCTGCCGTGATGTTAATGCCCTTGATGATGCCGAGGTCTTCTGTGGCCAGGCCGATGTTGCGAGCGTTGTCATAGAAGTTGCTGCCGTTGCCAAGCTGGCCAACTGCTGCGTTCGGGTTCTGGAAGCAGGAGGTGTTGAGGTACTGCCCGCCAATTCCCTTGTTGCCACGCACCATGTTGCAGCCCGGCACGATGTTCGCATACACGTTGTTGAAGCCCGGATAGTAGTTGCTGGAGAACACCTGCATCGGTGTGCCGCTGGCGTAGTGGAAGTCGCCGTTGAACATCCAGTTGTTCACCAGGCTGTCCACAAAGCGGTTCGATCCGCCGAGGAACTGACGGCCGCGACCGAAGGGCAGAATGTAGCTGATGTAGCCCTTCACGATGTGCGTCTGATCGAACGAAGCCACCGTGTTGCGCTCGCGGTTGCGGTCGTAGATGTTCTGCACCGAACCCGTCCACCAGAGTTCCTGGAAGTTCGAGTCCGTATCGCCATGCGCCTTGGAAAGCACATAGCTGGCCATCATCGACAAGCCATTACCCGCGGTGCGCTTCACAAGAATCTGCATTGACTGGTAGTTCGCATTACCGACCGGCGAGCCCACGACGAACAGTGGACCATAGCTGGTGGCCACCAGCGGGTTCGGCGTGATCGCCATGTAGGCCGAGCCTGCAAAGCCCTGGTACGGATACGGCACGCCAGCCGCTGCCGCCGAAGCTGCATCGCTGACCCAGTTCCACTGTGTGCCGCGCGTGGCCAGCGCAGCATACGCCGAAGGCGAAGGCTGATTGCCCGAAAGCACGCTCGTCTGCAGGTGATAGCTGTGGTTGCCGATGTAGTCGATCGAGCCGACCCACTTGCCGCCAAGGTCACGTTGCACGCCCGCCATAAACTGCTGCGTGTTGCCCGGAGTCAACATGCGAGGATCAATCTGCACCATGCCCCACTGTGTGTACGCAGGGTTCTTCACAGCGTTCGTGAAGGTGGCGTAGTTGGAGTACGGCGTGTCCCAGTTCTGCCACTTCGAGAGACGCTGGCCCGACGGCTGAATCTGGCTCGACGGCACGTAACCCGGATCGAAGCTGTAGGGCACAGCACCCCACGAGTTCAGGTTGAGCGGTGTATAGAAGATCGAGAACGATCCACGCAACACCGTCTTCGGCGTGATCTGATACGCCGCGCCAACGTGCGGTGCGAAGTTCGTCCACACCTGGCGGTTTGTCCATGACTGATCGCCGTTCGAGAGGAACTGCAGCGCACCCGGAACACCGGTCACAGAGTTAGCAGCGGTCGGGTTGAAGCTCGACCAGTGACCGTTCTTCTCTTTGTAAGGAGCGTTCCAGTCCCAACGCAGATCGAAGTTCAACGTCAGCTTGGAGGTCAGCTTCAAGTCATCCGACACATACGCCGAGAAGCTCTTGCGACGGCCATACAGTTGGTTCGGCTGGCTGACACCGGCACTGTTGGTTGCACCCAGCAGGAAGCTCGCGAACGAGTGGCCCACCGAGGTGGCATACGATGCGTTCGGTGCGCCTGTTTGCGCTGCGTCGAAATCAACACTCAGCACGCCGGAATCAGCGTGGCTGTTGAACTGCTGCGCGCGGAACTCCACGCCCATCGTCAGCGTGTTGCGTCCGATCACCCAGCTCAGGTCGTCGTTGTAGATGAAGGTGTTCGCTGCATAGAAGTCGTTGAACTGGCTGCCCAGTGAGCTCATGTTGTACGTCGAGAGATAGCTCGAACCGCCGAAGGTGATCTTCGGGAAATTACCCGAACCGTAGGTGCCAAGACCGAGTTTGCTGTCCCAGTTCCCCGCACCGGAGATTGCCTTGCTCGGGTTGTAGAAGCGGTTAAAGGTAAAGCGAGCCGTGTTCAACAGATGATCGTTCACCGTGTGGAACCATGCGATACGCGCCGACGGAGCGTGCACGAAGTGATCGTACGAGTTCGCCATCGGTCCGCCGTTGGGCGTGCTGTAGCTCCAGATGCCGCCCTGATCCGCGAGAATGCGCGGGCTGCTGTTGTAGATGTAGCTGCCGCCGAAATGGTCCTTCTTGCTCAGGTAGTAGTCAATCTTGCCGCTGACCATGCTGATGTGTTCCCACGGCAGCGTCTGCGACGGCATCGCGTTGTTACCCGCGGCGCCCGGAGTCGGGTTTGCGATCGGCTGGTAGTACTGCTGATAGAGCTGAATGATGTTCTTCGACACGTTGCTGAAACGCGTCGTCGGAATCTGATTGTTGACGAAGACATTGCCCGTCGTCGGATCAAAGATTGCGCCCTGATAAATCGTGTTGCCAGCGCTATCCGTACCTAGCGTCACCGTCTTGTTCAACAGGGCACTGAGGTCGCCGTTCAGGAATGCTGCATTCGGAACGACGGAACCCAGGCCGCCACGCGAGAAGTTCGAGAACATGTAACGCTCGAAAGCGCCGTACCAGAAGAGCTTGTCCTTGATGAGGGGACCACCAACGCCGAGACCCCACTGCGACATGTTGTCGCTTGGACGCGGATAGCTTGAGCCGTAGGTGTACTTGTTGAACCAGTCATTCGCATCGAAGACCGAGTTCCGCAGAAAGCCAAACACAGCGCCGTGGATGTCGTTCGTGCCCGACTTCATCTCGTACTTGAAGACACCGCCGCCCGTGCGGCCATCGGTTGCGCGAATGCCCGCCGTGTCTACCTGGAACTGGTTGATCGCTTCCATCGGCGGCTGCGATTCACTGAGGTAGCCACCAAGCTGCGACACGGCAGAAGTGCCGTCGATCATGACTTCCTTCGTCATCGCCGGCGAGCCGTTCACGTGCGAGGCATAGTCGGAGCCTTCGACGCCCGGCATGTACGCGAACATAAACGTCGAGAGTGTGCGCCCACCCTGGATCGAGAGCGGCATGTCCGTCACGGTTTCGTTTTCGAGCGTGACTTCCATCTTCGCGTCTTCGGTCTGCAGCAGCGGGGCCTGCGTCGTTACCTGCACGACCTCAGTCTGCGCGCCGACCAGCATCTTCGCGTCAATCTCCGCCACCTGAGAGACCGAAAGCATGATGCCAGTGCGGTCATACGGGCGGAAGCCCTCGTGCGTGAAGTGGACGATGTAATGGCCGATGGGCAGGTTGAAGATGCGATAGAAACCACTCGAGTCCGTGTTGGTCGTCGTCTTCACGCCAGTGTCCGTGTTCTCGACGATGACCTGCACATTGGGCACCGTCGCGCCCGACGCGTCCTTTACGATGCCGGTGACCGATGCCTGGTCGCGCTGTGCGCGTGCCGCCAGGCTGGCGCTGAGAAGAACCGCGCAGCATAGCCAGCGACCCAGCGATTGATTGCGAAACGTCATGATGTTGCCTCCGAAATGAAACAGCCGGCGGAAGGTTCTCGACCTCGAGCGGCATTCGCAGAATCGGTTCTGTAAATGAACCGATTCTGTGAGCGGGGAACACAGTATTTCCGCGGCTTCAGAATTGTCAAGAAGCATCTTTTGCACGGTGTCGCACTCGTGATAGAAAAAGGAACACATGAAGAGCCGCAGTACTTCCGGCCGCATCACCCTTCGCGATCTGGCGACGCATCTCGGGCTTTCAAAAACCACCGTCTCCGTCGTGATGAGCGGCTCAAAGGCCGCGGAGGCGATCCCCGAAAAGACGCGCCGACGCATCGAACGCGCCGCTGAGAAACTCGGCTATCGCGCTCACTACATGGCGCGTTCGCTGCGGAAGAGCGAGTCGATGTCGGTCGGCATCATCGTGCCGGAGTTCTCGGACGGCTACTTCACGCTGCTCATGGCGGGCATTGAAGAGTTCCTCATCAGCGCTGGCTACTTCTACTTCACCGTGTCGCATTACTGGAAGCCGGACCTGCAACAGCAATACCCCGCGATGCTCGAAGAGCGTGGCGTGGACGGCCTGTTGATGGTGAATACCGATCCGCCGCAGAGCCATCTGCCGATGGTGTCGATCTCAGGCCACCACAAGCGCGGCGCGCCTACCACCGTGATGCTCGATCATGAGCACGCAGCGCATCTGCTCATCGAACACCTGCACGGGCTCGGCCATCGGCGCATCGCGTTCGTGCACGGTCAATCGTGGTCACAGGACACGCAACTGCGCCGCAAAGCCTTCGTCACAGCAATGCAGCAATTTGGTCTGAAGATCATTCCGGAGTTGCAGGTCACGCTCGATGCGACGACCTGGACGCCTGATCTGGGCTATGCACCCGCCACCGAGTTGCTGAAGAAGACGCGCGACTTCACGGCCCTCGTCTGCTTCAACGACACCGCGGCAATGGGTGCGATTCGCGCCGCACGCGACGCGGGTCTCCGCGTGCCCGAGGACATCTCGGTCACCGGCTTCGATAACATCGCACACGCCAGCTTCTTTTCACCGAGCCTCACCACCGTGCAGCAGCCGCTGCGCGAGATGGGAAAGTCTGCGGCGCAGGCGCTCATCGAGCACATCCGCCACCCACAGCAGACGCAGCCCGCGAAACTCGTGCATCAACCCTTGCTGGTTGCGCGGGAGTCCACAGGCCATGCGCCGCTCACCGCGACGACGGCAAAGAGATCTGCGAAGTAACTACGGTTTCGGAGCGAGCTCTCGCGAAGAGCACTCTCCGCCAAACACCGCAGCCAGGCCACACGGCGAGTTGAACATCTTGTCGCCGTCATGCTCCACGCCCGGCACGAACCAGAGCTGCTGCGAAGCGCCCTCCTGCTTCAACTCCGGATGACGGCCTTCGAGATACGTGAAGTATGCTTTGCCGCGGAAGAAACGATACGGCCCTTCCATCTCGCCCGAGCACGACTTGTCCAGCGCGGGATGGTCCGGGTCGGTGTCCTTCGTGCCGAGAAGATAGACCACGTCTCGCCGCACATAATGCGTCTCGATCGCGTCCCAGTCAGCCGCCGCATCGACGTAGGGAGGCGCCTTCTCTGTGCCGTACTTCCAGAGGTTGTAGTGGCCCATGCAGCTCTTCGAGGGCGCGCCGAAGGTGAACTCTTCCTTCGCGTTCAGCGCGGGGCGCTGTGGCGAAAAGTAGAGATACGACGACGGGTTGGCGATGACGTAGCGCACGTGGATCCCCGCGCGCATCAACAAGTCTCCCGCGGTGCTCACCACGGCATAGCGCTGCACCACCTGCGCTCCGCCGGAGTGTCCGCCGATGATGACCGTCTTCAGGTTCGGGAAGATCGTCTTGTTGCGCAGATAAGCAAGGATCGCGTCGACGCAATCGAACGAGCTGATCGCGCCGTTCATCGCATCTTCGCCGCCCATCCACGCCTCCGGCGCCCAGTGCAGCGTGTCCTGCGACAGGTGCCAGTGGTCCACGTCCTGCTGACCGAGAAACTGCGGCGTGATGAGCAACGTGGTCTTGCCCGCATCGCCCGCAGCCTTGATCGCCGCCAGGCCGCTCGCGTTGTAGACATCCGCGTTCCGCAGCTTGCCGTGGAAGAAGATCAGCACACGCGTCACTTCCGGCAGCGGTTTCGACCAGTCGCGCGAAACATACAACGGCAGCTTGCCTTTGCCTCCGCGAGGAGAGCTCACCTGCATCTGGTGATCGGCCACGGCCTTCACCGGCGCAGCAGAACTCGTCGTGTCGTCGGCCTTCGCCACAACGCCTGCACTCACCAGCAACAACACTAACGCTACGCGCACAAACTTCATCAAAGCCAGGCTCCTCAATGCGATCTTACGGAATCGTCAACGTAAAGTTGATCGTCTGCAGTGTCGTCGTACCCGAGTACACGTTCACGCTGAAGTTATAGGTACCAGAGCCCTGCTGCAGGGTCGTGGGGTCTTGCCCTGAGCAGCCTGTGAGCGCGCCCGCGCCCACGATGCCAAGCAACAGCATCGCCAGCATCGGCAGCGCTGCACGACGACGACGCAGACCGAAGATCAGCAGCGCCAACGCAGGCAGTGAAGCCAGCTCCAGCGCACGTCTCGACGAGGTCAGCGGCCTGCGATCGACGCTCGCATACTTCGCACCTGAGTTCGCCACAAGCATCTGCACCTGCACCGTGGAGCTGTCGCCAGCAAGCTTCACGCTTGCCGGGGAGAACGAGCATTGCAGCTTCGACGGCAGCCCGTTGCACGCGAAGGTGAGCGTGTCCATGCGACCACCCGTGACGATATTCAACTGCGTCTGCGCCTGCTGATAGTTGGCCGAGGGGAACGCCAACGCGGTGCTCGCAGGCGTGACGCTGAAGCCTGCAGCGACGGTCACGTTGCTGCACGTGCTCGTCACGCTGGCATAGTTGGTCGTCGCCGAAGTGAAGACCGCGGTGATGCAGTTGGTGCCGGAGGCCAGGCCCGTGAAGGTCGACGTGGCGATACCGGAAGAGTTCACCGCCACCGCCGGGCCGAGGCTCGTGGTGCCGGAGTAGAAGACGACCGATCCCGTCGGAGTGCCCACCGACGCGGTCAACGTGGCGACAGCCGTGTAGCTCGTCGTGGGGTAGCCCGTCGTCGGTGACACGGTGAGCGCGATCGTCGGCGTCACCTGCGTCACGACGGTGACGTTCGCACATGCACTCGTTACGCTTGCGAAGTTCGTGCTGCCCGCATACTTCGCGGTGATGCAGTTCGTGCCTGCGGGCAGGTTCGTGAATGTGCCCGTGGCCTTGCCGGTGCTGTCGAGCGTGCCGGTCGCAAGCTGCGTTGATCCCAACAGGAAGGTGACAGTGCCCGAGGGCGTTCCCGCCGTCGAGGACACGGTCACGGTCGCGGTGTAGGTGCTCGTAGCAAAGCCCGTCGTGGGCGTCACGCTCAGCGAGGTGGTCGGCGTGGCCTGCGTCACCGTGAAGGTCGCGGCAGTGGTCGTGACTACCGTCGCGGTCGTCGATCCACTCGGTGTGTAGTCCGCCGTGATGGAGTAGCTGCCCACCGCGGGCGTGTAGGTGTACGACGCCGAAGCGTTCGCGTCGGACGTAGCCGTCGTCAGCTTCACGCCTCCTGCGTAGAACGTCACCGTGCCGCCTGTGTTGTTCGGGCCGTACACAAGCGCCTTCAGCGTTACGCTGTTGCCGTACACGACCGAGGTCGGCGCGGCCGTCACAACGATGGCCGGGGTGGCCGTCGCGGCGGTCAGCGTGAAGTACGGCGAGCCGTTCGTCACCGTCGCCGTGAAGGAAACAGTGTCGGTCGGCACGCCCGTCGATACCTGCGAGAAGGCCGCACTCAACGCGCAGGAGTTGCCGCTCGCCAGCGCGCCGCTGCAACCGTTCGTAGTCGCAGGCGAAACCGTGAAGTCGCTCGTGTTTGTCACGGTGTAGCTTGTCGTGCTCACCGGCGCCGAGCCGATGCTCGTGAGCTCGAGCGTCGTCGTAGCGGGGCTGGTGTTGAATTTGTAGTAGCCCGACGTGCGCGCGGACTTCACGACACCCGTTGCGCCGCTGTCTGCAAGGTATACATTGCCCGTGCTGTCGAGCGCGATGCCGCGAACGGTGGTGCCTGTGTAGAGCGTGAAGCTCTGCGAAGCTGCAGTCGTCTCTGTCGCGGTGGTGTTCGCCGTCGAGTAGAGATTGTTCGCCGCGTCCACTGCAATCGCCGTAGCTGTCAAAGTGGCGCGCGTACTTTGCACGCCCGCCGTGGTGAGCTGCTGCACCGCACTGCCGCTCGTGGCGTAGATCGTACCGTCAGCACCCACCGCTACACCGGTCGGCGTGCTCAAGCCTGTGAAGCCGACGGTGCGCGCAACGTTTGAACCGGGAGCGAAGGAAGCGATGCGATTGTTGCCGGAGTCCGCAACGAGCAAAGTGCCATCAGCCGCAATCGCAAGCTGACGCGGGCTGCTCACCGTTGCGGACAGGGTGAACTTTGTGCCAACGGCCGGAATCTCGGTGATCGTGTTTGCGCCTGCGTCTGCAATGAAGACATTGCCCGCACCATCCGCCGCGATGCCCTGCGGATTATTGAAGCCCGTCGCAAGCGTCGTCACCGTAGAGCCCACAGCGCGCAGCGCAGACTTCGTCGTCGCATCGGTGAAGTACACCGCGCCGGCGGCATCCGTCGCCACCGCGTTCACGCTGTAGCCTGAGCCGATCGTCGTCTGCGTGCCGGGATCCACCGCGAGCGCCGCGCCGGTGCCCACTCCGCTGATGACCAGCGAACCGAGCGTACCGGCCGAAGCATTCACGCGTACCGCGCCCTGGCGTAGCGCTGCAGCTGTCGGCTTGAAGCTCACATTCTCCACGCACGTCGAGCCTGCAACTACCGCAAGCGTCGAAGAGCAGGTGCTACCCGTTGCCTCTGCAAAGTCGCTCACCGGAAACGACGAGGCCAGCAACGTGTTCACGCCGAGGAAGGTGAACGCATACGGCTGCGCAGCGCTTGTGCTGCCCACTCCGGTCGCCGGGAACGTAGTGTTGTAGGCGAACTTGCGCACGACGTAGCTGATCGCATCGCCGAAGTACAGGTTGCCGGAAGCGTCTGCTACTACGGGACCGCGAGGGCTGGACAGCTTCGCCTGCGTGGCAGGGCAACCGTCGTAGTAGGCGTCCGTCATCACAGGGCCGGTCGTGCCGCCGCTGCAAGTTGCGTTCGCAGCCGCGGTCGCAATCGCACCGTTGCCGCCGAGGATCGCGGCGATACCGGTCTCCGCGTACACCTCGTAGAGATAGCTGGTGCCGTAGTCGAAGAAGAAGACGTTGCCCGCAGTATCGCCGCCGATGCTCTGCGCAGAGCTCAACACCAGCGCGCTCGGAGCTACGCCATTCTGCGCACCGGCGAGACCCGTTCCCTGGCCTGCGAAGCTGTAGGTATAGCCCGCCTGCAGCGTGCCGCTCACGGCCGTGGGATTGGCTACGCCGCCATAGATCACCTTGATGCGCTGGTTCGTCGCGTCGGTGTAAAAGACGTTGCTGTTCGCGTCGAGATACACGCTCCACACCGGACCCGTACCGACTGCATTGCCGAGCGCTGCGGTATCGCTGCCTGCCGTCGTCAGGCAGGCATTCGCGCTCGACACCGAACCCGTCTTGTTTGTTGCCGCAGAAACGCATCCTGCACCAGCGATCGTGTACACATAGCCGACCACGGGTGAGGCCGTACCTTGCGCAACGAGAATCGCCTTTGCAGCGCTTCCACCGTTGTAGAGCACGCGCACGGCGTTGTTCAGGTTGTCGGCAATGAACACATCATCGCTCGAGGAGATCGCAACACCCGTTGGCGAACGCAGCAGCGCGATCGCCTGCGCAGCCGTTGTGCTCGAATTCGCTGCAGTGGTGTACCCCGGTTGCGCATCACGATAGCCATTCGCAAAACCTGCGATGGTGTACATCGCACCGTTCGCGGGCGCGGTCACAGTCGGGTTCTCCGTGGTGATGAGCTTCGCCGCTGACGTCGTCACCGCGCAGTTCACGCAGAAGACGCGGATGCGGCCGTTCGAGTAATCCGCGAGGAAGAGGTTGCCATCGGCATCGACCTTCACATCGCGCGCGGCCACAGGCGCTGACGCACCCGGGCAACCATCGCCGAGCGTATCCAACGCCGTGGGCTGGCCACTCGCAGCGTAGTTCGCACACGGCAAGCCGCTTACGTTCAGCACGGTAAACGTGGGATACGCAGTGGACGTCCCTACGCCCACACCTGCAAGCGTGTACACATTGCCCGCCACAGGCGTCGGCGAAGGCGCACTCGCGAGCGGCGTCACGTAGCCGCTGTTCGCGGCCTTGATCGCCGCCGCAAGCTGCGTGCCGCCGTTGTACACAACGCGCACCTGCTTGTTGCCGTAGTCCGCAAAGTAGATGTTGCCGTACTTATCGACCGCAGCACCTTGCGCAGCGTTCAGCTTCGCCTGCGTCGCAGGGCAGCCATCACCGAGCGCGGAGCCGTCGGTGCTGGCTATCGCGCCGGTACACACCGCCGTGGTGGTAGACGTGCCAAAACCCGCAGCCGCGCTCGTGAAAGGAACGGGCACGGCGCTGGGCTGCGTTTGCGCATGAGTCGCGAAGCCGCATGCAAGGAGTGCGATCGAGAGAAGCGATTTGGCCTGGCTGAAGTTCGCCATGAGAGTCATCCTTAAAAACAAAAACCGTGAAACGCTGTGGTCGAAATTGCCGACTTAGAACTGGACCTTCGCGACAAGCTGCAGCAGGCGCGGGTTGCCGACGGTGCTCAGGATCGCTCCGAAGTTCGATCCGCTCACGTTGCCTGCGGGGTTCGCGAAGTTCGGGTGATTGAAGACGTTGAACGCCTGCAGGCGGAGATCCAGCGCCGTGCCCGCGAAGAGCCGCGTCCGCTTGCCCAGCGAGAGATCGACGTTCGCGTTACTCGGTCCGCGCAGTACGTTGCGACTCACCGTGCCGTAGCTCGTGCCTGCGGTCGTGAAGGCCGCGGGAACGTTGGTCAGTGTGCCGTTGTTGAAGTACGCGGTCAGGCGATCTTGTGTGCGGCCATAGCGGCGAGCGGTGTTGGCGTTCGCACCAGCCACCCAGCTAGCGCGGCTCGTGTCCGTGCCGTACTGCGAAGCACCCGAGCTGTCGGTGATATCGATCGGCTTGCCGGTCTGATACACACCTGTTCCCGAAAGGTCATAGCCGCGGAAGATGCCGCGCGCCCAGCCATGAATCGGCAGCGTGGGAATGCTGTACGACCAGCGTGCCGAGATGCGGTCCGTGCGATCGAAGTCCGAAGGCCCGTATGCCTGGCGCGGGTTCGTCTGGTCGCCATCGAAGTTGTTGAAGACCGAACCATCGGCCGTACCCGAGCTCGTGTCCATCGACTTGCCGAAGGTGTTCGTCACCATGAAGTTGGTGCGGCCCTTCTTGTAGTTCAGTGTCGTCTGCAACGAGTTGTAGTTCGACGTCATGCGCGTCTGCAGATACAGGAAGCCCGGAATGCTGAAGCCCTGATACGGCGCGCGCTGCTGCGGATCGCCGGTATTCACCGTCGTGCCGTTGATGGGATTCGAAGCGCTCGCAAGCTGTGCCTGGTTTAGCTCCGTCTCCACCGGCAGATGACGGCCGAGCGTGCCGACATAGCCCACCTCGAGCATCATCGCCGGCGTGATCTGCGTCTGGATGTTCACACCGAACTGCTGGTAGTACGGCGTCTTGATCTGCGGATCAATGTTGTTGATCGACAGCGGCGCGGTCGCCGTGCCCGACGACGAGTACGCGGCTACCTGGGGCAGAATCGGGAACTGCGAACGCTGCGGCAGCGTGGGGAACGGATTGTCGAAGCTCGAGTTGATGTTGATGGGCGTCTGCGGCGTCTTGCCGCTCTGGCCCGACGAGTTCTTCCCGTCGGCGCGCACGTAGTTCGGCACCGACAACGACTCCAGCAAGCCAAGCTGGTTCGACAGACGGTCATAGAACAAGCCATAGCCCGCACGCAGCACCATCTGATCGTTCAAGCGATAGATGGCACCGATGCGCGGCCCGAGGTTCAACTTGCCCACCGTGTCGGTCAGCGTATTGGAGACCTTCGCAATGCCCGGCACCGCATTCACCGCATTGCCTTCCTGCACGAAGCCCATCGAGGTCACACCACCCGCGGGCGGAGCCACGTAGCGGCGTGGATCGAACGCACCGTTGCGACCGAAGATGTCCACCGGCAAACCGATGTACTCCCAGCGCAGGCCGATGTTGATGCTCAGACGCGAGGTCGGCTTGTACGCATCCTGCGCGAAGAGCGCGATGTCGCGGATGCGGTCATAACGCTGCACCACGCCCGACGCCACCGAGTAGGTGTAGTTGTCCGAGTAGCCCGTGCCGTTACCGCCCGCGGCCACCGACTGGCCATTGCGGCCGAGCATCAGGTTCTGCATCGAGATCACGTCGATGGAACCGTTCATACGATTATTCGAGAAGTAGTTGTCCTGATAGCGACGCATCTCGAAGCCGAAGTTCATCGCGTGCTTGCCCTTCAACCAGTTCACGTTGTCGAAGTACTGCCATGTGTTCTCGGTGTCCGCCTGGTCGGCGTTCACGCTGTAGCCGAACTCATACGAGTTCGAAAGCTCGATGAGCGGAATGTTCGGAAAGTCACCGGCATTGAAACGCGTCATGCCAATGGCGCTCAGCGGAATCTGATTTTCAAAGCCCGTGTGCCCCAGCAGGCGCGACATACCCATGCGGAACTCGTTCACGACGTTCGGCGAGAAGACATGCGTCTCGCTCACCGAGTAGAGGCGGCTCTTGAAGAGCTGATTCAAGCCGAAGCCCGGCACCGAACGCGTCGAAGGCAGCGACTGAAACTGCGGCTGCTCGGCGATCACCGTGTGAAACGCCGCCGTGTCCTTATCGCGCCAGCGATACGTCATGCTGCCGGAGTACTCGTCTTCATTGAAGATCGACGGCACCGACACGGCATAGTTCACATTCGTGTTCGTTGCCGATCCGTTCGGCGAAGGCACAACATAGTTGCCGTTCGCAAACTTCAACTGCAGCAGCTTCAACGCTGCAGGGTTGATGTTCGAGCCATCGGCAAGGATCGACGGCCCGCTATGCGAGGTCGCGCCCAGCGAGTTGCCGAAGAGGCCAAGCGAGGTGACCGAGCGGTTCGTCGGCAGGTTCGGAATCGCAATCGTCGTCGTGCCCGCATAGCCATTCACCTGTCGCGTGCCCTGATACGCGAAGAAGCCGAAAAGCTTGTCCTTGATAAACGGTCCGCCGATCGCGCCGCCGAACTGGTTCTGGTTCAGCTTCGGCTTGCGCTGGCCGAGGTTGTTGAAGAACCAGTTGTTCGCGTTGAACATCGTGTTGCGGAAGTACTCATACACCTGGCCGTGAATCGCGTTGCCGCCCGTGCGCGTGATGAGGAAGATGTTCGATCCGCCCGAGCGCCCCGTCGCCGCTTCAAACAGCGCAGTCTGCACCTTGAACTCCTGAATCGCGGCCGGAGGAGGAATGATCGTGCCATTCGACGCAAACGCGTTATTGCCCGCCGAGTTCACGTGTACGTTCACCGCGTCGATGCCGTCGATATAGATGGAGTTCGAGCTGGTGCGCGCGCCGTTGGCGTTGATGTTCTGCGTACCGCGGCCCAGCGCGGTCGCATCGTTCAACTCACCCACCACGCCCGGCGACAGACCCAGCAACTGCGTGAAGTTGTTGGTCGCCAGCGGCAGCTCTTCCACGGCCTGACCGTCGATCACGCGGCCCTGCGTTACCGACTCCGTCTGCAGCATCGGCTCGGCCGAGCTGACATCCACCGTCGTCGCCACGCTCGAAAGCTGCAGCTTCGCATCTACGGCGATGTGTTCGGTCACGTTCAGCGTCGTCACCTCGGTCGAGGTGGCGAAGCCTTCGAGCGCAAACTTCAGCTCATAGTCCGCAGGACGCAGCGCCGGAAAGCTGTACTCACCCGCAGCGTTCGTCGTGGCCGTGCGCGACTCACCCGTGGAGGTGTCGCGCGCCGTGACGAGCACCTTCGTCAGGCGTCCGCCGCCTGCATCCGTCACTACGCCCGAGATCGTGCCGGTGGTCTGCGCGGTCGCAATCGCCGCGCCGCCCAGCAGAAGGAGAAACACAATCCAAATTCCGTGAAACAGCTTCATCCGCATGATGCTTTCCTCTTACTTACCCAGCTCAACCGAGCGCCGTTCGCGCCCCACAAACACCATCAGAATGGCCAGCGCAAAGACCGCCGCCGCCGTCATCGCCATCGAGGTCGCGTAGCTGCGGCCCTTCGTGGCAAACGCCGCCTCAAACACCGTGACCGCGCCCGAAAGCGCCACACCGATCTGGTTGCCCAGCCCGGGCAACGTGCCGCGCACGCTGTCCGGGCTCAGCTCCGCCACATGCGCCGGCACCACTCCCCACGCGCCCTGCACACAGAACTGCATCAGCACCGCGCCCAGCACCAGCAGCGGCAGCGTGTGCGCATGCGACCACAGCGGCACCATCACGATGCCGCCGACCAGCGCGCCAATCATCGCGCGCTTGCGGCCCACGCGGTCCGAAATCCAACCGATCGACAGCCCGCCGAGAATCGCGCCCACCATCGAAATCGCCGAGAGCGCCGCCTTTTGCTTGCCCACGATGCCCCAGTCCTTCTCGAGGAAGGTCGGGTACATGTCCTGCGTGCCGTGCGAGCTCATGTGCATCGCCATCATGAAGAGCGTGAAGTAGACCAGCAGCTTCCAGTGCGAAGCCACCGCACGGCCCAGATCGCCGAAGCTCCCCGAGCGGTTCTGCTGCCACGTCTTCGACTCCTTCACCCGCAGCGCCACAAAGAGCGCCGAGGCCAGCGCCGGGAGGCTGCCCACAAAAAACAGTGGACGCCAGCCATGCGTCTGCGGCAGGAAGAAGTACGCCGCCGCCGCGAGCAGGAAGCCGATGGCATAGCCCTGCTGCAGCAGGCCGCTCAGCACGCCGCGATAGCGCGTCGGCACCTTCTCCATCGCCAGCGAGACGCCGATGCCCCACTGCCCGCCCATCACCACACCGAAGAGCGCGCGGATGACGATGAACTGCGTAAACGTATGCGCGAAGCCGGTCATCATCTCCACCACCGAGAAGAGGCAGAGGTTGATGACCAGCGGCAGCTTGCGGCCATAGCGGTCCGAGATGCCGCCGAAGAGGAACGCGCCAATCGGACGGAGCAGCAGCGTGGCCGACGAGGCCATGATCATGTGCTTCACGTCCTGGTGGAACTCGCGGCCGATCGCCGTGAGCGAAAGCACCACTAAAAAGAAGTCGAAGGCGTCGAGCGTCCAGCCAGAGAGGCCGGCTAGAAAGGCTCCGAACCACGGCTCCGGCTTCACAGCGGTCGTGGCATGAACGTCAGTCGGCAGCGTCGAGGGCGACACAAGAGTAGGTTCGGAAGAAGCGGTCACAGGCACAGGCGTCGATCCTTTTCGTTCTTGCCTGCGGCCGATAAACGGAGCAGCAAGGAAACTGGCGAATCCTAGGAGCGACGCGAAACAACTGTCTCAAAAGAGTTCCGAAGAAAAAATAAATGCTGATTCTAGGTGACTTATGACCATTCGGCCAGTCCTCTCACCCACTTCGCGGCTGTTTCGAGTCGCCGCGAACAGACGCCCAGCATCTCGCCTCACCACGAACAGGCGCCCAAATCTCGCCTCACCACGAACGGGTGCCAAAATCTCGCCACACCACGGACGGGTGCCCCACATCTCGATTTTTGAGATGTGGGTTTGCAGGATGCGTCGGACAGACAGGCATTCCCGCTCTCCCATATCTGCATGAAGCGCAGATGTGGGGCACCCGGCTATCTCGCCGCGCTCAGAATGACCAATGGAGAGAGGAAGAACTCGGAACTCACAACTCGTAGCTCACAACTCAAATCCCAAAACCGGGAGCTGAATCACTGAGAGCTGGCTGCTACCCGGAAACGAACCGCCTACTTCAGCCGACCCGCCAGCGCCGCGAACCCCGGCTCGCCGCGCAGAGCGTCGAGCGTCGGGTCTACCCGCAGGTACACCATCGAGGTCGAGTGGTCGTCGGCAGCTCGCGAAAGCTCCGCCATCGCCTCCGCCTTGCGACCGAGGCCGATCAGCACCAGCGCGCGGCTGATGGGTGGCACATACGAGCCCTCCCCGCGCGTGCGAAGGTCAGCTAACACCTTCTCCGCAGAGGACTTATCGCCCGAAGCCGCCAACGCGTCTCCCAGCAGGCCCTCGACGTAGGGGTCAGGATGAGCGTCCACCGCGAGTGCCTTGCGGAACTCCGCCACAGCCAGCGTTGGGCTGCCGCCGGTCAACTCCACCATGCCCAGCCGTGTGTGCGCGCGGACGAAGTTGGGGTCCATCTCCAGCACCTTGCCGAGCTCCTGCCGGGCAGCGGCGTTGTCGCGCGAAAGGTACTCGATCCAACCCACGTTCGTGCCGATGATCAACGAAAGCGGGTCGAGCTTCTGCGCCAGTCGCACCTCATAGAGCGCCTGCGGAAACCGCCCCATCGCCGCCAGGTCCAGCGCGTACCAGTGGTGCGCCGTCGCGTAGTTCGGGTTCAGCTCCATTGATTTGGCGAACTCGCGCTCTGCCCCGGTCAGGTTCCAGTCTGTGAAGAAGAGGATCATGCCGAGCGACGCGTGCGGCTCGGCAAGTTTGGGGTCAAGCTGGATCGCCGACAGCGCCGCCGACCGGGCGTCCGCGTTGGCCTGCGACCCCGGTTCCACCGAAAAACTCGCTAAAAGCGCGTAAGAGTCCGCCAAACCGCTGTAAGCCGGGGCAAAGTTCGGATCGGCGTCGATCGCCTGGCGAAAGAGTCCGGTCGCGCGGTGCAGGCCGTCGGGGGTGCGGAGGTTCCAGAAGTAGCGCCCCCGCTGATAGAGCTGCCACGCCGGGTTGTTCGCCTGCGCGCGCGCCGTGTCCGGCGTGGGCTCGGCCTTCGGAGGAGCCGTGGTCCCGAGATGATGCAGCTCATGCGCCACCGCCGCGCCAGCCAGCGACTCGGTCTCCGCCAGCGAAGCGCCGCGGAAGCTGTCCTGCCACAACGTCAACCCGTCGCGTGTGCGGATCAACCGCAGCCGCAACCTATATTGAGGGCCATCCGCCGAAACCGTTCCGGCAAGCACAGCATCCACCGACTGCTCGCGCCCGGCGGCGACCGCATCGGGCGCTCCCGGCACGGAGTACCGGAGCACCGCCGAGGTCGGTCGCACGATCAGCTGCCCTTCCAACCGCTGCACCAACGCGTCCGTCACGCCCAGGCGAGCGATCTCATCCGGCCCACGGCCGTCGCTCGACACCGGCAGCACCGCCAGCGATCGCAGCGGCGTACGCGGCGCCAGGAGCCACCAGGCCCCGCCCGCAAGCCCTGCTAAAAGAAACACATAGGTGATCAGCAGAGGCCAGCGCAGCTCTGAGCGCGCGGGAACGACCGCAGCGGGCGGAACCGTTGGCGCTGCCGTCTGTTCAGCCGCAAAGGGGTCATGGGCCACCACTTGCGCGACAACCGGCTCTTCTACGGGAGTCGGAGGGGTCTGCGGTCGGCGCGGCGCGCGCTCTTCCTCGCTCACCTCGGCGACGAAGCGATATCCCTGCCGCGCGACCGTCTGAATCAGCTTCCGCTCCTGCGGGGCCTCGCCGAGGGCGCGACGAAGCGTCGACACCGCCACCGTCAGGTTCGACTCTTCGACGAACGAGCCCTCCCACACCTGCGCCAGCAGCTCTTCCTTCGTCCAAAGCTCGCCGGGCCGGCTGACCAGGCAAACCAGCAGATCAAACGCGCGCCCCGGCAGCGTGACCTGCTGCCCTTCGCGGAGCAGCAGCCGATTCGCCGGGTCCAGCACGAAGCCTGCAAAGACGAAGACACGCCGAGCGCCTGCGTCCGGGGCCGGTTGTGGCCCCCGCGCGTCGCTTCGGTTCGTGTCAGAAATCTCGATCATCGGTGCACCAATCTACCATGCGCCACACAGCGCTGGCAGCAGGCTTGCGGGCGCGAACCACGCGGGTTTCGCGCACATCCGCCGCTGCGCTGCGAGAAACTTTCCGCGACCACAGGCCCTCCTCTCGCATCTATCGGCAAGAGCCTGCGATACTGTTCTCTGCACACGAAATGCCGCCCGTCACCGACACCTTCGAACGTACCCTTGCCAGCGCACGCACCACCGTCGCCTTCCGCGAGACGCTGCGACTTGCGTATGACAGCTTTCTCGCCAGCAAGGTCCGCTTCCTGCTGACGATGCTCGGCATGGTCATCGGCTCGGCCTCGGTCATTCTCGTGGCGACGCTCGGCCTTACCGGTCGGCAGTACGCGCTGAACATGATCGCCTCCATCGGCCCGAACATGGTGGAGATGCAGTACAACGGCGGCACCGTCGCCGGCCCGAACAACGTGGCCACGCCCGACCTGATGACCCGCGAAGATATGACTGCGGTGCTCGATCAGGTGCCGGGCATCACGGCCAGCTCGCCGATGCTTGAGATCCACGATCGCGTCTCGCTCGGCAACGGCCTCGCGCAAGACGCGATGCTGCTCGGCGTCAGCTCTCAGTACAAAGAGGTACGGAACCTCAAGACCATCTCCGGCCGCTTCTTCGACGATCAGGACGAGGCCACGCACGCCAAGGTCGCCGTCATCGTGAAGTCGCTCGCCGAGAAGATGTACGGTTCGTCGAGCGCGGCCATCGGCCACACCATCACCTTCTCGGGCATCCCCTTCACCATCATCGGGGTCTTCAAGGAAAGCATCGAAACCTTCGGCATGAGCGAAGTTTCGGACTCCACCATCCTGATTCCCTACGCCGTCGCGCGCTACTTCACCGGCACCGACACGCTGAAGCAGATCTTCTTCTCCGTGCCGAACGCGTCGGACGTCGAGCCGGCCGCGAACAAGATTCTGAGCGTCATCAAGAAGCGCCATCGCCCCACCTCGGTCTACGTCGCGTTTACGCTGACGCAGGTGCTCACCGTCATGGGCAGCATCGCCACCATGCTGACGATCGTGCTGACGCTCGCCTCGGCGATCACGCTGGTCGTCTCGGGCGTGGGCATCATGAACTCCATGCTGGCGAACGTGCAGTCGCGCATCCGCGAAATCGGCATCCGCAAGGCGCTCGGCGCGACCTCGAACGAAATCCGCCTGCAGTTCCTCACGGAAAGCATCTTCATGTCGCTGGCGGGCGGCGTGGTGGGCACGGTGATCGGCCTCGCGCTTCCGCTGAGCGTCGGCTTGCTCACGGACTACACGATTCCGCAGTCGCCCTGGCCTGCGGTCATCGCTCTCTGCACGAGCATTCTGGTCGGCGTTATCTTCGGCACCCTGCCCGCCGAGCGCGCTGCCCGTCTGGACCCGGTAACCACGCTCAAGTACGAGTAAGCGGCGACAGGGCACAGGAACGATAAGACACCTGTTGGAAGTAAGCGAACTTGATTCCCGGTCGAAAAGCTCCACTCCTGTAGACTGTTTGCAGGCAACGGCGCTCCCAAATCCGCCCAAGCCGCTGGACACTTTTTTCTCCCATGCGCAAATTTCTTCGCACCACCTCGGTCGTCCTCGTTACTTCGCTCGCTCTCTTTGCCGGATGCAAGAAGGGCCCCAGCGACGGTGTTGTCGCTACGGTGAATGGCAAGCCCATCCTGCAGACCGACATGGATAAGATCTACGACGCGCAGCTTGCGTCGAACCCGCAGCAGCAGAACCCCTCCGCCGATCAGGCTGAGTCGCTGAAGCTGAACATTCTGCACGAGCTCATCGTTGAAGAGATCGTCGAGCAGCGCGCGGCGAAGCTGAACCTCACCGCGACGGATGCTGAAGTCGACGCGAAGCTTGCGGAGATGAAGGCCCCTTACACCGAGGAGCAGTTCCAGGCGCGCCTCAAGGCCTCCAACCGTACGCTCGACGACGTGAAGCATGACCTGCGTCGCTCGCTCACCATCGACAAGCTGCTGAACAAGGAGATCAACTCCAAGATCACAGTGACCGACGGCGAGGTTTCGACCTACTATGCCGCGCACAAGGCCGAGTACAACCTGCTCGAGAACCAGTACCACCTCGCACAGATCCAGGTGACCGCACAGGGCGCAGCGCAGAGCGGCAACCTGCAGAACTCGAAGGCCTCGAGCGAAGACGAAGCACGTCGTAAGATTCAGGCGATCAAGACGCGCATCGATGCCGGTGAAGACTTCGGCTCGCTGGCGGTCAACTTCTCCGAGCGCCCCGACACCGCGCCCAACGGCGGCGACATGGGCTTCGTTCCCGAGTCGCAGATGAAGGGCGACCCCGCGACCTACAACGCGATCATGAAGCTGAAGGCCGGCGAGACCACCGAGATCCTCACGATGCTCGATGCGAAGTCGATGAAGCCCGCAGGCTACGCGATCTACAAGCTGATTGCGAAGGAGTCCGCAGGTCAGCGCGAACTCGGAGACCCGCGTGTGCAGCAGGCCATCCGCCAGCAGCTTCACGACTCGCGCTCGCAGCTGCTGAAGAGCGCTTACTTTGAAATGCTCCGCGACCAGTCGAAGGTGCAGAACTTCTACGCCGAGCAGGTCTTCAAGGACACAGCCAAGTAAGCAAGCACCACCCACATCAAGAAGCCCGGCGATCTCCGCCGGGCTTCTTCTATTGGCTGTGCCTGTTGTCTAGCATCCTTGCTACGTGTGGCTCTTCATCGAGAGTGTGCACCAAGCGTTATGCAGGCGCGCCAGCCACAGAGTCCGCCTCGACAGCAGCTTCGCTGCTGCCGTGACGAACGCCGATGTGCAGCAGGTTCAGAAGAGGCGTCGTGCACATCGTGGTGATCAGCGCCATCAGCACCAGCATGGTGAACAGCGTCGGCGAAAACGCGCCTGCGTTGTAGGCGATGTTGAGCACAACCAACTCCACCAGGCCGCGCGTGTTCAGCAGCGCGCCCAGACCCAGCGAGCTGCGCCAGTCCTCGCCGGACCAGCGTGCGGCCAGCACCGCGCCGCCGATCTTGCCGCCGATCGCCGCTGCAAGAATCAGCAACGCCCACGACCAGGTGTTCCACGAGTTCAGCAGATCGAGTCGCGTCTTCAGGCCCGTGATGGCGAAGAACAGCGGCAGCAGCAGCGCGGAAGTGAGCATCTCGATCTTCTCGCGCGTCGCCGTCTGCCACTCCTTCAGGCGCGGGAAGCAGACACCTGCGACGAAAGCACCGAAGAGCGGATGCACGCCGGCCCAGTCCGTCAGCGCAGAAGAGAGCAGCAGGCAGGCAATCGCCAGCACGAAGATTTCATACGTCAGCTCGCGCTTCTTCATGCGCTTCACGATCCAGCCACAGAGCGGCCGCACGATCGCAAACATGAAGACGAGATACGCGATGAGGCTCGCAAACCGCACCCACAGCGGGGTTCCCGTCTGCTTGGTGTTCATCAGTGTCAGCGTGACGGCGAGCAGCATCCACGCCACCACATCGTCGAACGCGGCGCAGAGAATCGCCGTCGTGCCCAGCGGCGTCGTCGTCAGCTTGCGTTCGTCGAGAATGCGCGCCAGCACCGGGAACGCGGTGATGCTCATGGCGATGCCGAGGAAAAGGATGAACGGCCAGCGATGCACCGTCGGCGGCGCAAAGCGCGTCTTCAGCGGATGCGCCAACAATACCGCCGCCAGGAACGGCATCAGGATGCTCGTGAGGCTCGTCGCAAAGGCTACGCCCTTCTGCTGACGAAGATGCTTCGTGTCCAGCTCAAGCCCGACCAGGAAGAGATAGAGCACCAGCCCGATGTTCGAGAGGATCTCCAACGCATGAAGCGAGACTGCGGGGAACAACGCCGCTGCCAGCCCGGGAAATAGATGTCCCAGCACCGACGGTCCCAGCACAATGCCGCCGATGATCTCTCCGATTACGCGTGACTGGCCAAAGCGGTTCGCTAGCTTGCCGAACAACATCGTAACGACCAGGATCACAGCCATTTGCAGAAGGGTGAGAAACAATCAAACCTCGCAATTTATGGTCCATGCCCTTAGGGGCCCAAAACTCCTTTCAAGGATATAGACGTTAGGGCCGCAGAAGTTTTGCGTCGTGTCACGCCATATCGCGCACGCCGCGCCTCACATTCCGCACACGTAATCCCCGATTCCTCCATCGGCGTCTATCGAAGTACTCAATGTCTAAGGGCCGGTTTTCGGACCGGCCCATTTTTCTGTCTGAGTTTCAGCCTTTTCGCGCTGCTACGCTGAATGCAGCATGATTTCTGCACGCATTTTCTCTGCCGCGCTTGGCGCGACGCTGCTCTTCGCTACCACCGGCTGCAAGAGCACCCCGCCGCCCAAGCCCATCGAGCAGCTTACGACCGAAGAAGCCCACGGCTACGCGGTCTTCCAGGCGCACTGCGCGCAATGCCACCGCGATCGCACCGACGGCAAGCTCGTCGGCCCGCCGCTGCTCGGCGTGACGAAGAAGCAGTACCTGCCTTCGGGCGCGCCCGCCAACGACGAACGCATGTCCGCGACGATCCTCCACGGCCGCGGCATGATGCCCGCACAGCCGCTCGACGATCAAGAGCTCGCCGACGTGCTCAAGTACCTGCACACGCTCTAAGCCGCGCTTCTACAATAGAAATCGATGAGTACAGAACAACCGAAACACCAGTTCCATGTCCGCAAAGCCATCCTGCCCGGCATGGCCGCCATCGCGATCTTCCTGCTCTTCTACGCGATGATGATGGGCTTTGCGATCATGCACCGCCACTTCGACTCCTCCGCTTCGAAGGTCGGCCTGCTGATCCTCTGCACGCTCCTGCTCGTCGGCGTACTAGGCCTGTTGCGCATGAAGCGCTGGGGCTGGGCGCTCGTCACCGGCGGCTGCCTCTGCATGTCGCTCAAGGACATCTACCTGACCACGCACACGCACGACCCGCGCTTCATGATCCCCGCGCTGCTGGAGCTCTGCTTCTTCCTCTACCTCATCCGCACCGACGTGCGCGAGCGCACCACGTAGCGAAAGCCGTACAATAAACAACGATGTCGCTGGTTACCTCCGAACTCGTGCAGATCGACCTCTCGCCGCGTAAGCCTACGCCAAAGCCTGAGTGGTTGAAGGCCCGCGCCCCCATGGGCGAGACCTTTCACTCGCTGAAGAAGCTGGCCCGCGAGCTGAATCTGCACACCGTTTGCGAGAGCGCCCACTGCCCCAACATCGGCGAGTGCTGGAACCACAAGACCGCGACCTTCATGATGCTCGGCAACCTCTGCACGCGCCGCTGCGGCTTCTGCGCGGTGCCCAAGGGCCGCCCCGAACCGATCGACCACAGCGAGCCGGAGCGCGTTGCCTACGCCGTCGCTGCTCTCGGCCTGAAGCACGCCGTCATCACCAGTGTGAACCGCGACGATGACAACATCGGCGCTGCGACGGCGTTCGTCAATGTCATCAACGAGATTCGCCGCCAGGCACCCGGTTGCCAGGTGGAAGTGCTCACGCCCGACTTCCAGGGCGTGGACGAAGCGCGCCGCCTCGTCGTCAACGCGCGCCCCGAGATCCTGAACCACAACATCGAGACCGTGCCGCGCCTCTATCGCGTCGCCAAATCCGGCGGCCGCTACGAGAAGTCGCTGAACTTCCTCGATATGGCGAAGAAGGAATCGAGCGAACACCCCGAAGGCCCGATCGTCACCAAGACCGGCATCATCGTCGGCATGGGCGAAGAGATGCACGAGCTGCTTGCGGTCTTCCGCGACCTCGCTGACCGCAAGGTCGACATCCTCACCGTCGGCCAGTATCTGCGCCCCTCGCGCGACCACCTGCCGATGGCGCGCTTCTACACGCCAGACGAGTTCGCATTCCTCAAGCATGAGGCGCTCGGTATGGGCTTCCGCCACGTCGAGTCCGGCCCGCTCGTGCGCTCCAGCTACCATGCACACGAGCAGGCACAGTCCACCGGACTGGCGTAGACTTCACTCCACCTGAGAAATCGTCACTCGGGCACACGCGCGAGGACGCGCTGTCGTTCGCTGCCGCGTGACCGTCGGCGGAAGGCCACCCATGCTTGACCTGATCTTCGTCTACGGCACACTGCACCCCGACCGCGCTCCCGCAGAGATGCGAGACATTGTCGAGCAACTCGTTCCAGCAGGCAGGGCCACGCTACGAGCAAGGATTTACCGCTTCCAACACTACCCCGCGCTCATTCTCGACGCGAAAGCTGAAGCGGTGGAAGGCGCGCTCTTCCGAGTTCCCAACGATGCGCTCTTCGCTGCGCTCGACGAGTACGAAGGCTTCATGCCTGACGCGCATGACAACAGCCTCTTCATTCGTAAGCAGGTCACCGTGCTGCTCACCAGCGGCCAACCCGAACAAGCCTGGGTCTACGAGTACGCGCAGGCGGTCTAGCCACGCCCCCGCAGGCGGCTCAACATGCGACGATCGCGCCCCGTCGGCTTCTCCACCGGAAGCTCCTCGAACTGCGCGAAGGCCTTCTTCTCTGCAGCGAGTTTCAGGCGCGCCTCCTTGCTTTCGTCAAACTCACGATAGAGTGTCTGGGCTACCGACGCCGGACCGCGCACTTCACTCAGCACGAGCACCTCGACCTCGAACAGTCCGCCTTCGGTCGTCACGTTCAACCGATCGCCGACACGCACCTCGCGCGCGGCCTTTGCCAGCGCGCCATTCGAGCGCACGCGGCTCAACTCACAAGCTTTGGCTGCGAGCGCACGCGTTTTGAAAAACCGCGCCGCCCACAGCCATTTGTCGATCCTTGCCATAAATCCAGCTTAGTCCTTCTAGCACTCTGGATATCCGAACTCTGGCTCTCTGTTTTGCCAGTCCAGCCATCGTCACTGACACACTGACATACCGTGACACTGACATCTGGAAGGATCCTCAACTCTCAACCGACTTCCAGCCCACCTGTCGCGCCGTAGACCTCACCGGTCACATAGCTCGACTCCTGCGAAGCGAGCAGCACGTACAGAGGAGACATCTCTACCGGCTGGCCTGCGCGGCCCATCGGCGTCTCCGCACCAAACTCCGGAATCTTCTTCTGTGGCTGCCCGCCGGTCACCTGCAGCGGCGTCCACACCGGGCCGGGAGCCACGCAGTTCACGCGAATCCCATCCGGCGCCACCTGCCGCGCCAGCGCACGCGTGAACGCGAGAATCGCAGCCTTCGTCGGCGCGTAATCCAGCAGTGACGGCGACGGATGCGTCGCCTGAATCGAAGCCGTGGTGATGATCGAACCACCCTTCGGCATCAGCTTCAGCGCTTCCTGCGTCGTCCAGATCAGCGCATAGACATTCGTTTCAAAGGTCTCTTCGATCTGCTTCGTCTTCAGGTCCGCGATCTTCTCCACGGCATGTTGATGGCCCGCGACCGCAGCGTAGATATCGAGTCCACCGAGCTTCTTCGCCGCCTTCTTCACGAGATCGCGCGCAAACTTCTCTTTGCGCAGATCGCCGGGCATCGCATACGCCTTGCGGCCCGCTGCCTTGATGAGCGCGATCACTTCCTTCGCATCCGCCTCTTCGCTGGGCAGATAGTTGATGACCACATCTGCGCCCTCGCGCGCGAACGCAATCGCCACTGCGCGACCGATGCCGCTGTCGCCGCCGGTCACGAGCGCCTTGCGGCCCTTCAGTCGACCGGAGCCGTGATAGCTTTCCTCGCCGTGGTCGGCAAGCGGCTTCAACTTCTTGTCGAGCCCTGGCACGCGCTGCGGCTGCTTCTGAAACTTCGGTGTGGGGTACTGCTTGGTGGGGTCCTGAAGTGTGTACAAATTGCTCGGCACTGCATCCTCCTGCGCGCGATCGCGTCGCGTCTCTCGCAGTGGGATGCGGTGAGGCCGCTGTCGCGCAGCCTCAGGCAGCTAGTCTCTTATGCGCGCGGTCAAAAGTTAGCGTTGCTCGAGCAAGCCGTTCCAGAGCGCGAACTCCGGCGCCAGCGGAGCATTCTCCACGCGACTCTCCGCGTTCAGCAACATCGTCGGACGCGTCTGCAGGTTATAACGCGGCCACGCAGGCAGGCCCGGTGCCGCAGGCTCGTGCCCCAGAATGAAGCTGGCCCACGCCGCATGCATCTGCACGGCCATCGCGCGCGCCGCCTCGTTGCCTTCCTTCGCGCCGCCCAGATGGTTCCACACATAGCCGAGGTCGCTGGCGTGGGGCGTCTCTCCGGCGAAGTGTCCGCTCGCCGGAAAGTCGAAGCGATACACAAACGCTGTTCCGCCAGCCTGCACATGCGCATCGGCAACACGCAGTGATGGAATCCAATACTCCTCCGCCGTCACGCTGCGAATGCGCCGCAGGTCCGCCGGCATGTCCGGGTAGAGCTCGGCATAGCGCTGCTCGATCGGCTTGAAGACGTCCAGCGGCACATTGCCGAGGTTCGCGGACGTGATGGGCTTTTCCGGGTGCGGCCCGAGGAACAGCGCGCTTTCGTCGCGGTTCGTGCCGAGCAACAAGCGCCGTTGCTTCTTAGGTCCCGCTGACGTTCCTGCACGCATCGCCTGCAACGGCCAGCGCTTGAAGAGCGGCGCGGCCAGCTCGGAGCGGAACGGAAAATGCCGCGGATAACTCTTCTCGATGCTGTCCTGCACGTCGATGAGTTGGCGCGCGTCGGCGGTCTTCATCGCGGTGACGGGTGTGCCTGTCTTGTCCGTCCACAGCTTGCCGTAGGCCTGCGCGAACGTCGCGGCATCGGCCGAGGTCCAGGTGCGGTCCGCGCCACCGCTCTCGCTGATCGCCTGAGAGAACAACGACGCAGGCGCATCGCTGCCGAGCAGAAGATCCGTGAGCTTCGCGCCCGCACTCTCTCCGCCCAGCGTAACCCGCGTGGGGTCGCCGCCAAACGCTGCGATGTTCTGCTGTACCCACTCAAGCGCCGCGACTACGTCGCCGAGGCCGTGGTTCGCGCTGCCTTCGTACTCCTTGCCCAGCAGCGAGGACACATCAAGAAAGCCCAGCGCGCCGAGGCGATACGCCACCGTGATGCACACGATGCCCGCCTGCGCGAACTGCTCGCCCTCCCAGATCGGCGCGAACGAGTTGCCGCCCGTAAAGCCGCCACCATGCACCCACACGAACACCGGCGCGGGCTGCTTCGTCTCCGGCGCCCACACGTTCAGGTAGAGGCAGTCTTCGCTCTGCGCGATGCCGCGGTCATACGGTTGCAGAGACGCAGCTCCGAAGCGCGTGGCATCGCGCACACCGCTCCAGGGCTTCATCGGCAACGCTGCACGAAAGCGCGCATCCCCTACCGGCGGCTGCGCAAAAGGCACTCCGCGAAACGCGCGAACGCCGCTCGCCATGCGCTCTCCGCGCAAGCGTCCCAGCGGCGTGGAGACCTCGACGGCGTCCGTCGCCGCAGCCCATCCGGTGCGCGTGAACAGGAGCGAAGCGGCTGCACCTTGCAGCAGAAACTGGCGGCGTGTCGACATCGTTCGAGTCATCCTCATGGTTTCTTGAAGGCATCTTGCGAAGGATCGCTGGCCTCATTTGTTTGTCATCCCCAAAGGGGATCTGCGTTTCCTGACGCCACCACTATACCCGCTGCACTTCCACCAGCGTGGAGTAGAAGGTCGCGCCGCCAGCGATGTCCGTCAACCGCTGACTCGTCAACGCATTCACATTAGCACCCTCGCGCGACAGCTTGTTCCAATCCAGCCGAGCCGCGCAAACACCGCTCTTCACCTGCTCGTCGATCTTCGCGATCAAGCGAATCACACCACGTTCGTTGAAGACGCGCACCTCGTCTCCCTCGCGAATGTTGCGTGCGGTCGCGTCAGTCATGTGCATCTCCAGCACGCCC
Source organism: Granulicella cerasi (assembly GCF_025685575.1). Classification (NCBI taxonomy): domain Bacteria; kingdom Pseudomonadati; phylum Acidobacteriota; class Terriglobia; order Terriglobales; family Acidobacteriaceae; genus Granulicella; species Granulicella cerasi. The sequence continues at coordinate 161,050 of NZ_JAGSYD010000001.1, forward strand.
GCGGTGCGGCGCTCCATCTGCTGATGCCCGCTGAGATTTGCGAAGGTCGTGTTCATGTAGTTGTCCGCTTTGCGCGGCAAAAACTGTAGCGGATACGCCTGCGCCGTCACATGAGACTCCGTGGGCGCAACCCACACCGGCACCGGCAACAACTCCGCTTTGCCGCTCGGCGTCTGCGTAAACCAGGCACGCGTGGACCACGGCAGCGTCTCAGGAAAATGCAGCGGCACCTGCTTCTCTGCTTCAAGCTGCGCGCGTGTGATGCCCTGCATCCACGGATGACGCGTTTCGAGCGCCTCATCGATCAGCGCATCTTCCGCCACCGCAAACCACTCCGGCTCAAAGCCCATGCGTAAGCCAAGCTGGCCGAAGAGCCAGACGTTCGTGCGCGCTTCACCGAGCGGGGCAATCGCCGCATCACTCAACTGCACCAAGCGATGTCCGTACGACCCCATCAGCTCCTTGTGCTCGAGGAACGTCGTCGCCGGCAGCACGATGTCCGCGAAGTCGGTGGAGTCCGTGAAGAACTGCTCATGCACCACGGTGAAAAGATCCTCACGGCCCATGCCGGCCAACACCTTCGTCGAGTCCGGAGCAACCGCTGCGGGGTTGCAGTTGTAAACGACCATCGCCTTCACCGGCGGATCGTTCAGCGTGGTCAACGCATCTCCGAGCTCATTCATGTTGATCATGCGCGCTTCGCGGCCAAGCACGCTGCATTGCATGAGGTCAGGCCGTTGCAGCGCAGCACCATTGAAGCCGAACGCTCCGCTCATCGAAAGCAGCAAGCCACCGCCACGCAGTTTCCACGAGCCTGTAATCACCGGCAGCATCGCTACTGCGCGAGCGGCATGACCACCATTCTCCGCGCGCTGAATGCCGTAGTTCATGCGGATCACTGCAGGCTTGCGGCCTTCGCGACCGGCCTTGCCGTAGGCCTGTGCGAGCGCTTCGATCTCGCTTGCATCGACGCCCACGATTGTCGCCGCGTTCTCTGGAGCGTGCTCGGCCCGCAGCGCGTGGTCGCGCAGTTCGCGCCAACCATGCGCGCACTCGTCGAGATACGCCTCGTCCTGCAGACCCTCGCGAAAGAGCACATGCATCACGCTCAACGCGAGCAGCAGATCGCTTCCTGGCTTCACTGCAAGATGCGTGTCCGCCAGCGCAGCCGTGCGTGTGCGATACGGATCGATGACCACGAGCTTCGCGCCTTCGCGCCGTGCCTGCTCGATGAACGGCCACAGATGAATGTTGTTGCCGTGAATGTTCGCGCCCCACGCAATGATGAGACCAGCGTTCGCAAACTCCTGTGGAGACGTGCCGACGCGCGTGCCGTACACGCGATTCAACGCCTCCGCACCGGCGCTCGCGCAGATCGTGCGATCGAGCTGCGACGCACCGAAGCGATGGAAGAACCGGCGATCCATCGACGCGTATCCGAGCTGGCCGATCGTGCCCGCGTAGCTATACGGCAGCACACTTTCAGGGCCATGCTCTGCTGCGATCGACGTCAGCTTCGCGGTGATCTCGTCGAGAGCTTCGTCCCACGAAATGCGCTCGAAGGCGTTCGCCTCTTCCCCCTTCGGCAGCGGCCCTTTCTTCACACCGCGCTTGCGGCGCATCGGATAGAGCAACCGCTCGGGCGAATACACGCGCTCCAGATAACGCGCCACCTTGCCACACAGAAAGCCTCGCGTCACAGGATGCGCGGGATCGCCCTGCACCTTCGTCGCCCGTCCGGTCAGCTCATCCACCGTCACCAGCACGCCGCACGAATCCGGGCAATCGTGTGTGCAGACAGCGTGAATCTGGCGCGTAGACATACTTCGATTGTAGTCTCGTGAAGTACGAGGAGAGTTCCCATGCATCGCATCCGCACTGCCTGCCTGACCGCATGTCTACTGCTTGCCGGACCCATGCTCGGCGGCTCTTTGCTGCACGCGCAGACCAGCGCCGACGAGCAGGCAATTCGCACGGCGATGCAGCGCTCCGCCGATGACTGGAACCGCGGCGACCTCGACAGCTTCGCCACGGTGTACAAGAACTCTCCCGACACAATCTTCATGGGGTCGACCGTGAGCCGCGGTTATGCCGGCATGTTGAAGACCTACAAAGCGCACTACGCCACCGCCGAAGCGCGCGGCGTGCTCACCTTCTCCAACGTCGAGGTGCATCTGCTCGATGCGAACGTCGCTACGATGATCGGCAACTGCCACATCGAACGCACAAGCGGCAAGAACGACGACTGCCTCTATTCGCTCATCTGGCAGAAGACCGCCGAGGGCTGGAAGATCGTTCTCGACCACTCCACCGCAGCGCCGGGGAAGAAGTCGTGAGCGAAGTGCTGCTGGAGGCGAAAGACCTCACCAAAGAGTACGGCGCGCATCGCGTGGTCGACAGCGTGTCGCTGACGCTGCATCGCGGTGAAACGCTTGGTCTCGTCGGCGAGTCCGGCTCGGGCAAAAGCACCGTTGCGCGCATGATGCTGCGACTGGTGGAGCCGACGAGCGGCAGCGTCACTCTGCATCGCGACGGCCATGCGCTTGATCTGCTGAAGCTCTCCGCGCGTGAGATGCGTGCGCAACGTCGCGACCTCGGCATGGTCTTCCAGGACCCGTACGCCGCGTTGAATCCGCGCATGACGGTGCGGCAGATCCTCTCCGAACCGTTTGCTATTCATGGCGTGAAGCCTGCGGAAAGTCTTGATGCCGCGCTGCAAACGTTGCTGCGCGAAGTGGGGCTCGATGGTTCCGCGCTTGCACGCTATCCGCATGAGTTTTCGGGGGGGCAGCGGCAACGCGTGAACATCGCTCGCGCACTGGCTCTGCGACCCGAAGTGTTGGTGCTCGACGAGCCTGTGAGTGCGCTGGATGTTTCGGTAGGCGCGCAGGTGATTAACCTGCTGTGCGAGTTGCAGCGCACACGCCAACTCACGTGCCTGTTCATCTCTCACTCGATGCCGCTGGTGCGTTACTTCTGCCATCGCGTAGCGGTGATGCAGCGCGGCAAGCTGGTCGAAGAAGGTTCGTGGCAGCAGGTGTGCGAAGCGCCGCAGGAGGCATATACGCAGCAGCTGCTCGCAGCAACGCCAGAGCTCTAGTCCAAGCATCCCCAACCTTTGGGCGCCGCACATCTGCGCCGCATTCGTGCCGATGTGGAGAGTGAGAATCCCGGCGCGCCTTCATCCTGCGAACATACGTCTCAAGATCGAAAACGTGGGGCACCCGGTTCTGTGCGGGCTTATGAAACGGGCTACTGCGGCTTGCGCTGTTCGTCGCAGACGTTGCGCAGATAATCCCACGAGTACAAGCCTGCTTCGTGGCCATCGTTCCAGGTAAAGCGTAGCGCATACTTGCCCACCGGCGTCACCTCGCGCGGACGCGCAGGCGCTTCAAACATCGGCAATACGGCCTTGGGCTTCGGCTTGGCCTCGCCCGGCTCGCGGCCTTCGGCTTCACGCTCTTCATTGCAGGTCGCGCAGGGACAGGCCAGGCGTAACCACGCAAAGCTCCATGAGCTCTTGTGGCCGTCGCGCCACTCAATCTCCATGCCCGTGCCGCCGGTCTTGTCGACGCGCACCTTCGCGGGCTGAATTGCAGCTCCGGTCAGCTTGACGATCGCGGCTTCGCGCGCGGCCTCAGCGGCGCTGACAAACTTAATCTCGTGGCTCATGCAGCGTATTGTCTCCAGAAGAAGTATGCGGCAATCAGGCTGCCGGTCGCCACTACGATGCCGCGCAGCACCTCGCCGTTCACACGTTTGGCGAACTTCGCTCCGCCCCAGCCACCAAACCCCGCAAACACCATCGAGATCAGGCAGTAGTGCCACAGCACAGCGCCGGTGAGGACGAAGGTGACGATCGCGACGAAGTTTGAAGTCGTCGCAGCGACAACCTTCATCGCATTCAGTTCATGCATGTCTTCCATGCCAAAGAGCGCGAGCACGGTCATCACCAGAAAGCCGCCGCCCGCGCCAAAATAGCCGATGTAAAAGCAGATCGGAAGCAGCGCCAACGACAACGGCAGCCAGGGAATCGGCTTGTCGGCATGGTGTTTCGACGCGCGCTTGCGCATCCAGCGCGAGAGCGGTCCGCTCACGCCGAAGACGACTGTGCCGATCAGGATGAGCCACGGAATCAGTCGCAGGAACGTATTCTGCGCCGTGTGCAGCAGCGTCTCCGCGCCGAGGACCGCGCCGACAAGGCAGGTGCCCAGCACCGTGGGCAGCAGGTCTCTGCGAACGTCATTGCGCAGCGTTGCCAGCGAGGTCAACTGCCCCGGCCACAGTGCGACGGTGTTCGTCGCATTCGCCTGCACCGGCAGAACGCCGACGCCGAGCATCGCCGGAAACGAAATGAACGATCCACCGCCGGCCATCGCGTTCATGACGCCCGCAATGGTCGATGCGGCAACCATCCAGATGTAGCGCAGATGCGGAATGTGATGGAAAAACGGCACTTCCACCATTCTATGGCGGCGAAGTACGTCGCTAATCGACGCCGCAGAGCGTCAGCGCTTCGTCAACCGTTGTCGCGACCAGCAAACGCTCGCGGTTCTTTGGCTTCAACACGCCCTCGCGCACGCAAACATCCAGGAACTCGAGCAGCTTGTCGTAGAAGCCTCCAAGATTGAGCAGCACCACCGGCTTCTCATGCAGTTTCAACTGCTGCCAGGTGATCACCTCGAAGAGTTCTTCCATGGTGCCGAAGCCGCCGGGCAGCACGAGAAACGCGTCGGCCCGCTCCATCATCAGCGCCTTGCGTGTGTGCATCGTGTCCACAACGTGCAGTTCGCTGACGCCGTTGTGTGCCACTTCGAGGTCCACCAGCACCTGAGGGATGACACCGATCGCTCGTCCGCCACCTCGCAGCACCGCATCGGCAACCGCTCCCATCAGTCCTACGGTGGCACCGCCGTACACCACACCCAGCTGACGCGCAGCCAACGCCGCACCCAGCTCCTCAGCGGCTTCGCGATACACAGGACGCGCGCCGGCAGCCGACGCACAATACACCGCAATATTTTTCACGCTCATGCAGCCAGCATACAAGCCCTATTGCCCGAGCAACATACGCACGAAGGTCTGCACCGGCTCGCTCCGCGGACTGAAGCGCTCACGCACCAGACGCTGTGCGCCGCGCTCCAACTGCTGGCGCTTCGTGGTCGACTCCATCGCTTCCACGACGGCAGCCGCAAACGACTCTGCGTCATCCGCAACGCTGATCGCGTCTGTGGTCCACGCCTCCAGCCCTTGCACACCGACGCTGGTCGACACGATGGCCTTGCCGTAGCTCAACGCCTCGAGCAGCTTGATCTTGATGCCGCTGCCTACGAGCAGCGGCACCACGCAAAGCGCCGCGCGATCGTAGAGTTCGTTCAGCGTATCCACACGGCCCAGCAACATGACGCCTGGCTGATGGAACTCCGCCAACTCCGCGCCGCAGACGCTGCCTGCGATCTCGATCGTTGCATCGGGCACACTCGCTCGCACGCGCGGCCACACCTCTGCGAGAAAGAACTGCAGTCCCGTGACATTGGGCAGGATGTTGCCGCCGACGAAGAAGCAGTGATGCGGCCGCACATCGCGCGCGGTGAACATCGGCTTCAACACGATCGGCTGCACCATCACTGTTGACTGCAGCTTCGTGCGCAGGAGTTCCGCCTCGGCTGCCTGCGCGGCAAGCACCACCTTCGGGGCGTTCAACCAGTCAATCTCTGTGGCTTCGTCAATCGCAGGGCAATCGAGCTCCGCGCCCGCAGACAACATGCGTTGCACGCGCGCCGAAAGCAGATCGTGCGCGATCACCATCGTCGGCAACTGCGACGGAAGCTGCGCGAACAGTGGCGCCCAGAACGCATAGTTCGCGATGACGCATGTAGCGCCGAAGCGTTGTGCCTCGCGCCCAGCCGCAGCCACCTCTGCATCCGTTGCGACGGTCAGGTCCCACGCGTTGGTGTAGAGCGCTTCGCCATATAACTTCTTCACCGCCCACGCGAGCGGCTTGAAGATCGACAACCGCTTGGCTGCGCGACACACATCGCGCGACCAAGCCTTCGCCCACATCGTCCGGACGTACAACGAACCCATGCGCAGATAGCCCGGCACACGAAAACGAACGCCCGCAGGAAACTCCGCCTGCCTGCGAAACACCATCTTCGGCGAGCGGCTACAGGCCAGCGTGCAGAAGACCTCTACCTCGCAACCCTCTGCGCGCAGCAGCTCCAACAGCCCCAGCACCAGGGTGGTGCTGCCGCTTCGCTGATGCAGCACGGGTTCACGCGTGACCAGCAGAACCCGCGGAGGATGTGAAGGCGCCATGCCACTTGTATATCAAGCCTTTGGCTCAACGGCGTTGGCATACGCAGCAGCACCGCAGAAAAATAGGGAGGGTCGTCGTGGCACGAACCCTCCCAAAGCTGATTGTCGATGTGGCTTACTGCGGCTTACTTCAGCGTGATGGTCGCGCCTTCGAATTCGCTGGTGACGCCGCCAAGCACGATGCTGCCATCGGCGCGCGTGATCTTGTCGCCCTGTGCGACCAGCACCTTCGTGCTGCCGCCTGCGGCTACCGTCACTGAAGCGCTGCCGGTCTGCACCGTGATGTCTGCATTGCTGGCGTTCTTGAGCGTGAGGCTCACAGCCTTGGTCTTGTGGAAGAAAGCGCTCACCGGAGCGTGCATCGAAACGGGCTGTGCGCTGGCGGCGATGGGGGCGAAGGCAACGACGGCGGCAGCCATCGCGAAGGTAGCGGAAACGAGACGACGGTTCATGATGATTCTCCTCAAACTCGGTTAGGTATGTGTGAGGAGGTTCACCTTGTCGTGACCTTCTCAACGCACTCTGCACTACGCGAGATAACGCTGAGTGGTTCCGTAGAAGATGAACTTTTTTGAAAGTTTTTTCTTCATCGTTTCGACACAAACTTTTGCATCCGCACACGCTCAGCCGCGCGTTTTCTATGCGCCGCATCGGTCGCAGAACATCCTCAGCTTGCGACAGTAAGATGAATACGTGGCCGATCTTCTCTCCAACATGAACCCGCAGCAACGCGATGGCATCGTCTCTGTCGATGGCCCGGTGCTGCTGCTCGCGGGCGCAGGCTCGGGCAAGACGCGTGTGATCACGCACCGCATCGCGTACCTCATTCAAGAGCGCGGCATCAGCCCGGACAACATCCTCGCCGTGACCTTCACCAACAAGGCCGCGAAAGAGATGCAGGAGCGCGTCGAGAAGATCATGGGGCATGACTCGCTCGCGAAGCCGACGATTGCGACCTTCCATAGCTTCTGCGTGCGCGCACTGCGTCGCGACATCGAAGCGCTGCGCGTCGGCGGCAAAGGCCTCACCAAGAGCTTTGCGATCTACGACGAGAACGATCAGCAGGCCGTCATCAAGTCCGCACTCAAGCGCATCGGCATCGATGACAAGTCGCTGAAGCCGCGCGTAGTGCTCGGCCGCATTTCGTGGGCCAAGAACCACATGATCGACCCGCAGGAGTACTTCCTGAACTCAGGAAACCCTGCTGAAGAAAAAATCGCGCACCTCTTCAAGATCTACAAAGACGAGCTCTTCAAAGCCAACGCGCTCGACTTCGACGATCTGCTGCTCGAAACCGTGCGTCTGCTCAAGAGCGACGCCAGCGTGCGCGAGCGCTACAACCGCAAGTACAAGTACCTGCTCATCGACGAGTATCAGGACACCAACCGTCCGCAGTACGAGCTGATGAAGCTGCTCGGCACGCACTCGAACGTCTGCGTCGTCGGCGATGAAGACCAGTCGATCTACTCCTGGCGTGGCGCGGACATTCGCAACATCCTCGAGTTTGAAAAAGACTTCCCCGAGGCGCGCACCATTCGCCTCGAACAGAACTACCGCTCGACAGCCGTGATCCTCGAAGGCGCGAGCGCGGTTGTTGCGAAGAACACGCAGCGCAAGGGCAAGAACCTCTTCACCACGCGTGAAGGCGGCTCGCTCATCGGCTACTACGAAGCGCCCGACGGCGAGAACGAAGCGCTCTTCATCGCCGACCGCGTCGCAAAGTATCTGCGCGAGGCCGCTGCCGGCACGGACAACCCCGCGCACAACCCGCGCTGCGCCGTGCTCTATCGCACGAACTCGCAGTCGCGGCTCGTGGAAGAAGCGCTGCGTCGCTACCAGGTGAAGTACCACATGGTCGGCGGCTTCAGCTTCTATGACCGCTCGGAAATCAAGGACATGCTCAGCTACCTGAAGCTGGTGCAGAATCCGCATGACTCCGTCGCGCTCGGTCGCGTCGTCAACTCGCCGCCGCGTGGCATCGGCAAGACCACGATGGAGACGCTCGAGAACATGGCGTTGAGCACGGGCACCAGCACGTGGGACGCTATCGCCGCCGCCATCAAGGACAAGCTGCTGCCCGCGCGCGCACTCACCGCGCTCGGCAACTTCCGCCGCTTGATCGACGACGCCCGCGCCATGATGGGCCCGGAGTTCCTGCAAGCGCTCGAAGCCTCCGCGCAACCTGTGACGCTGCCGCCAGCCGATGACGAGCGCCACGAAAACCTTGCCGCTGACGATTACTTCAACTCGGAACCCGAAACTCAAAACTCATCACTCGAAGCAAACGGTGACGACACCGCCTTTGACTTCGGTTTCGCCGAAGAAGAGCCCGCGCCGCCGACCGTTGCAGCCAACGACGCGAACTCTGACTTCGACACCAGCTTCAACTTTGGCTTCGACTTCGGCCCCAGCGAAGAGATCTCCACCATCGCGCCGGAGAACTCTGCGCCCGCACTGAACCTCTTCGCCTCGGAAGCTTCGACGGACACCAAGGCAGCGTTCGCGAATCCCTTTGCGCCCGTTACGCTGAAGTCCGCCAGCGACATCGTGCGCGAAAAGCAGACGCAGATCGTCGAAGCGCAGGGCGGCGCACACGAAGACGCCAATGTCCTCGACGAGCGCGCCTTCCGCAAGCCCGGCGATCCGGCCACGCTGCCCGAACTGATCAAGTTCCTCAACGAGCGCTCCGGCTACATCCGTGCGCTCGAAGACGAGGCGACGCCCGAGAGCTTCTCGCGCATTGAGAACTTGAAGGAACTCGCCAACGCGGCGCAGGACGCGACCTCGCGCGGCGAAACACTCTTCGAGTTCCTCGACCACGCCGCCCTCGTCTCCGACGCCGACCAGTACTCCGCCGACGCGCGCGTGACGCTGATGACGCTGCATGCCGCCAAAGGCCTCGAGTTCCCGCTCGTCTTCCTCTGCGGCATGGAGGAAGGCCTCTTCCCGCACTCGCGCTCCATCACAGACCCCACGCAGATGGAAGAAGAGCGCCGCCTCTGCTACGTCGGCATGACCCGCGCCGAGGACACGCTCATCATGAGCCGCGCGCGTTATCGCCGCCGCTACGGCAACGACATGCCGGAAAGCTCGTTACCCTCTCGATTCCTCGAGGAAGTCCCGCCGTCGCTGGTCGAAGACCTCGGCTCACCTGGCGGCGCGCTCAGCTACGGCCACAACGCCGCCTACGGCAACCGTCGCCGTGGCGGAGACGACGATTACTCCAACGACTCTGGCTACGACTACGCCGACGAATCTCAGGACCCCTCCGCCCGTCCGGCTAAGGGCTATGCCTCTCAACGCTTTGGCGGTGCCGGCAGCAGCTCCGGCGGAACGCGCTTCGGCTCCGGCCCGCTCGACAATACCGCCAAGTTCTTCGGCAAAACCGGCACAACTCCCGGCTTTGGTGGAGGCGCCAGCAAGTTCGGCGGCAAGCCGAAGATGGCCATCGCCAACCCCACCGGGAAGACCGGCAACGCCAAAGGACAGCGTGTTCGCCACCCGAAATACGGCGAAGGCGTCATCTTCGCGCGCGAAGGCGATGGGGACGACGCGAAAATCACGGTACAATTTACTAGCGTTGGCATGAAGAAGTTGGTCGAGAAGTTTGCCCAGCTTGAGAAGCTCTAGCAACTCCCAGCTCTCGCCTCGCAAAACTTTCTGAAAGAGACAAGACAATGGCAAACACCAAGAACCTCGAAAAGACCGAGCGCAAGGCAGCCAAGCGCAAGTCGCGCGCAGCCGCTCCTGCACTGGGCGAGCGCGATTACCCGCGTGGCAGCAAGAAGCAGAAGACCCGCAAGCTGAGCCGCGGCCAGTCCAAGCGCTAGTTTCTAGCAAGCATCAACGCAAACGGCAGAGCTTCGGCTCTGCCGTTTTGCGTTATGGTTCTTCTCATGCGAATCCTTGCATCCCTATTGCTGCTCTGCACCATGTCACCTTTTGCATCAGCAGAGTCGGCTCCATTTGCATGCTTCTGGGTTCGCGGGCGTCTGCACGCTTATAACGGTGCATACCCATTTCGCATCTGGATTGTAGGTACGCATCGCCTACTCGGAATCTCAGAAGACGAAGGACCGAATCTTCCCCCGAGTCTGCAGTCCATCGTGAACGGCTCAGGCGAAACGATCTTCGCTGACTTTGAGGTCTGTCCGACTCAGCCAGACAGCCCCGGATATATGCGTGAAGTCACAGTTCGGCACGTGAAGCATATTGTGCGCGTTGGTCCCGACTTATAGAGCCGTGTGATCTCGCAACCAAGCTGCCAGCGAGGCAAATACGAACTGATCGCCTTGATAGAGTCTGAGGACAAACTCTTCGGCCTCATTGGTTTTTGCCGTTAGCTCGATACCGTTGATGGTGAGGAACGGAAACATCGAGGCGAATGCTGTCGGCTTGTTGCCGTCCACAAACGGAGGGTTCTGCGACAAACTCTCCCACAGCGCAGCCACCTCTTCGATCAAGTCAGCGTAGTAGCCCGTCTGTGGTCGAAAGAGTGCCGCTTCCAGCAGACCGTAATCACGCACGCCGTTCGCGCCGCCGTATCGTGCAATCTGGTCCTCATGCATCGCAAGCACTTCTACCAGCGTGAGGTAGTCCGTCACTCAGCGAGCTTCCTGTAGAGCGGCGCAAATTCCTCGTGGCTGCGCTGGTAAGCCGCCATGACATGCGGCCTCGGGCGCCCTTGCTTGCGCTTTTCGAGGAGGTCGGTCAGAGCTTCATCCACAAGCGCCTGAAGCTGACGCCCTTCGCGCTGCGCAAGCTGTCGCACTTCGCTCAGCACAGCGGAATTCACCTGGGTAGAGAATTTTTCTCGAACTGGTGTTGCCATGCGCGGCCTCCGTGAGTTCACCTCATGATGCATCATGAACATCAAGACGCAATGAGACACTTCAAAGCTCGTTCGCCTCTACAATCACTACAAACCGGTAAATCCACGCGACGGAGCCCACGACACATCTTGCCCCGCCAAATCTTCCGCACCAAGTCCATCGACAAGCTGATCGCCGAGAGCGAGAACCCCGAACATTCGCTCAAAAAGACGCTCGGCCCCGTCTCGCTCACCGCGCTGGGCGTGGGAGCAGTCATCGGCTCGGGCATCTTCACCGTCGTCGGCACGGCCATCGGCGGCAATCCGGCCACGCTCGCCAACTGGAAAGAGTCGCCGGTCATCGACCTGATCCTGCACCACGGCCACGTGGCTGGCCGCCCCGGCGCAGGCCCCGCGCTCGCGCTGTCGATGGTCCTCGTCGCGATCGTTTGCTGCTTCACCGGCCTCTGTTATGCGGAACTCGCGAGCATGATCCCCATCGCCGGCTCGGCCTATACCTACACCTACGCCACGCTCGGCGAGCTCATCGCGTGGATCATCGGCTGGGACCTCATCCTCGAGTACGCCTTCTCCAACATGAGCGTCTCGGTCGGCTTCGCCGCGCACTTCGTCGATCTTCTCGACTGGTGCGGCCTGCACCTGAACCCGAAGTGGCTTTCACCGGCCTATCTGCCACAGGGCCTCACCGGCCTTCAGGGCAACACAATCTACTCGCCCGGCTGGCACGCGGGCTTCAATATCCCGGCGTTCCTCATCGTCATCCTGCTCACGATGATCCTCGTGCGCGGCATCCGCGAGTCCGCCCGCACCAACAACATCATGGTGCTGGTCAAGCTGGTCGCGATCATCGCGTTCATCTTCGTCGGGCTGCACTTCATCCACCCGACCAACTACCACCCCTTTGCGCCGAACGGCTGGACCGGCGTGCTCGCCGGTGGCTCAATCATCTTCTTCACCTACATCGGCTTTGACTCCGTCTCCACCGCCAGCGAGGAGTGCAAAGACCCGCAGCGCGACGTGCCGATCGGCATCATCGCGACGCTCATCATCTGCACGATCCTCTACATCGGCGTAGCGCTGGTGCTCACCGGCATCGTGCCGTGGCAGACGGTCATCGGCGACGCGGCCCCGGTGGTGAACGGCCTGAAGCGCCTGACGCTGCAGACCGGCTCCCCGGTGCTGCACTGGACGCGCCTCGTGGTGCTGCTCGGCGCGATCATCGGCATGATCTCGTCGATCCTCGTCTTCCAACTCGGCCAGGCCCGCGTGTGGTTTGCGATGAGCCGCGACCGCCTGCTGCCGGACGTCTTCTCTGCACTGCATCCGAAGTTCCGCACCCCGGCCTTTGCGACCTGGTTCGCGGGCGTGCTCGTGGCGATCCCCGCTGGCCTCTTCGACGTCGGCACGCTCGCCGACCTGTCGAACATCGGCACGCTCTTTGCGTTCGTGCTGGTGAGCATCGGTGTGCTGGTCCTGCGCAAGAAGCAGCCCGAACGCCGCCGCGGTTTCCGCGTCCCCGGCGGCCCGGTCTTCCCGGTGCTGAGCGTGATCTTCTGCGTCCTGCTGATGGCAGGCCTCCCCGTCCGCACCTGGGAGCGCTTCTTCATCTGGCTGGTGATCGGCCTCTGCGTGTACTACTTCTACTCGCGCAAGCGGAGTGAGTTTTACGGGGGATGATGAGAACGTTTCTCAAGACGATTGCAGTAATGGCGGCTCTGACCGCCTTTACTATTGGCGGTTTCTGGTGGCACCTGCAACACTCCTTTAGTGCTGCTATCTCCTGGCGTTCAAAGGAGACTTGCAGTAACCGAGTGCCATGCACCTTTACCCTTGGCCAGATTTTCCCAGGCGAATGGGACCATCTCATAGTCTTCGATATGACTGCCTCAGAAGACGAAATTCACGCAGTTGTAGGTACTTCCGTCGAGCGTCCAGAGCTTCAGCGCCTGATTGTTTTCATGCAAGGGGATAAGGTCGTGAACCTCGTCACTGAAGCTCAGGGAGTAGAACATCCCAATCGCGATGAAGTTCTCTTCGAGCAGGTTGCAGAAAACGGTAAACACCAAACTATCCGACGCGAATGGGGTTTTGTTGCAGGTAGAGAGTCCGACACATCGCCGCTCGTCCTTACGCGTATCTTGCCCGGGCAAGTTGTGATTTGATGAGCGTCCCTTTAATACCTCGAGCTTGCCGCGAACATCCTCGGATCAAACCGAAAGGGTCTGCTCTGCACAATCTTGAGCTGCTGCATCTTCTCATGTTGCGGGTTGATCAGAATATTCCATTCCACGTCGACCAGTACCGAAGGCACGCGTATCGCCAGCGATTGCTGAGACTTCGACCAGGCATCCCCCGAACGCTGTGTTAGTTCGGAACGGAATCCCCAGTCTTTCGGCGTTTTCTTCGCGGCTAAAAGATCGGTGTTCAAATCGACCGGTACCTCTGCCTGAATCGCAATCAAATCATCCGGTGCTTCATCAGTAGGGCCAATGTGTACAAACAGTTCAAGCGCTGCTAGCGCAAGGCTGTCCGAGGTGTACACCATCGACGTTCCCGCAGAGTTCCAACGACCTCCGAGCAGACGTGCGCCTTCACCAGAGAATGCCGATGCAGCATGTCGCTGCCGGCAAATCCGCCAAACCAGCATCAGCTATAAACTCCGTAGTCGATGCGAAGCAGTATGGTTTCTACGGTCTTGGCTCCCGCATCGGTGTCCAGCAGATCCAGCGGAACCTCCTCGCCTAAGGCGAGGTTCGGGCTCTGCAGCCAACGTGATGCCTTCGCCGAACTGCCCAGCGTATCCTCCGCCTTCGCGAAGACACGAGCCAAGCGCATCATGCGGTCGCTCTCCTCGGAAGAAAGCCGCGAATTGTTCGCGATACGTCGGCTCAGCGTTCGATCGCTGATGCCGACCACCTTCGCCAGCGTCTTCCGCTCCACGGAGAGCCCAGCCGCCAGAAACGGCAAGGTGCCTACCGGTAGACCCTCACGCGTGATCACGCGAAGATCCGTATCGGTCTCCACCTTGCGCTTGAGGATCTTGCGTCCGCCGAGTACCGTCGCGATTGCCGAAGCCGTCATACGCCAATTGTCCGCTTCCGTTCGCCAAATGGCAACATTCGGTTACGCCTGCCGACGCTTGCGTCCGCTCATCAGGTAGATCGCGGCGCGTAGCTCCAGCAGCGGGTCATCGCTCGGCTCGATGCCGTCCGTGCGCGGGATGGGGTCGAAGATGATCTGCTTCTGTTGGGCTTCCGTGTCGGCGACCGGCGCCGTAAGCGTCAGCGTGCCGAGCTCCACCACAGGGCGGTCGGCGGGCCAGTGGATCGTGGCGTCGTCCACCACATCACCCGGCGCCGCGAGTTGCAACTGCACGCTGAAGACCACCGGCGCGGCGCCTACGCGCTCAACGATCTCGTCCACGAGGAAGTCTGCAGGCTTCTCCTTCAGCGTCGCTTCGTCCGCGAACTGGTTGCCCGCGGCCGGAACGATGCGGTAACGGCCGAACTGCTCCTTGCCCTCGGCGTTGAGGAACTTCATCGCCGTCACGCCGAAGTAGGTGTCCGTGGCGAAGCTCGCGGGCGTGGGCTTGGGCGTCTGCACGAAGGCCAGCGCAGCAGGGTGCGCGCCGAGGAATGCCTCCAGCGGCGACCCGCTGAGATTCGCCGGATCGCTCGCAGCGAGAGCGCGCAGGAACTCGAGGAACTCCGCGCCGGTGCGCGTCGGGAAGCCGTCCGTGGAGTGCGAGACGATGTCCGTGTGTACATGCTGCGCGAGCATGAAGCGAATCGCAAAGCCGCGCGGGTTCGCGTTGGGGTCGGCGTCCGGGATCAGCGGCAGGCCGGTCGAGTTCGAGAAGCGCACGACAACCGGCGTCGACGGCTGGTTGAGATGCTGCGCGCGCGAAATGCTCGCCGCAGTGCCCGACGGCTTAAACTCGCCGGTGAGCATGATGCCCTTGGCGTGCGCAGGGCGAAAGCCCGGAAATTCTCCAAAGATCTTGTGGAACTGGGCCAGCAGATCCTGACTCAGGGCCAGCAGCTTCTCATCGTTCGGTAGCGGCATCGATCGTCTCCAGCAAAGCGGAAGTGGTTGTGCTCTACTTTCGCATACCTTGAGGACACCACTCTCCACAGCGGAGTAAAGGCTGTAATTTCAGTTGCATATAGCTGCAGGTCGGGTAAAGTGGACGTAGCTCCCCACAAGATCCTCAGGCCACGATTCATGTCCTCACCCGCGATGAACCCCATCGACGCCATCCCGTCTTTGCTTTCCACGCTTTATGAAGCGGCCGCTACGCCAGAGCGGTGGCAGCCGTTCCTGCTGGAGTTGAGCCAGCGGATGCAGGCGACGCACGCCTACCTGCTGGCCGATGCGCCCGCCGCGCCCGACAAGCGCAGCTACCTGTTGCATGGCTTTACGCCGAACGACATGCAGCGCTACGCCGACCACTACTTCGCACAGGACATCGCGCTCGAACGCGCTCTGCATCATGTCTCGCGCAACGGCCGCTTCACCGGCACGCTTGATTTCCTGGTGCCTACCAGCGAGTTGAAGAAGCTTGAAATCTACGCCGACTTCATGGTGCCCGTCGGCCTGATGCACCAGATCTCTACCGCGACCGGCCCGGTGGGCCCGTTCGCTTCGCACGGCGTCGCGGTCTGGCGGCCCGAGAATGCCAAGCCGTTCGATGCCGTCGATCTGCAGGTGCTGGATGTGCTGGCACCGCACCTGCAGCAGGCGCTGCTGCTCAATGCGCGACTCTGCGAGATGGCCGAACTGCAGCAGGTGTTGGAGTACGGACTTGACGCGAGCCGCACGGCGCTGGTGGCGCTCACCGCGCAAGGCCGCGTCACTGCGGTTTCGCCTCATGCGCGCCGCTTGCTGGAAGCGGGCAAGGGCCTGCGGCTCTTCGCCGACACATTGCTGGCGGACGCGCCCGAGCACGACCGCGAGTTGCAGCAGCTGGTACGTGGAGCCTGCGAGGCAACGTCGCCAGAGGGGTCGCTGTTGCCGCCGGGAGGCTCGCTGCGCGTTCATACGCCGGACGCAGGCGTCGGCATCATCGCGCATGTGCGCCCGTTCCTCTCGCGGCAATCGGGCGCCATGGCTTCCACCGCCGCGCTGGTGCTGCTGGCGGATCCGAGCGACAAGCCGCCGGCCCGAGCCGACATTCTGCGCGACCTTTTCGGCCTCACACCGGTCGAGATTCGCCTGTGCCAGTTGCTGCTGTGCACGGAGAGCGTGCGCGAGGCCGCCGAGCAGGCCCGGCTTTCGTATACCACCGGGCGTTTCCACCTGAAGCAGATCTTTCGCAAGTGCGGCATTAGCCGGCAAATCGAGCTGGTGCAGTTGCTGCTTTCGCTTCCCGGCAGCGACGACACCGCCGCCCCGCGACCTTGAGCCTCCGCAAGCGTCTAATCTTGTAGGAGAGGTCTTCTAGAACTGCCATGCGCACCATTGATATGACCAACGGAGCTCGCGTCGTTTCGACCCGCTCCACCGCAAGCCTGCTCAGCCAGGTACTTTGGATCACCGCTGCCGGTTTCGTCACCACCGCGGCCGGCGCATATGTCGCGCCGATGCTGCTGGGTGGTATTGGCTTCGGCGTGCTGTTTCTCGCAACCTTTGCACTCATCCTTGCCGTGAACATGACCGCCCGTAAATCGCCCGGGCTGGCGCTGGTGCTCTTCTACGCATTCACGTTTCTGATGGGCGTCGAAGTCGGCCCCGTCATCAAGGCGTATCTGCACATCCCCGGGGGACAGCTTGTCGTCTTTCAAGCTGCGGGAACGACCGCGCTCGGCATGGCCATCATGGCCGTCGTCGCGCAGATCGCGAACTTCGACTACCAGCGCGTCGGCCGCACGGCGTTCTGGTGCCTGATCGGATTGTGCCTCGTCGGCCTGCTCGGCTCGTTCGTGCACATCGTCTCGCCGGGCCTGTACGCGTGGGCTTCGCTGGCGATCTTCAGCGTGCTTCTGCTGGTGGACTTCATGCGTCTCCGCGACGGAGCCATGGGGCTCGCGCCGGTGCAGATGGCGCTGAGCATCTACCTCGACGCGTTGAACATCTTCATGGCGCTGCTGCAGATCTTCGGCGGCAGCAATAACTCGCGCTCACGTAACTAACGCATCGCCATTGCAGCAAGAGCGGGGACACACACTGTGTCCCCGCTTCTGCTTTAAGCCGCGTGGATCATCGCGGGGTAGTTGGCTTCCATCGCCGGCAGGATGTTGACGACCTCGAAGTAGTGGTCCCAGAAGAGCGTCTCGCGCAGGTGGTCGGCGATCCACGCCCACGCGTTGAGGTCGATGGTCTCCCACAGCAGCAGGTCCGAGGCCACCGCGCTGAAGGCTTCCGTCTCGAAGTACCGGAGCTTCACCTGCGGGCGTTTCCGCAGGATCGGGAAGACGGTCGTCTTAAAGAACGCCTCGCGCTCGTGGTTCGGCAGGTCAAGCCAATGGCGCGTGGTCTTCACCAGCATGAAGATGTGGAAGGTTCCGGCAAGTCCTTCGTGCTCGGAAAGTACAGCGTCAGGTGCAAAAGATTCAGTAGGCATCGTGTGTTTCACTCCTTGCTCTCTATAATGTGAGCAAATGCTCACAAAGAAAACTCGCGTTTCCGCGCCTCGCAAACGGGTCTCCCGGAAGGTCGCAAACCCGCGTAAACAGCCGTCGCAGGAGCGCTCCAAGGAAACGGTTTCGGTGATTCTCGAAGCCGCTGCTCGCGTTCTCGAACGCAAAGGGCTCGAGGGTTTCAACACCAACGCGGTCGCAGAGGCCGCTGGTGTGAGCATCGGCTCGCTCTACCAGTACTTTCCGAACAAGGATTCGCTCACCCTCGCGCTCATCCAGCTCTTCGAGCAAGAGCTTCACGCGGCGTATCTGCAGGCCGTTGAAGAGACGGAAGGAGCGTCGCTCGAAGAGACCTTCCGCGCTCTGGTGAAGCATCAGTACCGCGTGCATCATCGCCGCCCAGCGCTGCACCGTTTGCTCGAAGCGGAAGAAGACCGCCTGCGCCCGGAAGAGCCTGCCGACGAAGATGCCGTGGAAGAGACGCTGCTGCGTCGCCTCCACCTGCATCGCAAATCTCCGCGCGCACAGCGCGTTGAAGAAATCGCCGACATCTTCACCATCTCGCGGGCCATGATCGACGAAACCCTGCGCGAAGGGGCGACAGAAGCCGCCGTCGTGCGCCGCACGATGCGCGCGCTGCAGGGATATCTGTAGAGCTTCGCCAACAATCGTCGATTTCCATTGAAACGAGTCGGTCGCTTCTGCATCTTAGAAACTAACGATGTCCACGTTCCTCACAGCCGATTGGCGCAAGCTCATCATGGCGCAGTATGAAGTCGCGCCCGAGCGCCTTGCGCCGTACATGCCTGCGGGCGTGGAGCTCGACCTGTTCGAGGGCAAGTGCTACGTCTCGCTCGTCGGTTTTCTCTTCGACCACGTGCGCCTGAAGGGCCTGCCGATCCCCGGCCATACGTCATTTGAAGAGATCAACCTGCGCTTTTACGTGCGTCGCCCGAACGCGCCGGACGGTCAGTCGCGGCGCGGCGTGGTCTTCATCCGCGAGTTCGTGCCGCGCTCGGCGATCACGTGGATCGCGCGCGCCTTCTATGGCGAACCCTACTCGACCATGCCCACGCAGCATCACATCCGCGGCAATGAGCACACGCTCTTCGTCGAGTATGGCTGGAAGCACCACGGCATGTGGCAGAGCGTCGGCGTAGAGGCCGAACTGCGCGCGCGTGAGATCCCGCCCGGCACGATCGAGGAGTTCATCACCGAGCACTACTGGGGCTACACGCGGCGCAAGGACGGCACCACCTGGGAGTACGCCGTGCATCATCCGCGCTGGCAGGTGTACCCGATCAAGCGCTTCGATATCTCGGCAGATTTCGGTGAGCTTTACGGCTCCGTGATGGCGGGAATCGATCCCAAGCAGCCCGCGCATGTGTTGCTGGCCGAGGGCTCGCACATTACCGTCGACTCGCACGCGCCCGACCGCATCGTCACGCCTACGGCGTAACGCTCGCCGTTGCCGCCGCGCTTTCGTTGCCGTGGCGGTCCACTGCGGTCACGCGCCAGGTATAGGCCACGCCTTCCTTCGCCGTAGCGTCGTGGAAAGCGGGCGTCGCTATCGGCTTGTCGTTGAGGCGAAGGCGCGCGCCAGCGGAGTCCACCCGGTAGACGTTGTAGCCCGCAAGGTCCGCGTCCTCGACAGGGTCCCAGATGAGGTCAACCGCCCAGGTGCCGTTCTCCGCGCGGAAGCCAGCGGTGGTGAGTCCCTGCGGCGCGGGCGGAGGGTAGACGTCATGCAGCGTGTAACTGACGGCCGCGTCTTCCCCCAGCAACTTCAGCGAGCGGTTGCCGAGCGAAACGCTCTTCTCGCGGTGCGCGCTGTAGCGATACGGCACGTCCTCCTTCGCGGAGGTGTCGACCATGCGGCCGGGGTCGCCACCGCCTTCGGGCTTCAGCAACACAGGCTTGGTCGCGCCCGCCGCGGTGCGCTCGACCGTCACGTCGCCAGCGTCCGGCACAGGCTGCCACTGCAACACCACGCCCAGTCGCGAACCCTGCGCGCGCAGCGTCGCCATCACCGGCGGCGCATTGCCCCCGGCCACGAAAACCGGATCGCTCGCTCCCGCAGAGCGCCCGCGAGCGTTCAGCAATTCAATGCGATAGCCCAGCAGCTTGGGTGCGCCGGCGGAGAACTGCAAGGGGAGCGCGTCGGTGATCTCGTGCACGCTGCCCGGGGCGACCGGTAGCGTCAGCGCGATCAACGCCAGACAGGGGCCATGCTCCACTTCGCGGCAAAGCTGCGCCCGCAGAGCATCGCGGTCGCGCAGCAGCACGCCATCGGTCGTGCGCGTGCTCACGGTGAAACGTACGGTGACGCGGTCTCCCACGCGCTCGGCGGAGAGTTTGCGCGCAAAAGCCGGCAGGTGCAGGGAAGGCGGCTTGGGCACTCCCGGGCTGGCGCAACCGGCCAATGCCAGTAAAATCCCACCCAGCGCCGCTGCGCTTCCCCGCTGCCATAAACCGTTCCGCATCGACTCTGAGCCTAGCATTCTTTCCCGGCGTCCTGGGCTTCCGGTCGCCGGAGTCCGCCTCTCTGAAACCGGCGAAGCATCTTTTTGCCGACAATCGACGTCCTTCTGTGTTGAGAACACGGTTTTGCTCCTGCACAAAGCGGAACTCTGCTTTGTCTTCGCCCCTAGAGAATCCCCGCTGGAGACCGAGAGTCTGATGCCCCATAGAAAACGCATCCACGAAGTGACGTTATTGGCCCACCACAGCGCAACCGATGCGGCCAAGCCACATTTGCTGGCACGTCCTACCGACGCTCAGGCGGGTCCCGCAGAAGATCCCGAGGTTTTCAGCGCAGACGGATCCGTTCGCGCTGAAGCCGCTGAAT
The DNA here is from genome assembly GCF_025685575.1 of Granulicella cerasi. Lineage (NCBI taxonomy): Bacteria > Pseudomonadati > Acidobacteriota > Terriglobia > Terriglobales > Acidobacteriaceae > Granulicella > Granulicella cerasi. The sequence goes on from NZ_JAGSYD010000001.1 coordinate 181,625, forward strand.
CCTTCATCGAGAACAAGCGCATCGGCGATCGCATCAAGTTCCTGCGGCAGCGCAAGAGCATGGGGTTGGTCGAACTCGGACGCCACACCGGCCTCTCCGCCAGCTTCCTGTCACAGCTTGAGACTGGCCGCGTCGTGCCGACGCTGCGCAACCTCGCGCGCATCGCCATGGTCTTCTCAAAGGACCTCAGCTTCTTCTTCGAACCCGAACGCCCGGAGATGTTCCGCATCGTGCGCGCCGCCGACCGTCAGCGCCAGCCGCAGACCGGCGCCGACGAGCCAGCCTACTTCTTCGAGAGCCTCGGCCAGATTCCCGGCGAATACCCCATCGCACCCTACGTAGCTGAATTCCTTCCGCTCGAAGGCGATCGCGTGGGTCGCGAGCATCAGCATCCGGGAGCGGAGTTTCTCTTCATCCTCGATGGCTCTATGGAAGTGCGTCACGGCAACCAGACCGAGGTGGTCGAAGCAGGCGATGCCGTTTACTTCCACTCGACGGCCATCCACAGCTACCGCGCGCTGAACGAGAAACCCTGCGCCACGCTGATCGTCACCCTGCCGGAAGCCGCTCGCGCAGGCAGTCAGATCGGCACGCGCGTACCGGTCTTCGCTAACCCGCGCGTGGCTCGCGGATCTGCTGCCTAAGCTTGCCTGCAACCTAAAACAGCAAGGCCGGGGAGCGATCCCCGGCCTTTGCTTTGCTGATCTGTACGCTTTCTCTAATCCAGGAACATCTTCTCGACGTCCAGCCAGTTGTTCACGCGGCGGAAGCCCTCTACATTGAGGTTCGCCGGCGAGGTGAACAGGATGCCCTCACCCTGGAAGCGGCGAAGCTGGCGTGGGTTATCGTCGATCAGGTAATCGCCTTGCAGAATGCCCTTGTCGCCGCAGAAAACGATGTTCGACGGGGGAATAAACGGGAAGTGCTGCTTCAGCCACTCGAACTTCGCGTTGAAGCTCTTGGGCACCTCCATCGCTGCGGTGGCGATGAAGACGTCGTACTGGCTCTGCAGGCGCTCCAGCACACGCTGCGCGTCGGGCATCACCCCGAGCACCGCGAAGAAGTCGTCGCTCTGCATGTAGCGTTCAAGTGCCGCCGCGCGCTCCTCGGGGACGTACTGCCAGATCCACTGCCCCGCGAGGTCCTTCACCGTGACGTTCTCGTTGAACTCCTGGTTGTAGCGCAGCAGATGCTCGGCCAGAGCGTCTGCCATCACCTCATCCATATCGACACAAATGATCTTGCGGTCCCCGCGAATACTCATATCGTTCCCAGTGTAACCGCGCGGCGCAGGCGGTCGCCTTCAGGCCAGGCGGCGGGACGGTCGCGCCGCAGGTCGTAGAACAGGATGCGGCCGCAGCTCTCGCAGGTGAAAAGCTCGCTCTCGTGCTCGCGTCCGGTGATCTCCGCCCAGCGCTGCGGACGCACCTTCATCCGACACGCCGAGCACTGCCCGTCCACCGCTTCGGCCAGCCCTGTGCCGCGCGACTTCGACAGCCGATCGTAGCTCGACAGCGTATCCTCGCCGATGCCCGCCCGCACCTCGGTGCGCTCCTTGCCCAGAGCCGCCAACTCGCGTTCGCCGCGCGCAACGCCTTCAGCCGCCAACGCTTCGCGCTCCGCCAGAATCGACTTCGCCGCCTCCAACGCCTGCTGCAACCTCGGCTGCGCCGCCTCCAGCGCCTCGGTCCGCTCCATCGACGCCAGCTCCTCGTCCTCGAGCTTCGCGATCGCCTCGCGGGCAAAGCTTAGCTCATGCTCCAGCGCGTTCACCTGCGCGGTGCTGGTGGCTGCATCGAGCTGCTTGCTGAGCTTGGCGACCTTCGTCCGATGGTCCCCGGCGTCGGACTCCTGCCGTCGGCGCAAAGCCTCTTCCTTGGCGACATCCGCCGCGTTGGCGTCTACGGCAGACTGCGCTACGGACAATCTTTGCTTCGCTTCGGAGACCGACTTCGCAAAAATCGCCGGTTGAGCGCGAAAATGCACCACTTCCAGGTCAATCGCTTGCAATACAACGAGTTTTTCTACGTCTACGTTCATGGCTACGTCCCGAGGGAAGGCTAGCATGGACTTGACTCGGGCATCGGGCGACCGCTCACGTCGTATCCCGCCGCAAAAAGGCTGAATCGCGGCCCAACTCCACAGAATCGAACGAACAGACCCTAATTATGGCTTCTGCTGCTATCGCTCAACCCGTTGCTGTGCCCTGGCGTCCCAAGATCAACCCTTGGGTCGTCGCCATGACCGTTACGCTTGCGACCTTCATGGAAGTGCTCGACAGCTCTATCGCCAACGTCGCCCTGCCGCACATCGCGGGCGGCCTCGGCGCTACGCAGGATGAAGCCACCTGGGTGCTCACCGCGTACCTCGTCGCCAACGCCGTCATCCTTCCGGCCGGCGCGTATATGACCACCTTCATCGGGCGCAAGAAGTTCTACATGATCTGCGTCGCGCTCTTCGGCATCTCGTCCGCCATGTGCGGCTTCGCGCCGACGCTGCCGCTGCTGGTCTTCTTCCGCATCATTCAGGGCATCGGCGGCGGCGGCCTCGCGCCGTCCGAACAGGCGATCCTCGCCGACACCTTCCCGCCGGAGAAACGCGGGCAGGCCTTCGCGATGTACGGCCTCGCCGTGGTCGTAGCTCCGGCCATCGGCCCCACGCTCGGCGGCTGGATCACCGACAACTACGACTGGCGCTGGATCTTCTTCATCAACGTGCCCATCTGCCTGCTCTCGCTCTTCCTCACCTCGCGCATCGTGGAAGATCCACCGCACGTGGCCGAGCAGGTGGCCGAAGCGCAGAAGGGCGGCGTGCGTCTCGATCTCCTCGGCTTCGCGCTCGTCGGCATCACCTTCGGCTCGCTCGAGTTCATCCTCGACAAGGGCCAGGAGGACGACTGGTTCGCCTCGCACCTCATCACCTTCTTCGCCGTGGCGATGGTCGTGGCCTTTGTGGTGCTGATCTGGTGGGAACTCAAGCAGCTCAAGGACGGCAATCGTCCGTTGCTGAACCTCACGCTCTTCAAGCGACCGCAGTTTGCCATCTCGTTCATGCTGATGTTCGTGCTCGGCTTCTCGCTCTACGGCACGACCATCCTCATCCCGCAGTTTGTGCAGACGCTGCTCGGCTACACGGCAGAGCTCGCCGGTAAGGTCCTCTCTCCGGCAGGCTTCATGATGATGGCGATGATGCCCGTCGTCGGCATCCTCTCCGGCAAGGTCGACCCGCGTAAACTCATCGGCTATGGCTTCGGCATGTTGACGCTTTCGCTCGTCTACATGGCGAAGCTCAACCTGAACATCAGCTACGGCGAACTCGTGCTGATGCGCTGCTTCCAGGCATCGGGCCTCGCGTTCCTCTTCATTCCCATCAACACGATTGCGTACGTGGGCGTGAAGCAGACGGAGAACAACGATGTCTCCGGTCTCACGAACCTGGCGCGTAACATCGGCGGCTCCTGCGGTACGGCGTTCATGGCCACGATGCTCGTGCGCCGCGCCAACGCCCACCAGAGCTCGATGATCCGCAACATGACGACGCTGAGCCCTGGCTTCAAGATGCAGTACAGCTCGCTGATGGGCGCGTTCAGCAAGTCGGCTGGCTCGCCGGGTGCTGGCCACACGGCACAGGCGTTCATCTACAACCAACTGATCCGCCAGGCCACGACGCTCGCGTATGTGGACATCATCCGCTACCTGACGATCTTCTGCGCCTGCATGTTGCCGCTGCTGTTCTTCATCCCACGTCCGCCGAAGAACGCAGCCGCAAGCGCCGGCCACTAGAAGCGAATCAGCAAGACAAATCGGGCCTCGGAGAAATCCGAGGCCCGCTTTTCTGACATCCTCACAAACTCAAACACTGACACACTGGAAGGCCCATCTGAACTCTGGACCTCGCAACTCTGGCACTCTGTTGTGACTCACGAACGCTTGCCCAGCAAGCACCGCTGCAACTCCACCGCATTCGCCGCACCATGCCCCAGCGCTGTGTTGTCGAAGATCACCCACGTCTCACTCGCGCGCGTCGACTCCTTCAGCTCCTTTGCGAAGCCCTTCAGGAACGCGCTGCTGTACTCCGAGTAATACGTCTTCGGCGCGCCATGTAAGCGCCAGTAGCGCAGCCCGTTCCATCCACCCGGCTTGCCTGCAAGCGGTGAGCCCTTTGGCGGATCAGCGGCTACACGCGCAACCTCGAAGCCGCGCAACATGCGATCGATCTCCGGGGCAAACCAGCTCACATGCCGAGGCTCCAACACAACCGCCCCCGTGTGCAACTCACGCAGCGTCGTGAGGAACTCATGCGCCACGCCCTCGTCATACGCGAGCTTCGGCGGCAACTGCACGAGTAGCGGTCCAAGCTTTGCACCAAGCCCACTCACTTGCTCGAGAAACGCCACGAGCAACGCTCCCGTGTCGATGAGCTTCGCCGTGTGCGTGATCGTTTTCGGCACCTTCACGGCAAAGCGAAAATCCTCCGGCGTCTCACGCGCCCAACGCTCCCACGTCTTCAACATGTGCGGCCGATGAAAGCTCGAGTTGATCTCCACGCAACGCAGGCGGCTCGCGCTCTTCTGCAGGTGTGAGCCCTCGTCAGCGAACAACGCCGCATGCTGCTTGGGCACCGTCCATCCCGCCGTGCCAATGCGAACTTCGTTCATCGCTTCGCCTCCACCGGCGCGTGCGGATTCTCCGGCCACGCATGTCGCGGATAGCGCCGCATCAACTCCTTGCGCGTCGTCGGATAGAGCCGCTCCCAGAAGCCCGCCAGGTCGGTCGTTGTCTGCACCGCGCGCTGGTTCGGCGCGAGCAGATGCACCACCACCGGCGTGCGCGCGGGGCCAATGCGCGGCGTCTCCTTCATCCCGAAGAAGTCCTGCAGCCGCGAGCCGATCCACGGCGCGCGATCGTGCTCGTAGTGCACCTTCGTCTGTCGCCCGCTGCTCAATCGAATCGAAGTCGGCGCAAGCTCGCTCAACTTGCGCGCATCCACTTGCGCTTCGAGCACATGCAACAAGCTCGCCTTCGCCGCATCGCGCAGCTGCGCGAACGACTTCAACCCGTACGCAAGCTCACGCAACGCAGCCGCTTCATCCAACGCCTCAAAGCCCGCGAACGCGACGCGCTCTCGCAGATTCGCCAACGCCTCCGCATCCACGAACCGCTCGATGCCTTCCTGCAACGCCTTCTCCGCCAGCAAACGCGCCGCGTCCTCAGCGCTCGCAGGGCCGCGCGTCTCTTCGATGACAAGCTTGTCAAAGAGCAGCGTACTCACCTTCTCCGCGCGTTCTCCATTGCGGTTCCACTCCACCACCGACTGCTCGATGACACGCTCGGGAAAGACTTCCAGCAACATCTCCGGCTCGATGCGCGCATACGTTCGCACCAACGGCAACGCCTGCTCCGCGCGGTCTTCTGCATCGAGTGCAAGGAAGAACTCTCCCTGCGGATGCTCACCCGCAAGCTCCGCCGCAACACCGTTCGCAAGCCCGATCTGCTTGCCGATGCGACGCTTCCCCACACGATCCGGAAAACCCGTAAGCAGGCTCAACAATAGCGCTTCATCGTGATGCACATACGTGGCTGGAGCACGCTTCATCGCGCGGCACAGATGCTCGTACTGCTGACGCACACGCGCATCCATCTGCTTGCCCGCATGCGCGTCCATCGCTTGCAACAGATCATTCTGCTGCAGCGGAATCCCCGCACCTAACAACGCCGCCGCGCGACAACCAAGGTCCGCGATGCCGCGATCTTCCGCCGCCAGCACAACGCGCGCAAGCCGCGGCGAGAGCGGCAGACGAGCCATGCGCTCGGCCAACTTGCCATGCGCGCCCAACGCATCGAGCAGAGCTTCTGCAGCATTCACGGCATCCGCTGGCGGCTCATCGAGCCACTGCAACTCGCTCGGACGCTCCACGCCCATCGCACGCAGCGAGAGCAACAACTGCGATAAATCCGCGCGCAAAATCTCCGGCGTCTCGTGCTCGGCGCGCAACGCGAAATCTTCCTGCACGTACAAACGCAGCGCACGTCCTGCCTGCTGGCGGCCAGCGCGACCGGCACGCTGTATTGCAGAAGCCTTGCTCACACGCGCGATGCGTAGCTGCGGCAACCCCGTCCACGGCGAATACGACGCCACACGCGCAAGCCCGCTATCGATCACGGCATTCACGCCATCGACCGTCACCGAACTCTCTGCCACATTCGTCGCAAAGATCACCTTGCGTTCGCGCGACGGCGCCACCACGCGGTCCTGCTCTGCTGGCGTCAAGCTGCCATGCAACGCAAGCGACGTGAGCGCGTAACGCCGCGCCACATCCTCACACTCGCGCATGGCGCGGCGAATCTCCGCCTGCCCCGGCAGGAAGACAAGGATGTTGCCCTCGCGATCTTCCTTCGCCAGCCGTTCCACCGCATCGCGAAGCTGCGTCTCCAGCGGCTTCGAGGTGTACCCACCAAACTCAATCTCCAGCGGATACGCGCGGCCTTCAGAACGCAGCACAACGCAGTCATCGAGGAACGTAGCGACCGGAGCAGCATCGAGCGTTGCCGACATCACCACGATCCGCAGCGAAGGACGACGCTGCTGCAAGCGCTTCAACAGCGCCAGCGCAAGGTCCGTCTCCAGATGCCTCTCGTGAAACTCATCGAGAACCACGACGTCCACGCCGCGCAGTTCGGGATCGCTCAGCAGGCGGCGATTCAGGATGCCTTCGGTGACGAAGCGCAGCCGCGTCTTCGCACTCACTCGCTCTTCAAAGCGCACTTGATACCCGACGGTCTCCCCGACCTGCTCGCCCATCTCCTCGGCAACACGACGCGCTGCGAACCGCGCTGCAATGCGTCGCGGCTCCAGCACCAACACATCGCCACTCACCGCGTGGAGCAAAGCTGCGGGCACGCGTGTCGTTTTACCCGCGCCGGGCGCTGCTTCCAGCACGACGTTCGGTTGCTGCTCGAGCGCATGCAGCAGCTCAGGCAGGATGGCATCGACCGGAAGAGGAAAGCGTTTACTCACAACTCTTTTTATTCTCCCATCGTCGCGTGCTGTAAACGGAAGAGGCTGTTTCCTCATCCAATCAAAGTAAGCAAGCTCCTCCGCGACTCCTGACATAATGCAAAGAACGCTGCATCCCTGAAAACTATGCGCATACGAAACGCCCAAGACGAAGACTTTTACCGCTGCGTGGAGATCTCACGCGCGGCCTGGCCCGACTTCAAAGAGCGTGAGTCGATCTATCACCTCTTCTGCAAGTTCTTCTCGAACACAAGCTTCATCTGCGAGAACAACGACGGCGTCATCGTCGGTTTTCTACTCGGCTTCATCAGCCAGGTCGATCCAGCCGAGGCTTATATTCATCTCGTCGCTGTCGATGCGTCCGCACAGCGCAAGGGCATCGCTTCGATGCTCTACCAACAGTTCTTTCAGCGCGTGGACTGGCTCGGAGCAGAGCGCATCCGCCTCATCGTGAACCCGGAGAACGCAGCGTCGCGCACCTTTCACGAGCAGATGGGCTTCGTTGCGGACATTCATGGCCCGTCGATCATGATCGGCGATGTGCTCGCTGCCGAGAACTACAACGGCCCGGGCCTGCACATGGTCACGTACCTTCGCGAACTCTAAACGAGCCGCACACAATAAAGCGGAGGAGCCGTGGGCTCCTCCGCTTTATTGTTGCTCGATTACTGCTTCTGGCTTGCGAGTCGAGCCGCCTCGAACTCATTGCCATGCTTCCACTCAATCGAGTGCGGCGCGTGAATCACCTGCCAGCCGAGATCCATGCCGAAGCGCGTGAGGTTCGCATCACCCGCGAAGTTCCACGACGGATCGAAGTTGTCGGAGAAGTTGTGATAGCGGTTGTCGTTGAAGTCCTTCTCCTGCGCCTTGCCCCACTCATGGTCGTGGCCCTTGTAGAGTGTGCCCGCGTCCACGGAGAACGCCGGGATGCCGACGCGCGAGAGCGAGAAGTGGTCCGAACGATAGTAGCTGCCAGCGCTCGGACGCGGGTCCGGCACGATCGCCAGACCGAAGCGCTTCGCCGTCGCCTGCACCTGCGGGAAGAACGTGGTGCGCTGCGCGCCGTTCACGTTCACCTCCTGCTGCACGCCGATGGGCAGCAGCATGTCATAGTTGATGTCGAGCGCGATCTGCGCGGCAGGAATCGGCGGATGCTGGCCGAGGTACTCGCTGCCGAGCAGGCCCTGCTCTTCTGCAGTCACCGAGCCGAAGATCACCGAATGTGGCAGCGTGACGCCGGGTTTCTGCGCAAGCTCCGCCCACGCGTGCGCCATCTCGAGCAGCACGGCAACACCCGTACCGTTGTCCGCCGCACCGTTGTAGATGTTGTCGCCGGGTTGACCTGCACGCACGCCGAGGTGATCGTAGTGCGCGGTGTACATCACCGCCTGGTCCGGCTTATGCGCCGCTACGTTTGCACCGGGCAACATGCCAACTACATTCGGGCTCTGGAACGGACGCACCTCACTGGTGATCTTTGCCTGCAGCTTCACAGGCAGCTGGAACGCCTTGAAGCCCGGCTTGCTGGCCTCGGCCATCTCCTTGTCGAGGTCGAGGCCGCTCATCGCAAACAGGCTGCGCGCCACTTCAAGATGAATCCAGCTCGCGGCCTTCAGGCGCGGGTTCTCGTCATCGCGCAGGAAGGTCTTCTCCGTCGTGTTGGAGTTGCGCACCACGTCCCAGCCATAGCTCGCGTAGTCCGTGCGATGAATGATCAGTGCGCCAATCGCGCCTTTGCGCGCGGCCTGCTCGAACTTGTACGTCCAGCGACCGTAGTAGGTCAGCGCGTCGCCGCCGAAGAACTTCGGATCGGTCGACGGCGGATCGCCGACGATGCAGACGATCACCTTGCCCTTCACATCGACGCCCGCGTAGTCGTCCCAATGAAACTCTGGCGCTGTAACGCCGAAGCCCACAAAGACCAGCGGCACGTCGAAGCTGGCTTCCTTCGTCAGCGTCTGGTTGGCGACGGTGTAGTCCTTGGCGAAGGTCAGCGGGATCGCCGGGCCCGTCTTCGGCACCAGTTTGAAACTGGTCTCGCTCGGCACAGCCTTCATGCCGACGAAGTTCACCTGCTGCAGGAACGTGCCGTTATCGCCCGCAGGCTTCAGCCCGTAGAGTGCGAACTGCGACGCGATGTACTCAGCAGCCATCTGCCCGCCGCGCAGACCGGGGTAGCGGCCCTCGAAGTCGTCGCTCGAGATGAAGCGATCGTACACACGGATGTGTTCCGGCTTGATGGACTGCTCCGCCCGCGAAATGGGCGTCTGTGCAGAGGCGACCGAGCCTCCGGCGAGGGTGAGAATGGCGAGAGCGCAGAGAGCTTTCATCTTCTGGGCAGTATAGCGACAATGCCAGCGCCCACGCGATGCTACTCAATGCCTGTCTCGGGCGTGATGCCCTCTGAAGCCTCGTACGCCAGTTCTTCCTCGTCCGTGTGAATTGCATGGCCGACACGCGATCGCTGCAGATCGATCACAATCGTTTCGGCGATGCGATCATGCACGCACATGCGGTTCTGGTGGATGTAGTACTGCAGAAAGCCGAAGCCGCCTTCCAGCAACGACGCGCCATAACCCAGTGCTCGCTCGATCGATTGCCACCACGTGAGAGACTCGTGCATCAGCGAGACGACCTTGATCTTCATCAGCCACTTGCCAATCGTCTGCCCCTTGCCCAGCTTCAGCGCAACCGCGAAGTACAGCGTCGATTCGATGAGATGGCGGACAGTTTCCTCGCCTTCGATCAGAAACCATCCCATCGAGCCCTTCACCGCTTCATTCTCATGGTGACCGTTGAGATGAAAGACGGCACGGAAGATCGCGACCAGCAACAGGTCGATCACAATGGCCCAGGCGCGGCGCCAAAAGCTTGCGAGCGGCAGTCCGTTGAGTGCATCCATGCGAGCGGATTCGTGCGCGTGGAAAGCGCGTTCGCCGCGCCATCGCTTCATGAACATCACAGATCTCCCGGGAAGAGGTTCCCTCCACTCTAGCCGCGAGCGCGCATGCAGACAAGCCTTTGCGCTACGCTCAATGCTATGGACGATCTGCGATACGAATGCGCCACGATCGAATGGGAAGCGCTCGAGCGGTCAAAATACGTTGGGCGCATTGCGCCTTCGCCTACGGGCCTGCTGCATCTCGGCCACGCACGCACGTTCTGGGCCGCAAACTATCGCTGCGGCGCTACCAAAGGAACGATGTGGCTACGCAACGAAGACCTCGACCCGCAGCGCTCCAAGCAAGAGTACGTAGATGCCATGCGCGGAGATCTGCAGTGGCTCGGCATCACATGGGATCGTGAACTCACACAGAGCGAGCGCATGGAAGCGTATCGCGAGGCTATGCAGCAGCTACTCGCGAGCGGGCATGTGTTCGCCTGCAACTGTTCGCGCAAAGACTTGCTGCAAGCGATTCAAGCGCCGCATGAAGACACCGATGATGAGCCGATCTACAACGGCCGTTGCCGCTGCAACACTACGCGGACGCTCGAGGCCAACACGAACTATCGCTTCCGCGTGCCCGATGATGAACGCATTGCATTCGTCGATGGGCATTGCGGACCGCAGTCGTTTCTTGCTGGCACGACGAGCGAGGCTGACTTCGGTGACTTCCTCGTCTGGCGCAAGGATGGTTTGCCGAGTTATCAACTTGCGTGTGTTGTCGATGATGCGTTTCAAGGTGTCACCGAAGTCGTGCGTGGACGCGATCTGCTCAAGTCCACCGCACGACAGATCCTGCTGCAACGCGCGCTTGGGCTACACACACCCAGGTACTTCCACACCGACCTCATGCGCGATGCGAATGGCGTGCGACTCGCCAAGCGTCATGATGCGCTGAGTCTGCGCGCTCTGCGCGAGCAAGGTCATACACCCGAACAAGTCCTCGCGATGTTCTAACGAGCCACGAACGGGTGCCCCAGGTCTCACTTTTGAGACCTGGGTTTCCAGAGCTCTCGATGGAGACACGAACATTCGTCGCGCCAACATCCTCGCTCTCCCATGTCTCAAAAACCGAGACATGGGGCACCCACATTCTTGTTTAGCGGTCGGCGTAGTACGCGCGAATCACATCCTGATACGACTTCACCTTGTACTCCTTCGGCGGAGTCGCACCCATGAGGTTCTTCACGAAGTAGTCCCAACGACGACGCATGATGTACTGCGTCTGCTCGCCATAACCATGACGCGCATTCGGCACCATGATCATGTCGAAGTCCTTGTTGGCCTTCATCAACGCGTCCGCGACAAGCAGCGAGTTCGACGGCGGCACATTGTCATCCATCGTGCCGTGCACGAGCATCAACTTGCCGCGTAGCTGGTCGGCGTAGTTTTGGTTCGCGTGCTTGTCGTAGTTGCTATGGCCTTCAGCGTCCTTCACTTCGAGCCCAGCCCAACGCTCGTCCCAGTCATCTTCGTAGTCACGATTGTCGTGGTTGCCGCTCTCGGCCCACCCCACCTTGAAGAACTCCGGCGAGTGGAACATCGCCGACACCGTCGCGTTGCCGCCACCCGAGTGGCCCCAGATGCCGACGTTGTTTGCATCCACCCACGCAAACTGCTTCGCCAGGTCCTTGATGCCCGACACCTGGTCAGGAATCGTGTCGTCGCCCATCTCTTCCGGCGTCGAAGCATGCGCATCGTGGAAGCTCTTCGAGCGATGTGGATTGCCTTGGCCATCGATGCACACGACAACAAAGCCAAGCTCAGCGAGCGACTGGTGGTCGCCATGCGCAGCGTTGAAGTTATGTACACCGCCGCACCCGCCATCCTGCGGGCCGGGGTACACATAGTCCACGACCGGGTACTTCTTCGCCGCGTCGAAGTTCGTCGGGCGATAGAGGAAGCCGTAGAGCGATGTCTTCCCATCGCGTGCCTTCACGTCGATCAGCATCGGTGCCTTCCATCCGGAAGCCACCAGCGCCGAGACATCCACCTTGCCCAGCGCGACGATCTCTTTGCCTGCGTTGTCGCGCAGCGTGTACGTCTGTGGCATGGACACCGTCGATGCCGTGTCCACAAACGTCTTGCCATCGGGCGCCATGTCGATTGCGTGATCAACACCCACGCTCGTCAGCAGCGTCTGGCCCTTGCCATCGAAGTTCACGCGATAGAGGTTGCGCAGATACGGGTCTTGCGCTTTCTCCTTGCCGGTCGCAACGAAGTAGACAACGCGCGCTTTCTCATCAACGTAAGGAATGTCCTGCACCGGGCCGTCGCCATGCGTGACTACATTCTTCAGCTTGCCCGTCGTCAGGTCGTAGAGATAGATCTGCGCGTAGTCGCTGCGTTCACTCACCCACAGCAGTTCGTTCGACGAAGGCAGATACTTCCAGTCGATCTTCGACTGCCAGCCGTAGTACGTCGGCACATGCTCGTGGTACACCTCGCGCACGGCGCCGGTTGCGAGGTCAGCCACGCGAACCCACTCATCCTTGTGATCGCGCGAGGTCGCTACGAAGGCAAGATGCGCATCGTCCGCAGAGAATTCGACATCGTTCCAACGACCATCGCCATCGCAGCTAACGTCATCGCACTCCATCGAGCGATGCTCCAGCGGTTCGGTCTTGATGCGCGTCACCTTTGCGCTCGCCACGTCGATCACCACCGGCTCAATCTTCGTCACGTCCTCATCACCGACCAGCGGATAGCGCCACTGCTCCAGCGTCGGATGGCGGTTCGTCGTGCTGACGAGATACATCATGCCGGTCTTGCGCTGGTCCTGCTGGAAGGTCGCAATCATCTTGGAGTCCGCAGACCATGTGAGGATCGCCGCGTCAGTATGCTGCCAGCCGGCGTTGTCCGTCGCGTAGCCGTAGTCGGCGATGCCATCGAACGTAAGCTGCTTCTCCAAGCCCGTCGCGATGGTGCGCACCCATAGATTATGGTCGCGAATGAACGCGGCGAGCTTCTTGTCCGGCGAGATGTTCACCGGCGCATGTCCACGACGACCGCGCGGAGCCGTGCCGAGGTTAACCTTCGCAATCGCAGGCTTCGCTTTGCCCTGCGGCGTTGTGGTCGTCTGGCTCGCGGGGTTCTCTACCGGTTCCGGTGCGGGCGGATCAACATGGCACATCGTCAGCGCCGTATCGCAGTGCCACGTTTCGCCACGCATCTCAAACGCGAAGCCAGCCACTTCAGGTTTGTACGCGCTGAGGCTCAGGTGGTCGGCCGCGACCTTGTTTTTCATGTGCGTATTCAGCGCGGCGGCGAGCTTCACATGATCGAACGCGAGCTCCTTCGAGCTCTTCGCAGGATCGGCAATGTAGTACCGCGCGCCGGAGTCTTCCGCCACGCGGAAGAACACGCGGCCATCGGGCAGATAGGTGATGTCGCTGACGGTGCCGTGCACGAGCGAACGGACGTTATAGCCCATCCAGCGCTCAGCCTGCGCATAATCATGATCGGTGAGGGACTTCTGCGCGAACGCGGCAGAAGCAACGGAGGCCACGAGCAGTGCTGCCAAATGCAAACGCTTCATGCACAACAGAGTATCGTGCGACGCGCTACGGCGTCCTCGATAATTCGCGCTCCAACCGCAGAAGCTCCTGCATGTTGTGCTGCTTCTCCTGCATCAGCTGCATGGTCATCGCGTTGTCGCCGCGGCGTCCCGCTTCGCCGATCTGCATGCGAAGCTCGCGCTCCCGGCGCTCCAGCTGCTTGATGTGCAACGCCTGCAGCGCGCGCTCCACCAGCGCATGAAGGCTTAGGTTGCCATCCTCGGCTTCCATAATGCCCTGCTGCATCGCGGTCGCCAGCAGCACACGACTCGCCTGGTCCGGCGCCACTTCGAGCGCGTTATCAGGGGCCGGCCCGCTGACCAGCACCTCGATCAAGCCAGCCGTCGCCAGCTGAGCGTACCACTCCGGATGCGCCGCCAGCGAGGTGCTCGCAAGCTGCCGCGCCGAGTCGGCGTCGGGAAGAATGAGTGCAGACAACAGAACGCGTTCCAGTGAAGTCAGCTTCGCCTGCGGTGCGCGCACGCTTTCCAACCGCTGCTGCGCGGCCTGACGAATCTCCTGCTGCATCAGCGAATTTTCAATGCCCAGCTTCTGCGCCGCGTTGTTCGCGAAGTCCACACGCGTGATCGCGTTCGGAATCCGCTTGATATGCGGCAGCAGGAAATTCATGGCCTTGATCTTGCCTTCCGGCGTCTTCACCGGATAGAGCTGCTGCGCACGGGCCACAAGAAAGTCCGCATAACGAGCGGCTTCGCGCACCGCCTGGGCATATGCCTGCACGCCGCGCTCTCGCACGAAGCGGTCAGGGTCGAGCCCGCCATCGAGCGTTACAACCTTCGTCTCGAAGCCTTCTTCGACCATCATCGCCAGCGTTTTTTCGGCCGCGTTCATGCCGGCATTGTCAGGGTCGAAGTTCAGCCACACGCGTTTGGTGAAGCGACCCAACATGCGCACCTGTGCTTCGGTGAACGCCGTGCCACTGGTGGCGATCACGTTCTGCACACCTGCCATGAAGAGCGATATCGCATCCATCTGGCCTTCGACGAGCACCGCCGCGTCCTGCTCCTTGATCGCCGCCTTCGCCTTATCCAGGTTGAAGAGCACGTTGCCCTTCGTATAGAGCGGCGTCTCGGGCGAGTTCATGTACTTCGGTCCGCTCTTGTCGTCCGTGTCCAGTGCGCGCGCCGTGAATGCGATCACCTTGCCCTGCTCATTCGCGATGGGGAAGGTGATGCGCTTGCGGAAGCGTGCATACATCTGTCCCGCGGAGCCATCCTCCTGCTCCTTCCAACTGAACAAGCCGCTCGCGCGCAATACTTCATCCGTGAAGAACTTGCTGAGCCGCTCGCGCATGTCGTTGAAGTTGTCGGGCGCATAGCCGATGCGGAAGCGCTGCACGGTCTCCGGCGTGATGCCGCGCGAGGTCATGTACTCACGCGCACGCGCGGCCTCGGGCGACTGCAGGTTTTGCTGGAAGTACTGCGTCGCCGCCTCATGCGCGTCGATCAGCTGCTTGCGCAACCCAGCCTCGCGCTGCTCTTCGGGCGAGTTGAACTGCCGCTGCGGCAGCGGGATGCCCATCTTCTGCGCGACCGCGCGCACCGCTTCCGGGAAGCTGATGTTGTCCATCTTCATCACGAAGGTGAAGACGTCTCCATGCTCATGACAACCGAAACAGTAGTAGCTCGAGGTCTGCGGATAGAGGTAGAACGAGCCCGACTTCTCTTTATGAAACGGACAAAGCGCCGACCAGTTCGCACCGCTCTTGCGCAGCTTCAGATACTCACCCACGATGCGAGTGATGTCGACCTGCGCTTTCACGGTTTGGGCAAAGTTGTCGGCCATAGGCGCTTCTTCCAGTGTAGCTGCGCTTCACTACAATGGAAGACGATGCTTTCGAACGCTGCACGCGCGCGCTTTACGGTCGTCCTCGTCGGGGCGCGGAACCCCAGCAACATCGGCGCCGCCGCACGCGCCATGCAGGACTTCGGCTTCTCCGACCTGCGCGTCGTGAACGAGTTCGCCCCGCCGTTTGAGGGCGCCAGGCTCGAGGCGAAGTCAGCCGTCGGCGCTTCGCATGTCATGGACGCCGCACGGCTTTTCAGCGACCTGCGCGAGGCCATCGCCGACTGCACTTACATCGCCGGAACCACCGCGCTCGGCAATCGCGAGCTTCGACAGGAGGTCGTGTCGCTGCAAACCGCCGCACCGCACATGCGCGACGCCGCCGAGCATCCCGAAGCCAGAGTCGCGTTGCTTTTCGGCTCTGAGAAGACCGGCCTGACCAATGAGCAGCTCGCGCACTGCCAATCCCTCGTGAATATCCCGCTCTTCGAGCCGGAAGGCGCGCGGCATCTCTCGATGAACCTCGGTCAGTCGGTCGCGGTGTGCCTCTACGAGCTTTCGCGCGAGGGCTTTGAGCAGGCTCGCCCCCTGCCGACTCATGCTCCGGCGCCCGCCACCGAGCAGCTTCGCGAAGTCCTGGTGGAGCGCCTCACCTCGCTGATGCAAACCACCGAGTACGACAAGCGCTTCCCCGGCAATGCCCGCGAGATCGTCGTCCGTCAGCTCGTGCAGCAGCTCGGCGAGACTCGGGACGAAGCCGCAACCTGGCTCGGCCTACTGCGCCACATCGAGCGGCACGTCGC
Source organism: Granulicella cerasi (assembly GCF_025685575.1). Classification (NCBI taxonomy): domain Bacteria; kingdom Pseudomonadati; phylum Acidobacteriota; class Terriglobia; order Terriglobales; family Acidobacteriaceae; genus Granulicella; species Granulicella cerasi. The sequence continues at coordinate 197,752 of NZ_JAGSYD010000001.1, forward strand.
GCACACAGAAGAGTAGCTCTACTCCCTGGCGCTTCCCGAAGTCTGAGGAGCATCCACAGTCTTCACCAGCGGAATGCCGTTCTGCCCGGACGGGATGTAAATCGTGGTGTGGTTCGGCGAGTTCGCCATCTTCTCCTGCGCGCCGATTGCTTCGTGCTGCAGATAACGGTCCGTCAGCGTGGCGTTGATGATGCGCTGCGCCTCGGAAATGCCCTGCGCCTCCACAATACGGATCTCGGCCTTCTGCTTCTCCACCTGCACCAGCTGCGCTGTCTGCTGGATACGTAGCTCGTTGAGCGTGATGATGTTCGCCTCATCCTGCCGCGCCTGGTAACGGTGGTAGGCAGGCAGTCCCGCCATGGCGATCCCCAACAACGCGGCCAACACCACAACCACCGCTGCTAATCCCGACCACGATCGATTCTCTGCCACTGCCATCTTGTCCCTCACTTGCTCAGCGTGTAGTCAAACTCATACGTGTGGCCGCCTTTGGCGTCGATAACGATCTTGACCGTGCCGCTCAGGCCGACCAGCTGGTCAGTGCCACTGTTCGGTACAACCGAAATCTCCAGAACGCTCGATTTCGGGTCGCTCTTCAGCATCGACGCGCGGTGCATCAGCAGAAAAGTGCCGTGGTAGCCATTCAAAAACCCTTGTACCTTCTCCAGTGCCACATAGGCCATCGCGCCGGTCGAGGCCTCGGCGCCATGCAGCATTTCACCCTTGCTCGTGGCTTCGAGATCACCACGCCACACCTTGTCGATACTCATCGCACCGAAACCGGCGTCTTTAGCCAGGGCCGACGGCTCGGCGGGCCCCATCTTCACCTCGAACGATCCCTTGGCAACATGCATCGCAGCTCCTTGCGCTATGGGCGCGGTCTGCGCAGCGCACACGGCGGCACAACAGGACAGCACTAGGGCCAATACTCTTCGCAACATGCGACCACTTTACAGCGGTTGCGCCGCGGTGGCCAGCAAGCTCTTTCCCATGAAGGCAAGAAAACGCCCCGCTCGAAAGCGGGGCGTCGATTGAGTTGGCAGGCGGCTTACCAGCGGCCCCACGCACGGCTCATGTAGTCCGTCAGCGTCATCGTCACCAGGACGAGGAAGATGAAGAAGCCGGAGCCGATCGTCATCTTGATCAGGCGCGACTGGTACTTGGCATGCATGAAGAACAGCAGCACGATGACCATCTTGATGCTGGCAATCGCCAAAGCAATCACCGGGTTCAACGCGCCCATATCGATGAACGCGGCGCCCACCGTGATGCCCGTGAAGACAAGCAGCGTCAGGTAGACCATCACGTACTGCATCGGCGAAACGATGTGATGTTCCGCGTGCTCCGGGTTCGTCACATTTACCGGGTCGTGCTTGTCAGTATGGATGTTGCTTTGAATCGAATGCGCCATGATGTCCTCGAAACTGCGGTCAGTCGCTTACTTGAGCGGGTGCCGGTTGATCAGATAGAGCAGCGGGAATAAGAACAGCCACACGATATCGACGAAATGCCAGTACAAGCCAAAATTTTCGATCGGTGCGACGTATCCTTCCGTGAATTCGCCGCGGTTCGCGCGGTAGATCAGCCAGAGCAGCAGCACCAGACCGATGATCATATGCAGCGCGTGCATACCGGTCATAGCAAAGTACAGGAAGAAGAAGAGCTGCGTCTTCTGTGCCATGTCCGGAGCGAGCGGCTCTTCGGTAGGCTTACCCGTCTTAGCGTCAATGGGCGGGTTCACGAACTCGGAGATATCAAACGTGGCTCCGGGAATGTGGTGCTTCTCCCACTTTTCCTTGTACTCGAAGTACTTCACGTTCAAGAAGGCGTAGCCGAAGACGGTGGTCAGGACCAGCATCAACACGAGTACGTTCTTCTTGCGAACCTCTGCCGCCCACACACCCAGCGCCATGAAAAAGCCCGAGCTGATGAGGATTGCAGTGTTGATCGTACCCAGCGGCACGTTCAACTGGTTCGAAGCGGTCGCGAACGCCGGGTAGTACCAGTTGCGGTACAGCAGGTACGCCATGAAGAGGCCGCCGAAGAACATGATTTCGGTCAGCAGAAAGAGCCACATGCCGAAGCTGCCGGCCTCACGCTGCTGCTCTTCAGTCTCGAAGTGGTGGCGCAGCTGCGGGAGGTCGTGGTGCTCGTGCACATCATGTGCATCGTGCACCAGCGTCTCGTGGGTTGCGGTGGGGTTCGCGTTAGCCAACGTGCGTCACCTCGTGCTTCATTTTCTCTTCCAGCCACTCGTAGTCGTACGCTTCCTGCGTAACGATCGGCGTCTCGAGGAAGTTTTCCGTCAAGGGCGGCGACTGAATCTGCCATTCGAGGCCGGTCGCCTGCCAGGGGTTGTTGCCAGCGATCGCACCGTACTTCAGCGACCAACCGAGATAAATCAGCGGCAGCATGTAGCCCACGCCCAGCACCGTAGCACCCGCCGTCGACATCACGTTCAGCACCTGGAACTCAGCCGGATACGCTGCATAGCGGCGCGGCATACCGAGGTAGCCAAGAACGAACTGCGGCAGGAAGGTCAGGTTGAAGCCAACGAACGTGACCACGGCAGCAAGCTTCGAAAGCGACTCCGGATACATACGACCCGTAATCTTCGGCCACCAGAAGTGCACACCCGCGAGGAAGGCCATGAGCATACCGCCCACCATGACGAAGTGGAAGTGTGCCACAACGAAGTAGGTTTCGGTAAGGTGCACGTCCATGCCCAGCGAGCCAAGGAACACGCCCGTCAGTCCGCCGATGGTGAAGAGGCCGATAAAACCGAACGCGTAGAGCATCGGGGTCTCGAAGGTAATTGAACCCTTCTGCATCGTGAATGCCCAGTTGAAGATCTTGATCGCCGAAGGAACTGCGACCAGCATCGTCAGCAGGGAGAACACCAGTGCCGAGTAGTTCGACACGCCCATGATGAACATGTGGTGGGCCCAGACGAAGAAGCCGAAGAGCGCGATGGCGACCGAGGAGAACGCGACGGCCGTGTAGCCGAAGACGCGCTTGCGGCTGAAGGTCGACATCACCTCAGAGATCACTCCCATACCCGGCAGAATCATGATGTACACAGCCGGATGCGAGTAGAACCAGAACAAATGCTGGAAGAGCAGCGGATCGCCACCCTTGGCCGGGTCGAAGACGCCGATGTTCAGCGTGCGCTCCAGGGCCACCAGAACGATCGCGATCGCGAGTACCGGGGTGCCGAGCACCATCAGCAGCGAAGCCGCGTAGTTCGACCAGATGAAGAGCGGCATGCGGAACCAGGTCATACCCGGTGCACGCATACGGTGGATCGTCACGATGAAGTTCAGGCCGGTAAAGATCGACGAGAAGCCCGCGATGAAGATACCGATCGCCGTCGTCATGACGTGCGTGTTCAGGTAGTGCGTGGAGAGCGGAGTCGTAAACGTCCAGCCCGTATCCACACCACCGAGCACCAGCGTGGCCAGCGTGAAGAGGCCTGCGGTCATGTACAGATACCAGCTCAGCAGGTTGATCTTCGGGAACGCGAGATCCTTGGCGCCGATCATGATCGGCACGAGGAAGTTACCCAGCGCTGCCGGAACCGAAGGCACAAGGAACAAGAAGATCATCACGATGCCGTGCATCGTAAAGAACTTGTTGTACGTGTCCGAGGCAACGAGATCAGGCTGCGGGGTCAGCAGTTCCAGTCGGATGAGGCCCGCGAAGGCTCCGCCGATGAAGAAGAAGAACGTGATCGAGAGCAGGTAAAGAATGCCGATCCGCTTGTGGTCAGCGGTCAACAGCCAGCTCAACAAGCCGTGCTTGTTGTTCAGGTAGTTGGTCTTCGGCAAACGCGCCGTTGCTTGATCTGGCAAAGAGACGATGGTCGTCGCGCTCATGGTTTACCGCTCCTGCGTTGTGCCCGCTACGGGGGTTTTCGGGGCAGCCTGATCACCTTCGCTGGTCATCAGGGTCTGGTGCACTCGATCATTCGACTGCATATTCTTGATGTACTCCACCAGGTCGATCAGGCCGTCTTCGGAGATCTGGCCCTGGTAGGTCGGCATAATGGGCGCGTAACCCGCCGTAATGTGTTCGCTTGGGTTCAGAATCGCATCACGCAGATACGCTTCATTCACCAGAACCTGCGAGCCGTTCGCGAGCGTCAGCTTCGTGCCGTAAACGCCTGCGAGGTTCGGTCCGCGAGCCGCTGCGTTGCCGGTGTGGCAGGCGTTGCAACCCATGGAGGCAAAGAGTCGCTCGCCGTTCTGCGCCAGGCTCATGCCCGAAGTCGACTCCTGCAGCCACTTCTCGTAATCCTTCGGCTCGAGAACCGTGACTTCACCGATCATGCCGGCGTGGAGCGTGCCGCAATACTGCGTGCAGAAGATATGATACGTGCCCGGCGTCGTCGCCTGGAACCACACGGTCGAATAACGGCCCGGGATCACTTCACGCTTGACGCGGAAGTCGGGAATCGAGAACGAGTGGAACACGTCCTGCGAGATCATGGTGAGCTGCACCGGCTTGCCCGCCGGAATGTGCAGCGCGTTGATTTCGTGCTGACCGCCCGGGTGCTCGGCCTTCCACATCCACTGCTTGCCCACGACGTAGATGTTCATCGCGTTGGCCGGCGGGTTGAAGATGCGGAAGTACAACAGCGCGCCCCAGACGAAGGTCACGAGGAAGATCGCCAGAGGAATGATCGTCCACGTGGCCTCGAGCAGCGTCGAGCCTTCGACCTGCGTCGCCACGGGGTTCTTTTCCTTGCGGTACCGAATCGAGAAGAAGACCACCAACACACCCACCAGGAGTGTGCCCACGATCGTCATCCCAATGAGGAAGAAGTAGAGCGCGTCCGTGTATGGTGCGATCGTGGACGCCTCAGCCGGAAACAGGGCCGAGCTGTGCAACCACTTCACCAAAAAATGCCAAAGTACTGGACTAATTCCCATCGTTCGCCTTATCCATTCCGCCGTGTAAAGTCTTCGTCATTCGGCCGATCCTGATTCTGCTCACGACCCAGCTTCAGGTCTTTGCGGAACATCAGAAACATAAACCCGCCCAGCCCGGCGACGGTCATCATGCCGCCCAACTGAACCACTCGCGCCACGATCAGCGAGTGCTTATTAATCTGCGGATCATAGTGGTAGCAGTACGTCAGAATATTCGCTACCGGTGATCCGATCTTGTTGCCGCTCGCGTCTACCAGACCGAGCAGGATGTCCTTCGAGGAGTACTCGACCCCCAGGTAGTACTGCGCCAGCTTGCCCTGCGGCGTTGCAATCTCAATCGCACTTGCGTGCGCGAACTGCGTCAGGCGGCCATCCGGTCCGGGGACACGCGTGTAGCCGAAGCCCACTGCGTTCGTCACCGCATCAATGTCCGGCTGTTTGCCCGTCAGGAAGTGCCAGCCATCAGCCGTTTCCGGGTGACCGTACCGCTTGAGGTAAAACGCCTTCTTCGCCGCCGCCGTACCGACCGTTTCGCTCGGATCGATCGTCATCACAACGATCTGGAAGTCCTTGCCCGGGACGAGATGAACCATCTCGAGCGCCGAGGTCAGGCCGTCCATCTCCTCCGAGCAGAGCATCGGGCAGTTGTAGTACACCACTGCCAGAACCGCCGGGTGCTTGCCGTCGAAGTAATCACCGAGCTTCACGTTCGCGCCGTGATCATCGACGAACTGTGCGTTCAGCGGGAGTTGCGCGTTCAAGTGCTGCGCAACCTGTACCTTGCCGAGGACCGTCGGGAGCTGATCGCCATGATTGTCGCCCATGGACTTCTCGCCGTAGCCGGTGGTCTGCGCGGCAGCCATCATGCCGCCGAGCGCAAGCGCACCGAGACCTGCGGTGATCCACCGCTTGACTCCTGTCCGGATTGTGCTCAGCATCATCATGACTTTGTCCTTTTACAACTCGTGCTACTTCTCTGCGTGCTCAAACTCGAGCTTCTGCTCGCGTGCCTGGATCGTCGAAAGCTCATAACCGGTACGCGCGAAACCCGTGGTCAGCGGCGCGTGCACATCGTGCGACGTTTCGCCGACCATCAGCTTGTGCGGAGCAACCGCAGCCTTCGGCAAACCACGCTCGACGATGAGATCCATCGCTCGCTCCACCGGAATGCGAACGGTGCCCGCAGGCAAATCGCTCGAGGTGGAGTAGTTGTCGAGCAGCAGATCTTCCTTCGCGTGCAGGTCAGCCGTGTCCTGGTTGCCGTCATCTGTCTCCAGACGCGGTCCAGGGAAAGTCTGCGCCATCGTCGCGAGCTGCTTCTGCTCCATCTCGGCGTTCGAAGCAAGGTTCTGGCGCTTGTCCCCGTGCTGCGTCTCACCCATGTCGCGAATCTGCTGGTGCCACTGATCGCGCGGGCCATCCTGCTTCTGGAGCGCGTAGTTGATCGCCTTGCCCATGAAGAAGCAGAAGATGAAGAAGACAAAGATGAATCCAGCGAGGCCGGCGATGAAGGTGATAACGCCGCCAACGTTGATGTCCTGGATTTCGTACCCCGGGTGCTCGGAGTCCTTGACCTTCGGATCGTGCGGGTGGGCGACTACGCCCTCCGGCTGTCCAGCGTCGTGTCCTTCGTGTCCTTTAGTGGGCATGTTCCGGCTCCAACAGTTCTTCCGTATGCGGATCGTTCAAGTTCAATAGCGGGCGCTGCATCAGGTTCGTAAGGTAAACCACCGTCCAGATGGACAGCATGGCCACGGGAACCGTGATGAAGGCCAGGATGCCGAGGTTACCGCTCAGGCGGAGGTGCTCCTGCTGGTCCTTGAAGGACGGAGCCACGAGCCAGAAGATGTCCACCAGGCGCGCGGTCAGCATGATGCAGCAGACCCAAATCAGCTTCTTCTTCGAGCGCTTGATGTCGCGGCTCAACAGCAGGCAGAACGGGATCACCCAGTGCAGGATCACGTCAGCCGTGCAGATCGTCCACCAGCCACCGTGAATGCGCTTCAGGTAGTAGAAGAGCTCATCCGGAATGTTGCCCGACCAGATGATCAGGAACTCCGAGAAGGTGAGGTAGATGTTCAGCATCGTGAACGCAAACATCAGCTTCGCGATGTCGTGCTGCTCGGTGGTCCGGAAGAGCGTCTTGATCGGCTCCGCCTTCGACAGCAGGATCATCGTCAGCACCGAAACGGCCAGGACTGCGTAGCCCTGTGCGACGAGGAACTGAAGGCCGAAAACCGAAGACGCCCAGATGATATCCAGCGACTTCACCCAGACAATGACGAAGTCCGTCAGCAGGATCACGTAGAAGAGGATCGAGGGACCCGAGAGGTTCTCGAAACGCTTGCGCCACTTGGTGTAGCTGGCTGCCGTGCCGGCCTGCGGATCGTTGTCACGCTCGATCGACCACTTGTTCAGCAGAAAAACGACCAGACCGATGAAACCGAGAACGACAACACTCTGCACTATTGCCGGAACCGGCGCGAGCATAATGTGGCGGTAGTCGAGGTCGAGGTGCTCTTCCTGTGTGATGAAGCCCTTGTGCCAGGCATCCATCGTGGCCTGCGGCGTCGTGTACATCGCCCAGAGATAAAGCTTCTTCATGAAGAAGACGATGGGCAGGAACATCACGACCACGAGCAACCAGGTTCGGGTCATCGCTTCCAGCGGACGGCGCAGGATGTGTCCCCACTTACCTCCGGAGACGTACTGCACCATCAGGAAGGCCAACGCGCCGCCGAGGAGGTTGAAGCAGAGCATGAAGCCTGCCAGATACGCGCGCAACACCTGGTCGCGTCCACCGGGGACGAACAGGAGCGCCGCTGATGCAAGCAGGAAGACCGCCGCAACGATGACAGCGCGGGTGCGCCAGGCCGCGACCACCGGCGGCGCCGTCAGCGTCGCGGGCAACGCGCGCGGGCCGTGGTGATGCGCTTCGTGATGTCCGTGTTCATGAGCCATGCGTCTTAATCGCTTTCCGTTTCAACTTCTGCGTTCAATTCTTGAAAACTTACTTGGCCGCGGGTGCCGTCGCCGGAGCTGCAGGCTTTGCTGCGGCCGTCGGCTGACCGGGGATACCGTTGTCCTGTCCGTTCGGCGTGCCGTAAACCGCCGTCTTCGGCAGCTCCCAGCTCTTGGCGAAGTCATCCGGCATGCCCTTTTCCTTGGCAATCTCGTGGAGGTTCTTCACCTGTTCGCCCGACGGTACATCCGAAGGCTTGGCATTCTGGCTCAACTGCAGCGCGCGAATGTATGCGGCCACCGCCCAACGATCCTGCGGCGTGAGTTGCGCCTTGTAGTCAGGCATCGCGCCGTAACCGTTGGTCATGACTGCGAAGAAATGACCCAGCGGCAGGTTACGCATACGCTCGGTGTGGAAGTCGCCAGCAGGGCGGTAGCCGCGCTGCACGATCATGCCTTCACCGTTGCCCACACGCGAGTGGCACGGCGTGCAGTACACGTTGTAACGCTCCTGGCCGCGAGCGATGGTGTCCTTCGTTAGCGGGATCGGCAGACCGTCGCCTTCCTTGCCGTCCATCATGCCGGTCGAGAAGTAGGCGTCCTGCATCTGGTCACGCGACACGGTGTTGTCCACCTGCGGGCGCACCGAGCGGCCGTCGCCATAAAAGCTCGTACCGCGCTGCGGGAAGAACTTCGGCTGGTCGTGCATGTCCTGTCGGCAGCCGGCGAGCGCGAGCATCGCACCCATCGCCACCAGAGCCGTCATCGGGCGGGTGAACTGCATTGCTTTTCCCTGCTCCCTGTTTCCACGTGCCTGCATTAGAGCTCTACCTCCACCACTGAAATCGGCGAGAAGCTCTCGAGGAACGAACGCGTCTCGTTAGCCGAGAACTTCGGATCGTAGGCCTCAAGGCACAGGAAAAACTTGTCGTTCAGAGCGCCCGAACGGAAGTTCGGGGCATTGAACAACGGGTGATACAGCTGCGGCAGGCCGCACTGGGCGAGCATGCCAAACGCCGTCGACAAACCGGCGAAGAGAATCGTCCATTCGTAGCCCGGGATCACAAACGCCGGCCACGAGAAGAGCGGGCGGCCCGCAATGTTCAGCGGATAACCCCAGACGTTGATCCACACTTCCAGACCGTAGCCCGTGAGCAGACCCATGATGCCGCCCATCAGGCACATCAGCGGCACGCGGTTCTTGTGGAAGCGCAGAGCTTCTGCTGCTTCTTCTACCGGGTATGGGGTGTAGCACTCCATACGGCGATAGCCCTGCTGATAGGCCGCTTCCGTCGCCTGTACGAGCTCCGTCGGCGTGTTGAACTCGGCGATCAGTCCGTAGATACCTTCTTTGATCGGCATGTTAGATCGCCTCCTCAACTACGGTTTCTGCATCTGCGCCGCCATGGTGGACCTTGGTCTGCGGCAGAATCATCTTGATTTCCGACATCGGGATCATCGGAGCGATACGGGCAAAGAGCAGGAACAGCACCGTAAACATGCCCCACGTGCCGATGAAGAGGATGTAATCCCACTTCGTCGCGCGGTACGTGCCCCAGCTCGAAGGCAGGTAGTCACGATACAGCGTCGTCACGACGATCACGAAGCGCTCGAACCACATACCGATGTTCACGATGAAGCTGAGGATGAACAGGTACAGCACGTTGGTGCGGAGCTTACGCGACCAGAGCGAGGTCAGCGGAATTGCGATGTTCGTCAGGATGAGCATCCAGTATGCCCAGCCAATCGGCCCGAACATACGGTTCCACATCATGAAGAACTCCCAGTGCGAACCCGAGTACCAGCTCATGAAGACTTCCATGCCGTAGCCGTAAGCCACGATCGAACCGGTCGCCAGCATGACCTTCGCCATGTTGTCGAGGTGACGCTCGGTCACCATGTCTTCAAGGTGGTAGAACTTGCGGATCGGGATGGCCAGCGTGAGCACCATCGCGAAACCTGAGTACACAGCGCCCGCGACGAAGTACGGCGGGAAGATCGTCGTGTGCCAGCCAGCCATCGCCGCGACGGCGAAGTCGAAGGAAATGGTGGTGTGCACCGAGAGCACCAGCGGCGTGGAGAGGCCGGCGAGCAGCAGCGAAGCCGTCTCGTAACGGATCCAATGGCGGGTGGAACCGCGCCAGCCGAGCGACAGGATGCCGTAGAAATACTTGGCAATCGGATGCTGCGCGCGATCGCGGAGCGTACCGAAGTCCGGCACCATGCCGATGAACCAGAAGACCACCGAGATCGTCGCGTACGTCGACACGGCGAACACGTCCCACGCCAGCGGCGAGCGGAACTGCGGCCAGAGGTTCATGGTGTTCGGGTACGGCATCAGCCAGTAACCGAGCCACGGACGACCGATGTGCACCAGCGGATAGATACCCGCGCAGCATACAGCGAAGATCGTCATTGCTTCGGCGAAGCGGTTGATCGAGTTACGCCATGTCTGCTTGAACAGCAGCAAAATCGCAGAGATCAGCGTACCGGCGTGGCCGATACCGATCCACCAAACGAAGTTGATGATGGCGAAGCCCCAGGCCACGGGCATCGTGATGCCCCAGATGCCGACGCCCTTGAGGAACAGCCACGTCAGGCCGGCAACCACGCCGAGCGCAACGGTGGCGGCGAACATCAAGCCGCCGATCCAGGCGATCGGAGTGTTGGCCGTCAGAACAATGCCCGCGATCTTCTGCGTGATGCTCTTGAAGTTGTGGCCAGGTGCGACAACGGCGTATTCGCCGGTGCGCGGGTCGATCATGGGATCGACTGCTGGGTCGTGAAGCGGTCCGTGGGTCGCCATACTAAGCAAGCTCCGGGTTCGGGTTGATGACGCCGGCCGTGTAGGTCGTGCGAGGACGGAAGTTCAAGTCCGCCAGCACAGCGTAGTTGCGTTCGCTCTTCTTGAGCTTGGCAATTTTGCTGTTCGGGTCGTTCAGGTTGCCGAAGGTGATCGCTTCGGTCGGGCAGGCCTGCTGGCAGGCGGTGAGGATCTCACCATCGGCCACCATGCGGTTTTCCTTATCGGCTTCGATCTTCGCCGCTTCAACGCGCTGGATGCAGTAGGAGCACTTCTCCATCACGCCGCGCGAGCGAACCGAAACGTCCGGGTTGCGCATGAACTTGAGGCTTTCCGTATCGAAGTCCGAGTACAACATCCAGTTGTAACGACGAACCTTGTACGGGCAGTTGTTCGAGCAGTAACGGGTACCCACGCAACGGTTGTAAACCATCGTGTTGATGCCTTCCGGCGTGTGTACCGTGGCGCCGACCGGGCAAACCTGTTCGCAACCGGCGTTTTCGCAGTGCTGGCAGGTCATCGGCTGCATGAACGCCTTGGGCGCGTGTAGATCGCCTTCGAAGTACGTGTCGATGCGGAGCCACTGCATGTTACGGCCGACCTTCACCTGCGCGCGACCGACGACCGGGATGTTGTTCTCGGCGTAGCAGCTCACGATGCAGGCGTTACAGCCTACGCAGGAGTTCAGGTCAATCTGCATGCCCCACTTGTACTGGAGCTGGTAGCCGTCACCCGTCGGCTGCGGGCGATCATAGCGCCACGCATCCGGGAAGAAGCTGTCCGAGTGTTCCGGATCTTCGCCCATAGGGTTGTAGCCAACCTTGTCGACCGTCGTCAGGCCCGAAGCCAGCGAATGATGCGCGAACTGCGCGTCCTTCTCCGCTTCTTCATACGTCGCGTAGCGGATGATGCCGCGCTCGTTCGCTTCATGTCCAGCCAGCGAGAAGGTGCCCTCGGTGTCGTACTGCTTGTGCTCGAGGTCCTGCTGCGCGAACTTGCCGCGGTGCTCGATGTTGTGCACCTTGGTGACGCAGAGGTCATAGGTGTCCGGGGTCTTGGTCAGCTTCAGCGGAGCCGAAGCCGAACCAGCGACCGTGCGGAGGTAGTACGAAGCGAAGCCGACGCCTGCGCCGACGCGACCTGCGTCAGCATGGCGGCCGAAGCCGAGATGCACCGTCACAGCTTCCGGCGCGTGGCCGGGAACCATCAGGACGCCCGCGATCACCTTGCGGCCCGCTACTTCGAGCTCCACCGCATTGTTCTCTTCGAGCTTGTACTTCTCCATCGTCTCGAGCGACATCAGCGCGGCGTTGTCCCAGCTCAGGTTCGTCACCTGCTTGGGAAGCTCCTGCAGCCAGCCGTTGTTCGCATAACGTCCGTCGAAGAGCGACGGATCGGTAAGGAAGCGGATTTCGAGGTCGCTCGGCGCGGTCTTCGCAGCGGTCGCGATCTTCGCCGTTCCGGTCTGCGTGCCTGCCGTACCCTCTACCCAGCCATCGTGCAACGCCTTCTTCCACGAGGTGGCAAAGTCGCCCTTGATGTAGGTCTTCGCCGTCGCCACGACTGCGTCGTATGCGGAGATCGAAGGATCAAGAAGCGCCTGGAAGACGTCGTGCGACGAAACGCCACCGTAGAGCGGAGCGATCATCGGCTGGATGATCGTGATCGTGCCGTCGTAGGCGCGAGCGTCGGTCCAGCTCTCGAGGTAATGCGTGTTGTTCAGGTGCCAGGTCGCGAGATAGCCCGTTTCGTCGAGGTGCGAACCGAGGTGAACCACGGTCGGAACCTTCGAGAACGCTGCAGCAAACTCGAGGTCGGCCGGAGCGTTGTACATCGGGTTCACGTTCATCAGCACCAGCCACTGCACCTTGCCCGCGTTGATGTCGGCGACGACATCGGAGAGCGAGAGGGCGGTAGCGGGAACTTCCGAGGTCGATGCCCCGTAGGAAACGGTCTTGCCGACCGCACCGATCTGCTGATTGATCGCCTTGGCAGCAGCCTGAACCGCGGGGCTCGACTGCGGACCAGCGATCACGACACCCTTGGAGCCGGCCTTCTTCAGGTCGGCCAGAGCGGCGGTGACAAACTTCTGCGCTTCCGGCGAGGAGACCGAACCGGTGCCGGCCAGAGCCGCTGCCAGCGCGTCAATCTGCGACGGCTTCAGCGCGATGCGGTGGTCGGCCTTGAAGCCGGTGACCGAAGGCATCGTCTCGACCGCATACGTGCGGCTCATCTTCTTGCCTTCTTCGTAGCGGTGGCCCTCAGCCCACGCCGCCGAAAGAGGCAGGAAGCCGGGGAACGCGATGCCGCCGAGGAAGTCAGCGTCGAGCGAGAGGATTACCTCTGCGTCTTCGAGCTTGTACTGCGTATCGAGTGCGTAGGTCGCATCGCCGAGCGCAGCGTCATAAACAGCCAGCTTCGCGTTCGGATACTTCGCCGAAACCTGCTTCCACTGCGACGCGAGCGTCGGCGAGGTGAAGGTTTCCGTCACAAAGTAGATGCCCTTGCCGCCATCCGTCTGCTTCGCAGCGGTGGCGAATGCCTGCTGGAATGCGCCGAACGACGAACCTTCGCCGCGGAACTTCACTTCGCGCGAACGGTCGGGATCGTACATGTCGAGCAGCGAAGCCTGCGTGTACGCATCAGACTTGCCCTTCGACATCGGATGCTCAGGGTTGCCCTCGAGCTTGATGGGGCGGAAGGCATCCGACTTCACCAGCACGGGGACTGCGCCCGTCGGGAACGGATGCGCCGAAGCAAAGTACATCGGCTTGCCGAGGACGAGGTCCTCAGGCTGCTTCACGTACGGGAAAATCTGCTCATCCGGCTGCTTGGTGCAGCCAGCGAGACCAGCGAGCGCGAAGCTTGCGCCCATCACCTTCATGAAGCCGCGGCGGGAGACCGAATCCACCCACTCGCCAGCACCAGCCTGGCGCGGGAACTCTTCCTGCATCAGCTCCTGGAACTCCGGCGTGTCCGCCAGTTCGTCCAGGTTCTTCCAGAAGCGCTTGCCGCGCTGACCCTCAAGCTTCGTTCGCACTTCGGCGAGCGTCATCTTGTTGGCCGGCACAATACGCGTTACCACAGTTGCGTTCTTCATTCCGTCGCTCATCGGTGGCACACCTCGCAGCTCGAAAGCTCGTTCGCATTGCGGATGTGGTACTTGTCCATCAGGTAAAGGCCGAGGTCCTTCTGGTTGGTGAACGTCTGGTAGCCAGCGAGCTGGACGCCTTCCTTCACCGGCTTGCAATCCACCATGCTTGCGGTCGTGCCGGTCTTACCCGTCACAGCGCAGGCCACCGGGGTTACCTTCGACGGTCCGGTCCAGGCCATGTTGTAGATCTGGCTGGTCGGGCGGAGGTTGTTCACCGGGTTGCGATGGCAGTTCAAGCACCACTCCATCTGGAGCGTGTTCTCTTCGTATACCAGCGGCATCTGGTCGATGCGGCCGTGGCAGCTGGCGCAGCCGATACCCTTGTTCACGTGGATCTCGTGGTTGAAGTACACGTAATCCGGCAAATCGTGTACGCGGATCCACTTGATCGATTCACCCGTGGCCCAGCTCTCGCGGACCGGCTTCAACAGATCGGCGTTGGTCCAGATCTGCGAGTGACAGTTCATGCACGTCTTCGTCGGAGGGATTCCCGCATACGAGCTCTTTTCCACCGACGTGTGGCAGTACTGGCACTGAAGGCCAAGGCCTTCCACGTGGTGCTTGTGGCTGAACGGGACGGGCTGGTCCGGCCGCTGACCCTGCCGCGTCACCCAGGGCGAACGCTGCAACTGGTTCAGTGCCACACCGAGCGCGATGACGATCAAGCCCGTCAACACCAGGCTCGCGCGAGCCAGTGCATTCGAACTGCGGTCAAATACTTGCGCCATGAGTGCGTTCCTGCTTCCTCTGCAATACCAAAATCTTGTTGAGATGGGTCGCTGAAACACTACGAGCCCAGAAATACCTATCTCGAATGGTTCGAGTATAGCAAGCGAAAATCAGCCATCTGCGTGACAGCCATCACTTACGTGCGATACTCGCGCCACGATTTACTTGCTGTCGCGCGTCGCGACAGAACCCAGCTTCGCCGATGCTCCTACTTCCTTGATTTTTCGAGGGAACACGGCCTTCCTCCCCATTGTGCCGTGTCGTATCGCATGAGTAAATTGCGTCCACATTAGTCCGAGTTCGCGGTGGATATCCCGGGCCGAAAACCGCGCATCCCGCTGGCGAATTTTGCAGGGATTGGTGGCAGGTGAGCTTGAGCGGCTATCCTCATAAGCTGACGATGCTTGCGCCCCACCTCCAAACCGAACTTCCCGGAACGCTCCACCTCGGTGCTCTCCGTCTGCCGGTCTTCGCTCTTTTTGCGACCGCCGGGCTGGTGGTGGCGCTCCTGTTCTCGGAGCGCACGGCAGAACGCGTCGGCCTGAGCGCCCAGAAGTTGTGGGACGCCGGCGTCGCTGCGGTCGTCGCCGCGTTCGTGATTTCTCGCGTGCAGCTTGTCGCGGAGAACTTTACGACCTTCAAGATCTTCCCGGCCCTGGTGCTGGGGCTGCCCTCGATCACGCAACTCGGCGTGTTCCTCACCGCCATCTTCGCGTTGATCTGGCTGCGTTTCCGTCGCGTTCCGCTTCTTTCTGCGCTGGACGCCTGGGCGCCGTGCGTCGCGTTGCTGACCGCGTTCCTCGACCTCGGCCACTTCTTCGAGCGCACGGAGGCCGGTATGCCGACGAAGCTGCCGTGGGGTGTGACGTCTGCAGGCGACACCGTCCTCGGCCACACGCATCCGGTGCAGCTTTATGGATTTGCGCTGGCGACGCTGCTTGCAGCCGCGGCGTGGACGCAACTTGGCCGCTCCAAGGCCGGTGGCGTCGCCGCGTTCTCGCTTTTCACCGGAGGAGTCGGCAGTTTTCTGCTGAGTTTCCTCCGTCAACCGACTTTGCAGGTGAGCGGCCTGCCGCTGGACGCCGCACAGGCGCTGTCCGCGCTGATGGCGCTCGCCGGGGTGGCGCTCTTCGCCACCATTTCCCCCATCCAACCCGGTAGCCGCGTCGCACGCGACGTACCCGCCGAGAGGTTCGACCATGCCTAGTAAGAACATGCTGCCCAAGGGCAAGCGCCGCCAGTCCGTGAAGGCCGAGTACCGCAAGATCCGCACCGAGGTCGAGGACGAGCGCGCCCGCCGCCTGGCCGAGAACCCCTTCGCCGAAGAGGAGAACCAGCCCGAAGAAGACGTCCGCGCTGGCGACGACTTCTACGACGTGGACGAGATGATGGCCGACGCGAAGGCGCCGGTCGATCCGTCGAATCCGTACCTGATCATCACCAATCCGATCGGCACGCGGAACGAAATCCAGAGCGAAGACTACCGCCGCTACGAGGGCTTGAAGCGCGTGGAAGCCGAGCGCAGCGCGGCGATCCCGGTGCTCGACGACCTCGAGGCCGAGGACGGCGTTCGCACGCTGACCGCACCCGACATCGCCAGGGACATGCGCCTCGACGCGTATCTCGCCAAGGCGCTGCCAGATGTCTCGCGCGCCCGCGTGCAGATGCTGATCGAAAACGACCAGGTGCGCGTGGACGGCGTCGTCATCAAGGCGAAAACGAAGCTCAAGGGCGGCGAGCAGATCGAGATCGAAGGCGAACCGCAGCTGGAACCGCTGCGAGCCGAGCCGGAAAACATTCCGCTCACCGTCATTTATGAGGACAAGGACCTCGCTGTGATCGACAAGCCTGCGGGCATGACGGTCCACGCCGGTGCGGGCTCGGCGGAACACAACCGCGGCACGCTGGTGAACGCGCTGCTCTATCACTTCGGCGAAGGCTCGCTGGCGCAGACCGGCGACGCGGTTCGCCCTGGCATCGTGCATCGTCTGGACAAGGAAACCAGCGGTCTCATCGTCGTGGCCAAGAACGACGTGACGCATCGCAAGCTGAGCGAAATGTTCGCCACGCGCGACCTGCGCAAGGTGTACATCGCGCTGGCGCACGGCCATCTTGTAGAAGACGAAGGCACGATCGACCTGCCGATCTCGCGCGACCTGCACCGCCGCATCCGCATGACGACCAAGCGCCCCGGCGGCCGCCATGCGAAGACGAACTACCGCGTGCTGGAGCGCATCACCAGCGCCTACGGCAAGTTCACGCTCGTGGAGCTGCACATCGAGACCGGTCGTACCCATCAGATTCGCGTGCACTTGCAGGCGCTTGGGCACGCCGTCGTCGGCGACCCGATCTACGGCGCGCCACACGTGCTGAAGCCAAACAACCCCGCTCTGCCGATCCTCGAGCCGGAGCGCCACTTCCTGCACGCGGCCGAGTTGGACTTTGCCCATCCGCGCACGGACGAGGCCCTGGAACTCCGCGCACCGCTCCCTGCGGAACTCATTGAGCTGCAGGAGCAAATCGAACAGAAGTAAGACGCCGGGTGGCGAGGAGACAGTTCCTCCCACGCCACCTTCGCAACACGAGCATCTGCCACAGCGGCGCGTTGGTTGATACCATTGCAGCTATGAGCTCCACGAAGTACGCGCGCCTGGTTCTTGGCGCGGTTGTCCCCTTTTTCTCGCTGCTGTCTGTCGCCCACGCGCAGACGCCTGCGCTGCCTCCCGCCTCCACCAACGAGCAACAGAAGCAGCCCACGCCTCCGAGCGAAGGCCAGCAGCCCGTCGCGCAAAATAACGGCGACGATACCTACGTCATCAAGGGTGCAGGTGCTCGCGAGGTCGATCTCTTCTTCACGGTCACCAACCACAAGGGCCAGTTCGCCACCGGTCTGCAGCAGCAGAGCTTTGGCCTGCTCGACGACGGTCGTCCGCCCGAAGGCGTCATCAAGTTCCAGCAGCAGACCAACCTGCCGCTCCGTATCGGTCTCATGATCGATACGTCGAGCTCCATTCGCCAGCGCTTCGAGTTCGAGCAGCAGGCAGCCAACGACTTCCTGCTGCAGATTCTGCATCCGGAAGACCGCGCCTTCGTCATGGGCTTCGATGTGCAGACGAACATGACGCAGGACTACACGAACCGCGTTGACCTGCTCGGCACCGGCATCCGTAAGCTGCGCCCCGGCGGCGGTACCAGCCTCTTCGACGCGCTCTATAAGACCTGCCGCGACCAGATGGCGACGCTCGTGCAGAACAACACCTTCCGCAAGGCCATCGTCATGGTCTCCGACGGTGACGACGATTACTCGCGCGTCTATGAGAACGAAGCGATCCGCATGTGCCAGCGCGCACAGACGACGATCTACGCGATCTCCACCAACACCGGCCCCTCGCGCGACAAGGGCGACGAAGTGCTGCAGCGCATCGCCGACGCGACCGGCGGACAGGCCTTTTACCCCACAAAGGTGACCGACATCGCCACCGGCTTTCAGAACATCGAAGTCGAGCTGCGCAGCCAGTACTCGCTGATCTACCGCCCCGCAAACTTCAAGCAGGACGGCAGCTTCCGCACCATCTACCTGCAGATCGCCGACCCGCGCTACGCGGGCTACCAGGTGCGCGCGCCCAAGGGCTACTTCGCGCCGAAGGCTGAGCAGTAAAGGCAGTCGTAAGGGTGAGGTCGTAAGTAAAAAGTGGTGAGTCGTGAGTGGATGCGTCCTTTGGGGCGCATTTGCTTTTGCTGCCGTCACGAGCTTTTGCTGCCGTCACGAATGGATATCCCGTATCTCGTGGCTCCACGAACGGGTGCCCCAGGTCTCGTTTTTTGAGACCTGGGTTTGCAGGATGTTCGAGGACATTGAGCATCTTTAGTAGCCCACCCGCCCGCATAGAACCGCGTACGGATGGGGCAATCGGAGGTTGGAGGCCGGAAGCCAACGTCAAGTGCCTGCACGGAGTTCTTTGGCACAGTGAGATTCTGGACCACTGGCACTCTGGCGGAGACATCGCTCTCACCACCGCACATCCACCACTTTTCACTTACGACTTCACACTTACGACTGCCGCGCCGCAACTTCTCGCAAGCACCACCGGTCTAACTCCACATGAAGAAACTCGTGCTCGCCGCCGCGATCCTTGCCGCCACCACGCTCTCCGCCTTCGCGCAGAAGCAGCCGCCCGGCGTCAGCGAGGCCGTGGCTGGGCTCGTTTCGCAGCCCGGCAAACACACCGCCTTCACGCTTGATCACGATCTGCTCGACGCGTTCCTAGGCGATGGCGGCCTGCCGCCCGCGGCGCTTACTGGCATCACGTTTGAGCGCTACAGCTACAGTCAGCCTGCGTTCTACGTGCCGGAGAACATGCATGCCATCGCGGCGATGTATCAGGCCGCAGGATGGAAGCATCTGGTGGATGCGAACACCACGCCCGGGCAAAGCGCACAGCCCACCAAGCCCATCACCGACCTCTGGATGCACATGGACGGCGCCCGCTTCGACCACATCACCGTGCTCATTCGCGGGCCGTACCAGATGAATCTCATCGAAGTGAGCGGCATGTTGCGCCCACTCGATCTCGTGCACCTCGGCGGACACTTTGGCATTCCGAAGGTCGATCCGAACACCGTGATGGTGCCCGCGCCACAGGAAGTTCCACCGCCACCGCCGCAGTAAGAGAGGGTTTAGCAAGGGCTTAGGGCCCAGGGCCCAGAAGACGAAAGGCGAGGAGATGATCTCCTCGCCTTTGTTCTTGCCTTCTGGACCCTAAACCCTAGGCCCTGGACCCTCGCTCAAAACCCGTACTGCTCCACCTCGCCCAGCAACTGCAGCTTGCGCTCCGGCTTCAGGAAGCTTGCTTCGATCGAATTCGCGGCGAACTCTCGCATTTGCTCCGGGGTGAAATCGAACTCGCGTTGGACGAGGATGTACTCCTCCAACAGGTTCGCGCCGAAGAACGGTGGGTCATCTGAGTTCAGTGTGACCATCAAGCCTTCTTCAAAGTAACGACGCACCGGGTGCTCCAGCAGCGACGCGCAGGACTTCGTCTTCAGGTTCGAAGTGACGTTCAGCTCCAGCGGGATCTGCTTGCGCGCGAGCACGTCCATGAGATCTTCATCGCTCGCCGCCGTCAGCGCGTGGCCGATGCGCTCGGCGCCGATGTTGATCGCCGACCATACGCTCTCCGCACCGGTCGTTTCGCCCGCGTGGCAGGTCAGGTGAAGACCGTTCTCCTTCGCCTCGGCGTAGACCTCGCGGAACTCATGTGCCGGGCCGCGCGCTTCGTCACCACCAATGCCGATGCCGACCACCGACGGCATATGCTTGCGCAGCTCGGCCGCCTTCAGGAAGGTCTTGCGACATTCTTCGACGCCGAAGTGGCGCACCGCATCGATGATCCAGAGCAGCGACGTGCCGAATTCACTTTCCGCGCGCCGACGACCGCGCTCGGCGGCCTCCATCACCTCGTCCACATCCAGCCGCGCGAAGCGGTACAGAATGCCGATGGAGAGATACGCTTCTGCATGGCGAACGCCCTGCAGCGCGAGGTCGCGCACCATGTTGTAGGTGATGAGTTCGTAATCGACAGGCTTCACCAGCCGCTCGGTCACGGCCTTGAAGCTCATCAGGAAGCTCGGAAAATCGTGGTAATCGTAGACGTTCGCGGCCTGATCGTAGGTCAGAGGCACCGCGTCGTTACGCTGCGAGAGCTCCACCAGCGTCGCAGGCGTAATCGAGCCTTCGAGGTGCAGATGCAGTTCGGCCTTGGGCAGCCAATGCAGCCAGTCTGCGATTTCCTTGGGGTCTTTCTCTTTGGATCGTGCCATCGCTATCCAGTGTATGCGTAGGCCGCTCGCGCGCTCGAGGCAGCCACGAACGGGTGCCCCAGGCTGCTCGACCACTACACCATCGCGTTGTACTCGGCCACCAGCTTCACCTGCTCGCGGATCACTTCCTCGAGCTTGCGATGCAGCTCCACCTTCGGCAGACCCAGCGGATCAAAGTAGTGCTGCAGCGCGAGGCCATCGAGCGTGGCCGCGAAGATCGCGAACGCGCGCCGCTGCTGCTTCATGTCGCGCAGCAGAAACTCAGGGAAGACACGCAGTTTATGCGTCGCACCACGCACGCACATGCCTGCGTGAAGATCGGCAAGCCGCTTCGTCGCATGAGGGTGGCGCACGGCGTACATCTTGAACTCGATGAAGAGCAACATGCGGTTGCGATCGCGCAGGATGCGCTCAAACTGCACGATGATCTGTGCAATGCGATCTTCGAAGGAGGCTCCGATGTCGATGGTGCGGAAGTAGATGTCGCTGTCCTGCGCGATGTACTCCTCGAAGAGTGCGAAGAAAAGGTCTTCTTTGTCGGCGAAGTGCGTGTAGAGCGCACCGCGCGTCTTTCCGGCTTCTGCAGCAATGTCCTGCAAACGTGCGACTTCGAAGCCGTCGCGCGCAAAAATGCGACGCGCAGCGTCCATCAGGTCTTTGCGCGTCTGCACGGCGCGATCCTGCTGCGGGGCCTCGGGGGTTTTCTTCGCTGGAACCTTTTTTCGCACGGTCAAAATCTCGTCAGTCGCAAAACTTCTGAATCCCACCTATGGGATGCCACATCGCATGAAAAGATACATGCGTGTATGTTTTCTTTTCAACGTAAAAGATTCAGCGCGCAGCTTCGAACGATTCCAAGGAGTTTCCATGAGTAAGCAAGCCCTCTTCAGCGCGAAGCGCTCTTACAGCCGCGCGGTCCTCGGCACCACTTCCGCAGTGGCCCTGCTGGCTGGAGCGACCGTTCTGCTCGCCACCGGCTGCGAAAAGAAAGAAGCAGCGCCGCAGTTTGGCCCGCTGCCCGTCTCGGTCGTTACCGTAGCTTCCGGCGACACGCCCCTGAACAACCAGTGGGTCGGCACGCTGGACGGCATGGTGAACGCCACCATTCAGCCGCAGGTCACCGGCTACCTCGTCAAGCAGGACTACCGCGAAGGTTCGGCGGTCACTAAAGGCCAGGTGCTCTTCGAGATCGACCCGCGCACCTTCCAGGCCGCGGTAGACCAGGCCAAGGGCCAGGTGGCTCAGGCGCAGGCGGCGCTGGTGCAGCAGCAGGCTGCGTTGAAGCTCGCACAGATCAACGTGACGCGCGACACGCCGCTCGCGGAGCAGAAGGCGATTGCGCAGGCCACGCTGGACAACGAAGTGCAGACGCAGGCACAGGCCGAAGCCAATGTGAAGGCTGCGGAAGCGCAGATCGCCTCGGCAAAGGCGACGCTCGAGTCCGCGCAGATCAACCTCGGCTTCACCAAGGTCCGTTCGCTGATCTCCGGCGTTGCCGGTCAGGCTGTCACGCAGATGGGCAACCTGGTTTCGCCGCAGACGCAGCTCACCTCGGTCTCGCAGCTGGACCCGATCAAGGTCTACTTCTCGCTCAGCGATGGGGAGTACCTTGCGCTCGTCGGCCGCGCCGCGAAGGGTGACGCCGACCTGTTGAAGTCCGCCAGCAATGTGCCGCTCACGCTGACGCTCGCCAACGGCGACGCTTACCCCTACAAGGGCAAGATCGCTTTCGTCGACCGCCAGATGAACCAGCAGACGGGCGCCATCCGCATCGCGGCTGTCTTCCCGAACCCGAAGAGCGTGCTGCGTCCCGGCCAGTTTGGTCGCGTCTCCGCAACGACTGACCTGAAGCGTGGCGTGATCACCGTGCCGCAGGTTGCGGTTACGGATCTTCAGGGCATCAAGCAGGTCTACACCGTCGGCGCCGACAACAAGGTGCACATTCTCAACGTGCAGATCGGCGACGAATCTGGCAGCGACTTCATCGTGAACGGCGGATTGCAGCCGGGCACACGCGTCATCGTCGACAACCTTCAGAAGCTGAAGGAAGGCGCGCCGGTTTCGCCGCATGCAGCGGCACCGGCAGCCGCATCCACGGAAGCGAGGTAATTTCTCCGTGTCAAAATTCTTTATCCGTCGTCCCATCGTCGCAATCGTCATCGCGATCATCACGGTCATTGTGGGCCTGGTGTCGATGTTTACGTTGCCGACCTCGCAGTATCCGAACATCGTCCCGCCGGAAATTCTGGTGCAGGCCACCTACCCCGGCGCCGATGCACGCACCCTTACCCAGGCCGTCGCTACGCCGATCGAGCAGCAGATGAACGGCGTGGACAACATGCTGTACATGTACTCGGTGAACGCGAACAACGGTCAGACCGCGGTCTACGTCGACTTCGACGTGAAGACCAACGCGGACACCGACCAGATTCTGTCGCAGCTTCGTGTATCGCAGGCGCAGGCGCAGTTGCCCGCGCAGGTGACCACCGCGGGCCTCACCGTGCAGAAGGCGCTCACCTCGCCGCTCATGCTCGTCGGCATCAACTCCAGCAACAAGCAGTACACCGACAACTTCCTATCGAACTACGCGATCATCAACGTTGAGGACGAAATCGCGCGTCTGCCCGGCGTCAGCCGTGTGCAGGTGTTCGGTGGACAGTACGCTCTGCGCGTCTGGGTGAACCCCGACAAGATGGCGCAGCTCGGCGTCACCGCGACCGACGTCATCGCTGCCCTGCAGACACAGAACAACGTGAACCCTGCCGGTCAGATCGGCGCCGAGCCCGTACCGAACGGTCAGCAGTACACCTACACGGTGCGCACGCAGGGCCGTCTGGTACAGCCTGAGGAGTTCGGCAACATTGTTGTGCGTGCCAACGCTGACGGTTCTGTGCTGCACCTCAGCGACGTAGCGCGCATCGAGCTCGGCGAGCAGATGTACGGCATGAACGCCCGCTACAACGGCGCTCCCGCCGGCATGATGGCGATCTACCAGCTGCCCGGCTCCAACGCCGTGCAGGTGGCCGCCGCCGTCAACAAGCGCATGGCCGAGCTGCAGAAGAACTTCCCCCCGGGCATCCGCTACGACATCCCGCTCGACACGACCAAGGCCGTGAGCGCGGGTATTCATGAAATCGTGCTGACGCTCGGCATCGCTCTCGCGCTCGTGATCCTGGTGGTGTTCCTCTTCCTCCAGGGCTGGCGCGCGACGTTGATCCCGCTGCTGGCTGTACCGGTGTCGTTGATCGGCACCTTCCTGCTCTTCCCTTTGCTCGGCTTCAGCATCAACACGCTGTCGCTCTTCGGTCTCGTACTCGCGATCGGTCTCGTCGTCGACGACGCCATCATCGTGGTGGAAGCGGTCGAACATCACATCGAGCAGGGCATGAGCCCCACCGATGCCACCTACAAGGCCATGGAAGAAGTGGGCGGACCGGTCGTCGCCATCGCTCTCATCCTGGCTGCGGTGTTCATCCCGACAGCAGCGATCCCCGGCATCACGGGTCGCCTGTATCAGCAGTTCGCTGTGACCATCGCCATCTCGGTGTTGATCTCGGCCTTCAACGCGCTGACGCTTTCGCCCGCACTTTCGGCGCTGCTGCTCAAGCCTAAGGACCACAACAAGAAGCCGGGCCTGCTCGGTCGCTTCTTCGACTGGTTCAACCGCATCTTCGGTCGCACGACAGATGCATACGTCGGCACCTCGCGCGTGCTCATCCACAAGTCCGGCATCACCATGCTGGTGCTTGCGGGCATCGCGGTGGTGGCTGTGTTGATGGGCGCTCGCCTTCCTTCGGGCTTCATTCCGCAGGAAGATCAGGGCTACCTCTTCGCTGCCATGCAGTTGCCGGACGCAGCGAGCATGCAGCGCACGCAGCAGGCTTCTGCTGAGGTGACGAAGGCACTGCTCGCCACGCCGGGCATCAACGGCGTCGTCGCCGTCAACGGCTTCAGCCTGCTGACGCAGGTGCAGAGCACCAACGCGGCCTTCTTCTTCATCGCGTTGAAGCCGTGGGATGACCGCACCTCGAAGGAAGAGCAGATCGACGCGATCCAGAAGTCTGTGGCGATGAAGCTTGGCGGCAACCCCGCCGGCCTCGCCTTCAGCTTCCCGCCGCCGGCCATTCCGGGTATCGGTACGTCGGGCGGTGTGACGATGATCGTCGAAGACCGCTCGGGCAAGGACAACCCTGACTTCCTCACGCAGAACCTCTACGCCTTCCTCGGCGCGCTGAAGAACCGCAAGGAGATCGCAGCAGCCATCCCGTCGTATCTGCCCGCAGTACCGCAGCTCTACGCCGAAGTGGACCGCGAAAAGGCGATGCAGCAGCAGGTGGATCTCGGCAGCGTGTACAACACGATGTCGACCTTCATGGGCGGCTATCTCGTCAACTACTTCAACCGCTTCGGTCGCCAGTGGCAGACGTACGTGGAAGCCGAAGGCGAGTCGCGTACGAAGATCGACAACATCAACCAGTTCTACGTGCGCAGTGCGAACGGCAGTCAGGTTCCTCTGGCCTCGCTCGTACACGTGAAGAAGATCAACGGACCTGAGTTCGTGATGCGCTTCAACGAGTACAACGCGGCACAGTTGAACATCAGCGCTGCACCGGGTGTCAGCTCGGGCCAGGTACGTCAGGCGCTTGAAGAAACCTTCAAGCAGACGATGCCGGAAGGCATGGGCTTTGACTACAACGGCATGAGCTATCAGGAGCAGAAGGCCGCGGAAGGCGTGCCGACGTGGGCCGTGTTCGCACTCTCACTGACCTTCGTCTTCCTCATCCTCGCTGCGCTGTATGAAAGCTGGACGCTGCCCTTCAGCGTGTTGCTCTCCACGCCGGTCGCTATCCTCGGTGCGTACCTTGCGCTGACGATGCGTTCGATGGAGAACGACATCTTCGCCACCATCGGTCTGGTCATGCTCATCGGCCTCTCCGCCAAGAACGCCATCCTGATCGTCGAGTTCGCCGTGCAGAACTACAAGAGCGGCATGACGATCGCGGAGTCCGCACTCGAAGCTGCGAAGCTGCGCTTCCGCCCGATCATCATGACGGCGCTCGCGTTCATCTTCGGCTGCTTGCCGCTGTGGACGGCCTCGGGTTCCGGTGCGGTTTCGCGTCGCATCCTCGGCACGGTGGTGATCGGTGGCATGTTGCTCGCCTCGGTCGTCGGCATCCTCATGGTGCCGGTTACGTTCTCGGTGGTGGAGTTCCTCGCGCACCGCTTCCGTAAGGGCGGCAAGGGCACGAACATGGACTCCAACCCCGACTTCGATCCGAAGGAAGCGGGCAAGGCCGCTGGCCTGCATAACGATAATGCCTCGGAAGGAGGTCACGCTTAATGACTCCGTTCACACAGTCCTTCTCTTTACGTAAGGCCTCGGCAGCAACGCTGATGTTTGCAGCGTTGCTGACCACGGGCTGCCTCGGCCCGAAGTACAAGCGCCCGGATGTGCAGGCACCGCCTGCCTTCCGCGGCGCGGACAACGCCGAGATCTCGAGCGATCCCAAGGCCTCGCTCGGTGATCAGCAATGGAGCGCGGTCTTCCGCGAGCCGGAGCTGCAGCAACTCATCACACAGGCGCTCACCGCGAACTACGACATTCGCATCGCCGCTCAGCGTGTGCTCGAAGCGCAGTCGCAGGTGAAGATTACCCGCGCCGCGCAGTTCCCCACGCTCAACGCGGGCGGATCGGGCGCCGGTGCGTACCTGCCTAACTCGCTTTCGAACACGCTCGGCGAAAACCCGCTGGCGTTCGGCAGCTTCAATCTGTCGGCGGCATGGACTCCGGATTTCTGGGGCCAGTACCGCAAGCAGACCGAAGCCGCACGCGACCAGATGCTCGCTCAGCAATGGGCGCAGAAGGCCGTGCGCATGACGCTCGTGGGCCAGGTGGCGACGAGCTACTTCACGCTGCGTTCGCTCGACGAGCAACTCCTCATCGCGCGCAACACGCTGAAGGCTCGACAGGACTCCGTCGACCTGACGCGCAAGCTCAGCGACGGTGGCCGCGCGCCGATCTCCGACCTGCGCCAGGCAGAGCAGTTGCTCTACACCGCGCAGGCAACGATCCCGCAGCTCGAGCAGCAGCGTGATCAGCAGGAGAACGCGATGCGTCTGCTGCTGGGCCAGACGCCCGGCACGGTCGTGCACACGGACAAGGAAGCACTCGCACCCATTCCGGAGTCGCTGCCCGTCGGCATTCCGTCGCAGTTGCTGGAGCGTCGTCCTGACATCCAGCAGGCGGAAGCGCAGTTGATGGCGGCGAACGCGCAGGTCGGCGTGGCACGCGCACAGTTCTTCCCGTCGCTTTCGCTGAGCGCCTCCGCGGGTCTCGGCGGCAACGACTGGAACAACCTCTTCGATCCCTCGGGCCACACGGTCTATGGCATCGGCTCGCTGGCGCAACCGATCTTTGCCGGTGGCAAGATCAAGGGCAACTACGAGCTGTCGAAACAGCAGAAGGAAGAGATGGTCCTGACGTATCAGAAGACCATCCTCGGCGCCTTCCGCGATGTTTCGAACGCACTGATCGCGACCAACAAGCAGAAGCAGATGCGTGAAGCGCAGCAGAAGCTTGTGGATGCGGCGCAGGATGCTTCGCGGCTTGCACGTATGCGCTATCAGGCTGGCGCAACGACGTACCTCGAAGTGCTGACCAACGACACCAACCTCTTCTCTGCGCAGTTGAACCTCATCAACGCAGAACAGAGCGAGGCACTCTCGCTGGTGCAGCTCTATCAGGCACTCGGCGGCGGCTGGCAGTAAGTCTCAACGCAACGCAACAAACAACGGCCTGCGCACCACGCGCAGGCCGTTGTTCTTTCTTCTCCTCACCTTACCCGATAGTCTTGATATCCTTCGCGCTGCGACGAACCGGGTGCCCCAGGTCTCGGTTTGCTGAGACCTGGGTTGCAGGGTGCATGAGGAAACCACAAGCCTTGCAACAACAGGAGTCACTCACCTCTCTCTCCCACCTCTCAACGTCGAGAGGTGGGAACGCGACATTACTTCTCCGGCGCGCGATCCTTCTTCTCCTCCGCCTGATCCTTCGCAAGCTTTTCTTTCTCCTTCTCCGCCTGCGCCTTCATCTTGGCGTAGTTCTTCGCGTCTTTTTCTTTCTGCTTGCGCTCTTCCTCGGGTGTGGGCTTCTTCTTGTCGTACTTCATCTCGCCCATCGACTGCTTGATCTTCATACCCTTGCCGATCTCGGCAGCCGTGTCGTCACCATGCTTGAAGGCAAGACCGAAGTGCAGATCGTCCTTGATGCCAGAGATCTCGATCGGCAACTGCACGCCCGCACCGTTCTTCTTGAAGAGCGGATCGACCGGCTTCAGCAACCAACTCTTCCAGCCACTGATCATCTGCGAAGCCGTGGCGTCGGTGCGCACGATGCCCTTGAAGTCGAACGCCTCATCCGTCAGGCCGTACACGCCCTGCATCTTGATGTGCGCGCCCGGCATTTCGTACACGATGTTGTTGAACATCGCCTGCCCGTTCTTCAGCACGAACGCTGTTTTCACCTGGCCGGTCACATCGGGCGAGCCATTCGTTGCGGCAATCGCCATCGTGTCCGCTTTGCCCTGCGCGCGCTGGCTCAGGCCATCCATGCGGTCCTGAAGCTTCTGGTTCGTCAGCACCATGCCGTTGATCGTGATGTTGCCCGCCAACTCGATCTTCTGTGCAACGCGCTCCTTGCCCGGAGGAATGTGAATGTGCGTCTTCAGCGAAAGCACGCCGTGCATCACCGGCTTCGGGCCCTTCATCGCAAGAGCCAGCACGTCACGCATCTGTCCCTTGTCGATCGTCGCATCGAGGTTCACATCATGTCCCTTCCCCTTGATGTTCACAATCGAGCCGCTGCAGAGGATCGGCGTGCCGCCAAGCATCGCGTGTACAGGATCAAGCGTCGTGTCGCCGGTCGTGGCATCCACATAGGCGTGATACTGCGTGTGCAGCGGCACCGGACGATCGCTGATGTCGAGCGAGAAGTTGTCTACATCCGCTTCGCCATCCGTGGTCATCTTCTCCAGCACACCCACGAACTTGCCCTTCGCATTCATGATGCCGCCCAGACCTTTGATCGAATCCATGTCTGCGTTGTTGAAGGTGTAATCACCATCAACGTACGTCTGGCGAGGGTTCTCCGCATTCCACGGACCAACGTGTCCCTGCGCGTGAATCTCGCCCTTGGGAATCGGGTTCTGGATGACGGTCGTATACGTGGCCGGGTGGCTTGCGCCCAGATCATGCACATACAGATCGTCGAGGTCCCACTCCTTGGACTCCTTGTTCGGGTCCTTGTTCTCGATGATCAGGCGCACCCTGCGACCGCGGAGTTCGTCCACGATGAAGGCGATCTTCGGCTTGGTCCTGGGGTTCGTCGGGTCGGCGGCCGTGCCATTGTCCTTGGGTCCGAAGAGCTTCTTGCGCTCCTCGCCCGCAGGCAGGTCCACGGTAACGCCTTCCACGTTCACCACGCTGATGTGTGTCTTCGGACGCATCAACTCACCCCAGGTGGAACGGAAGGTGAAGCGGTCCACGCCAATCAGCACACGATGCGGGTCGGTCTTGCCCTGGATCCCACCCGGAGGCGGAGCGTTGTACGGCACGCGCAGTCCGCCGCCCGTGACCTCGATACCCTTCAGCAGCGAAATGTCCAGCGTGTCCAGCTCGACGTTCGTATTCAGCCGCTCCGAGAGTGTAGCGATGATGCGTTTGCGGAGAATGGGCGCTGCGTTATGCAACACATATTCGGCCACGGCAAAAAACGCCACGACCACCACCAGAACACTACCTGCGGTCCACTTGAACCAACCGCTCTGCCACCAGCTTCGACGCGTCCGCTCTGCTGTCGCCATCATTCGCTCACCGTTCGAGCTACATCCTTACGGGGATGTGTCGCCTTCGTTCCTGTTTGGATGCGCTCAACAAGATTCCCGCTGCCGGAAGCTACACGATAAGGTGCGAAAATAGAGGGGATGCTTCAACTCTCAGGCGCCGGCAAACGTTTCGGCCACAAGCTCCTCTTTCAAGACGCCAACTGGCTGATCACGCCCAACGAGCGCACCGGTCTCGTGGGCGGCAACGGCACAGGTAAGTCCACGCTGCTCAAGATCATCGCCGGTGTCGAGGGCCTCGACTACGGCCAGCGCACGCTGGTCAAAGGCATGACCATCGGCTACCTGCCGCAGGACGGCCTGGCGCTCGTGGGCAAGACCGTCTTCGAGGAGTGCCTCTCGGTCTTCGACGAACTCCGCAACATGGAGAAGGAGGCCGAAGAGATCACGCACGTGCTCTCCACCGCCGACCCGAAGAGCAAAGAGTACGAGGCCGCAGCCGATCGCTACTCAGAGATCGCCGACCACCTGCACGCGCACGACATCTACACGCTCGACGCGCAGGTGGGTGCAGTGCTGCAGGGCCTCGGCTTCAGCAAAGAAGACTGGGAGCGCAAGACCGAGGAGTTCTCCGGCGGCTGGCAGATGCGCATCGCGCTCGCCAAGCTGCTGCTGCAGAAGCCTTCGCTGCTGCTGCTCGACGAGCCGACGAACCATCTCGACCTCGAAAGCCGCAACTGGCTCGAAGAGTACCTGAACACCTACGAGAACGCGTTCATCCTCATCTCGCACGACCGCTACTTCCTCAACGCCGTCATCAAGAAGACGGTGGAGGTGTGGAACAAGCGGATGCACGTCTACCACGGCAACTATGACAAGTACCTCGTGCTGAAGGAAGAGCGCAAGACGCAGCTCATCGCCGCGTACAAAAACCAGAAGGACCGCATCGACGCGCTCGAGGCCTTCATCAATCGCTTCCGAGCGCAGGCTACCAAGGCCAAGCAGGTGCAGTCGCGCATCAAGGAACTCGAGAAGATCGAGCGCATCGAGATCCCCGAAGAGGAAGCGACGATCCACTTCAGCTTCCCGCAGCCTCCGGCGTCGGGTCGCACCGTGCTTGAGGTCAACGGCCTCGTCAAGGACTACCCCGCGCCCGATGGCGGCACCAAGCACGTGCTCGCGGGCCTCGACTTCACCGTCGAGCGCGGCGACCGCATCGCGCTTGTCGGCATGAACGGTGCCGGTAAGTCCACGCTCATGCGTTTGCTCGCAGGCTTCGACAAGCCGACCGCCGGCACGATCAAGCACGGCCACAACGTGCTCGCCGACTACTTCGCGCAGGACCAGTACAAGGTGCTCGACGGCAACGCCGAGATGCTTACCGACATCACCGGCTCGAACCCGCGCGTGGACACCGTGACGCTGCGTTCGCTGCTCGGATGCTTCATGTTCTCCGGCGACGATGTGTACAAGAAGCTGGGCGTGCTGAGCGGTGGCGAACGCAACCGCTACGCCATGGCGAAGATGCTCGTCAGCCCCGCAAACCTGCTGCTGCTCGACGAGCCGACGAACCATCTCGATCTGCGCGCGAAAGACGTTCTGCTCGAAGCGATTCGCGACTTCACCGGCACGGTGATCTTCGTCTCGCACGATCGCTACTTCATCGACGCACTCGCCACGCGCGTCTTCGAGGTCGAGGACAAGCGCCTGCACATCTACCCTGGCAACTACGAGGACTATCTCTTCCGCAAGGGCGGCGGCCTGGCCGCGAAGCCTGCAGAAGACCTGCCCGGTGGCAAGGTGGACTCTGCTACCGGCATGTTGAAGCCGGTGAAGCAGGTCGGCGTTGCCGAAGAGCCGAAGAAGAGCGAGCCGATTGTGATCGCCAGCGAGAACTTCGAGGAGGCCTTCCCTTCGACGCATGAGATCGCAGGTTCACTCCAGCCCGTAGCACCGGCCGCGCCGAAGCCGCAGGTAAAGCGTCTGAACCCGTTCAAGCTGAAGGAACTCGAGAACAAGGTGAACGCGCTCGAAGACGAGCTTGGCGACATCGATGCGCGCATCAAGGCCGCCGAGCAGCAGCAGGCGATGTTTACCAGCGCAGAGTCCGCACAGAAGCTCGCCGCAGAGATCGCATCACTCTACTCGCAGCAAGTCGCAAAGACCACCGAGTGGGAAGAGCTGGCACAACAGCTTGAGGAGCAACAAAGCTAATGAAGACGCGCACGCTGATCGCCGCCCTTTGCCTTGCCACCGCTCCGCTTGCGCTCCATGCGCAGGACGATTGGCAGAAGAAGCTCGCTGCACACCACGCTGAACTCGTGAAGGCGAATGGCAACGGCACGCAGCCCGATCTGCGCGATGAGTTGCTCGCCATGCGCAAGCGCGACCAGGATGCGCGCTTCAAAAACATCGCCGACACGCAGGCGAAGAAGCCCACCGACGCACACGAACTCGTGGTGCTCGATGGCGAACTCACCGACGAGCTGAAGCAGATCGTCAGCGAACACGGCTGGCCGACGATTCACATGGTCGGCTATGACGCGTCGAAGGCTGCAGGGCTGATCCTCATCCACTCTGCGGACCACGCGTGGCAGCGCAGCCTTTTGCCGCAGCTTGAATCGCTGGTGAAAGAGAACAAGATCGAGGGCGACGACATTGCGCTCGTCGTAGACAAGGAACTGATCGCTGCAGGCAAGCCACAGCGCTACGGCACGCAGTTCAAGTTCGTCGATGGACAGGCGATGATGTACGCGGTCGAAGACTCCGCGCATCTCGACGCACGCCGCGAGCAAGCGATGCTGCCGCCCATGGGCGCGTACAAGAAGATGCTCGGCGAGATGTATCACGTGCCGGTGTCGGACGTGATCATCAAGCCGGACGCGAAGTAATCGCACCTCTCGAACGGGTGCCCCACGTCGCGATTCCTGGAGACGTGGGTTTGCAGGATGCCCAGGGAAGTCGTGGCCGCCCGTCCCGCTTTCATCTTTCAACGTGATTCTGCTGAGGCTCTTTTATCGCTCCGCCGGAAGCTGCTCGCCGAAGCTCTCAAAGCGCGTCTCCGTGAGGTCAAGCTCGCGCTCGAGCTTGCGCCACACATCGTCGCCGATGGCGCCTTCTTCGCGAATCGCCAACAGCGTCTCGCGCTCCACACGCACCGACTCACGCATCAGATCGGCACGCCGCGAGTGGCGTTGATGCTCGCTCTCATGCACCGGCTTCTGCGAAAGCCCCATTGCACTCTGCTTCGCGCGCAGGGCCGACAAGCGGTGCTCGTAGAGATGCATCATGTCTTCGAGATCGTGCTCGTGGTCTTCGTCATTCGTTTCATTGCGCTGCTTCTTCAGCTGACCAATCGCCGCGCTGAGCACGCGGCAACGTGCGTTCAACTCTTCTTCCATCAGCTCGCTCGAGCCGTCGAGGCCCAGCTTGCGAATGAACACCGGTAGCGACAGCCCCTGCACCACCAGCGTGAAGAGGATCGCCGCAAAGGTGAGGAAGATCACGAGATTGCGTTGCTGAAACACTTCGCCATCGCCCAGCGTGTACGGCAGGCTATACGCTGCGGCGAGCGACACCACTCCGCGCATACCTGCCCAGCCCACCACAAAAGAACTCTTCGCGTCGGGCGGCGCAGCGTCTTCGCGATGCGTGATCGCCTTGCGAATCATGAAGGAAAGCTTCGCGCCCGGGAAGACCCACAACATGCGCAGCGCCAGCAGCAGCACGCTGAAGCCGATGCCGTACTTGAGCAGCGTCCACGGATCGTTGTGGCGAATGCCCGTAAGAATCTCGGGCAGCTGCAGGCCGATCAGGATGAAGACGATGCCGTTGAGCAGAAAGTCCAGCGCCTTCCATGCGGCCAGAATCTCCAGACGCGCAGGCGCTGAAAGATAGCGCGAGCTGCGGCGGCTGAGGAACAGCCCGCAAACCACCACGGCGATCACACCCGACGCACGCGCTTCTTCGCCGACAAGGTAGGCCACATACGGCACCACGAGGCTCGCGACCATCTCAAGTTCGCTGCTGTCGATCCAGCGCTCCACGAACGACATCACAACGCCCAGCCCCAGGCCCACGCCGATACCGCCGAAGACCAGCCACGCCAGGCGTCCGAGGCCTTCCATCACGGTCGGCGTCTGATGGCCCATCATCAGGCCGATGCCGAACTCCAGCGCCAGCAGCGCGGTCGCGTCGTTCAGCAGGCTCTCGCCAGAAAGCACCGCCGTGACACGTGGCGAAAGGCCGAGTTTCGTCGCAATGGAGTTCGCGGCCACCGCGTCCGTCGCGGCGACGACCGCGCCCAGCAGGAAGCCTGCGCGGAAGTCCAACTGCGGAATGAAGTGGTCTGCAAAATGGGCGACGCCGAAGACCGTGAAGCCCACCAACCCGATGGCGAGCATCGAGATCGGCCAGAGGTTGCGCTGGAAGTCGCGCCAGTTCGTTTGCCACGCAGCGGCGTAAAGCAGCGGCGGCAAAAAGATGGTGAAGACGATGTCCGGTCGCAGCGGAATGCGCGGCATATGCGGCACAAAAGAGATGCCAAGCCCTGCGACTACCAGCAGGATCGGATACGGCACGCGAATGCGCTCTGCCAGCCCCGCGAAGAGCGCAATGGCGAGCAGCAAAAACAGCAGCAGCGCCTGGAACGAATCGGTCGTGAAAGAAGTCGGCATCGGAGAGAGTCGCGTTGCTACGAGCTTATCCGGTAAGACGTCGCGACGGCGCATCCGTTGCTCCGCGTGTCACATTGCGAGCATTATCTTTTGGCGACATAACGGGCGGCTGACGCCAATGGAGGGACGCAAATCACCTTTGGGGGATGACCTCATACAACCTCGTTTTAGATACTGAAATCATGCAATCGCTGCCCATTACCTACTCGCCATGGCTTATCGTGGCGTCGATCGTCATCTCTATCGTCGCGGCTTACGCGGCCTTTGGCCTGGCGGACAGGATGCGCCACGCCGAAACTCCGCGCCTGCGCATGCTCTGGTGGCTGGGCGGCGCGACCGCAATGGGTACGGGCATCTGGTCCATGCACTACCTCGGCATGCTGGCCGTACGGCTGCCGATCCCGGTGCTGTATCACGTACCGACCGTGCTGCTCTCCTGGGCCCTGGCAGTGGCCGCTGCGGCGGTGGCGCTGCAGGTTGTCGGTGCGGCGAAGGTAAGCTGGGCTCGTTTGATCCTCGGCGGCGGCGCGATGGGCGCAGGCATTGGCAGTATGCACTACGTAGGTATGCGCGCCATGCGCATGAACTCCATGCACCACTATGACGACCGCATGGTCGCGTTGTCGGTAGTGCTCGCCGTGTCGTTCTCGGTGCTGGCACTTTGGCTCGCAACCGCGGTGCGCGACCGGCGGCAGCATGGCTCGTTCAACCGCGCGCTCGCAGGCGTCGTGATGGGCGCGGCAATCGCCTCCATGCACTACACCGCGATGGCGGGCGTTACGTACGACCGCTGCGGCATGAGCTTCAGCACAGCCAACACTGTGCGCATCTCTTCGCTGGGCGAAGTCGTCATCATTCTCATCGCCACTGCGATTCTCGCGCTGGCGGTGGCGAGCGCCGCGCTGCATCAGCGCAAGTTCGTTGAGATGCAGGACGTGCAGAAGAACCTGCTGAACACGCAGCAGCAACTGCTGCAGCAACAGCGCGAACTCATCGACAGCCAGAACAAGCTCGCCGAAGTGAACTCCCGGCTCGCGGAACTCAGCGTGCGCGACGCGCTCACCGGCCTTCACAACCGCCGTCACTTCGATAACATGTTCGACGCAGCGTGGCGTCGCGCGGTGAATAAGCAGGAACCCCTCGCGCTGATGGTCATCGACGTGGACTACTTCAAGGCGCTGAACGACACGCGAGGCCATCAGTCCGGCGACGAAAGCTTGCGCCGCATCGCTAACGTGCTCGCCAAGCGCCCGCACCGCACACACGACGTACTCGTACGCTACGGCGGCGAAGAGTTCGCGGTGCTGCTGCCGGGCCTGGACGAAGTCCCCGCAGCGCGCTTTGCCGAAGATCTTCGCAAGTCGATCGAACGCGAGGCCATCGAACATGGCGCATCGCCGGTCTCCGATGTCATCACCGTCAGCATCGGCGTATGCAGTCGCGCGCCCGACCCCAACGACAGCGCGGAGAAGATGCTGCAGGACGCAGACGCAGCGCTCTACGCGGCCAAGGAGAGCGGACGCAATCGTGTCGTGCTCGCTGCGGCCAAGCGCGAAGAGTACGTGATGGAAGGCACGGCAGGCGGAACCCTCATCGCGAAGACCTACGAGGCCAAGCCCACAGAGACCAAGGAACCGACGAAGATCTAATTGTGGGTTTGCAGGACCGCGAAGCATCCTGCAAACCATGTCTCAAAATCGAGACCTGGGTCACCCCGGCACAGATGCTCTTCTGACACACCGGCATTCTGGACGACTGACATTCTGTAAGGAACGAGTCTTCCTCGGAAGTCTCCAACGTATTCACGGAGTTCGCAAACCTCCAGACACGCAAAAAGGCCACGACAATCGTCGTGGCCTTTCTCGTTCCGTTGTGTCGCGAACTATGCCGAGAAGCTTGATCCGCAACCGCAGCTCTTGGTGGAGTTGGGATTGATGAAGTTGAAGCCCTGACGCATCAGCGTCTCTTCAAAGTCGAGCACCATGCCTGCGAGGTAGAGGAAGCTCTTAGGATCCACAAAGATCTTCACAGCTTTTCCGCCGCTCGGATCGCCGGGGGTCTCCAGGCCTTCGCCGAAAACGAAGGTGCGATCGCGCTCACGCGGCTGCGTGTCAAAGCGAATGTTGTAGCTCAGGCCCGAGCATCCGCCGCCGGTGATGCCGAGGCGCAGGCCGCCTGCATCGGGCGAGATGCCTTCCTTCGCCATCGCCACGCGAATGCGCTTCAGCGCGTTCTTCGTGATCTCCACCGCGGCCTTCGCGCGCGGCTGCTGGCCTTCTGCCGTCAGCAGCGTCATGCCCGCAAGCGGATCGCTAGGCGCAGAAGCTCCCGGCGCGGGAGCAGAAGTTCCGGGTTGGAGAAGGGTCGAAGCCATACTCTTTCGATGATACGCCGGTCACCGACGATTCACTACGCCAGTCGATAGAGCGACACGCGCTCCGGCTCGCTGCCGATCAAACTCACCGAGGCCTCGGCCTCGTCGTGCGCGATGCTTTCCTGCCAGAGCAGTTCTACGCCGGGCACAGCCGCCAGCAGCGCCTCGTGCCGAGGATTCATGTACATCACGTGCAGCGGCGCGGTGCGCGACGCCAAAGCGGGCTGCAGGGACTGTACCCAACGCGCGAAGAGCTCGGCCTCGAACGGGTTGTAAAGATACAGCAGCGTCGGGCCCTCAGGCAGCGGAAACTCGAGCACATCCGCTACTCGCGCTTCGATCTGCTCACACGCATGTGGCCGCAACCTCCACTGGCGCAGGTTTTCGTTGGCGTCCTTCACGAGCGCGGGGCTCAGCTCCACGCCCACGATACGTTGCAGCGGGAACTCTGAAGCCAGCATGAGCACGCGGCCTTTGCCGCAGCCGATATCCACGAAGGTAAACGTCTGAACCGGCTGCCCCGCGCCTGCAAGGCTCGCCATCCATCGGCGCATCGCTGTCCGAAACGCCGAGGGCTGACTGCCGTAATAGGCCATCGCCTGCGCTTCATTCGCATGTCCGGTGCGCAGCCGTGCCACGCCCACCAGGCCGCCGGTGTTCATGCCGAACTCCGCGTCAAAAGGGTGCACCGGCTCATGTACCGGGCGCAACTTGCGGTACGCCCGCACCGCCACGCTCACAGGAGCGGCGATCGCTCGATGGTGCCGCAGAAAGGATCGCGCCTGAGCCGCGAAAATCATCTTCACCTCACGCCCGCTCATCGTTGAGCGGAGTTCCGTCGTCGCTTACGTTCCGTATTCCATCGGATCAGCATCCACCCCACAAGGCCGCCCCAGAAACACGTGGTGACATCACTCTAAAGAGGCGAAAGCCTGTGCTGCAGCACGAGCAGCCTGACGAACACGCAGCCCACAAATCCAGGCAACAGGAGCAGCCAGATCCAACGCCGTGATCTCAACGAAACGCCTCGCAGATGCACAAAAGCTGGCGGAGCATCGCGCCGCCAGCCTTTGTCGAAGTTGCTTCAGCTCTTAGTGAGCTGCAACAGCACCGGCTTCTTCAGCCACGCCGTTCTTCTTCTTCCAGTCGCCGATCGCCGCACGGATCGCGTCTTCTGCGAGCACCGAGCAGTGGATCTTCACCGGAGGAAGCGCGAGCTCCTTCACGATGTCGGTGTTCGAGATCGCGAGCGCTTCCGCAACCGTCTTGCCCTTCACCCACTCCGTCGCGAGCGACGAGCTGGCAATGGCCGAACCGCAGCCGAAGGTCTTGAACTTCGCATCTTCAATCACCTGCGTCTCGGGGTTCACCTTGATCTGCAGGCGCATCACGTCGCCGCACTCCGGGGCGCCTACAAGACCGGTGCCAACTTCGTCCGAGTTCTTATCGAGTGTGCCCACGTTGCGGGGGTTCTCGTAGTGGTCAACGACCTTATCGCTATATGCCATGGGGATCCTCCGACCGGGCCAAACTCACCGGTGTCATGTTTAGATGATACCGCGAGCGGCAAGGGTGCAGAAAGCCCCAAACGGCGGTTCTGCAAAGAAAAGCGGCAACCCCGAAGGGTTGCCGCCTCATCTTGCGATCCGCCGAAGCTACTTCTTCGGTGCAGCGGTCGCGGGCTTGGCAGCAGCCGGAGCCGTACGACGCGGCGACGGAGCCGACGGTGCCGGAGCAGCGATGCCCGAGGTCGTGTTGTAGGCGTTCACCACAGCCTGCGTGATGTCGGTCGGCTCAGCAAACCACAGAACCGGATTCGGGGTCTGCTGGTTGCCGCCCACGTTCAGCAGCAGCGTGAAGCCGTTCTTCTTCGCGTAGTCGACAGCAGCGCCGCCAACCTTCTGCGAGATCTTGCCGAGCGCTTCCTGGATGTCGCCCTGGTAAGCATTCTGCGCATCTTCCGCATCGCGCTGCAGCGACTTTTCCTTGGTGTCGATGGCCTTGATGCGGCTGGCGCGCTCTTCGTCAGAGGTCGTCGCCGGCAGAGCCTGGAGCTGCTTCTTCAGCGAGTCCACTTCAGCACCCTGTGCTTCGATCGCGTTCTTCTTCGGCTCGTACTTCTTCTGGATGTCGGCGAAAGCCTTCTGGCCTTCGTTGGTTGCAACAACAGCCTGTTCGAAAGCAATGATGGCTACCTTCGCGGGCAGAGCTTCAGGAGCAACGGCAGGAGCTGCAGCCGGGGCCTGGGCAAAGGCAAAGGAGGAGGTAGCAAGGCCAGCGGCCAGGGCGAAAACAAGCTTGCGGTTCATGCGGATGTGAAGCTCCTTACGGTTCCACTTCTTGGGAGGGAGATATCTGCCGTGTGCGGCAAAATTTTGCTGCGCCGCTCTTGCGCCCGGTAGCTTCATCCTTATTACGGACAACTCCGCTTAGGATGGGCGCGAGACCACGATACGGCTATGCGGAATTATAGGATTGGCGCGGAAAGCGGTCAATTTTGTACCACCCCCATCGAAAGATAGTCAGCCATGCGATCGCCCGCGATATCCCAAAAATAGAAGAAGAGAAGCTTCCAATTTATAGAAATTCATGTACGCCAGAGGCCCCACTTGCCGAAAAGCTCGATTTTGCGGGGAGATAAAGGTGTTCATACTTTGGTACGCCGATTGCAATACAAGAAAGTGTTCGTAGTCAGGCGCTCGCGCTTTGGCAACAGCGAACGGGTTTCAACCGGGATCACGAGACGCCTCCATCGAGTGTGCGCCGCCCAGCCGAAGCTCTTGTTTTCCGCCCACACACGCGGAAGACTCCTTATGGAGGCCAGTGACTGGCCATACGCTGAGAGCCATCTTCCGGGGAGGGGAGATGGCTCTTACGCTTTCTCCCGCAGAACTTGCGATTACCTCTACTTCCCGACCACTTGTTCTTGTTGCGCCAAATGCCGGGCTGACGTATAGTCAGAGACGTTCGCGGTTTAACCCGCGCAGCGCCCCTCAATCTCTCTCGAATGGTGCCGGTGCCTTGCCAGGCCGACCCAGTATCGACAGAGGCAAACGAAAGGGACGCAACCGTGGCGGAGAGCTGAGGCCCGCACACGACGAATTGAAGGGTTTCCCGCAGGGTTCCTATCCGAAGAATACTTTTTCCGCTTGTTGAGCAATATGGTGACGACCGCAGTGTCTCTTGCGCCCGGTCCGCCGCACAGGGAAAAGGACGAAACAGGTGGGGGTAGGTGAAAGCGCGCAGAACGGCATAAGCCTGGTCTGTGATCGCTGGAAGCAAAGACCGTTCGGCGGCAATTGCGGCTGAACGGGCCGTGGAAGAAGGTTGAGGAAGCGCGCTCCGCTGGAGAGAAGCCTTCCGAAGCCTCGCCAAACGGCGAAACGATGGGCAAGCTGTTGTACCGAGAAAACGCTTGAAGCAAGAGCTGTACAAAGGTCGAGCACTACGGTTCACGGAGCGTTGGTCGCAAATCGCGATCAACACGCGCCGGTTCGCGAGCGCTTCACCCGCAGGCTTTGAGCGCGGTCAACGGCAAAAGGACAACACAGCATCATGTCAGAGCAGAACCTGGTAGACGCCGCACAGATGGTCTTTGCGGACGACTTTAGCGGAAACTTCGATTCCGCAGGCGATAACGACTTCGAGCCACAGACAGACGGCGATGGACAGGCCGCGCCCGGCCAGGGCCAGAGCAAGAGCTCACGCCGCCGGCGCCGCAAGCGTAAGAGCAAGGTGGGAACCGAAGGCTCCCCTGCGAACGCGGGTGGAGAGTCTGCGTCTGGCGAAGGCGAGACCAGCGCTCCGCAGACGATCGTGATGGAAGGCGAAAGCCTCGCTTTGGCCGCAGGTGCCGAAGGCGCAACCCAGCAGCAGCCCCGCCAGCAACAGCAGCGCCGCCAGCAAAACGGCGGACAGCAGCAGGGTGGCCAGCAGAACGGCCAGCAGGGACAGGGCGAAGGCAAGCGCTGGAAGAAGAAGTTCCGCGACCGCGAGCGCCGCACCCGCACCGACAACCCGGGCAACGAGTTCCGCAGCGCTGACAGCAATAACAACGGCGGTGGCGGTCAGCGCCAGCGGTCGGGCGGGCGCCCGGACAACTTCGGCAACCTCGCCGGTGGCTTCAAGGGCCGTCAGCAGAAGCAGGGCGGCAAGGAGCGCGGATTCGTCGGCCCGATGGACCACAGCTATCGCGCTGCTTCCTCGGAGTTCGGCGGCGGTCCCCCGTCGACGATCAACCTGAACGGCCAGGGCGGCCGTCGTCAGGGCGGACGCCACCATGGCGATTCGCAACCCATCGACCACAACATGCCGCGGGCGATCCCGATTCCCGAGAACGCGCAGACGCACATCTACTTCTTCATCGAAGAGCTGTTCTTCAACGCGAAGATCCAGGAAACGGCGAAGAAGCAGGGCGTGAAGATCGCTTTCCTCAAGAACGACAAGGAATCGATCGACCTGTTGACCTCTGGCTCCGACGAAAACAAGCCCGCGCTGATCGTCTTCGACCTGAACAACGCGAACGCCAAGCCGCTGACGACGATTCCGAAGCTGAAGGCCAAGCTGAAGCGCTCGGTTTCGATCATCGGCTTCCTCTCGCACCTCCAGGGCGAGTTGAAGGCGAAGGCGATGGAAGCGGGTTGCGACGTGGTGATGCCGCGCGCTGCGTTCTCGCAGAACCTGCCGAACCTCCTGCGCCGCTACGGCGCGGAAGAGGAAGACGAGATCAATTACAACTACTAGTCATGAGTGGTGAGTGAGCGCCGGGCTTTGCCCCGGCGCTTTCTTTTTGGTGCGAAACGGGTGAACCAGGGCAGTAAACACCCAGCTCAAGCGCTACTTGAGCGGTTAGAGATGAGTAACGGGCGCGGTGTGAACCAGGGTAGTAAACACCTGCCTCAAGGGCTACTTGAAGTGTCGCTCGTTGTCTCCGCTCGATTTTGATGGAAACGTTATTCTCTCGCGATAAGATAGTTTGCACATGAACAGCCGAGTCCTTTCCGTTCTGTGCGGCAGCGCATTGCTGTCCCTTCTTCTTGGTTGCCAGACCAACAATTGCGCTGCCTGCAAGAATGAGTCGCCGACGCCTCCGACTCAGCCCACGCAGCCTGCGCCGACGTATCCGGGAGCCGTGTCGCCTGCTCCTACGACGGTGACCCCCACCGCGGGAATCTATCTGGACCTGGATAGCAACAGCGGCTCGACGTATTGGCTATCGATGCCATTGACGTCAAACGGCGTCACAGATATGAAGGGCATTTTTTCTACGGCGAATCCGCTCCTCTTCAATATGTCTTCGCCGGGGAACGGCCGATTCTACGCGCAAGAGAGCGGAACTGACGGCACCACAGACTATGCCGATTACGTTGAGTTCGGCGTCACGGCCGCCGGGCAGTACGCCCCGATACGTCGTATCAGTGTCCC
This sequence comes from Granulicella cerasi, assembly GCF_025685575.1. Classification (NCBI taxonomy): domain Bacteria; kingdom Pseudomonadati; phylum Acidobacteriota; class Terriglobia; order Terriglobales; family Acidobacteriaceae; genus Granulicella; species Granulicella cerasi. The sequence goes on from NZ_JAGSYD010000001.1 coordinate 239,464, forward strand.
TAGTCTGCCTTTTACTAGCGAAGGCGTTTACTGCGCAGACTCGAATGGCGTGATCGCCGTAACGGGGATGACCGCAACCAACGCAGCCGTGGTCGACATCTACGCGGCGACCTTTAATGGCAATGGCGACCCAACTCGATCCATCACGGGCGCGGCGACCGGACTCATCGGCTACGCACAGGCCGTGACCTTCGATGCCAGCGGAAATCTTTACGTATTGCAGCACACCGTGGCTGGCGGCTCCATGATCGAGGTACTCGTCTTTGGCCCCAATGCGACGGGCAACACCGCGCCGCTACGGACACTCACCTTGAGCCTGACAAATGTGCCGAACTTCATCCGCGTAGACACTGCCGGGAATATCTATGTAGGCCAGAACACGACAGACGGAACAAGCTATGCCAGCAATCAGCCCACGGTGTCTGAGTTTGCTGCCGGGTCGAGCGGAAGCGCACCGGCGATAGCTACGCTCACGCTCCCGGCCGGAAACTATCTCTATAACTTCAACTTCGACACGACGGGAGCACTCTACGCGCTCATCGCCGATCCGAGCCAGAATGCGGATGTATTGAAGTACGCCCCCGGAGCCACCGGAAGTGCCGTCCCGGTTGCGGACATCGTCACTGGAAACGCTCCCGTGTCGGGCGACTTGGAGACTGGCCTGATCCTTGTCGGGCCTTGATCCTCTCCAGGATCGAGGAACCAGGGTAGTCAACACCTGGTTCATGGGCTACTTGAAGTGTTGCGGCTTGGCTGAGCATCCTGCGAACCCACATCTCAAGAATCGAGATGTGGGGCACCCGTTTTTTATGGGCTAGGCGATGCGGCGGGAGCCGTCTTTGCCCCAGATTTCGAGGAAACACTGGATGAGCGAGACCGCGGCGGGAGTGACTCCGGCCATGCGGCTGGCCTGGCCTAGCGTCGTAGGGCGGACGCGGGTGAGCTTTTCGACCATTTCCTTGGAGAGGCCGGAGACCTTCGCATAGTCGAACCACGCGGGGATGGCGCGGTCTTCGTCGCGGCGCAGGCGGTCCATGGAGCGCTGCTGCTGGGCGAGGTAGCCGGCGAACTTGATGCTCGTTTCCACGGTCTTCATCTCGTTGCGCACCCAGGCGGGGAGAGGCGAGACGAGCGAGGGTTCAGGGCCCAGGGCCCAGGGTCCAGAAAGCGCGGTGATGGCTGTGATCCACGGTTGAAGCGCGAGGACTGTTTCCATGCGGGCGAGGAGCAGCGGGACCAGCGTCTCGATCGTGACGGCGGGGCGCTTGAGGACTTGCGCGAAGCTGTCGCCCTGGGTGAAGGTTCCGGCGGTTGGTTTTGATTTCGAGTTTTGAGCGGCGAGTTCCGAGCTGCGAGTTTCTTCTGCGTTGAAGTGGGCGTCGAGCGTGATGGCGTCGGCTTCGCTCAGGCGCGCATTTTCGAGCAGCGTGGTGAAGGCTTGCGCGCGGGCTTGCTTGGCCTCGAAATCGGCCCAGGCTGCGTCGTCGATGAGGCCGAGCGCGCGACCGTGCGGCGTCAAGCGGACGTCGGCGTTGTCGATGCGCAGGTGCAGGCGGAACTCCGCGCGCGAGGTGAACATGCGGTACGGCTCGTCGGTGCCCTTGCTGATGAGGTCGTCGATGAGGATGCCGGTGTAGGCCTCGGTGCGGTCGAGGGTGAAGGACGAGGGGCCAGGTTCCAGGGCCCAGGGCCCAGAAGGCAAGTCGCTCGCTGGGCCCTGGGCCCTGAGCCCTGAGCCCGCGCTTTTTGCCCAGCGGGCAAAAAGCGCGGCGTTGATGCCGGCCATCAGGCCCTGGCAGGCTGCTTCTTCGTAGCCGCTGGTGCCGTTGATCTGGCCGCCGAGGTAGAGGCCTTCGTAGCTCTTCACCTTCAGCGTGCGGTCGAGCTCGGTGGGGTCGATCGCGTCGTACTCGATGGCGTAGCCGGGGCGCAGCATCTCGGCGTTTTCCAGGCCCTCGATGGAGCGCACCATCGCCATCTGCACGTCCATGGGCAGGCTGGTGCTCATGCCGTTGACGTAGACCTCGTGCGTGGTCAGGCCCTCGGGCTCGAGGAAGAACTGGTGCTGCGTCTTGTCCGGGAAGCGGACGATCTTGTCTTCGATCGACGGGCAGTAGCGCGGGCCGATGCCTTCGATCTGGCCGGTGTACATCGGCGAGCGGTGCACGTTTTCGCGGATGAGGCGCAGCGTCTCGGGCGTCGTCTTCGCGATGTGGCAGGCGATCTGCGCGAGCGGCGGCTGCCACGTCGCTTCGCCTTCAGCCGGGCGCGAGCGGAAGCTGAAGGGAGTGGGGTCGGCGTCGCCGGGCTGGGCTTCGAACTTCTCCCAGTCGATGGTGCGGCCGTCGAGGCGCGGGGGCGTGCCGGTCTTCAGGCGCGTTTCGCGTAGGCCAAGCTTCTTCAGGCTTTCGCCGAGCAGCACGCTGGCGGGTTCGCCGGAGCGGCCTGCAGTGTACTGCTGTTCGCCGCAGTGGATGAGGCCGTTGAGGAAGGTTCCGGTCGTGACGACGACGGCCTTTGCCTGCACGGTGCGGCCGTCGCGGAGGAGCACGCCGGTGATGCGAGGGAGCGAGGAGCCGGAGGGTCCAGGGGCCAGGGCCCAGGGCCCAGAGTGCGCAGCGTCGTCATGACGAGGCGATGCTGTAACGGAGAGAGAGGGATCGGTGGCTGCGGGAAGAGCGTGTTCGCCTTCTGGGCCCTGGGCCCTGAGCCCTGGACCCTCGCCTGCCTCCACGACAAGATCCACCACCTCGGCCTGCTTGATGAAGAGGTTCGGAATGCTCTCGAGCTTCTCACGCATTTTTACGCGGTAGAGAGCCTTATCGCACTGGGCGCGGGGGCTCCAGACGGCGGGGCCGCGCGAGGTGTTGAGCAGGCGAAACTGGATGCCGCAAGCGTCGGCGACCTCGCCCATGATGCCGCCGAGGGCGTCGACCTCGCGGACGAGATGGCCTTTGGCGACGCCGCCAATGGCGGGGTTGCAGGACATCTGCGCGATGAGGTCGAGGTTCAGCGTAAACATGGCCGTGCGCAAACCCATACGCGCGGCCGCGGCGGCGGCTTCACAACCGGCATGGCCTGCGCCGACGACCAGCACATCGAACTGTTCCTGATAGCTCATAGAGGAGAAAGGCGTGGCTGAAATTTCATTTCGCCAGCGGTTGCACGTAGCAACCTGAACGCGCTTCCACTATTCTAGTGGGCAAATGCCAACGTTGTGCACGCTGCGCCTGCAAACAGCCGTTCGCTCCTCCAGGAGCGAACGCTAACCGTCGTCAGGCCGCTCCGTCCACCCAACATAGAGCACAAATACTGATCTGAGTTTTCCGGAGACACCCATCCCTATGTCCTCAAAGAAATCCACGCTCGCCGCACTGGCCGCCGCCGCTGTGCTTGTATCGCCGACGCTCTTCGCGCAGGCGAAGAAGCCTGTTGCCAAGGCTGCGCACGCTTCGGCGACCGCGCTGCCCAGCATCAAGTACGAGACGTTCACGCTGCCCAACGGACTGAAGGTCATCACGCACGTTGACCATCGCCTGCCGCTGGTCGCGGTGGACCTCTGGTATCACGTTGGCCCGCTCAACGAGCGCCCCGGCCGCACCGGCTTCGCGCACCTCTTCGAGCACATGATGTTTGAAGGCTCCGAGCACGTGGGCGAGAAGCAGCACATCAAGATCGTGGACGAAGCCGGCGCCACCGACGTGAACGGCACCACTGCGTGGGACCGCACGAACTACTTTGAGACCATGCCGTCGAACCAGCTCGAGCTGGCACTGTGGCTGGAGTCGGACCGCATGGGCTTCCTGATGGAAGGCCTGAACCGCACGCTGCTGGCTAACCAGCGCGACGTGGTGCGCAACGAGCGTCGCCAGGGCGAAGGCCAGCCCTACGACCTCGGCGAAGAGCAGTTGATGCACATGCTCTTCCCCAAGGACCACCCTTACTACGGCAACGTCATCGGCTCGCACGCGGACGTGGAAGCAGCCCGCATTGCGGATGTGCGTGAGTTCCACCAGCAGTTCTACACGCCGAACAACGCAACGCTTGCCATCGCCGGCGACTTCGACATGGTGAAGCTGAAGGCGCTGCTGACCAAGTACTTCGGCCCGATCCCCAAGGGCCCGGCCGTGCCTCCGGTGAACGTGCAGACGCCGCCGATTACGGCGCAGAAGCGCGCGACCGTGACCGACACCGTGCAGCTTCCGATGATCAGCATCGGCTGGCTGACGCCTGCGGCCTTCACCAAGGACTCCTACTCGCTGGCCGTTGCCATCGACGCTCTCGGTGGAGCGAAGGTCAGCCGCCTGGACAAGGCGCTCGTCTATGACAAGCAGCTTGCGCAGCGCGTCACATGCGGCGACGATGCGGAGAAACTCGTGGGCTTCACGAACTGCTCTGTCGTGGCGCGTCCGGGCGTGAAGCTCGAAGACATCGAGCCGATCATTTGGGATGTCATCAAGAAGTTCGACGCCGAAGGCCCGACGGAAGCGGAAGTGACGGCGGCCAAGGCCAAGGCGCTTTCCAGCAAGATCTTTGGTCTGCAGCGCCTCGGTGGTTTCGGCGGCGTGGCGGACACGCTGAACCGTTACAACCAGTACACCGGCGACCCGAACTATCTGCCGAAGGACGTGGCTGCGATGAACGCGGTGACCGTGGCTTCGGCCAAGGCTGCGGCGGACCAGTACCTGACGCCGGACCACGCGGTTGTCGTTCTCACCGTGCCGGGCAAGAAGGTTGTGGATGATGTGCCGCGTTCGCCGGAGAACACCGATGCGGACGTGAAGCTCACCAATCCGTACACGCCGGAGTTTGAGACCGCACAGGAGTGGCGCAAGTCCAAGCCTGTCGCAACCGCGCCGGTGAAGTTCAACCTTCCCGTGCCCAAGGTGTTCACCCTGGCGAACGGCCTGACGGTGATGGTGGCGGAAGAGCACACCCTGCCTATCGTGTCGGTATCGTTGGCGGCTCGCGCCGGCACCGGCGCCACCACGGTGGACAAGGCCGGCCTCCCCCAGCTTGCGATGCAGACGCTGACCGAAGCCACCGCTTCTTTGAACGTTGAGCAGCTTTCGGCGGCAGAGGAACGCACCGGCTCGACCATCAACGCGGGCATCACGATGGATGGCTCGAATGTTTCGACGACCTTCCTGAAGAACCACACCAACGAGATGATGCCGCTCTTTGCGGATGTCGTGCTGCACCCGGCGTTCTCGCAGGCGGACTTCGATCGTCTGAAGAAGCGCGCGCTCGTCGGCATTCAGCAGTCGTCGGACAACGTGATGGTGATGGCGCAGCGCGTCGGCCCGCACCTTCTCTACGGCGACACGGCGTACGGTATGCCGTCGAACGGCACACCGACCAGCGTGACGAAGCTGACCGCTGACGAACTGCCGAAGTGGTACACCACGCACATCGGCCCTTCGAACGCAGCGCTGGTCATCACCGGCGATGTGACGCTGGAAGAAGCGAAGAAGCTGGCAGAGCAGTACCTCGGCGGCTGGAACAACAAGCCTTCGGCCGGTACCGTGCTGGCGACGCAGCCTAACGTGAAGCCGACGTATGTCGCGCTGATCGACAAGCCTGGCGCACCGCAGACCGGTCTGATGGCCTTTGGTCCTGGCCTGCCGGTGAGCTCGCCTGACATGCCGAAGGTCGAGGTGATGAACTTCATCCTCGGTGGTTCGTTCGGTTCGCGCATCAACATGAACCTTCGCGAGCAGCACGGCTACACCTATGGTGCGAGCTCGGGCTTCCGCGCCTATGCCGATGGCGGCACGTTCCTCGCGGGCGGCCTCATTCGTACGGACGCGACGGCTCCTGCCACGACGGAGATGATGGGCGAGATCAAGCGCTTTGCTGACTCGAATGTCACCGACGCCGAGTTGAAGGGCGCCAAGGATGCTCGCATCCAGTCACTGCCCGGTCAGTTTGAGACCACCGGTGCGACGGCAGCAGCGCTGCGCGGCATCTTCCTCTTCAAGCTCCCCGTGACCTACTACGCGGAGCTGCCGGAGAAGTATCGCGCTGTGACGGCCGATGATGTGAAGGCGGTGGCCGCCAAGGACCTGCACCCCGACCAGTTGGTGATCGTCACCGCAGGCGACCGCTCGAAGATTGAGCAGTCGCTGAAGGACGCGAAGCTGGGCGATGTCGTGGTCGTAGATATGATGGGCCAGCCGGTCGTCGAGAAGAAGAAGTAACCGCAACGAGGAAACGACAAAGGCCTCGCCGAGAGATCGGCGAGGCCTTTGTCGTTGCTGGATCCACTGTTCAACGAACCCCGAGCGTTCTGGCGGAGGAGCTACGCGAGGAGCGTGGCCAGCGTCTTCTCCAGGCTCGCCTTGTCTTCGACGTTCGTCGTGGCGAGCGCGCGGTCGATCTGACGGTTGAGGCCGCTCAGCACCTTGCCCGGGCCAACTTCGATGTAATGCGTCGCGCCGGACTCACGCAGCAAGCCGATGCACTCCACCCAACGCACCGCGCCGGTCACCTGACGGATCAGCGCATCGCGCGCCTCCGCGCCGCGACGCACCACGCGCGCGTCCACATTCGCGACGACAGGCAGCGCGGGATCGTTGAAGGCAAAGGACTCGAGTTGACCGGCGAGGCGGTCCTGCGCGGGCTGCATCAGCGCGCAGTGGAACGGTGCGCTGACGGGGAGCATCACGGTGCGCGAGGCGCCGGCTTCCTTCAGGCGCTCGACGGCAATCTCCACCGCGTGCTTCTCGCCGGAGATGACGGTCTGGTTCGGCGAGTTGAGGTTCGCCGGAGCGACCACCGTACTGACGCGCGCAGCTGCCTGCGCGGGCGATACATCGTCGCCATCTTTCACCTGGCCGAGCACGGCTTCTGCCTGCTCGCCGGGGTCAGCAGGATGCTCCGGCGGAGCCTGCGTCAGCTCATCGGAAACGCTCGCGCAGATGTCGTTGATGCGCTCGGCATCGAGCCCAAGCACGGCGGCCATCGCACCAAGCCCCGCAGGTACGGCGGACTGCATGAACTGTCCGCGAGCACGCACGGTGCGCACGGCATCGGCGAAGGAGAAGGTTCCCGCAGCGACGTGCGCGGAGTATTCGCCGAGCGAGTGACCGGCAGCGAAGCTCGGCGCGAAGCCACGCGACTTGAGCTCTGGCTCCAGCACACGCCAGGCGGCGATCGACATCGTAAGGATCGCGGGCTGCGTGTTCTCGGTGAGTTTGAGGTCGTCCTCGGGGCCTTCGAAGATCAGCTTTGAAAGCGGAAAGCCGAGCGCGTCATCGGCCTCTTCAAAGACCTCGCGCGCAGCCGGGTAGCTCTCGAAAAACTCGCGGCCCATGCCGACGGCTTGCGAGCCCTGTCCGGGAAAGAGGAGGGCGATTTGCTTGGGTGCGGTGGTGTTCGTTACGTCACTCATCGTTCTTAAGAGTACCCTGCGGCGAAGGCTTACTCCAGCGGCGCGGTGGTGAAACTCGGTTGTGCTTTTGCCGTCACCAAACGGTAGAGCACAAAATCGCGCGAAGTATTCGCGCGGCGCTCAAAGAGCAGGCTGGCGCGATGCGAGCCGTCGGCGTCGACGACGTCGATAAACCGCATCCACGGCGTGCGCGCTTTGTGCGCGGAGTCCGTCACAGAACTGAGCGCCACCTGCATGTTGCCTTCGGGCAGCCGCTGCGTCACCAGCGCCACGTGCGCCAGCAGCGCGGTGCCATCCTTTGCCATCGCAACGGGGACGTCGGCGGTGTAGACGAACGTTGGCAGGCCACCGTAGCTAAGCTGGAAACCTTCGACCTGCTCGTTGATGAAGCTCACCGCGACCGGCGCGGCTGACTTCGCCTTCGCGGTGCGCGCGGTGGATCTGTGTGCCGCAGCAGCGCTCGGTGCGGCCTTCGCTGCAAGCGGGGGGGCCGTCGCAGGATGCGTTGCGGTGTTCACGCCCTGCGGCGTGCGCTTCAACGTCGGCGGCGCGCCGTCATCCTCGCCGGCAGCGGCCGTGGTCTTATTCACCAGCGTGGGGTGCGAACCGTCGTTCGCTGGAGCGGATGTAGCAGGAGCCACAGCCTTCGCCGCAACGAGCTGATTCGCCGCAAGGTAGGGCTTCAACTGCGCGAGCGCAATGTCATGCAGCGCCGCGATCGTCTGCGCTTCGTCGCTGGACGAATCCCATGAGCGGCGGAAGAGATGCTGCAGACGTGCACCTGCGTCAGACACCGCGATGGACTGGTGCATGTCTGCGGGCAGGCCGGTGAGCGGCATCGTTGTCTCGTCCTGCTTCTTGCCGTGCGAGAGCGTCGGGCGGTCGGGGTCGTCGTTCAGATTGCCCACGCCAGCCACGTAACCTTGCGGCTTGCCGGGCTTCTTTTTCTTCTTGTCGTCGGCGAGGGCATCGTCGCGGCGCGCGAGAGTGGGCTTCTCTTCGTCCTGCGCGTCGTTGGAGGTCGGATGCGGTCGCCGCGGGTTCGCGTCAGACTTTGCCGTGTCCGTCTCTGGGCGCTTCGCGACAAAGTGCGGCTCACCATCGTCGCTGTCCCCACCGTCAATCGCCACTGGAGTACGGCTGGGCTTGCCCGGCTTCACCTTCGGCGGCTTCGGAATGACGAAGTCCCCATAGCCATACCAGCTCCCTGCCCCGGTCGCTTCATCTTCCGGGGCGGCGGTCGTCACCTTGCGCGCGTACTTCAGCTCAACGATGCCCTTCGCGTTACCGGCGTCCTCGACCGAGTACAGATTTCCCGAGAGCAACGCAAACGGCACGGGCCGCGAGAGGTACGTGCCACCATCTTCGAACTCGCCGTCGATGAACACGGTGACCGGCACAAGCCGCGAGGCGGTCGGTTTGTCGAGCGAGCCGGTCCACTCGTAAACACTGACCGCGCGTGTGACCTTGTCGGGGTCGTCCACATGATGCATCTGCGCGTGCGCCATCGTCGCGCACAACGGCGAGGCGAGCAGCAGCGCGAAGATGGAGGAGCGACGGAGCATCTGGTTCAAAGAATGAGGCAGCAATGACTTAGACGCATACTACGGCCGGACGGGTTCTAATCGCCAGCCGCAGGATGCCCGTGCGCAGGTATCTCGTGGTGAGGCTTCGGCGGGAAGCCCAGCAAAGTAAGCATTCTGCGGCGCCAAAGCGGCAGATGAAGCCGGATCCACTCGAAGACCAGGTAGATCACCGGCGTGGTGAAGAGCGTAAGGCACTGCGAAACAATCAGGCCACCAATGATGGTGACGCCCAGCGGCACACGCAGCTCCGAGCCCGTTCCCGTGCCGAACGCCAGCGGAATTGCACCGAGCAGTGCTGCCATCGTCGTCATCATGATGGGACGGAAGCGCAGCAGGCACGCTTCGTAGATCGCCTCTTCCGGCGTTTTGCCGTGCTCGCGCTCGGCCACCAGGGCGAAGTCGATCATCATGATCGCGTTCTTCTTCACGATGCCGATGAGCAGGATGATGCCGATCATCGCGATGACCGAAAGGTCGATCTTGAAGAGCAGCAACGCAAGCAGCGCGCCTACACCCGCTGAGGGCAGCGTGGAGAGAATCGTCAGCGGATGGATGAAGCTCTCATAGAGCACACCCAACACGATGTACACCGTGAAGAGCGCGAAGAGAATGAGCAACGGCTCTGACTTGAACGACGCTGCAGCGGCCTGCGCCGTGCCAGCGAAGCCGCCCTTCACCGTAGAAGGCACGCCGATACGCACACGCGCAGCGTTGATCGCATCCGTCGCCTGCCCCAGCGAATAGCCTGCCGAGAGATTGAACGAAAGCGTGGCTGCCGGCGACAAACCCTGGTGGTTCACGGCAAGCGGAATGCGCGAAGTGGTCAGCTTCGTAATCGCCGAAAGCGGAATCTCCGCGCCGGTCTTCGACTTCACATAGAGCGTGCGCAGCGCCTCCGGCGACTGCTGGAACGGCTGCGCGACCTCGAGCACCACATGGTACTGGTTCAGCGCGCCGTACACGGTCGATACCTGACGCTGGCCATACGCTGACGAAAGAATCGAGTCGATCGCGAGCGCCGAAACACCGAGGCGCGAAGCTGTGTCTCGGTCGATGGTGACATGCGCTTCAAGGCCCTGGTCCTGCTGGTCGGTCGCGATGTCCTTCAGCTCGGGCATCTTCTGCATCTCGGCCATCAGCAACGGCGACCACTTGTCGAGGTCCGTGGTGGTGTCTGCGGTGAGCGTGTACTGGTACATCGTCGCGGAGCTTCGACCGCCGATGCGCAACTCCTGCGCGCTCTGCAGATACATCTGCGTACCCGGCATGTGCGAGACCTGGGGACGAAGGCGCGTGATGATCTTGTCCGCCGTCTCGCCAGCCTTCGCACGAGCCTCCGCATCCTTCAGCACGATGAACATCGAGGCCGTGTTCGACGAGCCTCCACCAGGTCCACCAGAACCCACGAAGGCAAGGGTATTTTCAACCTGCGGGTCCTTCTCGATGACCGAAGCCATCTTCTTCACATCGGCCTGCAGTGTGTTGAAGCTGGTGTCCTGCTGCGTCTTCAACTGGCCCTGCAAGCGGCCGGTGTCCTGCTCCGGGAAGAAGCCCTTCGGCACGATGATGAAGAGGTAGATGTTGAGCGCGAAGGTGATGAGGAAGACGACCAGCGTGGCGATCTTATGACGCAGCACCCACTGCAGGCCACGCTCATACTCTCCGGTGAGCCACGCAAGATGCTTCTCGCCCGTGCGATAGAACCAGCCCTTGTTCTCTTCCTTATGTTCCTTCAGGAACTTGCCTGAGAGCATCGGCGTGGTCGTCAGCGAGACGACGAGCGACACGGCGATCGCCACCGAAAGCGTCACCGCAAACTCGCGGAAGAGACGACCGATGATGCCTGGCATCAACAGAATCGGAATGAACACCGCGATCAGCGAGATGGACATCGACAACACGGTGAAGCCGATTTCCTTGGAGCCGATCATCGCGGCTTCAAACGGCTTCTTGCCCATCTCGAGATGGCGCATGATGTTCTCGATCACGACGATGGCATCGTCAACGACGAAGCCCGTAGAGATGGTGAGCGCCATCAGCGAGAGATTGTCCAGCGTGTAGCCCAGCAGCCACATCACGCCGAAGGTGCCCAGCAGCGACAGCGGCACCGACACCGACGGGATCACCGTGGAGCGGCCTTCGCGCAGGAAGACGAAGACGACCAGCACCACCAGCAGGATGGAGATGATCATCGTGCGCTCAACGTCCTTCAACGAAGCGCGGATGGAAAGCGTGCGGTCCAGCACGACCTGCAGCTTGATGTCAGGACGAATCGAAGCCTGAAGCGCCGGCAACTGCTTCAACACGTTGTCGACCGTCTCGATGACGTTCGCACCCGGCGACTTGAAGACCACGACCAGAATCGCAGGCTTGCCGTTGAAGAGACCCATCGTGTGGATGTCTTCCATCTCGTCGACAACTGATGCCACATCCGAGAGTCGCACGATGCCGTGCTCATTGGCCGAACCAACGTCGGTGACCTTGGAGGTCGCAAAGTTCGCCACGGTCGTGCTGTTGCTCGTCGTCGTGGACGCCTTGCTGCTTGAAGACGACGCCGAGGTCGAAGTAGACGACACCGCGCTGCTGCTGCTCGCCGCAGAGCTCGGAGTTTTGGAGGAACTCGTACTGCTGTTCGTCGTGGTCGAGGTCGATGCAGACTCCGACGACGGCAGCCCGGTGGACGCGGTGGCGTTTGAAATGGGGCCACGGTTGGTCGCGATGATGAGCGGCCGATACGCTGCCGCGCCGGTGATCTGGTCGGTCGTCGCGATGCGTGTGCGCGTCGAGGCCGGGTCCGTACCGTTGATGTAGCCGGTCGGCTTCAGCACGTTCACGCTGGTCATCGCCGCGCGCACGTCATCCAGCGAAAGCCCGAAGCTGGTAAGCATGTACGGGTTGGCTTCGATGCGGACCGCAGGCTTGGCTGAGCCGCCCGTAAACACCTGGCCGACGCCGTCGACCTGCGCAATCTTCTGCGCCAGTACGGAGTCGGACGCGTCGTACATCTGCGCGCGGGTGGCGTTGTCCGACGTGAGCGCGAGAATCAGAATCGGCGAGTCCGCCGGGTTGATCTTGCGGTACGTCGGGTTCGACGGCAGGTTCGCGGGAAGCTGTGCGCGGGCAGCGTTGATGGCCGCCTGCACATCGCGGGCTGCGCCGTTGATGTCACGCGAAAGATCGAACTGCAGAATGACCGAGGTCGATCCCGTAGAAGAGGTCGAGGTCATTTCGTTCACGCCAGCGATGCGCGAGAACTGACGCTCCAACGGAGTCGCCACCGAGGAGGCCATCGTCGTAGGATCAGCGCCGGGCAACTGCGCGCCGACGGCGATCACCGGGAACTCGACCTGCGGAAGCGACGAAACAGGCAACAGCTTGTACGCCACGCAGCCCGCGATGATGATCGCGATGGAAAGCAGGAACGTAGCGACGGGCCGCTTGATGAACGGTGCAGAGAAATGCACGCCGCCGACCGGTTCGTCGCTTTCGTTCAGCTCCTGCGCGGTGACGTGCGGCGCCTCAGGCGCGTGTGCGCCTGCGCGATCGCTCGGTCCACCGTTGTCGTGCGCCTTGGCGTAGTCGCCAGGCTTCGGTGCGTCGTGCGGTGTGCTGTCGCCGGGTTGAGGATTCTCAAAGCTCATGCGTAACTATTCCGCCTAGTGCTGCTCCGCAGGATGCGGATGGTCCGGGCGATGCTGGCCGCCGTGCGTGTGTTCGTAAAGCTCCTCATCTGCCTTCGCCGTGCCCAGATACCTGCGGCCGATGCGATCGAAGAAGAGGTAGACCACAGGCGTGGTGAACAGCGTAAGAATCTGCGAGATGATGAGGCCGCCGATGATCGAGATGCCCAGCGGACGACGCAGCTCTGATCCCGTGCCGGAACCGAACGCCAGCGGCACCGCACCGAGCAATGCCGCCATCGTCGTCATCATGATCGGGCGGAAGCGCAACAGGCAAGCCTGATAGATCGCTTCCTCCGGCTCCATGCCCTGCTCGCGCTCTGCTTCCAGCGCGAAGTCAATCATCATGATGGCGTTCTTCTTCACGATGCCAATGAGCAGGATGATGCCGATCAGCGCGATGACCGAAAGGTCCTCATGGAAGAGCAGCAGCGCCAGGCACGCACCTACACCTGCTGAAGGCAAGGTGGAGAGAATCGTGACCGGATGAATGTAGCTCTCATAAAGCACGCCGAGCACGATGTACACCGTGATGAGTGCGGCGAGGATGAGCAGCGGCTCGTTCTGCAACGAAGCCTCGAACGCCGACGCCGTACCTTCAAACTGGGACTGCACGCTGAGCGGCAGCTTGAGCTGCTTCACCGCTTTGTTCACCGCATCCACGGCATCGCCGATGCTCTTGCCTTCAGCAAGGTTGAAGGAGATGGTGTTTGCGGGGAACTGTCCCTGACGGCCAATGGAAAGTGCTGCCGCCGTGGGCTGCACGGTGATCAGCGTAGAGAGCGGAACCTGCGTGCCGTTCGAGCTCGCGACGTAGAGGTTCTTCAGCGCATCCACCGTCTGCTGGAAGTTCGGCGCAACCTCGAGCACTACGTGGTATTGGTTGAGCTGCGTGAAGATCGTGGAGACCTGACGCTGACCAAACGCGTCGTCGAGTACGTCATCGATGTTCTGCGGCGTGATGCCGAGGCGCGATGCCGTGTCACGATCGATCACCAGTTGCGTGCCGAGGCCGTTGATCTGCATGTCGCTGGCCACGTCTCGCAACTCCGGCAGCTTCTCCAGCGCAGCGACGATCTTATCTGTCGCCATCGCAAGTTCAGCGGAGTTCGGGTCCGTAACCGAGTACTGATACTGCGTACGCGAGACGCGATCTTCTACCGTGAGGTCCTGCGAGGCCTGCAGATATGTCTGAATTCCTGTAACGGCGTCGGCCTTCTTTTGCAGGCGAGCGATCACGGTTGAGATGTCCGCAGAGCGCTCGTCGCGGTCCTTCAGGTCAATCTGAATACGGCCTGAGTTGAGCGTGGTGTTGGTGCCGTCGATACCGATGAAGCTCGAGAGGTTGACGACGTCCGGGTCCTCCAGCAGCGCCTTGGCGAGCTTCTGCTGACGCTCACCCATCGCGGCAAAGCTCGTGCCCTGGCTCGCTTCGGTGATCGCCATCACGACGCCCGTGTCCTGCACCGGGAAGAAGCCCTTGGGCACGATGATGTAGAGCCACACCGTGAAGACGAACGTGGCTACCGTAACGATGAGCGTGAGCGTCTGGTGCGAAAGCACCCACTTCACGCCGCGACCGTAGAGCGCGATCGTGTCCTGGAAGAACTTCTCGCTGATGTTGTAGAACTTGCCGCGTTCGCTTTCCGGCTTGTGCTTCAGCAGGCGCGCGGACATCATCGGCGTAAGCGTCAGCGACACCACAGCCGAAACGAGAATCGTCACCGAAAGCGTGACCGCGAACTCGCGGAAGAGACGGCCGACGATGTCGCCCATGAAGAGCAGCGGGATCAGCACGGCGATGAGCGAAACGGTCAGCGAGAGAATCGTGAAGCCAATCTGCTCGGAGCCCTTGAGCGCGGCCTCGAGAGGCGTGTCGCCCATCTCGAGGTAGCGGTCAATGTTCTCGATCATCACGATGGCGTCGTCGACAACGAAGCCGGTCGAGATGGTCAACGCCATCAGCGAGAGGTTGTCGAGCGAGTAGCCCAACAGGTACATCGCGCAGAACGTACCCACGATCGACAGCGGTACCGCGACGGCCGGGATCACCGTCGCCGCCAGCGAACGCAGGAAGAGGAAGATCACCATGATGACGAGCGCGATGGTGAGCCCGAGCTCGAACTTCACGTCCGAGACGGAAGCGCGGATGGTGTTCGTTCGGTCGGTGAGGACCTCGAGCTTGACGCCTGCCGGCAGCGAAGCCTGCAGCTTGGGCAACAGCCCCTGCACGAGATCGACGACACCGATGATGTTCGCACCCGGCTGGCGCTGAATGTTGATCAGCACCGCAGGATCGAGCGAGGCCTGCGTCGCAGGAACGGTGATCTTGTTGCCCGCTGCGTCCTTGCTCTCATGCTCTTCGACCGCAGCCTTGCCGGTCCACGCAGCCTGATAGAGGTTCTCGGCAGAGTCGACGGTGTTGGCGATATCGCTCAAGCGCACGGGCGAGCCGTTGCGGTACGCGATGATGACGTTGCGATAGTCATCTGCCGTGAGCAACTGGTCGTTGGCACCGATGGTGTACGCCTGGCGCGGGCCGTTCATCGAGCCCTTGGCCTGATCGACGTTCGCGTAGGAAATCGCCGTACGGATGTCCTCAAGGGACATGCCGTAGCTGGCCAATGCGGTCGGGTTCGCCTGGATACGCACGGCGGGCTTCTGGCCACCGGCGATCGACACAAGACCGACGCCGGAGAGCTGCGAGATCTTCTGCGCGAGCACGGTGTCGGCGAGGTCTTCCACCTTCGACAACGGCAAGGAAGCCGAGGTCAGCGACAGCGTCATGATCGGCGCGTCGGCCGGGTTCACCTTGGCGTAGACCGGCGGATTCGGCAGATCGGTGGGCAGGTAGCTGTTGGCCGCATTGATGGCGGCCTGCACGTCCTGCTGCGCGACGTCGATCGACTCCGAAAGCGTGAACTCAAGCGTAATGACCGAACCGCCTCCCGAGGAGACGGAGGTCATCTGCTGCAAGCCGGGAATCTGGCCGAACTGACGCTCCAGCGGAGACGTAACAGCGTTGACCATCACCTCGGGGCTGGCTCCGGGGTAGAAGGTCGTGACCTGGATGATGGGGTAATCGACTTCAGGAAGCGCAGAGATCGGCAGTTGCGAGTAGGCGACAAAGCCCGCTAGCAAAATGGCCACCATCAACAGCGTGGTGGCCACCGGCCTCAGGATGAATGGCCGTGAAGGACTCACTAGTTCTGGCCTCCGCTCACGGTGGAGCCCGGTCCGGACGCATTATGCGCATGGTGTCCGGAGGCCGGGGATACGGGCGTGCTCTGCTCGGAGCCGCTCATCGAGCTGCTGCCGGTCGCGGGCGCGGGCGGCGTCTTCGCCGCGGTCGGCGTCACGTTGTTGCCGTCCACCAGCTTCTCCTGGCCGTCGACGACGACCTGCTGGCCGCCATTTAGCTCGCCGTCCTTCAGCACAGACATCGTGCCGATGACGAAGTCCACATGCACCGGCACCTGATCGGCGTGGTACTTGGGCTTGTTGTCGTTGCTGTCAGCGGTGCTCGTGTCGTCCGACTTACCGGCCTTCTCTCCCTTGGAGGTGGCGGGCATGTTCTTCTTCTTGTTCTCGGGCGTCGGGCCGTCATTGACGACGAAGACATAGTCGCCCTGCGTGCCGCTCTGGATCGCCGCGGTCGGAATCAGCGTGGCGTTCTGACGCTCGCGCAGGATCAGGCGAACGTTCACGAACTGGTTGGCGAAGAGGTTGCCGTCGGTGTTCTCGAAGATGGCCTTCAGCTTGGCCGTGCCGGTCGTCGTGTCGATCTGGTTGTCGATCGTCAGCAGCGTACCCGCCGCAATCTTGTGCGAGTCCGAACGGTCATACGCTTCGGCGACCAACTTGGCGCCACCCTTGAGGGCGTTCTGCACCAGCGGAATCTGATCTTCCGGCAGCGTGAAGACCACCGCGATCGGATGGATCTGCGTGATCACCACAAGACCGGTGTTGCTGGCGGCGGTGACGAGATTGCCGGGATCGACCTGACGCAGACCGACGACACCGTCGATCGGCGAGTAAATGCGGGTGTAGCCGAGGTTAACGCGAGCCGACTCCACCGCAGCGCGGTCAGCCTTCACCGTTCCTTCCGCCTGCCCGGCGGTCGAAACCTGCGTCTGCTGCGATTCCTTACTGACGACGCCGGCCTGGTAGAGAGCCGAGTAACGCTGCGCTTCCGCCTGCGCATACTTCAGGTTCGCTTCGTCCTTCGCCAGGGTTCCGAGCGCCTGGTCGAGCGTCGCCTGGTAGGGGCGCGGGTCGATCTGCAGCAGCAGTTGGCCCTTCTTCACAGCCTGACCTTCGCGGAAGTTCACCTGCAACAACTGGCCGTCGACGCGCGAGCTCAGCGTCACAGTGTTGTATGCGGTCACCGTACCCAGCGCGCTCAGGAAGACCGGAACGGTCTTCTGCTGCACGTTATAGGTCTGCACCGGCACCGGACGATTTGCCGCAGCGGCATCCTTCTTCGCCTGCGCCGCGGTCGCCACGTTGTTCGAGTGGATGCGCCAGAAGATGATGGCCACCACGAGCAGCACAATGAAAACGACAATCCACAACCGCCGCTTGCTCGTGCCGGCAGTAGTCTCCGTTGCATGCTCCGGGAGCAGGTGCGACGGGTCGGTCACAGTGGGCTGTTGGCGAGGTTCATTGTGTGGGTCAGACATCTGCGGGGTGAGACTCCTGGTGGAAATAGGTGGTTCTGGGTGCGGGGCCGATGAGTTCGTGTTCATTGGATGCAAACACGAGCAACCATCAGCCACTATACTGGCTGGAAATAATTCCTTCGTCAGATGCGAATCGGCAAAGTTACGTCGCAGAAAGACTTTCTCACTGACGGTATAGTGACGGAGGAGTCATCCACAGAGTTTCGCGGTCGCCGGAATCCACCCCGACAACCTTATTGCGAAGGAGCGGTCTTGCCCGTGCCGGAGTTCGTCATGCCCCCAGAAGGCGTTTTGCCCCCCGATGTGCCTCTCTGTGTGGACCTTGACGGCACACTGACGAAATCCGACACCCTGCACGATTCCCTGCTCGCCCTGCTGCGGCGACACCCCGAGAAAATCCTGCAGGTTCCCGGCTGGATCGCCAAGGGTAAGGCGCGCTTCAAGCTCGAAGTCACCCGTGCGGTCGAACTCGACGTGGAGCACCTGCCCTACAACCGCCCCCTGCTTACATGGCTGCGTCAGGAGCATGGGCGCGGACGCGCCATTTATCTCGCCACCGCCGCCGACAAGACGCTCGCCGAACGCGTGGCCGCGCATATTGGCATTTTCGCGGGCGTTCTGGCCTCCGACGGCGAAACCAACCTCGCCGGCGGCAATAAACTCGCCGCCTTCGAGCAACGTTTCGGCAAGCGCGGTTTCTGCTACATCGGCAACGCCAAGCCGGACATCAAGCTGCTGACCGCCTGCGAAGCCCCGATGGTTGCGAACCCGCACAGCTCCCTGACCGCCGGCCTGAAGAAAGCCGGCTTCGTTCCGGCGGCAACCTTCGAGGACCGGAACTCCACCCTGAAGAGCTGGCTGAAAGCGGTTCGCCTGCACCAGTGGGCGAAGAACGTGCTGATCTTCGTGCCGCTGCTGCTGGCACACCGCGTCGATCTGGCCACCGCTGCCGGGGCCACCACGGCCTTCTTCAGCTTTGGCCTGTGCGCTTCAGCGACCTACATTATCAATGACTTGCTGGATATCGAGGCAGACCGGCGCCATCCCAGTAAGCGCCGTCGGCCTTTCGCGGCGGGTGATTTGTCGATGTTCGCCGGCTTCGTGAGCGTAGGGCTTCTGCTGGCCCTCTCGGTCGCACTGGCGATTGCGCTGCCCCACATCGTGGATGCCACTCCTGGCACCTATACGCTTGATCGGCCGTATGGGTTCCTGCTCTGGCTCGCCGTCTACACCGTCACGACGCTCACCTACTCCTTCTACCTGAAGAAGAAGCTTCTGCTGGACGTCTTCGTGCTCAGTGGCCTCTACACCGTGCGCATCATCGCCGGATCCAAAGCGACGGGCGTGCCGATTTCGCCCTGGCTGGCCGGCTTCAGCGTCTTCTTCTTCCTCTCGCTGGCGTTTGTGAAGCGCTTCTCCGAGCTGGAGGGGCTGCGCGAGCGCGGCGGCGCGATCACCAACGGCCGCGGCTACTTCATCGCTGACCTGGAGCAGCTGCGCTCGCTGGGAACCGGCGCGGCCTACGCCTCCGTCGTCGTCATGGCGATGTATGTGTCGAACCCGGAAACCGCCCTCCTTTACCGCCATCTGGGTCGCTTATGGCTGGTGATTCCGGTGCTGCTTTTGTGGCTGAGCCAGGTATGGATGCTAACCAGTCGCGGCGAAATGCACGACGATCCAGTCGTCTGGGCCTGCACCGACAAACGCAGCCTCTGGATCGGAGCATTGATGTTGCTGGTCGTGGGCTGGGCTATGTGGCCGTAAGATAGAAGCATCGTTTTCGCGCAGCCTTTGGCGCGCTTTGTAAGGACCGACTGTTGGACATTCAGCAACTCACCGACTTTTCGCCCGAGGCCATCGACAAGGCCTTTGCCGCCGTGCTCGCCGATGCGCAGAGCACCATTGCCTCGCCGGGTTTTGATGCCGAGGCATTCCGCCTCGAATGGCTGGGCCGCAAGCAGGGCCGGCTGAAGCAGCTCTCCGACGCCTGGCTGAAGACCGCGCCCGTCGAAGGCAAGAAGCTCATCGGCCAGCGCTTCAACGCGCTCAAGGAAGCCATCGAAGGCGCGCTCGAAAACGCTGGAACCGGCACCGCGAAGGTCACCGTCTCCTCGCTCGACATCACGCTGCCCGGCACGACGCAGCCTGTGGGTGCAGAGCACCCGCTCGTGAAGACCATGGCGGAGATCGTCGACGTCTTCCGCAAGATGGGCTACTCGACACGCCTCGGCCCCGAGGTTGAAAGCGACTTCTACAACTTCGAAAGCTTGAACTTCCCGCCGAACCACCCCGCGCGCGACACGCAGGACACGCTCGTGATCGCCGACCAGGAAGGCAAGCCACTGCGCGAACGCCTGCTGATGCGCACGCACACTTCGCCGGTACAGATCCGCTCGATGCTGATGGAAGAGCCTCCGCTGCGCCTCGTCATCCCCGGCAAGGTGCACCGCAACGACGAGTCCGACGCAACGCACTCGCCGGTCTTCCACCAGGTCGAAGGCCTCTGCGTGGACACGAACATCACCTTTAGCGACCTGAAGGGCACGCTCGACCACGCGATGAAGGCATTCTTCGGATCGAGCGTAAAGACGCGCTTCTTCCCGTCGTTCTTCCCGTTCACCGAGCCGAGCGCGGACGTGCAGATTTCCTGCATCTTCTGCGGCGGCAAGGGCTGCCGCAAGTGCAAGCACTCCGGCTGGATCGAGCTGCTGGGCTGCGGCATGGTCGACCCGAACGTCTTCGAAGCCGTGAACCAGCGCCGCATCGAACTCGGCAAGGACCCGGTCTACGACACCTCGAAGATCTCCGGCTTCGCCTTCGGCATGGGCGTGGACCGCATCACGATGATGAAGTACGGCATCAGCGATATCGGCCTGCTCTACTCCGGCGACAACCGCTTCCTCGAGCAGTTCGCGTAGAGATCCCGCGCACCCCTTTCGTGGTAACCCACTGCCCCGCTTGCGCGCTATCTTGCTGACTCGCTACCTATATACTGGCGACACAAACGCGGAGTTTCAGGCATCGTGCTCGGTTATTACGATTGGTGGACCATCTCTTTGTCGTACGCCATCGCCGCCCTTTCGGGGTTTGCGGCGTTTGAGTCTGTGCGCCATGCGCGTAGTAGCCAGCGCACCACGCTTTGGATCCTCGCCAGCGGACTCGTGCTCGGACTCGGCATCTGGTCGATGCACTTCGTCGGCATGTTGGCCTGGGTGCCGCCCTTCCCGCTCTACTACTCCGTCAGCCGCACATTGGTCTCGATGGTCGCGTCGATCATCGCTTCCATTGTTGCGATGAGTCTGGCGATCGGGCCGAAGCGCCCCTCGAAGATCCGCCTGGCGCTCGGTTCGATCTTCGTCGCCACGGGCATCTGCTGCATGCATTACATCGGCATGTCTGCGGTGCGCTTCAGCCTGCCGGAGATGTGGATGACCTCGTGGCTCATCGCCTCCTGCGTGATCGCACTCGCCGCCTCGCTCACCGCGCTGCTGCTGCTGCACTGGAGCAGCCGCGCAGACTTCGACATGCGCCACCAGGTAGCCGGCGCGCTCGTCATCGGACTCGCCATTTGCGGCATGCACTACAGCGGTATGCAGGCCATGATGCTCGAGCCCGGAACGGTATCGCTGTACTTCCCCGGCGATGCTTCCGGCGCGACGTTGGCGCGCATCGGCGTGGGCAACGCGCTCATCTTTACCTTCCTGCTGCTTGTGGTTTCTTATCAGGACCGCCTTCGCCTGCTGAACCTTGCGCACGATGCGCAGATCAACGCGCAGGAGGCCACGCGTGTGGCCGGACAGCTCAGCGCCGCAGGCCGCATCGCCGCCTCAGTCGCGCATGAGGTCAACAACCCGCTCGAGGCTGTGACGAATCTCATCTACCTCGCAGAGTTGAGCGAGATCAGCCCTGATGCGGCTTCTTATCTGCAGCAGGCGCAGGCGGAACTTCGCCGCGTCGCCGAGATCACGACGCACACGCTGAAGTTCTATCGCCAGCCCCAGGCCGCCGCGCCCGCGTCGCTGCCGGAGCTGGTCGAATCAGTGCTGGTGCTCTTTGGCAAGGAGTTGCAGCGCCGCCGCATCACCGTCGGCAAGCGCTGGTCGCCCGAGTTGCCAGATGTGGAGTGCCGCGCAGGCGAAATTCGCCAGGTCATCGCAAACCTCGTGGAGAACGCGATGGACGTGATGCCGCGTGGTGGCATGTTGGCCGTATCCATGGAAACCAAGGGTGAGTTCGTCGAGGTCATCGTCACGGACACCGGTGATGGCATTCCCGGTGAAGTGCGCGAGAAGCTCTTCGAGCCATTCTTCACCACGAAGGGTGTGGGCGGCACAGGGCTTGGCCTGTCGATCAGCGCAGAAATTCTCGAACGCCACGGCGGCATCCTGAAGTTCGACACGCGCACCGAAGCGCCCAACCAGGGCACGACCTTCCGCATCTTGTTGCCGATCCGCGCCGCCGAACGACTGAACCCCAACGCGATCGCTTAACGCTCGATCGCAGCCGTCAAGCGTTCCCAGTTGCCGTGCGCGAAGAGCTCTTTCTCCTCGGGTGAGAGCCCGCAGTTCTCGGCGAAGGTACGCCCCGAGCGACCCGGCCTGTACTGGTACGGAAAGTCCATCGAGAACAAGATGCGTTCGGGGCCGACGACCTTCAACGCGCGCTGCAGATACTCTTCGCTCCACATGCCGCTCGGCGTGACATAGAGGTTCTGCGCCATGTACTCGGCGACGGAGCGTTGCAGCTTCGCGACGCGCGAGAGGTTCGCCAGACGCTCGAGGTAGAAGAGCACCACCTCGCCCCAGTGGCCGAGGATGATCTGCAGGTTTGGCTGCTCGTCGAAGACGCCGCTGAGGATGAGCCGCAGGAACTGTATGCCCGCCTCATAATGCCAGCCGAGGCCGAAGGCCGCGAAGGCTGTGTCGATGGGCTCGCCGAAGCCGCCGTAGAGAGCCTCGCGTACGGCACGCTGCGGAATCTGCGGATGAATGAAGACCGGCGCGTTAAGCTTTGCGGCCATGGCCAGTACCGGGCGAAACTCTGCATGGTCGAGGTTCTTGTCGCGCGTGCGACCGCAGAGCATCGTGCCCTTGAAGCCGAGTTGCGTGATGCAGCGTTCCAACTCGCGCGCAGCTTCTTCCGGGGCAGCCATCGGCAACACCGCGAAGCCCTCAAAGCGTGCCGGATGTTTTGCAATCGCTGCAGCGACAAGGTCGTTCGTCTGGCGCGCAAGCTCAATGCTTTCCGCTGGCTCCAGATTGTGCAGCGCAGGTGTCGTCACGGAGAGCACCTGCACCTCCACGCCCGCTTCATCCATCAGCGCGAGGCGACCTTCGGCGAGGTTGTTCAACCGCTCTTCCAAATCGCCCGCGTCAAAGCCCGACGTGCCTTCGGTGCCGATGGCCGAGGCTTCCCATGCAGCGCGAATCTCTGGCGTGAGGAAGTGTTCTTCAATCGCAATCAGCTTCATGCGTCTTCAGATGCGCGAAAGCCGCCGAGGCTTCGGCGGCTTCATCTGCGCAGGCTTTACTGCGTGGCTGCTTCAAACAAGCGCAGGTAGTTGTCGCCGCCGATCTTCGCGATCTCCTCCGGCGTGAAGCCGACCTTCAGCATTGCGTCCGCGACCACGTAGTAGAAGCCCTGCGTCTCGCCTTCCCAGCCGAGGTTCGTGCGTTCGCCGGGGTGTGCATGCGTCTGCGTGCCGTTCTGCCCCGGAGGCGTGCCGTTCTGCTGCGGCGGCTTGGGGAAGTTCGCCGGTCGCGCGAATTTGCGCGGCGTCGCAGGCGTCAGCTTAGTGTCCGTGCCCACGCACACATGCTCGACGCCGATCACGTCCACCATCGCACGCAGGTTCTGCGCGTACTCGAGCGGCGTGTCGGTGAGGTGCAGCCATACGCCCACCGCGCCACCCGCATCGGCGACAAGCTTCGCGTGCTCCTTGCTGATCAGGCGCGGACGCATCATCTGTGCCATGCGCTCGTTGCTGCCCAGTCGCCAATCCGGCCCGGTATGCGAGATCAGGATCGGCGTCTTCGAAAATTTCACCGCATCGGCGGTCGTCTTCTTGCTGCCGTGTGCGAGGTCCACCAACATGCCCAGGCGATTGGCCTCGCGGATGACATCCGCACCGAACGGCGTGAGGCCATTGAGCTTCGGCGCGTTCGTATACACGTCGCCCAGCGGCACGCTGGCGTCGCTGTCGTGAAGAACGCCAAGATGCCGCAGGCCACGATCATAAGCACCCTTCAAGCGATCGAGCTGGCCTTCGAGAAAGTGTGCGCCTTCGACGGACTGGATGACGGTCTTGCGTCCGCCGCCGTGCGCCGAGCGAATGTCGACCAGGTTCAGCGCGCGCTTCATGTGGTTCAACTCGAGTTGCTTGTCCATCGCGGTCAACGCCGTTTCAAAGCGCTCATACGGCGCGCCCTGCTCATAGTCCGTCGCAAAGGTCGCACAGATGGCCGATAGGCCCGAGCGCGACATCTCGCCGACGAGGTCGATCTGCGGACCGGGCAAGTCTGCAGGCGTCATCGGCAGGTCGATGTGGTTGTGCGTGTCGATACCGATCGTCTTCGCGACGATGCTGTCCACGCGCGGATCGAGCTCTTCGGCCCACATCGCCTTCGGTGCGAACGTTGCTCCTGCGGCCAATGTTGCTGCACCAAGAAACCGTCGCCGTGACCACGCTGCTGCCAACATCCACACACTCCTTCGCACGCTGCTGCGCTTTCTCGTTTAGACGAGCAAAAGCGGAAGCAGACTCACAGGCTGCAAAAGCGAAGGGCCACCGTTGCCGGTGGCCCTTCGCGAAGTTCCTCGCAAGCGAGTTACTGCTTGTCGATTTCCATGTCGATGGTGATCTTCACTTCGTCGCCGAGCATCGGGGGAGCGTACTTGCCGCCGAAGCCGAAGTCAGCGCGCTTGATCACGGTCGATGCGGAGAAGCCGCTCACGAGTCCGCCCTTCATGCCCTTCTGCGGGGGAACGGGGCCGTCGACGTCGAGCTTCACAGGCTTGGTCACGCCAGCCAGGGTCAGGTCGCCCCACACCACCAGCTTGCCGCCTTCGCGCGTCACCTTCTTGGACTGGAAGTGGATCGTCGGGAACTTCTCGACGTTGAAGAAGTCCGGCGACTTGAGGTGCTTGTCGCGTGCGTCCATGTTGGTGTTCACGGTGGTCGCGTCGAGGTCGGCCACGACCGAATCCTTGGTCAGATCCTTCTCATCCCAAACGACCGAGCCCTTGATGTTCGAGATCGCGCCACGCACGTTCGACACGCCCATGTGGCGGATTTCAAAGCTGGCCGACGAGTGCGCCGAGTCGATGGTCCACGTGCTCGCCTGCGCGAAAGCACCCATAGCCGGGCTCAGAATGAGAGCGGCCGCTGCTGCAAGAATCGTCTTCTTCATAATCGAGAAATCTCCTGTGGGTGAAGCCTGCCAGCGGAGCCGGGGCTCGTCGCCGTCTGCTACGGTTTCACCACTCTACTCGAAGCAGATGAAGAGCGAAAGTGTATTGATGCAAATATTTTCTATATCTACTGAAGTGCCCGCTGAAAAAGCTGCCGGCCTCGCATCTCGAATTGAGACAGGGCTGTAGCGAAATATCGACTCGCCAGACATCCTGCTACCCCAGGTCTCAAAATCGAGACCCCGGTTACCCGGTCGGTGGCTGGTCGTCTGCGACAATAGATTTCGACTGCAATGAACCTGATTACGCCTTGGATTCGCTCGTTTCTGCCTGAACTTCCGGTCTCCGACCGCCAGCTTGCCGAGGACCTCACCCTCCGCGGCATCGCCGTCGAAGGCGAGTTCCCCTTTGCCGATGGCAAGGGCACGCGCTTTGAGATGGACATCACCACCAACCGCGTCGACGCGATGAACCACTACGGCGTCGCGCGCGAAGTGGCCGCTATCTACAACGTGCCGCTGAAGCCGCTGACCGACGCGCTCGCCGCTCCGGTGCAGCAGTCGCGCGAAGGCGCAGGCTACCCCGTTCGCATTGAGGCAGAAGACCTCTGCGGTCGCTTCACCACGCGCGTCATTCGCGGCGTCACCGTGAAGCCTGCGTCGGGTCTCATCGCCGAGTATTTTGCGGCGCTCGGCCAGAAGCCGATCTCTGGCCCGGTGGACGTGACGAATTTTGGCTGGCTCGCGATGGGCCAGCCCACGCATGTGTTTGACCTCGACAAGATCGAAGGCGCGATCGTTGTACGCCGCGCCAAAGCTGGTGAAAAGCTGCGGCTGCTTGACGGCACCGAGAAGGTGCTCGTCGCCGATGACCTCGTGGTGGCCGATGAGAAGAAGGCGCTTGGCCTTGCCGGCGTAATGGGCGGATGGGATTCGCGCGTCACCGAGGAGACGAAGAACATTCTCGTCGAGGCCGCGTGGTTCGAGCCTGCGACGATTCGCGCCAGTTCGCGTCGTCACGGTCTGCATACCGATGCTTCGCATCGCTTTGAGCGCGGCGCTGACTTCAACGCCGCGCCGGTGGCGAACGCGCTCATCACGCGCCTGGTGCTCGAGCAGGCTGGCGGCGAAGTCGAAGGCCCGCTCGTCGATGTGACCGTTCCCGCACTCGCCGCGAAGACCGCTGACCGCGCGCCGATTGCGCTGCGCGTGAAAGAAGTGCAGCGTCATCTTGGCACCACGCTCGATGGGAGCGAACTTTCGGCGGAACTCATCACGCGGTACATGGCGGCGCTGGGCTGCGTGCTCACGCCGACCGGCGCGGCAGGTGAATTCACCGCAAAGCTGCCTTCGTGGCGCCTCGATCTTGAGCGCGAAATCGACTTGATCGAAGAGGTCGCGCGCGTCTACGGCTACAACCGTTTCGCGGACACACTGCCGACGTTTGCGGGCGAGGTCGTGGACCTGCCGCACGCCGAGCAGGAAGCCGCGATCCGCACCACGCTGCGCGCGCTGGGCTTCAGCGAAGCGATCACGAGCACCTTCGTTTCAGCAGAGGCAGCTGCGTTGTTTGCGAGCGCGCCTGCGGTGCCGATGGGCAACCCGCTGAGCGAAGAAGCGGGCATGTTGCGCCCTGCGCTCACGGCGAACATGACCGCTGCGCTGGCGCTGAACTTGAACCGCGATGTGGAGGCGGTGCGCTTGTTCGAGCTCGGCACAATCTTCCTCGGCTCGACCGCAGAGGTGCGCGAGCAGCAATCGCTTTCGCTCGGCCTCACCGGCAACGCGCGCGCGACCGCGCTCTACACGGCTGCGGATGCACTCTTTTACGAGGCCAAGGGAGCGATCGAAGCGGTGCTTGCGAAGTTCGCTGGCACGGTGAGTTTCTCAGCGGAGAATCTGCCTTCGTGGATCGAAGCAGGACGCGGCGCAAACGCGCTGCTCGATGGCAAGATCGTCGCAAGCTTTGGCGAACTCAACGCTGCGGAAGCGCAGCGTCGCAAGCTGAAGCAGACCTGCGTGCTCGCTGAAGTAGCCGCGCAAACATTGCTTGAAACGCCGCTGCGCAAGCCGGTAATTCGCGACCTTTCGCGCTTCCAGTCGGTGGCACGCGACTTCTCGTTCGTCTTCCCGGACAGCGTGCAGTGGAGCGCAGTCTCAGGCGCGATCGAAGGCTTGCAGATCAACGAACTCACTTCGGTGACGCCGGGCGAAATCTTCCGCGATGCTAAGGGCAAGGCCGTGGCGGCGGGCAGCTATTCGCTGCTGGTGCGCGTGAGCCTGCAGTCCCCCGAGCGCACGCTGACGGAAGAGGAGATCAGCGGCGCGAGCGAGAAGATCGTCGCGACCTTGAAGAACCTCGGCGGCACGCAGCGCGCGTAAACGTACGGGTGCCCCACATCTCGATTCTTGAGATGTGGGTTTCCAGAGAAGTTCGCGGAGTCCAATCATTCACCACGAGCAGCATCGCTCTCCCACATCTGCATGGAGCGCAGATGTGGGGCACCCGACCTTCCTCCCGAAGAGGAACCGAATCGGGTACTACCTGCGAATCGCCTTTAGAAATCCTCATTCGCCATCGCTATACTCCAAGCTGATAAAGCCACGCGGAGGGCACTGCATAGCCGATGGGTTCCACCACGATCAGCGTCGATGAGTTCCAGGCACTCGAAGCCCGAGTGCTGCAGGCCGTTGAGCTGATTCGCAAGGAACGCGAGGCGCGTGCCACGGCGGAAGGCGAGCGCGACTGGGCGCGTGGCGAGGTCGAAGGCCTTCGCAAAGAGCTTGCCGACGCACATGAGGCTAAGGGACATCTGCAGCACGAGTCCGAAGCGCTCAAGGTTCAGGTAAGCGGGCTGGAGTCGCAGCTTGCCGACACGAAGTCGCAGTTAGCGACCGCGCAGGGCGAAGTGGCGGGGCTGCAGGAAAAGGTAAGCGCCGCGTCACAGGCTGAGGTGGAGCACCTGAATCGCGAGCGCGAAGCCGTGAAGTCGCGCGTCGAGAAGATGCTCGCGCAGATGGATGAATTGCTGTAACTGAGTAGTTGTCATTGGGACCGCAGGGAGAGAAGACGTTGAACGACATGCCACCGAAAACCGCCGCCGAGATCAGTCGCGCAGAGCTTGAGGCTCGCGAGAACGGCGCTGTTGTCGTCGACATCTACGACCAGGTCTACCAGCTTCGCGGCATGGACCCCGACCACATCGAAAAGCTTGCGTCCTACGTGGACACGAAGATGCGACAGGTCTCGGCGCACGGCGCGACGGTGGATTCGCTGCGTGTGGCGGTGTTGGCGTCGTTGAATCTTGCGGATGAGCTGATGCAGTTGCGCGCTCGTTACGAGGCGCTGGTATCGCAGATGGAGCAGTCGCAGACCACGGTCAAAAGCCGCACCGGCACGCTGAACAGCATGTTGGACACACTGTTTGAAGACCGCAAGGTCGGCTAAGACTTTCTTCTTATCGACAGCGCTCATTCCTCACCACCACTGTCATCCTGAGCGCAGCGACGGATCAGCCCGCCGCCTATAGTCAGGCGATGAATTTCGCGTTGCTGATGGATTTCGCGTTGCTGATGGATTTCGCGTTGCTGATGGATTTCGCGTTGCTATGGATGCTCGCGAGTCGTTGGCGCATGGACGGATGCTGGCAAGGCACGAACGGTAGGGCACGGCTTCAGCCGTGCCATTTCTGTTTGCGGAGTGACGGGGCTTTAGCCCCTGAGGTATCCGTGGTGCCGATGAAGGGCATGTTCCTTACAGAGTGTCCGTCGTCCAGAATGCCAGTGCGTCAGAAATATCGGTCAGCAAGAACGGGTGCCCCACGTCTCGATTTTGAGACGTGGGTTTGCAGGATGTTTGTGGCGCGAGCGGGCGTGCCGCTACTACCGACAACTTCGCAGCGCTCAGAATGACTGGGCCGCTAGCTCTCGCTCGACTCTGACGCGACTTCTGCGATCGAATCTTTCCCACCCAGCACCGCTTCCAGAGCAGCGATGCGGTCGGTGAGTGCGTGCACCAGCGCTTCAAGCGCTGCAACGCGGTCGTGGTCCGGAGCTGCGGCAACCGAAGCTACGGGCGTCGCCGCCCCCAGCTCCACTTCCCCGCCAAGCAGGTGCGTCCATCGTGCTTCGCGCGATCCCGGCTGGCGGTTCATCTGCGCCACGAGCGGCGTTTCGCGCGAGGCCAGCCGCGTGAGTGCGTCCACCACGGCGGTGTTGTCGTCAAAGCTGTACATGCGCTCGGCGCGCGTGCGCAGCTCAGCGGGCGTCTGCGGTCCGCGCAGCAGCAGCAGGCCGACCAGCGCGATCTCTGGACGGCGCAACTCGAGCTTGGAGTACAGCAGGTGCTCAAACTTGGTCGCGCGCGAGTCGTTCAGCACGCGCACGAAGCCCATGCCTTCGAGCTCGAAGAGCGCGGTGCGCACGTCGGCCTCGGTCAGCTCCATCACGGGGTCGCGGCTGGACTTCTGGTTGCAGGCGTTCACCAGCGCGTTCAGGCTCAGCGGATAGTACTCCGGCGTGGTGATTTCCTTTTCGCTCAGCGAGCCGAGCACGCGCACTTCGACAGGATTCAGGTTCAGCATCGCCCTCTATGCTACCGCTCGCGCAGTTTCCTGAAAAACGCGCCGAGTATCTCGCGAGTGCGATACAGTCATCCGCACGAAAGCTGCATCCGAGCAGAAGAACCCTATGCGACTGCGCTGGCTTATCCAATCCGCTGCCACCCTGCTGCTTTGTGCGGCCGCGGCGCCGCGCGCGTCCGAGGCCTATTCGCTACAGACGCACGAGCAGCTCATCGACCTGACATGGCAAAGCTCCATCGTGCCACTGTTGTTGAGCCGCTATCCCACGCTTACGCCGGACCAGATCGAGCATGCGCGCGCCTATGCCTACGGCGGCTGCGTCATTCAGGACATCGGCTACTACCCCTTTGGCGATGCGAACTTCTCGAACCTGACGCACTATGTACGCTCGGGCGACTTCATCGTGAACCTCTTCCGCAATGCGGGCAATGCCGATGAACTGGCGTTTGCTGTCGGCGCACTCTCGCACTACATCGGCGACAACATCGGGCATCCCACGGCCACGAATCTTGCCGTGCCGGTGGAGTTTCCAAAGCTCGAGAAGCGTTATGGCAAGAGCGTGAACTACTCGCAGGGCGCGCATGAGCATGTGCAGACGGAGTTCGGCTTCGACATCCACGAGATCGCGATGCATCGCTTTGCGCCGGTGCATTATCTGCGGCACGTAGGGCTGGCCGTGCCGACGCGACAGCTCGCGCTGGCGTTCTACCAGACCTATGGCTTGCAGGAGGACTTCACCGACCGCAAGCACTCGCGCATCAACGTGAGCACGTATCGCTTTGCCACGCGCAAGTTCATTCCGCGCATTGCGTACGCGGTAACGGTGCTGAAGCGTAGCCACGAGGTGCCGGACGCGGCCAACGACCCGTCGGTGACCGAGCTTGCCGCGCGCATGGCGCAGGTTTCGCAGCAGAACCACTGGGATGATTACCGCAAGTCCGCTGGCATCGGCACGTATTCGCTGGCGGGGCTCATCTGGATTCTGCCGAAGGTCGGGCCGATCAAGATGGCCGCGGTGAAAGGCCCTACCGAAGCGACGCAGCATGACTACGCGCACTCGGTGATGGCTTCGGCGACAGCGCTCGATCATGTGCTGGTGCGCTTCACGCCGCCACCGGCCACGCGACCCAGCGCGGAGATTGCCGCCGCGGAAGACAGCAAGAAGGACCCTCAGAGTTCGAACGCAGTGCCGGAGCTTCCCGGTGCGAGCCAGACGGTGATTCGCGGCTCGCACGACCCGCAGCACCCGCTTGCCAACCGCGACCTGGACACCGGTCGCGAGGTGAAACCCGCCGCATATCCGCTCACGGATATGACCTACGCGAAGCTGCTGCATCGGCTCGTCCTGCATCCCACGACGCCGATCCCGCCGGGCATCAAGCGCGACATTCTCGCGTACTACGCGAACCTCGAACTGCCGTACGAGACGAAGCGTCATCCGGGGCATTGGGATGTGGTGTTGATGGACCTCGTCGTGCTGCGCGGTATGCCGACCAGCGCCGATGCGGTGCCTTACCCCACCTATGGCAAGGGCGACAACGACGACTTCGCAGGCAACTGACAGCTACTTCGCGATGCTGCCATGGTCGTGAAGCGCGGCCATCGCGGCGTTGTAACCGGCCATGCCGTGCACGCCGCCGCCCGGAGGCGTAGAGGCGCTGCACAGATACAGCCGCGGATGACTCGTGCGGTACAGCTTCTTCGTCGGCCGGAAGAGCATCTGCTTCAAGTCCATCGCTCCGCCAGCGATGTCACCACACGCAAGGTTGGGGTTCCACGCGGAAAGCTCTGCCGCGCTGCTCGGTGTGCGCGCAAGGATCGTGTCGCGGAAGCCCGGGGCGAAGCGCTCCACCTGGCGCTCGATGATCTCTGTGCGGTCCGCGCGCGCGCCAGCAGGCACATGGCAGTATGCCCAGGCGGTGTGCTTGCCTTCGGGCGCACGCGAGGCATCGAACAAGCTCGGCTGCGCCAGCAGCACGAACGGCTTGTCGGTCTCGCCGCCGTTCCAGGCGAGATATTCGGAGTGCGTGATCTCTTCAAGCGAGCCACCGACGTGCACTGTCGCCGAGCGCTTGCAGCAGGACGAGCGCCACGGAATCGGCTCGGAGAGCGCCCAGTCGATCTTGAAGATGCCCATGCCGCGGCGGAAGCGATCGAGCGCGTCGCGATAGTTCAGCGTCAGCTCATCGCCTGCGATCTTGCCGAGCATCTCGGGCGTGGTGTCGAAGAACGTGGCGTCCGCAGGCGGCAGCTCCGCGAGCGAAGTGACCTTCGACTCCAGCACGATTTCGCCGCCGAGCGAACGTAGATAGCTCGCCAACGCCTTGGTCAACTCACCCGCGCCGCCGCGCACCAGCGGCCAGCCCACAGTGTGCGCCGCCGCGGCCAGCACAAGGCCCGCAGCAGAGCTTGCGAGGTTCGTCATGGGCAAGGTGGAGTGCGCCGCGCAGCCTGCGAAGAGCGCCTGCGTGTGCGCGTTGCGGAAGTGAGATTTCGCGAGGCTCTTCGCCGGGCGCAGTGCCGAAAGACCAAAGCGCAGCATCTCGAACGGATGCTCCGGAAAGCGCAGCAGCGGCTGCATGATGCCGTCGACGATCTCCGTCCAGTCGCGCATGATCGGCTCGATGAGATGACGCCACTGATGTACATCGCGGCCGGGCATGCGTGCCACCGTTGCGTCGATAGAGTACTCCAGCATCAGCGCGGAGCCATCGTCGAACGGATGCGCGAGCGGCGCGTCCGGCTCGATCCAGTCCAGCCCATGCTCATGCAGCGGCAACGAGGCGAGGAACGGCGAACACACGCCGAGCGGAAAGATCGATGCTCCGCGATCGTGCTTGAAACCGGGCAGCGTAAGCTCTGCGGTGGAGCAAGCGCCGCCCACCCAGGAGTTCTGCTCGTGGACCGTGACGGCCACGCCAGCCTGCGCGAGTGTGATCGCCGCAGCGAGACCGTTGGGGCCGGAACCGATGATGTTCGCCGTGCGTAGTGCCATTGCTACCTGTGAGTTCTGCTTCCAGTATGAACCTGTCGCATAAATTAGCAACCCTCTCTCGTGCCCCGTATCAGCGCGACTCTATGCGCAGATGTGGGAGCGCGAGAATCTGCCGCCGTCCCAACACATCCCGCGAACCCATGTCTCCAGGTCGAGACATGGGGCGCACGGCCTGTGGTGATGCTTAAGAACTAGAGGAGCTTGACGCGAACAGCCTTCTTGCCGAGCCGCAGTACAGGTGCCTCGCCCAGCGCTTCGCGCGTGATCGCACGCTCGGTGAACTTCTCGCCGTTCACCGACACTGCGTTCTCCGCAAGCTTGCGCGTGGCTTCGCCGGCAGATGCGGCGAGCTTCGCCAGCACGAGCAGCTTCGGCAAACGCACGCTGCTGTCTTCGGCGAGCAGGCCTTCGCTGGCGAGCGGCACCTCGAGTTCCGCAACGTCTTCGCTCACCTTCCGCTGCTGGAACATCTCTGCCCAGTGGCGAGCGGCGTCTGCTGCCGCTTCTTTGGTGTGGAAGTCCGCGGTGATCGTCTCGGCAAGGTTCTTCTTCGCCTGCATCGGATGCAGCGCGCCGCTGGCGACATCGGCCTTCATCTGCTCAATCTCGCTCGCAGGCAGATCGGTGAGGAAGGTCCAGTAACGCCACATGAGCTCGTCGTTGACGCTCATCAGCTTGCCGTACATGTCGTTCGCCGGTTCAGTGACGCCGATGAAATTACCGAGCGACTTCGACATCTTCTGCACGCCGTCGAGGCCCTCGAGAATCGGCGTCATCAGTACGATCTGCGGCTTCTGGCCGGCGTCGCGCTGCAGATCGCGACCACGCATCAGGTTGAACTTCTGATCGGTGCCACCAAGCTCAACGTCCGCTTCCAGCGCGACGGAGTCATAGCCTTGCACCATCGGGTAGAGCAGCTCATGCACGCTGATCGGCTGCTCGTCATCGAAGCGCTTGTGGAAGTCTTCGCGCTCGAGCATCTGCGACAGCGTGAACTTCGCTGCGAGCTTGATCATGCCCTCGAAGCCCAGCTGGCCGAGCCACTCGGAGTTGTAGCGCACCTCGGTCTTTTCGCGGTCGAGGATCTTGAAGACCTGCTCCTGGTACGTCGTCGCGTTGGCTTCAATCTCTTCGCGCGTGAGCGGCTTGCGCGTGACGTTCTTGCCCGTCGGGTCGCCGATGAGCGCGGTCGCGTCGCCGATGAGGAAGATGACGGTGTGGCCGAGCTGCTGGAAGTGGCGCAGCTTGCGCATCAGCACCGTGTGGCCGAGGTGGAGGTCCGGCGCGGTGGGGTCGAAGCCCGCCTTGATGCGCAGCGGCTTGCCGCTGAGGCGTGAGGCTTCGAGGCGCGCGGCGAGCGCGTCCTTCGCGTCCGACGAGGCTGCGGGAATCATCTCCGCCACGCCCTTCGTGATGAGGTCGAGCTGCTGGGCTACAGGAGCGAACTCGCTGGTGAGGTTGTGAATTGCATCTGACATAACTGGCTCTTCAAGTATAGAAGCCATGAGGTGAGTCTTGCCGGACCGCAAGCCAAAGCGCGAGGTAGACGAAGGCGCGCACGCGCCAAAGAGCTGCGCTGCGTGCGGTCGCACGATGGAGTGGCGCAAGAGCTGGGCGAAGAACTGGGACACCGTGAAGTTCTGCTCCGACAAATGCCGCTCAGGCAAACACGACGCGCACGCGAAGGATCTGGAGCAGACGATCCTGCGTCTGCTCGACGAACGCGGCTCGGGCAAGACGATCTGCCCCAGCGAAGCGGCGCGCGCCATAGCCGCCAGCGACGAACGCGAAGCCTGGGAGCCTCTGATGGAACCCGCACGAGCCGCCGCGCGAAGGCTTGTCGCGCAAGGCGTCATCGACGTCACGCAGCATGGCCACGTAATCGATGGCAGCACCGCAAAAGGCCCTATCCGTTTGAAGCGCCGTGGAAACTAGCTCGCTGCGCCAAGCCACGCGAGCACGAAAGCGCGCCTCCAACCTCACTATGGCAACGACAAAGCGCAGCACCCACAGCCGCCGCACCACGACGAAGCAGCACTCCGACAACCCCAGCTCCACGGGCCACGGCAAGGCGAAGAAGTCGCCAGCCAAGCAGACCTCGTACTGCTGGCCGGGCTACGAGCCGGTCGCAGGCAAGAAGGCAGGCACCAAGGGAAGCTGCAAGCCGAAGGCGCACCAGACGACGGCGGAGCGGAAGTCCGATGGCATGGCCGCAGCCGCAAGCCGACTGCGCAAAGCCGGCGGCAGCAAAAAGCGCGCCAACGCCGCAGCCTAGTCACCTGACAGGGGCAGGAGCTCACGCCGCCGGGCTCACTCCGGAAGCTCGGTGCTACCCTCGAAGCAATGCTTAGCGCGCTTCTCTTCGGTATCGTCTCCGGCTCACGCACCTTCACCGGCATCATGGTGCTGAGTTGGTTCGTGCTGACGCAGCGCATTCCGATGCAGCACTCGCGCCTGCAGGTGATCGGCGGAGTCGTGCTCGTCGCGTTCTTCACGCTCGCTGCGCTCAGCGAGTGGATCTACGACGTGATGCCCTTCGCGCGCAGCCGCAAGGAGCTTCAGCCACGCATCGCGCGGCTCTGCACCGGCGGTTTGTGTGGAGCGGTGTCGGCCGCAGCCATCATGGAGCCGATCGCGGGCGGGGTGATCCTCGGCTTGATCGGCGCGACCATCGGAACGCAGCTTTGCTTCGGCCTGCGTCAGTTGTTCTGCAAGTGGTTTGGCCGCGATTTGCCTGCGGGCCTGCTCGAATCCGCAATTTTTCTAGGTTTCGCGGTGCTCTCTGCAGTGCTGCTACGCCATGATGCGATTCACTCGCAAGCGATCGAAATGCGCATGATGCACTAGGGTTTCGTCGCCAGTACGTGACGCGGAATGCCCGCGAGATCGTTGATGAACCGCACGTCATGCCAGCCTTGCAGCAACTCCGCTAACGCCTCACTCTGTCCGTAGCCGAACTCCATTGCGAGCAGCCCACCGCGCCGCAGCACCTGATGCGCCTGCGGGATAAGACGCCGGTAAATCTCCAGGCCGTCATCGCCTGCGAAGAGCGCGGAGTGCGGCTCATGCTCGACGACCTCGCGCTGCATCGTCGGCGCGTCGATCGCCGGAACGTACGGCGGATTCGAGACCACGCAGTGGAAACTCTCCGCCGCAAAGCCAGCCAGCAGATCATTCTGCACAAAGCGCACACGATCGCCGCAGGTGTGCGCGAGCGCATTCGAGGTGGCTACCTCCAACGCAGCGACGGAGATATCAACGGCGGTGATCTTCACCGCCGCCACATGCGTCGCCAGCGCAATCGCGATCGCGCCTGAACCGGTGCCGACGTCGACGATCTGCAACTCGCGCGCATCGGCCGTCTCTGCAGCCCACAGCTCCACGGCTTCCACGAGCAACTCGGTCTCCGGGCGCGGGATCAGCACCGCAGGCGTGACCGCGAAGCGCAGACCGTAGAACTCCTGCTCGCCGACGATGTACTGCAGCGGCTCGCGGAGTGCGCGGCGCTGCGTCAACGTCTGCATCTGCTCGGCAAAGCCCTCGTCCAACGCATCGTCCCCATGCGCCAGCATCCAAGCACGATCGCGGCCCAGCACATGCTGCGCCAGCACCTGGGCGTCGCGCTGCGCCTCCGCAATGCCCGCCGCAGCGAGCACGGTGGCCGATTCTCGAACAGCTTCGCGGACAATCATGGCGGCTCCTCCCTAGAATGGTACTTGGATGCGCCCCCGCAGCCTCGGCCCGAAGGAGAACTACCGCTTGTCTATCGCTTCCTCCCCGCTCACGATTGAAGCCATCGAAGAACGCATTGCGCCGCTGCGCGAGCAGCTCGCCAGCCATCCGGTCTACGCAGCCATGCAGTCCATCGAGGACGTGCGGCTCTTCATGCAGTCGCACGTGTACGCCGTATGGGATTTCATGAGCTTGCTCAAGGCGCTTCAGCGCGGGCTGACCTCGGTCGATGTGCCCTGGGTGCCGTCGAAGTTTCCCGCGAGCCGCCGCTTCGTGAACGAGATCGTGCTCGGCGAAGAGAGCGATGAGTTTCGCGGCGAGCCGTTGAGCCACTTCGAGATCTACCTGCGCGCCATGGACGATGTCAGCGCGGACGCGAGCGTGATGCGTGGCGTGCTCAAGGCGCTGGCCAGCGGCAGCACGTGGAACCAGGCGATGCAGCCTGCACCGCAGACCGCGCGCATCTTCGTCGGCGAGACCTTCCGCGTCATCGAAGAAGGCTCACTCGCCGCGCAGGCCGCAGCGTTTACCTTCGGTCGCGAGGATGTCATTCCCGATCTCTTCCGCGGCTTCATCCGTGAGCTGAACCAGGAGCTCACCGGCACGCTGAACACCTTCATCTGGTATCTCGAGCGCCACATCGAAGTGGACGGCGAAGACCACGGTCCGCTCTCGCTGCGCATGGTCGCGGACCTCTGCGGCGACGATCCTGCGCTGTGGGAGGAAGCGGCCCGCGCAGCGGAAGCGGCGATGCGCGCACGTATCGCGCTGTGGGACGGCATCCTCGCCGAAGTGAAAGCGCGGCGGTAAGCCTCGCCCGCAAACGTGGGTGCCCCATCCGTACGCGGCATCATGCGGACGGGTGGGCTGGCGATGATGTGCGGTTCTGGAAGCTGAAGCACGAAGTTCTGTGGCCGCCCACCCGTCCGCCAAAGAACGGCGTACGGATGCGGCACCCAATATCTGTGGTTGGCTCGGGAAGCAACCTGCAAACCCACGTCTCAAAATCGAGACGTGGGGCACCCGTTCGTGGTGCGCGATGCATTCTGGGAACACCGCAGATGACGGAGATCTGGATGACTGGCATGCTGGACGACTGACATTCTGGAAGGAACACGCCTTCTCTCACCTCGCGAAGAGTCTCAGCACAAGCAAAAACGCCCGCTCTATGAGCGGGCTTTTCGCATTCAGCAGAAGACCTACTTCTTCTTCGCGGTCTTCTTCACGACCTTCTTGACAGCCTTGCGTACAGGCTTGGTCGCCACAGCCTTGCGCGTCTTCGCCGGAGCCGCTGCCTTCTTCGCAGGTGCAGCAGGCTTCTTCGCGACAACCTTCTTCGTCGCCAGCTTCTTGGAAGCGAGGCGCTTGGCTGCGGACTTCTTCGCCGCAGTCTTCACCGGAGCGGCAGCCGCCGAGGAGATCTTCGCCAGCTTTGCCGAGTGCTTCTCGAAGAGCTGCTCGATCTGACGCAGCAGGATCGCGGTCTGCATCGGCTTCACGAGCATCTTGTCCGCGCCCATGTCCTGCCAGTCTTCATCGGCGATCGGATACGCCGTGAGCAGCGCCACTGCGGGGTGATACGGCGCAACGCGTGCGGCCTGAATCACTTCCTTACCCGCGGCGTCGGACTCCATGCGCATGTCCGTGATGACCATCTGGTACTCGTTGTTGCGGATCTTCACCTTGCCATCGCGCGCCGTTGCGGCGGTGTCCACATCAAAGCCCGAAATCTCGAGCACAGCCTTCATGGTGAGCAGAACAGGAACCTCGTCATCGACGAGCAGGACTTTACGCTTAGCCACTTGATTCTCCTAACACTTCATTCTCCCGGTTTTACGGGCGAAAAGACAAGTGCGGGGAGATGTTCTCCCCGCACCTGGCCCTGCTGTTGCCCTGCTTACCAGACCTTGCAGGCCGGCTTGTGCACCATCGGTTGACCGGTCTTGCAGCCGAACGCCTTCGCAAACGCCGGCATGTTGCCGACCGTATTGTTCACGCGCAGCTCGGCCAGCGAGTGCGGGTTTGTCATCACGATCATGCGCGAAATCTCCGGACGGGCCGAGCCGCACCAGTCATTGGCGAACGCCACGAAGAAGCGCTGCAGGTTCGTCAGGCCGTTGGCGTCCTTGTCGTCCAGCGTGCGGCCCTGCGTGAGCAAGTCCGCCGTCAACGCGCTGAGCGAAAGGTTCAGGCCACCATTGTCGGCGGTGTTTTCGCCCTGCGTCAGCTTGCCGTTCTGCTGCACGCCTTCGACGCCCGGCGCGGGTCCGCTGTACTCGTTGGCGATGCACTCGCCGCGCTCTTCGTAGGCCTTGGCATCGGCAGGGGTCCACCAATCCTTCAGGTCGCCGTTCAGGTCGAACTTGCGGCCCTGGTCGTCGAAGTTGTGCGTCAGTTCGTGGCCGATCACCGCGCCCTCCGCGCCATAGTTCAGCACGTCATCCGCTGCCGGATCAAACATCGGCGGCTGCAAAATGCCGGCCGGGAAGTTGATCGTATTCGTCTGCGGATCTTCGTAGGCGTTCACCGTCGGCGGCGTCATGCCCCACTGCATACGGTCCAGCGGCTTGTTGATGAAGCCGAGCTGGCGCGCAAATTCGAACTTTGTGCCGCGCGAAACGTTCATCGCGTAGCTCTCACGCGTGACCTTGTAGGAGGTGTAGTCGATCCACTTGTCCGGGTAGCCGATCTTGTTGACCACGGCCGCCAGCTTCAAGTGCGCCTGCTGTTTCGTCTCCGGCTGCATCCAGCTCACAGAGTCGATGTCGCGGCCCATCGCCGCCTCAATCTCCTTCACCATCTTCAGCACGCGCTCCTTGCTGGAGGCCGAGAACGCCTTCGACACATACACCTCGCCCAGCGCTTCGCCGAGGTACTTGTCCGTGGCCACGCTGCATCGACGCCACGTAGGCGGCTGTTGCTTGGCGCCGCTGATCGTCTTCATCAGCTCGAAGTTCGCATCACGCCACTGGTTGCCCAGCACGGGATTTGCCGCGTGCAGCAACTGCGTGGTCAGGTAGATCTTCCACGTAGCGAGGCTCTCGCTCTCGATCATGCCGTTCACAGCGTGGAAGAACTCCGGGGAGCCGACCTCATACAGCGGCGCGCTCGGCGCACCCAGCGCGGCGAAATAGGCGTTCCAGTCGAAGTTCGGCATCAGCGTCTTGAGCTGCGCGGGCGTGAAGCGGTTGTTGGTCTTGTTCGGGTCGCGGCGTGTGACGTTGTCCATCTGCGCCTTCGCCAGCGCGGTCTCGAACGCCAGCGCGGAGGCCGCCCCAGACTTGGCGGCCTCGGGACTCATGCCGTCCATCGCCAGCATCTTCTCGAGGTAGTCCGTATACGCCTTGCGAATGCCAACGGTCTTGGCATCGTCCTTCAGATAAAAGTCGCGGCTGGGAAGACTGAGGCCGCCCTGGTCGAGCCCGGCGACGACCAGGCGCGCGTTGTTCGCATCCGGCGTGGGGCCAAAGCCGAAGAGAGCGATCGGGGTCTCGTTGTCGTTTGCGGCCCAGATCTGGCCATAGGCCATCTGCACGGCGGCGAGCACGGCGGGCAGGTCCTTCTTGCTCTTCATGCCGTGGATGCGCTCCATGAGCGGCGCCAGCACGGCGCGGTCGTCCTTGCCCGAGTCCGCCTGCTCAACACAGCTGGCGTAGAAGTCGCCGATCTTCTGCTGGTTGGCCGTACGCGAGGCGCCGGGTGCCTTGTTCGCCTCCAGAATGTCGTGCATCTGCTGCTGGTTCCACATCGCCAGCTTGTTGAACGTGCCCCACATCACCTGATCGGCAGGGATCGGGTTCGCTTTGATGATGTTGTTGCAGGCGTACTGGAAGAAGTTGTCGCAGGGGCTGACGCTCTTATCCACGTTGGTGACGTCAATGTGCTGCAACTGGATGGGAGCGGGCGCATTCTGCGCGAAAGTGGGGGCCGTACCGGCAAGCATGGGCGCAAACAGCGCCAGCGCGAGGCGTTTCATGTCAGAGGACTCCTTCCCGGCAATACGTCGGGTGCAGACAGTCTATACGCCAGCGTTTCCGCCAGACTGGTATACTCGCGAGTGCGACGTTGCGCCGTTTTGGGGCGCGCGCGCATCCAAAGATCTGGAACACAATCGCGCCCATGGGCGCGCTGGAGAAAGCTACTATTCCGCCTCTCGATAAACGCTCGCAGAAGTCCTTTATCCGCACGAACGAACGTATTCGCGCACGCGAAGTCCGCGTGATTGACGAAAACGGCGAACAGCTCGGCGTGATGCCGCCCTTTGAAGCCCTGAAGATCGCTCGCGAGCGCTCGCTCGATCTCGTGGAGATTTCGCCGAACGCCGTTCCGCCCGTCTGCAAAATCCAGGACTACGGCAAGTTCCTCTACGAGAAGGACAAGAGCGAACGCGCGGCCCGCAAGACCCAGAAGGTCATCGTCATCAAGGAAGTCAAGTTCTCGGTCACCGTGGACGAGCACGACTACCAGACGAAGAAAAACCAGGCCGTCCGCTTCCTCGGCGATGGCGACAAGGTTAAGGCGTCGCTCCGCTTCAAGGGCCGCCAGATGGCGCACCGCGACCTTGGCTACAAGATCATCAACCGCCTGATCCAGGACATCGGCGAAGCAGGCGTGGTTGAGTTCATGCCGCGCATGGAAGGCACCACGCTGCACGCCATCCTTGCACCGAGCAAGAAGATCGCTCCCCCGGCTCCCAAGCCCGTGGCACCGAAGCCGGAAGCCGCTGCTCCTGCAGCCGCCGAGCCGACCCCGGCGACCGAAGCCTAGGCTCGCTACAAACCCTTCAGCCGGATATGCAGCCCATGCATATCCGGCTTTTGCTTTTGCCCCCACAGATCCGGGTGCCCCACATCTCGACATCACCCCAAACCGGGTGCCCCAGGTCTCGACATCACCACGAACGGGTGCCCCAGGTCTCGCTTCTGAGACCTGGGTTTGCAGGATGTTAGCCTACCCGCATGACTCGCGGACTCGAACGTCGCTACGGAGGCGGTCATCACTTCATCACTTTCTCCTGCCACAGCCGCAAGCCGTACCTTGCCACACCGCAAACGCGTGACATCTTTCTCCACTGCCTCGAAAAGATACGTTCACGCTACGAGTTCCGCATCGACTCCTTCGTAGTCATGCCAGAGCACGTGCACATGCTCGTGACCGAACCGAAGGTCACCGACCTATCCGTCGTCATGAGAGCGCTAAAACTCTCCGTTACCCAACAAGTCGAACAGAGCCCGTTCTGGCTTCCGCGATTCCATGACTTCAATGTGCTTACAGACACCAAGGTGATGGAGAAGCGAAGATACATTCATCGCAATCCTGTTTCGCGCGGATTAGTCACACGACCTGAAGACTGGGCTTGGTCGAGCTATCGCCATTGG
The DNA here is from genome assembly GCF_025685575.1 of Granulicella cerasi. Lineage (NCBI taxonomy): Bacteria > Pseudomonadati > Acidobacteriota > Terriglobia > Terriglobales > Acidobacteriaceae > Granulicella > Granulicella cerasi. The sequence goes on from NZ_JAGSYD010000001.1 coordinate 280,902, forward strand.
CTGTCTGGCGAAGTCGGCGTCGTCGAAGTTGAGTCGACCTGGACGTTTGCGAAGCGGATGGCCGATCAAACATTTGCGGGACGATAGATATCCTGCGAACCCAGGTCTCAAAAGCGAGACCTGGGGCACCCGGTTCGTGGTGAGCAGTGGTGAGCGAAACTCTCTGCCTCCCAATCGGCTCCGCCGTGCGTCATACAATGACAGGATGCAGGAGAACCGCCGCGGCTTGATGGGGAAGACAAAGTTTTTGACAGCACTGGCCGTAGCGCCTTTGTGCGCCGTGCTGACGGGATGCCCCGCCGACAATGCCGCGCAAGCCGGCGCGCCAAGCAGTATCCCGGCCTACGGCAAAGCTCCCACCACCGTCGCAGCGCCAGCGCAGCCGAGCCCCGCGCAGTCGCAATCTGAAGCGAACCAGCGTGCCGCCAAAGTTGGCAGCATCATCGCACGCGCGCAGGCCAGCTACACCTCCGGCGTGCAGAACTACAACAACAACCGCCTCGATGCCGCGCGCCAGGACTTCGACTACGCCGTCGACACCATGCTCTCCTCCGGCATCGACATCAAGAGCGATCCGACGCTGAACGAAGCCTTCGAACGCCTGCTCTCGGACATCAACTCGCTCGAGATGGTCGCGCTCGCGCAGGGCAACGGCTTCAGTCAGCCGATCGAAGACGCACCGCTCGCCGGCGCCACGGAGATGACCTTCGCTCCAAACCCGGAACTCGTCGCCAAATTGAAAGGCGAATTGAACACGACCTCGGATCTTCCGCTCGTCATCAACGACCAGGTCGCCGGTTACATCAACGTCTTCTCGCAGTCCAACAGCTTCCGCGCGCATATGTCGGCGTCGATGCAGCGACTCGGCAAGTACCGCACGCTCATCCAGAACGTGCTGCGTGAAGAAGGCGTGCCACAGGATTTGATCTACCTCGCCGTGGCCGAGAGCGGCTTCCAGCCGCAGGCCATGAACGCGAAGTCCGGCGCAGGCGGCATGTGGCAGTTCATGAGCTACACCGGCCCCGAGTACGGCCTCATCCGCAACGGCTACTTCGATTACCGCTTCGATCCCGAGAAGAGCACGCGCGCCTACGCCAAGCACATCAAGAAGTACTACTCGCTCTTCAACGACTGGTACCTGGCGATGATCTCGTACGACTGGGGCCCGGGCAACGTGCAGCGCATCGTCAGCCGCACCGGATACTCCGACTTCTGGGACCTCTATCGCCACGCGTCGATGCCCGCAGAAACGCGCGCTTACGTGCCGCAGATTCTCGCTGCGATCATCATGGCGAAGAACCCCGAGAAGTATGGCCTGAACAAGCTGCCACCGAGCCCGCCGGTCATCTACGACACCGTGCACACGGACTACGCGATCGACCTGCGCCTCGTGGCAGACCTCACCGGCTCAACAGTGGCGGACCTGGTCGCGCTGAACCCCGCCATGCTGCGCCTGACGACCGCGCCGGACATGGGCTTCGACCTGCACATTCCGCCGGGCACGACCGAGGTCTTCAACGATCGCCTCAAGGACATCCCCGAGGACAAGCGCACGAGCTGGCGCTTCCATGTGGTGCGTCCGGGTGAGACGCTCGATGGCATCGCAGAGACGATGCATGCGAAGGCCGATGAGATCGCCGAGCTCAATGACGTGACCGCAGCGAAGCCGCTGCAGACCGACGACGAGCTCATCATTCCCATGACGGTGGCGGCTTCCGCACCGCGCGGCGTGCAGCGTTACACCGCACGCCGTGGTGACACGCTCGTCTCTATCGCCGATCGCTTCGGTGTCACGGTCGATGATCTGCGCACGTGGAACCATCTCTCTTCGAGTAGCGTGAGCAGCGGCAAGACGTTGTATGTTGCCGAGCCTGTGCGCCTCGGTCCAAGCGGACGCAGCGCACGTGGTCGTCGTGCGTCACGATCGCATGGTCGCGCAAGCGCATCGTCCTCGCGTGGCTCTTCGCATTCATCGAAGAGCGCGAAGGCGCATGGCTCTTCGTCGAAAGCTTCCTCGGCGAAGGCGAGCACGAAGAGTGCTTCACACAGCGCAAAGAAGAAGCATCGCTAAAGCAACAACACAACACCGCGATCCATCTCACTGAATGGCGTGCGATAACTCGTGCAAGAAAATGCGCGCGTACATAAAAAGGTGCTTGCTATTTCAAAGCGCGCAGCGTAATCCTGTTGCTACAGTTCCGTGCAGTGTGCCATCGACACTCTGATGTTCACTATGCGAACGAACGACAAGCTTCATCGGCAGGACGCGCATCGCGCGATAGCAGCAGGGAGACGGATAAAGATGTTCGAAGACGAAACCATCAAGCTGTACGCCGCCGCTTACGACGAAGAGCCGGAAGATGACGACGACGATCTCGATGCAAAGATCGATGACGATGAAGAAGACGAAGAAGAAGAGTACAGCTCGGTAAGCGTCGACGAAGATGCACCGGCTGCTTCGAGCAACCATGCTGAAGAAGCTGAACTGCTCGCCGAACCTTCGAACCCGATTGATGGCTACACGCCCGCCGAAGCTCCTTCGCTCGAGCCGACGATCAGCGAGACGGAAACCGCACCTGCTGTGACCACGATCGAGTCGCCGGTAGCGGATGTTCCCGCAGTAAAGAAGGCTGCGAAGAAAGTCGCACCGAAGAAAGCAGCCAAGAAGACTGCACCCAAGAAGGCCGCTCCCAAGAAAGCTGCGAAGAAGACTGCCCCGAAGAAGGCCGCAAAGAAAACGGCTCCCAAGAAGGCCGCAAAGAAGACCGCGCCCAAGAAGGCTGCGAAGAAGACCGCTCCGAAGAAGGCTGCCAAGAAGGTCGCTTCGAAGGCCGTAACGAAGAAGGCGGTCGTCAAGAAGCTCGCGCCGAAGAAGGCTGTGAAGAAGATTACAAGTTCTGCCGCGAAGAACTCCGGTGCTCTGCGCGGCGGTAAGGCTGTCTTGAAAAAGACGGCAGGCAACAAGAGCACCAGCACTAAAAAATCATCTATGAGAGGTATCACCTTGGCAACGAAGAAGGCTGTGAAGAAGGCTGCTCCGAAGAAGGCTGTCGCGAAGAAGGCAGTTGCGAAGAAGGTTGTCGCAAAGAAGGCCGTCGCGAAGAAGGTAGCTCCGAAGAAGGCTGTCGCGAAGAAGGCAGTTGCGAAGAAGGTTGTCGCAAAGAAGGCCGTCGCGAAGAAGGCTGCTCCGAAGAAGGCCGTCAAGAAGGCTGCGGTCAAGAAGTAGTCTCTAACCCCAGGCAAGCAAAAGCGCCCGGCTTCGGCCGGGCGCTTTTGCGTCTGCGAGTGATGAGTAGTTAGTCAAAGCCTGGCGCTCGCACCGTAAGCGAAGCACTCACGACTGTCCGCTCCGCCCTACTTCTTCGCCGCTGCGATCGCCGCGAGTACATCGCTCGAGTGGTTCGCAATGTCATGCACTTCCCATACCTTCACGACCTTGCCTTCCGGCGAGATCAGGAACGTGTCGCGCATCGCAAAGCTGGCCGTGCCCATCGTCTTCACCGGCACGCCGTACGCATCGGTGACCTTGTGGTCGGGGTCGGCGAGCATCTTGAACGAGAAACCGTCCTTCGTGCACCAGGTCTTGTGGCTCTCCACCGTGTCCAACGACACGCCGAGCACGACCGCGTTCGCTGCTTCATACTTCGGCAGGTCGGACTGGAAGTTGTGCGCTTCCTTCGAGCAGCCCGAGGTCTGGTCCTTCGGGTAGAAGTACAGCACGACCCACTTGCCCTTGTAGTCGGTCAGCGAGACGGGCTTGTTCTCCTGGTTCGGCAGCGTGAAGTTCGGTGCCTTCGTGCCTTCGCTCAGCGTGGCGGCCGAGGCAACGAGCGACGCAACCGAAAGGACAGAGGCAACAGCAATCTTGCGGAGGTGCTTCATGATGGGAGGTTCTCCTTGGCTGAGATTTTACGCCCAGCCGCACATCGCCCGTCACGGCATCCTCGAACGGGCGCCCGTTGAAGAGATGAGTCTCGAACGGGTGCCCCAGGTCTCGCTTCTGAGACCTGTGTTTCCAGAGAGCTTCGCGGAGACCGAAGCGTCGGGCGCGGACAACGTTCTTGCTCTCCCACGTCTCAAAGCGTGACGTGGGGCATCCAGCATTCGTGCTTTTCGAAGACGTGGTCTATCGGAGCAACGCTAGGCTTCCGCGACGATGCTGATGCCATGCTCATCCGCCAGCGCGACCATCGCCTCGCGGTCGAAGAGCAACGTGCGCCCTGCCTCGACGCACAGGCACGTCGCGCCTGCAGCGATCATCGTACGGATCGTCGGCACGCCACACACCGGCACATCGAAGCGCAGGTCCTGCTTCGGCTTCGCGACTTTCACCACGGTCAGCTTGCGCTCGAGCGTCGACGCATCCTCATCCAGCGTGCGGAACAATTCGCCCGCGCGCAGGATCGTTGCATCGGTACCCTCCATCGCCTCCACGGCAACACACGCGCCCGCAGCGATCACCACCGTCTGCCCCAGATCAAAGCCCGCGATGCCACGCGCGACGTTCAAGCCATAAGAGATATCACCACGCTCAACTTCACTCGGCGCGCGCTTCGTCAGCACGCCCTGCGGCGCGAGCATCGGCTCCAGATACGCCGTCGACGACACCAGCATGATGCCTTCATCTTCGAGCACCTTCGCCACCGCGCCGAGCAGCATGTCCGTCGAACGCGTGCGCAGATTCAGCAGCAACTTCGCGAGCCGCCAATCCGGTCGGATCGACGAGAAGATCTGCTTGTGCTTCACCTGCCCGGCCATCACTGCACGCGCCACGCCCTCGCGCTGAAAGGTCTCAATCAGCTTCGACAACTCGCCCAGCGAAAGCCAGTGCACGCGCACAAACTCCGGCTCCGCCGCAGCGCGCTCGTTGATCTCGAGCTCCGTCTCTTCCTTGATCGCCGCAACGACGACGCGCAAACCATGCGCACGCGCCGCGTCGAGCAGCAGAAACGGAAAGCGTCCATTGCCCGCGATTAGGCCCAGCGTATTCGCGTCCGATGCAAACGACTTGCTCATGCGACCCAATCAAGCCCGTTCTTCGCAACGAGCGTCAGCAACTTCAACGAGGGCCCGCTTGGCTTCTTCTCGCCGCGCTCCCACTGCGAAACCAGACTCACCGTCACGCCCAGCATCGACGCGAACACAGCCTGGCTGGCCTTCTCGCGACGCCGAATCGAAACGATCTTCGCCGGAGACAACGGCTTCACCGGTGTGAGCGCGCGAACGTCCAACTCGCGCATCGTCCACTTATCGATCATGCCAACGCTGTCGAGGTCCTTCGCTAAACGATGCGCGACGCCCAGTCGCTTGCTCTTGTACTTTTCCGTCTTCGTCTTCACCGCTTCACCTCCATCAATAGCTTTCGCTCTATCGCCGCCTGCAGCTTCGCGTCGTCGTAAAGAAGACCTTTCGCGATCGCACGGAACGCTTCGAGTTCGGTGCGAGAAATATTCGCCCGCTCATTCTTCGCGAATCCATCGACGAACAGGATCAGTTCGCCCACACGCATCAAAAGGATCGTACGGAATCCGCCAGACTTGCCCTGCTTTGGTCTCGCCACGCGCTGTTTGTACACGCCACCGCCAAGGTCTGCATCGACCAGACCGCGTTCGATCTGCTCCACCGCATTGAGCAACATCGCGTCGTCGACGCCGGTGCGCTTGGCGAAGCGCGAGAAGTCGCGGCTCTTGAAGACTCTCAGCACAGGCCAGAAGTATAGCACTCAGTGCTATAGCATCAATTTTACTTAATGACGCCGCGCTCGCTCTTCTTCACGAATTCGAGCAGGTATTTCACGTGCTCGCCCGCGCCGCCGGTCTCCACCATGTCGTTGATCTGTTCGCAGGCCTGCGTCGTGTTGAACTTGCCGCTGGTGAGCGCGCGCATGGCTGTTTGTAGTTCGCGCAGTTGCTCCGGCGTGAAGCCGCGGCGCTGCAGGCCGACCTTGTTGAGGCCATACGCGTGGTTGTTGCGTTCGACCGACGTCAGCGAGTACGGCAGCACGTCCTGCGTGATCGTTGTGCCGCCGCCGATGTACGCGTAGCGGCCGATCGTGCAGAACTGATGCACCGGCGCGTTCGCGCTCAGCACCGCATAGTCCTCCACCGTGACGTGGCCCGCGAGCGTTGCACCGTTCGGCAGGATGCAGCCGTTGCCGATCACCGAGTCATGCCCGATGTGCACGTACGCCATGATCAGGCAGCCTGAGCCGAGGCGCGTGATGCCGCCGCCGCCCACCGTGCCACGCGAGATCGTGACGTATTCGCGGATGTCGTTGCCGTCGCCGATGATCAACTGCGTCGGCTCGTTCTTGTACTTCAAATCCTGCGGCGAGATGCCCACGCACGCGAAGGAGTAGATGCGATTCTTATTGCCGAGGGTCGTGTGGCCGTCGAGGACGACATGCGAGACGAGTTCGCACTCTTCGCCCAGCACGACGTTCGCGCCCACCGTGCAGAACGGGCCGATCTTCGTGCCCGCGCCAATGACCGCGCCTTCGGCAACGATCGCCGTGGGGTGAATGCTCGCGGTGGCGTGGATGCTCATCGTCCGTTCTTACCTCAGCGGCTAAAGCCGCGTTCGTGTTTCGTGGGCAATGTCACGGCTGAAGCCGTGACCTACCGTTCTTGCCTCACCGTTGCTCGTGGCTTGGTGAGATTCAAACATCGTTGCTGCAGGCTATATCAACAGCAGCAGCGTTGCATCGTTGCGATCGTACCGCCGCGGTGTCATGGTGATGGCGTGTGACCCGACCATGACAGAGCAGCGCAGGCTCATTCAGCCTGCACTATGCCTGCGGCTCTGCAGCCGCTTCCGTCTTGCGCGGGCGCGGCACGAGCTGGCAGGTGATCGTCGCTTCCGAAACCGGCTTGCCGTCGACCGTAATCACGCCGGCCATCTTCACCGCGCGCGAACGCCAGTTCAGCACCGTCACCTCAATGCGAAGCTGATCGCCCGGCGTCACAGGACGGCGGAACTTCGCCTCTTCGATACCGGTGAAAACCATCAGCTTGTCGGCGCGGTCGGGGATCTCGGTGAGCAGCAGCGCGCCGCCGGCCTGCGCCATCGCCTCCACCTGCAGCACGCCCGGCATGATCGGGTAATCCGGAAAGTGGCCGGTGAAGTGCGGCTCGTTCATCGTCACGTTCTTGATGGCCACAATACGCTGCTTGCGCTCCATCTCGACCACGCGGTCGATCAGCAGGAACGGATAGCGATGCGGAAGGATGGACATGATTTCGAGGATGTCCATGGTCTGCTTCTCAGCAGTAATTTCGGGAGTCGTAGATTCGCTCATCACCCGTGAGGATATCAAAGAGTGGTGAGTGGTTAGTAGTTCGCGGGCGCTTCAATCCAAGAACACTAACGGCTCGCCACTGCCCTACTTGACCTTCTTCATCAGCGGGCGATCAGGATCAAACGTGTCGTCCGGCAGCGGCTTTGTGTAGTCAATCTTCGTGAGAAAGCGCTGCGAGACCATGTCGCCGTTCTTCAGGCGCGTGATCGTCATCGGCGTCTGGATGCCGTTGAAGATGTGCCAGTCGTTGAGCTGCTCGGTCCACGTGTCGAAGTCGTGGTACGTTGCGTTGCGGCTCTGGAAGCTGATGCTCATGGGTAAATGCGTGCCTTCGTCGAGATAGATCGACGCGGCATCGTTGTTTGCAGTCAGCAGCGAAATCTTGTCGGCAAGCTTGCGGTCGACGATGTCCGTGCCGTCGTACGTGATGACCAGCCCGGGCTGCGGCAGCCAGTCGAGCACCAGCACATCGAGCGCGTGCGAGCGACGCAGACGATACTCATCGACGACCTCCTTCGGAAGCGCCTTCTTGCCCTTGTACGTGATCTCGAAGCCTTCAGTCGGCGTAAAGACCTCCGCCACATCGCGCTTGCTCGTGGGGATGAAGACGCCCTGCTTGGAGACGATGACTACACGCTGCCCGTAAGGGCGCAGGCGGAAGTATTGCTCGAACTCTGAGACGTAGGGGTTCGGCTGGCCTTTGTAAAAGCTGGCGGCCTTGCCGTACTCCGCCCACGTGTTGCGATGCAGCCATGCATCACCGCCGAGCGCAGCGATCATCTGGTCGAGCAGCTTGCGACCGCGGGCACCGGTCTGGTCGGGCGGGTTCGGCGTCGCCGACGGAATCGCCGAAGCCTGCGCACAGAGATGCGGCGTCATCAGCCACGAAGACGACGCGAAAGCCACAGCCAATACCAGACGACGAAGACGCATGAACACTCCGAAGAACAACTACCCGACAAGAACCGCGCCACCGTTCACGTTGAAGATCTCGCCCGAGATGAACCCCGCCCACTTCGTGCAAAGGAACAGGATCGGTCCGGCGATCTCCTCCGGCGTGGCCGCGCGGCCCAGCGGGATAAAGCTCAATGCTTTCTTGGACGCGATCGGGTCGGCAAGAGTTCCAGCTGACATCTCCGTCACCACCCAGCCCGGCGCGACGCAGTTGGCGAGGATGCCCTTCGGGGCCAACTCGCTGGAGAGGCTCTTGGTCAGCGAGATCAGCGCGCCCTTGCTGGTCGCGTAGTCGGCGTGGAAGGCCTCGCCGCGCTGCGCGGCCGTGGACGCGACCAGCACGATGTGGCCGAGCGGGCCGGTGCTGTGCGGCGTCTCGTAAGCGGGCCAGCGAATGTCATCCGAGTACACGCGCTCTTCAAGCAGCTCCGACGCATCGGCGTCGTCCTGCGCGAGCGTGGAGGGCTTTGCAAGGCCGGTGCCGAAGCGCTCTTCGCCGAGCTCGGTCGTGGGGTCGTGCTGCTCCTTGCCCGCGCGCGAGAGCATGTGCGCCGTAGCAGCCTGGACCAGGCCAAAGACGCTGTCGAGGTTGATCCCCATGGTGTCGCGCCACTGCTTCAGGCTCATCGACTCGATCGGCTGGTCATGCGGCGGCCAGATGCCGTGGTTCACGATGAGGTTATCGACGCGCCCGAAAGCCGTGATCGCCGCGTGCACGAGCGCGTGGCCGTCGGCGACGCTGCAAAGCTCCTGCTGCACGGCGAGGCAGTAGTCGCTACCGCCGCACTCCTTCACCAACTCTTCGGCCTCGGCCACGCGCAGGCGGTACGAGAACACCACACGCGCTCCTGCCTGACGAAACAACCGCACCGTCGCCGCGCCAATGCCGCGCGAGCCGCCGGAGATCAACGCGACCTTACCTTCAAGAGAAAACGAAACGCCCGAGAGCTTCGATCCATCCATGTCTATTGCAGTTTCCCTCTGCGAAATTCTGCTTGATGCAGACGATGCGCGTCCTTCACACTGGCTCGAAGTTCTCACGGCCAGACATCAAAGCGTTCCGGTTCTTTTATCTCACGCTCCACGATCCCACGCGCAATGCAGCGCGGAAAGCGAGCCCCACCATGAAGATCGTTACCCTGATTTGCCGCATCCTGCTCGGAGCGGCGTTTGTCTTCTTCGGAGCGAACATCCTGCATCCGTTCATGCCCATGCACGCGCCGCCGCCGGACTCGCTTCCCGGTCACTATCAGATCGCGATGAGCACCGGCTGGATGAAGGTCGTCGGCGCAGGTCAACTGATCGGCGGCGTGCTCGTGCTGATCGGCGGAACACTGCCGCTGGGGCTTTGCATTCTGTGCCCCATCACGGTGAACATCCTCTGCTTCCACCTCTTTCTCACCGGCGGCAAGATGATCGGCCCGGGCATCCTGTGCGCGGTGCTGGAGCTCGTGCTGATCTACGCGTATCGCGAAAGCTTCGCCGGCATTTTCAGCACCAGTGAACGCCCCACGGGATAGGGTTCTTCGCTTTCCCACATCTGCTGCGCAGATATGGGGCACCCGACATTTGCGCAGGTAAGAACCGGGTGCCCCAGGTCTCGGCCCACCACGAACCGGTGCCAGTAGCTCACCACGAACCGGGTGCTCGTAGTCCACCACGAACCGGGTGCCCCAGGTCTCGACTTTGAGACCTGGGTTTGCAGGATGCATCAGGAAGCCAATATCTACCCCTTCGCCGAGACCTTCGCTTCGCGTTCACGGATCAGCTTCTGCTGCTCCTTCGCCGGGAGCTCCAGCCAGCCCTTCACGCGCTTCGGCAGCTTCTCGTAGATGATCGCGTGCGCGGCCGTGAACTCTTCGCGCCACTCACTGTCGCGCAACGCGTTCCACTGTCTGCTTGCGACCCAGTGCGCCCGCGCGAGATAGCGGGCCGGGAAGACATCCTCGCGCTCCACCAGTTCATGAAAGCGCTCCGGCCCTGCGGCAAAGCACGCCACGCCGTGCGACATCTCACCGGCGAGATCGACCAGCGCGAACATCTTGCCACCCAGCCGCTTGTCTCCGACCCAGTAGACGAGGTTGTCGCCCCATTGCATCGTCTCCACCACATGCGGCAACGTCAGCAGAAACTCGCGTGCGCGCTCAGCGTTCATCGCATCCCCTCGTTACAGTGGCCGCGCCAGAATGTAATCGCTGCACTGCTGGGCACCGACCTGAAACGTGCGCGTACCCACAATCTCAAACCCGTTGCGACGATAGAAACGCACCGCGCGCTCATTGCCCGCGTGCGTGCCCAACAGCAGGCGCTTAGCGCCCATCGCCCGCGCATCCGCGACCGCCGCATCCATCAGCGCCTGCGACGCTTTCACGCCCTCGACGAGGTGCGAACGAAAGCGCGAGAAGAGATAGATCCGCTTCAGCTCGATGTCGTCCGCGGTCGTTTCGATGGAAGGTGTGTCAGGTGCCGTGAGCATCGCGTAACCCACCGGCGCGTCGATGCCCGAGACAGCGAGCGTGATCTGCGTGGTCGGCTTCGCGAGGTAGGCCGCATACTTTTCGCGTGTGTGTTGCTCAGCGCAGAAGGCGACGATGTCCGCGCCGGGCAGCATCCACGTGAAGGCTTCGAGGAAGGTCGCACCGCCCAGCAGTGCGAGCGCGGCGGCATCGTCGTGCGTGGCGCGGCGCAGCGTCACTACCTCAGCGTCGGTTGAAGCAAAGCCTGTCGGAGTCGCGGTAGAAACAGCTTCCATATCGAGCTTGAGTTTACTCGTTCCGCTTCAAAGGCGAACGGACCGCATGGGCTGACATGCGGTCCATCCGTGTTGCCACGCTGCTGACGAGTTACTTCGTCGGCAACGAGGTAAACGCTCCCGACTGCGTCACCGCGCTGTAAGGCGTGACGACCGGGCTGGCTACACCGATGACCTCGGTGAGCGTGTAGGAGCTCGCCGTGCAGCCGGTGGTCGTGCATCCAGCGTTGCTCATCCACACGTTGCCGCTGCCGTCGATCGCCAGCGCATAGGGTGCGCTCGCGGTACCGCCGTAGAGCGTGCCGTGCTTGTACGCGCTGGAGGTAATGGCCGTGTAGTTCGGCGTGTTGTTGCTGCTGAGCGAAAGCTGCAGGGTGCTCAGCGAACCGTCACCGCTGTTCGCAATCCAGAGCTGGCTGCTGCTGTCGATCGCGATCGACGTCGGTGCGTTCATGCCGATCGAGTAGGCCGTGCAGTTACCCGCGCGATAGGTGCAGAGCGTCGCCGAGTTGCTCATCGTCAGCAGGTAGTCCCACTGATTGTTGTTGATGTAATAGAGTGCCAGACCGCTGGCCATGCAGTTTGTGCCGGACTGCGTGTAGAGGTTCGCGCTGCCGCTGTAGCTGCTCGTCGAGGGGCTGCCGCCGAGGTTGTACTCGCCGTAGCAGGTGTTGCTGGCATATCCGCCTGCGCCGATAAAGCCGTAGTCCGCACCCGAACCCGCGAAGCCCATGTAAGCCATAGGGGTCGATGTCCACGCCTGGTTGGTCACGCGCTTTGTGCTGGTGCCGCCCTGCAGCAGCACGTAGTTGTACGACGAGCCGCTGCTAACGCCGGAGAAGGCCACATCGCCGCTGTAGTCCACGAACATCGCACCGGTCGCCGAGACCGTCGTGCCATCGCCCACGGCATACTTGGTTCCTGTGCTGGTAGGCGAAAGTACCGGTGTGCCGGCGATGATGCCCGCCGAGGTGTCGTTGCCGAACACATAGGAGTTGCTGTCATTGTCGATGACAACGGTCTCCGGGTGCGTCAGCGACGTGGCGTAGGGACCGTGGAAGGTCTGGTCATCGGGATCGAAGTACGCCAGGCCATGCGCGGTTGACTTGTTCGTCGGGAACCACACACTGCCCGAAGCATCGACAGCGATCGTCGTTGCCGTACCTGGGTTTACGCCAAGGCCGAACGAGGACGAGGTGTACGAGATCGCCACTGTCCAGTCGTTGGGTGCCACCGTGAGGCCCGTGAACGGCGCAGTCGTGGTCGCGAGATTGTAGAGGCTCGACACGTTCTTATACGGGTAGAGCGCCATCATCAGCGCAGCCTGCAGCGTGTTGTACGGGCGCGTCGTAGCGCCGGTCGCGTTCGTGTAGTTGAAGAGCTTGCCGCAGTTGGTGGTCGTCTCGGTGTTCGAGGTCTGCCCCGAGGTGTTGATGCAAGCAGCGAGCGTGTTGGCGATTGAGTTGATCTTCGCTGCTTCCGTCGTCACGGTCACGCCGTTGGTCGTATGCGTAGCCACGGTCTGGCCGGTCGCCTTGTAGATCATTGCGGGAATCGTGTTGTTCATCGCCGAAACGAGGCCGGCGTTGAACGTGCCGCTCGCGCAGCTCGTGCAGGTCGCGCCGATCTGTGGCGTGGCCGAGGAACCCAGCGACGGCGTGATGTACGGTGCCAGCGCGATCGCTGCAGCGGCCGTCGAAACTTCGTTCAGCACCAGATAGCTCGAACGTCCTGCCGTGCAAGGACCGATGACGGCCAGCAGCATGATATTCGCGTTCGTACCCGCGCCGGCGTTGCCGCTCTGGCCCGTCAGGTACATCGGCGCATTCGCGCTCGTGCAGGTGTAAGCGTTCGACGCAAAGCTGAAGTTGCCGCTGCTGTCCGTGGTCGTGCTCGCCATCTTGGTAGCGCCAGCGCCGTAGCCGCTGGTACCGACCTGCCACACCGTGATAGTGGAGTTTGCGATGGGTTGTTGGCCGCCCATGAAGACACCTTCAATGGCGGAATTACCGGTTGGCACAGCATCGTTCGAGAAGCCGCAGCCGGTAAGCAGGAGAGAGAAACCCAGGAGAAAAATCGAGAGAGCGGTACGGAACATGATCAGCCTTCAGTTCCCAAAACGTGCAGGGAGAAATCGTTCGCTCTGAGGCGAACTTCCTCTACGGTCGCGGAGTTTTGAGGGCTGATCTATGCAACGGACGCGCGGGCCGATCCACGTCAGTAATCAAGTGGCTAATAGCGTTCTGACACTGGGCCAAAGCACTTCGGAGTCGCTCTGCATTGTTTTCAAGCACTTAGCAAAAGTATCTTGCCACGAAAGTAATCACATCCAATCAGCGCGCTCTGGCAAGGTAACCACGCTTTCACGCCGCTGGACACCTTCCGATAATCGTCCAGCAGCATCAAAAAAGTGACGCCACATCGTATTTCTTGAAGGAATTTATCGATTCCACCGTAGCTCCCTCGGCTCTAGCGAGATCGGCAAAGGGTACGCGAGGGGCAGTTACGCCCTTTTGCGGACCCTTCCCCGACTGGTTACCGGGTGGGGGAGGTGCTGAAGGCCGCGGTCGCCGCCATCGTGCTGTATGGCGTGACCACCGGCGTCGCGACTCCCACCACCTCCGTGAGCGTGTACGCGCCCGCCGAGCAGCCGGTCGTCGTGCAGCCCGCGTTGCTCATCCAGACGTTGCCGCTGGCGTCGATCGCCACGGAATACGGGGTGGTTGCCGTCCCGCCGTAACTTTTTCCATGCTGGTAGGAGCTCGAGGTCACGGCGGAGTACGTCGTCTGGTTGCTGCTGCTCAGCGACATCTGCAACACGCTCAGCGAGGCGTCGCCGCTGTTCGCAATCCAGAGACGATTGCTGCCGTCCACGGCCACTCCCATCGGAGCATTCAGCCCGATGTTGTACGACGCGCAACCCCCGGTGCGATAGCTGCAGATCATGTTGGCGGAGCTCGACGACGAGAGATAGTCGTACGAACTGGCACTGTTGTAGAGCAGCGCAACACCACCTGAAGAGCAGCTGCCGAAGAGCACCGAATACGTCATCGCCAGGCTTGAGACGACACTCCCCAGGTTCAAGGGGCTGCCGCCGATGATGTATTGCAGGTAGCAGTTCCCGATCAGCCCCAGCAGACTCGTACCCGAGCCGGTGCCGACGACCCAGCCGTAATCTGCGATGCTGCCCGCGAAGCCGATCGTGGACGTGGGCGTGACGCTGAAGGCCGAAGTACTCGCGCGCTGCATCGACGATCCTCCCGCGAGCATGACGTAGTTGTACGCCGCGCTGCTATTCACGCCGGAGACCGACACGTTCCCGCCGTTGTCGACAAAGAGCGGGCCCGTCGCGGAGATCGAAGTGCTGTCGCCGACGCCATAGCTCGTGCCCGCACCCGGCGAGTCCACCGGTGTGCTGGCGATGCGTGCAGCGCTGCCGTCGTTCGCAAAGACGCTCGCCGTGCTCTTGTTGTCCACCGCCACATACTGCGGATGCGTGGCGGCCGTGGCGTACGGCCCGTGAAAGCTCTGGCTCGACGGATCGAAGTAGCCGACGCCATGGGCGGAGCTCTTGTTCGTCGGGAACCACACGCTGCCATAAGCATCGACGCTGATCGACGAGCTCGTGCCCGCATCAACGCCCAGCCCGAAGGCCGTCGAGGCGTAGCCGATCGCGACCGTCCAATCATTCGGTGTGGAGCTCAGACCCACGAACGGGGCCGTGGTGGTCGCGAGGTTATACAGGTTCGTCACGTTGTTGTACGGATAGCGCGCCATCATCAGCGCAGCCTGCCAGGTGTTGTAGGGCCGGGTCGAGGCGCTCGTCGCGTTCGTGTAGCTGAAGAGCTTGCCGCAGTTAGTCCTCGTCTCGGTCGTCGAAGTCTGCCCGCTCGAGTTCACACACGCGGCCAGCGTGTTGGCGATCGAGTTGATCTTCGCTGCCTCGGTCGTCACCGTGAGGCTGCCGACAGTGTGAGTAGCCACAGTCTGGCCCGTCGCCGGATAGATCAGCGCAGGGATCGTCTCGTTCATCGCAGCGACCAGGCCGGCGTTGAAGACACCGCTGGCGCAGCCCGAGCAGGTCGCGCCGATGAGAGGCGTGGCGCCGGAGCCCAGCGCGGTGCTCGCAAACGGAGCAAGCGCAACCGCCGCAGCCGCCGTAGAGACCTCATTCACCACGAAGTAGCTCGACCGCGCCGCTGTGCACGGACCGATCACCGCAAGGATCATCTCGTTCACGTTCGTGCCAGCGCCTGCGTCTCCGCCCTGGCTGGTGATGTACATCGGCGCGTTGTCACTGGTGCAGGTATACGCGTTGGCCGCGAAGCTGAAGCTGCCGGTGCTGTCGGTCGTTGTGGTCGCCATCTTAGTGGCGCCCGCTCCGTAGCCGCTGGTACCCACCTGCCAGACCGCAATGGTCGCGCCAGTGATCGGCTGCTGGCCGCCCATGACGCGCCCCTCAAAGGGCATATTGGCTGACGCTACCGGGTCGCTCGAAAACCCGCATCCGGACAAGACAGACACGGCGATCCCGAGCAGAAAAAGTGGAAGAGAACGCAACATGGTTCCCACCTTCCTGCGAGATATGAGATTGTTCGGGGGGCCCTGTGAGAACCACTCTCTCGCACACCGACACATCCGCGATATAGCTACTCCGCACCATGGCGGGAACTATCGGTAACCACCGCGCAGGCTTGGAAGCTATTGATTTGTCAGGTTTTGTAAGGAAGTGTCGTGCCCATAACGGGAACGCAAAGGGTCAATGCAACGAGGAATGACGCGCGCGGCAGGGTTATCTGCGGACGGGGCGCGAGTTAGTGGATTTTGCCACCAAAATGAAAAATCCGCCCGGAAGTGTGGGCGGATCAAACAGGAATCATGTCGTGATACAGCCAAGTAACTAGCTGACGCGCAAAATGAGTGACTTAAGATAAACCGACTCCGGATGAGAAAGTACTTCCGGATGATCTGGGGCCGCTCCACGCACCTCGAGTATCTGTACACGCCGACGAGCGTCCGCCGCAGCGGCCGTCACGGTCGCTACAAAGTCCTGCAGAGAGACGTGGTGCGAGCAGGAGTTCGTGATCAGCGTGCCGCCCGCGTTGAGCAGGCGCATGGCGCGCAGGTTCAGCTCCTTGTAGCCACGCATCGCACCTTCGGCAGCTCGCTTGCTCTTCGCAAACGCCGGAGGATCCAGCACGATCGCGTCAAAACCCGTATCGACATCCAGCGGAAGCTGCGGGTTCTTGGGATCCGGGCGGTTATGCGCGATGTCAAAGGCGCGCAGCAGCTCGAACGCATCGGCCTCGATCCAGTCCACGCGGCCGGTCAGCTCCGGGTTGATGGAGAGGTTCCAGTCCGCCGTTTCCAGCGCCGCAAGCGACTGATCGACACCGGTCACGCGCTCGCAGACCGTGGCCAGATGCAGCGCAAAGCCGCCGTGATACGTGCAGACATCAAGAGCGCGTGTCGTCTTGCCGCTGGCTTTTACGCGAGCAGCAGCAGCCGCGTAATTCAAGCGCTGGTCGAGAAAAGCGCCGGTCTTCTGTGAAGCTGCGATCGAGTAGTGGAAGTTCAGGCCGTTCAGCACGAACTTCGTCGCGTTCGGCTTGTCCTCGGCGTTGGTATAGAGCAGGCCTTCGTTCGGCGGGTCGCTCAACTGCTCGAGCTCGCGGATCTTCGGGTCAGGCCGCTCCCAGATGGTGAGCGTGGAGCCGTCGACCTCGAGATGGCGGCGCAGCGCGGCGACGACGACCGCGCGGACATCATCCTGCGCGGTGCCCTGCGTCAACAACTGCAGCAGAACGAGATCGTTATAGCGGTCGGCGATGATGCCGGGCGTGTCGTCGGCCTCAGAAAACAGCAGGCGCTGCGCGTTGGTCGCATCGCTCATCGGAGCGTCCTGCGCGCGGCGCGCAAAGGCCGCATCGATACGCTCGCTCAGCTCGTCGAGATATTGCTCCCGCGAGATCGGCTCTGCCGCGTGCGAGACGAGACGACCAATAATCTGCGAGGTGGAGGAGAAAAGGGCGGTGCCGAGCGGCGCCTGGCGCGCATCGACGACCTGTACCAGGGAGCCCGGACGGGGTGCCTCTTCAGGCAGCGTAGCGTCCGAGCGGTACATCCAAAGGTGCCCCGCGCGCAGTCGGTCTGCGGCGCGGCGCGTGATTTTCAGTTGCGGAAGGGAAACGGTTTCAATACTCACTGGCCATTCCAGTGTACCGGCCAGCGAGCACGCACTAGCGGTTCTTTTGCTGTGCGGCCACCTTGTTGCAACGCTCGGTCATGGCGCGCGCGACGGTGGTTGAAACGGTGACCGGGGGCATCTTCAGAAGGCCTGAAGCGATAAGTCGGGGGGATTGCGTAAAGAAAGCCATACAAAAACCTCAGCGAAAGGTGGAATGGGGGCCCGAACGCCTATGTTGGCGTTTTTGTTACGCAATGATAGAAAGCCCCACTCGTGCTCGTCCGGCTGACTTGCTTGCAGGCTAGAAACCGTACTTATCCAGCTGTATAGAAGACGCAGTGGATGCGCTGCTGGATGTCCTTTTTTGAGAAACTTTCGGTAACCGAAATAAGTGGGTACTCGCGTAATCCATGCCATCCACGAGCAAAACGAAAGGGACACCCGCTTCGGATGTCCCTTTTGCTGTTTCGTTTTCTGCGACCTTTATGCGGCGCTTTCGGCCTTCAAACGCTCGGCCGTATCGTGCGCAATGAGCGCGTCGACCGTCGGCTGCAGCAGGCCTTCCATCACCATGGCGAGCTGATGATTGGTCAGACCGATGCGGTGATCGGTGAGGCGGTTCTGCGGGAAGTTATAGGTGCGAATCTTCTCCGAGCGGTCGCCCGAGCCGACCTGCGACTTACGCGCCGCGGCCTGAATCTGGTGCAGACGCTCCTGCTCGACCTCATAGAGGCGGGCACGGAGTACGCGCATTGCCTTTTCGCGGTTCTTGATCTGCGACTTTTCATCCTGGCAGCTTACGACCGTGTTCGTCGGCAGATGCGTGATGCGGATCGCCGAGTAGGTCGTGTTTACCGACTGTCCGCCGGGGCCCGACGAGCAGAAGGTATCGACGCGCAGGTCCTTGTTTTCAATCTTGATGTCGACTTCTTCGGCTTCCGGCAGCACGGCAACGGTGATCGCCGAGGTGTGCACGCGGCCCTGCGTTTCTGTGGCCGGAACGCGCTGCACGCGGTGTACGCCCGACTCATACTTCATCTGCGAGTAGACCTTGTCGCCTTCGAAGATGGCCGTGACTTCCTTCAGGCCACCCACGTCGCTCGGCGATTCGGAGAGCACTTCCACCTTCCAGCGGTGCTGTTCGGCGAAGCGAAGGTACATGCGGAAGACCTCTGCGGCAAAGAGCGAAGCCTCATCGCCGCCGGTGCCGGCGCGGACTTCGATGACGATGTTCTTGTCGTCATTCGGGTCCTTGGGCAGCAGCAGCACCTTCAGCTCTTCTTCCACGATGGGCAGCTTCGGCTCGAGCTCGGCGAGTTCCATCTCGGCCATCTCGCGCATGTCGGCGTCTTCAAGCATCGCCTTCGCGTCTTCAATGGCCTGCTTCACGCGGCGGAACTCGCGGAACTTCTCGACGGTGGGTTCTAGATCGCGGTGCTGCTTGGCGGTCTGCTGAAACTTCTTCTGGTCAGAAAGCAGAGCGGGGTCGCCGAGCTGGCGGCCGAGGTCTTCGTAGCGTTCTTCGAGTTGATCAAGCTTGTCAAACATTTTGGAGGGTCCAGGTTCCAGGGCCCAAGGCCCAGGGATTTTTGTACTGCAGATTGGAAAGAAAGAGGGGTGCGCGCAGGGTTGAGCGCAGCTAGGCAAAATCGCGGCGCAGAGCCACGAGGGAGAGGATCACCGGATTTGCCGTGCGCAAACGCATCACTCCTTTGATGGTAACGCGTCTGCCGAGGATTCAGACGACGATCGGGTGCCCGCCGGTCTCGATTTTCGAGACGCGATGGTGCAGCATGCATCGTGTAACCGGAATGGCTCGCGCCTACCGCGTTTCCGCAGGACACCCCTGCACGGAGTTGCCGACGGAGCGTACAGAGAAGCTCGGGCTATCACCATTGGGCAAGCGGAGCACGTAGTTATCTGCCGCGTCGTAGTCCTTTTCGCGCTTGTCACGCTCCACTTGGAATGCCTTGTAGTCTCCGGGCTTCAGCAGGAGGAAGCCCGTGGAATACCCGGACCATTCCTCACACTGTCCGCCCACGAGCACCACCAGGCGCATTTCGATGCGCGTGTGATCGCTAACGAGAGTGGACCCCAACACGTGCACCGGGAGGTTATAGCTTGCGGGGTTCTTCTTGTCCGGGCCGGAGCCATACGCAAGCAGTGGAGCGGCGAACATCAGCGTAGGGAGAATGGAGCTCAGCATCTTCATGCAGACACAGACGCACGCGCGCTCGAAGAGTCGCGCGTGCGCGTGAAGATTTCAAACCAGACCATGACCCGGGTGCCCCAGGTCTCGCTCCTGAGACCTGGTTCGCGGGATGCTCAAGACGATTTGAGTCTACCGATGGATCTAGCGTTCGACCGGCGCCGGTACCGACTCACCGATGGCCGTGACGAAGAACATCTCGTTCGAGCCATCCGGCAGCAGGATGCGGTAACGCTGGCCTGCGTCGTAGGGCTTGCCCGACTTCGCGCGCTCCAGCGGAAACGCCTTGTACTCACCGAGCTTCAGCAGCTTGGAGCCGTTGCCGACCCACACCTGACGGTCGCCGTTGACGACCACGATCAGACGCTCGATGAAGTTGTTGCGGTAATCGACGGCCGAGCCGACGACGTTGATGGAAGTGGTGTAGCTGGCGGGGTCACGCTTGTCTGGGTCAGCAGCCCGGGCAATGCTCGAAACCGGCAGCAGGAGGAAGAAGCAAAGAACTGGAAAAACGCGAAAGGACTTCAAAGAAACACTCCTTCTAGGGAGCTTTTATTTTTTGTATGGAGCTCAACGAGGGTTGACTACAAAGGTACCCGCAGTTTCGCGCAGATTCAACAGTACTTTTGGCCTTATCGCGGCTTCAGCGGAGCCGGTGAATTTTCCTCGGGAACTTCTTCACCGGGCAGAAGCCGAATGCTCGTGGTGAAGAGCTTGCACTCGGTAAACTTCACGTCTTCGCGCAGCGTGTCCTTGCCTTCAACACGCTCGCTTTCGAGCCGCTGCGCGAGACGATAGCTCTTTTCGCCCAGCTGCACTGTACCCATATCGACCGCTGCAAACGGCACGGGCCAGTCCTCGGACTCCACCGGAGGAATCGCGCGCTCGACATGCATGACCTGACCGGCGTCATCGAAAACAATGAGGCCTTCCGTGCCGGGAAAGTTGCCGCAAGCCAGGTTGAACGGTCGCCGCGAATGAAACACGATGCGGTGTGCGTCCCTGGGGTCGAGTTCGTAGTGATAGCAGGGCTGATACTGCGCGGAGCCGTAGGTGAGTACGCGCGTGAACGCATCATGCACGTTGTACGGCAGCGACGAATGCTTGTTCGCGGGCTTGCCGTTCACCGTGACGAGGTTCTGCGTCTCTTCGATGCGGCCATCGGGCAAGCGGACGGCACGAATGGTCGCGGTGAAGGCGACCTCCTTGCGGACCTCGTCGTTTCGCAGCACCTGCGAGACGCCTTCTTCCTTGCAGGTGAAGCTGGGCAAGTCAGCACGGAGCGCATGAGCCTGGTCGGCAACCTGCTGTAAGCGCGTGGCAAGGGGCTGGTCGTACAGCTCCGGTTGAGGCAGGTGCGCGAGTTGCTCGGCGGTCGGGGTCGTCTCCTGCGCAGAGGCAGCGAGCGTGCAAGCGAAGAGAGCCAGAGGAAGAAGTGCGCGCATGTCTGAATCCTAGTCCCTGCCCTTTGGACGCATCCTCATGACGAAGAGTCTGGGCGCGAAACTCCCGACCCTGAACCCTGGCATTGAATCCCGCCCCGGCCTCTACGGCTGCAGTTGCTTGCTGGCTTCCTTCGAAGGCTTGCCGTGGCCGTACTTCGGGATGCCCGATGAGATGCGCGGCAGGATGAACTCGCGCACGAGGTTCACCGCGGCCGTGCCGCCGATGCCGATCACGGTGTTGCGCGCGGCCAGGCCCCAGGCGTTGGTGCTATCGGGGTGGTACGTGCGCGAGATGACGCCGGCCGAGAAGTTGCCGAGCAGATGCGAGTAGTTCACCTGCGTGTGACCGCTGTTGCCGCGGCAGAAGAGGCCGGAGGCGATCGCGTGCACGGCGCGGTCCTTGTTCGACGAGCCAGGCCCCATATAGAAGTAGCGCGGGTCCTGGCGGAAGATCGCCGGGAAGACCGCATAGCCGAGCATGCGGCCGATGAAGGCATCGCCGTAGGCCGCGCCGTAGCGCTTGCCGAAGCCTGCCGCATCGCCGCCGTACTCGGGGAAGGTGTTGTTGCCCTGCTCGATGCCCGCGACGATGCCCGCGGTCAGGAACGCCGCCGGGTCGGTCACGGCCTTCAGGCTGAGGTGGAACTTCTGGCGCGCATTCAGCGGCGCCGCGTTCCAGACATAGCTCGTGTTGAAGTTCGGGAAGATCGCCAGCACGCGCTGCTTCTCTTCGTCGTGCATCTCCTGCTCGGCGATCTGCTCGACGGTCATGCTCACGGTGACGTCTGCATGGGCCGAAGCGACGGCCAGCACGATCCCCTGCTCGATGACGCGATCGCCGGGCTTCATCACGACCTTGCCGTCCTCGAACGGTCGCAGGTCGGGCGCGAAAACGCGCAGCGTCCAGGTGCCGGGCGTGACGCCCTTGATCTCAAAGTGTCCTGCGGAGTCGGCCTTGGCCTCGATCTTCTCTGCCACCTTGCTGTTGTCGGTCAGCACGGCGATCGCGTTCGGGACAAGGTTGTTGTCCACGTCAATGACGTCGCCTTCGACGATGCCATGCGGCTGCGGTGCAGAGGGCAGCGCGGGCGTTTGCCCCGAGACGGCGGCAACGCTGGCAAGCAAGAGCACGAAGCAGGAGCCTGAAAGTCTTGAAAGGAACACAGTGAAATGTAGGATGCAGCTTTTCGTGCAGTTTGGCAAAACGTCTTTCGATCGCCTCTTTGACGCCGCTGGAACGGACCGTCCACCGAATGCGCCCGATGGGAAGCGTCCGCAGACGACGCACCACGCATCCCATAACTGCAGCCATGGGAAGCGCACGGTTTCACGAAGTCTCACAACTCGCGGAAGCGTTGTCGAAAGAGGCCAGCCGCCTGAAGAAGCGCGCAGCGATCGCCGAGGCGATGCTGCGCGTGCACAACGGAGGCGGCGATGAGAGCCTTGCGCTCTTCACGCGCTACCTTGCCGGAGAGCCCTTCGCTGAAGCCGACGCACGCAAGCTGAACGCCGGCGGCGCGATCCTTTCGCGCGTGGTGAAGAAGGTTTCCGGCGCGAACGATGCGATGCTCACCGCTGCCTATCGCAAGCACGGCGACCTTGGCGCAGCGGCGTTTGATCTGTTGCAGGGCGAAGCGCCGAGCGAGGCCGGGTTGACGCTGGCAGCGGTGGACGCGGCATTCGATGCGATGGCAACAGCGCGCTCGACAGCGATGCGGGAAGCGGCGCTGGAAGCTCTGCTCTCGCAGGCCACCGCGCTCGAGGCGAAGTATCTGCTGAAGCTGATGCTCGGCGACATGCGCATCGGCGTGAAGGCGAGCCTTGTCGAAGAAGCCGTGGCTGAGGCCGCTACGCAGGCAGATCGCGCGACCACGCCAGCCGAGGTACGCCATGCCGTGATGCTCGAAGCCGACCTCGGCTGCGCGGCGGTGATGGCCTTCCGTGGAACGCTGCATGAAGCGCGCATGAGGCTGTTTCATCCGCTCGGCTTCATGCTGGCCTCACCGGTCGAGACGCCGGAGGAAGCGGTCGAGCGCTTCACCGCGAAGCCCAAAGCCGCGCCGGAACCGAAGAAGCGCAAGGGTAGGAAGGCGGACGACCTGATCGCCGACGACAGCGCCGAGGAGGCGCTTGCCGAAGCCGTCGAGGCCGAGGCCGCAGAGACCGCACCGGACGCCGAGACCGATACGCCGGGCATTCACGCGCTGCTCGAAGACAAGTTCGACGGCATGCGTGCGCAGCTTCATTTCGGCGACCCCGCGCAACCCGGTCGTGTCGCGCTCTACTCGCGCAATCGCGAAGACATCACCGAGAGCTTCCCCGAACTGGTCGAGGCGTTCGCGCAGGCAGATTCGACCGGTGCCACGATTCTCGATGGAGAAATTCTTGGCTGGGATTTCGCCACGGGCAAAGCGCTCCCCTTTGCTACGCTCGGCCAGCGCATCGGCCGCAAGCGCATCACCAACGAAACGCGGACGCGCATTCCGGTGGTCTTCATGGCCTTCGACGTGATGTTCGCGCACGACGAACTCGTGCTGCCGAAGCCGCTGCGCGAGCGCCGCGAGCTGCTCGAGTCACTCGCCGCACAGCTGATCCCGCAAGCGACCTCTCCGCTGGAGCTCGACGCGGCCGTGGTGCCTGGCGGGCTCTTCGCGGCAACCGTGGGCGACGACGCGAGGGAGCGTCTGCTGCTTTCCCATGCGGTCGAGGTCGAATCCGCCGACGCGATCGACCGCGCCTACACCGATGCCCGCAACCGCGCTAATGAAGGCGTGATGATCAAGGCCGCGAACTCGGCGTACCTGCCCGGGCGTCGAGGACTGGCGTGGGTGAAACTGAAGCGCACGCTGCCGACGCTGGACGTAGTGATCACCGGAGCGGAGTTCGGACACGGTCGCCGCGCAGGCGTGCTGAGCGACTACACCTTCGCCGTGCGCAACGCCGAGGGGGAGCTGGAGAACGTCGGCAAGGCGTACTCCGGCGTCACCGACGCCGAGATCGCCGAGCTGACCGAGTGGCTGCAGGCGCACACGCTCACCGATCACGGGCACTTCCGCACGGTGGAACCGCTGCGCGTGTTGGAGGTCGCCTTCAATAACGTGATGCGCTCGGAGCGGCATTCCTCCGGGTTCGCGCTGCGCTTCCCTCGCATCATTCGCCTGCGCGACGACAAGCCGGTCTCCGAAATCGATACGGTCGAGCGCGTCGAGGAGATCTTCCAGATGCAGCCGGACAAAGTCGCCGACGAAGAATAGCCATCCGAGGATGCCGGGTTCTACAGACCGGGTGCCCCAGGTCTCGCTTCTGAGACATGGGTTTGCAGGATAGGTCAGCGCACCTCAGCATCTCGCTCTCCCACACCTACTGCGCAGATAAGGGGCAGCCGGCCTCGGTCGCCCGCCATCCGGCTTCGGCACGCCAAGCGCCTGCGTGCGGATGTTTGACAATGACAAAACGATGACGCTCAGCCCCAGGCAACCCGAAATCCGACAGGTAAAATAGAGAAAGCCAAATGAGAAATCGCAATCGCGATTCCGAGCGTGGCGAATGCAGCAGATTCTCGACCGACTGGAGCTCCACGGATTTTGAATTTTCCCTCCCGGCCCGCTTTCTCTCTGTTTGCCACGAAGTTTCTCGCAGCTTTCACGCTTTTCGGCTCGCTCACCCTTGCCAGCGGTTGTGGCATCGAGCGCCACACCGAAGCGATGACCGCCACCGCCGCCGTTGAGCCTTCGCCCGAAGGCCAGAAGTACGAACTCCGTCTGCACCATCTCCACACCGGCGAGAGCATCGACGTCGTTTACCGCATTGGCGATGCGTACGTGCCAGCGGCGATTGATGAGCTGAACCACTTCCTTCGCGATCACCGCACGGAAGCCGCCAGCCACTACGATCCCAAGGAGTTCGACACGCTGCACGCCGTGCTGGCGAAGCTGAACCGTCCGGACGCGACGATCGATATCGTCTGCGGCTACCGCACGCCCTGGTCGAATAACTTCCTGCGCACCCGCGGCGGGCATGTGAAGCCGAAGGTGACCGGCGTGGCTGAGCACTCGCAGCACATGCTGGCGAAGGCCATCGATATCCGCGTTCCCGGCGTGAACACGCGCACCCTGCGCGATGCCGCGCTGAGCCTGCACGCCGGCGGCGTAGGCTACTACCCGACCAGCCAGTTCGTGCACGTGGACGTCGGCCCGGTGCGCCAGTGGAGCTTTGGCGGACGCCACTCGCGCGAAGGTTAAACGGCCTCGTATTGAAACAAGAACGCCCTGCTGCGATGCAGGGCATTCTTGTCTTGCGCAGTAAGAACGGGTGCCCCAGGTCTCGCGTTTGAGACCTGGGGTTGCAGGATGCTCGCGGAGATTGGTGGTCTCCCACCCGTCCGCATGAAGCCGCGTACGGATGGGGCACCCGGCAGTATGGGTTGTGATGACCGACCCCTGAAGAAGCCGTGGACTCCCAGGTCTCAGAAGCGAGACCTGGGGCACCCGTTCGTGCAGAGCACGAAACTACTTGCCAGGCGTGATCTTCACGGCCTTGCCGTTCTTGAAGTCGATGTCGATGGGATGGCCCATGTTGTCGTAGGTCACGGTGCGGTCGCCGATCGTGTCGCCATGCGGATCGATCACCTGGCCGATGGACAACATGCACTCGTTCTCCGTCATGCCGACGGCGACCTCATGCTTTTCGATGTGCGCCCAGACCTCCGGGCCCCAGTGTTTGTAAAGCGTGTGCGGATCGTCGTAGAAGAAGATCTCGTCGCTCAGGAACTCATACGCTCCATCCACGTAGTGCCCGATGGACATGGCGTAAAGCTGCTTCGGGTCTGCGCTCTTCGGCATGGTGAACGCCATGAGCACGTGCTTGGAGCCGGCGGAGATGCGCGAGACGGCACGACCGCTCGCAGGCGCCACCTGCTCGAAGATGTCCTTCACTTCGAGCGGCTCCGCGCCGCGCAGCGTGCCGACGCGCTTGGTCCAGTCGACGTGCTTGCCGGTGTCCTTGTAGTAGTCCATCTGATCAGCGGCGGAGATCCACACGGTCTTGCCGATCAGTTCGCGTTCGTCCTTCAGCGAGTCGGGGTGCTGCTTCTTGAGGAAGACGTCATCGTCCGCGGTGAGCTTGCGGCTGGGGCCGGGCTGGTTGTAGGCCGCAGCGGTGGGGGCGTTTTCGTCCACGGCGCGCTTGTGCTTGATGTACGCAACCTCGATGCCGGTGGCCAACACGAGCGCGGCTACCGAAGCCAGCGCAAACTTCACTCCATTCGTCATGCTGTGTCGTTCTCCTCAAAGCGTGGGATGCAGAGTGCGCGGCGCACGGTCGCATCGGTGGTGACACAAGGCTATCGCATGAAGGAAGGACGATGCGGGGGAGGACTCTCGGATGGGCCCGACGGTGGCTCAGAGATCAGAAATAAGAGATAAGAGATAAGAGATAAGAGATTGTTCGTGCTGATCTCTTATTTCTTATCTCTCATCTCTCGCTAATTAATCGGCTCTGTCGTGGCGAACTGCTCTTCGGCGCGCTTCAGGTCGTCGGCCGTCAGGCGGTCGACGCTGCGCAGCGCCGGGAAGAACACGGCCCACAGGCCCACGATCGACAGGCTGGCAATGCCGCCGAAGATCACCGCGCGCACCGCGCCCCACCAGTGTGCTGTGAGACCGCTCTCATACTCGCCGAGTTCGTTCGACGCGCCCAGGAAGAGCATGTTCACCGCCGACACGCGGCCACGCATCTCCGCAGGTGTGGCGAGTTGCAGGATGCTGCCGCGCACCACCATGCTCACCATGTCAAACGCACCGAGCAGAAAGAGTGCACAGCAGCTCAGCGGGATCGAACGGCTGATGCCGAAGATGATCGTGGCCAGCGCGAAGATCGTGACGCTCCACAGCATCTTCTTGCCCGCCTGCCGTTGCAGCGGACGCATCGACAGATAAAGCGACATACCCAGCGCGCCGAGGCTCGGCATCGCACGCAGCAGGCCCAGCGTTGTGGCCTGGCCGTGCAGTACCTGCTCGGCGTAGATGGGCAGCAACGACGTTGCGCCGCCGAAGAGTACCGCGAAAAGATCGAGCGAGATGGAGCCGAGCAGCAGACGCGTGCTCAATACGTAGCGCAGGCCGTCGAGCGCGGAGTCCAGCGAGAAGCCGCGCTTCTCTGCGGCCTCGCGCGGATGCACGAACGAGATGCAGACCATGAAGAGCACGAACGCCGCTAAGGCCACGCAGTACACGATCGGCGCGCCCTGCAGGCGACCGATTGCGGGGATCCACCTCGCCAGCGGCAAGGTGAAGAGAATGCCGCCAACCATCGGGCCAAGCATGTTTGCGGTCTTGAAGATGCTCGCGTTCCAGGTGACCGCGTTGAGGAAGTGCTCCTTCGGCACCAGGAGCGGCAGCAACGACTGCTGCGCAGGGCCGGCAAACGAACGGCCCGTACCGATGAGAAAGAGGAAGCCGTACACCGGCCAGACACTGCTGACGCCGCGCAGCGTGAGCCAGAGCAGACCGGCGCTCGCGAGGATCTGCGCGAGGTAGCAGATCAGCAACACGCGGCGGCGGTCAAAGAGATCGGAAACATGGCCCGCGGGCAGCACAAACAACATACCCGGCAGGAAGAGCGCGAGGCCCGTGTAGCCGAGCGCCAGCGCGGAGTGCGTGAGCTGGTACACATGCCACGCGACGGCAACGGCCTGCGCCTCTGCGCCGGTGGTGCCGATAAAGCGTGCCAGCGCCAGCGAGCGGAACTCGCCATACTGCCAGGCGACCATCGAGTTGCGCGTAACCGTTTTGGATTCAGCCGTGGGGGGAGGACTACCAGCTTCTGCCATAGCCTCTATCGTCCCACACTTATCGCTTTGCGACGGTGCAGGACAACCGTACGTTGCCCGCTCCCGCAGCTTGCGCGAAGATGAATGCTGATGAGTAAGCCTCTGGAAGACCTCGCCTCACTGACCACCGAACAGCGCAACCCGCGCTCGCTGCATCTCGACGACATGCCGACGAGCGAGATGCTCAACGTCATCAACGATGAGGACGCGACCGTTGCCGGCATCGTGCGTGGACAGATCCCGCAGATCGCCCGCGCCATCGACGGGATGGCCGAGCGCATGAATCGCGGCGGCAGAATCTTCTACATCGGCGCAGGCACCAGCGGACGCCTCGGTGTGCTCGACGCCAGCGAGTGCCCGCCGACCTTCTCCGTTCCTGCCGATCTCGTGCAGGGCATCATCGCAGGCGGCGACAGCGCGCTGCGGCTTTCCAGCGAGCATTCAGAAGATTCGCGCGAGCAAGGCGCGCAGGAGTTGCAGAACGCAGGCTTCGCCATCGACGGCAAGCCGGACACCTTGCTCGGCATCGCCGCCAGCGGACGCACGCCCTACGTGCTCGGCGCAATGGAATATGCGCGCAGCAAAGGCGGTCTCGTACTCGGACTGAGCTGTGTGGCAAACTCGCCGGTCGCACAGGCTGCAGATATCGCGATCACGCCCGTCACCGGCCCCGAGGTCGTCACCGGGTCCACGCGCATGAAGGCGGGCACAGCGACGAAGCTCGTGTTGAACATGCTCTCCACCGGCGTGATGGTGCGCACCGGCGCAACCTACGGCAACCTGATGGTGAACGTGCGCGCGACGAACGCGAAACTTGTCGATCGCGCCGAACGCATCGTGGCCGAAGCGACGGGTGCCAGCAGCGAAGAGGCTGCAGAAGCCCTGCGCGCGGCGGGGATGATCGTAAAGACCGCGATCGTCATGCTGCAGCGCAAGCTCACGCGCGAAGACGCCGAAGCGGCCCTGGCAAAGGCGCACGGTGTATTGCGTGACGTGCTGGGCTAGGGGCTGATCAGAGCGAAAGGCCGCCGCGGAAGATGCGGTTCCAGGCCGAGGTCTCTCCCGCTGCGGGCAGCGGAGCGGTGGTGTCCGACGAAACGACCACGCAGTTGCGCCCCCGCGACTTCGCTCCGTAGAGCGCGGCGTCGGCGCGCTGCAACAGGTCGTGCCACACGACCTCGCCGGGCAGCAACAGGCTTACGCCGATCGAAGCCGTGATCGTGATGCGATTGGCGCCGCTGTAGAGCTCGAGGCTTTCAATCAACTCGCGTAGGCCGTCGGCCTTATCTTTCGCGCGCTCGAGGTCGCAGTTCTCCAGCAGGACCGCGAACTCCTCGCCACCGATGCGCGCGGCGAGCTTCTCGTTCGATAACGCGCCTCGCAGCGCTCCTCCGACGAGCTTCAACGACTGATCGCCACAGCTATGACCCCAGCGATCGTTCAGAGCCTTGAAGTCATCGAGGTCGATCATCAACAGCGCGAGCGACTGGTCTCGCGTTACCGCGTGGTCGACTGAAATCTGCGCCTGTTCTTCGAAAGCGCGGCGGTTATGCAGCCCGGTGAGCACATCGCGACGCGTCTCCTCGAGCAGGCGCGTGTTGTTGTCCATCACATAGAGCGAAACGAAGCTGAGCTGGAGTGCAAGCGAGCAAACCGTTGCCGCGGAGCGCAGGAAGTCCAGCAGCCACATCGTGTACGGCGTCAGCGCTCCCAGCTTGATCACCGGGAAAAGCATGAGCAGAATCGCCAGCATCACTACGATCACGGCGGAAATGCGGGTGGTCTTGCGCAGCGCACGTACGCGCGGACGCCAGAACATCCAACCGCACCACAGCAGAATGGCGCAGGTCACTCCACGCAGCAGCGCAAAGATAGGGAATGCCGCCTTCCCCGGCACCAGCAGCGCGAGGCCACACACACCCAACAACAGCAACACCTTCATGCGAGCGTGACGCACAGGGCGACGCTCACAGAACCAGTACACCCCGATCGACATCAGCGCATACGAGAGCAACACCCAGGCCGAGATGCGGACATCCCAGATCGGCGACTCATTGCGCGCATGCCACAGCCGAAACGTCGTCGACGTGAGCAGCATGAACGAGGATGCCGAGAACCACTTCATCCCGCGCGCACGCCGGTCTACGCAGGCAATGATGCCTACGGCGAGCGCAAAAACGAGATTGATGGTGGAAGCTGCGAGAAACAGATGCAGCGGGTCCAGTTGCCACGAGCGCATTCGACACCTGTGTATCCCGGAGTCGCGTGCAAGTGACCGGAGGGAAGAGTTCTCCAAGACGGAGACATAAGTGATGCAGTGCTACTCATCCTACGACAGCTAGGCCGGGATGCGACATGAAATGACACAGGAATTCAAAGATATCGAAAGTGGGTATCTCTTCCGGGAAAAGAGAAGAAGCCGGATATCTCTGTAGCTCGAAAGAACTAGTAGGCGCGGCGATACATGCGCGAGATGCGATCGTGCCAGCCGAGGCGGTCACCATCCATCAACACCCATGCAAAACCCAGCCCCAGCGGACAGGCCGCCAGCAGATTGGCGCCAATACGGCGACGAATCGCCTTGCGCGACGGATAGTCGTCGCCAAAGGTGCAGAGAGCGATACGTGCGTAGCGCATACCGGGCGTTGCGTCCGTAAAGGTCGAAAAAAGGAACTGATAGCCGAGGTAGAAAACCGCGAGAACAACCGCAGAAAATCCCGCCAGCAGAGTAGGCTTCAACTCCGTCAGACTAGGTCCAACAAAGTAGCTGACCATACCGGCGAAGAGTACAAAACTCGTCGCAATGTAGAGTGCGTCTACCGCAACGGCCATCGCGCGGCGCTCCAGCGAAGCCGGCTGCGGCTGAAAGGTCAACTGCGCCTGAGCTTCTTCGGGCGTGTGCTGCGGCATGGGCGCGGCGCTGTCCAGCACGACGCTCTGCCATTCGGCAGCACCATGCCAGTCGCGCACCGGCTCCGGCTCGTACGAAACCTGCTCGGCTTCTACCTCGAAGATGCGAAGCTGCGGCTCGGCCGGCGACTCGTCGACCAGCGGCCCTTCTGCCAGACGCGGGCGTGCCTTGCGCGGCGCAATCAACTGGCGCGGAAACTCGATGATGTTGGCCGGGATCGGCGTGGCGTCCAGTGTCATCGGAGCGAACTCCGGTGCCTGACGGAAGGCGATCTCGTCTTCGAGGTCAGCGAGTTCGTCGGTGTCTTGCTCGACGACATGCTGAATGCGCGCGCCTTCAAACTTCTGCTGCGCCAGGCCCTCGTGCATCTTCACCGATACGCCCGGAACCGGCTTGTGCGGCTGCGGCTCAGGAGCCAGCTCGACGATCGACAGCCCCGTCGGCTCGGCGATCAGTTCCCTCGCACCCAGCACGATGTCAGCCAGCTCATGCGCGAGTTCGCTGCGCACCTCCGCGCGCGTCGGCTCAGGAGCAGCTTCCATCACCCGTCGCGGCGACTCCACGAGCATCGGCTCAGGGCGATCGTCATAGGTGGCCAGCTCGTCCAGCAGCTTCTGCTGGGCTTCGGCGACGGCGCGCATGGTGCGGGCAGCCACTTCCGCTTCGGCCTGCGCCTGCTGCAGCGCACGCTCGGCTTCGGCGGCGAGAAATTCACGGTAGCTCTGGCTCTGCTGATAGCGGGCAGCGACGGCGTCGCGCACCTTGGAGGCGCCACGACGGCTTTCCTTGCGGGTCTGCTCGGCCTGCGCCATCGCGCGGGCTTCGCGAGCCTCAATGGAGGCCTGCTCGGCGGCGCGGCGATTGCGGTGAGCGGCCAGACGTTCGGCCACGGCGGATTTCAGCGGACTTGCCGCTCCACCTTCCGTGCCGGTACGCAAATATTGGCTTTCGTCGGCCATCTCTTCGCGCTGCGCTGCTCCGCCCATGCTCACCTGTGTGCTCCCTAGCCCGCTTGTCCCACCGCGTTGGTGCGCGATGGGCTAATCTCAATCAGTGGTCCGTTTGCTTCCAACTTTGCCTTCGAGTGCACGTCGCGTCAGCGGTCGTCGCCTCGTCTCAAACGGAGTGCTGTTCCTCATAAGTACCATCGCGGCGTCCGGGTTTCATCAACATCTCGATGCACAAGAGGTGACGAAATCGGCACCTCCTCCCGTAACCGATGCGATAACGCCGCAGCAGCCCTCCGCAGAACTGCCTGATCTCAACGAGATACCCCGCGCTGTGCCCTTCGTGCGGACGCTCACACCCGAGGACAAGGCCGTCTTCGAGAGCGATACGCAGTCGCGCCACGGCGACCTAGTCCTGCTTGCCGGCAATGTCGAGATCAAGTACCACGGCCGCACCCTGCGCGCCGACTCCGTGACCTACAACGTCGCCACCGGCCAGATGACCGCCGACGGACACGTGCACGTCACCAGCGATGAAAACGACGAGAGCCTGACCGCGACCCACGGCAGCTACAACCTGAAGACCGGCCTCGGCCGCTTCTACGAAGTCAGCGGCTCGGTCGGAATGCGCGGCGGAGCTTCGACCGCCGGCTCCACGCCCACGGCGTTCCTCTTCAAGGGCAAGATGGTGGTCAAGAGCGCTCCCACGCGCTACGACGTCTACGACGGCTGGGTGACGAGCTGCGAGCTGCCCAAGCCTGACTGGGAGCTCAGCTCGCACCACATCTGGATGGACGGCGAACGCGCCGCGGCCTCCAACACGACCTTCCGGCTGATCAACGTGCCGGTGCTCTTTCTGCCCTACGTAACGCACCCGACGGACATGACCGCGCGCCAGAGCGGGCTGCTCGTACCGGTGATCAGCCAGTCGTCCACGAAGGGCATCGTCATCGGCGAGGGGGCCTACATCGTGCTCGGCCGCTCGGCAGACCTCACCGCGGGCTTTGAGTACTTCTCCTCGCGCGGCTTCTCCGAGTTCGGCACCTTCCGCTACAAGGGTCGCGGCATGGACTTCGCCAGCGCGCACTTCTCTGCCCTGCAGGACCGCGGCTACTACGACAACTACAACCACTACATCAACCAGGGTGGCGAAGACGTCACCGCCGCCTTCCGCCGCGACTTCAACGCGAAGTGGCGCGGCGTGGGTGAAGCCGAGTACCTCAGCTCGTACATCTATCGCGAGGCGTTCAACAACAACTTCAACCAGGCCGTCAGCTCCGATATCACTTCGCTGATGTATCTCTCGCGCACCTCGAACGGCTACGTTGCCGACGCGCGCTTCGAACGCTATCAGGGCCTGAAGCGCGTGTCATACATCAACACCGCGGGCGTGACGATTCCCGGCGAAGAAGTACGCATCTTCCACGCGCCACAGTTCGAGTTCAACTCGATCGATCACCACATCGCCAACACGCCGCTGCTCTGGAAGGTGAACTCCTCCTTCGGCGGCCTGAAGCGCATTCAGCCCAACTTCACCGATCACGGCGTCGTGCAGCGCTTCGACCTCTCCGGTGAACTTGCAGCGCCGTTCCACGCTGAGGGCTGGAACGGTACGGCTTCGGTCATCGCCCGCGAAACGGTCTATAGCCACAGCCGCAAGTCTCCCTACGGCGCGGCGGCCACGCCGGTGGAGTTGAACGATCCCGTCAACCGCGCTTCGCTGGAGATGAAGGTCGACCTGCGTCCGCCAGCGATCGAACGAACCTTTGAAGTTCCCGAGAAGCTGCAGAAGTTCTTCGGCACCGAGATGCGCCACACCGTCGAGCCGGAGATCCAATATCGCAACGTGCGCGGCATCGACAACTTCCTCTCGATCCTCCGCTTCGATGATGTGGACCTCGCCGCGAACACCGACGAACTCGAGTACGGCCTGACGCAGCATCTCTACTTCCGCCCGCGTCCGAAGAAGGACGCCAAGCCCGTCTCGCCCGAGTGCGAAGCCGAGCAGGAGAAGCTGGACGCAGAGGGCACGCCCTCTGCCTTCGCCGATGCTGCAGGCGACTCCTTCCTGCCGACCAACGATGGCAACGGCATCGCCTCTGCGGATGACACCGCAGCCGCACCGCCACTGCGCTCGCACCACGGACACAACAACTGCGCCGTGCAGAAGCCGCAACAGCAGGAATGGTTCTCGTGGAAGCTTGCGCAGAAGCACTTCTTCGACCCCACCTTCGGTGGCGCGGTCATCAACAGCCGCCGCAACGTCTTCGACTCCACGCTCTCGCTCTCCGGCATCGCGTTCCTCACCGAAGCTCGCGACATTTCGCCGCTCATCTCGCGCATGAGGCTGCGCACCTCGTCACACACCGACATCGCGTGGGACTTCGATCTCGACCCCGGTGCGAAGCGCTTCACCAGCTCGAACGTGTACATCGATGCGCATGAAGGCCAGTGGTTCGGCGGCCTCTCCTTTGCAGACCTCAACGCACCCGGTCGCTTTTACTCCATCCAGATCAACTCGACGAACAACACCGGCACGCTCACCTCAT
Organism: Granulicella cerasi; assembly: GCF_025685575.1. Taxonomy (NCBI): domain Bacteria; kingdom Pseudomonadati; phylum Acidobacteriota; class Terriglobia; order Terriglobales; family Acidobacteriaceae; genus Granulicella; species Granulicella cerasi. The sequence continues at coordinate 314,982 of NZ_JAGSYD010000001.1, forward strand.
CGGCGAACTCCACCTTTGCGCAGATGCGCGTGCTGGGCGGCTATGGCACGCCGACGAAGCCCGGCTTCTCCGCCGCGGCCAACGCAGGACTCGACCTGCGACTCGACAGCCTGCAGTACGGCTCGCTGCAGACGAACTACAACTGGAACTGCTGCGGCGTCTCCGTGGAATATCGCAAATACGAACTCGGCTCGACGCGTAACGAAGGCGTCTTCCGCTTCTCCTTCACGCTGATCAACATCGGCACGGCGGGCAATCTGCGGCGGCAGGAACGCATCTTCTAGCACCCGCACGAACGCATCTCGTACGCGCACGAACGGGTGCCCCAGGTCTCGCCTTTGAGACCTGGGTTTGCAGAGAACTCCCGGGAAGCCACCCCCACTTCCGCAAGCCGCAATGCTGTAATGAAGACAGTGAAGAGTTGGATTGAAATCTCCCGAGCGGCACTCGCGACGAACTTCGCAGCGATCCGCGAGGTCGTCGGCGCAGACGTTGAAGTGCTGCCCGTCGTGAAGGCCGACGCCTATGGCCACGGCGCCGCCGGCGTGGCTGCGGCGCTCGTCGAGGCAGGCTCGCAGTGGCTCGGTGTGACCGACACCGAAGAAGGCCTGCAGGTACGCGAGACCGTGGGAGCTGCTACGCAATTGCTCGCGATGGTGGGCATGGAAGCCGAGGACGCCGACACGATCGTCATGGCCAACCTCACACCGTGCATCTGGACCGCCGCGCATGTGCAATGGCTCGAAGAGGCCGCGACCGCACAACAAGGCGACGTGCGCGTTCATCTCGAAGTCGAAACCGGAATGGCACGGCAAGGCGCTGCCCCGGGCGAAGAGCTCCGCGAGGTACTGCAGGCGTTGCAGCAAGCGAAGCATGTGGTGCTCGACGGCGTGATGACGCATCTCTCCGAGAGTGAGGTGCGTGACTCTGCGATCACGCGTGCACAGCTTGAGCGCTTCGACGCCGCACTCACGCAGGTACACGAACACGCGCTGCAGCCGCGCTGGATCCATCTTGGCAACAGCTCGTCGATTGACGAAGCCTCAACGCTTGCATGGATTCAACAACGCGCCGCAAGCTTACGCGCCGCAAGCTTCCACGCGCGCGCCATGGTGCGCCCCGGCTACGCAACGTACGGCCACTGCCTGCCCCTCAGCGGCAACGGCGAGGCCCATCTCGCAGCGAAGCTCACACCCGCGCTCACGTGGAAGACACGCATCATTGGCCTGCGAACCATCGAGGCCGGTCGCACCGTCGGCTACGGCTCCACCTTCGTCGCGCAGGCGCCGATGCAACTTGCGCTGCTGCCCGTGGGCTACTCCGACGGCTTCCGCCGCGCCGCGTCCTCAGGCCTCGGCAACGGCTGGGTGATGATTCACGGCCAACGCGCGAACGTTGTGGGGCGCGTGTCGATGAACCTGCTCGTCGTCGATGTCACCGCCATCGCGAACGCAAGCATCGGCGATGAAGTCACGCTGCTCGGCGAAGGCGTCACCGCCGAAGACCACGCAATCTGGGCCAACACGATCGGCTACGAGATCCTCTGCGGCATCAAGGCCCGCGCGATCCTCAAGTAAGAACCGGGTGCCCCACGTCTCGCTTTTGAGACCTGGGTTCCCAGAGACACATCCGTTCCTCGGATAACGGAACCCCTGAAACATCCTCGCTCTCCCACGTCTCGGAAAATCGAGACGTGGGGCACCCGTTCGAGGTGGCTCGATTCTTGCGAACGCACGAAGTTGTTAGCGGCTTCGTTACACTAGAAGGATGCTGTCTGGGCTGTATGCAAAGTGGATGTACGCGTGGGAAACTGCGCTGACGACGCGTGATGAAAACCGCATCGAGCGACCGCTCGAGTGGGGCTTCGATCGCCTGCCCTCCGTAGGCGGAGACGAAATGGCCGCGCGCGTCGAGCGGGGCGAGATCTCCGGCCTCGACGCGATGATCGAGCTGAACGAGCGCATCGTCGCCAACCCCGAGGCGTACTTCAGCTACACCACGCCGACAGACTTCCGCATCGAGCAGCATCACCCGCAGCTCTTCCCCACCAACGTCCGCCCCGAGACGCTCGAGCAGGAGCGCGAGTGGCATCGCCGCGCCGAAGTGGGCGAGCTGCGCAAAGAACCGTTCCTGCGCTTCACCTCTGCGGTGCACACGAAGTATCCCGAGAACGACACCGTGAACGCGCGCTGGTACGAAGCCACGCCGCGCCCCGGCAAGCCGAAGCAGGCGATGATCGTGATGCCGCAGTGGAACGCTGACGCGTTCTCACACAACGCCTTCTGCGAGATGTTCAAGTGGTGGGGCATCAGCTCGCTGCGGCTCTCCAAGCCGTACCACGATGCGCGCCGCCCGGCTGAGCTGGAACGCTCCGACTACGCGGTGAGCGCGAACGTCGGTCGCACACTCGAAGCCAACCGCCAGGCTGTTGCCGACATTCGTTCCTGCATCGACTGGCTGCAGTCGCAGGGCTATGAGCAGATCGGCGTGCTCGGCACGAGCCTCGGAAGCTGCTATGCATTCCTCGCAGCAGCGATGGACGCGCGCATTCAGGTCTGCGCGTTCAACCATGCCTCCACGTGGTTTGGCGATGTGGTGTGGGAAGGCCAAAGCACGCGACACATTCGCTCGGCGTTTGAGCACAGCGGCCTCACCCAGGACCTCACACGCAAGATCCTCGCTGGCGCAAGCCCCATGAGCTACATGGACCGCTTCGCCGCCCACCCCAAGCGTGCGCTGGTCGTGCACGCGACCTACGATCTGACCTTCCCGCTGGAGTTTTCGCTGGATGTGCTGAAGAACTTCAAGGAGCACAACATCGACTTCGTTTCGCGCGTGCTGCCCTGCGGGCACTACACCACGGGCGAGTTCCCGTACAAGTACATGGACGGCTACTTCGTCGGGCACTTCATCTGGAGCAGCTTCAAGCGGCTGCACGAACGCAGCGCATAGAGCTACTTCGCTGCAGCTTCCTGTGCAATGTCATCCTTGCGCAACTGACGCTGCGAGACGATGCATGGCGCGAGCACCATCCCCACAAACGCCGCTGCCAATAGAAGATCGCCCATCGCTTCCAGCTCCTCAAGCGCAGAGTTTCATGCGAGCCGTGCTCGCGAACCCTGACGCTGCTTCTTTGTTCTCACGCGCAGCACCTGCCGGTCGAGCGATTTCAGACGCGGGTACTTCAGCTCGCCAGTAACGAAGCAGTCAATGAACAGGATGATGCGGGGTTACGAGAAGAGTCGGCGGAGACGCGTGGACCAGTTCGCGGGTTCAGGCCGTGTCAACGTGAGCGGCTTCATGCAAAAGACATTCGCACGTGCTGCACGACGCTGTGCCATGCGCTGCTCGGCTTCCTGCACGATGCGCTCGGCAGCGGCCTGCGTGTCGGCCACGAATTGCTGACCACCTACCACCGACAAACCACGATGACGACGCTGCATCGCGGGCGGCAGCATCGCTTCTTCAGCGACGGCCTGCACGATGTGGCCGACAGGCAGCACCATCAAGTTGCTGGAAGCGGCAGCGGCCATCGGCATCGACTCGAGCTTGCGTGCGTTGATCACATCTCTATGCTCGCGGCTCGCAGTACGACAAACCATTCCCTGCCCGGCGCAGTGCGGCTGCAACCTCTGTGACAGCCCCTCACCAATCCGGGTAAGCAGGGGGTTACCGGGCGATACACTAGAGTCATGCCGATCGACCTGAATGCCACGCTTGCCGCTGTAGACCCCGAAATTGCTGCGCAAATCGCGCACGAAGCCGAACGCCAGCACGAAGGCCTGGAGATGATTGCCAGCGAAAACTTCGTCTCGCGCGCCGTGCTGGAAGCCGCCGGCACCGTCTTCACCAACAAGTACGCCGAGGGCTATCCCGGCAAGCGTTACTACGGCGGTTGTGAGTTCGCCGACGTCGTCGAAAACATCGCACGCGACCGCGCCAAGCAGCTCTTCGGCGCCGAGCACGCCAACGTGCAGCCGCACTCCGGCTCGCAGGCCAACGCCGCAGCCTACATGACGATCATCGAACCGGGCGACACCGTGCTCGGGCTCGACCTCGCCAACGGCGGACACCTCACCCACGGCCACAAGCTGAACTTCTCCGGCAAGCTCTATCGCATCGTCGGCTACAAGGTCCGCCAGGACACCGAAGTCATCGACTACGACCAGCTTGAAGAGCTCGCCGTGGCGGAGAAGCCGAAGGTCATCGTCGGCGGTGGTTCGGCGTATCCGCGCCAGTTCGACTTCGCCCGCATGCGCGCGATCGCGGACAAGGTCGGTGCGAAGCTGATGATCGACATGGCGCACTTCGCGGGCCTCGTTGCCGGCGGCGCGCATCCTTCGCCGGTGCCGTATGCCGACATCGTAACGACCACGACGCACAAGACGCTGCGCGGACCGCGCGCGGGCCTCATCCTCTCCAGGCAGGAACTCGCCGCCGGCATCGACCGCTCAGTCTTCCCCGGCCAGCAGGGCGGCCCGCTGATGCATATCGTCGCGGCGAAGGCCGTGGCCTTCGGCGAAGCGCTGCAGCCTGAGTTCAAGACTTACGCCGCGCAGACCGTCGCCAACGCCAAGGTGCTCGCCGAGGCGATGCAGGGCGAAGGCTTCCGCGTCATCTCCGGCGGCACGGACACGCACCTCATGCTGATCGACGTCTTCGCCAAGGGCATGCTCGGCTCCGAGGCCGAGGTCGCGCTGGGCAAGGCGGGCATCACGGTGAACAAGAACGCGATCCCCTACGACACGAACCCGCCGATGAAGCCCTCGGGCATCCGCATCGGCACGCCTGCGCTGACCACGCGCGGCATGAAGGAAGCCGAGATGAAGACCATCGCCGGTTGGATCGCCGAAGCGCTCGAGAACCGCAACGACGACGCCAAGCTGAAGGACATCGCCGGCCGCGTCACCGAACTCGCCGAGCAGTTTCCGCTCTACGAGTTCCTCCGCGCGTAACCGCATCCTCAGGAACCGCAAGCAACAAAGAGGCCGCAATACGCGGCCTCTTCGCTTTGTCGAACTACAACCCTACGGCAGCGTGCCCGGCGTGAGCGCCTGCAGGTACGCAGGCGTCTTCACCGGACCGGCAGCGCCGATGACCTCACCCGTGGTCGCACCAGCGATCCACACGTTGCCCGAGGCGTCGATCGCCAGCCCCTGCGGGTTCGTGATGCCCGGCGTGAGACTGATCGCCTCATTGCCGGTCGTGCCCGGCTGCTGCACCAACTGCGCGGTGGCCCTGTTCAGCGTCCACGCCTGGTTGCGCCCATCGATCGCGATGCGAGTACCGCTCACCGGCTGCGTCGTGCAGGTGTAGGGTGTGTTGGTCACCACGCACACGCGGTCCGGCTCCCACAAGTTGCCGTTCGCGTCGAAGGCCACGTCACCATAGCCGGAGTTCGACGACCCCACCGTGTAGCTGGTGACGTTCGTGTAATAGTTCGCGGAGCTGTTGGAGAACATCGACGCGGGCAGCTTGGCGACCGTGCCGTCTTCGTTGCTCGTCCAGAGATTGTTGCTCGGGTCAAAGGCGATGCCCGTAGGCGTCCGCGGCCCGCGATAGGCGAACCACAACGAGCCGGTAGCGGTGCCCGACGTGCTCGAGAGCCTGCTCCAGCCGACGCCGGAGTTGGAGGCGCTCGAGGGATAGATGTACGTCTGAGCCACGTCACCCAGCGAGCTCGTAGCGAGACCCAGCATCGACGCGCCTACCTTCGAGGAGTTGTACGCCAGGCTTCCGCTCGCGCTGTACGCCTGACCGAGCGCATCGCTATTCACCCAAAGGTTGCCGTTGCGATCAAACGCCATGCCCTGCGTACTCACCGCCAGGCTGCCAAATCCTGTTCCGGATTGTAACGCCCCAGCCGGGCTGCGCTTGTCCAGCAGACCATAGAAGGCCTGAGAGCTGTTGATCGCCTGCATGCCGACCCACGCGTTGCCCGTCGCGTCGATCGCCACGTTCGCCCCCGTGCCGTAGCTGTTGCCGAGCGCGTAGGAGACCGTCAACGTGAAGTCAGCAGGTGCCACACTCAACGCCGGAGCAAACGCTGCCGTCGCCGGAGGAAGGTTGAACAGGGCCGTTACGTTCGCCGTTGGCGCGTGCGCCATGTTGATGGCCGCACTGGCCGTGTCCGTGGGCTGCGTGCCGTCGGCGGCCACCGCGTCGCTCTGCAGCGTGGTGCAGACAGAGGACGAGGCCGTGCCGTTCACACACGCGGCCAGAATGTTGGCGATCGTATTGATCGTGGCGGCAGGAACGACACCCGCGCCGATCGTCGCGGTCGGATTGTTCGAGTTCGGGTCCCGTACGCCGGGCATCGTGGACTTTGCTGTGCCGGTGCCGAGGTCCACCAGCGTCGACGCCGTGGCAAATGCGTTCGCCAGCCCGGTCGCCGCGTAGCTGGTGCCCGACGCCGCCACATGCGTGCTGTCCGTGGCAAAGCCCGCCAGCGCGTAGGCCGCCGCTACGGTCGTCACTTCGTTCATCCAGATGTTCGGCACCGTGTCCGCGAGCGTGCCGCTGCTGGGGCATTGGCCCAGCACGGCCATCATGCCGGCCATCTCGTTGTCCTGACCGGTGCCGGGGTCGCCGCCCTGCCCGAAGAGGTACACCTGCTGGCCTGCCGTGCAGGTGTAGGCGCCGCTCAGCGAAAAGAAGCCGGCCTGGTCGGTGGTGGTGTAGTACCAGCCGTTGGAGCTGTCCTGCTGCGTGCTGGAGCCAGCGTTGAGCAGAGAGACGGAGGAGCTTCCATACCCTGCCGTGGACGCCGCCAGCAGATAAAGCCGCATGCCGACAACCGGTTGTTGACCGCCATAGGCATGGCCCTGAAGATGTCCCAGCGGTTGAGAGGTGGGGGTTCCGTCGGGGGCAAAACTCGTCGAGCAGCCAGTGCCGAGCCAGGCAAGAGCCGAAAGCGCGGCGAGCGCAAAGGGGGCAGTACGCATCGGGAAATCTCCTGAGGGTGTTCTTTCGGGTCACGATACACCCAGCAAATCCCCCGGAAAAGCGCGATTTTATAACCGCTTTCGTTTCCCTCACTTGCCCACGCTAGGCTAGAGGCGTGAGACTTACCGCAAAACCACGCGCTGGCATGGGCGTTCGCGAAGGCGCACGCGCCGTCACCACCGAGCCGGGCTATAAGAACCCGAACCGGCAGATCGTCGTGAACAAAAACGGCGCGCCTTCGACCACACGCGACAACCAGATCGTCTACCGCCTGCGCTGTGAACTCTGCCAGCACGAGTACGGCTGCAATGGCATGGACATCAAGGCCCGCCTCTGCCCGAAGTGCCAGGGTGGAACCGCAGGCGAGCCGCTGCGCGACGATGCTTCGCAGGCTTCACTCTTCTAGCAGGAGAGTACTCTCGCGGAGTCAGCCGGATAGAGTTAGTCCGCGAGAATACAAAATATTCCGAAATATTTTCTCTATTTCTCTTGCTCTTTCTATAGAGCCATGAGACAGTTGTCCTTGCGTAGGAGACTTACCCCGATGATGACTTTCATCCAAAATTCGAAGCCAAAGGCGCCTGAAGCGATCAGCTTTCCGGGCGGCCGCCGGGGTTGGCTCCATTTCATTTCCCCGCGCTAATCGCGGCTCCTACGCATCCCAGAGAGCACATCGTTAGCAGGCCCTCGTCTATCCGTGGCGCATTCCATGGTTACTTCATCGGTGGAAGCTTCCCTTCGCGGGGAAGTGGGTTCGACTCCCAACTACCCATGGAAGCCTATTCCCGGATAGACAGCGCAAGCACGCAGACTACCTTGCAAAGTAGTCTGCGGTAGAGAAACCGTGTCCGTGGCGAAGAAGTGAGTTACTTCTCACCCACTAGCAGGATTGAAGCCCTGCACACAGAGGAAACTCTGTCTTTACTCACTTCACTACAATCCCGGACACGGATTGCGCTCCGTGTTGACGCGCCGGTGGCGCAGAAGACGGTTCCTTCGCTTGAAACGCGGGAGTCGCAGGTTCAAATCCTGCCGCAGGGAAACCTGCGTGGATTAGCGGCCCAGATCGCCTAAACCGTCTTCGACTTATCCCCCGGCGCTAACTTACTCGAGAAGCCTCGAGTTAGAAAGAGATTGTGTGTCCAGATGGGCAACATTTTCGTGAAAGATGGAACACCCAGCGGCTCAGGCAGTCTGTGTCGCACGTGCTCCAACGCTATTCTGATCCGCGGTTATCGCGAGAGTGAGCAGATCACGCTCTGCGAAAAGCCGTACCAGACCATGACCTTGCCGTTCCCCGTATACGAGTGCTCGGGCTACTACGACAAGAACCGTCCCGGCTGGGACCAGATGGAAAAGCTCGCAATCAACGTGGTTCCGGGGCCTTTGAAGCCGGTTGGCTTCAAGGTCGGCATCAACACCGAACCGCGTTTGAAGGTCGGCGTCACAGAAGAAGACGACGAATAACCTCAACCCCAGTCGCCGGTGGCGAAGGCAACGGATACTTCGGTAGAGCGCTGCGCTTGCGCAGAGGTCGCAGGTTCAAATCCTGCTGCGGAGAGTACCCCGCATAGCTCAGTCTCTTCTCCGTGCCAACTTATTCCCCGGCGAGGAAGTTACCAATTTCTACTTCGGCCCGAGTTGCGGAGTATCCGCAACTCCAGCCGAAGTGCGCCTAAAAACGTGCTGAATCCTTCAGCCTCAACCCACAAACCTGTCGTTACCAGCACTACGGAAAGGAGGTCACGACAACGAAATGAAACTGAATATCCTTAACCTGAAGTTCTCCAAGCCGCTCTTCACCTCACCGCGCACGCACGAAGGCGCGCCCGCGCCGGTGCTGACGCCGGAGCAGAGCCTGCGCCGCTCGGTGCTCGCCTGCATGTTGTGGGAGGACGAGTTCTACGAGGGCGGCGTGACCATCGCGAACCGCATCCGTGAGCTGGTGCCGCAGGTGGCGCCCGAGAGCGTCGCCGCGCTGGCCGTGGAGGCCCGCACCCGGATGAAGCTGCGTCACGCGCCGCTCTTGCTGCTGCGCGAAATGGCGCGTCACGCCTCGCACCGCGCGCTGGTGGCCGAAACGCTGGCTGCCGTCATTCAGCGCGCGGACGAGCTGGCGGAGTTCGTCGCGATCTACTGGGCCGAGGGCAAGGCACCGCTCTCGGCCCAGGTGAAGAAGGGCCTCGCGGCCGCCTTCACCAAGTTCGACGAGTACACGCTGGCGAAGTACGATCGCGCCGGTGCGGTGCGTCTGCGCGACGTGCTCTTCCTCTCGCACGCAAAGCCGGTTTCGGCCGAGCAGGCGGAGCTGTGGAAGCGCCTGATCGACGGCGCGCTGGCAACGCCGGATACCTGGGAGGTCGCGCTCTCGGCCTCGGGCACGTCGCCCGAGACGAACAAGCGCGAGGTGTGGGAGCGTCTGCTCGCCGAGCGCAAGCTGGGTGCGCTGGCGCTGCTGCGAAACCTGCGCAACATGCTGCAGGCGGGCGTCGGTGAGCAAGCGCTGAAGACCGCGCTCGCCGAGCTGAACACCGCTCGGGTGCTGCCGTTCCGCTATCTGGCGGCGGCCCGTCACGCTCCGCGTCTCGAAGAGGCGCTGGAGGCCGTGATGCTGCGCTCGGTGAACACCGCCGAGAAGCTGTCCGGGCGCACCGTACTGATGGTCGATGTGTCGGGCTCCATGATCGCGCCGCTCTCGCGTCGTTCCGAGGTGCTGCGTACCGACGCGGCGTATGGTCTGGCCGTGCTGCTGCGTGAGCTTTGCGAGCAGGTGAGCATTTACACCTTCTCCGAGCGCACGTTGCTGGCGCCCCCGCGTCGTGGCTTCGCGTTGCGTGATGCGCTGGCGAACAGCCAGCCGAACCACGGAACGTACCTCGGCCGTTCGCTGGATGACGTGGCGGCGATGGAGCCCGGCACGCCCGCGCGAACCATCGTGCTGACGGATGAGCAGTCGCACGACCGCGTCGGCGCGCCGCTGGCTGCGCGAGGCTACATGATCAATGTCGCCTCCGCGCGCAACGGCGTCGGGTACGGCAACGGCTGGTCGCACATCGACGGCTTCTCCGAGGCCGTGGTGGAGTACATTCGCGCGGCGGAAGCCTAGCTGGCTGCTGCCATCGCCCCTTGCGGGTGGTGGCAGCAGTGCATCGTATATGGGTTGCATCCGGGCTGCATCTTTTTCCACAATTTTCCGTCTAATTTGGTAGACTGGTTTTCGCTGGAGACGTGCGCCTTGAGTGCCGGAAAGCCTTCCCTGCGCGGATATTTGATCCGCCAAATGTGCTTCGGTCTGCGCCCGCGGCTTTGACCGCAACCCAATGTCCCGCGAACCCCGTCTGAACCCAGGGAGAGCTGTCTGCGCACGGATGACCTGCGCGATTGAATCCCAAAGAATTTTCCGCCCGCGCCGCTGACAGCTCACGCGCAAGGGGCGTTTGAGGAGTGCACAAGTGGCTGAAGAAATCGATAAGTACGAAGAAGACGTAGACCGGATCATCGAGACGGGCAAAGAGAAGGGCTTTCTCACGTTCGGCGACGTGAATGACATGATCTCGGGCGACGTGACGAACTCCGATCAGCTCGACGATCTGTTGATGACGATCAACACGCAGGGCATCGACGTGTTGAACTCCGAGTCGCGTCGTTCGCGCCAGGAGATCGAGCGCGACAACGAAGAGCCCGAGGAAGACGAAGACGTCGAACTCGACCTGACGCCCGGACAGCTGGAAAAGACCAACGACCCCGTCCGCATGTACCTGCGCGAGATGGGCACGGTGCCGCTGCTCACGCGCGAAGGCGAAGTCGAAATCGCCAAGCGTATCGAGCGCGGCCAGCTGCGCGTGATGAAGGCGCTGGCTCGCTCGGCCATCGTGATCCGCGAGATCGTCGGCCTGGGTGAAGACCTGAAGCGCGGCGTGCGCAACATCAAGGAAGTCGTCACCTTCGACGAAGAAGAGCTGACCGAAGACATTCTTGCAGCGCGCGTCAAGGCCACCGTGAAGGTGATCGACGAGCTCGTCAAGCACCAGAAGAAGGCTGCTGATTACGAAGCCAAGGCTGCCGACCCGCAGGGGAAGGACGCGAAGGCCAAGGACAAGGACAAGCGCAAGAACCGCTGGCTGATGGGCCGCGAGCTGGTGAAGGTTTCGCGCGTCGTGCGCGAGCTGAAGTACACCAATGCCGAGAAGAAGCGCCTGCTCGACCGCGTGAACAAGTCGGTCGACTCGATGCGTACGCTCGAGCGCCAGATCAAGGCGCTGGACGTGAAGTTTGAAGCGTCGAAGAGCGAAGAGCTGAAGAAGGAGTATCGCCGCCAGCAGAAGAACTGCCGCGCCGATCTCGATCGCCTCGAGCTCGACTCGGGCATCTCGACTGAAGCACTCAAGCGCACGCAGCGCGAGATGATTCAGGGCGACATGGACGCCGAGCGCGCCAAGCGTGAGCTCATCGAGGCGAACCTTCGTCTCGTGGTTTCGATCGCGAAGAAGTACACGAACCGTGGCCTGCAGTTCCTCGACCTCATCCAGGAAGGCAACATCGGCTTGATGAAGGCCGTGGACAAGTTCGAGTACCGCCGCGGCTACAAGTTTTCGACGTACGCGACGTGGTGGATTCGTCAGGCCATCACACGCGCGATCGCCGATCAGGCCCGCACCATTCGTATCCCGGTGCACATGATCGAAACGATCAACAAGCTCATCCGCACCTCGCGTCAGCTGGTGCAGGAGCTTGGCCGCGAGGCTTCGTCGGAAGAGATCGCCAAGCGCATGGATATCCCTGTCGCGAAGGTCCGCAAGGTCCTGAAGATCGCGCAGGAGCCCATCTCGCTCGAGACGCCGATCGGTGAAGAGGAAGATTCGCACCTTGGAGACTTCATCGAAGATCGCATGGCCGTCAGCCCGTCTGACGCCGTGATTTCGGTGAACCTGAAGGAGTACACCTCGCAGGTGTTGCGTACGCTGACCCCGCGCGAAGAGCGCGTGATCAAGATGCGCTTCGGCCTCGAAGACGGCTCCGAGCACACGTTGGAAGAGGTCGGCCAGAGCTTCCAGGTCACCCGCGAGCGCATCCGCCAGATTGAAGCCAAGGCCCTGCGCAAGCTGCGTCACCCGTCGCGTTCGCGCAAGCTGAAGGCGTTCGTCGACGGCGTGAAGGAAATGTAATTCCCTGTTCCTTGCGAGCAACAAGAAGAGCCCCTCGCGAGATGGGCTCTTCTTGTCGCTGCGTGGATCTTACGGACGCGTGGCGTGCCTCGTCGGCGAAACAGGCGTCGCCTGGGGAGTCGCGATACCCACCCACTGGATGAGGTGGTTCGTATCATCCACGGTCCACGCATTGCCAGAGGCGTCGAGCTGCACCGCACCTTCGGCGTTCGCATCGGAGTTCGGGTCCCGATAGCCGGTCGATGGCGAGACCGGCACGATCACCGGGCTGGAAAAGCGAAGCTGGCTCAGCGAAGGTGTGCCATTGTTCGACACCCACACCGAACCGTTGGCATCCACCTGAAGGCCAGAGGGGTAGCTCAAGCCACCGGTACTCGGGTCATACGCGGTGGTATTGCCTGCGGCCTGGTTGATGCGCGCAATCGCGCTCGAGTTGAAGTCGACGACCCAGGCAAACCCACTCGCATCGAAGTCCACCCAGGCGGTAGAAGTCATGTTCGCCACCGAAAGAGGTCCGCCAAAATTGGGCTGGCCTGACGGTAGGAATGCGGAGACCGTCGTATTGCTATTGGCCGTCCAGATGGTGGCGTTCGAAATGGAAACCCAGTTTCCACCATACAGGCCAGAGGCTGAAGCCGAGTCTGCGCTCGCGTCGTCCGTAAACGGCCCGAGAGTTCTCACCCCATTGGTCAACGCCATCAGATATCCCGAAGCATTGGATGAAGACGCAGACGTAATCCAAAGCCGCCCGCTCGTATCGAAAGCCAACCCGGCGCTGAGAGTACCTGCCACATAGCCTGACGGCGCATATCCGTTGGCCGACACCACACTGCCCATGCTCGTGAACTCGGAGATCACGTTGGCGCCGGCATTCTTCACCCAGATGTTTCCGAGGGAGTCGATGGCCATACCCGTCGGCTCATTCAGACCACCGCCCGTGAACCCACCAGGGGAGGCCACCACACCCTGCGGCGAAAACTTGCTCAGCGAATTGCCGAAGTAGTTGCTCACCCACACGTTTCCAGTCGCATCCACAACCGTCATAAAGCCGCCGTTCAGGCCGCCGCCGGTATACGAGACCGGCAGTGCGAAGTCATTCGGCGCAGCCGTCAGGTGCGGCAGAAAAGCCGTTCCCACACCTGTCTGCAGGCCATAGAGCGCGGAAGTGTTGCTGCCAGGGTTATGCGCGATGTTGATTGCGGCCGTAGCCGTATCCGTAGGGATGGTGCCGCTCGAACCCGCGCTCTGCGCATTGCTGAAGAGCGTCGAGCAAGCGGAGGAGTTCGAACTGGCAGTGTTCACGCAAGCCACCAGAATGTTCGCCAGCGTGTTGATCTTCTGGTACGGCACCGTGCCGATATTGCCGATCCCCGTCACGCTACCGGGCGTCGTCTGGTTCACCACACCGGTGCCGACATTGACGAGATTCTTGAAGTTCGCCGCTGCATTCTGGAGGCCGACCAGTCCCGCCGCCGAACCGCTGTATCCGATATGCGTCGCGTCCGTGGCAAAGCCCGAGAGAGCGTAAGCCGCAGCCACCGTCGTCACCTCGTTGACCCACACATACGGCGTCACCGCAGCGAGCGTTCCGCCGCTCGCAGGGCAGACGCCCAGCACCGACATCATGCCGATCGCCGGATTCACCGCCGCGCCCGAGTTGCCGCCAAGCGTGTAGAGATAGACCACCTGGTTCGCATCGCAGGTGTAATCGCCGGTGAGCGAGAAGCCACCGCCGGCATCCGTGGTGACGTAATAGCGGCCATTACTGTCCGCCGTTGTGTTGCTGGCCGCGGTCAGCAGCGACTTCGAGGCGTTCGCGGTCGAGGCCGTAATGCCCGGGCCGGCGTAGGCCGTCGCATTCGCTTCCAGCAAATACACAGCCGCACCGCTAACGGGGTTTTGACCGCCGTACATCGTGCCCTTCACCGCGCCAATGCTGCTGGTCGAGGTATCGGTGCCGAGATGGGCGGTGGACATTGCGCAGCCTGAGAGCGCAACACACGAGGCGAGCAGAGCGAGTTTCAGCGTTTGGGTGGCAGGGTTTGGCATGGCCGATCCGATTCTCATGGGGGTTGAATGAGAGAGGTGCACGCGCTCACATTTCCGGTGAGAGCGCATAGAAAGGATGGCACGATTTTATCGCCCGGCGACGGTACGAAGGACGAAGAGTAAGCCAGAAACCGCCCGAGGAACCCACGCTGGTCTGAATCGGGAGGCCTCGCACCCGACCAGCGCTGCCTGCCTCCGCGCAGCAGAAAGGGCCGCGATGAACTTCATCGCGACCCTCGCCTGTTTGCGTTGGTGCAGGACTAGCGGTGTCCGCCACCGCCGCCACCGTGGAAACCACCACCGCCGCCGCCTCCGTGGAAGCCGCCGCCTACGGCCGCTCCGCTGTGGAGACCGCCGCCGCCACTGAAGCCGCGGGTGCCGCCGAAGCCGCGTCCACCGTAGCCACGGCCACCATAGCCGCCACGATAATAACCGCCGCCGCGATAGTATCCGCCGCCCCAGCCGTAGCCTACGCCGTACCAGCCGTAACCGGGATATCCCCAGCCCCAACCCCAGCCGGGATAGCCCCAGCCGTAGCCGTAGTAATCGTAGGGATAGCCGGCATAAGCGCCGTAGCCATACGGGTAACCGTAGCCGCCGTAGTATGCGCCGTATCCGCCGCCCGGGCTGTAGCAACCATCGCAGCCGTTATCGACCATGGCTTCGCTTCCGCCGTAGTTGGCCTGCGCATCCATCGTGTCGGGGCCGCCGGTCCACGGCAGAATGTCCGCACGCATCTGCGAGTCATACAGGTCGTCCGGATGCGGGTGCTCACCGAGCACCACACCCTGGCCTTCTTTCACCGACTTGCCGTCGGCGTTCGGCGGAGCGCCCGGGGCGAAGGCCTTCGCCTCGCCATGCAGCACCGCCAACGTGTTGGTGTCTGCGTTCAGCGTGTAGAAGCCGTCCTTGATCAGGTCGGCCTGCCCGCCGGGCAGATCAACGAGAATCAGCGATCCCTGAGCCGGATTGTGGATCATCACGTTCGCCTTACCGTGATCGAGGCGCAGTTCAACGTGGTTTGTGTCCTTGGAGACGACCGCCAGCTTCGCATTCGTCAGCACGCGAACGCCCTGCATCGGATTCAGCACGGTCGACGCGCCTGCTCCTCCCCGATGCACGGGGCGGCGCGGCGGCGGCGCGGGAGCGCCCTGCTGGTCGTCGGAGTAGTAATTTTGATCGGGCGCAGCTTGCGGCGCGGGGGCAGACTGAGCGGCGTATCCACGCTCAATCGGCGCAGCGTCCTGCTGCGGAACTTGGGCAAATGCAGCAGTGCTCGCGAGCGCCCAACCCGCGAGAAGCAGCTTGTAGTTCGAGTTCATTGCTTCAATCCTCTATAGGTTTAGACGCTATTTTTCCGCAGGAGTCGCGGTCCTCATCCCTTCGGATTGTCGTTTTGTCGCAACCCGCCCGAAACAAGCCGGTTGTGAGTGGCTTCTGCCGAGGGGACAGGATATGCTTGCCCTACCACCACAACAGGAAGCAATTCCCCCGCGAGCCTTTTTCGGTTGCGGTACGGAAGACTCGAAACGCACCTCGACCGCCGGGTATTCATGAAACGTCTCTGCATCATCACCCCTGTTTTCAACGACTGGACATCGTTTCGCATCCTGCTCGGCAAGCTCAACGCCGTGGCCGCGGAGCAAGGCCTTTCGCTGGAAGTGAAAGCGGTAGACGACGGCAGCAGCGATCCGATCACGCCGCTGCTCGAGCAAATGCCGGAGTTGAGGGCCCTCGCAGGCGTGGAGGTCATCCACCTCGGCGTCAACATCGGTCATCAGCGAGCGATCGCCGTCGGCCTTTGCGCCGCAGCGGAGGAAGAGGGTATCGACGCCGTCGTAGTGATGGACGCCGATGGCGAAGATCCTCCCGAAGCCATTCCAACGCTGCTCGCAGCCGTGCAGGACCCCGAGCACTTCTGCGTCGTGGCACAGCGTCGCCGCAGAACCGAAACGTTCACCTTCCGCGCCTCCTATGTGATGTACCGCCTGCTCTTCTTCATCGTCACTGGCAAGAAGATCAGTTTCGGCAACTTCTCTGCGATGTCCATCGCGCAGGCGAGACGACTGACCCTCGTCTCGGAACTCTGGAACCATTTGCCCTCCGCCGTACTCCGCTCCCGCATTCCGATTACTCAGGTGCCGGTGGACCGTGGCTATCGGTATGACGGCCGCTCGAAGATGAACTTCGTATCGCTCATCGTGCACGGGCTCAGCGGCATTTCTGTATACGCGGACGCGATCTTTGTGCGCCTGCTGCTGTTTTCGGTGCTCTTCGCTGCGGCCACAGCCGTGGCGATTCTGATCGTGACCGCGCTTCGGTTCTTCGTGCCTCAGCACGCCACCCCCGGCTGGGCCACCGAAGTGAGCTTCAGTATGGTGATCATCCTTTCGCAGGTAGGACTCACCGCACTGTCCTCCATCCTGATGCTGCTCAACAGTCGGGTCCAGCGACAGGTTCTACCCAAATTCGAGTACAAGCCTTACATCTTGAGCCGCCGCCAGCTTTGGCCGCGCTGAGCTGAGGGCGAATTGATCTTCAGGAGAATCAAGCGTTGAAGCAGCGCATCCCCTCTCTCGTTCCGACGCTGCTTTGCGTCTTGTTTCTTCCTCTCTGCGCATTCTTCATCCACCCGTGGGTGGAGATCGGTGTGGTCGATGACGAATCGTACATCCGCTCTGCACAGCTTCTCGCGCAGACAGGACACATCGTCTACAACGGCTGGGCAACGGCCTGTCTCGGCTGGCAACTTTACGTCGGCGCCCTCTTCATCAAGCTCTTCGGTGCGTCCCTTACCGCGCCGCGCATCGGCACCCTGATCGTCTCGCTGGCAACAGCCGGCCTGATGCAGCGCCTGCTTGTGCGCATGGGTCTGCGCCGCTGGAGCGCGGCCGCAGTCACGCTCACGTTCCTGTCCTCCGCCACGTGGTTCGCTGTCACCTTCACCTTCATGTCGGACGTGTACGGCATGTTTGCGCTGCTCGGCTGTCTTTACTGCTGCGTTCGCGCGCTGCAAACAGCCAACGATCGACATGCGACCTGGTGGATCTGCATCGCGGCGCTCTCCAACGGCATCGGTGGTTCGGCAAGGCAGACCGCATGGCTCGGCGTACTTGTACTCGTGCCGTGCACACTGTGGTTGCTGCGCAAGAACCGCTCTGCGCTGCTGGCGGGTATTCCGTGCATGTTGCTCGGCATCGCAACGATGCTGTGGTTCCTGCATTGGTATAGCCACCAGCCTTACGTAATTGTCGAGCACCTTTTGCCTGCCGTGACTCCGGGCATGAAGCTGCTGGCGATACGACTCGTGGAGTTCGTCATCGCCACGAGCTTCGAAACGCTGTTGCTTGCGATGCCGTTGCTGATCGCGCTGGCACCAGCGGTCTTCCGCCAGCGCCGTGCGCAGATCGCAGCCGGTATCTGGCTGCTCTTTGCCGCTGCGCGACTTACCCAGCTTGCACATCATCACAAGCTCTTCGTCTGGGAGATCCCATACGCGTACAACAACTTCTTCGAGCACGGCTTCATCTACTTCAGCTCGTATCTTGGCACCGCGCCGCTGCTCATCACGCCTGTGATGAAGCATCTCTTCCTGCTCTTCATGCTGATCACGCAGGTCGCGTTGATCGCTACGTGCTTCAGCAAGCCTGCGAGCCGCGACAAGATCGAGAGCGCATCGAACGAACCGCCTGTAGGCCGTCGGCTGAGCGGATATGAGTTGGTCGTCTTGCTCGGCCCGTGCGTGCTGGCTTATTGCTTGCTGCTGATTCCACGCTATGTCGCCATCGCGATGAACCTCGATCGCTACATTCTCGTGCCCAACTTTGTGTTGCTCTTCGCCGTGGTTTGGATCTACGAGCAGCGCCTGGCGTACAGGTTGCCGCGCACCGCATGGGTAACGATTCTGCTCTTCGCGGTCTTCTACGTCGCCGGCGTACGCGACGCGTTCACGCTCTTCCGCGCACAGGCTCAGATCCTCCAACAGACGCAGAACGCGGGCGTTCCGCGAACGGCGATCGACGGCGGCATCCAGTACAACACCTGGACGCAGATCACCACCGTTGGCTATCTGAACGAGCAGCGAATGCAGAATCCGTCCAACTTGTACAAGCCCATGCCGGACGTTGGTGACAACGATCCCTGCCAGACGGAACACATGGAGCTGACCCCTGTAGTTCGAGCGCAGTACGTCGTCTCCTTCGACCCAAACGCCTGTAGAGGCCTCGCGCCCCAGTTTGCGCCGGTACATTTCGAGACGATCTTCGCCCCGCATCAGCGTACGCTCTACATAGTGAAGGGACCCGCAGCGCGGTAGCGGCTCTTCGGCTGGCGACCTCTGAGCTCGGCACCTCCGGGAAGCTTGAACGCAAGAAGGGCTCGGCGCTAGCCGAGCCTTTCTACGTTTGCGAGCCTACTTCTTGAGCGCGTGGCGGATCTTTTCGACGTGCGTGCCGTGGACGCGAACCAGCTCATGCAGCTTGTCTCCCGAAACGCCGAACTCGTGGGACCAATAGGCGATGTCGGAAGCCAGCTTCGGGTTGATCTCCTTAGGGTCGTGCGGGCCCTTGTGCTGCTCTTCGTGGACGGCCTGCGGCTGGTGCTCTTTCGACTTCTGCTCGTGCTCATGGGTCTCGTGCTTCGACATGCTCACCTCTTTCCTTCCTCTGTGTGGATGAGTGAAACGCGGGTCGGGATGTCTCGGCGGTCGGCGTGGCGCGAATCGGCATCCTACCGAGAACCGCGACTGCGGTGGAGGCGATGACGATGCGGAAGTTTGCTTTGGCAACGGCAGGGGTGGCGATGGGATTGGCAAGCGTGGCCTGGGCAGCGACTCCGGCGTCAGATGCGGACCGCGCTTTTGTGGCGAAGGTGTCGCAGGGCGGCGCGTACGAGGTCGAAGCGGGCAAAGTTGCCGCGATGCGCGGACAATCGCCCGTGGTGCAGAACTTCGGCATGCTGGAAACGCATGACCACGAGGGCGTCGGCGCGGGTCTGAAGCGCATTGCGGGCGAGACCGGCGTGCCGATCGCAGGAACGCTCAACGCGGAGTTCTCCGCACGGCTGGCGAAGCTGAAAGCCGTCCCCGCTGCGCAGTTCGACGCGTACTACATCGGGGACATGAAGCAGATTCACAACAAGGATGAAGGCTTGTTCCTGCAGGAGTCCACAGAAGGTTCCGCGCCCTACAAAGCCTGGGCCCACGAGACGGCCGTGTTGGTGAAGGCCCATCTCGGCTGGCTTAACACGCTGTAGGCTCGCATAATCGCGATTGCTGGCAAATGAGAACGGCTCGGCATTCTCCGAACCGTTCGTGCGTTTGCCCGCAAATCACGTAATCAGAGATAGCGGTGTGGTGACATTTGGCTTTTGTGATGTTTGATTTGGTTTGGCTTGCTAAACTTGCCGGTATCCAGGCGAATGAGAGGTTTCCCCGTCTTGCCCGATAAGGGACCATGTGCCCCAAAAGTTATCGCGTTTCACAAGAAAATAACCAGAGCATTAATACAGAAGCGGCCTTGAAATAGTCCGCTTCTGTATTGCTGATAAGTCTCAAATGCGTTCTTAGCTTCAGCTACTTTTCGTTCCTACCCCGATTTGATCGCCAGCCAACCACGCTTCTTCATAGCCAACAACTCCATCTTCATCGATATATTCGACATGGATTCGCTCTTCATCGATAGTAAGCAGTGCGAACGAACTAATCGCAACAACACCTTTGTCTTCGAAGGAGCGACGGTTCACCCACTTCCAAGGAGCGCAGGCTGCGCCACTCTCGTCCTTCGCAGGTTCGGCTTCCTCTTGCGGATGATGACCGATTGCACCGTTGCCTATAAGGCGAGCGCGGAAAAGAGCAGAAGTGACATCATCTCTATACACTGTGCAGCGGTGCTCGTGACCAAAGAACCAGCCATAAATAGCGCCCAAGCGTGTCTCTTGCAGGAGTTGGCGAGCTTCGTTCATCAATGCCTGGGCGGCAACTAGTTCCGAAAGGTGCGCCGAGACAGGTTGATTGTGACTGAGCAAAATATTTCGCTTCGCCGGGTTTTCGGTGATACTTTGCTTCAACCAGTCCCATTGCACTTTGAGGCGATCATCAACGCAGCCTCCGCTTATGCTAAAAGGAACATAAGCCGTATCCAGCCCTTGGAATTGCCAATGTTCGTTATAAAGCGTGAAATAACTCGCTTCTTGACCGAAAGCGGGAAGAACCATAGTGAAGTAAGGCTTTCCCAAGGAATACATCTCATGGTTCCCGTTCAGTGCAAAACTCTTCGCTTTGGCTGGCTTCCCATCCTCACCCTTGAGGGGCCAGTTTTTCAGAAACGTCTCGCATTCGCTTGAGGAGCCGGAGTAATAGATATCACCTAGATGAATTACATAATCGGGGTTGTACGTCATTGCCTGAGCAGCAACATTTTTAGCGTGGTCGTTATCAGCCCCCCAGTCACCTAGTAGTGCAATCTTGCACTTATTCGGTATCTCAATTCGACTTGCTTTTGTAGCCTTCTGAAATGGGAATTTCCCATTGAGATGTTCAAGGATTCCCTTTATTCCAGCGGGTATCCATACAATCGGATTTCCTTCTGAAAAGCCTTGTAGCTCGGGCATAACATTAGCTTCAAAACTGGACTGGATGATCCCTGCCGCGTCTTCGCGAGAATGGAAGGCATGCCCTTGGGGCTGCGATTCTTCCTCGACGTTTTTGATCGAGTCCATCAGTTTCTTGATTGCGGCTTGACGGCGTTCTTCTGTTGATAATTCACTGGGTACATCTGCCTGATTGAGCGCGGCAGTGGTCTTCGAATCCTTATCTTGAAGGGCCTTCAACATCTGGTGCATTCCCTTCAAGACATCATCTTTGCTGGCAGGGTTAAGTGTTTCATTATTTCCTTGAGCCACGTCAAAACCTCCTTGAAGGTCAGATACATCATTCTGGAAATTAATCTTGCTTATGCAGAGTCCAATCGTTGTTCCGCTATTGTGACCTTACTCCGATGGGCCTGTGGAATAGCGTCGCGGAAGGAATCATCACACAAAGGCCCGGCTAACGCCGGGCCTTTGTGTTGGTAATGAATGCAACTACTGAATTGGCAGTTCGCCTTCGGTGGTGCCGTTGGGGCCTTGGTCGGGGGGGATGACCATGGCGGCGGCTACCTTGTCGGCGTCGTCGAGGTCGAGGAGCTTGACGCCCATCGTCGCTCGGCCCGCCGCGCGCACCGTCTTCGTGTCGATGCGGATGATCTTGCCGAATTGGCTGATCACCATCATCTCCGTCGTGTCGTCCACCAGCTGGATCGTCGTGACCTTGCCGATCTTCGGGGTCGTCTTCATGTTGATGACGCCCTTGCCGCCGCGGGTCTGCAGACGGTATGCGTCCACGTCCGTGCGCTTGCCAAAGCCGTTCTCGCTGACCGTGAGGATGAGGCACGGGGTGAGGCCGAGCTTTTCGTCGAGCTGCGCGAGCTTCTCGCTGGCTTCTTCCGAAACCTGCGGGGCTGCCGGGGTGTCGTCGCCTTCGGCGAGGGTGAGCGGCTGCGATGCGGCCGAGGTGGTCGCTTCGTCGATCGCGGCTTCCGCCTGCTCCTTGAGACCCGCGGCCGCGGCCAGGGCGAGACGCTGCTTGTTGCGCGCCTCATTGCTGGGCGTGGCGACGGCGCCGATGACGTAATCGCCCTTCTTGAGCGTGATGCCCTTGTTGCCGTAGGCCGGGCGGCCCATGGCGCGGAGGTCCTGCTCGTTGAAGCGGATGGCCATGCCCTCGCGCGTGGCGAGGAAGATGACCTGCTCGCCGTCGGTCATGCGCGCGGTGACGAGTTCGTCGTCCTTATCGATGCCGATGGCGATGATGCCGCGCGCCATGACGTTCGAGAAGTCCTTGAGCGCGGTCTTCTTTACCGTGCCGTTCTGCGTGGCGAAGAGGACGTACTTGTTCTCCTCCTCGAGGTTGCGGACCGGCAGGATGGTGACGACCTTTTCGCCGGGCTGGAGGTCGATGAGCGAAGCCATCGCCTTGCCCTTGCCGGCTGCGCCGACGTCGGGGATCTCATACACCTTGAGCCAGTAAACGCGGCCCGAGTTGGTGAAGCAGAGCAGATACGCGTGCGTGGAGTCGATGATGAGCTGCGCGACGACGTCTTCCTCGCGCGTCTTCATGCCCAGGCGCCCGGTGCCGCCGCGCTTCTGCTGGCGGTAGGTGGAGATGGGCGTGCGCTTGAGGTAGCCGGTGTTGGAGACGGTGACGGCGACCTGCTCGTCGGCGATGAGATCTTCGAGCGTGAGCTCGGTGGACTCGTCGACGATGGTGGTGCGGCGCTCGTCGCCGTACTTGTCGCGGATGTCCTCGAGCTCCTTGATGATGACGCGGCGGAGCTTCTTTTCGCTGGCGAGGATGGACTCATACTCGGCGATGTTGTCGCGGACGATCTTCAGCTCATTGAGCAACTCGTCGATGGAGAGCTGGGTGAGGCGATAGAGCTGCAGTTCGAGGATGGCGTCGATCTGGCGGTAGCTCAGGATCAGCGTGCCACCGTTGGTGAGCGCCTGCTGCGCGTTGATCGAACCCGCGTTCATGTCGATGTTGTACTTGGCGGGGTCGAGCGAGACGCCGGCGATCTCCGTGCCGCGCAGGTTGATGCGGCGGTTCGAGAAGTAGGCGAAGAGGTTCTCACGAGCGTCCGCACGCGAGGACGACTGGCGAATGATCTTGATGACCGTGTCGAGATGGTCGAGCGCGATCTGGTAGCCGAGCAGGATGTGCTCGCGCTCGCGGGCCTTGCCGAGCAGGAAGGCGGTGCGGCGGCGGACAACGTCGATGCGGTGATCGAGGAAGGCCCAGAGAGCGGCGTCGAGCGAGAGCTCCTTAGGCTGGTTGTTGTGCACAGCCAGCAGAATCATCGAGAACGATTCCTGCATGGAGGTGTGCTTGTAGAGCTGGTTGAGCACGATTTCGTGCTGTGCACCGCGTTTGAGCTCGATGACGATACGCATACCGTCGCGATCGGACTCGTCACGTACGTCGCTGATGTCGTCGATGATCTTTTCGGTGACGAGTTCGGCGATGCGCTTGATGAGGTTCGACTTGTTGACCTGGTATGGGATCTCGGTGACGATGATCGCTTCACGGCCGCCGGTGATGTTTTCCTTGGCGCAGCGGGCGCGCATCATGAAGCGCCCACGGCCGGTGCGGTAGGTCTGGACGAGGTTGCCCTTGCCGTAGATGAAGCCGCCGGTCGGGAAGTCCGGACCCTTGACATGCTCGAGCGCGATCTCGAGGTCGGAGCGAACCTCACCCTTCTCCTTGTTGAGAAGAGCGATGGCGGCGTTCAGCGTTTCGGTGAGGTTGTGCGGCGGGATGTTCGTCGCCATACCGACGGCGATACCCGCGCCACCGTTCACGAGCAGGTTCGGGATCTTCGCTGGAAGCACCGAGGGCTCGGAGGTGGATTCGTCGTAATTCGGGGTGAAGTCGACGGTGTCAGAGTCGATGTCCGCAAGCATTTCGCCGGCGAGGCGGGTCATGCGGGACTCGGTATAACGCATCGCAGCCGGCGGATCGCCGTCAACCGAGCCGAAGTTGCCCTGGCCGTCCACGAGCGGGTAGCGCAGCGAGAAGGGCTGCGCGAGGCGCACCATGGTGTCGTAGATGGCCGAGTCGCCGTGCGGGTGGTAGTTACCCATCACGTGACCGACGACCTTCGCGGACTTCGTGTACTTCTTGTTGAACTGGAGACCCATCTCCTGCATGCCGTAGAGCACGCGGCGATGCACGGGCTTGAGGCCGTCACGCGCGTCGGGGAGGGCTCGGCCAATGATGACCGACATGGAGTAGTCGAGGTACGACCGCCGCATCTCCTCTTCGAGGTTGATCGAATTCATGAAGAGCGCGCCGGGGCCCGTGGGCGCGCCGGGGCCGTCTCCGCCAGCACCGCCGGGGGGCGGATTGTTGGAGTTTGCATCCTGCGCCGAAGGAGGATCGTTCGGGTTCGCGCCGAGAGGGAGAGAGTTCTGATCGTCAGCCATGGGTCAGCTTTGATTATACGAGTTTTGTTCGCCGGATTTCCGCTTTTACGCCGATAGCTCGAGTATGGAAAGCAGAAGGGCCAGCCTCTCGGCTGGCCTCCTCTGGTAGTGCATTTGATTGATTAGAACTGCAGACGAACTGCGAGCTGAACGTTACGACGTTCGTCGGTGGACGAAGGTGAAGCGTTCGGCGACCCCTTCGCCACGCCCACATTGGTGACCTGCGAGAAGTCAGCAACGCCGCCGTAGACGATCGGGTAGTAGTTCGAGTGGTTGAGGATGTTGTAGAACTCGCTACGAAGCTGAACCTTGTAGCGGTCGTCCGCTCCGAAGGCAAAGTTCTTGTACACGCCCATGTCAAAGCTTACGTTCTTGGGACCGTAGAACTGATTACGGTCCATGCCGATGTTCTGCACGCCGCCAAGGTTGTCGGCGAATTCAGAAAGCCCCTCAGCGTTCACGAAGGTGTTGGCCGCCGTTGCGGGCAGGTTGACATAGGTAAAGTGCGACGGAGTCGAGTCAAAGTTCTGACCGCTTGGCGCGCTCCCCTTATAGGCAAGTCCCGGACCAGCCTGGATGCGCGGGCAAGTCGTGAAACCGTTTGTGCAATCGTAGATGGTGAAAGCCGAGCCCGTACGAACCACGGCGATCGGAGCGAACTCCAAGCCGCCTGCAATTGTGTGCAGAAGGTGATTGTTACGGAATTCCAGGAACGCAGGCTGATAGATTCCGCCGATCGAGAACTGGTGGCGAATGTCGAAGTCAGCATTGCCGTAGTCCAAGTTCGGAGCATACGCGTTGGTGTAGCCAAGGTTATCGTTACCCGTGCCCTCCGAGAAGGTTGAGCTCAGGTTATCCATCGCGTGAGCAAGTGTGTAATTGGCAACGAATTGAACGCCGTACTTCTTGAGCGCGCTCATCTTCCAGTACACGTTCATCGCGTTGTAGTTGGAGTAGGCATTAGCTTCACGCATATTGATGCCTGCGTACTGGTTGTTCACACGGTTGTTGCAGTACGAACCGGAGAAGTAGCAACCAGAAACGCTGGTATCGAAGCCAGTGCTACGGCCAACGAAAGTACCCATGCCGTAATCATTCAGGTTCGCGATAGCGTACAGGTCCTTGCCGAGCGCACCACTGTAGGTGATACCGACAGTGTTACCAGCCGCCACTTCATGTTCGATGGTGAGCGAGTACTGATGCGTGTAGGCGGTCGGCATGTTCTGCTGCAGGGTACGCAGCGAAGCCGGATACAGCGGAGTGGTTCCCGTCGAACCTGCGAACGGACCAAAGTTGGAGTTCGTCAGAGCGACATTGTTGACAACCACACCGGCGTAGTTGGGTGGATTCTGGATGGTGTTGTAAGTGACATTGCCAAAGTTACGCTCGTAGCTGATGCCGTAGCCACCGCGGATCGCCGTCTTGCCGTTGCCGAAGACGTCGTACGCGAAGCCCACGCGGGGAGCGAAGTTGTTGAAGTCCTGCTTGATCAGACCGCCGTCCGGCGAGTTGGGCGTGGTCTTCACCTGACCGGACTGAACCTGCTGTGCGAGGTTCGAACCCGAACCGAGGTAGAAGTTTGACTCGAGGTTGCGGTTGTTGTTGTGCTGTACGCCGTAGTACTCCCAGCGCAGGCCTGCATTAACTGTGAGGCGCGGGGTCAGCTTCCATTGGTCTTCGAGGTAAACGCTACCGTCGTTGAATGTATTCTGGCGCTCGAAGCTGGGCGAACTCGCGGGGTTGCTGAGCGAGCAGGCGGCCGTCACTGTAAGAGTGCTGTTGGCGGCATACGAGCAAGGAAGCTTGCCCTGTGGATTGAGAGCTACTTCAAAAGAGCCGACGGTACCGTTCGTCAGGTTCGTGATTCCCGTAGCCGTCGAGGTTGATGCGGAGAATTCTTCGACAGCGGACTCGTAGGCACCAAAGACGCGGTTGTCACGGATCTGGATGAACTGACCACCGAACTTCACGGTGTGACGGCCCTTGGTCCATGTCGCATCTTCCACAAACTGATAGGTGTTCTGCGGTCCGCCGAACGGAATGGCGTTGCCCGGGCTGGTGGGGAGGTAACCCGGCAGGGCTACCGAGTTGCCGCCGATGACACCACCGGTCGAGGTGAGGTAGGCGCTGGGCGTGAGACCGGCGCTGCCGAGAGGCTCGCTGACGTTGACGCGGTTGAAGCTGATCTTGGTCGAGCTTACCAACGACGGCGTGATGATGTAGTTGATGCTGAACAGATATGCCTGGTTGAAGTCGCTCTCAGTGGTGTTGTAGCCCGTGTACGGGCTGAGCGAAACATAGCCAGGAAAGTACTGGTCCTTATACGTTGCCGCGCGGAAGTACATGTTGATCTTGTTGTTCAACGTGTAGTCAAAGCGCGTGACACCGAAGTAGGCGTTCACAGGGTCGCCGGCACCGGCGTTGATCGGTGCGCTGACCGTGGCCGTCTGGAAGTTCGTGTTCGCCGCAAGCGGGCTGCCCAGCTTGGTTGACGGATCGATCTTTCCATAGGTGTTGAAGAAGGACTGCGTTGCGGCCGAGGTCGTTGCCAGGAATGCAGCGGTCGGAACCGAAAATGTCTGCTGACCCGACGAGCGCACACGATTCCACTCGTAGTTGTTGAAGAAGAAGAGCTTGTCCTTGATGATCGGACCACCTACCGAGTAACCGAACTGGTTACGCGTGAAGTGATCGCGCGGGGTCTGCGCGGTGCCATCGATACGAGCCTGCGCGTTCGCCGCGTTCTCAGCGAATGTGTTCGACGCCAGCGCAGAGATACGGTTGAACTCATACAGGCTACCGTGGAAAGCGTTGCTGCCCGAACGCGTCGCAAGGTTCACAATGCCGCCAGAAGCGCGACCATACTGGGCGTCAAAGCCGTTCACAATGATGCTGTACTGGTCTACTGCGTCAAGCGGAACCGTAATACCAACAGTCGCGTCGTAGTTGTCAGCATTTTCTACGCCGTCCAGGAGTACCTCTGTACCAGCTGAACGCTGACCATTGAGAGCTACTCCAACACCGCGAGCCGTGGTGCCATTTGGATCAGAAGCGGTAACGCCTGAGAGGATGACGAAATCGTAAGGATTACGCGTCAGCGAAGGAAGATCAATCATTTCCTTCGGCGTGATCGTCGTGGAGACTTCTTGCGTCGTGGTGTTTACCGCGAAAGCTGCATCGTCTGCCGTCGCCACAACGATTTCCGTCGAGCTGGCGCCGAGCTTTGCGTCCACCGTGGATTGCGCGCCGACCGTTAGCGTGACGGTGCGCTTGTATTCGCCAAATCCAGCGGCCTGAACCGCCACAGTGTAGGTTCCGACAGGGAGAGCATTCAGGACATACGTCCCCTGACCGGTCGCCACAGCCGAACGGGTAAAGCCCGTTGCAGAGTTCTTCACAGTGATAGTGGCATTGGGCAAAACGGCACCGGTGGAATCGGTAACCGTACCAGACAGGCGAGCGGAGTCGACCTGCGCGTGCAGAGAAGAAACCATACCAGGGATGATGCCCGAAACAACCGGGGCCACGAGGGTTGCTGCAAGAGTCCAGCGAAGAGTACGAGAGGTCAGTCTCAAATGTTTCTCCAAAAATGATGTTGCGACGTGTTGCGATGACTGCAGAGAAGGTTGCTATGAATTCAACTGACCAGGGTTGTGCAATTCGCGTGCCAAAAGTCACATGGAAGTTGTACAGACGATGAAAGGCGTGTGAAATCAGCGTGACGCGACAGAATTCCCTGCAAAGGCGGTACAAGGCTTTCCCACAATTCATACCGCAAAACATAATTTCGTAGGCATTTCGCCCGAGGATATGCAATTCGGTAGAAAAAGGTTGGCACCCGGCCCACTCACGGCGTTGACACGGTTGAATTTGTTTCCCGCTCCATCAAAAGTGCGACAGCACAGCTATCTTCCGATAGCCGGGCGGCAAATGAGTTCTAGCTTCCCTTAGGGGGTGACTGTGAGGTTAAGGTGGGCGGACTTCGTCGCCTGGAGACCGTTTGGCTGGGTGCCGGTGGCTGTCAGGACGATGTCGTAGGTGCCGACAGGGGTGTGGTCTGGCCATTTGCCGGTGCAGCCGGTCAGCGTCGCCGAGGCCGTCAGCGCGAGCAGGAGCGTTGCGAGGACGGCGAGTTTCCGGCGCCGGCGGGCGAGCAGGCCGAGCCCGACGAGAGATGCCAGGGCCGTGATCGGGTGGCGCAGAGGCGAAAGCGGCGCGGGGCGGGCATCGGCGTAGAAGTTGCCGACGGCGTCGGTCTCCAGCGTGAGAGTAGAGGATGCCTTACCGCCAGCGGTCAGCGTGACGCCTGCAGATGAGAAGCGGCAGGTGAGGACGCGCGGCAGATTAGGACCACAGGAGAACGTCACCGGACCCGCGAAGACGCCAATGGACTGAGCAGTGACGGTGAGCGATTTGTGGTGCTCGGTCTGGATGCTGATGCTGGTGGGGTCCGTCGTGAGGTCGATGCTGGAGGGGTTGACCACGAGCGTGACCGGCGCGGAGCCGCTGCCCAGGAAGTTTCCGTCGCTCGGCACGTAGAAGGCGCTGATCGAGTGAGTGCCGACGGAGAGGTTCATCAGGACCGCGCTGAGTGCGGATGTCCCCGCGGGCTGTGCCGTCAGCGTGAGGAGAGCGGTGTTGCCGTCATAGATCGTGACGGAGCCATAGGCGGCTGCGGGGCCGGTAAGGTCGTTGAGAATAACGGTCGCGTTGGCGTCCTGGCCTTCGCTGATCGAGGCGCTCGCGAGGCTGAGGACGAGCGAGGTGTTGTTGGGCAGAACCACCTGAGCGACCGATGCCGTGTCCGCAGTGACGTCGTTGTCCCCGGAGCTGCGGGCGGTGAGCGTGTGGTTGCCGACCGAGAGCGACTGCTGGATCTGGTTCTGACCGGTGGCGTTGACCTGTCCGCTGGTCAACGGCGTACCGTCGAGCGCGAAGACGATGACATCGGGCACGAGCGTGCCGTTGAGACTGAGGCGTGCCGCGTAGGTGATGGGTGCGAGAGCGTATGCAGGGTTCGCCGACGACGTGAGCGTAAAGGTCGGGGTGGCTTGCGCGACGGCGAAGCTCGTCGGCGCGCAGGTGGAGGGGTTAAAGAGGCCGTCACCCGCGTAGCTGCAGGTAAGCGTATGCGAGCCGCCGTGGAGGATGCCGGACGGGATCGCCGCCGCTCCCGCGGTATTGATGTTGACCGAACCGAGCGAGACGCCGTCGAGCGCGAAGGTGACCGCGCCGGTGGGCGCGCTCGGTGCTCCGGTGGCGGCGGGAAGGACGCTCGCGGTGAAGGTCGTGCTGCTGCCGGCGAGGAGTCCCGACTGGATGGGGCCGGCGGTGACGCTGCTGGCGTAGCCGTTCACCACCTGCGGAATGCTCGTGGTGGAACCGGCAAAACTTCCTGTCGGGTTATAGATGGCGGTGATGGTGTGGGTTCCGCGCGTCAGTGTCGAGGTGCTGTAATGGGCGCTGCCGTAAACGTCGAGCGTCAGGGTGCCGAGCGGCGTCGAGTTATCGGAGAGCGAGATCGTACCGGTGGGAGCGATCGAGCCTGCAAGTACGGCGATGCTGAAGGTGACGTTCTGCCCGAGCTGCGAGGGGTTGGCCGAAGAGGTGATGGTGGCGTTGGTCGCGTAGCCCGATTGCACGACCTGGTTGAGGCTTGCGCTGCTGGACGCGTAGGGCGAGATGGCGTTGTACGTCGCGGTGATGCTGTGCGTGCCGGCAGCGAGCGTCGACGATGAGTACGTGGCGACGCCGTTCGCCAGAGTCGCCGTGCCGAGCGCGGTACTGCCGTCAGAGAACGTGACGGTGCCGGTGGGGCTTCCGTTGCTGCCGGAGACAGTGGCCGTGAAGGTGACGTTCTGGTTGATGACCGATGGGTTCAAAGAAGAAGTCAGCGTGGTGGTCGTGGCGTTACCGTCGACAACTTGCTGCACGACGCTGGCCGTCGCGGATTTGTGGGTATCGTCGCCATCGAAGCTGACCAGATACGTGACGCTTCCGGGCGTGTTGAAGGTGGTGGAGAAGGACGCACTGCCCGTCACATCGGAGGGCACGTTGGTTCCTCCGTTGTCATTCGCCTGGTGAAAGCGGAGTGGTGAAAGGATGGCTCCCTCTGGCGAGGTGATCTTTGCCTGAAAGAGCACGCTCTGTCCGACTGAGGACGGATTAGGCGTGGCCGTAAGCGTGATGCTCGGAATGTACTTCGCCACAGCCACAATCACCTGAGCTGACACCGAAGGGCTAAAGCCTGCGGAGCCTTCGAAAGTGGCGATGAAGACGCGCTTGCCGGGCACGAGCCGAGGTACGGAAACCACGAATTTTCCGCTGCTGTCGAGCGTGCCGTCAGTGAGAGGCTGCCCATCGAGGGTAATGTGGGCTACGCCGGTGGGCGTACCAAAGGCGCTGGACACCTGTACAGTGAGCTTGGCGGAGGCTCCGCCCGCGTAGTTCCACATGTCCGGCGAGAGCGTGGTTTGCGTGGAGTCTGTGTTGGCCGCGCCTGGCCGCTCGTAGGCACCGAGGTCGATGACCGCTGCGGCGCTGGTGGATGAAGCGATGCGTGGGTTCCCGTCGAGATCGGTAGACGCGGTGTAGAGAGCTGCGGTGTTGTTGCCCTGATCGACGAAGGGAGACGACGACAAGAGATGAAAGTCCGTCGCCGAAAGGAAGCCTGGTGCAGCAAAGCTGCTCGCTGCGAGAAATGGCTGCGAGTTGAGGCAGGCGTCTTCGATGGACGAGCTGGTCTGGCTGCCGTTGTAGAAGACATTATGGTCAGCGACGTCGAGCCCGGACACGCCAAAGAGCGGCAACATGATTCCCGAACCAACGCAGTGAAGCACGGTGGCACCGCTGGTGTCAGCAAAGATATTGTTCAACAGGTAGATCTGATTGGAATCCCAGTAGAGCGAGACCTCGGTGCCCGAGTTCACGTTGAGGCAGGAGCTATTGCTGACGGTATTGTTGACGACGGTGTTGTTGACGATGAAGAGCTTGATGGGATCAAGGAAGTCGGGCGAGAAGAAGCCGACGTAGATACCTCCAGCACCGCAGGCTGCTGAGTTCCCGGTGATGAGATTGCCTGAGACGATGGTTACCGGCGTGGTGGTGTCATAGCTCCCGTAGATGGGTTCGACGACGAGACCGCCGCCCGTTCCTACGGAAACGTTGTCGCGGATGATGTTGTTCCGAATCACGGCGGCCTGACCAAGGTCGCCGATGCCAGCAGCATAGGACTCCGAGGTGGTGGCAAGCGCGCGCATCGAGTTGTCGTGAACGAAGTTACGGACAACCATGGTTTGAAGGCCCGCTCCGGCAAGACCAGAATCTGTGACGCCAGTGAGAAGAATGGGAGCGTTGTTCTTGAACTCGCAGCTGGAGTTCGCATTCGTCGTGCCGGAGACGGTATTGCCCTCGATGTCTGCCGCGCCGTACGAGGAGACGATGCCGCTGCAGGAGTTCCCGAGTACGGTGTTATTGAGAATCGTGGGAGCGGAGTTTTCCGCAACGATTCCGCTAGCGGCACCTCGCACCGTGAAGCCGGAGAGGACACTCCCTCTGGTTTCGGCGCTGTGAAACCTGACCCCGATGTTTGCGCCGCTGGCGTCAATGACGGTGTCAGCAGGGTTCGACGTCGCAGCGCGCAGGGTGATTGCCTTGCCCAGAAAGTCGATCGACTCATGATAGATGCCAGCATCCACCAGCACGGTGTCGCCGTCGTTCGTTGCGTTGATGCCGGCCTGGATGGTGGGCTGATCGGCCGGAACGCGGATGGTCTTCTGCGCGAAAAGCGCAGGCGTGGCAAGAGCAAAAATAAGCGCAAGCGTACGGCGCAGATGCATTGGCGCAGGCCCCTGAGGAGTGGTCTGCTTATGCTATCTCACGTGGGAAGGTTTCCAGCGTGAAATCACAAGAAGTGATTCGAGCGGTTTGTGGTTCGCCGCAATCTAGAGACACGAACGACGAACCACCTGCCTCTACGGCGTCACCGTCAGCGCGAGGTGCGTGGTCTGCGTGATCTTCGCGCCGCTGGCCTGTGTCCCTGTGGCGGTGATCACGATGTCGTAGGTGCCTGGCGGCGTGTGGTCCGGGTAGTGGCCGGAGCATCCGCTGATGGTCGTGAACAAGGCGCAGGCCGCAAGCGCGAACATCAGGTTCCTGATATGGCGACGACGGCGCGCGAGGGCGACGGTCGCAAAAAGGCCAGTGATCGCGAAGACCGGCACGCGGTTCTGTGGCCACGGTGTGCGCTGTGTGCTGCTGGCGTAGAAGTTGGGAACCGCGTCGGTTTCGAGCTTCAGCGACGTGGACGCGGTGGAACTCTGCGCGACGTTCACGGTGGACTGGCCGAAGGTGCAGGTAAGCACCGGTGGCAGCGGTGTGGCGCAGGCAAGCTGCACATTGCCCGAGAAGCTGCCGACAGAGCTCACGATCACGTTCAGCGATTTGTGGTGCTCGGTCTGGATGCTGATGCTGGTGGGGTCCGTGGCGACGGTGAAGCTCGACGGCAACACCGTGATCGTTACCGGGCCGATGGTGGTCGCCGGGGCGTTCGAGTTGGTGTCCGGCAGATAGGTCACGGTAAGCGTGTGTGTGCCAACGCTGAGCGTGTTCAGCGGGATGTCGACGGTGGTGGTGTTGGAGGTGAGCACCGCTGCGGGCAGGTTTGCGCCAGCGATATTTGTCGAGCCCTCCATGAGCACGATGGAGCCGCTGGGCGAAGGCGTGCCGGTGAGGTCAGCGAGCGTGGCGACAACGTCCACCGTCTGCGTCTCGTAGGCCGTGGTGGGTGTAGCGATCAGTGTGCCGCTGGTATCGTTCTTCAGCACAGTGACGGAGGCACCGGCTTGCGCAGCGGTATAGCTGGTCGTCGCAGCAACGGAGGCGGTGATGGTGTACGGTCCGGCTGCGAGCGAGAAGGTGAGCGTGGCATCGCCGTTCGCGTTCGTGACCGCGGAGCCGCCGGTGCTCGTGGTGATGGTGGCGCCGGAGACGGGTTGGCCGTTCGCGGTGAGGTGCGCGGTACCCGTGAAAGCGGTCAGGGCACGCGGCGCTGCGTTGTTCAGCACGAAGGTGAGCGCGGAGGTAGCGGCCGTGGCGGTAATGGTCCATGTCGGGCACGTGCTGCCGCTGTAGACGCTGTCACCGGAGTAAACGCAGCTGAAATCGTTCGCTCCACCAACAAGAACCGGGCTCGTGATGTCGGCCTTGGCCATGGTTGTGCCAACGGCCGTAACCGCTGCGCTACCGATGGTTCTGCCGCTTCCGTCCAGGAAGGTCACGGTACCTGTAGGAGCGATGGTTGAGGTGCTCGACGTGCTGGTCACCAGCACTTCGAGCGGTGTCGTCTTCCCTGCAAAGATCGGCGTGATGAGCAGGTTGTTAGCTGACGTTGTCGGTATCAGCGCAGCGGGGTTGACCACCTGCGTGAGCGAGCCGGTTGACCCGCCAAAACTGCCCGACGCGACAAACGCTGCGGTGATGCTGTGCGTGCCTGCGGTGAAGTTGCTGACGGTAACCGAGGCCGAGCCAGTAGAGTCCACCGTGGCATTGCCGAGCGAGTTCGCGCCGTCGATGAAGTAGACCTTGCCCGTGGGCGTCGAGCTCCCGGTAAGCGCCGCGATTTTCGCGGTGAGCGTGACGCTGTCGCCAACGTTTGAGGGGTTGAGCGAAGAGGTCAGCGTGGTGCTGGTCGCGGTGGCGTTTGCTGCGGAGGCGAGGAGGTTGATATAGACAGCTTGCAGTGGTAATTTGAAGTTAGAGTCACCGGGCCAGGTGGCCGTGAAGTTGTGAGTACCTGCAGCCAGACTTGAAACGGTGAAGGTTGCAATAGCGGGTGCCGTCGAAGTCGCAGGGACAATCGTCCCCGTGCCGATGCTGGTGCCGTCCTCATAGAACGTAATGACGCCAGTGCCCGAGGTACTGATTTGGCCGAAGTATGCGTTCAGCGTGACGGAGGCGCCAACGGTGGGTGTCCACGTTGAAGGTTCAAGCACCAACTGCGGCCCCGTGAAGACATTCGTTGTAAGGAATGCGCCATATTCGTAGCCGCCCATGTCAATGACAGCGTATCCCTTTGAGGTGGCGTCGAAATAGCGCTCAGCTCCCCAGAAGTCTGAGCCTGAAATCGGAAGGCCGGAGTTGTTGCCCGTGTCGATCGCGGGTGAGCCTTGTTGAAGTTGGAAGCTCGCTTGTCCATTGGAAAGTGCGGTGCTCGAAACATCTGCGAAAAGCGGGTCCGCTGAGATGTTGCCGAAGGTACCCGTAGGGCTGGTGCAAGCTCCACCAATGGGCTTGTTACCGCTCGAAGGCACGGAGTAGAAGTCGTTGTGATCGAGAACAAGCGGGGTGATGGTCTGGCCCGCGTATGTTGAGCCGCAGTTCACAGCGTACTGCCCATTACCGTTGCCAACGATGATGTTGTTGACCATCTGGTATTGCGCGAGGTTGCCACCGATATAGACGTCGGAGCCAGCATTGGAACTCGTGGCAGTGTTGTACGCAATCGTGTTGTTGATGAGCACACCCTGCACATCGCCCACCGATGAGCCCGGGATGACGAGATCAAGACCACCCGAAAGTCCTGTGTTGCTGTAGATGATGTTGTTGGAGATATAGAGCGATGGAGTAGAGGCCGTGTAAATCGCGCCGCCATATCCCGCAGACTTGTTGTTGTCGATCACATTGCGGTCAATATCAACCCGCGTCTGGTTGGTGATATTGATGGCGGCGCCACCGCCTTTGTCTCCGCTGTACTGCAGCGAGTTCACATTCGCCGTGAGGATGTTTCCTAATATCGCCGCCGTCTTCGCTGCGTTTGGATCTGCGCCGGAAATCACGATCGCACTGCCAGTGCCTTCTTCGCTGGGGCAGCCTGACGAGAGTGTTCCGCTGATGAGCGTCCAGGCTACGGCGACGTTGGAGTTCGTCGCCAGCACGCCAGCACAATAGCCGCCGATGCGGTCGTATTGAATGCTCGGCGAAGCGTTGGTGATGGATATCACGCCATGCACACCACCGCTATTGGCAGGAAGTCCACCGCCTTGAATGTTCAGGTGCGAAATGACCGTGGCAGAAGCTGCTGCTCCGGAGATGCTGATGGCTGGGCCGGTGTTGGATGGCTTGAGAATGGCTCCAGGCAATGAGCCCGTAGACGCACTGCCACCATCGAGAGTGATGCTCTTGCCGATGATGGTGAGGTGCTCGGTAAAGGTACCGCTAGGATCCAACTGAACGGTATCGCCCGTCGAAGCGGAGTCAATGGCTGCTTGTGCGCTTTGCCCTGCTGCCACCGTGATGGTCTTCTGCGCGAACGCAGGCAGAGTCAAGACCGAAAGTGCTGCAGCAGACAGGGTGCGGAAAAAAATATTTTTCATGTGCCTTCGCGGACAAACAGAGGGATGCGTCAAGAATACGCGACCCGCGTTACATCTCGGACCGATTCGGTCGAAGCGCGTCTTTGTTGAGGATCGAAAATGGCGACAACTTCGGCCTTACTTTTGTGGGAATTTCCGACCGTTTCGGTCGCGGGATGTACGACTCATTTAGTCGCGCAACCCCAGTGTTTACGCGGGAATCTGATGTGGTTAGAGTGATCGCAGTGGGGACGGAATCCTCCTCGACGAGTTGTAAACGACATCAGATTTTCGATCCGAAAAGGAGAACTACCATGCAGGCAATTCACGACGGACAGTGCGGACTTTGTACTCACTTTGGCGAGCACGCGGCAAAGACCGATGCGCTCGTAAGCATTGTCACCAGCAAGAGCGCACCCGAAACGCTGCTGGATGAATGCGGCCACCCCAAGCACGCTTCCCTGCACCTCAAGGTCACGCCGATTTCCGGCTGCGATGGCTTCGTACCGGCCGCTGCTGCCTAAATCTTCTCGCGGCTTTCCGGCAGCCCTTCACAAGAGCCTACCGACAAACGAGGACTGTGCCTTTGGCGTGGTCCTCGTTGTTTTGCTTTGGTGAAAGTGAGAGTGCCGTAGCGAAACAGTTTTGCGCGCGGCTCGTCTTATCTTCCTGATCGGCATCCAACGAGGAACAGGAGATACAAGCGGCTGTGGGCTTAGTGCGCGTACTGATCGGCGTGATCACGGCAGTGCTGCGAGCACTTGCCGGCGCGTTTATTGCCCTGTTCTCCTCGGTCGCGCTCGGGATAGCGGCGGTGATCGGCGTCGTGGTGCTGGCTCTGGCGCTCTTTGGCTTGCTGGGCGCGGGCTTCGCGAAGCGCCGCGAGCGTTGATCGCATAGCGCGAATGCGGGGTTCAGCATACTCTGGTGGGAGCCCTGATGCCTCCAGCTCACATAACACCGGCGCCGCGCATTGGTTTCTTCGGCGGCACATTTGACCCTCCGCACCTCGGACATCTCGCGGTAGCGCGCGCCGCTGCTGATCGCTTCTCGTTGGACGAGGTTCTGCTGGCACCCGTGGCGCATCAGCCGCTGAAGACGGCCGCGTCGTCCGCGAGCTTCGCCGATCGGTTAGCGATGGCCTCGCTGATGGCCGAGGCAGACGCGCGATTCAGCGTGAGCGACGTGGATGCGGAACAGCAGGATGGTCGCCCGAACTACACCGTGGACACGCTGGCACGGCTCCGCGGGCGCGTGACGGAGCAGACGAGGTTGTTTGTGATCGTCGGCGCAGATTCCCTGCGCGATCTGCCGCGGTGGCATGATCCGCCTCGTCTATTGGCGCTCGCCGAGTTGATTGCAGTGAGCCGGCCCGGAGAAGATTTGTCGGCTGCACTGAGCAAACTGCGCGCCGCGTTTGGCGAAGAGCTGTTTGCCGAAATGGAGCCACGGATCCATTGCATCGAAGGGGTTGAGCAGCCCGTAAGTGCGACGACATTGCGACATGATTTAGCCAACAACGATGCTGCCGCCAGCGAGTGGCTCTTGCCGGGGGTTTTGCAGTACATCCAGGCGCATCATCTCTACGGAAACGAAGCCTAAAGCAGCAAACGAATGTTAGTGAGCGGCGCAACAGAGTAGTCTAGGATGGAGAAGATTTAGAGGAGAAGTATGGCCAGTTCAGAGACCAACGAGATGCTTGCCGTAGCAGCGGCCGCGTGCGAAGACAAGAAGGCGGAGGACATTCGCATCCTCGCATTGGACCCGTCGGAGAGCGGCCTGACGGATTACTTTCTGATCTGCAATGGCACGAATGAGCGCCAGAATGTGGCGATCGCCGATGAGATTGAGCTGCAGCTCAAGAAGAAGTTTGGCGCGTATGCCAACTCCGTAGAGGGCCGCCGACAGGCTGAGTGGATCCTGCTCGATTATGTCGACTTCATCGTCCACATCTTCTCGCCGGAGAAGCGTGCGTTCTATGGCCTCGAGCGCTTGCGCAAAACGGCAACGACGTTGAGCTTGGACGATCTGAACGCAGAGCTCAAGAAGCAGATCACCGCAACACGTAAGGCTGCGCCGGTGAAGTCTGCGGCGACCCCGATGAAGTCGGCAGCTGCTCCCGCGAAGAAGGCGGCGACGAAGACCGTCGCGAAGACGACAGTCGCCAAGAAGTCGACGAAGTCACCCGCAGAGAAGGCGGTCGTCAAGAAGCCTGTTGCCAAGAAAGCTGCAGTGAAGAGCGCCAGGAAGTCTTAGGACTCCACCGCGATGAAGCTCCTGCTTGCAGTGATTACACCGAAGGGTCTCCGTCAACCGGAGGCCCGTTCGCTTGTGCAGATGTATATGAAACGGGCGACGCCGTATCTGCGAACGGAGTTGCTGGAGCTACCCACCGAGGCCGCGTTTGTCGAACTGCTGAGCAAACGAAACGGGCGGACTGCGCCCTATGCGGTGTTAGGTGATAGCCGCGGCAAGGCTGTGACCTCCGAAGATCTCGCAGCCTCGATTGAGACCGCGGCGCTTGCGGGTGCCAGCGAGTGGCTCTTCGGCATCGGCCCCGCCAACGGCTGGAGCTCCGATACTCTGGCACAGGCAAAACTGACAGTAAGCTTCGGCCGCATCACGCTGGCACACGAACTGGCGACAGTGGTAGCCGCAGAACAAATGTACCGCGCCCTGACCATCCGCGCCGGACACCCTTACCACGTCGGGCATTGAACCCGCAAAGATGCGGCTTCAATCAAACCAGAAAAAGATCGGGGACACCATGCGAGCATGGTGTCCCCGAAGTTTCGTGCTTCAGTTAGAAGGTGAAACGACCACCCACGCGGAAGTAGCGCGAGCTACCCGAGTTGTAGCGAGTATCCCAGAAGCTGACGTCGTCGATTTCCGGATCAGGCGTTCCCATGTACTGACGATTTAGGATGTTGCGGCCCTCGATCGAAAGCTGGAAGTGGTACTGCTGCGTGATACGGAAGTTCTTATAGAGCGTTGCATCGAGGTTATTCCAGTTCGTTGCACGCAGGGTGTTGCGGCCCATATTCGAGAATGCTGTGCCACGAGCGTTCGCTTCAACACGGTTGTTATAGATGAAGTGATAGTTGTTGGGATTTACAGGCGTACCACCATAAACAGCAGACCCATTGTTGAAATAGTCCTGCATTTCATAGTAGTTGCCGTCCTGATCGTGGATAGCCACCGTGCCAATGGGAGCCTTCGGATTGCTGAGGAAGGGGCGGCAGGTGCTGTAACCACTGTTACGGCCATAGTTAAAGGTCATATCGCAGTAGTTTGCGAAGTTTTGACCGGTAGCGTTGGCATACAAGTAGCCGTACTCATAGTTATACGGAGTAACAGTGTTGCCGCTGTCGTAAGTGTAGAGGCCAGCGAGTTCGAATCCACCAAGGAGGCGGCCGACGATACCATCCTCACGCTTGAACATCGGAAAGTCATACACGAAGGAAGCCGAGAGAACCTGCGGTACATCAAGGCCGCTGCGTGCGTACTCACCGTAGTTGGTATTGAGGGGATTCTGCGAGTAAGCGATTGTGTTGCCGCCTTCGAAGGTGGAGAAGACATCGGACGCATTGTCCATGGTTTTGGAGAATGAGTAGGACAGCGTCGTGGTCAAACCATGCCAATCGCGGCTGGTGAATTTGGCCTGAACCGCATGATAGTTCGAACCAGCTGTATTTCCGCGGTTCACAACAGTCGTGCGGGTGCAGTCAGTGCGACCGAGTCCGACAGATCCGGCAGTCGTGCAGAATTGCGACGGTGCGACCTGGGACGGGAAAGCTGCTGCTGCCGCGGTGAGATTCGGGTTTGCATTCTGACCCTGGAATAGCTTGACTCCGTGGTTGCCCACATAACGGAGTTCGACAACGGTGCGGGCTGTGGGGCTGTATTCAGCAATAAGGTTCCAGCTCTCTGTATAGGGGTTCTGGAAGTTGCTGCTGACGGTGGTTTGAGCATACGCACCAGGATTAGGTTTGGTGGATCCGGTGATTGTGGGAAGGTTCTGCGCACGGAAACCAGCCGACGTTGTGCCTTGATTCAAGCAGACGCCGTTGCAAGGGTTTGCTGTGCTGAGAAGAACGACCGGCGATCCAGTAGCCGAGTTCAAGAACATATTGTAGAACTCAGGATCATAGTTGATCGCAAAGCCACCCTTGATGACTGCGCGACCGCCGAAGGCATCTGGGTGATAAGCGAAGCCCAGACGTGGTTGGAAATTCTTATAGTTCTGCGGAATGGCCGGGAAGGTGCGGGCGGCCAGCGAGTAAGCTGCGTTCCAGATTGCCGTTGACGCGTTGGATTCACGCGCAACAGTCTGGTCATGAAGCAGGTTGACGGCCTGGCCGAAGAACTCCCAGCGAAGCCCGAGGTTCAAGGTGAGGTTCGGGCTAACGCGCCAGTCATCCTGGAAGTAAGCTGCGGCGTCCGGCTCGGTGAAGTGAATGTTTACGTTACCGTTGGCCAGGCTATAGGTACCGTTCTGGGCGAGCAAATGGCTCAGTCCGATGGACGGGTTCGCAGTATTAGATGTGCCCGTGAAGCTTGCCGAGCCAATGTAGGTAGGCAGGAAGACGTTGGGTGAGTTCTGGTAATCGAACTCTCCACCGAAGGTGATGTTATGACGGCCCTTGTTCCAGGTTGCATTGTCCTGGATCTGGGTTACCTTCACAACACGCCCCTGCGGGAAGCTGCTGCTGTAGGTGCCAATTCCGCCCATGGATGCGGATGCACCGGTGCCATAGCTGCTGCCCGAGCCGAGCGAGAGGTATCCGCCGATGCTGACAGGAGTGGCGCAACCGAGCGGATTGCTGATCGTGCAGCCGGGCTGAGGGCCGCCCTGGAAGGCTACCTTAAGCTGCTGGAAGCTGTAACGAAGCTGATTCACCCAGTTCTGATTGAAAGTGTGAGTGATATCCGCGCCGATGGAGTGTGCCGTGTCCGGGACATCATACCAGCGGCCGAGTGCGGTCGTGGATCCAGTTCCGAGACCATTGAGGTACGGGTCGTCCTGATAGAAGTAGCGGAGGAAAATACGATCCTTCGGCGTCATCTGATAGTCGAGACGACCGAGGATTTCCTCGTCATTGGATTGCGACGGAACATTTCGCTGAATGCCCGAAACCTGCACT
Organism: Granulicella cerasi; assembly: GCF_025685575.1. NCBI lineage: Bacteria > Pseudomonadati > Acidobacteriota > Terriglobia > Terriglobales > Acidobacteriaceae > Granulicella > Granulicella cerasi. The sequence goes on from NZ_JAGSYD010000001.1 coordinate 355,656, forward strand.
GTGTGCGTTACACCATCCGGACCAGTGAAGACCGCGTTCTGGGTATTCACCGCTAGAGGGGTTGGGTTTCCGGCCTTGATCGAATAGGGTCCGTTATTCACCAGCGCCTGAACGCCGGGGTTGCCGGGATAGAGCGCCTGCAACTGCTGAAGACCGGTTGGGGTCGGGAAGAGCACTGCGCCACTCGACGCGAGTGTTGTGTAGCTAGGCGCTGCTCCCTGGTGATAGCGATCAAACAGAACACCAGTCGAGAAGAACAGCTTGTCCTTCCAGAGCGGACCACTCAGTGCGCCGCCGAAGCGATTCTCTACGTAGCGGGGCAAGGTGGGAGCCGTGCAGCCGGCTGACTGCCCAGGTGCGCAGTAGCCAAGGAAGGGGCTCTTTGCGCCTTGATTGAAGGACTGGAGGAGGTTCGCTTCCCAATACTCGAAGAGAGCACCGTGAAACTTGTTTGTGCCTTGACGGGTGAGGTAGTTCACCACCGAACCGGTGTTACGGCCATACTGCGCAGAGAAGGTGTTCGTGATGATCTGGATACCTTCAAGCGCGTCCTGGTTACCGAAGAAAACCTGGGGTCCGGCAACCGAGTTGTCGTTGTTCGACTGACCGTCAAGCTCAAAGTTGTTCGAGCGGCCACGCTGCCCTTGGGAGGAAAAGCCAGCGCCGTTTGTGTTAGAGAAGTTGCCATCATGTGTCTGAACAACGCCAGGCTCAAGCAGAGCGAGCTTATCGAAGCCGCCAGCGAGCGGAAGGTTGGCAACTTGATTGATGGAGAAGGTCTCAGAAACTTGAGATTCGGTCGTGTTGAGCAGCGGTGTCGTTGCGCCGACCTCAACCTGCGTCGAGCTCGAACCGATCGAAAGGCTCACCTTGCCGAGATCCTGGCGGGCAATATTCACCGGAACAGGCGAAATGATCTTCGTGGCAAAGCCCGACTGCTCGATCGTGATCGAGTAACGGCCGGTAGGGATCGCGAGGAAATCAAACTCGCCGTCAGCCTTGCTCTGGTGCGTGGTCACAATCCCAGTGTCCAGGTTGGTCAGGGTCACTCGGGCGTTGGGTACGAGCAAGCCTGCAGAGTCCACCAGAATTCCTGAGAGGCTGCCGGACGTAATACCTTGTGCTGAAACAGAACGCCCAGCGGTAAGGCTACCCGCAAACAGAAGGGCCACGGCCAATTTCGTAGTCAATCGATTCAAGATTGCTCTCCAATAAAGAAAGTCGGATAACAAATAAATAACTGGTTCGGATCCATGAGGGTGCATGGACTCCTCTTCCATATGTTTGTGTGGTTCGCGTTCTATGCATGCAACTGGAGTGCCAAACTCAAAAGAACCCGCTGTCGCGTGGATTTCAGCTGAAGAGGACTTTAATTGACAATCCAACAAGGTCGCAGTGCGAAGAATTCTATGATTTTTTATAGGAGTTTCTGGATTACAGTTCAATAACTGGTACAGCGGAGGGATTTTTGCTCGCACATTCAGAGAACTCAAGGCGCGGACTTGTTCTGATCCACACTGGTCCGGGCAAGGGCAAGACGACGGCGGCGCTGGGGACGGCGTTTCGGGCGGCGGGCAATGGGATGCGGGTGCTCGTGCTGCAGTTCTTGAAGGGTTCGTGGCATTACGGTGAGCTTGATGCTGCCAGTGCTCTTAGCCAACAGCCCGGATTTCGCTATGAAATGAGGCAGTTAGGCCGGGGATTTGTGAAAGTCGGCGGAGCGGAGGCTGATCCCGACGACCTTCAGATGGTTGCTGATGCCTGGGCCGAGTGCGAACGCGAGATTCGCTCCGATGCCTGGGACATGATCGTTCTGGATGAGATCAATTACGCGATCGGCTATGGGATGCTCGACGCAGAGGCTGTGGCAAAGGTGCTGCGCGAGCGGCCGGAGATGCTGCATGTCATTCTTACGGGGCGGAATGCGCATCCAGCGTTGGTGGAGTTGGCCGATACCGTCACCGAGATGCGCGAGGTGAAGCACGCCTATCAGAAGGGTGTGCTGGCGCAGCGTGGGGTGGAGTTCTAGCCGCCGTGCGCGTGCCGGGATCCTCGATTTCGCGCAACAATATATAGAGTGAGTGGAAATGAAACGATCGTAGCGATTTCAACGCCTCCTGGAAGGGGTGGCATTGGGATCGTGCGCCTGTCCGGCCCGGACGCGCGGCCGCTGGCAGCGCGGGTTTTGGCGCTGAATGGGAGGGATTTGCCTCACGGGCGACCTCGACTGGCGAAGGTGGTTGCGGGCGAAGATGCCCGAGCGATCGACGAGGCGATGGTGACGGCGTTTCATGCGCCACGGTCCTATACCGGTGAGGATGTCGTCGAGATTGCTACGCACGGGTCGCCGGTGGTGTTGGACACGGTGGTGCGTGCGGTGCTCGAGGCAGGACGGCGCGGGGAGTTTGCGGTGCGGTTGGCTGATCCGGGGGAGTTTACGCAGAGGGCGTTCGCCTCAGGACGGCTTGACCTGACGCAGGCGGAAGCGGTGCATGACCTGATCGCCGCGCGGACGGTGGATCAGGTACGGCAGGCGGCGGGGCAGTTGGGCGGCGCGCTTTCCCGGCGACTGGCCGGGCCGAAGGACCGGTTGCTGCACCTGATCGCGCTGTTGGAAGCAGGGATGGACTTCGCATCGGGTGAGTTGGACGATGTCGATGTGGTGCCACCAGCATATATCGCTGAAGAGATTGCGCTTAGCCTCGGCGAGCTGGGTAAGTTGGCCGCAAGCTTTGCGCACGGAAGTCTGCTCCGGCAAGGGGCCTCACTGGCATTCGTGGGACGACCAAATGCGGGTAAGAGCTCTCTTTTCAATTGTTTACTGGAGCGGGAGCGCGCGATCGTGACGCCGATCGCGGGAACCACGCGCGATACCGTGGAGGAGAGCTGGGCGATCCACGGAGTTCCGCTGCGGCTGGTGGATACTGCGGGATTGCGGGATCTGAGCGAGGACGGAGCCCCTGCCGACGCGGTGGAGGCGTTGGGCATAGCGCGGTCGCGTGAGGCATTGGCGGACGCAGACCTGGTACTGCTGGTGCATGATGCCTCGCTGCCTTGGACGGCGAGCGAGTTGGCTCTGGCGAAGGAGTTGGAGCATCGTCCGCACCTGATCGTATCGAACAAGTCGGATGTAGCGATGCAGGATGCTGCCGGACCACGCGATGCGGTGGCGACTTCCGCCGTGACGGGCGCGGGCATCGTGGAGTTGCGTGAGCGGATTCTGCGAGAGTTGGGGGCGGGAACGGCTCCGGGGGATGCGGCGGTGCTGACGACGCAGCGACAGTTCGACGCGGTGCAACGCGCGCTGGATGCGCTTCGCCAGGCGGCTGAGGCGAACCACGCTGCGCTGCCGCATGAGGTGTTGCTGGTGGACCTGCATCATGCGCGAGCGGCGGTCGATTCGCTTACCGGGCAGACGACGCCAGACGATATTCTGGCGCGGATCTTCTCTGCGTTTTGTATCGGCAAGTAGCTGATTCTAATTAGCTTGTTCTTCCTGAAGTGTGCACGGCTGGTGTCCTTCGTTGCAGATGCGGGCGAGGAATTGACGGCGTTGTGAGTTGTCTGCAGTTTCGCGTACGGCGGCGCGCATCGCGTCGAGGGCTCCGGGGATATCTCCCCGTTGAAGAGCGGCGCGGGCGCGATCTGTAGCTTGTGCGGCACGGAATTCGCGAGCCGCGGGAGTCTGCTGGTTGGCGTAGGGGCTGACATGTTCAGCCTTGAGCAGGGCGTCCATCGCGGAATCCGGCTGCTGCGTAGCGAGGAAGACTTCGGCGAGAGTCTGGTAGCGAAGCCAGGGCTGCTGCGAGAGCGGAATGCTACGCTGCAGAGCCGTGACGGCTTCGGGGAAACGCTGTTGCGTGACGAGTAGTTGCGCGAGATTGAACCATCCCGTGTCGGTAGGTTGGACCGCGAGCGCCTGGCGCAGGAAGCCCTCGGCTACGGGGGCAGAATCGGCGGCGAGGGCGGACTGCGCCTGCAGCAGGAGCCGGGCTGGGTCGTCGACATTGGAGAGACGGACCGACGTGTCCAACAAGAACTGCGCCTCCGCGCGACGCTGCAGAGCGAGGTCGATTCCGGCGGCGTTCAAGGTGTGCTGGTAGGCATCGATGCGATCGTACTCAGGTTCGGCGAGCGTGGAAAAGGTGCCGCAGTTGAGCGCGGGCGCGGTGAGGTGAGCACGCCGCTCGAAGAGGATCGCCGAGTCGTCGAAATAGACAGGCACCCACTGGGAGCTGACGCAGTCCGCTGCGAGCGGCGCATCTCCCAGCGCGTCGATATGCGCGAGCGGGAGCAATACGGCGGTAATGTCGTAGCGTTGCGCGGCCTTTTGCCAGAGGGGCGCATCGAGCGGCGTAGCGGCGAGCTGCTGTTGCTCCTCGAGGAGCTCCTGACCGAAGGGCACGGCACGTCCGTCCGCAAAGACCGGTACGCCGCGCTGAATGAGGTAGCTGCCGAGGCTGAACGGCGCGAAAACGTGGCCGGTTGCGGGATGCTGCAGCAGGAAATCGACGGCCTTTACCGGTAGAAACCAGGAGGCTCCCACCCCGAAGCGGGTGAGTTGGCCCTCCCGCACGGAGTTACGGTTCATCACAACGTCGAAGATGCGGACAGCGGCGAGCAATGTCACCGATGCGGTCATTCCAACAAGCACTTGCTTGCGATATCGCCACGGCGAAGTCTCGAGGGCATCGAGAGCGGCACCAGCGATGAGGCAGATCACCACGATAGCGGGGCCTGCCATACGGCGATGTTGCGCCAGCGCTCCGCAACAGGCCAGGACAAGCATCGCCCCGCCGAACTGGCGCTTCCAGAGCAGGCCGAGAATGAGGATCCCCGCGCAAGCGAGCAGCCACGGGAGCGCGGATTGCGGTTCGCGCCAGCCTAGCTGCGTAGTGAGTTGGCTGAAGCGGAGCGGTTGCCACTCCTCAAGCAGGACCGACTGCCATGAAACAGCAGCTTGCTGGCGCGCAATAACGCGGAGCATGCCGAGGCCGAAGGGGTTCGCCATCCACGCCAGAAGGCTACAGAGCAGCCACGGAGCAGCGGCGCGGAGGCGGATGTGCGCCGCTTCGCGGCTGGAAGCGAAAGGGAATTCGCAGAGTTCGACGATCCCGTAGGCCACGATCAGGGCCAGCCCTGCCACGAAGCCCGGGTGCAGATTCGCCCAGAGCAGCATCAGCAGCGGCAGCCAGCATAGCTGTACTCGGCGTCCTTGAAAGTGCGCGATGAGAAGGCGGCCCATGACGGCGACGAGCAAGACAGTAAACAGGCTGGCACGCGGCATGATCTCGCTGGCGAGAACAGGGACGGCGAGAATGGCGAGCACCTTCGCGAGGATGCCTCGTCGCCATGAGAGGCAGAGTGCCGTTGCGACGGTCGCAGCGCAGCAAAGGAGAGAGATGGCGGTGTATCCGCCAAGGCGGAAGAGGCCGTAGAAGATGAGGCCGGAGAGCTGCGGGTAGACCCACGGAGCGCCGGGGATCGTGTAGGCGAAGATGTCGACGCGGGGGATGGCGTGGTGTTGCCACAGGTATCGCCCGGTGGCGATCTGCCAGCCGAGGTCGAAGTCGGTGACGGTCTTGAGCCCCGCGAGGGCCGCGTAGAGCAGCATGAGTAAGCTCAGCGTCCGAAGGCTCTTCCTCTGCCAGTCTCCGCGGGATTTCACCATCGTCTCAGTATAGATTTGAGGCCACGAGGATTGAATCAAGCGAATCAACCATATGCCGCGGGTCGTGCAAAAGGCGTAGGCTTAAGGGGTGATGAACGCCCCCCGGATCGCCCTTCCCGTCCCTACTGCCGCGAATTTTGAGTATAACCAGCGCTGTTTGCCGCTCTACGCTGAGGCCGTGCGTGCCGCTGGCGGTGAACCTGTCGAGATTTCCCTGCTCGCCGATGAGTCGGTTTGGCGCGAGATCGCTGCTCATTGCGATGGGGTCTTGCTACCTGGAAGCCCCGCGGATGTTGATCCGGCGCGCTTCGGTGAAGAGGCGATTGACGCCTGCTCCCCCGCCGATCCGGCACGTGAGGCACTGGATTATCTGCTGCTGAACGATGCGGAAAAGCTGGGCAAGCCGGTGCTGGGCATCTGTTTTGGCGTGCAGTCGATGAACACCTGGCGCGGCGGCAAACTGGTGCAGGACCTGGTGCCTTCTCCGGTGAACCATGGTGCCGGGCCGAGTGTGGCGATCGCACATACCGCGCTGGTGGCGGTCGATTCCCTGCTGGGCTCGCTGGTCGACCGTAGCGAAGCCGAAGAGGTGGATGGTTACTTTCGCCTTCCAGTGAATACGAGCCACCACCAGGCCGTCGCGGTTCCGGGGGATGACCTGCGCATCGTGGCACGCTGCCCGGAAGATGCAGTGATTGAGGCGGTTGAAGCCGATACCAGCGAAGGACGCTTCCTCCTGGGTGTGCAATGGCATCCTGAACGCTCCACCGCGATCTCCGGGACATCGCGGGCGATGTTTGCCCGCCTGGTCGAGGAAGCTCGCGGCTTTCAGCAGAAGAAGGCAGGCGTTTAGCCGTGGCGAACCTGACCGAAACTCGTATGCGCGAGCTGCTGGCTCCGTTCGTGGGCGACTTCTCCGTACCGGATGATCTCTATTCTCAGCTCGGAAAGTATCTCGACCTGCTGGTGCTTTGGAATGGCCGAACGAACCTGACTGCGGTGCGTGAACCCGAGGAAATGGTGACGCGGCACTTCGGCGAGAGCATCTTCGCGGCTCGTCAGGCGGCAAAGCTGCTGCAGGCCGGAGATCCCGTGCTGGATTTCGGCTCAGGCGGAGGCTTCCCGGGTGTTCCGCTGCAACTGGCCCTGCCCTCTGTGCGCGTGACGCTGGGTGAAAGCCAGAACAAGAAGGCGACGTTCCTGCGGGAAGTTGTGCGAACACTAGGTCTGAAGCAGACTGCAGTACACGCTGGCCGGGTCGAGGCTATGCCGGCAGCGCAGATGTTCCGAATGGTGACCATGCGCGCAGTGGATGATCCGCAGCTGGCCGCGGAAGCAGCGCGCACGCGGGTGGCAGCGGGGGGATGGCTGCTGTCGCTGCATGGGGGAGAGCCGAGCGAAGGATCGGCGGCTATTCCAGGGAGTGAACGGCGATACGTGAGCGTGGAGCAGGTTTAGCGTTCCACGTGGAACACGAGGGTTTGGCTTGCAGCGGATGTTCCACGTGGAACATCCGCTTTGTCGTTAAACCCGGCTCCACGTGGAATGAGTAGTCCTAGACACGACGGTCCTACTGCAGCCCTCCGCGGCTTGCCCCGCTTCAAGCGCTCATGTTCCACGTGGAACACTTCCACACTTATCCTCGACACTTCTTCTGGACTTTGTTCCACGTGGAACATGAGTTCACAACAGTCCACAGCACCCCTTGCTGCTAGTCTGACTGGGCACGCCATGTCAGAAACTACTGCTACCCCCGCAAAACCGAGTCTTCCGCGCGTTATTGCCGTCGTGAACCAGAAAGGCGGCGTGGGCAAAACGACCACGGCGATCAACCTTTCCACGGCGCTGGCGCAAGAAGGCTACAAGACGTTGCTCATCGACGTCGACCCTCAGGCGAACACAACCGGCGGCCTTGGCTTTGGGCGTGACGACGAGCGTCTGAGCGTCTACGACATCTTGCTTGGCAACTCTACCATCGCGGAAACAGCGCTCCCGTCGGAGATCGAGAACCTGTGGCTGGTGCCGGGCACAAAGAACATGATCGGCGCAAACATTGAACTGGTCGGCGCAGAAAAGCGCGAGTTCAAGCTGCGCGAGGCGTTGGAGCCCGTGCGAGCCGAGTATTCCTTCATTCTGCTCGACTGCCCGCCCGCCCTCGACCTGCTGACGCTGAACGCACTGGTCTCCGCCGATGGCCTGCTGGTGCCCATGCAAGCCGAGTATTTCGCACTTGAAGGCATTTCCGAGCTGGTCTCGACGCTGGATAAGGTGGCAGCGGCATTCAACCCCGGGCTTGGGCTCGAGGGCGTGCTGCTGACGATGTTTGACGACCGCACAATCCTCTCGCAGCAGGTACGCGACAATCTGCGTGGCTTCTTCGGGGACAAGCTTTTCGCGACGACGATTCCACGCAACATCCGTCTGGCGGAAGCGCCGTCCCACGGAAAGCCGGTGTCGCTTTATGACGCGAAGTCGCGCGGGGCGGAGACGTATCGGGAGTTGGCGATCGAGCTGCTGAAGCGCTACGGCCTGAAGCCGAAGGCGGCAACTACTCCCCCTCGGAAGCGGTTGATTTTGGATGACATTCCTCCCCCTAAGTTCCTCAGCGACGCCGAGAAGAAGCCAAAGAAGAAGGGCTTCTGGGGTTTTGGCGGAGCGAAGGAAGAAGAATAAGCTCCGATAGCTTTTGCAGCAATCGAAGGAGGAAGATTCCTTCGGAGATCACAAACAGGCAAGACCTTGCCGCATTGAAGTGCGGCATCCAGATGGTTACGGGAATCAACTATGTCAACAGCAGACAAGAAGCGCGGCCTGGGTCGCGGACTGGAATCACTTCTGCCAGGGCGTCCGACGCCTTCGGTCCCCTCTTCGGTAGTCACGACGGCGAAGGCCGAGCCAGAAGCCGCACCGAAAGCCGAGATCACCGGCAAACCGCTGGAGATCGCTGTCGAGCTGATCGACCGCAATCCGTTCCAGACGCGTACGCAGTTTGACGAAGAGAAGCTGGACGAGTTGGCGAAGTCGATCACGGCCTCGGGCGTGGTGCAGCCGATCGTCGTGCGCCTGAGCGACAAGCACAAGGAAGATGGCCGCTATGTACTGATCACCGGCGAACGTCGCTGGTTGGCCTCTAAGAAGGCCGGCAAGGCCACCGTGCCCGCGATGGTGCGCGAGGTTTCGAACGTGCAGGCGATGGAAATGACCATCGTCGAAAACCTGCAGCGCGCGGACCTGAACCCGATGGAGCAGGCCCATGCCTATGCGCGCCTTAGCCGCGAGTTCCACATGACGCAGGAGCAGATGGCCGAGCGCACGGGACAGAGCCGCGCGTCGGTCGCAAACTTCCTTCGCCTGCTGAAGCTGCCGCAGGCCGTACAGATGCTGGTGGAGGCAGGCTCGCTCACCTTCGGCCACGCACGTGCGTTGCTCGCGCTGGAGAATGCAGAGGCGATCGAGAAGGCCGCGAGCAAGGTCATGGCGCTGAACCTCAGCGTGCGCTCGACCGAGTCGATGGTTCAGGGGATCATCCATCCCGAACTGAAGCCGGAGAAGGAAGAAAAGCCTAAGCAGCCGGTGGACCCCAATGTTCGCGACGCGCAGGACCAGTTGCGCCGCTCGCTCGGCCTGCGCGTGCAGATAGAGGACAAGAACGGCAAGGGCCGCGTCATCATCGAGTACACAGGCGTGGACGACTTCGACGCCATCCTCTCTGCGCTGGGCAACAAGTAAGGAGACCTATGCGAGCCACGACGATTGAGTACCGCCTGCGTTTCGCGATTCACGCACTGATCTATGTGCTCTGCTTCTGGGCGCCGTGGGCGCAGCGCGATTCGCTGACAACGAAAACGGCGTGGGTGACGCTGTCGTCGCTGCTCTTCGAGCACCACTGGCTCAGCTTCATGCAGGCCACGGATGTTCTGCTGATCGTCGCGATCTTCTTCGCAGCAACGGGCGCATGGTTCCGGCTGTGGGGCTCGGCGTATGTCGGCTCGGATGTGGTGGCGTCACGTGCGATGCACGGGCAGGCACTACTGGCCGACGGGCCGTATCGCCGCACGCGCAATCCGCTCTATCTGGGTACGCTGCTGTTTACCGTGGGCATCAGCCTGCTGATGCACTGGACCGGTGCGGCGATCTGCATTGCCTTGATCTGGATCTTTCAGTTCCGCCTGGCGCTTGCGGAGGAGGTCTTCCTCGCTGCCAAGTTTGGCGCCCCCTATGTGGAGTACAAGCAGCTCGTGCCGCGCTTCCTGCCTGCGCCTTCGCCGCTCATCCCGTCCGCGGGACAGCAGCCGCGCTGGCTGCAGTCGCTGGCGGGAGAGTTCTACTTCGTCGCAGTAGCTGTGCTGCTGGCGACAGTAGGCTGGAGCTTCAACGCGACGATGCTGGTGCGCGGACTACTGTACTCGCTGGGCGCGTGGTTGATCGTGCGTGCCTTCCTGCCGAAGCCGAAGGACTAGGGCGCAAGGCTCTTGACGACCGTCGGGCGACTTCGCGCGGCGTGACCGCGGCTGATTTATAAGCTGAGCCTTCAGCAACAAGAAAACGCCGAAGAGCGCAGGGCTCTTCGGCGTTTTGATGTTCGCTTGCGCTCGTGAGGAGCGCGGTCCACTACTTCTTGACCGGAGCGATGGTGTCCTTCGCGACCTTGGCCACGCGGAACTTGACCACGGTCTTTGCCTTGATCTTGATCGCTTCGCCGGTCTGCGGGTTGCGGCCGATGCGCGCCTTGCGCTCTGCCTTGACGAGCTTGCCAACGCCAGGAATGGTGAACTCGCCGTTCTTCTTCGTTTCCTTCACAGCGGTCTCTGCGAGGAACTCGAGAGCTGCAGCAGCCTGCTTGTTGGTGAGTTCCAGCTTTTCTGCCATTGCGCGAACGAGCTGCGTCTTGGTCATACCCTTTGCCATTGTGTTGATCTCCTTACTTCGAATGTGTTGAGCATGGGCGCTAGCGGCCCATCTCCGCATTTGCGTGGCTGCTGCTTCCTGAGAAAGCATGATCGCCAATGTTTATGCGGGTGCGGAGTACCGCGCCGAGATTCACTCTCAAGCCACGGCGAAGCTTTGTCAACGGCAATCTTCGGGTTTTCGCGGTTTTCCTGTGGGTTTTTCCTGTTTTTCATCAAAACAGGTGGTTTTCAGGCCAAAATCCACCATTTTCGTTAGAAGAAGCGGTTCAACATGGCGCCTGACGACACTTTTCTCTCGCGATCCTGGGGCCTGAAAATGCTCTCATTCAGGGCTTCAACGACCGGCAAAAGCCGCTCGAACGAGTTTGCGATAAGGCTTGCAAATTTGGGTTCGAGCGCGGTCTCCGCGGGCAGCATCGCGATCACTCCCCAGTCTTTCGCGCGGAGCAACTCATCGGCAGGATCGTCCGCTGCAAAGCCTTTGGGCATGCGCGTGAGAATGGGACGATCGACTCGCGTCAGTTGCAGCTTGTCGTTCTTGCGCGGCTTGATGGCCTGCGCCTCCAGCTTGCGATAGCGCTCATGGTACTCACTCATCCAGGTACGAATTGCGAGCAATTGCTCACGTTGCGGCATGAACACGCCAGCAGCGATCTCCACCTGCTTCGCGGAAACGTGCATGTAGAAGCCGCCACCGGAGGTCTTATCCATCACCTGCGGCGACCACCATGCGGCGATGTGATCTTTGTAGGGGCGCTTGTCGTTGGAGAAACGCGTGTCGCGATAGAAGCGGAACATCGCCTTGGCTGCGGGCTTCACATACGCCGGTGCAAATGCGCTCATGGCGTGGTTGATCTGTTCGATGGTGGCGAGCATGGGTGCCTTCACTTCACTCTCAAAGGTGCTCTTGTTCGCGGCGAACCATTCGCGATCATTGTGGCGCGCGATGCCGCGAAGGAACTTGAGTGAAGCGGGGGTGAAGTGGTCAGCCATGATGCTTCGATGCTATGCGAAGGCGATGTGATCCGTAGATTCAACGAAGAAAGGCCGCCATCGCTGGCGGCCTTTCTCTTACGACGTAGAACTGACAACTTACAACTGCCTTACTTCGACTCTTCCACTGCGTTGGGGTAGATCCCCTTCAGCGGTGCGCCGAGCTTGGTGTCATCTTCAGGATGCGGAAACGGTTTGCGAGGCATCATCGCTTCGCGCTGGCTGGTGTTCCAGAGGAAGATCGCTTCGACGATCGCCATCTGCTCGAGGTCCGCCGCGTGCAAGCGATCGACCGTGTCCATGTCCGAATGATGCGTGCGCGTTTCGTAGTCCATCGGGTCCTGGATGAACTGGAAGCCGGGCAAGCCCACTGCGTCGAAGGAGAGGTGATCGGTGCCGCCGGTGTTGCGCGTCGTCACCGTGGTGACACCCATGTCCTTCAGCGGAGCGATCCACTGCGCAAAGATCGGCGCGATGGCGAAGTTGCCCTGCGTGTAGATGCCGCGCAACATGCCGGTGCCGTTGTCGACGTTGTAGTAGGCGTCGAGCTTCTCCCACTCCTTCGTTGTCTGCAGCGGGCCGAAGTTGCGACGCATGAAGCTCGGCGTGCCTGCAGCGTCGGGTGTAGCGGCCTTGGCGAACTCACCGAAGTGCTGCTTCACGTAGCCAGCCGAGCCGAAGATGCCTTGCTCCTCGCCGGTCCAAAGACCGATGCGGATCGTACGCTTCGGCGCAACGCCGAGAGACTTCAGGATGCGCATCGCTTCCATTGCGACGACGGAGCCTGCACCGTTGTCGGTCGCGCCCGTGCCGGATATCCAGCTATCGAGATGGCCACCGACCATTACGACCTGGTCCTTCAGCCTGGGGTCCGTGCCGGGGATCTCGGCGACGGTGTTGAAGCCATGCTCGTGATCGCCGGTGAAGCGCGTCTCGATGTTCACCGCTACGTGCACGGCAACGTGGTGCTCATACATGCGTGCGAGGCGATTGTAGTGCTCGATCATCATCACAGCGCAGGGGATGGTGACCTTGCCTTCCACCTTGTAGCCATCGCGCGAAAGCATGTTGCCGTTGTCGTCGAAGATGACGCCGGTGCCGCCGCCCTTGCCGCCATCGCGGCTGGGCGTGATGATCGCGAGCACACCTTCTTCGGCCATCATCTTCAGCGCATTCTTGCGAAGCTCTGCGGCCTTCATGCGCTCGGCCATGTACTGCTCAAAGGTCTGACCATTGATCAGGCGCGGACCGCTATCGCTAGCCTTGAACTCGGTCATCGCCTTCAACTCATCATCGGTGTAGCGGTGAAAGAGCGGCTCGGTAAGGTCGGGCGTCGTGCGCATCGCGCCGAGCAGAACGATCTTGCCCTTCAGCTTGCCTTTGAACTTGTCGAGGTTCGTGTCCGCGGTGAGCGGCAGGTAAAAGATGTCGCCATCGACGGTGCCGTTGGTGGAAGGCGACCACGGCAGTGCCTGCATCCACAGCGGCTCAGGATCAGGCGAGGTCATCTGCGCCCAGGTGTTGAGCTGCTGCCAGCCCATGCCGAACTCGCCCCAGTCCTCGAGATGCGCGTTGCTCAGGCCGATTCCGGTCATCGTGTCCCGCGTCCAGGCGTTAGCTTTCGCGAGGTTCGGCGAACCGGTGAGACGCGGGCCGATGCCGTCCATCAGCGCGTAGGCAAACTGCATCACCTTGCCGTGCTGCATGCCTTCTGCGCGGATGCGCGCATACATGTTGAGGTCGATGTTCTCGACCGCAGGCTGCGCGGCGTAGTAGCCACCGGGCTCGGTACCCTTCTCTGCCTTTTGCGCGACCGCGAGTACGGGAGCGCACATCGCGGCCAGCGCCAGTGCGGCCACCGCACGACGTCCACGGAACTTCGAATCCAAACAAACCATCAGCGTTGTCCTCATCCTTGAGCTTGGGGGAGTGTGTATCTGTTGCGCTCAAGGATAACGCTGGATGGGCTTACGCGGTGAGGACAATCTTGCCCACGCCGCCCTTCTCTGCCATGGCATGGGCTTCGGCCGCGTCCGTCATCGGCATCACGCGTTCGATCGGCAACGAGAGCTTGCCATCGCGGATGGCTTCGGCGAAGTGCACGTACGTCTCCGGCGCGGGATGCGCCATGATCGCGCAGGTGTTCACCGTGGGATGCAGCGACGCGTTCTTGGGCACGCCAACGATGCTGCCGTAGTTTCCGCCGGCCTTCACCTTGCCGATGAGCTTGGTGCCAGCGGCGCCACCCACGGTGTCCGCCACGGCGTCGACAAAGCCTAGCAGCGCTATGCTCTTGTCGTCCTCGAGGTCGATCGCATCCACCGCTCCGAGAGCGCGCGCTTCATCGAGGGACTTCTTGCGTACGCCGCCAATCACCTTCACCTCGAGTTCCTTCGCGGTGAATGCAGCGCAACGACCAACGCTGCCGGTCATGCCCGTAAGCACGATCGCATCGCCCTTCTGTGCCTTTGCGGCGTCGCGAATCAACTGATCACCTGTTGCAGCAACAAGAGGGATCGCAGCAGCGGTGGTAATGTCCACGCCTTCGGGGATCTTCGCGATCACATCGGCCTTCACCACACACAGCTCGGCGTAGGTCTCCCAGGCCATGCCGAAGACGCGATCACCGACAGCGAAGTTCTCGACGCCTTCGCCGAGCTCGCGAATCACGCCGGCGAAGTCGCGACCGAGGATGCCCGGAAACTGTACCGGAAACTTCTCCGCCGCAGCGCCGGAGCGACGCTTGAAGTCGACTGGGTTCACGCTCGCCGCTTGTACACGAACGAGAATCTCACCCTTACCTGGCTTGGGGTCTTCGGCGTCTTCCCACTTCAGCAAGCTCGGCTTGCCGTACTCATGCAACAGAACAGCTTTCATGCTGGATGAGATGCTTGCGGCTTAGCCAGCGATGTACTCGCGCCAGCCTTCACCTTCCGCAAGCTGCTTGAGCAACGCGAAACGCGTCCAGAGTAAGCGTCGAATGTAGGGCGCAAGCAGAAAGCGTTCAGCGAGCTTGCTGCCCATCCACCATGCGAGCGAGAAGTGCACGCGGTCTTCGAGCACCGTGCTGGCTTCGCGTTTGTGCTGCGTAAAGAAGTGATCGTGATGGAAGTGTGCGAAGCGGCCCTGCGCCTGTGAGTCTTGAAAGAACGCCTTCATCCAGTCGCCGCTGGGGTGCGGCGCTTTGTACCCGGTGATCAGCGTGTGATGCTCAGTGGGCATACCGAACTTCCATCCACGCCAATGCACGCGGCTGTTGGCGACGATGGACTCAGGCGCATCGACGGGCTTCATGCCCAGCGTGAGTTGCACGATGGCCACATTGGTCGAGAGCGCGAAGACGCGCTCGATCGGGGCTTGAATCATGATGGTGTCGCGAATCTCAAACATGACACTTCATTGGATGCACACGATGACACTGATGCACGATGCGACAAGCCTCTGCGGTGCATATCGCATCACAAAGCCCAAGGAGTTTTTATGCTGCGTGCCAGCCTGCTTTGCTGCTCTCTGCTTGCTCTGCCTTTAATGCCTCTTGCGCAAACTACAGCGTCGTCGCTGGAAGTTGTTGCTCGCATTGAGCATCCTGATTTTTCAGGCATCGCCATCACGCCGGACGGCCGGATGTTTCTTGGATTCCCGCGGCATGATGTGGACCACAACGAGGCCACGCTCGCCGAATATAAAGACGGCAAGCTAACGCCGTACCCCAACCGCGAGATTTCGTTGCCCGGCATCGCCGATCCAGCCAAGCGGCTCGTGAGCGTTCATGGCATGACGACGGATACGCGTGGCCGCCTATGGCTGATCGACGATGGCAAAGAAGCGGGCAAGCCGATCGTGAACGGGGCGGTGAAGGTCGTCGGCATTGATCCGGGGACAAACAAGGTGATCGCATGGTTGACGCTCCCTTCGGGAGTCTGGCTGCCGAAGAGTCACATGAATGACCTGCGCGTCGACCTGACGCATGGAGCGCAAGGCACGGTCTTCATCACGGACTCGAGCTTCGGAGATGAGCCTGCGTTGGTCGTGGTCGATGTCGCCACAGGCAAAGCGCGACGCCTCTTCGAGCACTCACGCTTTACGGCTGCTGATCCGCAACTGCTCGCGTACCTCGAAGGCAGGCCGCATCGCTACAACAAGGAGCACGCGGAGATGCCGCAAGGCGGAGCCGATGGTATTGAGTTAAGCGCAGACAGTGCGACGCTCTATTGGACGGCGATCAGCGGGCGCAAACTATGGGCCGCCCCCACAGCTCTGCTCGCGGATGCAAACGCGAGTGCGGCGCAACTCGATGCTGCGGTGAAGGACCTCGGCGAGCGTCCGCTGGCCGATGGCCTCGCTCGCGATCCGCAGGGGCGACTGCTCTTCGGCGCATACGATCAGCGCAGTCTTCTCCGTCGTGAAGCGGACGGTCGCTTCACGTTGATCGTGCATGATGATCGGCTGAGCTGGCCGGACGGATTGTTTGCGCAGGGCGGTTATCTCTACGTTACGCTCGGGCAGTACAACCGCTTGCCGAGCATGAACGGCGGGCACGATCTGCGACAGCCACCGTATGAGATTGTCCGCGTGAAGCTGCCGCAATAGCGGCTAGAGTGCAGGAGGAAGATACTGCTGCCACTCGTCGCCGGATTCGGCCACGCGCCGAATCACATCATTGCGCTCGATCAGGAAGGAACGCATGTGTTCGCGTAATTCTATCTTCTCGACAAGGGTTCCGAGCAGACCAAGCGGTGCGGCGAAGCTCAACTCATCCCGCATGAGCGTCGACCCATCTCTCTGCGGTTCGATGTAGTGATCATGTACGAAGCTCTTGAAGAGACCGTGCATCATGGAGTCTTGAAACCAGCGCGGACTCTCGTAGCCACTGATGATCGTCGTATGCGTGAGCCAGAGACCGAAGTGCTTGCCGCGCCACTTCACGGTTTCATTCGCACCGATGATGCCGTGCGTCACACCAGCGATGGCACGCTCGCCGGTTGCGCTCGCGCTCTGTTGATGCAGATCAATCGACAAGGACAAAAGAAAGCAGCGCTCGATGGGCGCTGCGATCTTCGTTGTGAGCGTAACGGTCTGCACTAAGCTCTGCTCCGCATATTCCAAGCTAGGCCATCCGCTAATACTGCATTTGCGAAATCGAAGTGCAGTATGCGACGATGCGCTGGTTGTGTCGATGCAGAGGAAGCATGAAGAAGTAGTGGACGCATTACGAGAGCTTCGCCAATAACAGCCTCACATGTAACCGTCTCTGGCTCCCTCACATAATCGGGGGCGAGGTCTTGATCAATACGTCCAAGCTTGTGCGTGCCAGGCATCACACGCAACGCTCCATTGCTTGATGGACATGGATCCAGATGAATGCGCACCGTAAGCATCTGCTCGAGCACCGTCGTTGGAGGCTGCACATGCACAACGCCTTGCTTGAGTGACCACGGGCCGTAACCTGCGGCGTCATGGCGTTCCTGCACTGCTATCGTCACATCCTGATGCCACGGCACCTTCCAGTTCGCAGCGTCCGTTTTATCGAAGAGGATCGAGCGCACAAGAAATGCATCTTCACCGAGCACTTGATTGACGACGGAACGGACGCTTGCGTGATCGGCTATTGCGCGTAACGCGGGCACGTTGTCGAGCACATCACGAACACCACCACGGCCGCGTTCAGACTGAGCTTGGACCTCGATGATCTTGATGAGGTCCGCAACTTCGTGCGCAGACAAAAGCGCGGGCACCATACAGTAGCCCGCGCTTTCGAGTTGTTGAAGATCAAGGTGCACTACAGCTCCATCGAGTGATCCGTGACGAGTTGCTTGGCGCGAGCAATGAACTCTTCGACCGTTGCCGAGCCTTGATCACCCTTGCCGCGCGTGCGGACGCTGACCGAATCGGTCTGCGCTTCTTTGTCGCCGACGACGAGGATGAACGGCACCTTCGCCACGCCGAAGTCGCGGATCTTGCCCTGCATCTTGCCGTTGCTGGCGTCGAGTTCGACGCGCAGGCCTGCGGCCTCGAGGCGCGTCTTCAGCTCCTCGGCGTAGGCGAGATGCTTCTCGTTGGAGATCGGCACCAGGCCCACCTGCACCGGCGCGAGCCACAGAGGGAAGGAGCCCGCGTAGTGCTCGATGAGCACACCGAAGAAGCGTTCGACCGAGCCAAACAGCGCGCGGTGCACCATCACCGGCTGGTGACGTTCGCCATCCTCGCCCACGTACTCGATCTCGAAGCGCTTGGGCAGGTTGAAGTCGAACTGCACCGTCGAAAGCTGCCAGAGTCGGCCAAGAACGTCGACGAGCTTCACGTCGATCTTCGGGCCGTAGAAGGCGGCTTCGCCGGGGAAGCTCTGGAAGTTGAGGCCGCGGCCCTTGAGCACATCGTTCAATGCGCCTTCAGCGCGTGCCCAGTCCTCGACCGTGCCAACGAACTCGCCGGGCTTCTTCGGATCGCGCGTCGAAAGCTCGACGCGATACTCCTTGAAGCCGAAGGTCTTCAGCACAGCTTCGGCAAAGTCGAGGCAAGCCTCAATTTCGCCGACGACCTGCTCGGGCGTGCAGAAGACGTGTGCGTCATCCTGCGTAAAGCCGCGCACGCGCAGCAGGCCATGCATCGTGCCCGAACGCTCGTAGCGGTACACGTTGCCAAGCTCAGCGTAGCGCTGCGGCAGGTCGCGGTAGCTCTTCGGCGTTGACTTGTAGATGAGGATGTGGCCCGGGCAGTTCATGGGCTTCAGGCGATACTCGGCATCGTCCAGCTCCATCGGCGGGTACATGTTCTCCGAGTAGAAGCCTTCGTGGCCGGAGATCTTCCAGAGCTCGCGACGCATGATGTGCGGCGTGTACACAAGCTGATAGCCACGGCGCACGCACTCGTCGCGCATCCAGTCTTCCATCGTCTTGCGGATGAGGCCGCCCTTCGGGTGCCAGAAGATGAGGCCCGCGCCGGCGACTTCCTGAATGCTGAAGAGGTCGAGCTGCTTGCCGAGCACGCGATGGTCGCGCGCCTTGATCTCTTCAAGGTGCTTGAAGTGCGCGTCCAGGTCCTTCTGCGAGAAGAACGCCGTGCCGTAGATGCGCTGCAACTGCTGGTTGTTCTCGTTGCCGAGCCAGTAGGCGCCAGCGATCGACATCACCTTGAACGCCTTCACGCGTGCGGTGCTGGGTACGTGCGGTCCGCGGCAGAAGTCGGTGAACTCGCCGTTCTTGTAGAGCGAGATGGTGTCGCCAGGCCTGGTGAAGCGCTCGATGAAGTGGAGCTTCATGAACTCGCCCTTGGCGGCGTACTCTTCGAGTCCCTGCTCGCGGGTTTCGTCCACGCGCACGAACGGTTCATCACGCGCGACGACCTCGGCCATGCGTGCTTCGATGGCAGCGAGGTCGGCTTCGGTGAACGGCACCTCGCGGTACACGTCGTAGAAGAAGCCGTTGTCGGTGGCGGGGCCGTGGCCGAGCTTCGTCTCGGGGAAGAGTTCGAGGATCGCCGTCGCCATGACGTGAGCGGCCGAGTGGCGCACGACGCGAAGCGCTGCAGGGTCAGTCTCCTTCAGCAGCTCGAGCGCGACGTCTTCGGTCAGCGGAGCCTTGAGGTCGACGATGCGCTCGCCGGTGGTTTCGCCACCGTACATGGCTTCTTCGCTCTGCTCGGCCTTGGCTTCGGTGTCAGCGTCTTCGGTCGTGGCGACGGTCGTGAGCGGGCGCACGCGCGCGACCACGACGGCGGAGGCAAGGCGAGGCGAAATGCTCGAGGCGATATCGAACGGCGTCGTTCCGCGCGCAACTTCGCGCACCGAGCCGTCAGGAAGCTGGACTTGGATCATGTCACTCATCAATTTCTAAGGATATCGGATTCGCTGGCATCAAGGCGGGGCGGAATCTGCCTGAGTGCAGCGAAATCGGCCTCTGGGCGGATTACAGGAGGCCTGAAGGAGAGCCTTGACGCAAAGGACGCGACGACCGCAAAGGACCGCGACGGCTTCTGTGGCGGCTTCCGCTACCGTGGCGCACCTTCGCGAACTCTGCGCTCTCTGCGTCAAGGCTCTTGCTTTTGACTGCCTACGATACCTCGGCAAGCCACGCTTCGATACAATGGACAACGGCCTCACCGGGCCGAAGAGGAGTGCTTCCAGCCGATGAGTTGGTTTAAACGCCAGGACCATGAGATCGTTCCCACGCCGGACCACGAAGTCCGCACGCAGGGGCTTTGGATCAAGTGCGACCAGTGCAACAAGACGCTCTGGAAGGCTGATCTCGAGGCCAACATGAACGTCTGCCCCAACTGCGGCAAGCACTTCCGCATCGACGCACGCCAGCGCATCGCGCTGCTGCTCGACGAAGGCTACCAGATGGTGGACGGCGACCTCGTCACGACGGATCCGCTGGAGTTCTGCGACCTCAAGCCCTATAAGGACCGCTTGAAGCAGGCGCAGAAGAAGACCGGCATGAACGACGCGATCCTCAACGCGGTGGGCACCATCAACGGTCAGCCTGTGGTGCTGAGCGTAATGGCGTTTGAGTTTATTGGCGGCTCGATGGGCGCGGTAGTGGGTGAGACGATCGCTCGCGCGGTGGACCGTGCGCTGGCGGAGAAGAAGCCGCTGATCATCGTCTCTGCTTCGGGCGGCGCGCGCATGATGGAAGGCATCGCCAGCCTCATGCAGCTTGCGAAGGTATCTGCCGGGCTCGCGAAGATGGACGACGAGAAAGTGCCGTACATCTCGCTGATGACCGACCCGACCACCGGTGGCGTGACCGCCAGCTTTGCGATGCTTGGCGACCTGAACATCGCTGAACCGGGCGCGCTGATTGGCTTTGCGGGACCGCGCGTAATCGAGCAGACGATTCGCCAGAAGCTGCCTGAGGGCTTCCAGCGCTCGGAGTTTCTGCTGGAGCACGGCTTCCTCGACGCGGTGGTTTCGCGCAAGGATTTGAAGGCTTATCTGGCGAACGCCTTCCAGTGGATGCTCGGCGCGAAGTCTGCGGCATAAACCGCGGAACAAATGCGAGGGACGGCGCGGCTTCGGTCGCGCCGTTCTTCTTTTGCCAGTCCTGCAGCGAGTCCCTGCTCCTCTCGAATAACCACCGATGCAGGATGTCCCCTCTCGAATAACCACCAACGCCGGGTGCCCCACGTCTCGACTTTTAGAGACGTGGGAGAACGAGAATGCTCGCTCCGCCCGTTCGTCGATCTCCGCAAACCTCTCTGGTAACCCACATCTCAAGCATCGAGCTGTCGCACCATCTGTCGTGACAGAGATACCCTGCGAACCCAGGTCTCAAGAGCGAGACCTGGGGCACCCGTTCGCGCCTTGGGACACCCGTTACTCTGGAAGAGATGATTCACGCACAGCCTTCAAAGACCGCGCTGCGTGTGGCGTTGCGCCGCGCCGCGCATCAGCTACACGACGACAAGCCGCTGGTGTTTGAGGATCCGCTCGCCGTGTGCATCTTGCCGCCTGCGCAGCGGCAGGAGCTGACGAAGATTCCCGACAAGAGCCGCAAGCCGCACTCCGGTGGCCTGCGCGCGTGGATGGTTGCGCGCTCCAAGCTTTCAGAAGACCTGCTCGCTGCAAGCGTGGCGAAGGGCGTGGCGCAGCAGTACCTCGTGCTCGGCGCCGGGCTCGACACCTTCGCGTATCGCAACCCGCACGAGAGCGTGCAGGTCTTTGAAGTCGATCATCCGGCAACGCAGCTTTGGAAGTTTGAGTGTCTTGCCAACGCGCACATTCAAACGCCCGCGAACGCGCATCATGTCGCCGTGGACTTCGAGCACGACTCGCTGGAAGAACGGTTGCGCGCGTCCGGCTTTCGCTTCGATCAGCCGACGGTGATTGCGTGGCTCGGTGTGGTGCCCTACCTCACCGACGCAGGTTTCCGCGCGACGATCAACACACTCGGCAAGCTGCCCGCAGGTAGTCAACTCGTCTTCGACTACGCGCTGCATCGCGAGCTGCTTTCGCCCGAGGAGCAGCTTCAACGCGACAGCATGAGTGCCCGTGTCGCGCAAGTCGGCGAGCCATTTCGGCTGTCCTTCTCGCAAGACGAACTCGCAGCAGAATTGAAGCGGGCGGGGTGGATTTTGCGGGGGAGCCTAAGCAGCGACGGTCTGAATCTGCGGTACTTCGACGGTCGCGGCGATGGTCTGCGACTGCTTGGCAGCAGCGGCCAGCTTGCCGTTGCCGAACACGCGCAGACGGAACTCTGACGCTGACTCGAGCGGCTCGGCTTCGATGTGGAAGGCAGCCCACGAAGCATATGGGCGAATGCAGAGGTTGCCGGGCACAGTCTTCGCGTTCGGCTCCAGCATGCGCGCCACCTGCGCCTCAAAGCGCATGTAGGCGGCCTCAGCCTTGTCCCAACGCATGCTCACCCAGGTCGCAGACGCGACGGGGCTGAAGAGGATTCCGAAGAAGCCAAAGAGCACTGCGAGTTGGTGGAGGTTGGCGGCCGACATGAAGACGTCTACTTTCAGAAGCGAGTTGCTGGATTCGCTCTGCCTGCTCAGAATAGCGAGCGCACGTTCCTTCCGCCGAGAAAACAGATAGAGTTTCCTTGACGGAGTACAAGGAAAGTAACGTTACGCAAACGGTATCACGATGACCTACGCTGAAGCACTCGAAAAATTGGCCAGTCTTGGCCCCGAAGTCCGCACGGGACGCGCCGCCGATGGCGGTGCTGGAATGCCGCCGCGAAAGTTTTCACTGGATCACATCCGCGTGCTGCTGGCCGAGCTCGGCTCGCCAGAAACGAGCTTTCCGAGCGTGCTGGTGGCTGGCACCAACGGCAAGGGCTCGACGACCGCCACGCTTGCGTCGATCGCCGCCCATGCAGGGCTGAAGACCGGCTGGTACACCTCGCCGCATCTGCTGCGCGTCAACGAGCGTATCCATGTCAGCGACGGCGCGAAGCTCGTCGAGATCCCGGATGAAGCGTTCGGCGACGCGTTTGGCCGCGCCTGGAGCGCCGCCGAGAATCTGGTGAGTGAAGGCAAGCTGCCGCACATGCCGAGCTTCTTTGAGTTCTTCACCGCCACGGCATTTGTCTACTTTGCCGAGCAGAAGATCGAGCTCGCGGTGCTGGAAGTCGGCCTTGGCGGCCGTCTCGATGCGACGAATGCTGTCGAGCCGATCATCTCGGTCATCACCGACATCGGCATCGACCACACGGAGTTCCTCGGCAACACGATCACCGAAATTGCGCGCGAGAAGGCCGGCATCTTGCGCAAGGATGGCGTGCTCGTCACGCTCTCGCAGCATCAGGAAGCGAATGCTGCGATCGGCGAGGTGGCGATGAGCCTCGGCGTGCGCGGCGTGGATGCGGCGCGTTGCCTGCCGCCGCGTTCGTTGATGGCGACGGGCGGCATCGCAGACGAGTATTCGCCGCTGCCGCGCAACAAATATGCCGTCGCGATTGATGGTGAGCCGATCCTCGTGAACTCGCCGCTGCGTGGCGTGCATCAGCAGCGCAATCTTGCGTTGGCCATCGCAACCGCGCTGGAGCTGCGCGCCAACCATGGCTTTACGCAGATCACAAACGCCGCGATCGAAGCGGGGATTCGTGAGACCGTGTGGCCCGGACGCCTGGAGTGGATTCCTGCGCGCGGCGGTCGTGCAGCCATGCTGCTTGATGTGGCGCACAACCCTGCAGGAGCGTGGACGCTGCGCGATGCGTTGTCGCATCTGCCGGAGTCGATGCCGCGCACGCTGCTCTTCTCTGCGCTGCATGACAAGCCGATTGCGGACCTTGCGCGCGTACTCTTTCCGCTCTTCGACTCCTCGTCGAGCGACCCCGAACGCAAGGGCGACCACGTCGTGCTCGCGCCGATTCAGAACGTACGTGCCGCAACCGTGGATGAACTGCTCGCCGCGGCGCATGAGCTCGACGTACCCGCGCACGGAGCGCCTCACGTGCCCGCTGCGTTGAAGCAGGCGGAAGACGTCACGCCGCGCGACGGTGTGATCGTGGTGACGGGCAGCATCTTCCTCGTGGCTGAGATCCGCGCGCTGCTGATGGAAGAGAAAGTACGATAGAGACAGTGCCCCAAGCGACCCAACCCATCGACGTGAAACCCACGCACCAGCCGAAGATGCCGCCTCCGTTCTGGAAGTGGACGACGTATCTGCTGCTGATGCCGTTGATCGCGCTGGCAACAACGTTCTTCGGCACGATCTCGCTGATCGCAGGTCTATGGGACAAGTCGGGGCGCCAGCAGCATTGGATCGCACGGCAGTGGGCGCGGCTGCTGCTGAAGATTGCACTCTCACCCGTGGAAGTCGTGAACGGCGAGCGATTGAAGGGACTCGGCTGCGCGGTCTACGCGTCCAACCACCTGAGCTACTACGACACGCCGGTACTTTTTGCGAAGCTGCCGTTCCAGTACCGCATCATGGCAAAGGCGCCGCTCTGGAAGATTCCTTTCATCGGCTGGTACTTGAACCGTTCCGGACAGGTGCCGATCGATCAAAGCTCGGCGCGTGCAGGCGTGGCCTCGCTGGCGCGTGGCGTCAAGACGCTCGATGCGGGCTTGCCGCTGGTGATCTTCCCTGAGGGCGGTCGCGCGGCCACGGGCGAATTGCAAAGCATGCTTGCAGGCGCTGCGTGGATGGCAATCAAGGCGCAGGTGCCGCTGGTCCCGCTCACGCTGGTGGGAACGTATGAGCTGCTGCCGATCCATGTCTACGCGCTGCATCCGCGTCCGTTGAAGCTGATTGTTGGCGAGCCGATTTCGACGGCCGGGCTCACGACGAAGGACGCCGAAACGCTCACCGCGCAGATGCGTCAGGTGATCTTCGATACATTTGTCGCCGAACACCGATAGACTTAGCTAACTTAGCTAGGCTAACCTGTGCGCATGGCAATGACGACCGTCAACATTCACGAAGCCAAGACAAACCTCTCAAAGCTGATCCAGATGGTGGAAGCTGGCGAAGAGGTGATCATCGCGCGCGCAGGCAAGCCTGCCGTGCGCTTGAGTGCGTTTGTCGCTCCTGAAAAACCGAAGCGCAAAGCGGGGTTCTTGAAGGACTACGGCTTCAAGATGCCGAAGGATATCAAGAAGCCTTTTGAGAAGGACATTGAAGAGATGTTCTACGGCAACCCGAAGAAGTTCTCCAAATGAAGCTTCTTCCGGATACTCACATCCTTCTCTGGTTTGCGACGGACGCGAAGGAACTGCCACGAGAGGCACGACGTCTGCTCGAAAGCGATGACCACGAACTCTTCTTCAGCGTCGCAAGCATCTGGGAAGTCGCGACCAAGTTTGCTTTGCAGCGCAAAGACTTCACGATCGATCCCGAACCTCTTCGGCTCGGCCTCTTGCAGCACGGCTTTCAGGAGCTTGATGTGCAGAGCAAGCATGCGATGGCGCTACGCACGATGCCGCATGTTCACCGCGATCCGTTTGATCGCATGCTGGTCGCGCAGTGCCTTGTCGAAGGGCTGACGCTGCTTACAGCCGACCGCACGTTGAGCAAGTACGCTGCACCTGTGCGCCTGGTGTAGCGCGTCTCTTACAATCAACGCATGATTGCTCATCTTCGCGGAACGCTTCTCTTCAAGTCCCCTAACGCTGTTGTGCTGGAGTGCGCGGGTGTGGGGTATGAGCTTGCTGTGTCCGTGGCGACATTCACCGATCTCGGCGCAGAAGGCAGCGAAGCGAAGCTGCATGTGCACACGCATGTGCGCGAGGACGCCTTCTCGCTCTTCGGCTTCTCGGAGCTGCAGGAGAAGCGGCTCTTCGAGAAGCTGCTGACGATCTCCGGCATTGGGCCGAAGCTTGCGATCACGGTGCTGAGCGGCATCTCTGCGGAGCGGCTCGTAGGCGCGATTCGCGGCGGCGATCATGCGACGCTCACGAAGATTCCCGGCATCGGCAAGAAGACCGCTGAACGTGTCGTGCTCGAGTTGAAGGACAAGCTCGACGACATGCAGGGCTATACCCCTGCGGGCGAAGTCGTGCCTTCTCTGGGCGCTGTGGCGGACGACGTGTTGTCGGCGCTGGTGAACCTCGGCTATCTGCGTCCCACGGCGCAGAAGGCCGTCGAGACAGCCGCAAAGGACGCGAGCATTGCGGGTGAGTTCGAGAAGCTCTTCCGCGCGGCGATGAGCGCCGTTCGCTAGCTACGCGCGACGACGATAGCGCACGGAGAATTCATAGCCTGCGTTCGGCGGGAAGAGTTCCGCGCAGAGGCGCAGACGCTCGGCGAGAGCGCCGGGAGCGAGCAGCGGATACTCTCGTTCGCGAAGTTCCGAGTAGTCGAAGTCCAGCGCGAGCGAAAGCAGGAACACCGCGACCGCGTCGGAGAAAGCCGTCTCGAGGAAGATCTTCTTCTCCTTCTCATCGATGCTGGCGGGCTCTGCGTTCGCATTCAGATCAACGACTGCGGGCTTCGCCGTGGAGAAGGCGCGCACACGCTTCGAGGCAAGCGCGCGTGACGCACGCAGCGGCTCCGGCTCAAAGACTACTGAACGACCAAAGGTGAGTTGGCGCGCTTCCCAGGCATCGAAACTCGTCTCGCCTTTGACGTTCGCGAGCGCCTGTTGCCAGGCGAGTTCGCTGAAGCGTTCGGGGATACCGGCAACGTCGACGTATGCATGCGCGACGTTGATGAAGAACTCGAAGCTCAGCGCGAAACGGTCCTGCATGAGACGTGTGGAGATGAAGACGCCACGGCGACCGCTGCCGAGTTCGACGTTGCGATGGCAGATGGCACCGGTGCTCAGATCATCGGTGTACGCGGGCGCGACGAGTGCAGATTCGTCGGTCTTCTGTGTGCGCGGCGAGTCAATGATCGTGTCCGCTTCGCGCATCGCGAGCGGCACGAAGAAGTAGGTGTTGGCCTCGAGCGACGCACTGATGCTGGTGGGTACGGCCTGCAGCATCGAGTCGAGATCCACTGCGGGCACGCCGGTTTCGCCAAAAGTGGCAAAGCTCACGCCATTGGGCGACTGCCGTACTTCGGCATCGCGGGCCACTTCCTGCGCACGTACAAGGTTCGTCATTGGGCCCACTTCCGCCATTCGCGTTATTCTAGCTGAGTATGGCTAGCGCAAACCATGTCGAGCGTGCACGCGCCGAAGGCACTATCTTCGGCATTCCGATGGGCGACCTCGGTTGGTTCCAGTCCCTGTTGATGGGTTTGGCGACTGGCTTTGCCGCCTTCTTCCTCACGACCTTTGTGGCCATCGTCGCGATGCTGCTGGAGCAGATGTTCACGCATCGCGTTCCGCCGTATGACCATGCGTACAAGCTCATCGGCTTCCCTGTAGGCGTTGTCGTAGGCGTGGCGGCGCTGGGCTATCTCGCGGTGCTCTATACGCGTCAGATCGCGACGAAGCGTCGTACAGCGCGCTCGTAAGCCGCTGATTTTTCGTTTTCCCCATTTCTCATCGTGGTTCCCTGCGTGGACGCTGCGCGGATTTTGCGCGTCCAATCATGCAGTATCAAGAAGAACGATGGGAGGGCTGCGCGCCATGAAGATGAAACTTTGGATGTTTGTGATGGCGATGCTGGTGTTGGGTTCGGCTTCGCAGGCACGCGCGCAGTGGGCTCCGTATGCGATGTTCTCGCTGGGCCACTACTCCGGTGTAGGCGTTGGCGCGAACACAGCCGGCAACCAGGTTGGCGGCATGAACGCGCTGGGCGGCACCTTTGGCTTGAGCGATGAGCCGTATCACTCAGGGCCGATCGGCTTTGGCTTCGATGCACGCGGCATCATTGAGAACTCGGCAAACTCGACGCCCTACGGCAACAAGATGGCTGGCGCACTGATCGGTCCGCGGTTGGAGATCAACACGCTGGCGTTGCCGTTCCGTCCGTATGCGCAGGTGGAGCTGGGCATTGTAGGTACGAACAATGGCAAGCAGACCAACAAGGACACGCATGGCGCGTATCAGTTCCAGTTCGGCGGCGACATCACGATCTTCCCGCATGTAGCGACGCGTCTGGAGTACGGCGTTGGTCAGCTCTGGACCGGCAACGGCACCAAGCACACGTTGCAGACGTTTGGTGCGGGTGTCGTGATCCGGCTGTGAGCTAATGGCGGGTGGCTGGCGTCATCGTCATTCCTCCACACCATGAAAGCCGAAAGCCTCGCTATAGCGAGGCTTTCGTCGTTAGCTCGTTGTTGTAGAACGGCCCTTCGATCTCTGGTCGTGGACTGACCATCTGTCTCCACGCCATTTGTATCCCGAGGAAGGTGATGAAGAGGTTGATGAGACCGCTGCCTACTGACGCCGTAAACGTCAGGAACGGTGAGATAAGTCCGATACCTAACAACAGTGCGCAAGCCTTGAGGAAGCCTCCTATACCTGTCGGTACATCCGCCTGCGCGTGCTGTGGAGTGCCGTTACGCGCGTCCGCTTCAGCGGTCTTACCTGCCCTCGCCTCCGCTCGCTGGGTCGCATCTTGTGCCCTGTGCTCGTTTACCTGATGGAGAGCGATCGGCACGAAGGCCACGGCGATCGCCGCATACGTGAGCAAAGCCGCAGCGATCTGGTAGCGCTTGCCACCAAGTCCGCGTGAGCCTTTTTTCATCGAGAACCCTACGACGAAACCAACACCGATCGCCGCCCAGCCCAACGATATGCCGGTAACGATCCCGAAGAGCGCATAGGCGATACAGCCGAGCACGGCAGCGATGGCGCCGAAGAGCAACGCACGTGTAAAGGCCTTATGAGAGTCGGGCGGAACGAGCGACTCGGCCCGTTGCGCGCAGGGCGAACAGGCCAGATGACCGGAAATGCGGAAGTATTCGTTCGGCGTGGCACGGCCACAGTAAGCGCAGGCGTCCGGCGGCGCGGGATCGCCTTCATAGACAGCTTTGTCAAAGCTCAGCGAAGGTGTCGTAGCCATGATGGGTTGGGAGAACTCTATCAGAGAGAAGCGAATCTCCCAACCGCATGCTTAAAGAGCCTTGCGAACCGCGCGACGTACAAGCTCCGTCGTCGCTCCGTAGACGAGGTGCGCCGCATAGGGCGTGGCGAGTGTGTGCATGGGGTACTCGTCGGGCCACGCACCGAGACCCAGCGCAGGCACGCCGAGGACGTCAGCACCCACGAAGAGTGCGGAGCCGAAGCCTGTCCCGTAACCTGCGCTTGCAGTGCTGCAGAGTTCGGCGAGACCACCGTACAGGCCGCCCATGATGGCTCCGAAGGCGTAGTGCACGATGGGGCCGCCGCGCTCCTGCTGCTCCCAGGTGAGGTGGCGTCCGCCGGTGGCGAGCTCGGTGAGGGTGTCGGCCGTCTTCATGGTGGCGTCCTGATAGGGCTCGCCCTCATGCAGCGCGGCATCTGCGTTCTCTTGCGGCGTGTTCACGGCGCGGGTAAGTGCCTTGCCCGGGCCTGCCTGGAACTCATTCATCATCCACGCCGCAACGAGGCCGCCAGCGATGCCTGCAAGGACTCCACGCACTACATGCTTCTCTGTCTTCACTGCCATAAAGCAAAACTCCCTCGCGCGCTGGTTGCGCCTCGAGGGAGTTGGATGCCGTGCGCATAGACCGCGGCTAATGAAGGCTGCTTTTCTGTGCCCGCTGCGACGACGGAGTGGGGATTTTCATGCCGCAGCGTCACAGTGCGGGTATGATGGGCGCATCTGTCCAACATAGTTTTCCAAACATAGCCGGTGGAGTGTTCCTATGAGTTTCCTCAGCCGTTCCTTGCTGATTCTTGTGGCGTTGTATGGCTTCGTTTTCGTCCTGGGCGACGTGTTTCTGTTGCACCAACATGCGCCTGTGTGGTCGGGCCTGGTATTCGTGCTGGTGCTGGCTGGAGTGCAGTACGCGATCTCGCCGTGGCTCATCGAGCGCTTCTACAACATCGGCTGGTATGAAGGCGATATCCCGCAGGAGTACGTGGAGTTCGTGCGCGAGGTGTGCGCCGCGCAAAACATGCCGATGCCCAATCTGGGCATCATTGAAAGCGAGACGCCGAACGCATTCGCCTTTGGCCGTCTACAGAAGGATGCACGTGTTGTCGTCACGCGCGGGCTGCTGAACATCCTCTCACCGGAAGAGGTGAAGGCCGTGCTCGCGCATGAGTTGGGCCACATTGCACACTATGATTTCGCCGCGATGACGCTGGCGGCGGTTGCACCGATGTTGCTCTATCAGATCTACCTATGGACGGATCGCATGAACAACCAGGGGCGCATCGTGAGCTACTGCGCGTACGTCGCTTATTGGATCGGACAGTTTATGGTGCTGCTGCTGAACCGGACGCGTGAGTATGGAGCCGACGCTTTCTCGGCGGAGATTACCGGAGACGCGCCAGCTCTTTCATCGGCCCTGGTGAAGATTGCTTACGGCATGGTGAAGTATCGCGGAGAACTTCGTCGTCTGGAGAAGGAAGGCGACTCGTCGGAGAAGAAGCAGAGCAAGCGTTTGCTGCAAGCAGGTCAGGCGCTAGGGATTATGGGCATCGCCTCGGTCTCGGACCAGTCAGCGCTGGCGCTTGGGTACGAAGACCCCGCCGCGACGGCGCGCGTGATGAAGTGGGATCTTGTGAACCCTTGGGCTCGCTTCTATGAGCTCGGTTCGACACATCCGCTGACGGCGCTGCGACTGCGCGCTCTGAATCGTATCGCGGAGAAGAACAACCAGCCGGTTCAGTATCCGCTGCCTGCCACAAACGGGATGCGTTGGATCGGCTTCCCCATAGAGTTTGCGATCTGGTCGGCACCGTTGGTGCTGGGCTTCCTGCTCGTCTCCTACTTCTGGGTGGCGCGATCGCTTGAAAAGATGGGGCTCAATCTTCCGGTCCATCTGGTGGGCTGGATGTTGATCTCGATGGGCATCACCTGGGCGATCAAGATCATGTATCGCTATCGCGGCAACTTTACGCCGGCGAAGGTGGAAACGCTGCTGGAAGACCTTGATGTCTCGCAGATGCGCTCACGTGCGGTCGTGCTGGAGGGTGAAGTGATCGGCCACGGAAACCCCGGAGCGTTCTGGAGCCCGGACCTGGTGCTGCGCGATGACACAGGCATGATGTTCCTGCTCTATCGCTCTTCCATTCCCTTCGGACGTTTCGTCTTCGCACTCTCCAAGGCCGATAGCTTCATCGGCGAACGCGTGCGTGTAGAAGGCTGGTATCGTCGCGGCCTGATGCCCTACTTTGAGATGTCTAAGATTCAAGGCGATGTCATCGAGTCGCTGCACGGACGCGGCCCTGTAACGCTCTTCGGTACCGACGGCGTACAGGCGCCGGTGAAGCGTACGCCGCTCATGGCGAGGTCGTATGCACGTTGGATCCAGTTAGGCGCTGCGGCCGTTGCGACGGTTG
Organism: Granulicella cerasi; assembly: GCF_025685575.1. Classification (NCBI taxonomy): domain Bacteria; kingdom Pseudomonadati; phylum Acidobacteriota; class Terriglobia; order Terriglobales; family Acidobacteriaceae; genus Granulicella; species Granulicella cerasi. The sequence continues at coordinate 386,504 of NZ_JAGSYD010000001.1, forward strand.
TCGGTATCACCTTCCTGCAGTTCTAATTTCCAGCAGTTCTAATCGCGACTCAAGCGTAGAAAAGCCCGCTCACTTCGAGCGGGCTTTCTTGTTGCGTGTGAGCTGCGATCAGATGCGCATCGGCATGAGGATGTAGCGGTACTTCACTTCCTCGTTGCCGTCTTCGGGGCGCATCTGGCCGGCGGACTGGGCGTCCTTGAACTCGAGGCGAACTTCGCCGGTGTTGCCGGTGGCCTTCAAGAAGTCCACGAGATAGCTGGAGTTGAAGCCCACCACGAGCGGATCGTAGTTATACGGCGTTTCGATGATGTCTTCGGACTCGCCCGCGTCCGTGGACTGCGCGGAGAGCTTCAGCTCGTTCTGCTCCAGACGAATCTTGATCGCGCCCGAACGCTCGTCTGCAAACTGCGCCACGCGCTGGATCGAACCCATCAGGTCTTCCGAGCGAACGATGACGAACTTCGTATTGTCGCGCGGCAGCACAGCTTCGTAGTTCGGGAACTGGCCGGTGAGCTTGCGGCTGGTGAGCACGCGGCCACCGATGCGGAAGAAGAGCGTCTGGTCGTCGTCGGCAAACTCAAGCGTTTCAGCGTCGGAGTTGTTCAGCAGCGACATCAACTCCGCCAGCGCCTTGCGCGGGATCAGCGTCTTCTTTTCGCCGGAGACTTCCATGTTCTCGCCGGTCTTTTCGATGTGCGCGAGGCGATGACCATCGGTCGCCACCATCGCCATCGACTCGGCCTTGAGCACCAGCAGCGCGCCGTTCAGCGTGTAGCGCGACTCTTCGTTCGAGATCGCGAAGATGGTCTTCGAGATCATGTTGCGCAGGTTCGCAGCGTTGATCTTGAAGACGCCAACGCCGGGGAACTCAGGCACCGCCGGGAAGTTTGCGCGCGCCATGCCGACCATCTTGGTGTTCGAGCGGCCAGCGCGGATCTGCACCCAGTGGTTGTCCTGCAGCTTGATGGAGATGTCACCCTCGGGCAGCAGCTTGATGTAGTCGTAGAGCTTGCGTGCGGGCACGGTGCAGGCGCCGGACTTCTTGACGCGAGCCGGGCACGAGGTCTTCAGCGACTGGTCGAGATCGGTGGCGGTGATGGTGAGCACGCCTTCGTCCGAAACCTCGAAGAGAAAGTTCGAGAGGATCGGGATGGTGGTCTTGCGCTCGACGACGGACTGCGCTGCGGTGAGTTCCCGCAGAAGCTCGGCTCGGCTGACCGTGATGTCGAGGTTGCCGGTGGGGGCTTGAAGGTCGGGCGTAAGTGCGGCTGTAGACACGATGCGATTCTCCCTGCTTTACAGAGCGTTGATGGCTTGATTCTAGGCTGTGCGAGCGATTTCCGCGAGTCTTTCAGGCTTGTGGATTATGACGGCGTTCTGTGGGTTGGATGAGCAAGGCGCGAACCCTGCTGCCTGGCGAGAGAGGCTTCTAAAAACAAGCTCAAAAGGAAGTACTAAGAAGGTCGTAGCAGTCGTTCGGTGTGGAAAAGCGGAGAACATGCCCCCATGCCCTATCCATGCGGGGTTCGCGAGCGCCAAAGTTTCCAAAACCCGGTCGAGAAAAATCGGAAGGTTTGGAAGGTAAGGACCACCGCTCCGGTTGGGTGCTCGGTTTTACACACTTCGCACAAGCGGCTTCCGCAGAGACGCGAGAAGACCTGTCGGCTTAAGGGAGAACTCGCGCAAAACCGCGTCATTGCTGGCGATCATGCGTCCCCGGATTTCCGCTGGTTCGGGCGAGTGCCAAGGAAATGTGGAGATAGTGGGTGCGGTGTGGAGATCGCGTCCTGGTCAAGGAAGGAGAAAAAATGTTGTAAGAAATGGTAAATGCGTACCGGTAGGTATATATCTATGAGTACGTCATTGGAGGCGTCTCCCCATGCTCTTCAAAATTGCGTACCGCGTTGTCGGTGTGTCCCTGTTGTTTCCTCTCCCGCCTTTCTCTGTGAAGGCGGGCGCACAAGATTTGAAGTCTCCGGCCAGCGCTCCCGCGTCGTTGTCGGCTGTTGCTGCCGAGTGGAAGAGTGAAACGGCCCAACATGCTTTCGGATTGCCGGAAGTAAAGCCGAAGGCGAAGGGAACGCTCGCGTTGATGAGCGATTCCCTCACCTTTACGACGAAGGCGTCGCGGTACTCGATTCCGCGTTCAGCGATTACAGCAGTAAGCGCGGGCAACGACCGCGTGGAGCTTTGGGGTACAGGTGGACGCCTGATGCGCATGGTGATCCCCGATGGTGGCGGCATGGCTGCGGCGGCGATGATGCATCACCGGGTGGATATGTTGACGGTCGACTTCCGCGACCCGCGCGGCGGCTACCACGCGGCGGTGTTCTATCTGCCAGCGTCTTCGGCGGAGCTCGCGCTGAAGCGCTTTGCCCAGGGCGCTCCCTACGTCGCCGCTCCTGCGACGGACAGTTGCGGCAAGAAGCCGATCAACCCGGACAGTGTCTTCGTGGCGTTCCCGGACTGGAACCGCGTGGACGTGCCGGCAGCGTATCGCGGCCTGGTCTACGAACACATCATCGATCGCCTGGAGGCCAGGAACAGCCGCAGCGTGTACCGCTACGGTGTCCTCGCAGGCGGCACTTACTGCCCGCGCTACACGGTGGAGGTTGCCATCGAGGGCTACAAGAAGGGCAACCAGGTGATGCGCGCGGCCATGGGGCCGATCGGCATGTTCACCAGCGCGACGCAGATGAAGTTTTCGGTTTCGTTCATCGACGATGCGACGGGCGTGAAGACAACGGACGCGATCAAAGCGACGGTGCGCACGGAGTCCGAGAGCACCGAGGTCGCGGACGCGGTGGCCAAGCAGTTGGCTAAGCACTACGCCAGGATGCTGAAGCGCGATGGCGGCAAGGACGCGTTAGGTGGTTCGGACCAGCCGTCGAACCAGATGGTCGCCGCGCAGATGACGGAGCCCCGTTCATGAATGTGATGGAGCCGTCGCAGGCCGCGTTGCTGCCTGTGAGTGTGAGCGAAGGCGTGCTTTCTACTAGGATGGAAAGCACGCCTATGGCTCCCGCAAAACAAAACAAGCACGAGATGAAGACGAAAGAGACGCGCGAGTTGTTGCTGCGTGCGGCTCGAGAGATCTTCGTGCGCGATGGTTACGAGAAGGCCGATCTAGCCGAGATTGCGAAGCTCGCTGGACGCACCAAGGGCGCGATCTATGCGCAGTTCAAAAACAAGGAAGAGATCTTCATTGCGCTGGTAGAGGCCGCTGCGCTGGAGCGTCGTGCGCGCATGCGCGCGCAGTTGGCCAAGTCCGACTCTGTTGCAGGCAATGTCGCGGCCATGCGCGAGCACTACATCCACATGGTGGATGACGATACGTTTGGGCTGCTTCTGCTGGAGTTCCGGCTCTATACGATTCGGCATCCAGATGTGCGCGCGCGGCTGGCACAACTCTACAAGTCCATCATCCCGGACAACGAAGAGACGGTGTACACCGCGATGCTCGGCTCTCCGGGTAAAGGCAAGCACGCACTGCCGCGCACCGTGTCGATCCATACCGTGTTTGCGCTCATGTACGCGCTGCAGGTGGAGATGAAGTTCGATCCGCATCTATTCGATCCGAAGATATCGAAGATCATCGCGGCGCGCATCTTCGATGCGGTCTTCGATCCGCCGATCGGCCAGTAAACACAACGCGAAAAAATCGCGGCTGCCTCACGGCAGCCCGATCTATTGCTCGCTTTGAAGCCGCCGCTGTAGCTAGAGCTGCATGAGCCACTCGGAGAAGAGCCTTTGCGCGGCGTTGCGGAGCGGCGCGACGCATGCTGCGGCATCGTTACGAATTGTGCGCGGATCAATCTTCGCTTCGCCGAGCTCCGCGGCATGACCGATGAGCCACTGCTCCATCCCTGCGACGTTGTCGATCTCCGGATGGAACTGCAGAGCCAGCACATACTCGTCGATCGCGAAAGCCTGGTTGGCGCAAAGCGATGTGCTCGCGAGGCGCGAGGCGCCTGCAGGGATGGCGAAGCCATCACCATGCCAATGCAACACCTTCACGCCATCCAGATGACGCAGCGGCGAGTGGCGACCCTCATCGGTGAGGTCAATGGTGGCGAACCCGATCTCTTTGTGGCTGGTGGGCGCGACGTCAGCGCCGAGCGTGTAGGCGATCTGCTGCGCGCCCAGGCAAATGCCGAGCGTGGGCAGCTTCGCGTCGAGGCGCTTTGCGAGCAGATTGCGTTCCACGGCGAGGAATGGATAGTGCTCGTCCTCATAAACGCCGACGGGCGCGCCGAGCACGATGAGCAAGTCGGGCCGCAACGGATCGATCCGCGTGAGGTCGCTGACGCCGATGTCGAAGTAGCTGATGTGGAAGCCTTGCGCGCTGAGGACGGACTCGAGCGACCCGAGGCCCTCGAAGTGGACGTGACGGATGGCAACTGCGGATTTCATGGTGGCTTCCTTCTTGTTCTGCGCGATGGCTAAGCGGTGCGTGCGATGTACTCGCCGATGATTTCGGCACACTCTTCGAGGAAGACGCTGTCGGCAGCGGAGAAGGCCGCTGGATCGTGACTGTCGATGTCAATTTCCCCGATGGCTTTGCCGTTCACGCGAATGGGAACGACGATCTCCGACTTCGTTTCGAGAGAGCAGGCGAGGTAGCGCGGGTCGGAGTTCACGTCGTCGACGATGACGGTAGCATCCTGCGCGACGGCCGCGCCGCAGATGCCCTGCGTGACCGGGATGCGTGTGTGCTCCGTGGCTGCACCGTGGAAGGCGCCGAGTACGAGCATCGTTTCGTCGTCCGGATCGAGCATGTAGAAGCCGGTCCAGTTGTAGTAGCTGAGGCGCGTGGGGATGAGTTCGACGACGAACTCCTGCAGCGCGGTGAGGCTGGGAGCGGTCTGAGCGAAGGCGCGCACTTCGGAGATGATCTGCGAGAAGAGTTCCTGCGACATGCTTCCATTCTCGCTCCGGTTCGGGCATCGTGCGCTTTCACCGATGCACGAACACGGAACTTCCTGCGTTCATAGCGCAGAGTCTCCGCGTCCAATCAAGCAAGAGCGTAGGCAGCAAAGGAGAACCGAGGTGACGATGAAAATCGCGAAGGTTGCAGCAGCAGTGAGCTTGAGCGCGATGAGCGCCGGTGCGGTGAGCGCGCAGACGAATGCGCCGAACCAGGGAGCGACGGGCAAGCGCGACATCCTGCTGCAGTCGCAGCAGTCATGGAACGGTAAACCCTACACGACATACCCGAAGGGCCAGCCGGAGTTGACGATGATCAAGCTGACGATTGCGCCGCACTCGGTGCTGCCATGGCACTCACACCCTGTACCGAATGCAGGCTACGTGCTTTCGGGTACGCTGACCTTGCATGATCGTGCAAGCGGCAAGACGCATGTGGTGCATCAGGGAGAGACGTTTGCGGAGTCGGTCGACGACGTGCATCGCGGGGAGTCGGGTGACGTTCCCACGGTCTTGCTGATCACTTATGCTGGCGTGCATGGCGTGCCTACCTCAGTGCCCGCAAAGGGCGAGAAGCCGGAGTACTAAATATGGAAAACAACAAGGCAGCATTTGTCGTCATTGCAGAGTTTGAGGTGTCGGCGGAAAATCGACGTGAGTTTCTGGAGCTGTGCCGCTACGATGCGGAGCACTCGGTCTCCGACGAGCCAGGATGCCGCCAGTTCGATTGCTCGACGGCTGAAGAGTCGCTGGAGAGCGTCGTGCTGTATGAGGTGTATGACGATCGCGTAGCTTTCGATGCACACCTGCAAACGCCGCACTACGCTCTGTTTGCGGAAGGTGTGGAGCGTCTTGGCGTGCAGAAGGTGCGGGTGCGCTTCTTTGCTCGCCAACATTCGTAGAGTCGTTTCCCGGAAGGAGGATCGATGAGTTCAGCCTTACGCAAAATGCTGCGAGCTACCGTGTTTGTCGTGGCGTTGCCGGCAAGTGTGATCCATGCGCAGACAGCAGCACCGGCGCGGGTCTACAAGTTCGTCACGTATACGACCTCGCCGGAGAAATTTCAGGCGTTCCTCGCGCAGTGTGAGATCAACGCGAACGCTACACGCAAGGAGACTGGCACGGTGGAGTTCGAGGTGCTGGAGCCGCAGAACACCCCGAACACGGTGATGTTCCTTGAGGAGTATCGTAATCAGGCGGCGAGCGATGCGCATATGCGTACGGCACACTTCCTTGCGTTCAAGCAGGCGGTGGCCCATGCTGAAGCGAAGCGCTCTGCGGTGCAGGCTGCGCGATTCCGATAGCACCCCTACGATATGGAACTTCGTCATCTTCGTTACTTTGTTGCGGTCGCCGATCGTGGCTCGTTTGTAGAAGCCAGTAAGCGGTTGTATGTTTCGCAGTCGGCGATCAGCGAACAGATCGCCGACCTCGAGAACGAGCTGGGTGGTCCTCTGTTTGTGCGTCGCAGCAGACCGCTTGCCTTGACTGAGCAGGGCAAGATCTTTCTCACAGAGGCGCGCAAGGTGCTGAACGCGGGAGCGCAGGCAACGAAGGCGTTCAAGCGTTCGCTTGCGGGCGAAGTGGGAACGTTGTCGATCGGCTTCTTCGCGTGGGGCATCGGCTCGTACTTCACCGAAAGCATTCGCGAGTTCAAGCTGGCGAATCCGGGCGTGAACCTTGAGCTGCACGAGATGTTGTCGCACGAGCAGATGGAAGCGCTGGGCAACGGCACGCTGGATGTGGCGTTTAGCCGCCCGCTGCGTGCGCCGTTCGACCATATCTATCACTCGGAACCGCTGTATACAGAACGCATGATGGTGATGATGCCGAAGGGCCATCGCCTGGCGGGTGCTCCTGTCGCGGTGGAGGAGTTGGCGAGCGAGCCGATCGTGCTGCGCGATGGCAACGGCGCGAGCTATCGCTCGGAAGACATCCTGAAGATCCTCGCGGAGGCGGGTATCGATCCTGATGTGGTGAGCCGCGCGAAAACGTGGCCGGGCGTGGTCTCGCTGGTGGAAGCGGGCATTGGTGTGGCGTTGGCGCCGAGCGGCATTCGACGCATCGTGACAGCAGGCCTTGCCCTGGAGCCGTTGCTACCGGAACACACGGATGTCGGCATTGCGATGACCTGGAGTGCGCAGAACAAGAGCCCTCTGCTGGCTTCGTTCCTGTCGATGGTGCGCAAGAGTTGCGCGAAGGACACGGAGTCGCTGTAGTGAGAAAGGCCTCCCTTTGCAAGGAGGCCTTTGGTTGAATGGTTCAACTACTTTCCGTTCTAGTAGCCGTCGGCCTTGCCGTAGTTGCGGCGCATGTCGTGACCGCCCATCAGCTTGCCGGTCTTCGGGTCGCGGGCGATGAGTTCGCTGTCTCCCCACTGCCCTGCGGACTTCTCGTCGAACTCCGCTGCGCGCTTGGTGGTGTAGCCGCGCAGCTTCATCGCTTCGACCACGGGCACGGGAAACTTCTTCTCAAACTGCAGCACGTCGGGAAGGTACTGGTGGTGGAAGCGCGGAGCGTCTGCGGCGGACTGGATATCGAGGCTGTTGTCGACGACCGAGATGAGGTCGTTCGCGACGGTGGTGATGATCGTTGAGCCGCCGGGCGAGCCTAGCACGAGGCGCAGCTTGCCGGGGTGGCAGACCTGCTGCTTGCTCCGCAGCTTCACGGTCATGCAACTTTCCGACTCGCTCACGATCGTCGGCGTCATGGAGCTGAGCGGGCGCTTGCCCGGAGCGATTGCGTTCGCCGGGCCCTGGATGAGGCCGAAGCCGTTAGGCACGCCCATCTTGCTGGCGAAGTCGTCCATCTCGTCGTTGAGCAGGAAGCCGAGCCCTGCGACGGTAATGCCGGAGCCGTACGGGAAGTTCAGCGTGTAGGTGGAGCTGACCGCGTTGCCGTCGGCATCGACCACGGAGAAGTGCGTGGTTTGTGGCGACTCATGCACGGGCTTGTCGTCCTGCTTGGGCGGCTCGGGCATGAAGCCTGTGGGGCGCACGAGGTCCTTCGACGGCGTTGCCATCTTCGGGTCGATCGTCTTGCGCCATGCTGCGGCGTAGGCAGGATCGTTCATCTGCTTCAGCGGCATGGTGGTGAAGTCGGGATCGCCGAGGTAGTCGCCGCGGTCCATGTACGCGCGGCGGAAGGCCTCGGTGATGAGGTGGATCTGCTCGGGCGAGCGGTCCGCGCCGATCTTCTTCAGGTCGTAGCCTTCAAGGATATTGAGCGACTCCAGCAGCACGATACCGCCGGACGACGGTGGCGGCGAGGTGAGCACCTCCAGGCCGCGATAATGCCCGATGAGCGGCGTGCGCTCCTTGCACTCATAGGCGGCGAGGTCGGCGGCGGTGATGATGCCGCCGTTAGCGCGCTCGAAGCGGTCAATCTGCTCTGCGAGCTGGCCCTTGTAGAAGTCGCTGGGGTTGTCGGCCACGCGCTGCAGCGTGGCGGCGAGTTCGGGCTGCTTGAAGAGCTCGCCCGACTTGTAGAAATTGCCGTTGCGCTGGAAGATGCGATAGCTCTCGGGCTGGTTCTTCAGGATGGAGCCGTGGAAGTTGTTAGCTTCCTGCTCGCTGAGCACGAAGCCTTCGCGCGCGAGGTGGATCGCGGGCTGCATCACGCGCTTCAGGCCGAGCTTACCGTAGTGCTCCTCGGCGAAGGTGAGGCCCGCGACCGTGCCGGGAACGCCGGAAGCCTTGGAGCCGACGGTGGACATCTTCGGGATGATGTTGCCGTCCTTGTCGAGGTACATATCGCGCGAAGCGGCTGCTGGTGCCTTCTCGCGGTAGTCGAGGAAGTGCGGCTTGCCGCCAGCGAACTTGTCGGTGCCGGGACGGATGAGCATGAAGCCGCCGCCGCCGATGTTGCCTGCCTGCGGATACGTCACGGCGAGCGCGAAGCCCACGGCCACGGCCGCGTCCACGGCATTGCCGCCGGCCTTCAGGATTTCGACGCCCGCATCGGTGGCGTCATGCTGAATGCTGACGACCATGGCGTGGTCTTTGATGACGGGCTTGTTGACGTCGGGCGGAACGACAGCGCTCTGCGCGCTGGCCACGGCAGCGACGGAGAGTGCAAGAGCGGCGGAGAAAGCCTTTTTCACGCAGGTCCTCGAAGGGGTTTTGGATTTCCTCAGCAGGATAAACCCGCGGTGGAAAGCGTGCGCCGATGATCGGACGCGCGCCCGGTAAGATGCTCGGATGTGGCCATTGCTGAAGTTGCTGTTCTCTCGCAACTATTGGAAGGTTGTGCTCAACGGGCAGACCTGGAGAGATACGCGTCGCGCTGCGGCGCGACTGCATAAAGACAAGCGTGCGTGGAAGCCGTTCTGGCGCGCGCTGTATCTGTTGCTGCTGCCCTTCAGCATCGTGGTCACGATCGTCGGCATCTGCCTTGCGCTGGCAGGTGGAGCGGGCTTCGTTCTCATCTGGGTCTACATCGGTGTGATGTTTGTGTTGGGCAAGCTGGCCTGGGGTGGGCAACCGGTCAAGCGGGCCCCAAGTTCGCCAGGCATCCTTCCCTTCACGACGGCGATTTACGGAACGGCTGAACCCTCCGCCGAGGTGTTACGCGAACTGCGTGAAATGTGTCTCGTGCACGCTGTCTTCGCCGAGCGCGCCTCGAGCGAGCGCTTCGTGCAGACCAAAGAACTGCCCGAAGGTATGGAGGTCATCACGCGCCGGATGCACATCGACATTCTGCGCGAGCATGGCATCTATGACCGCCTGCGCGACAACGAGCGCACGCTGCTGCTGATGCCGCAAGGCCACTGGCCTGCGCACGTCATCAACGGCTGCTCGATGGCGCTGGAACCCTTGCGGCTCTTTCGCTGGGTGCTGCGCATGGATACGTATCTCGAGACCATCGGCGAGCACCTTGAGGCGGATTACAAGCTGAGCCGCAGCATCATTGATGATCCAGCGTCAGTGTTTGTAGAGCGCGGTTTTGTCTCGGCCGATGGCTTGCAGACGGCCATCAAGGCCGCGTCGCACTACGGCTACCGCTGCTGGTCGGAGTGCGTCTATCGCGGGCTGGAGACGGCGGACAACGAAGAGCAGACCACGCAGGCGCGCGATTATGCGCTGGCTTTGCACGGCAAAGAGGGCGAAGACTTCCTGCTGAACAACGTGATCGCGAGCCGAGCACCTGACGCTGATGTGCAGCTTGCAACCACGCTGGCGTATCGCCGTAAGTGGGTGCTGGAGTGGATTGAGAAACGCTGGAAGGGCGTGGAAGGCCCGATGGAGTTTGCGCAGCTGATGTATGCGCCGTATGCGGGCCGCGAAGACGCGAATGAGTAGCACGGCCCGCATCATCAGCTAGGCCGTCGGCATGTTACGCAGCAGGCGCGTGGCGTTGCCGTGCGCGATGGCCTGACGCTCGGCCTCCGTAACCTTCGCGGTGCGCAGGAAGTTCATCGCAACGTCGGTCTTCTCAAACGGATAGTCCACAGAGAACATCACGTTGTCCAGACCCATGCTGTCGATGGCGCAACGCAGCGCGATGCTGTCGCAGACGCCCGAGGTGGTGAGCGCGATGTTGCGCTTGATGTAGTACGACGGCGGATGCGGCAGCGTCTTGTTGCCGCGATGCGAGATGGGCCAGCGGCTGTCGAAGCGCCACAGCTCGATCGGCAGCGTCTCGCCCATGTGGCCGAGGATGAGCCGTGCCTTCGGGTAGCGCTCGAAGACGCCGGCGAAGACCATGCGCAGCGCGTGCGCGGCGGTCTCGAAGTTCCACGAGCAGACCGGGCCCCACAGTTCGTCGTGGCCTGCATAGACCGCAGGATGGTCGATGGGGTTGCCGGGGTGCAGGTAAATCGGCGCTTCGAGCGCGGCGGCGCGCTCCCAGAAGACGCTGAACTTGTCGAGGTCGAGATACGCGCCGTTGGTCTGGCCGTTGATCATCGCACCCTGCATCTTCAGCTGCGTGATGGAGCGCTCCAGTTCGTCGGCTGCAGCTTTCGGGTCCTGCATCGCGAGGTGCGCGAGCCCGCCGTAACGCGTGGGGCGCTTCTGCATCTCGTGTGCGAGCAGGTCGTTGACCTCGCGCGCTTTGCGCACGGCAGTGGCTGTGTCTTTTTCAATCTGCACGCCGGGGCCAGAGAGTGAAAGCACGGCATAATCGAGACCGTTGGCGTCCATCACCTCGAGGCGTCCGTCACCGAAGTCGGAGAGAGCCTTGAGGCCGCGCTGCGCGAGCGCAGGGCTGATGTTCTGGTACGTATCGGCGAAGTAGTCCACGAATCCCGGCGCCATGAAGTGCTCTTCGAGCGCGACGGTGCGGAGCTTGCTCGATGTTGGCGCGGGGGCTTCCGCTGCCGCGAAGCGTGTCGTGGCGGCGAGTGCAGTTCCGGCAGCAGCGGTGAGAAATCTGCGACGATGCATGGTGTTTAGCTCCTGTGGATGTAGGTGTGGTGACGCGGGTTCGCGATGCGCTCGCGTAGCAGAAGCCACACGATGCCGCAGGCGAGAGACAACAAACCGGTGAGGCGTAACGTTGTGAAGCTGTCTGCGCTGGCGAGTCCTGCGAAGGAGGAAAGGAATTGCCCGAGGAAAATGGCCACGGAGAGCAGACCGAGGTTCCGGCCTCGCTGTGCGGGCGAGCTGCGCTCGATCATCTCGTGGTTGACCACAGGGATAGCGAAGGCAAAGCCGATGCCGAGAAGAGCGAGTCCCACGATGACCGTCGATGTTCTGTGACTGCTCGCGAGCGTAAGGTGTCCCACGCCAAACAGCAGCAGCGCGAACGGAATGAGTCTGCCCAACGCGACGCTCTGGTTGATCCTTGGCAGCATCGCAGCCACGAGCACGGCGACGATGGAGATCAACGCCATCAGGTAGCCGATGCGCGATTCGCTATCACCAAATCGTGATGCCAGCGCGAGCGGAAGCGCGGTATAGGCCACGAAGAAGATTGCCATGCAGAGCGTGGCTTCGACGAGCGTGTGCATGGTGCGCAGGTTTGGCGACGCGCTGTTGTCGACTGACGCGTCGGGATGGCGTGCGCTCGCGGGCAGGCAGAGAAGCACGAGTGCGGCGCAAGGCCACGCGAGCACGTACAGCGTGAAGGGTGCGCTCCAGTGAAGGCGGCCTAACGCTCCTCCAGCGGCGAGGAAGAGGACGCCTCCAAACTCAATCGCCATGCCCTGTCGCGCGATCATGCGCAGGCGCTCTGCGCCTTGGAAATGTTCGGCGATGAGCGTTGTGCCTGCGGCCATGGCGAGTGCGGTGGATCCGCCGAGCAGGAGGCGGTCGGCGAGCAGCAGCCACGGCGATGCGGTGAACATAGCGCCCATCATGCCGAGCGTTCCGTAGAGCGCGAGACCGATGAAGAGGACGGAGCGTCCGCCGTGACGGTCGATGAGCTTGCCCGCGAGCGGTCCAAAGATCACCACGCCGAGCGACGGAATCGTCACCAGCCATCCGGGCGACCACGGCCACTGCAAATGCATGGCGATCGACGGCAGTGCGGGCGCGATGACGCTGCCTACCATCACGGTGAAGCAGGCAACGAAGAGTAGCGTCAGGGTGCCTGCGAGGGCGATGCCGCGACGGCCTTCGGGGGGAGCGGGAGCAAGGGTGTGCGGCTCTGGGGCATACATCACTCTCTAGGTTCGCGCGGCAGTAGTGCGCCAGTGATCATAAATCTCGTGTGGATTGAGACAGAATCGTTATCATGCTTCGCATGGAGCTTCGTCAGTTTCGATACTTTGTGGCCGTCGCCGAGGAACTGCACTTTCGCCGTGCGGGCGAGCGTCTGCATGTGGCGCAGCCGGCCTTGAGTCTTCAGATAAAACAGCTGGAAGAGGAACTCGGTGTGCGGCTGCTCGAGCGCAACCAGCGCAAGGTGGAGCTCACCGTTGCAGGTGCGGCGTTTCTCGAGCGCGCGCGGACGTTGCTGCGTGACGCAGAGTTCGCCGCCGCCGAGGCCCGGCGCACCGCAGCAGGAGAAGGCGGATCGTTTGCGCTGGGCTTTGTTTCGACCGCGAGCTTTGCGCTGCTGCCTACGCTGCTGCGACGACTACGGCAGGCGATGCCGAAGCTGGAGGTGCATCTGCACGAGTGGCAACCGACGGTGCAGCTTGAGGCGCTGGCGGCGGGCACGCTGGACCTGGGACTGCTCCAGGCGGCCGAGGTTCCTCCTGCGCTGGCCTCGCACCTACTGGGGCGCGAGCGGTTGGTGGTGGCTCTGCCGCGTCGCCATCGCCTGGCCGCCCGGGCGGCGCTGAGGCCGAAGGACCTGGCGGACGAAACGCTCTTTCTGCCCACACGCGAGTTGGCCCCGACGCTGCATGATGCGATCCTGCGGACCTTTGCCACCGAGCACACGACGCCTCGGCGGCTCCAGCCTGTGGAGCAGGTGCAGACGGCGCTTTCGCTCGCGGCGGAGGGGTTGGGTGTCTCGCTGGTGCCCGCTGCGGCCGAGCACGGGATCAGGCCCGGGTTGGCGCTGCGACCGTTGCAGGCCGCCGAACTTGAGGTGGCCGTGAGAGCGGTTTGGCGGCTTGAGAAGCCGGTTTCGGCGACTTTGCGGCGGGTTCTGGCGGTGGTAAAGACGCTGAAGGCATAGCTAAGCCATTCATTTTGAGCGGATAGCCCACCTGTAAGGACATTGAACCCCGTATATGAGTGTGATCGACTCACATAATGTAACTTTTTCATTGCACCATGCATCCAACAGGCATAGAGTTTCGTGTGTGAGGTGTCGTTTATGGCGATCAAGTGGGACAAATTGACGGTGAAGTCGCAGGAAGCGCTGCAGGGCGCGCAGGGTTTGGCCGGGGAGTATGGCAATCCTGAGGTGCTGCCCGTGCATCTGCTCGCGGCGTTGCTGGAGGACAAGGAAGGCGTCGTGCTGCCGGTGCTGGAGAAGATCGGCGTGGGCGCGCAGAAGCTGCTGGCCGAGGTCAATGCGGCGATCAACAAGCTGCCCAAGGTGCAGGGCGCGAGCGCGCAGCCCGGGATGGGGCAGGCGTTGACGAAGGTGCTCGACCAGGCGTTCAAGGAAGCGGACAACTTCAAGGATGAGTATGTCTCGACCGAGCATCTGCTGCTGGCGCTGAGCAGCGCCAAGGGCGAGCCTGTGCAGACGGCGCTGGCCGCGCAGGGCGCGACGCATGATGCGATTTTGAAGGCGCTGCAGGCGGTGCGCGGCTCGCAGCGCGTGACCGACCAGAACCCTGAGGGTAAGTTTCAGGCGTTGGCGAAGTATGCCAAGGACCTGACGGAACTCGCACGTCGCGGCAAGCTCGATCCGGTGATCGGGCGCGATGAGGAGATTCGTCGCGCGATCCAGGTGCTCTCGCGCCGCAGCAAAAACAATCCTGTGCTGATTGGTGAGCCCGGCGTGGGTAAGACGGCGATCGTTGAAGGCCTCGCGCGCCGCATCGTGCAGGGCGATGTGCCGGAGATTCTGCGCGACAAGCGCGTGATCTCACTGGACCTCGGCTCGATGCTCGCGGGTGCGAAGTTTCGCGGTGAGTTCGAAGACCGCCTGAAGGCCGTGCTGAAGGAGATTGAGGAGTCGAACGGCGAGATCATTCTCTTCATCGACGAGCTGCATACGCTGGTGGGCGCTGGCGCGGCGGAAGGTGCGATCGACGCGAGCAACATGCTGAAGCCCGCGTTGGCTCGTGGCGAGTTGCGAGCGATCGGCGCAACGACGCTGAATGAGTACCGCAAGTACATCGAGAAGGATGCTGCGCTGGAGCGCCGCTTCCAGATCGTCTACGTCGGCGAGCCGAACGTGGAGGACACGATTGCGATTCTGCGCGGTCTGCGCGAGCGCTACGAGACGCACCACAAGGTGCGGATCAAGGACTCGGCGATTGTCGCGGCGGCGGAGCTTTCGCATCGCTACATCAGCGACCGCTTCCTGCCGGATAAGGCGATCGATCTTGTGGACGAAGCTGCGGCTGCGTTGGCGATTCAAATCGGCTCGGTACCGGTAGAGATCGATGATCTTGACCGTCGAGCGGTGTCGCTGGAGATCGAGAAGAATGCGCTGAAGCGCGAGGACGATCCCAACTCGCGTGAGCGTTTGGTCGAGGTCGAACGCGAGCTTGCCGAGGTGAAAGAAGAGGCTGCGGGTCTCCGTGCTCGTTGGCAGAAAGAGCGCGGTGCGATCGGTGAGATCGCTGCTCTGAAGGAGAAGCTCGAGCAGTTGCGCTTCGAGGCCGAGCAGGCCACGCGTAAGGGCGATCTGCAGCGTGCAGCGGAGTTGCAGTACGGCGAGATTCCGCAGGCGGAGCGTGAGCTCGCAGAGTTGACGGCGGAGCAGGATGGCTTTGTCGCCGCAACCACCCAGGTCTCAGAAGCGAGAGCCGGGGCACCCGGTTCGTCGCCGAGTCGTTTGTTGAAGGAAGAGGTTGATGAGGAGGACATCGCGAAGATCGTCTCCAAGTGGACCGGCATTCCGGTGAACAAGATGCTCGAAGGCGAAGTGGAGAAGCTCACGAAGATGGAGCAGCGCCTGCGCGAGCGCGTCGTCGGGCAGGATGAAGCGTTGACCGTTGTGGCGAATGCGATTCGCCGCTCGCGTGCAGGCTTGAGCGACCCGAAGAAGCCGATGGGCTCGTTCATCTTCCTCGGCCCGACGGGCGTGGGTAAGACGGAGACCGCGCGTGCGCTGGCCGAGTTCATGTTCGATGACGAGAACGCGATGGTGCGCATCGACATGAGCGAGTACATGGAGAAGCATGCGGTGGCACGCTTGATTGGCGCGCCTCCGGGATATGTGGGCTTCGATGAAGGCGGGCAGTTAACCGAAGCGGTGCGCCGTCGGCCGTATGCGGTGGTGCTGTTCGACGAGATCGAGAAGGCGCATCCGGATGTGTTCAACGTGCTGCTGCAGGTGCTCGATGACGGTCGTCTGACGGACTCGAAGGGACGCACGGTGGACTTCAAGAACACGGTGCTCATCATGACGTCGAACATCGGCGCGCAGAATCTGACGAGCGCGTGGAGCGATGGTGAGGAGGGCTTTGAAGATGCGAAGGCGCGCGTGATCGATTCGTTGAAGCAGCACTTCCGGCCGGAGTTTCTGAACCGCGTGGACGATATTGTGGTCTTCCATCCGCTGGGTGAGTCGCAGTTGACGCACATCGTGGACCTTCGTCTGAACGATCTGCGCAAGCTGCTCGAAGCGCGCCGCATCACGCTCGACCTGACGGACGCAGCGCGTGAAGCGATCTTCAAGGCGGGCTACGACCGCGCGTATGGAGCTCGACCGCTGAAGCGGGCGATCCAGCGCCTGGTGCAGGACCCGCTGGCGATGAAGATCCTCGACGGCAGTGTGCTGCATGGTGATCGCGTGCAACTCGACGCGGACGCGACCGGCAAGTTGAGCTTCGAGGCGACTCGCGCCTAAGCGCAAGCATCTCGAGCCGTTGGAGGCAGGGCGAAGAGCTCTGCCTCTTTCTTTTTGCCGGGGGTTGGGTATCAAGGCCGCTATCGAGCGCGCTTCGAGGAAACGATACAATCTCGGCATCCTTGGATAGATCCAATAGAGCGCGCGAACATGCTCGCTGGGGGCCTTTTACGCCAATGCACTCCGCTCCAACTGAAACGCTCTGGCTGCGCCGTTTGCCGACACTTTATCTGTTGGTCGCACTCTTCGTGGGCGCAATGCTCTGCTGGATTACGCCCCCTCTGTACACGCCCGACGAGACCGCGCATGTAGAACGCGCTCTAGGGCTGTTGCAGGGCCATTGGATGTTGCAGCCCGCTGGCGCGGACACTGGCTCCAACGTGAACGACGGTGTGAATGAGGTGGGACGCGTTACGTCACAGGTGAATGGCGCGCTCGGTCTTCGATATGCCAAGGCGAGCCAGTTCCCTGACGGTCGCTTTCCTTTGTCGCGTCTCGCGGAGCAGAAGCGAGCCGCATGGAGCGCTACCGCGACCTATCAGCCGTATCAGAACACTGCGATCTATCCGCCCACGCTGTATCTGCCGCAGTTGGCGGGCTGGTTCCTTGGGCAACATCTCCATCTCTCCGTCGTCACTACTTTGCGGTTAGCGCGGCTGTGCAATGTGCTGCTCGCGGTCGGTCTGGGTTGGCTTGCGTTGACGTTGGCGAAGTGTTGGCGCCCGGTGCTTTTCTGTGTGCTTCTGCTGCCGACGGTGCTGAGTCTGAACGCGTCGTGCTCGCAGGACGCCTTGCTGCTTGTGTTGGCAACGTTGGCGATGAGTATCCTTTCGCGCGCTCTCGTCGCGCGGCGTCAACAGACCTTTGCAGAGCTGGCTGTGACGGTGATGCTGCTGTGCGCCTGCGCGGCAGCGCGCGTTCCTTACGTCATGCTGCTGCTGGCGCTGTGGCTGCCGGTGATGGAAGCCGAGACCGCATCACTTCGTGACTATCTGCGTCCTGTGTGGACGGCCGCGCCGTTCCTGCTGGCGATCGCTGTCTGGCAACATGCCACCCATCCCATCGGCCTCTTCCTCTGCACGCAAGGATGTGACGTCGCTGCACAGACAGCGCATCTGAAGTCGAACCCGGTGATGGGGCTTTTCTGGCTGGTGGTGGCGACGTTGAAGGACGCGCCGGGTCTCTTCGTGAAGGGCTTCGGTTTGATGGGCATCAACGACGTCTTCCTGCCCTCAGCGTTCTATCTGGTACTGATGGCGGGATGCGTGGTGATGCTGCTGGCTACGCCGTCGCCGGGGCTGCGCCGCAGAGCTTCGCGTCTGCTGGTTCTGTTCGCGGTGCTGGTGGCGGTCTTCGGCATCAGCCTGGCGCAGTATCTTGCGACTACGCCCGTGGGTTCGCACCTTTTGATCGGGGTTCAGTCGCGATACTATCTCCCGTTCCTGCCGTTCCTTTTCCTGTTGTGGAGAGGCCGAGGTCGCATTCTGGAATCTCCTATCGGTCGCGGTGTGGTGTGGGTATTCGGAGTAGGATTTTTAGTAGTCGTCCTGTCGACACCGTGGATCGCCGCGCACCGCTTCTACGCCACCGGTATTCTGGCAGCATTGAGATAGAGATCTCGCGAGCAGGTTCCGCGCACACGCGCTGCTTCTCGCATGGGAGTCGTTGTGAAGGTCGTAATCATTGGAGCGGGCCCTGCGGGTCTGACAGCGGCGTTGGAGTTTCAGCGCAAGCTCGGTGCGGAGGTCGTGATCCTCGAAGCATCGCAGGAAATCGGCGGCATCTCGCGCACCATCCGCTACAAAGGCAACCGCATGGACATCGGTGGTCACCGCTTCTTCTCGAAGTCGGACCGCGTGATGCAGTGGTGGATGGACCTGATGCCACCCGACGTGGACGCGACCGATGCTCCGACCGGCCTTTCGCAGGCAGTGGAGATTAGTTACCAGGGCAAGCAACGCAAGATCGAGGTGCCGGCGGCTTCGCCAGAGCATCCTCCGCTGCGCGGCATGGGTCCGCTGGTTGTGCCTGTCGACACCGACGAGAGCGACGTGCCGCTGGAGGCCACTGAGAGCCTCGTCATCGAGACACATGAGCCGGAATCGAGCGATCTGGTGATGCTCGTGCGTCCGCGCAAGAGCCGCATCTACTATCTGCGCAAGTTCTTCGATTACCCGATCAAGCTGACGGGCAACACGATCAAGAACCTTGGCCCGGCGCGCATGTCGAAGATCGGCATGAGCTACATCGCGTCGCGCGTGTCGCCGATCAAGAACGAGAAGAGCCTCGAAGACTTCCTCATCAATCGCTTCGGTCGCGAGCTGTACCTGACCTTCTTCAAGAGCTACACGGAGAAGGTATGGGGTGTACCGTGCGATCAGATCTCTGCGGAGTGGGGCGCGCAACGCATCAAGGGCCTCTCGCTGACGACCGCGCTGAAGCACTTCGTGAAGAAGGCGTTCACCGTCGAGAAGAGCGATAAGAACGATGTCGCGCAGAAGAAGACAGACACCTCGTTGATCGAGCGCTTCCTCTACCCGAAGTTCGGCCCGGGCCAGCTTTGGGAGCACGTCGCCGAGAAGATCGTCGCGAACGGTGGCACGATCGAAATGGGTTGGAAGGTGGTTCGTGTCATCGCCGAAGGTGGCCGCGTCACCGGCGTCGAAGCCACAAACGAAGCCGGTGAAACCCGCATCATTACAGGCGATCACTTCCTCTCCACGATGCCGATGCGCGAGTTGACGCACGCGCTTGAAGCTGGTGGCGCGAGCGTTCCTGCGAACGTGCGCGAGGTGAGCGATGGCCTGGAGTATCGCGACTTCGTCACGGTGGGCCTGCTGGTGAACAAGCTATCGGTGAAGGAGCCTGACGGCGGCCTTGGCGGGTCTTCCTTAATCAAAGACACGTGGATCTACATTCAAGAGCCGGACGTGACGATCGGTCGCCTGCAGGTCTTCAACAACTGGAGCCCGTACATGGTGAGCGATCCGTCGAAGGTCTGGTTGGGGCTGGAGTACTTCTGCTATGAGACCGATCCGCTATGGGCGATGCCGGATGAAGAGCTGAAGAAGTTCGCCGCGTCGGAGCTCGAGAAGATCGGCATCCTGAAGACGGCGGATGTGCTCGACGGGCATGTAGTGCGTGTGCCGAAGACGTATCCTGCGTACTTCGGTACGTACTCGCGTTTCGACGAGCTGCGCTCGTGGGTGGATGGTTTCGAGAACCTCTATCTTGTGGGCCGTAACGGCATGCACAAGTACAACAACCAGGACCACTCGATGCTGACGGCGATGGCCGTCGTCGATGGCATCGCCGCAAACGGTGTGGTGGACAAGCGCGCGGTGTGGGGCATCAACACCGAGCAGGAGTACCACGAAGAAAAAGACAAGCAGTAAGAGGAGCGCAGGATGAAGTGGATTTTCGGTTTGGTGGTTCTGTTGCTGGTGGTCTTCATCGTGGTGAAGCGTGATCAGATCTACGTGCGCGATCCGCTGTCGAAGGTAACGCATAACGGCATCGAGGAGAACGGCGCGCAGGTCTTCATCAACTTCAACAATGAAGTGCTGGTGGAGAATGACAATCCGCCGATGCACCTGATGCTGATTCAGCAGAACAACCACGTGGGCGTGCCGAAGCAGATCAACTGCATCCACTGGGTGGCGTGCATGGTCGATGCGCCGGTGGCGACGTTCTCGATGCCGCTGGATGTGAAGGTGCAGACGATGACGGAGAAGCAGGTGCTGTACACCGATGCCGATCGCACGGAGAGTGTGATCACGCTTCGATAACTCAGCGCTTCTGCGAAGTCTTTCCTTTGCGCCCTCTGCGTTCTGTTCTCTGTCGGCATCCTTACCGTGCTGGAGAAGACCAGAACGCAGAGGGCGCAGAGTTTTACGCAGAGAGCGCGGAGAGAAGCTCGGCAATCGTTATTTGCAACGTTGGATGCAGCAGAGTCGGCGCGATCTCGGCGAGCGGCTCCAGCACGAAGCGACGCTCGTGCATCGCAGGATGCGGGAGCGTGAGTTCTTCAGTGTTCATCACTTCCTCGCCGTAGAGCAGCAGGTCGAGA
Organism: Granulicella cerasi; assembly: GCF_025685575.1. Taxonomy (NCBI): domain Bacteria; kingdom Pseudomonadati; phylum Acidobacteriota; class Terriglobia; order Terriglobales; family Acidobacteriaceae; genus Granulicella; species Granulicella cerasi. Next base: position 406,869 of record NZ_JAGSYD010000001.1, read on the forward strand.
TCGAGCGTGCGGGGGCCTTTGCTGATCGCGTTGGCGGAACGATCACGACCAAACTCACGTTCTATCGCGAGCAGACCACGCAGTAGCTCGAGGGGCGCGAGTTGCGTTTCCAGCAGTGCCGCAGCGTTCACGAAGTTCGGCTGATCGAGATAGCCGACAGGTGTCGTGACGTAGAGCGATGACGTCGCCTTCACCTCGCCCAGTGCGCTCAAACGCAGGAAGGCCGCGCGGATATTTTCTTCCGGCGAGCCGAAGGTGCCTTCGAGGTTGGAGCCAAGCGCGATCGCGGCGAGCATGGCTCTAGTGTATGTCGCGCTTCAATGCCTTGGCGTACCTTCGCGCTCTACGCGCCCTTTGCATCGAAGTCTTTTGCGTCGAAGTCTTTTGCATCTGTGCCTCGACTGAGGAAAGCCCTTGACGCAAAGAGCGCGAAGGTCGCCAGGGGACGCCACGGTATCGAGGCTACTTCTTCGGCGCGGGTGGAACCTTCTTGCCTTCCTTGCGCGCTTCATTCAACGCGATCGCAATGGCCTGCTTCGGGTTCGTGACCTTCTGGCCAGAACCGCTCTTCAGCTTGCCCTGCTTCATCTCGCGCATTTCGGTCTCGACCTTCTTGCCGGCCGCAGGACTGTATTTCCGCGTGGCCTTCTTCGGCGTAGCTTTTTTTGCTGTCGTCTTCTTCACCGCAGACTTCTTGCTGGTGGTCCTCTTCGATGCGGCCTTCTTGACGCTCTTCTTTGCAGCCTTTTTCGTTGCCATGGGTGAAGCCTCCAGCATTGTTGGAGTGCATGAGGCTGTAGCGACGTTGCATGGCCAGACGCACCTCAGCGGCTGAAGCCGCTCGCGATCACGTGTACTGACGGCACGACCGAAGTCGTGCCCTACCCGTTCGTGCTCGAGCGCTGACGATGGTGTCACCCCATCGCAACGGACGGGTGCCCCAGGTCTCGATTTTTGAGACCTGGGTTTTCAGAGAAATTGATCAAGGCCAGGCAGTATCGCTCTCCCACATCTCAAAAATCGAGATGTGGGGCACCCGGCTTATTGGCTGCGCCTGCGATACGCGAGCGCTAACGCCGCGCCGGCGAGCACAGCCGCGCCGGCGTAGATGGCCGCATAGTAGAGCCATCCATGTGTGCGGCGGAGTGTGCCTGCTTGCCACGCGTCATGCGTTGCGCGCAGGTCATCGGCGAGACCAGGGATCGTGATCTTCGCGAAGTCGTCCGTGGGCAGCGATCCGAAGATGCGCTCAGGCTCGGGCAGCGCGCCCGCGCGGTCCTTGGGGATCGCGGCCATCATCGCGTTTACCTCGGCATCGCGCGGATCGTCGAAGAGCGACGCGTCAGCGGTGTTCGGAAAGAGTGTGACCTTGCCGGTCATCTTGCGCTCGATGGCGGAGACGCCGTCCTGGCAGACACCGAGCGCGTAGTAGCCGCCGAAGGGCAGCGTGGGGCGCTTGGCGTGCTGGCGCATGAAGGCCACGGTGATGAGTCCAGCGAGGCGCGTGACCTCGACGGCTTGCTCGCCGGTGTAGGTGTGTGCGGCGCGCTTCAACACCCACGGTTGATCGAGCGTGTCCATGGTGCGCCATTCGCTTTTGCCGTCGATGCCGAAGTAGTAGCTGATGTCGGCGTTGATCTTCGGCCCGCGAATCTGCCATTCGTACTCCGCGTGCGAAACGGGGATGAGCAGCGGGCGATCGCGATGCAGGAGGCTGCCTGTATGCGGCACGGCGATCTGCGTGTTGATCCAGAATGGCATCATCACGTCCTGCCCGCGGAAATGAAAGTGGCCGAAGTTCGCGAAGTAGCGCGCGTCGATGACCGTAACGGTGTGCCCGCTCTGCTGCAGCGCGGTGATGAGTTGCTGCGGCGTCGTAGCGGAGTGTTCCTCAACGCTTGCGGAGAACGATCGCGCGTTGTCGTAGTCGTTCAACGCGAGGCGGTTCATTACATCGGCGAGTCGTTGCGACTCCGCATGTTCGGGCGCGAGGTCGTTCGCGCCATCGCCACGTGTGACGCCTGCGCCGAGTTCGCTCACGAGACCTTGCGTGCTGAAGGGCGGCAAGGTCGAAGGCTCATCGAGCGAGACATGATGGCCGCGCTCGAGCATGTAAGGCCCGAGGTCGATGAAGTTGCGTGTCTGCTCATCGCTCAGCGCTGGAGTGGGTGAACCGGGATGCGCGGCGCTCAGGCCTTCGAGCTTGTCGCTCTTGCCGGCGAAGTGCGAGACCACGCGCACGGTCGGGTTCACCTCGCTCATCGTCCAACCGGGAAAGCGATCGAGTCCGCCCCAGTCGCGGCCCAGGATGCGTTTGCGGAGTTCGTCGGCGAGCTTCGGCGTGAGGTACGCCGGGCCCTTCTTGCCGGTGTCGTTGATCTGCGCAACGAGTTGCTCCACGAGTTGCGGATGCTCGGCCGTGAGCTCGCGCATCATCTGCGAGAGCAGGATCGTGTTCGGCGGCATGGGCTTTTCGGGCGGTGTGTAAGGCATGGTGTGGCAACCGACGAGCAACAGCGTCGTGGCGAGCAGAACTTTGCGCATAGAGTAGTGCGATGCTATCAGGCTGCCTGCCGTTGTAGCCGCGCGCTACTGCGCGGGCATGTCAAAGAGATGAGCGACGTAGTCGGTGCTCTTCTGCGACCACTGCGTGCGCGCCACGATGCCGGCGAGGAAGACGAGCACGCCGCCTGTGAGCATCGCCCACCAGATGGAATGCGTGCTGCTGGCGAAGTCCTTGTGCTGCTGGTGTGCGATGGCGATGGTGGTGCCTGCGATGGCGACACCGAGCGCTGCGCCAACCTGTCTACCGGTAGAAGCGATGGCCGCGGCCACCCCCGCCTGAGAGAGTGGCATCCCCGCGACGGCGGTGTTGGAGATGGCGGGGTTCACCATGCCGAGCCCGGTGCCGAAGAGCGCGTAGGCAAGCAGCAGCAGCGGTAGCGGAAGCGCGTCCGAAAGCTGTGTGAGGATTGCCGTCGACGCGACGAATGCGGTGCCGGAGATCAGCATGGAGTACAGCGGGCCGCGTGCGGCAACAAGCTTGCCGGAGAGCGGCGCGGTGATCATCATCGCCACGGCGAGTGGCAGCGTGCAGAGGCCTGTATGCAGAGCGGAGTAGCCGCGTGCTTCCTGCAAATAGATCACATTGAGGAAGAGGAAGCCCGCGAAGGACGCGAAGGCGATGAGCGCGAGGAAGGTGGCGGTAGAGAACGGTACGCTGCGGAAGAAGCGCAGGTCGAGCAGCGGCTCTCGACGACGCGACTCATGCACCAGGAAGAAGACGAAGAGCGCGGCGGCGGCGGCGAGCATCGCGAGTGTGGAGGGCGCGCTCCAACCGGCGCGGGGGCTGTCGATGACGCCGTAGGTGAGCAGCGTGAGGAATGCGAGCACGAGCACCTGGCCGAGCGGATCGGGGCGACGGGCACGCGGTGCGCGCGACTCCGGCACGTACTTGATGGTGAGCAGAATCGCCGCAAGCGCGATGGGCAGGTTGACCCAGAAGATGGCGCGCCAACCGAAGCTCTGCGTCAGGAAGCCTCCGAGCAGCGGGCCTGCGGCGAGCGAGACACCGGCGACCGCGCCCCAGACGCCAACGGCGCGAGCGCGGTCTTTCGGCTGCGTGAAGACGTTCGCGATGATCGACAACGCGACCGGATTCATCATGCTGGCGCCGATGCCCTGCACCGCGCGGAAGGCGATGAGCGTGTGGATGTTCGGCGCGAGGCTGCAGAGCAGCGAACCGACGGCAAAGGTGGTCATGCCGATCTGGAAGACGCGTCGACGACCGAATCGGTCAGACATCGAACCGCAGAGCATCAGCAGGCTGGCGACGACGAGTGTGTAGGCGTCGATGATCCACTGCAGCTGCGCGACGGTGGCGTGTAGCTCGCGCTGCATGACGGGCAGCGCCACGTTGACGATCGTGACGTCCATGCCGGTGAGCAGCAGGCTCATGCAACAGATGGAGAGAATGATGCTCGGATGGATTTCGCGCGAAGCAGAGGCAGAAGGCAAGAGGAAGAGGTCTCCGGAATAGTGGTTCTCCTCTGTAGACGCATGCTCGCAGGTGGAAGATTCTTCGTGAGTTCCGATAGGTGCCGCATCGGGAACGATGATGTCAGTGCAAGCTCCAGAAAAAATTTTTCACGAAGCGAAAGACGGCGATGCTGAAGCCTGCATCTTACTGAGGACGTGTGTGGGGTCGCTTCCAACTTATGGCCGATGCCCACGCGAAAGTAATTGGGATCCCAGAACGACAGGAGATCAACGACATGAAGTTCAATAAGGTTTTGACTGCGAGTGCGCTGCTGTTCACGATGGCGCTGAGCGCCGCGCCGATGGCAACCGCGCAACGTTATGACGACCACCACGATGATCATCGTGGCCCCGGTGGCCCCCCTCCGGGACGCCCGGGCGGTCCGCCTCCGGGTTACGTGCGCCACGATAACTGGCGCCGCGGCTATCGTCTTCCGCCGAACGACTGGCGCCGTGGTCAACGCGTGGATTATCGCGCCTACCACCTCGCCCCTCCGCCCCGCGGTTATGAGTGGCGCCAGGTGGACGGCAACTACGTGATGGCAGCTGTCGCAACGGGCATCATCGCGAGCACGATCATCGCAGCTTCGCGCTAAACACGTAAGCAGCAACAGAAAGCGGCAGAGCTAAGGCTCTGCCGCTTTTCGTTTGTGTCCTGTTGTGCGCTACGCGTCGAGCTTCTTGATGACGAGTTCGTTCAGCAGAGCCGGGTTTGCCTGGCCCTTCGAGGCCCGCATCACCTGGCCGACGAAGAAGGCGCTCACTGTGCGTTTGCCGCCCTTGAACTGCGCGACCTGCGCGGGGTTTGCGGCGATCACTTCGTCGATCATCGCTTCGATCGCCGAGGTGTCGGAGATCTGCTGCGGCTTGTCGCGCTCGTAGATCGCGCTGAAGTCCTTGCCCTCGGTGAAGCAGGTGTCGAGCAACTGCTTGAGCTGCTTGGAGCTAATCTCGCCGGCTTCGGTCAGGTCGGCGGCGAGCACGAGGCCGTTGAGCGAAACCGGCGATTGGCCGAGTTCAATCTCCGCCGCGCGCAGACGCATCGTGATCTCGCTGAGCAGGATCGACGCGACGCGCTTCGGGCTCTTTGCGAGCTTGGCAGCCTGTTGGAAGAAGTCGCCGAGTTCGCGATCGGTGGTGAGCGTCGCCGCGTCCTGCGCGTTCAGGCCGTACTCGCTGGTGAGGCGAGCGCGACGCGCTTCCGGCAGCTCGGGCAGGTTCGAGAGGATGTTCTTCAGCCACTCTTCGCCGACGATGAGCGCAGGCAGATCGGGCTCAGGGAAGTAGCGGTAGTCGTGCGCTTCTTCCTTCGAACGCATCGAGTACGTGCGGCCTTCGGCGGAGTTCCAGAGGCGCGACTCCTGCACCACGCGGCCACCTTCTTCGATCACTGAAATCTGGCGCTCGATTTCGTACTCGACAGCCGAGCGGATGTAACGGAAGGAGTTCACGTTCTTCACTTCGGCCTTGGTGCCGTAGGCGGCGGTGCCGCGCGCTTCCCAGTCGGACTTCAGCATCACGGAGACGTTCGCGTCGCAACGCAGCGAACCCTCTTCCATGTTGCAGTCGGAAACGCCGGTGTAGAGCAGGATTTCCTTCAGCTTGGTCAGGTACTCGAAGACCTCATCGGCCGAGCGCAGGTCCGGCTCGGAGACGATCTCGATGAGCGGGGTGCCCGCGCGGTTGAGGTCGATGTAGGTGCGGCGCACGGAGTCGGCAAAGCCGTCGTGGATGCTCTTGCCCGCATCATCTTCCATGTGGATACGCGTGATGCCGATCTTCTTCGGCTGGCCGTCGGGCCCGGTCACCATCAGGTGGCCGTGCTCGGAGAGCGGCTTGTCGAACTGCGAGATCTGGTAGCCCTTGGGCGAGTCCGGGTAGAAGTAGTTCTTGCGCGCGAAGACGCTGCGCTCGTTGATCGTGCAGTTCACCGCCTTGGAGGCGAGCACGGCGAACTCCACGGCCTGGCGGTTCAGCACCGGCAGCGCGCCCGGCAGGCCGAGGCAGGTGGGGCAGGTGTGCGTGTTCGGTTCGCCGCCGTACTCGTTCTTGCAGCCGCAGAAGGCCTTGGTCTTCGTGAGGAGCTGGCAGTGGACTTCGAGGCCGATGACGGCCTGGTACTTGGCGAGAACTTCGGGCGAAAGACCGGTAGCGGTGGACATCACGCTCATTTTAGCAATGGCCTCCGCTGCTTGCCTCAAGACATATGCTGCTTCAGGTCGCGGCTGTCATGCAGCACGCGCAGCACGATGACCGCCTCGTCCGTCACTTGGAAGAGCAGAAGGTCCCGGGGACGCTTCACCCGTTCTCCAGAGACGTGGTCGCGGCTGAAACGAAGGTGATAGCTGTGAACGCCATCGAGGATTTCAGGGCGCGCTGTCGAGCCCGGGCGAAAGGCGTCCATGCTCAGATCGAAAAGTGCCTGTGCGAGGAGGTGCTCGTATATTTCCGCCGCGGATTCACCAAACTCGGCCTCACTCCAGGCCATGACTTCGAGAAGATCGACGTCGGCCCTCGCGGTCAACTCAAGCTTGCGAGCGGAGTTCTTAGCCACGTGCCTTCAGCTGTCGCAGATGGTCTCTGATCTCATCCTCACCGGCGAGCGTGACGAACTCACCGCGCGCATGCGAGTCCAGACCCTCCTGCACCGCGCCGCGCAGCCATGCGATCTTCGCCTGGTCCTCGCGGTCTCGCTGCTCCAGTAAGCGCAGGCCCTCACGAATGACCTCACTCGCGTTGCTGTAGCGCCCGGTCTGGATGCCGTCGGCAACGAACTCGTCGAAATGCTCGGTCAGAAACACATTACGGGTCGGCATGAGCACTCCTTCGTCAGTAGAGTAATCCGCTATGGCAGCTAATGCCATAAAAACCGTTAACGAGAACGAGGACTAATTTGGTGCGAATTTCGCCCGCAAGCCTTGCGAGGGAAGTTCGGGGTTGCTACTCTCGATATAGGACTCATTTAGTCCATGATTGCCTCGGTCGTTGCGCGCCGCTGGCGGGCTGGTAAGGGAGCGCTCTTCCTGCTGGACCCTAACTCCACCTGTGTCGCGAGTTATCGCTCGCCCAACCCCGCGCTGGAGCGCGAGAGACCTTCGCCCTCAGGAGGCAGAAGGCCCCGCTTCGAGCGTTGTTGAAGAGACCTACTTCCATGTTCAATCGCTTTCAAGCCTCCCAGGTCGGCGCGCTCGCTGCGGCCCTCCTGCTTGCTTCGCCGGTCTTCGCTGCCACACCTGCCGCGCCTGCGGCCGAGCTTCCCTGCCAGGTGCAGGAGGCCGGTTCCGCCACGACCTCGACCGTTCTCATCACCGACAACACCGGCGCTGCGATCCCGCGCGCCTCGGTGACGGTGCGCTGCGGCGCGTACACCGTCTCGGTGGTCGCGGATGCCTCCGGCGCGGCCACGCTGCGCACCAAGCCCGGGCAATATAACGTCAGCATCTCGGCGGCGGGCTTCACGACACTGAACCAGCCGTTGAATCTCCCCGCGACGAACGCGAAGCTCGCGTTGAACGTCGGCTCCTCGACGGACATGGTGAATGTGACGGCGGACGCGACCTTTGTGCCCTACTCCACCAACACCGGCTCGAAGACGGACACGCCGATCGCCGAGATGCCGGTGACGATCAACATGGTTTCGCAGCATGAGCTTGAGGTGCGCAACCCCTCCACGCTGAACGAGGCGCTGCACTACACGCCCGGCATGCAGACCGACGAGTACGGCACGGAGCCGCGCTTTGACTGGATGAAGATTCGCGGCTTCACGGCGGACGCCGTCGGCGTCTTCCGCGACAACATGCGCTGGAACTCGCTGGCCGGCAAGATGGACCCGTATGAGATCGAGACGATCGAAGTGGTGAAGGGACCATCGAGCGTGCTCTACGGTCAGGCGCCTCCGGGCGGTCTGGTGAACTTCACGACCAAGCGTCCGGCGACGGAAACGCGTCGTGAGATTCAGGCGCAGTTCGGCGCGTATGACCGCCGCCAGATTGCGATCGACCTCACCGGCCCGTTTGCGAAGGCAAACCCGCATCTCTTCTATCGCCTCGAAGGCTTGATCCGCAACAGCGGCACGCAGACGAACTACACGCCGGACAATCGCCGCTTGATTGCGCCGTCGCTGACGTGGCGCCCGAGCGATCGCACGAACGTGACGCTCTTCGGCGACTACCAGCATGACCGCACGGCGTGGTCGCAGTTTCTGCCTGCGGTGGGCACGCTGTATCCGAACGCGAACGGCGGCTTTCTGCCGGTGAGCACCTTCCTCGGCGAGCCCGGTTGGGAGTACGTGAAGCGCGATCAGGCTTCGGCCGGATACTTCGCCGATCATCTCTTCGAGAATGGCATCGACCTGCACCAGAACTATCGCTTCCAGCACATGAACGTGGCGGCGCGCACGGTATATGGCATTGGCTTCGACGGCACGAGCACCACGAACGTCGCCCGTTATGCCTACACCTATCCGCAGTCGAACGACATCCACACGATGGACACGCGCGCCATCAAGCGCATCACCACGAAGAACTGGCAGCACACCTTCCTCGCGGGCTATGACTATGGTTGGCTGGGTACGAAGGTCAACTCCAGCTACGGACAGGCGAGCGACATTAACGCGTATAACCCGGTGTACGGCGCTCCGGGAGCGATCCCGTCAAACCTTGCGGTGCTCTCGAACTACTGGCTGCTCGGCCAGCAGCATGGCGGGTATCTGCAGGACCAGGTGAAGTTCCGCGAGCGTTTGATCATCACGCTCGGCGGTCGCGAAGACTGGGCGCTGACGGACTACACCTCGTACCCGACGGCGTACACGACGACCAAGAGCTACGAGCATCAGAACGACTCGAAGTTCACTGGCCGCGCAGGCGTGATGTACCTCACCAGCTTTGGCCTGAGCCCGTACTACAGCTACTCCACCTCCTTCCAGCCGACCACGCAGAGCGGCACCGACGTCAACGGCAAGCTCTTCAAGCCGCAGACCGGCAACCAGCATGAGGCTGGTGTGAAATTCCAGCCGAAGAGCTGGTCGAGCTATGCGACCTTCAGCTTCTTCAACATTCTGCAGAACAATGTGCTCGCTACAGACCCGACCAATCCGCTCTACAACACGCAGATTGGACAGGCGCGTTCACGTGGCATTGAGCTCGAAGCGGTTGGCGCGGTGGGTCATGGCCTGAACGTTCACGCGGGCTACTCTGTGGTGGCAACGAACGTGACGCAGACCTCTTCGCTCACGCCGACGTACCTGAACAAGTGGCTGCCTCAGGTGCCGAAGAACAGCGTCTCAGCGCTGGCGGATTACGCGCGCCCGAACGGTCGCTTCAAGGGCCTCGGCGGCAACTTCGGCGTGCGCTTTACTGGCGCATCGTACGGTGATGCGGCGAACACGATTCGCATCCCGAACTTCACACTGATGGATGCTTCGCTGCGGTATCGTTGGCGTTGGATGGACCTGCAGGTGAACGCGACGAACATTGCGAATACGCGCTATGTCGCGACCTGCTCGGGCCTCGCGTACTGCGCCTACGGCTCGGCACGTAATGTCATCGGTCAGGCGAAGTACCACTTCTAACGATGCTCGCAACGGCCATTCATCATCCACGAAAGCTGTGGCTGCGCAGGGCGCTCTTCCAGGTTCATCTCTGGCTGGGCGTCCTGCTGTCGTTGTACGTCGCGGCGATCGGCTTGAGCGGATCGCTGCTGGTGTTTCAGGATGAGATTCGCCGCGCTTCGCTGCCTGCGGTCGTCGAGCAGGCGGGGGTGCCGTTCGCCACCGCCGATCAGGTGATGGCCGCGACGCATGCAAAGTTTCCCGGCCAGACGGTCAGTTTCCTCACGCTGCCCTCGCCCGCGGATCCGCACTGGTTCGTGTACGTCACCGATGCCGTGGGCAAGACGCAGATGCTGCCTGCCGATCCGTACACCGGCGCGCCGCAACCGCTGCCGCACAGGCTCTTCATCGACTGGGTGCAGGATTTTCACGTCTATCTGCTGATGGGTCAGACGGGCTTCACGATCAACTGCTGCGCGGGCATTGGCCTGCTGCTGCTCGCGATCACCGGGCTGTTTCTCTGGTGGCCCGGCGTGCGCGTGTGGATGCGTGGCCTGCGCATCTCGCTGCGCCACGGCTGGAAGCGCATCAACTACGACGCGCACAACGCCATCGGCATTTGGACGCTACTGATCGTGTCGTGGTGGGGCATCACGGCGGTGTACTTCCTCGCTCCGCAGGGCGTGATGAAGGTGGTGAACGCGGTGTCGCCGCTGCACGGCATGCAGCCGCCGGTAGCCGCGAAGGCACCGCCGACGAGCGCCACAGCGCTGGCTCCATTGAACGGCATCGTCGCGCAGGCGCAGCGGCTTTCCCCGGGCCACGTTGCCGGCATCTCGCCTGCGGCCAAGCCTGGCGCGGCGGTGACGATTTATGTGGACACCCGCCAGCACGGCGACTTCTCCCATCGCGACATCGACACCTTCGACGGCGTAAGCGGCACGCTGCTCTCGCAGTGGCACTACGGCCAGAACAAGACGCTCGGCGACTGGTTCCTGTGGCTGATGTATCCGCTGCACTTCGGCACGCTGTGGGGACTGGGCGTGAGGGTACTGTGGGCGGCGCTTGGGTTGAGCCTGCCGGTGCTGAGCATCACCGGCGTCCTGATGTACTGGAACCGCTGGCTGGGCAAGCGCTGGCGTGCGCTGCGCGCGTAGGCATCGTTCTTTCTCTCGGAGAGTCACAAACGCCGGGTGCCCCACTTCTCGATTTTTGAGATGTGGGAGAGCGAGAATCTCGACTCGGCATTTTCCGATCTCCGCCTACTTCACTGGAAACCCATGTCTCCAAAAGTGGAGACATAGGGCACCCGTTCGTACAGGCTGATATCCTAGAAATTCGCGGGCTCCAGCGCCGCGGCCTTCCTCATGGACCCAAAGTTTATTCGCAATTTCGCCATCATCGCGCACATCGATCATGGCAAGTCGACCCTCTCTGACCGCCTGCTGGAAATTACCGGCTCGCTGACGCAGCGCGAGATGCAGGCGCAGGTGCTCGACGCCATGGACCTCGAGCGCGAGCGTGGCATCACCATCAAGGCGCACACCGTGCGCATGATGTACAAGGCCTCCGACGGCCATAACTATCAGCTGAACCTCATCGATACCCCCGGCCATGTGGACTTCAGCTACGAAGTCTCGCGCTCGCTCGCTTCGTGCGAAGGCGCGCTGCTGGTGGTGGACGCCTCGCAGGGTGTGGAAGCGCAGACGCTTGCAAACGCGTACCTCGCCATCTCGAACGGGCTTGAGATCATTCCGGTCATCAACAAGATCGACCTGCCCAGCGCGGACATTCCGCGCACCAAGGAGATGATCGAGAAGTCCGTGGGCCTGCCTGCGGATGATGCCGTCGCCGTCTCCGCGAAGACGGGCCTCAACGTTGCAGACATTCTCGAAGCGGTCGTGCATCTTGTGCCGCAGCCGAAGGGCGACCCCTCTGCCCCGCTGCAGGCGCTCATCTTCGACTCTTGGTTTGACCCGTATAAGGGCGTCATCATTCTCGCGCGCATCATCAACGGCACGCTGAAGAAGGGCGACAAGATCAAGCTGCTCTCGAACGGTCGCGAGTTCCTGATCGACAGCATGGGCGTGATGACGCCGAAGCCGCTCGAGCTCAAGGAGCTCTCGGCGGGCGAAGTCGGCTTCCTCGTCGCGACGATCAAGAATGTTGCCGACACCAAGGTCGGCGATACGATCACGCATGTAGATCGCCCCTGCAACGATGCTCTGCCGGGCTTTGAAGACATCAAGTCGATGGTCTTCGCGGGTCTCTACACGGTGGACTCGCACGAGCATGGCATGTTGCGCGATGCACTCGAGAAGCTGCGCCTCAATGACTCGTCGTTCAACTTCGAACCGGAGTCCTCGGTGGCTCTGGGCTTTGGCTTCCGCTGCGGCTTTCTTGGCCTGCTGCATCTTGAAATCATTCAGGAGCGCCTGGAGCGCGAGTACAACCTCGACCTCATCACGACCGCACCGGGTGTGCAGTACCAGGTGAAGCTCACCGACGGCCGCGAGATCATCGTGGAGAACCCGTCGCGCTGGCCGGACCCGAGCGAGATTGAAGAGATTCAAGAGCCGATCATCGAGGCGAAGATCCTCACGAACGAAGAGTATGTCGGCAACATTCTGAAGCTCGTCGAAAACAAGCGCGGCGTGCAGAAGAACATCGAGTACGTCAGCGAGACGCGCGTGATGCTCACCTATGAGCTGCCGTTGAACGAGATCGTGCTCGACTTCTACGATCGCCTGAAGTCGGTGTCACGCGGCTACGCGTCGCTCGACTATCACCTCGCTGGCACGTGGATTTCGCCGATGGTGAAGATGGATATCCTCATCGGCGGCGACCCGGTCGATGCGTTGTCGCTGATCGTTCACCGCGATGCAGCGTACGACCGCGGCAAGGTGCTCGTCGAGAAGATGCGCGAGCTGATCCCACGCCAGATGTTTGAAGTGGCAATCCAGGCGGCGATCGGCTCAAAGATCATCGCGCGTTCGACGGTGTCGGCGATCCGCAAGAACGTGATCGCCAAGTGTTACGGTGGCGACATCTCGCGTAAGCGCAAGCTGCTCGACAAGCAGAAGGAAGGCAAGAAGCGCATGAAGCGCATCGGCAAGGTCGACATCCCGCAGGAAGCCTTCCTTGCGGTACTGAAGGTCGGCGAAGAGTAAGTTTCAGGTGGCCCGTTCGTGACGAATCTCTTGTCAGGAGCGGGCCTCGCCGCAGGTGGCTACTCGAGCGCTTCGTTCACATCGCGTACGAGGTTGCGCGCGTAGGAGCGGCGATTCAGCAGCGCCACCATGGCATCGCGCGCGGTGGTCTTGCCGGCGTCATCGTGTGCGTCGGCGCAATTGTCCCACTCGGTCCAGAGCGCGCGTAGCTTCTCTTCAAGATCCTTCAACATCTTCGTGAAGCGCTCGCGGGCGCCTTCGAGATCGGCACGCACCTGCGGATCGTCCTCGCCCATCTTCTTGTTCATGCGCATCTCTTCGAGCTGCATGTTCAGCTCGAACGCCTCTTCCAGCAAGTCTGGTGGAGCTACCTGCTTCTTCGCGGTGCCTGAGGCCTTTGCGGCGTCGGTCGCCGCGCGCGACTGCTCTTCCATCTGCACACCTTCGAGCGAAAGCAGATACTCCGTGCGAGCGACGGGGTCCTTCAGCGTGCGGTACGCATCGTTCAGGCGCGAGCTCGCGACGAGCGCGGCCTCTTGCTCTTCCGCAGGCTTTGCGGCGAAGCGGTCCGGATGCAGGCGGCGCGACTGCGCGTAGAAGGTCTTCTCCAACGCCTGCAGATCGATGTTCAAGTGGCGCGGCAGATCAAAGAGCGAAAAATAGTCAGGCGAATTCGTCACTTCAAAAGACTCCTAGAACTCCTAGACTACTCGGGACCGCCGGAAGATGCGTATCGTAAAGAGTGAAGGAGTACGTGCATTTCGATGAGGATTCTGGTTGTAGGCGCCGGAGCGACCGGTGGATACTATGGCGGCCGGCTCGCGCTGGCTGGGCGCGATGTCACCTTTCTCGTACGCGGCAAGCGCGCCGATCTGCTGCGCGACAAGGGCCTCGTGATTCGCACACCGGGCGGCGATGAAACGCTCGCAGCACCGCAACTGATCGCGGCCGATACGCTTGCCAGCGCCAAGCCCTTTGACCTGATTCTGCTCTCCGTGAAGGCTTATGGCTTTGAGAGCGCGGTGAACGACCTCGCGCCCGCCGTCGGCGACAACACGCTCATCCTCCCACTGCTGAACGGCATGCAGCACCTCGACAAACTCTCTGCGCGCTTCGGTGCTGAGAAGGTGCTCGGCGGCTTCTGTCGCATCGTCGGCGACATCGCGCCGGATGGCGCTGTGTGGCAGATGACGCCGCTGAACGAGCTCGCTTACGGCACGCTCAGCGAAGCGCAGCAGGCGCGCATCGCCGCGGTAGACGCCACGCTGAAGAATGCGGGCTTCGTCGCCACACTCTCGCCGGAGATTCTGCGCGATATGTGGGGCAAGTGGATTCTGCTCGCTTCGCTGAATGCCATCAACATCCTCACGCGCGGGGCCATTGGCACCGTGCAAGCGCTCGACGAGTTCGACGGCGTGGGTACGCGGCTGGAAAACCGTGTCATGGATGAGGTCTTCGCGACTTGTGCCGCGTACGACATGATGCCCGAGGAGAAGACAATCGCGATGATTCGCGAGCGCCTTACCGAGAAGGATTCGACGCTTGAAAGCTCGATGTATCGCGACTTTACGCGCGGTTACTCGGTGGAATGCGATCAGATTCTCGGCGATCTTGTGCGTCGTGCGCGTTTGCGTGCGATCGATGTTCCACTTGTCGAGGCCGCATTCGTGCAGTTGCGACTTTATGAACGGGCGCGCGCGTAAACGAGCGCACCGCTCCTCTAACCGTGGGAAAATCTAGCCATGCCTTCGTTGTGGACACCGGCCAGCTGGGCCGATCGGCTTCGTGAATTCGAAGCCCGCGATTTTGACGCCAAGCAAGCGCCCCTGCGGCGCGATGTACGTTCGCTCGCCACGCTGCTCGGCCAGGTACTGCGCGAGCAGGGTGGCGACAAGCTCTTTGACGCGGTCGAGAGCCTGCGTCGCACCACCATCGCTCGCCGCGATGCTGAGGCCAGTGGCGACCATGCTGCCGCTGCGCGCTTTCTCGACGAAGCGCGCGAGCTGACGCGCGGGATCGCTGCGGACCCGCGCCATGCGTACGACGTAGCGCGTGCCTTTGCGTTCTACTTCGAGCTGATCAACCTTGCAGAGACGAACCACCGCAAGCGCCGCCGTCGCGCGGCGCTGTTGAACAGTACCGCCAGTGCACAGCGCGGCAGCTTCCGCGGCACGCTGCGCCGCCTGCGCGAAGCTGGCCACGTGCGTGCGTCTGTGTGGGAAGTGCTCTCCGAAATTCGCATCACGCCTGTCTTCACCGCTCATCCCACCGAGGTTGCGCGCCGCAGCGTCATGTTCAAGCGCCGCTCGATCTCCGATCTGCTCGAGCGCTTCGACGATATCGCGCTGCCTGCCATCGAGCTCGACGCCATTCAAGAAAGCGTGCTCGCTGAGATCACGGCGTTGTGGCAGACCGACGACGTGCGCGATGCGCGTCCTACGGTGCGCGATGAAATCCGCATGGGCCTTGATTATTACGAGGCTTCGATCTTTGCGACGATTCCTGCGCTTTATCGCGAACTTGCTGCGGCCTTCGACGCCGAGTTCCCACCGGAAGATCCGACCGCGCACACGAGCCTGCTCGATCTGCCAGTGGTCGTGCGCTTCGGTTCGTGGATCGGTGGCGACCGCGACGGCAATCCGTTCGTCACGGCAGAGACCACCGAAGAAGCGCTCGCGATGTCGCGCTCGCTGCTCTTCGCCTACTACGTGCGCGAGCTGAACCACATCTTCGAAGAGCTCGCTTCATCGCAACATCAGGCGCCGATCTCGAGCGAGCTTTGCGCGAGGCTCGAAGAGACGCTCACCGAACTGCGCAACGCGGGCCACAGCATCGCGGCGAATACGATTCCGAACGAGGCTGTGCGCTTTCACCTTGCGGCGATGACGCTACGTCTCGGCGGTACGCCTGCGTCCACGATGTTCCGCAACCTTGCGCTCTCGTCGAATGCTGCGCTGCCGCTCTACGCCAGCTGGACGGAGTATCTCGCCGACCTCACGCTGCTGTGGAACTCGCTCTCGTCGAACAACGGTTCGCGCCTCGCCGAAAAGTACATCGCGCCGCTGATTCTTTCGGTGCGCACCTTCGGGTTTCACCTGCAGACGCTCGACATTCGCCAGCACGCGCTGGTGCATGAGGCCGCAGTGAAGGAGCTGACCGCGTGGCACGAAGATGGTTCGCTGCCCGAGACCATCAGCGATCAGACCGCCGAGGTCATCAACACGATTCGCGCGGTTGCCGCGCTGAAGCAGGCGACGCCGCAGAGCATCACGCAGTACGTTGTCTCCGGTGCATCGACCGCCGAGGATGCGCTGCGCGTGGTGTGGCTTTCGCGCCTTGGTGGCGTGAAGGTGGAAAACACCAAGGCGGGCCCGGGCCTGCAGCCGGTGCTGCTGTTTGAGAGCATTCCCGATCTCGAAGCCGCGCCTGAAATCTGCCGCAAGCTTTGGACCAGCACTGCGTACAAGCCGCTGCTCGATGCGTGGGACAACACGCAGGAGATGATGCTCGGCTATTCGGACTCCAACAAGGATGGCGGCATGATCGCCTCCACGTGGCAGATCTGGAAGGCACATCGCGCGCTGCATGAGGTGGCCCGCGAGTGTGGCGTGAAGCTGCGCCTCTTCCACGGTCGCGGAGGCACGGTGGGCCGCGGTGGTGGACCGACGCATCGCAGCATCTATGCGCAGCCGCTTGAAAGCTTTACCGGCGAGCTGCGCCTCACCGAGCAGGGTGAAGTGCTGCACTGGAAGTACTCCGATGTCGTTCTCGCCGAGCGCAACCTGGAGTTGATGATCGCTGCATCGCTGGACGCGCTTGCGCGTCCCGACCGCACGGTGGAGAACACGACGCATCTCACCGGAGCGATCGAGCCCTCGTGGGAAGCCGCGCTCGATGAGCTTTCCGACGACAGCTTCGCGTACTACCGCGAGCACATCGCCGACAACCCCGACGTCTTTCCGTACTTCGAGCAGGCATCGCCGGTGGCAGAGCTCGAGCACGCGCGCATCGGCTCGCGTCCTGCGAAGCGCATCGACGCAAGCGCCACGAAGAAGCGCTCGATGGCGGACCTTCGCGCGATTCCGTGGGTCTTCGGCTGGATGCAGTCGCGCCACGTGGTGCCGGCCTACTTCGGCGTTGGTCATGCGCTCGAAAGCTTTGTCAATCGTCACGGCGGCGGTCTGAAGCTTCTGCAGCAGATGGCTGCAAGCTTCCCGCTCTTCCTCGACATGATCCGCAACGTGGAGATGGCGCTGGCGAAGGCCGACTTTGCGATCGCGAAGCTCTACGCGTCGATGGTGGAGAACGAAGAGCTGCGCACGCGTGTCTACACGATGCTGCAGGAGGAGTTCGAACGCACGCGCCGCATGGTGCTCGCGATCACCGAGCAGAAGGAGTTGCTCGAGCGCAACGATGTGCTCGCGAACTCGATCCGCCTGCGCAATCCGTACGTGGATCCGATGAGCCTGCTGCAGCTTGAGCTGCTGCGTGTGAAGCGTGAAGGCCAGACGAGCGAAGATCTCGATCGTGCCATCACAGCGACGATCAACGGCATCAGCGCGGGTCTCCGCAACACCGGTTGATCCACGAATCAACACCAGAAGAAAGCGTCCCACTGCGGGACGCTTTCCTTTTTACGCTTCACGAACTCTTTCACCGTCCACAAACTCTTCTTACCCTCTACGAACGGGTGCCCCACGTCTCGATTCTTGAGACGTGGGAGAGCGATGATTCCTCAGGGTTCCTTCATCACAGCCCGCACTATCGGGTGCTCCATCCGTACGCGGTTTTGTGCAGACTGTGGGAACCACAGATCTCCGCCAGCATCCTGCAAACCCAGGTCTCAAAAATCGAGACCTGGGGCACCCGGATTTGTGGTGAGTCGAGACCTGGCGAACTCGTTCGTCTTGGATCGAGACTGGTGAACCCCCCTTCGTGCTAAGGAGAGAGTTTTCCAAACCCTAAACCCTAAACCCTGGGCCCTAAACCCTCCCCACCCACAGGCGTACACTCGCGATATGAATCGCACGCTGCTCGCCGCTGCACTCGCCCTCGTTTCGCCGCTCGCCTTCGCGCAGAGCGCTGCCCCCACCAAGGCCGTGTTGCCGCCTCCGCCGTCGCTGCTGGGGCGCTCGGCTGAGGTTCATGCGGATCGCACAGTCACCTTCCGCGTCGCCGCGCCCACCGCGCAGGACGTGAAGCTCTCGATGGACACGCTCTCGCAGCCGCTCGCGATGACCCGCGACGAGAACGGTGTCTGGAGCGTTACCACCGCGGCGCTCGCACCGGAGATCTACGATTACGTCTTCATCGTCGACGGCGTACGCCAGCCCGACCCCGCGCAGTGGCGCGTGCACAACAGCTTCGTCGGCCTTGAGAGCCTGGTGCAGGTGCCGGGCACGCCCGCCATGCCGTGGGAGCTCACCGACGTGCCGCACGGCGAGGTGACGGTGCACCACTTCACGACGCACGCCACGGTGAACCAGTTTGCCAACCAAAGCGAGTACCTCGTCTACACGCCCGCAGGCTATGACGCGAAGAAGAAGGGTGGCTATCCTGTGCTTTATCTGCTGCACGGATACCTCGACGATGCCACCGCGTGGACGCAGGTGGCGCGTGCGCACTTCGTGCTCGACAGTATGATCGCCAGCGGCAAGGCCGTACCCATGATCGTCGTGATGCCGCAGGGCTATGGCGACTACAAGTTCCTCACCGGCGGCTTTGGCCAGTGGTCGCAGCCCGCGCTGGTGAACAACAACGTCGACCACTTCATCGCTTCGATGGAGACCGAGGTGATCCCCGCCGTGGAGCGTGAGTACAACGTCGCGAAGGACCGCAATCACCGCGCAGTTAGCGGACTCTCGATGGGTGGACTCGAGACGATCGAACTCGGTCTTTCGCACCCGGAACAGTTTGCCTACGTCGCTGCGATGAGTGCCGCTGTGCACAACGAAGGCTTCGATGCACGCTTCCCGAAGGCCGACGGCAAGGCTGCGAACTTCAAGCTGCTGTGGACCTCGGTAGGTACCGACGACCATCTGCTGCAGCCGAATCGCGATTTCGTAAAGTGGGCACAGGGCAAGGGCTACACGGTGGAGGCGCACGAAACCAAAGGCGCGCATCAGTGGCCGGTGTGGCGTGAGAACCTTGTGACGATTCTGCCTCTGCTTTTCAAGTAGAGGCAGACGTGGGCGCGCAGGCATCCTGCGAACCCAGGTCGCAGCATTGAGACCTGGGCATCGAGACCTGGGGCACCCAGTTCATCGAACGCAAAGAGTGAAGGCCGCCTCTGTACGAGGTGGCCTTTTGCATTCCCTGCGTGCTACTTCCTTGCCTCGACGGGAGTGGGCTCACTGTGACGCGATACCTTCGGCGCCACGAACACCTGCGGGTTGAGGGGGTCGGCGATCGCGATGCAGTTGCGGCCGTCGGCTTTGGCCTTGTACATCATCGTGTCGGAGGCGCGGATGATGCTGTAGAGATCGGCGCCGTCTTCGGGGAAGGTCGCGAGGCCAAAGCTCGCCTTGATGCGCAGCGTGACCTCGCCGCCGGTATTCAGGTCGGTGTTGATCAGCGTCTCGCGCAGGTGCTGGATGATCGCCGTGGCCTCGGCCTTGCCTGCACCGCGGAGCAGCACCACGAACTCATCGCCGCCATAGCGGAAGGCCGAGTGGTCGGGTCCTAACGTACGCTTCACGAGGTTGCCGACCTCGGCCAGCAGGCGTGAGCCCACGATGTGGCCGTGCGTATCGTTCACGCTCTTGAAGTGATCGAGATCGAAGAAGACCAGCGAGAACTCGCGCTTGATCGACACGATCTGCGGGTCCTGCAGGACGGCGATCTCCTGCTCCAGCGTCTCGTACATATAGCGGGAGTTGAAGAGGCCGGTGCAGTCGTCGGTGATGGAAAGCTTATGGACGAGCTTTACCTGACGCGCGTTTTCGAGCGCGATCGCGGTGTAGTCGCAGAGCACGCGCAGGAAGTTCAGCGCGTCGTCGGGCAGCAGCTCCAGCTCAGAGTTGTGCAGCATGAGCACACCCAGCGAGCGGCCGCCGTGCTGAATCGGCAGCGCAGCGATCGACTTCAAGTTCAGCTCAGGGTTCTGGCTGGCAAACGCTGCCCACTCGGGGTCCTTCTTCACGTTGGGCACGATCAGCGGGTTGCCGGTACGCGCTACCCAGCCTGCGATACCTTCGCCGGGCGCGATGCGCAGGTCGCGGAGCTCATCGAGGTCCGGGCGCGAGGTGAGCGCGTAGTACATCTCGCCGCCCTTTTCCTCGTCGCAGATCAGTAGCGACCACTGCTCGGGGCCAAAGTAGCGCTCCATCAGGCCGAGGATTTCGCGCAGCAGCGGCTCGAGCGCGAGGTTCGAGGTCAGCGCTCGGGCTACTTCGTGAAAGAGCTGAACGTCGTCGAACTTGGGGAAGACCACGATGGGGCGCGATGGGCCAAAGCCCACCCCAAGGCGCTGCATTCCGCGTTTCAACCGTGACGTCATCTGCCTCAAATCACCTGGCGGCTCAACAGTGTTTCAGGCCCGGTCGCATTTCAAGCATAGACAAAAAATCTCTACAGAATTGCGATGATCCAAAAAACAGTAGATGTTGTGACGAACATTGGCGCCGTAACGTTTACGGCATTTCTTTAGAGCTAACCGCCGATATGCACCATCGCCCGACCGGGTTTCAGGAAGCCAGCTTCCCCGATGTGATGACGTGCTTCTTTCTTCTCAACGACTTCGCGAATCCACACACGCGCCGCCTCATCTTCCATACCTCGCATGAGTTTTCCCGCCAGATCGTGATCGATCTGCGAGAACAGGCAGGTACGGAGCTTGCCATCCGAGGTCAAGCGGATCCTCGAACAGTGCCCACAGAAGGGACGGCTCACCGGCGCGATGATTCCAATCTCACTTCTGTTATCGGCAAAAATATACCGCCGTGCGGTTTCAGACAAATGATTTGGCGCAAGCGGTTGCACAGAATATAACTTTTCGAGCCGCGCGAGGATCTCGTCATGGGTCACGACGGTGTCGGGGCTCCACTTCCGGGAGGATTCCGGGTTGTCGTCGGCCTCCTCCAGCGGCATGAACTCGATGAAGCGGACGATCACGTCTTCGGTGCGGGCGAACTCGGCAAAGCCTTCGATCTGGTCGTCGTTGAAGCCGCGCATCAGCACGCAGTTCACCTTGATGCGTTCGAAGCCTGCGTCCTGGGCTGCGCGAATGCCATCGCGCACCTTCTGGAAGCCGTCCTGCACACGCGTGATGCGTGCGAAGACATCCGGCTCGACCGCGTCCATCGAAACGGTCAGGCGGTTGAGTCCGGCGGCGCGAAGGTCCTTTGCCATAGGCGCAAGCATGTGGCCGTTGGTCGTCAGTGCCAGGTCGAGGCGCTCTTCGGGGTCGCGCGCCATGCGCAGCTTGGAGACCTCCGCGATCAGGTCGGTGAGTCCGCGACGCATCAGGGGTTCGCCGCCGGTGAAGCGGATCTTCTCCACGCCCATGGAGACGAAGAGCCGCACCATGCGCAGGTACAGCTCCATCGAGAGCTCGCTGTACAGGGCGCCGCTTTCGCCGGTGCGGCAGTAGACGCAGCGGTAGTTGCAGCGGTCGGTCACCGAAAGGCGCAGGTCCGTGATGGCGCGACCGAGGCCGTCGCGCAGTGGCGTGAGCGGGGTGTCGGGGGTGACCACGGCGGGTTCCTGCGGGCGATCTGTCTGAGAAAAAAGCATTTCGTTAAGGACTCAGATGTAAAAATGGCTGGACGACGGCATCATCCTGCCTAATACTGTCGATACATCACTTTCAGAGTACTCTTCATCCGTCTACGGACCTGTTGGGCCTGAAATCGATTCGGGGATCTTGCCATCCCTGTCACAGGGCTAAGCTTCAACGCACGCGGGCCTACCTGCATCAAAACTTTCTGATCGACTTGAGGAATTGACTCCCATGTTCACCCCAGTGAACCTCAGCCTTTGGCTTGAGCAACAAGCCCTGCCGCTGGCCATCATCGCCGCGGTCATCCTCGGCACCTATGGGCTGCTGAAGTTTTCCGCGTATCGCCGCACGCGTCGCCTCACCGAACAGCGTGAAGGCGTCACCGACCAGACGTTTGCCGACTACCTCGAGCAGTTTGGCATCGACCCGGTCATTTCCAGCGCGAGCTACCGCTATCTGCAGGACGTGCAGCGCGTGGCGTTCCCCATCCTGCCTACCGATGCGCTCGATGAAGACCTCGGCCTGGGCTATGACGACGTGGAGCAGACGGTGCGTGAGTTGACGCTGGCGCTTGGTCGCGACTGGAACCCCGGTCTTATGCAGGACCAGATCGTCTCGGTGGACGACCTCGTCCGCCTGCTGCAATCGTCGCCGGTGGTGGCGCGTCAATCGCGCGCCGCATAGCTGTCGCAAAGCGCACCAGAACGAGCGGGCGGACGCAGTTGCTAGCCGCCCTTTGCCGTCTGTGGGCAACTTGAGAGCTGTTGACGACATCGGCATTATTGAGAGAGCTTCCCCATCCACAGATGCCTGTGGACAGCGGTTGATACAGGCATGATTCTCTTGAGCTATGATGCAGGGCAGAAGGTGAGCACGATGAAGGTACGTAAGAAGTTCCGCAAGATCAGCAATCAGGTGGAGGAGGCACTCATGCCTCAGCGCGAAAGCCATGTGCTGCGCAATATCGGTTACGCCACGGCCGGCGTTTCGGTTGTTGCTCTCGGCCTCATCGTGGGCCGCGAGCTGCGCGAGCGCTACAAGTTCAACCGCCGCACGCCTTATGACTTCTACGCGCACTCCGGCGACCAGATGCAGGACGTCGAATTCGGCGTGGGCATTTAGGACAAGCATTCAGGGCCCGAACTGCGGGCCCGGAAAACGAAAGGACCAGAGCCTCGCTCTGGTCTTTTTTGCGTAGTGTTGAAGATGGCTTTAGGGCTTCGTCGGCGCTGACGCCGGGGCCGACGGCGCGCTCGGGCTGCTCGTCGATGACGTGTCGCTGGTAGAGCTCGGCGTGCTGCTCGTCGAGCCACCGCTTGCCGAGCCCGCGGACGGCTTCACCGAGGAGTAGAGGTCCTTGTACCAGCCGCCGCCTGCAAACTGCACGGCAGCCGCGGTGATGGTGCGCTCCAGATGGCCGCCGCAGTGGGGGCAGTCGGTCAGCGGTGCATCGGAAAACTTCTGAATCTTCTCCACCCGTTGGTGGCAGCTCTCGCATTCGTATTCGTACAGCGGCATAGGGCTCATCCTCGCCTGAAATGGCGTCTTGTCTAGGATAATCGACCGGCGCTAAGACAAAGGCGGCCAGGCGCAACGATCGCGTGAAATCCGACGAGACGAGGAGATAACGAATCGGAGGGGCGGCATTTTGGCTCGACGGCGCGCTATCGCTTCTTCGTGCGCGGCGTATGCCCGGAAGCTTCGCTTTCCACCACGCCGGGCGTGAAACGCGTTTCCCGCTTCCAGAGCAGGCGAAAGAGCGCGTCGGCTTCCCTGGACTCGGGCGTGCCGTCTTCGTAGACACGATGCCCTTGGCCGAGCGTCTCGGCGACGTGTCGCAACAGCTCCAGCCGCGGTGGGATCACCATCGCTCCCGCGCCAAAGTAGCGGAAGTCATGGCTGATCAGTGTGCGGGCGTTGCGGTAATAGGGGTAAGAGCCGATGTCGCGCGCCAGGTAGGCCTCGTCGCTGTGGAGTGGTGTGCGGCCTGAGTGCACGAGCCTGCCGAGCTCCTGATGGAAGGCGTAGATGCAGTCCGGGCGCGAGCCGAAGGGCGAGTCCAGTGCATAGTATTCGCGGGGCTCCGCGGCGCGGTCCACCACAGCTGCATAGATCACGGCGGCGAGCGGATAGCCTTCACTGGCGTGCAGCGACTGGCTGGTGAGGCCGATCAGTCGGTCGCCGGGCTGAGCCGTGCGGCGAATCGCCGGCTTGCAGATGGAAAGCGTGAGCAGCGGGTCCTCGCCCGCAGACGGCGCCGGAGCGCAGGGAGCGCCCCCGCGATCCGAGGTCAATTTGTAAAGAAATGTCCGCATCCCGCCTCCACAGTGTAGCGACTACCGTAACTACACCGCCTGCAGAACTCGTCAGATGAGTAGGCTATGATGCATATAACCGCTCGACGATGCATCTCACGCTCTGCCAGCGACTTGCTCCCATATGGGAGTAACGTTCGCAAGGAACGTGGGCAGCGGTGCCGATTCGAGAGACCGGCCGTGCATCAGACGTTCCAAAGCACGACGAAGAGGACACAGGGTACATGGCACAGAAGCGCATTCTCGTAGGTGGAGCTGGCGGCTTCATCGGTGGTCACCTCGCAAAGCACCTGAAGGCCCAGGGCCATTGGGTTCGCGGCGCAGACATCAAGCAGCACGAGTTTACTGATCTCGGTCTTGACGACTTTGTGCTCGGCGACCTGAGCCGCGAAGAGATCGTCAAGCAGGCGCTCGACGGCATCGACGAGGTCTACCAGCTCGCGGCCGACATGGGTGGCGCGGGTTACATCTTCACCGGCGAGCATGATGCCGCCGTGATGCACAACTCGGCCTCGGTGAACCTTGCCGTGCTGGAAAATGGCGTGAAGATGGGCGTGAAGCGCTTCTTCTACTCATCGTCGGCGTGCATCTACCCGGAGCGCAACCAGCTCGACCCGGACAACCCCATGTGCTCGGAAGACTCGGCCTACCCTGCCGCGCCGGACAGCGAATACGGCTGGGAGAAGCTCTTCTCCGAACGCCTCTACGCAGCCTACAGCCGTAACTTCGGCGTTCCCGTACGCGTGGCGCGCTTCCACAACATCTTCGGACCGCAGGGCACCTGGACCGGTGGCCGCGAGAAGGCTCCGGCCGCAGTCTGCCGTAAGGTAGCCGAGGCGCAGGATGGCGGCGAGATCGAAATCTGGGGCGACGGCAAGCAGACGCGCTCCTTCCTCTACGTTGACGAGTGCGTCGAAGGCATCTGCAAGGTAATGGAGTCGCCCGACTTCGCTGGCCCGGTCAATGTGGGCTCCGAAGAAATGGTGACGATCAATCAGCTCGCGGAGAAGGTCATCGCCATCTCCGGCAAGAAGCTGACGATCAAGCACATTCCCGGCCCGCTGGGCGTGCGCGGACGCAACTCCGACAACCGCCTGATTCTCGAAAAGCTCGGCTGGCAGCCGACACAGCCGCTGCAGACGGGCCTGGAGAAGACCTTCGCCTGGGTCTCCGAGCAGGTAGAAAAAGCTAAGACCGCATCCAAGTAAGCAACAGTCGGTAAACGACGGAACCGCCTCGGGCATATCGCCTCGAGGCGGTTTAATTTTGGGTTACAAGGAAAGATTCCACGAAAGTAACATTCCATTGCGTTACTCAGAGTGCGATTCTGGAGGTGACCACACTTCCAAACGTCGAGGAATTTTCCGTCTTGTCGAACAAACTTGCCTTTCTAGCCCTTGTTCCTTCTCTTGTTTTGACCGGTTGCGCTCTCAGCCCCACCGACACCACCCAGACGGCCATTCAAGGCACCGCTCTGCAAGGCAAGATTTATGGTGGACAGCAGCCCGTTGTCGGCGCGCATGTCTATCTCTACGCGGCAAACACGACCGGTTACGGTGGAAACGGTATTCCAGCCTCTACGGCGAACGCCTCGCTCTCGCTGCTGAACGCCTCCGTGCTGACGAACGAGCCGAACAACTCCGGTGTGGATACGAACGGCGCCTACTATGTGACGACCGATGCGGCGGGTTCGTTCTCGATCGGCGGTGACTACACCTGCACTGCGGGCCAGCAGGTGTATCTGTACACCATCGGTGGCAACCCCGGCGCGGGTACGAACTCTTCGGCGAGCTTTATGGCCGTGCTGGGCAGCTGCCCGGCGGCAGGCAACTTCGCCGCGACCACGCCGACGATCTGGGTAAACGAAGTAAGCACCGTGGCGGCGGCGTATGCGATGTCCGGCTTCGCGAGTGACGCGAAGCACGTCTCCAGCTCGGCCACGACTCTCGCCAAGACCGGCATTGCCAATGCTTTCGCTGGCGCGGCGAACCTTGCCACGCTGAGCACCGGTGTCGCCTTGGCCAAGCCTGCCTCGAACTCCGCGGGCACGGCTCCGCAGACGCTTGTGAACTCCGTGGCAAACATCCTCACCGCGTGCGTGAACTCGACGGATCAGGACCAGACGATCTGCAACACGCTCTTCTCCAACGCCACGGCGAACTCGGTCACGCCCACGGATACGGCTTCGGCAGCGATCAATATCGTGCATAACCCGGTGAGCAATATCGCGACGCTGTTTGCCTTGCAGTCATCGACACCTGCATTTGCCCCTGCGCTTAGCGCGGCGCCTACCACCTTCACGGCTGTCCTGAAGTTTCCGACGAATGTGTCGTATGGCTTTGGAACGGCGATCGACGCTACCGGAAATATCTGGATCGCTGGGGCTGGTTCCGTTCCCGAGTTTTCTCCCTTGGGCGCCTCTCTTGGAAATTTTGCACCCACAGCAGCGGCCTTCAACGACGTCGATGGCATTGCAGTGTCGACAACCGGAGCAATCTGGCTCGCGGACTTTGGAACGTTCTCCATTACGGCTTTGAATGCCGATGGAAGCCTCCAGAACGTCTTTACCAACACGACAAACACCGAATTTTATCGCCCCACGTCGATCATCGCTGCGTCAAACGGTGATGTAACGGAAGGCAACTACGGTGGTTCGTATGCGTTCTCACGTATCAACTCTTCCGGCGTCATGCAGAAGGATTATCCGTTCACCAGTCTTACCCGCGGCTATGGTTCCGCCTATGACACCGCAGGAAACCTCTGGGCCGGTGGCCAATCCAGCACCATCTGCAAGGTGACCTACGCTGCCGTGGCCACCTGCTATGCCCCCACTGGAGCGAACTACAACAACATCTATGGCATCGCACTCGATACGAGTGGCCGTGTGTGGGCTGCAAACCTAAGTGGCGGAACGGTTACGGGCATTACGTCGGCTGGCGCTCTGATCGCGAATACGACTGTGGGTGCGTCGCCGCGCAGCATCATTACGGATGCAGGCAACAACGTTTGGGCCTCGAGCCAAACAGCGAAGGCGGTCTATCAGATCAACTCCAGCACCGGCGCCATCGTGCAGACGATTCCCTCGTCCGCATCTGGGTACCTTGCTGTGGATGGTGCCGGCAATCTTTGGGGCGGCGGTTTGTCCGACAGCTATCTCTACGAGTTCATGGGTGCAAGCGTGCCGACAGTAACTCCGGTAGCGGCCAACCTCACGACACCTTACGGAGCCTACACGGCGAACCGCCCCTAACGCTTCACCCCTCCATGTTTTAGCTTTGCCGCTGCCACTCCGCGAGGGCAGCGGCTTTTTTCTGTGTGCGACACAGCATTTGTATTCGGCGCATCTTCGCCGTATCCTCGCCTAAGACATGGCCTCCGGATTCAACCCGAACTCGCCCTTCGCGGGCAAGAAGAAGTCGCTCGATTTGAACGGCAACGGCTCGAGCGGAATTTCCTCGCAGGGCGCGGAACGGCTCGTCTCCGCGGGTCGGCTCGATGGCGATGAAGATGCCGTTGAGCTGAAGCTGCGCCCCAAGCGCCTCGCTGAGTTCATCGGGCAGTCGAAGGCCAAGGAGCAGCTTGCGATCGCGCTGGCAGCGGCCAAGGCGCGCGGCGAAGCGCTCGACCACGTGCTGCTCTTTGGCCCCCCGGGCCTGGGCAAGACGACGCTCGCGACCATTATTGCGAATGAGTTGGATGTCGCCTATCAGCAGACCTCCGGCCCGGCGCTGCAGATTCAAGGCGACCTCACGGCGATCCTGACCAACCTGCGCGAGAAGCAGGTGCTCTTCCTCGACGAAATCCATCGTCTGCAGCCGGTGCTTGAAGAGAAGCTCTACACCGCGCTCGAGGACTACCAGATGGATATCATCATCGGGCAGGGGCCGAGCGCGCGCACGCATACGCTGGAGATTCGACCGTTCACCTTCGTGGCCGCGACGACGCGCCCGGGGCTGCTCAGCTCGCCGCTGCGCTCGCGCTTCGGCATCCTGCTGCGTCTGGAGTTCTACACCGACGACGAACTGCGCTTCATCGTGGAGCGCTCGGCGGAGGTGCTGGGCGTGCCGATCGACTCCGACGGTGCGGCCGAGATCGCGGTGCGTTCGCGCGGCACACCGCGTATCGCCAACCGCCTGCTGCGCCGCGTGCGCGACTACGCGGAGATCCGTTCCGACGGCAAGATCGACCGCGCGACCGCGATGGCTGCGCTCGACATGCTCGAGGTGGACTCGCACGGCTTCGACGAGCTTGACCGCCGCCTGCTGCGCACGATTATCGAGAAGTACGATGGCGGTCCTGTGGGCCTGAACACGCTTGCCGCCGCGCTTGCCGAGGAGCAGGACGCGCTCGAAGAGGTCTACGAGCCGTTCCTCATTCAGATCGGGTTCCTCGACCGCACGCCGCGCGGCCGCGTGGCTACGCGCCTTGCGTATGAGCACCTCGGGCTTGAGATGCCGCGCAAGAACACGTTATTCGGCTAGACCACGATCGTCGGCTATTCGGCGTGCGTCGCGCTCTCGCGGGCTGCGCGTTTGCCGAGGGTCTTCAGGGTCTCGGCCAGTCGCTTGCGTTCCTTCGCGGGCACTTCGGCGAGTAGCGTGTCCATCTGCTCGCGATGCGCGCGGAAGACGCGCACAATCAGCTTCTTGCCTTCAGGTGTGAGTGCAACGAGCTTCATGCGGCGGTCTTCGACAGACTCGGTGCGTGAAACGAAGCCTTGATGCAGCAGGCGGTCCACCGCGACGCTCACGGACCCTGGCGAAAGAAAGACGCGCTCGCTCAGGCCGTGGATCGACTGCGCACCCTTATGCAGCAAGGCTTCGAGCAGCCGAAACTCGGAGTCGCTCAGACCGCTTTCGCGCAACGTGCGCGCGGTGTACGCCAGCAACGAGTGGTAGGCCTTCGTCATCACAAGCCATACATCGCTGCCGCGTACGTCTTCGCCGGGTTGTCGAGGCTTTTGCATCGAAATCCAATCTATCATCATCAATATAATTGGAAACGACGAGAGCGCGTCGCAAAATGCACGCGCGGAGAGCAGGAATGCCATGCAGATTGGAATCGACAGCTTCGTAGAAGTCAGCCGCTTTGGCGAAACCGATGCGCAGCGCGCGCAGAACCTGATTGAAGAGGTAGTGCTGGCCGACCAGGTTGGCCTCGATGCCTTTGGCATCGGCGAGCACCATCGCAAAGAGTACCTTGCGTCGTCGCCTGCGATCTTCCTCGCTGCCGCGGCTTCACGCACCAGGAACATTCGCCTCTCGAGCGCGGTCACGGTGCTCAGCTCCGACGATCCTGTCCGCATCTATCAGGACTTCGCGACGGTCGACCTCCTCTCGAACGGTCGCGCGGAAATCGTCGTCGGTCGCGGCTCGTTCATCGAGTCGTATCCGCTCTTCGGCTACGACCTGCAGAACTACGATGAGCTCTTCACCGAGAAGCTCGACCTGCTGCTGACGTTGCGCGAGTCCGTGAGCGTGCATTGGCAGGGCAAGCATCGCGCCTCGCTGAACGGGCAGGCGGTGTATCCTCAACCGGTGCAGCAGCCGTTGCCGGTGCGCCTTGGCGTGGGCGGAACTCCCAACAGCTTCGCTCGTGCGGGCTTGCTCGGCCTGCCGCTCACCGTTGCCATCATTGGCGGCGAGCCGCACCGCTTCCGTCCGCTCGTGGACCATTACCGCGACGCGTGGAAGCGCGGCGGCCACGCTGGTGAGCCGGACGTTGCTGTGCACGCGCTGGGCTTCGTCGCCGACACGACCGAGCAGGCCATCGATCAATACTGGCCGATGTATCAGGAGGTCTTTACGCGCATCGGTCGCGAACGCGGCTGGGGGCCGATCTCGAAAGAGAGCTTCGTCGCGCAGTGCTCGCCGAATGCGGCGTTTCTCGTGGGCGATCCTGAGACCGTCGCGACGAAGATGAAGCACTACAACGACTCGCTCGGCGGCGTCTCGCGTGTAGGCGTCCACATGAGCGGCGGCGGCGTCACGCATGCACAGCAAATGCGCGCCATCGAACTGCTCGGCACCAAGGTAAAGCCGCTCATCGGCTAAAGCCGGAGCGATAAAAAGCGGAGTGCGCGATGGAGCGCACTCCGCTTCCTTTTGAGGAGAACTACTTTGTGGCTGCTGGCGCCTTCGTAGCTGCTGGCGCCGCTGCTGCGGGCGCCGCTGACTGGAAGAGCTTCACGGCGTTGAGCGCAGACTTGTAGATGCCCCAACTGAGCGGGAGCCCTACGAGCAGCCAGGCCAGCGCGATCAACAGCGGGGAGGATGTCTTCGTTTCACGCATAGCGTTCTCCTTAGTGGCCTGCCGGCGCGGGTGTGTTGGGCGCGTCCTTCATCCAGTACTTCTCCGCTACAGGACGCACGAGCAGGTTCGCCACGAAGCCAATGAGCAGCAGCGCGACCATGATGTGCAGCTCCAGACGATAGCCATCGAGGCGGTTCTGCCCCGTGGCCTTGTAGTGGTCCAGAATGCCGTTCACGATAAGGGGGCCGATGATGCCCGCCGTCGACCATGCCGTCAGCAGACGACCGTGAATCGCCGAGACGTTATAGCCGCCGAAGAGGTCCTTCAGGTAAGCGGGGATCGTCGCAAAGCCGCCACCATACATCGACAGCGCCACGCAGGCCAGCGTTGCAAAGACCACGACTGAGTTCATGTGGTTAGAGCCGGTGAACGGCAGGAAGAAGAACATGAGTGGTCCAAGGATGAAGAAGCAGAAGTACGTTGCCTTGCGACCGATGAAGTCCGAAACGCTGGCCCACAGAAAGCGGCCAGCCATGTTGAAGAGGCTCAGCAGGCCCACGAATCCTGTCGCGGCGACAGGAGAGATCTGGCCTTTGAAGAAGTCCTGGATCATCGGCGCAGCCTGCTCCAGAATGCCGATGCCTGCGGTGACGTTCATGCAGAGCACGATCCAGAGCAGCCAGAATTGCGGCGTCTTCCATGCCTGCTCCACCGCTACGTTGTGCGTGGAGATGAGCGCGTTGGTGGACTGCTTCGGCACATAGCCCTCGGGCTTCCACCCCGGTGCGGGCACGCGAATGGTGAACGCGGCGTACATCATCAGCACGAAGTAGATTGCGCCCATCGCGATCCACGTGTGCGGAATCGGGTTGGCATCGCCGTGTGCCTTGAAGTACGCCATCAGGTTGTTGCCTAGCGGCGCGCCGATGAGTGCGCCACCGCCGAAGCCCATGATCGCAAGCCCGGTTGAAAGACCCGGCCTATCTGGAAACCACTTGATCAGCGTGGAGACCGGCGAGATGTAGCCCAACCCTAGTCCAACACCGCCCACGACGCCGTAGCCGAAGTAGATCAGCGCGAGCGAATGTTGTGCTGCGCCGAAGCTGGCGATCTGAAAGCCGAGACCGAAGCAGATCGCCGCATAGAACATCGCTTTGCGCGGACCGGCTTTTTCCAGCCACGCGCCAAAGAGAGCGGCCGAAACGCCAAGCACCGCAATGGCGAGTGAGAAGATGTAGCCGATCTGCTTCAGGTTCCAGGCCGCGCCATCGGCTGCGTGCAACGCAAGCAAAGGGTTCTTGAATACGGAAAAGGCGTACACCTGCCCGATTGAAAGATGGATCGCCAAAGCAGCGGGCGGCACAAACCACCGACTGAATCCGGGGTGGGCAACGGAACGTTCGCGGTCGAGAAAGTTGGCCATAGTTTGCAGCACTCTACGCTCCACTAGATGCAATCGGAAAGGCGCGAGTGCGGCGAGGGCCGAAAAATTAACATTGGCGTGCTGCGGCGAGGAGCGCGGTCGTGCAATGGCCTACAGTAGACAGAGAAAGAACATTTACCCGCTCGGAGAGCCCGTATGACCTTCCTCTTGCGTCGTCCATCAGCCTTGGCGTTGCCGCTCGCTGCGGCTTTCACTATGGCGCCCGCCCTGCTCGCGCAGCAGCACCATGCTCCCGCGCCTGCTGGCGAAAAACAGACCACCACCGTCACCACGGAGCCGGCAAAGCCCGCTGCACCTTCGGCCGTGGTGCCTGATGCTGTGAGCGAAGGCTCCGTGACCGTTGGCGGCAAGAAGATCGACTACCGCGCTGTTGCGGGCCTCATTACTGTGGGTGCGAACGACACGCAGGACGCGACGATCGGCCTCGATGGCCGCGTGCTGCCTGAAGCCGGCGTGGACCTGCCCGCGAAGGTCGAAGACCAGCCCGCGACCGCGCGCATCTTCTACACCGCGTACTTCGCCAAGGGTGCGGACCCTGCGACGCGCCCGGTCGTCTTTATCTATAACGGCGGTCCTGGCTCCGCCACGATGTATCTGCGCATGTCGAGCATTGGCCCCGTGCGCGTGGAGCTGCCCGACCTGCAGCATCCCTTCGGCGGTCCCTACAAGCTCGTGAACAACGACGACTCGCTGCTCGATGTCGCCGACCTCGTCTTCATCGACGCACCAGGCACAGGCTACAGCCGCGTGCAGGGCCGCGATGCGATGAAGGCGTTCTACGGCATCGACGAAGACGCATCGGCGTTCGATCGCTTCATCCGCCGCTGGCTTTCGAAGAACGATCGCTGGATGTCGCCGAAGTTCCTCTTCGGCGAGAGCTACGGAACGACGCGCGACGCTGCGCTCTCGCGCAAGCTGCAGCAGTCGGGCGTGGACCTCAACGGCGTCGTCTTCCTCAGCCAGATCCTATCGTTTCAGAACTCGGCCGATGGTTCGGACCGCAACCCTGGCAACGAGAACGGCTTCTTCCTCGCACTGCCGAGCTTTGCGGCAACCGCCTGGTTCCATCACAAGGTGCCCGGCCAGCCCGCAACGCTTGAGCCGTGGATCCACGAGGTCGAGCAGTATGCCGTGGGCGAGTACGCTGCAGCGTTGCTGCAGGGTGCGGACCTCGACCCTGCGAAGAAGGCTGCCGTCGCGGCGAAGCTGGAGAGCTACACCGGCATTCCGGCATCACTGTGGGTTAAGGCGAACCTTCGCTTGAGCGGCGGCGAGTTCTCGAAGTATCTGCAGGAGTCCGCAGGCATCACGACCGGTCGTCTCGACTCACGCTTTGAAGGCCCGGCGATGGACCCGCTCAGCAAGGAATCGGATTACGATCCCTTCACCGAGTCGATCGAGTCGGCGATCTACGCGGCGCAGAACCACTACGCGCACGCGACGCTGCACTTCGGCGACAACATGACCTACAAGCCGAGCGCTCGTGAACCGGGTTTCAACTGGAACATGCGCAACGGCCGCGGCCAGGCCAACGTGATGGGCGACCTCGCTTACACGTTGAAGGTGAACCCGAAGATGCACATCCTGCTCATGGGCGGCTACTTCGATCTCGGCACGCTGTACTTCGCGTCGGAGTTCGAGATGAAGCATCTGCAGATTCCGGCGGAGTTGCAGAAGAACATCGACTACAAGTTCTTCCCCACCGGCCACATGGTCTATATCAACCCCGACGCACGCAAGGCGCTGCACGACAAGACCGCTGCGTTCATCAAGGGCAACGAAGACGCTACGAAGTAAGCTGTCGTCTCGCAAAGCAAAGGGCCCACTCCATCGAGTGGGCCCTTTCTCTTGCCACTCATCTCGATGCAAGAGATGGGGTTTCCAGAGAGCTTCGCGGAGACCGAAGAGTCTGGCTCTGCCAACATCATCACTCTCCCACGTCTCTGAAAATCGAGACGTGGGGCACCCGACGTTCGTGGCCATTCAAGCACTTCCTAGCACCACGAACGGGTGCCCCAGGTCTCGCTTCTGAGACCTGGGTTTGCAGGATGCCTCAGGAAGTCAACTACTCCAACGGCTCCGCACCGGGCACTGTCGAGCGCTTGCTCTGGCGCAGCGCATAATACGTCGGCGACATCACCTCTACACCCGCTTCATCAAACGTCACATGGATGTTGCGATGCAGCTCCGAGAGCAACACGGCCATGCGCTGCGGCTGGTTCGTGTACGCGTTCAACTCATACGCCACATACGAATCATCAAGGGCCGTCTGCAGAATGAACGGCTTGGGCTCGGCGATAATACCGTCGGTCTTCATCGCAGCTTCGATCAGCAACTTGTGCGCAGTGTCCCACGGCACGTCGTAGCCGAGCGTCGTCGTCGTGTGCAGAATGAGACCTTCGCTGTTGCGCGCCGCGGCCGAGTAGTTCACGATATGCGCGGCCAACACCTGTGAGTTCGCAATCGTGATCTCCACATTCTTGATCGTGCGCACGCGCGTCACCAGCAGCGAACACTCGATGACGTCGCCGGTAGTGTCGGCGATCTGCACGCGATCACCGATGCGGAACGCGCGCATGTAGGTGAGGATCACACCCGCAACAATGTTCGCTACCGCAGAGGACGACCCGAACGAAATCAACACACCTAGGAAGATCGTGATGCCCTGAAACGCCGGCGTCTTCGCGCCCGGCAGATACGGGAAGATGACGATGAGCGTGAGTACGAGCAGCAGCACACGCACGATCTTGTACGTTGGCTGAGCCCATTCCTCATGAAAGCCCGAGATGGTGAGGTTGCCCTTGCCGATCTCGCTGAAGATGAGCCGCGTGAACTTGATGATGTACGTTGCGACGAAGACGATGATCGCAATCGTGAAGAGCTTCGGCAGGTAGTCGAGCACACGATGCCCACCCGCGGCGAGCGGCGTTGTGATGTACGCCACGAGCGTCTCCGAGTACGCGTGCGTCCAAGGGAAAAAGCGCAGGCAAAGCGACGCCCATGCGTAGAGCAGCGCGATTGTCAGCGCAACGCGTACGAAGCGCGCAAGCGCGACGGCAATTTCCGCGGCGCGGTCGCTGGAGATGACCTGGAAGTCCTGAATGCGCAGTGCAGGGATGAGCAGATGGCACCAGTGTTCCAGCGCGCGATAGAGCCGCGGAAAGATCCGCGCCATGCTCCACAGCAGGAAGAAGAGTAGTGCGGTTGTAATGAATGCGAGCGCGCTGCCGTGAATGAGCGCTTTGCGCGAATACGTGCCGCGCGCCTCCGAGATAGCGCTGCGAATCTTGGCGGCTTCGCTCTCCGCAAGCGCCTGCCGATTTGTGCCCACGAAGGACGCATCGAGGTTGGTGATGCTGGTCAGCACCAATCGTCCGGCGGCAATGTCCGTAGTGCTCGCGTAGTTGTTCACCTTGATGTTTGCGGGGTCAAACGTGAGGTCTCGCGCCACTTGCTCGAGGTGTTGCCCGATCGCTTCCGCACGAGCGTCTGCAGGGAACGACAGGATGCCGTGCACGCGAGAGAGCTCTTTGCCGCGCAACATCACAGGCGCGTCCTCGTTGAGCGAATGCGTCATCATGCTGGGATGCACGATGTCCGCACTTGCTTGTGCGCGCAAAGGCCGCACGCAGAGCGCGAGGAGAAACAGCAGCGGAACGAAGCGACGAAAATCAGGTCTGGGCATACACGCTCTCAGTTTGTACCGATGCGCGTTTATACCAGACGCTTTGTATGGCGCTTGAAGAAAGCTGTAACCGGGTGCTCCAGGTCTCGATTCTTGAAGCCTGGATTTCCAGAGAGCCTCGCGTAGACCGGAGAGTCTGGCTCCACCAACATCATCGCTCTCCCACGTCTCAGAAAGCCGAGACGTGGGGCACCCGACGTTCGTGGCCGCTCAAGCATTTCGTAGCCGAACGAATGGGTGCCCCAGGTCTCGCATCTGAGACCTGGGTTTCCAGAGAGACTTCAGGAAAAAAGCAGGTGTCCGAAACTACGAGCGCGAGACGACTTCGCCTTCGCGGATGTCGATGTACTCGCTTGTGACAGGCCGCTTGAGGAACGTGGTGGAGAGATAGTTCACCGTGTACTTCGCAGCCATCGTCGCCACACCTTCTTTGCGCAGGCGGCGACCCGAGCTGAACATTCTGTGCGTTAGCGTGAAGCGCACCGGGCCCACTTCGCTCAGGCGGCGCGCGATGTCGGTGTCTTCACCATAGAAGGCGATGCTCGTGTCGAAGCCACCAATCTCAAGCAGCGCGCGACGTGCCACAGCGAAGTTGCCGCCCTGCACCATGGAGCCCACGCGCAGCACCCAGCGGTTCATCGCATACGTGCACCAAGCGAAGCGGTAGAAGAGCGAGACCATGCCGCGCTGCGTTGCGCTGAGGTCGTAGTACACGAGCGGGCCCGAGAGACAGACGAGCTTCTCGTCCTGCGCGAAGGCCTCAAGTACGCGTGCCACCCAACCGGGCGTAAGGCGCGAATCTGCATCGACGTTCGCGACGATGTCGCCATCCACCGCGGCGAGTCCTGCTTGTCGTGCGTAGGTGAGTCCCTTGCGCGGTTCGTCCACGAGTGTCACCTGCGGATAGCGCAGCGCGACTTCGCGCGTGCCATCGCTCGAGGCGTTATTCACGACGACGATTTGTGCTGGTTCGGTGAGTTGCGCAGTCTGCGCGAGGATCGACTCAATGCACTCGGCGAGCGTGGCTTCTTCGTTGTACGCGGGTACGACAAAGCTAAGGCGCATGGCTTGCACGTTAGCCGCGCATTGTTGCAGGCACGCGAAGCGCAGGTTGCAGTCATGTGATTTCCCTGCATATACACTGCGTGGAACCTAACTGGCTTCCAGCTTTGTAATTTACGAAGCGTTTGCAAACTACTTACACCGCTGTCGCAAATCTCGTGCAACTTGAACGTGTACGTCAGGCCTACTCCACGTGGAGGACCACCGATGCAGACGCGCACTCAAGTAACGACGAACTGGAAAGACTCCAACGCGATCGCCAAGTACGCCACCGGCGTTTCATTGCATAGCCACACGTCGGTTTCGGAAGAGACGCTCGACTTCGTGCACTCCGCGTGTGCGTGGATTCCGGGGTTGAAGCCGGTACTCGACAAGTACAGCAAGCTGAGCCGCGAGCGTTATGGCATTGAGCTGAACTTCGAGCGCGCCAACTGGCGTCCGCCGCTGCAGCCGCGCATGGCCTATGAGCTGGAAGCGCAGCAGATCGCTGCGCTCTGGCTACAGCCGCTGGTTTCGCTCACCGATCATGACTCGATGGAGGCGCCGCAGCTGCTGCGCACGCTGCCTTCTTCGCGCCACATTCCGATGTCCACGGAGTGGTCTGCGCCGTTTGGCGAGTCGGTCTTTCATCTCGGCGTGCACAACCTGCCGACGCGTCATGCGGCCGCATGGATGCAGCGTTTCGCCGCTTACACGGCGGCCGCGCATGAAGCACGCAGGCAGCAGCAAAACGTCACCGCGCTCGATGCGCAGTTGGTCACGATGCTGCGCGAGCTGCATGAGATCGACCAGGTGCTGCTCGTGTTGAACCATCCTTCGTGGGACCTGCATAAGGTTGGCGCGGCGCTGCACTTGCGCGAGGTGCGCCGCTTCCTTTCACTCGCCGGCGGCTGCGTCCACGCGCTGGAGTTGAACGGCCTGCGTCATGCGCAAGAGAACCACGAGGTCGCGCGCCTCGCACGTGAGCTGGGCTACCTGCTCATCTCGGGTGGAGATCGTCATGGGCTTGAGGCCAACGCAAACATCAACCTGACGAGTGCGGCGACGTTCTCGGAGTTCGTCGAAGAGATACGCGTCGATCGCGTGAGCCACGTGCACTTCATGAACCAGTATCGCGATCCGTGGGAGCAGCGCATCGTCGCTTCGACGCTCGATGCGGTGACGGACTTCCCGCAGTTCATGGCGGGCTGGCAGCGATGGGATGAGCGCGTGTTCCATCCTGATGCGAACGGCATCATGCGCCCCGCAAGCGAGCTGTGGCCCGATGGCCGTGTACCGCTCGGCCTGCGCGCGGCGATCGCGTTCGTGAAGCTCGGCCGCACCCGTGCGATGAGCCGCCCGATCTCGCTGGCCTTCCCTGGCGTGAATGCGATTGAGGTGGAAGGCTTCTAAGCAATCGTTGAGCAGCTCCACCACTCGGAGAGCCTCACCGTCTTGGTGAGGCTTATCTTTTGCGCAAACGACGAACGCCCCACTCGTTGCAGTGAGGCGTTCTTTTGCTTTGCTGTCGAAGTCTTACGGATAGATGCGGTTCAACGTACGCGCAAACGGAATCGTCTCGCGCACATGCTCAAGCCCACAGATCCACGCCACGCAACGCTCAATACCCATGCCGAAGCCCGAGTGCGGCACCGAGCCGTACTTGCGCAGGTCGAGATACCACTGGAACGCGTCCATCGGCAGCTCGTGCGCTTCGATGCGCGACTTCAGCAGATCGTAGTCGTCCACGCGCTGCGAGCCGCCGATGATCTCGCCGTAGCCTTCGGGCGCGAGCACGTCCACGCACAGGGCCTTCGTCGGGTCCTTCGGATCGGGCTGCATGTAGAACGCCTTCACCGCCGCAGGATAGCGATGCACCATCACTGGCTTGTCGAACTGGTTGCTGATGTACGTCTCGTCCGGCGAACCGAAATCGTCGCCATACTCATGCGGGT
This sequence comes from Granulicella cerasi, assembly GCF_025685575.1. NCBI lineage: Bacteria > Pseudomonadati > Acidobacteriota > Terriglobia > Terriglobales > Acidobacteriaceae > Granulicella > Granulicella cerasi. The sequence continues at coordinate 445,036 of NZ_JAGSYD010000001.1, forward strand.
TTTCGATCAGGCCCTTCGCATGCGCGTCCACGAGCATCTGGTGCGCTTCGTCGTAGCTCAGCTTCGGGAACTCGCCCGGAGCCGCGACAGCTTCCAGCTTCGCGATGTCCTTGCCGATCACCGCGAGGTCGTTGCGATGCGTCTCCAGCACGCGCTTCACGATGTGCGTGAGGAAGCCTTCAGCAAGCCCCATCAAGCCATCGAGGTCGAGGTACGCAACCTCCGGCTCAATCATCCAGAACTCGGTGAGGTGGCGGCGCGTCTTCGACTTCTCCGCGCGGAAGGTGGGGCCGAAGCTGTACACCTTGCCGAGCGCGAGCGCGGTGGCCTCGATGTAGAGCTGTCCGCTCTGCGTCAGGTACGCCTTCTCGTCGTCGAAGTAGTCCATCTCAAACAGCTCGCTGGTGCCTTCGCAGGCGTTCGGCGTGAGGATAGGCGGATCGGTACGCGTGAAGCCGTTGGTGTCGAAGTACTCGGCGGCCGCGCGCATGATCGTCGCGCGCACACGCAGGATCGCGCTCTGGCGCGGCGTGCGGATCCAGAGATGGCGATGCTCCATGAGGAAGTCGACGCCGTGCTCCTTGCGCGTGATGGGGTAGGGGGTCTCCTCGGGGATCGCCTGCGTCACCTTCACGTCGGTGACGTCGAGCTCAAAGCCGCCGGGCGCACGTTCATCTGCGCGCGGCGTGCCGGTGATGACCACCGAGCTTTCGAGCGTCAGGCCCTTGAGCGTGGCGAAGACCTCTTCGCTCACCTGCGCCTTCGGCACGATGCCCTGGATGGTGCCGGTGCCGTCGCGGAAGATGGGGAAGAGCAGCTTGCCGGAGGCGCGCAGGTTGTAGAGCCAGCCGCGAAGCGTGATGGCTTCGCCAACGTGCTTGCCGACCTCGGCGATGGTAGTGAGCGGTGCGGTAACGGGTTCCATATCACCTTTCATTCTAGGCTCTCCGCCGGCAGCTTTTTGATTTGTCATCAAGGATCTGCTTGGCGGCGGCTGTTGCGAAAAAGCATGCGCGGCAAGAACGGTAGGGCACGACTTTAGTCGTGCCGATACAGCCTCTCTGGTGCAAGCGGCTTTAGCCGCTGAGGTATGCCTGGCCAAGCCCACCTCAGGGGCTGAAGCCCCTGGCATGGGACCACATCATTGGCACGACTAAAGTCGTGCCCTACCCTTCGTAGCCCCACCAGATTCCTTCCGCCGCTCTCGACAAGCAGATCCTTCACTGCGTTCAGGATGACAAAGTATGCGGGCGAGGTAAGGTCAGGACGTCCTGATAGATCCTGCAAACCCATGTCTCAAAAATCGAGACATGGGGCACCCGTTCGTAGACTCCCTCTCATTCTCCGCACGCGTACCATGGAGAGTATGGCAACCGTACAACCCGCTACCGTAGACGTCACGCTCGAGATGGTGCGCGCCGCGCGCGAACGCATCGCAGGATCGATTTACCTTTCCCCCTGCAACCACTCGCAGATGATTTCGAAGATGACCGGGCTGGACGTCTACCTGAAGCTCGACAACCTGCAGATGACCGGCTCCTTCAAGGAGCGTGGCGCGCTGAGCCGTATCTCCATGCTGACGGAAGATGAGGCCAGGCGCGGTGTCGTGGCCGCCTCTGCAGGCAATCACGCGCAGGGTGTGGCCTACCACGCGACGCAGCGCGGCATTCGCTCGGTGATCTTCATGCCCGAGACCACGCCGCTCGTGAAGGTGCAGAACACCCGCGGCTTCGGCGCCGAGGTCGTGCTGCATGGAGCGAACTACGACGCTGCGTACGCCGAAGGCCGCAAGATGTGCGAGGCCGAAGGCATGACCTTCATCCACCCTTTTGACGACCCGCTCGTAATGGCAGGCCAGGGCACGATCGGGCTTGAGCTGCTCGAGCAGATCGAAGGCCTTGAAGCGGTCGTGGTGCCGATCGGCGGCGGCGGTTTGATCGGCGGCATCGCCTGCGCGGTGAAGGAGTCGAACCCCAACGTGCGCGTCATCGGCGTGCAGACCTCGCGCCTGCCTTCGATGGCGGAAGCGCTGAAGGCCGGGCATCCTGTGACGCTTGAAGCAAGCACGACGATCGCCGACGGCATCGCAGTGCGTCGCGCGGGCGAGGTCACCTTCTCGACGGTGGCGAAGTATGTCGACGAGATCGTCACCGTGAGCGAGGACGAAATTGCGAGCGCGATTCTGACGCTGCTCGAGCGCGAGAAGACGCTGGCGGAAGGCGCGGGCGCAGTAGGCCTCGCGGCGGTGCTGCAAGGCTATGCGAAGCTGCCTGCCGGCACGAAGACCGCCGTGATCGTTGGCGGCGGCAACATCGACGTCACACTGCTCTCGCGCATCATCGAGCGCGGTCTGGTGCAGGATGGCCGATCGCTGCGGCTGCAGATTCATCTGCTCGATCGCCCCGGCGCGCTGGTGGAGCTCACAAAGCTCATCGCCGCGCACAAGGCGAACATCGTGGACACGCTCTACAACCGCGCGTACTACGGCGTGAACCTCGGCGACACCGCCATCGATCTCACCATGGAGATGCGCGGTCGTGAGCATATCCGCGAGCTGATGGACGCGCTCACCGAGGCGGGCTACAAGCACACGCGCATTCAGTAAGGGCCGTCGTGAGTGAAAAGCGGTTAGTCGTTAGTGGTTAGTCGTTCTTTACGTCGAACAGCCAACAACGTCGTGCCCCACATCGAACAACCACCAACGTCGGGTGCCCCACGTCTCGATTTTTGGAGACGTGGGAGAGCGAGAATGCTCGCTGCGCCAAATCTTCGATCTCCACCAACTTTTCTGGAAACCCAGGTCTCAGAAGCGAGACCTGGGGCACCCGTTCGTGTGGTGACGAAACACTACGGCAGCGCAGGGTACTGCGGCTGCGGACGCGTCGCGTATCCGAGCGAGGTAAACGTGCCGAGCGGCAAGCCCGCGTCGTTGTAGACGAAGCTCGTAGCCCAGGCGCGCCAGGCGTAGCGCACCGCGCGCGGCAGCTTCACGTCCTTCGACTCCACTACGACGGTGTCCTCTTTGCCGCTGCGCTCGATGCGTGCTGTGGCCGCGTGAAACCTGCCGTCCTCGCCTTGCAACTCCCAGTTCCCGAGCCCATTCGTGCTCGACTTCAGGTGCTCGGCATGGTCGAAGTACACGCGCATTGCGGAGCCTTCGACCGCCGTGCGACGCAGCGCGGGCGAGTGTCCATCGAGCTTCTCGCCATACGCTTGCTCGCGCGCCAGCAGCGCGAGACGATGCGCGACAGTCTGCTTGTCGGCCGGGTGAATGTTGTGCTCCATGCCGACGTCGAGCGCGACGGCCATGCCCGTGGCGCGGCGCTCGGCCTCGGTGCGGCGCTGCGCGTCGCGGACCACCGGCCACCCTTCGCCGCCGGTGAAGCCGGCAAGCTGCACGAAGAGGAACGGCAGCGTCGGTTCGCCGAAATGGCTGCGCCAGTCCTCGATCAGCGCCGGGAAGCTATAGCGGTACTCGGGCGCCATCAGGGCATTCGTGTCCGTCTCGCCCTGGTACCAGAGCACGCCGCGCACCGCGAGCCGCGCGTAGGGCGCGATCATGCCGTTGTACAGCGAGCCGATCGCCCAGTCATCGCGGTTCACGCCCTGCAAATCATGCGGGAGGTCTGTCGTCGCGGGCGCGTGCCCGGCCTTGTCGGCGGCGCTGAGCCGCGCCTTGCGCTCTGCGGTCGCCGCAGCCTGCGCGTGCAGCCGCGCGCCGTCGAGGCGGTCAAACATCTCGTAGCGATAGCCCAGCTCCGCGGCCATGTCGAGCGAGGTCCACGCCTCGACCGGCGTGCCGCCGCCGGTAGCGTCAATCACGCCGATCGGCACATGCTGGTCCGCCTCGATCTCGCGCGCGAAGAAGTAGCCGATCGCTGAAAACGTGCGCACCGTGTCGGGCGTGCACTCCGTCCAGGTGTTGTCGGTTTCCTCCAGCGGATAGGTCGAGCCGCGGCGCGTCTGCACCAGCAGGCGAATGCGCGGATGCGTCGCGCTGGCGATCTCCTTCTCCGCGTCCTTCACCACGGCGTTGCCGCTTGGGAAGCCACGCAGCGGCATCTCCATGTTCGATTGCCCGCTGGCGAGCCACACATCGCCGATGAGGATGTCCTGGCGCGTCACGGGCGTGTCACCCGCCTCATCGCCGCTTGCGGTAAGCGTGTACGGCCCACCCGCAGCCTCCGGCGCAAGCGTCGTCTCCCAGTAGCCGTACACGTCGGCGGTTGCCTTCACGTTCTGCTGATGAAACGCGATGCTCACCTGCTCGCCCGGCAACGCCCAGCCGTAGACGCGAATCGGCCGCTCGCGCTGCACGACCGCGTGGTCGGAGAAGGTGTTCGGCAAACGCAGTTGCGCGCAGGCGAGCGCAGACGAGGCAAGCAACAACGCGGCGAGCGCCGACTTCAGCTTCATCGAGGAAATCTCCCGTGAAAAACGTTTCCAGCAGCGGAACCATCTTAGCGTGAAGCCGCCGCGCCTCACTTTCTTCGGCCAAATCCGATCAGCAATCCTGCCGAAAGATTCAGCGACTGCTGATGCCCGGAGTTGAAGCTCCGCTCGTAGGACGGCTCGAGATACCAGCCGAACTTGTGCCGCTTCACCGGCCAGAACATGAAGTCCCCCGCGACCTCGCCGCTGATCGTGTTGTTGCCAACGCCCGCCTGTCGTGTGTACGACCAACTTGGCCCCAGGCCGAGCATGAACTCCGCGCCGTGCGAAATTGTCCACGGCTTCTTCACGATGAAGTCTGAGTCGTACTCGCTGGAGTTGCGCGTATAGAAGGTCGAAAGCCCGGCCTCGACCTCGAGCCAATTCTCGACGAGCGTAGTTTCGGCGGCGATGCTTGGCGCGAAAGTAGCAGCACCACCGGTGGTATTCCAACTCGTCGCCGCGCCGAGTTCCAGCGTGACGAGCGGATCGTCGTCCTCTGCGAAGGGTTGAGTAGAAGGCTTCTGCGCTAGCAGTGGAAGCGAAGACAACAGAAAGGCGCACGCCAGCACAGGCGCGCGAAATGCAAGACGCATAGGTTCTCCAAACGAGTTGTGGGCACCGCGCAAGGGCGGCTCGAAATACTCGGGCTAGGCGGAGAACGAGAGGCGTGGAGGGCGGAAGAGTGTGATCGCCCGCGTGCGTGGAGCATCCACTCGCAGCGAGGCGCGCAACGTAGCGGTTTGCGTGCGAGGCGTGGGAAGGGCGAAGCAAACCCCACGGATGACGGCGACCAGAGCACAGCAGGCGCATACGCCGCTGCAGTTGTCCTGCGCCAGCGGCGCGTGATGATGCAGGGTCGCGTGTGTGCCATCGGCCACAAAAGGCAGCGCATCGCAAAGATCGCAGTGCGGCGGGTTCGCGGCGAGGCACGCCATCACGGCGCACATCACCCACACAACCAGCAGCATCGACTTGGAGCGCGTACGCGTCATCGCGTTCAGCATACACGGCGCGGGTTGCAAACAAGTCCGCGTGCCCCATACGGCACAGGCACGGTCAAAGCGTAGGTGAAGAGATGGATTCGATTCCTGAGGCATTCTGCAAACCCAGGTCTCAGAAGCGAGACCTGGGGCACCCGTCTGTTGTGAGGTTCGAGAGGTGCTTCGGCTCAAGAAGTAAGGCCGCCATCGCTGGCGGCCTTACTTGTTTTCTGGGCCGTGGGCCTAAACCCTTTGCCCCACCTATCCGAGCGTTTCCATCAGCTTGTTGACGGTGCGGTTCAGGTCCTTGTCAGTACGGCGCTGCTCGTCGATCTTCGCGATCGAGTGCATCACCGTCGTGTGGTGTTTGCCGCCGAACTGACGACCGATTTCAGGCAGCGACGCTTCCGTCATCTGCTTGGCAAGGTACATCGCAATCTGGCGCGGCACCACGATCTGGCGCGAGTTGTTCTTCTGCTTGAGTTCGGCGACGCGCATGCCGAACTGCTCGGCCACCGCACGCTGAATCGCTTCAATCGTGATCTTGCGCACCTGTGTGTCGATGAACTGCTTCAGGCACTGCTGTGCCGTGGGCAGCGTGATCTCTACGCCATGCAGCGAGCACCACGCCACCAGGCGCACCAGCGCGCCTTCGAGTTCACGCACGTTCGTACGCACGTTGCCAGCGATGAAGAGAGCTACGTCCGACGGCAGCACCGTCTGTTCGAGCTCGGCCTTGCGCTGCAGAATCGCCACCTTCGTTTCGAGATCGGGTGGTTGAATGTCTGCCACCAGACCCCACTCGAAGCGCGAGCGCAGACGATCTTCGAAGTCGCCGAGTTCCTTGGGAGGGCGGTCCGAGGCGATCACAATCTGCTTGTTCGTCTCATGCAGCGCGTTGAAGGTATGGAAGAACTCCTCCTGCGTGCGCTCCTTGCCGGCGAGGAACTGGATGTCGTCGATCAGCAGCACGTCGACGTTGCGATAGCGATCGCGGAAGCCCGTCATCTTGTCGTAGCGCACCGAGTTGATCATCTCGTTGGTGAACTTCTCGCCCGAGACGTACATGATCGCCGAGTGCGGCGTGCGCAGCTTCACGTGGTGGCCGATGGCCTGCATCAGATGGGTCTTGCCCATGCCCACGCCGCCGTAGAGGAAGAGCGGGTTGTAGGCCTTGGAGGGGCGCTCGGCCACGGCCTGCGAGGCCGCATGTGCGAACTGATTGCCCGGTCCGATGACGAAGGTGTCGAACTGATAGCGCGGGTTGAGCTGCGCGGCTGAGTTCCAGTCAAAACGCGACTGCTCGGGGCCGACGCCCATACCGCCGGTGCGGCCGGAGCGCGGTGCGTTGGCGGAGTGCGAGGACTGCGGGGCAAAGCCGCCATCTTCGCGAACGATGCGCGCGGGCTCCTGCGGCGGCACCTGAAAAACTACGTTGTCGAGCTCGAGACCGAGGTTGTCCACGGCCTCCATGATCAGATCGGTGTAGCGGTCGAGGACGGCCTGAAACTGCTCGGACGGGATACGCACGTAGAGCACGCGGTCGGTGACATGGGAGAAGCGAGTGGGCTTTAGCCAGGTCTCGAAACTCTGCCGGTTGATCTTCTTCTCAAGCGCGCCGAGAATGCGAACCCACTGGTTCAGCACGGCGGCGGGAACCGGAACAAATGACATGTGCGATCTTCCTTACTCTCTGTAATGTTTCACTGCGGGGTGCAGCAAGTGATGGTGCTCAGGCTGCGGTATTACCCAGGAAGAGGGGTGCAATGGAGCAAAAGAACAAACAGAATCTCTAGCTGTCCGTGAGGAAAACTCTGCGGAGCGCCTGTGGAGTTCGTGTTGTTGGAAGTCTTTGCTGCGTTAACAGCGCGGAGAAAAATGCAAAACTGAAGTCCCGGTTGTGTTGCGCGTCGTGCGCGGTTTCATTGTCAGAACGGGTTTGATAGTAGCAGTAATTCACAGGCTGTCGAGCAGAGAAATGACGCTCGACGGGAAGAAATTTTCGGGTTGCACCGTCCGTGGTGAAACTTTGCACAGAGCGTTCTTTTATCGCCGGGGCCTGCAGTTTGAGGGCGAATTTAGTTGCTCTTTTCCACGGTCATAGCTATACTCAGAACTTGCTGCCGGACGTGTGGTTTCCTCCGTCCGATGCCGGTCTGAAGTGAAGGCTGAGCTAGCGGCCATGAAGCGCGCGCATCTGCGCTGGCGCTCAAAACACTCAAGATTTCGAAGCAGTTTTCGAAGCAAGGACAAAGAACATGCCTAAGCGCACTTTTCAGCCGAACCGCCGCCGTCGTAGCAAGGTCCACGGATTTCTTACCCGCATGAAGACCGCAGCTGGTGCAAAGGTTCTCTCGCGCCGTCGCGCGAAGGGCCGTCACAAGATCGCTGTTTCGGCCGGCTACCGCGACTAGTTCGCGAGCCTGCAGAAAACAGCTTTTCGCTTCATCCCAAGCGCGCTCATCTTCCACAGGTGAGCGCCTTTGTGTGTCTCAAAACAGGGTGCAGGGTCCGGGGTCCAGGGCCCAGCGAGCTTTCTCTGAACCCTGGGCCCCCTGAGTCCCGAGCCTTGCTTCAGCACCGCCTTCGCAAACACGCCGACTACCAGCGCGCCTATGCCGCTGCCGGACGCAAGCAGTTCGGCAAACTGCTGGCGTACTTCGCTGCGCCTCGCGCGGCGGAGACGCGTTCCGAGACGCCGGGGCCGCGCGTTGGCATCACGGTGCCCAAGGCGCTTGGCGGTGCGGTCGATCGCAACCGCATCAAGCGGCGTCTGCGCGAGTGCGTGCGGTTGCACATCGACAAGCTCGAAGGCCTGCCGGTGGATGTGATTCTGCATCCGAAGCGCACCGTCAAGGACTGCGACTACGCTGCACTGGACCGCGAGGTGGCGATCACCTTCCGCGCCGCAGCAGCGAAGCTCGGCGGCAGCAAGCCCGGTACCTCCGCGACCTTCAACGGCTGACTTTGGATCTATAGCTGACCCTGGGCGTTTCTTTGGGTGTTTAATGGATGCATGGATGCCGACGGGATCAATCCGGCCGCTGTCCCCCCGCCCTTAGGCGCGCCCACGCGCCGCGAGCGCTTCGCGGGTGCGCTCTTCACCACGTACAAGCGAACGCTGTCGCCCACGCTGGCGGCCTTTGGCAGCTCCGGTTGCCGATATCTGCCGACATGCTCGGAGTACGCGTACGCCGCCGTGGTGAAGCATGGCTGGACCAAGGGTTCATGGCTGGCTGCGCGAAGACTGGCACGCTGCCACCCGTTCTGCGAAGGCGGACACGACCCCGTGCCCTAGGGCGTTGATCAACGTGTAGATGCCGTAGGGTAGACTCGCTCCAACCTTCTACTCATCCGGAGCTGCACCGTGAAGCGATTCCTGCCTCTTGCCCTTCTTGTCTCTGCCGCCGTTGTCCAGGCCCAGCAGCCCGAGCCTGCTCAGGCTCCACCTTCAGCAACGCAAGCTGCTCTCGGCCCGTCTGGTTCAGTCGAGATGTCAGACGGGCCGGTGCGGATCGCGGGTGGCGTTTCCGCTGGCCTTCTGATTGAGAAGAAGAATCCTGTCTATCCGATTGAAGCGAAGCTCGCGCATGTGAGCGGTACCGTCATCTTGCGCGCCATCATCAACAAAGAGGGCTCGATCGCCGACCTGAAAGTGATCAGCGGCCCGGATCTACTTGTCAAAGGCGCGGTGGACGCCGTGAGCGCGTGGAAGTACCGCCCGTACATGCTGAATGGCCAGCCCGTTGATGTACAGACCACCATCATGGTGAACTTCAACCTCGATGACAAACCCCAGCACGGTTCAGACGGCGGTCCTGCCCGCATACCGTCAGGCGTCATGGCGAGTCAACTCATCAGTAAGACGCCACCGGTGTATCCCGCTGAAGCGCGAGCGACGCATACCAACGGTTCGGTCGTGCTGCGCGCGCTCATCGGTATCGATGGGAAGGTCAAAGATCTGAAGATCGTGAGCGGACCGCAGGTGCTGCAACAATCGGTCTTGGATGCGGTAAAGACGTGGCGATATCGCCCCTACGTTCTGAACGGCGTGCCTACGGAAGTGGACACAGTGATCGTGGTGAACATCCGGTCGAACGGCGGGATATAGTTCGCGGTGAGCGTGCGGGGTCTCGCTGTCATCTTGCGCCCCGCGAAAGATTTGTTTGCGGGGTCTGCGTTAGAGCTTATTGTCACGTCCGTATGAACGCCGGGCTTCAGCCGCTGAGGTGAGTTTTATGGGTACGACTGAAGTCGCGGACTTCCTGTTCGTGGTCTCCTCAAACTTCTCTGGAAACCCATGTCTCCAAAAGTCGAGACATGGGGCACCCGTTTGTGGTGACGCGATCATTCACCTAGACCCTAGACCCTAGACCCTAGACCCTAGACCACTGCTTGCTCGTACCCCATCCGGTAACCGCTCAGAAACCCTAATTTTCCTGCGCTCCTCTACAATGTGGAGTAGCGGTTTTGCGTCTCCAGAGCAGTCGTTGAGAGACCCCGCGAAGAACAGGATTCCCCTTGCCCGAGTATCGCAATCCCAACCAGACCGGCGGCGGTTCGCAGGACAACCGCGGGTTCATGGTGATGATGATCGTCATGATCGGCCTTATTGCCGGTCTGCAGTTCTGGCGCGCCAAGCACAACCCGCAGACGGCCTCGCCTGCGGACACCGCAGCGACCGCCCCCGCTTCCTCCAGCACGCCCAGCCCCGTTGCCAGCGCCATCGCGCCGGGCGCTCCCGTTACCGCGGAGACCGTGCAGGCCGCTGCCGAAACGACCACCGTCGTGCAGAACGAGCTCTACAAGATCACCTTCTCGAACCGCGGCGGCGAAGTCCGCTCGTGGATTCTGAAGCGCTACCAGGACACCGACGGCCAGCCGCTCGACCTCGTGCATGACGGCGCGGCGAAGCTTTACGGCTATCCGCTCTCGCTCTACACCTACGATCCCGCGATCACGAAGGCGCTGGCTTCGGGCCTCTACGTAGCCTCGGCAACCGGCAACGTTGCGGCCCCCGCCTCGGTGACCTTCAAGTACGCTGCCGGCGATCTGCAGGTGACGAAGACCTTCAGCTTCGGCGCCGACTACGTCGTGCACGCCGACACGCAGGTGCTGCGCAACGGTTCGCCGATCGCGGCTCCGCTGGCCTGGCCTGCCGGTTTTGGCGATCAGGCGGATGCGCTCGGTTACGCGAACGCGACCATCGACACCTCGTCGAAGGGCAAGGACGAGCACATCGCCTTCAAGAAGGTTTCCGGCGGCGCTACGCTCAACGGCCCGTGGGATTACCTCGGCGTGGCTGACCAGTACTTCAGCGCGGTCTTCCTGCCGGACAACGTCGACGACGCTTCGCTCGTGACGTTCTCGCGCAACATCGACATCAACAAGGTCGTGCGCCACAACGGCGTGCCGACCGTCTCGGCGAAGAAGCCGATCGAAGTGCCGGTGATCGGCGCGGCGATGGGTGCGAAGTCCGGCCGCGTGCAGACGCGCATCTTCGTAGGCCCGAAGGACTGGGCTGTGCTGACGGCCGTGCAGTCGACGAGCGGCGAAAAGCTTACCTCGCTGATCGACTTCGGCATGTGGGGACCGATCTCGAAGGCGCTCTTCCTCGGTATGCGCGCCGTGCACTCGGCGATTGCGCCGGCGAATCCGCAGCCGGGTAATTGGAGCTGGGGCTGGGCAATCGTGGTCTTCACGATCCTGATCAACCTGCTCATGCTGCCGCTCCGCATCAAGGGCATGAAGAGCATGCTGAAGATGCAGCGCCTGCAGCCGGAGATCAACGCGATCAAGGCGCGCCACGGAAACCCCGGCCCGACCGATCCGAAGGCCGCGAAGATGAACGCCGAAGTGATGGCGCTGCAGAAGGAAAACGGCGTCTCGATGTTCGGCGGCTGCATTCCCACGCTGCTCACCTTGCCGCTGCTCTTCGCGATGTTGACGATGATGCAGCGCGTGGTGGAGCTTCGCCACGCGCACTTCTTCTGGCTGCATGATCTGTCGGCGGGCGACCCGTATCACATCCTGCCGATCATCCTGGCGCTCAGCTCGTTCCTCGTGCAGTTTTACACGCCGAGCCCCGGTGTGGACCCGGCGCAGGCCCGCATGATGGCCTTCACGATGCCGCTGTTCTCGCTCTACATGACTTGGAACTACGCTTCGGGTCTGGCGCTGTACTGGAACATCGGCAACCTGATCATGATCCTGCAGCAGCAGGTGACGAACCGAACGTCTCTCGGCAAGGAGATGCGTGCCGTGGCCGAGAAAAATGCAAAGTCGAAGGCGACCGGGAAAACAATTCAAGCGAAGCCGCAAACCCGGCGTTAGACGACACTTAGACGTCGTTCGACGACGATAACCGAAGTAGATAACAAAGGACGGCTACCCCGTCCTTTGTTTTGTGCGTCATAATCAAACGGCAGAACAACACTCGAACGGGGCTTCGATCTGAACGGAGACCAACGGGAGACTATGGACGACCTGCAGCAAGCCGCAACCACGATCGCCTCGCTTATGCGTACCTTGACCGGGCCAGGCGGGTTTCGACTCAAGTACCGTATTACCGCTGGCGCTGGCGCAGCCGACCCGGATGGGTTCGAACGCCGCGATATTTACGTCGAGTGTAAGGGCCCCGATGCAGAACTGATGCTGGAGCGCGACGGCGAACTGCTGCGCGCTCTTGAGCACGTGGCCGCAAAGGCCCTGCGTCTCGAAGCCGAGGACCATGACCGCATCAGCTTCGATGCCGACGGCTTTAAAGCCGAGCGCGCTTCCTCGCTGCGCCGCATGGCCGAGGACGGCATCGCTCGCGTGAAGGAGACGGAGAAGCCTTACCACTTCCCGCCCATGAACTCGCGTGAACGCCGTATGTTGCACATGTTCCTGAAGGAATCTGACCTGCAGACGGCGAGCTCGGGCGAAGGCGCACGCCGCTTCGTGGTGCTCTACCCGGCAGGCGCCGCTGTTCCGCGCGAGGATGATCGCCGCGGTGGTGGCGGTTTCCGGGATCGTCGCGCGGGAGGCGGTGGTCGCGGTGGCGATCGCGGCCGTGGTGGTGATCGCGGACGCGGTGGTGATCGTCGCGGCGGCGGTGGACGCGGACGGCGCTAGGATTTTGCGACAGGCATACATAATGGAGGAGGCACTCGATCGAGTGCCTCTTTCTACGTTTTGGGGGGATTTTCGAGTCTGTGTCCTGGTGGGTGAAGGCCTCCCGGGTGGGGTTGCTGATCGAGGGTGTTCTCTTGGGGGAGATCCTGCGAACCCAGGTCTCAAAATCGAGACCTGGGGCACCCGTCCGTTCTCGCGCCAACCCCGCTGTGCCTTCCCGACGCTATGCTTTGTCCCGATCCCCCTTGAGCCCTGAGCCCTGAGCCCTGAGCCCTAAGCCCTGGACCCTGGGCCCTGCCCTCGTCCTCTCGCTTTTCGCCGTTTCCACCGGGGGATGCGCTAGCCTAGCTCTGCCATGTCCTTCGGTCTTTCTTCGCATCTGGTCCTGCCGCAGCGACTTACGCCTGCGCTGATGAACACGCTGGCCTCGTCGGGCGCGCGCCAGATCGAGATCTTCGCCGCGCGTCATCACTTCGACTACACGGACCGCCACGCGGTGCGCGAGATGGCGAACTGGTTCGGCTCCAACGACATGGCCGCGTCGCTGCACATGCCGCTCTTTTCGCCGGAGGACGGCGGCGACTGGAGTCGTCACACCGCGCCGACGCTGAACCTCATCAGCACGAACAAGGGCGACCGCATTCTTGCGATGGACGAGACGAAGCGCGCGCTTGAAGCCGCGGAGCAGGTGCCGTTCACCGCTGCGGTGATCCACCTCGGCCTGGGCGATGAGCAGTGGAGCACGCGCGCCATCGACGACTCCCTCACGGCGATCGAACACCTGAAGGCGTTTGCCGGCCCTCTCGGCGTGCAGTTGCTGCTGGAGAATTTGAACAACGCGGTCGCCACGCCGGAACACCTGGTCGAGATCGTGAAGATCGGCCACTTCGACTCTGTCGGCTTCTGCCTGGATCTGGGCCACGCGCACCTGCAGGGCATGGACCACGAGAGCGGCAAGAGCGCGATTGCCAAGGCGTTTGCGACCTTCGGCGACCGCCTGCGCGAGCTGCATGTACACGACAACAAGGGCATGCGCGACGAACATCTGTGGCCGGGCGAGGGTTCCATCGATTGGGCGGAAGTGTCGATGCTGACGAAGGCCGCCACGCCGCCGCTGGTGAGCGTGCTGGAGCTGTCGCACGAGTTCGGCTTCGACGCCGACGCGGCGGTGAAGCAGGTCCGCGCTGCGATCGATCGCCTCAGCGAGTAGGCCCGTTCTCCTCTGCTACCATCGCGGTAGAAACCCCTTGCTACTTTTGACCCTCTCGAGGGTTTGAGCTTCCTATAGGAGAACTGCACGCCGATGTCTCGTTCGCTGTTCGCTGCTCTTGCTGTAGCTGCTGTTACCGGAACCGCGATGTACGCGAGCTTCCACGCGACTCCCGTTGCCGCACAGGCCAACCCGGCGACGCCGGAGTTCTACACGCAACAGGTGAAGCCGATATTCGTAGCCAACTGCTACAAGTGCCACGCCGGGATGAACCACCGTGGCGGGCTTTCGATGGATACGAAGGCCGGCCTGATGAAGGGTGGCCATGATGGCTCCGTGCTGACGCCCGGCGATCCAAACTCGCTGCTGGTGAAGCTGATCCGCCACGAAGGCCCGGCGAATGACCCCATGCCGATGCCGCCCAAGAGCAAGCTGACCGATGCCGAAATCGCCACCGTCACCGCCTGGGTGAAGGCAGGGGCGATCATGCCGAACGACTAGGGACAGGGGATAGGGTGTAGGGTTTAGGCGCGAGGCGAGGCACATATCGCCGCGAACCTGGAGACCTGTGTCTGCGCAGTAGCGGCGAGAATGTTTACGCTCTCTGAGCGCTTGATGCATCCTGAGGCGTCCTGCGAACCCACATCTGCAAAAGCGCAGATGTGGGGCACCCGGTTTGCAGCGTTGCATGTGGGGCACCCGGGTTGTCGCGTTGGATGGGGACGCGGGTTGTAGCGTGCTGGCGTCGTGTTTTGTTTGCCCTCCTTAAAACCTTCTCACCCTGTGGTGCCGATCACGGCACGAATCTTGCTCGCCACTACCGCAGGCGCTGCAGGAGCAGTAGCCTGAAAGGGCTCTGGCGGTGCTCTGCGGCCGCTTCCAAAACTTATGCATCTCTCAAAGCGAGCCGTCTTCGGCGCTTCGCGCGTAGGCCAACCGGTCAACGCCGTCGCCCTTCTTGCGCTTCTGCTGGTGGGTATGCTCGGGCCCCAGGCCGCTATGGCCATGACGCGCGCGAGTCGTGCACACACTCGCGCCGTCGCGCAGGACCAGGAGCCGACCCCGTCGCGCGCCCACGGCGGCAAGAAGTCCAGCGCCAAGAGCAAGTCCTCTTCCTCTGACAAGAAAAACGCGAAGGCTGTGGACACGAAGAAGTCCACGAAGTCCAAGCGCAACCGCCACGACGATGATGTCGAACCGGTGGAGATGAAGCGCGCGCGCGGCAGCAAGTCTGCGGCGAAGAACGCTCGCGAGCTCGCCAAGGCGGAACCGAAGGACTCCCTGCGTGGCAGCAGGAGCAAGCGCGGCAACGCGATGGAGCTCGCCGCGAAGGAAGGCCATACGCCGCTTGGTGAAGAGCGCGTCGTAACCCACCGGCAAGTGCGCAAGGCCGCTCCCGCGCCTGTAGAAGTCGCCGACAATGACCCTGTACCCGCGCCGAAGACCGTCTGGAACAACGCGCCGAAGAAGCTGACCACGGACGACTTCGTTCGAGCCACGGGCCGCGCCACCACCGAGAACACCGCCTTCGCTTCGGGCGAGTCGCATCCGGATGAGATGGACGACACGCAGCCGACGAACACGCAGCAGAGCATCGTCATCAAGCAGCCCGCACCGAAGACAGTGAAGGCAGCCGTGACGGCCCCGACGCCCGCCAGCGCGCCGACGCTCGCAGCGGCGAACCGCGTCGATGGTTTTGGCGCAGAAGGCGCTCCGGTGCCGACGCACCGCACGCTGGCGCGCACCATGGCCGCGCACAAGAACGATCCGCTGTTGAAGGCCACGCCGCCCCCCGCGCCAACGCCTGCTCCCACGGTGGAAGAGACGGCGGAGATCACCGACGAGGTGGTGAAGCCGCAGGTGATGCCCGCGCTGTACTCGCGCGGCGGCCGCTTGATCATGCCGGCGGCGCTCAAAGGCTCGCGTGAGATTCTCGTGCACCAGAACCAGATGGCTGACGCCGCTGGGCTGGATCGTCTGCGCAACGAAGATGATCTGCAGGACTCCATCGAGGCTCACCGCCTGGTGCGTCTGCCGGAGACCGAGTATCTGCACGTCAACGGTGATCTGCCGGTGAACCGCCGCTACGCTCGTCCGTGGACGGTGCGCTTTGCGAGCGATATGGCCAAGGCCTATGAGTCGCGCTTCGGCGTGGCCTTGCAGGTGAACTCGGCCGTGCGCACGATCAGCTACCAGCTTCGCCTGCAGCGCACGAATGGTAATGCCGCTGCGGTGGAAGGCGATACCGCTTCGCCGCACCTTACCGGTCAGGCCATCGACTTCGGCAAGCGCGGCATGAGCAACGCTCAGCTGGCGTGGATGCGCGCCTACCTGCTGCCGTTGATGCAGGCGGGCAAGATCGACGTCGAGGAAGAGTTCCAGCAGGCTTGCTTCCACATCAGCGTGTACCGCTCGTATGGTGGCGGCTCGCCGAAGAAGAAGGCCACGTCGCCGCGCATCGAAACCGCTGCAGTTCGTCGTGCCGCGCGGGATCAGGCTGACAACGCGGCCGATGATGCCCAGTAGACCGGAAGCGCTGTAAAAGTTGCGTGGAGCAAAACAAGGGACTCGGCCTCGGCCGGGTCTTTTGCTTGGGCGCGAGGGGTGGCGCTGCCATCGCCGCTTCCTTCGCGGCGGAGCATCGCACACAAGCTGCGCCGCATGTTCCAATAGAAGAGTCGAAGTTTTAGAAAGCCAGGAAAGACTTACCTACCCATGCCTTTGAATTGCGGAATTGTCGGACTGCCCAACGTGGGCAAGAGCACCATCTTCAACGCGCTGACCTCGGCCGAAGCGCAGGCGGCGAACTATCCGTTCTGCACGATCGACCCGAACGTCGGCATCGTGCCCGTGCCGGACACGCGCATGGACCGCATTGTCAGCATGGTGAAGCCGAACTCGATCGTGCCTACGACGATGGAGTTCGTCGATATTGCGGGCATCGTTGAAGGCGCGTCGAAGGGTGAAGGTCTCGGCAACCAGTTCCTCTCGCACATCCGCCAGACGGACGCGATTCTGCACGTCGTGCGCTGCTTCGCGGATGACGAGATCATTCACGTTGCCGGTGGTGTGAACCCGCTGCACGACATCGACGTCATCAACACCGAGCTGCTGCTGGCCGATCTGGAGAGCGTTGAGAAGCGCCTGGTGAAGGCCGAGAAGGCTGCCAAGCCTGCGAACGCTCCCACCTCTGCCAAGCTCGAGTTCGAGACTGTGAAGAAGCTGCAGGCCGTACTCGCCGAAGGCAAGCCCGCTCGCACCGCCGACCTCACCGATGACGAAAAACTGATCGCACGCGACCTCTTCCTCATCACCATGAAGCCGATGCTCTATGTTGCGAACGTGGACGAAGGCAGCATCGCAGACGGCAACGAGTTCACCAAGCTTGTAGACCAGCGCGCGCAGGAAGATGGTTCGCAGGTGGTGCGCATCTGCGGTGCGATGGAGTCGGAGATTTCGCTGCTCGATCCTGCGGACCGCAAGGAGTTCCTCGACGCCGCTGGCCTTGAAGAGCCGGGCCTGAATCGGCTGATCCACGCGGCCTACAAGCTGCTGGGGCTGATCACCTACTTCACCGCTGGCGTGCAGGAAGTGCGTGCGTGGACGATTCGTAAGGGTACGAAGGCGCCCGGCGCAGCAGGCGTCATCCACTCGGACTTCGAGCGCGGCTTCATCAAGGCCGACACCTACAACTGCGAAGATCTTTTCCGCCTGGGCAGCGAAGGTGCTGTGAAAGATGCTGGCCTGCTGAAGAGCGAAGGCAAGGAATACGTGGTGAAGGACGGCGACGTGATGTTCTTCAAGTTCAACGTGTAAGACTTTTGCGCTCAGGAAACGAGGCGTCCTTTGGGGCGCCTCGTTTGTTTTGATCACGCTGAAGGCAGCGGCGTTCTCTGGAAATAATTCTTCGCAAGGCGAGAGACTTCGCTGTGCAAACCGGGTTTGCCTGTGTACAGTTTCATTGCAAGCAAGCCTCAGGAGCACTTTGCCCATGCGAATCGCCTCGGTCCTCTCGTCCCGTGTTACAGCGGCTGTTGCCGCGTCTTGTGTCCTGCTGCTCGCAGGCTGCTCGAACGATAGTCCGCCCGTGGGCGGCAACGGAACCACCGTCACAGGAACGCCGCTCGTCAGTGGTGGCGCGGCCACGGCCTATACGCTGAACTATCCGAGCAACGTCAATGTGACCCAGCAGGTGAACGTGCCGATCGGTTCTGCGGCGGCGACCGCGCTGTCATTGCCTACGGGTTTTGTGGCCGATGCGATCGCCTTCGATCCGAACACCGGTGTCGAGTACGTGGCCGGCGCGCTTTATACGACGAGTTCTACGACAGGCGCCACGGTAGTCACGCCAGAGGTGCTGGTCTTCCCCGCGAACTCGACGAGCTTTGCGACGCCGACCACGACGATTCTGGGTGTGGTGGGTTCTACGACGTACTTCGATGAGCCTTATGCCGCAGCGGTCGACAAGAACGGCCAGCTCTATGTGCTGAGCGATTACGGCGTGAACGTCTACGCCACGCCTTCGACCGCCACCAGCGCCACCGTGCCTGCGGCGACGATCTACGGCACGAACACTGGCATCACCAGCCCGGTCGCGCTCACCGTGGACTCTGCGGGAAGCATCTATGTGGCGAACGGCGACACCAGCACAACGGGTTCGGTGCGCATCTTCGCGGCTGCGTCGAACGGCAACGTAACGCCGCTGCGGACGATCACCTACTCCAGCGGTTCGATCATGGGCGTGGCGGTGGATTCCAGCTTGAACCTGTGGGCGGCGGAGGAAGCGTTGACGAGCAGTGGAGCCTCCAACGTGCAGCTTGCGTTGTACCCGGCCGGCGCAACCGGCGCGGCAACACCGACGAAGACGATCACGGGGGCGGCGACCGGGCTCACCTACGCGGGCATGATTGCTACCGACAAGGTCAATAACGTCTACGCGCTGAATTACAACTTCACGCGCGGCACCTTCCAGGTGCTGGGCTTTGCCCCGAGCGTCAGCGGCAATGTCGCACCGGGCTTCACGACGACAGTCGGTGCGCTGACGAATCCGTCTACGTTCATCACGGTGCGCTAGCCCCGCAGCAGTACGTTGGATGACGCCACGGTGAGAATCTTCGCCGTGGCGTTTTTCGTGGGCGAAACGTAGCTCCGTTGGTTCGCTGTTACACGGTATGCGTGTCGGCAGCGTAGGCTTAAGCGTGATGGCAACGAAGAAGAAACTCCGCGTAGGCATTTTGTTTGGCGGCCGCAGCGGCGAGCATGAAGTCTCGCTGCGTTCGGCGCGCTCGATCCTCTCCGCAATCGATCGCAAGAAGTACGATGTGGTCGAACTCGGCATCACCAAAGAGGGCCGCTGGCTGCAGGGCGGACAGGCGCAGCGCCTGCTCGGCACGCCTGTCACGGTGAAGGGCGCGGGAGCGGGTTCGTCGCTGGTGAGCGCAGCTTCCAAGCCCGGCGTGGAGACGGGCCTCGACGTGGTCTTCCCGGTACTGCATGGCACGTTTGGCGAGGACGGAACGATCCAGGGACTCTTCGAGCTCGCTGGCACAGCCTACGTGGGCTCCGGCGTGCTCGGCTCGTCGGTTGGCATGGATAAGGACGCGATGAAGCGCATGTTCGTGGCCGCAGGCTTGCCGGTAACGCCGTGGGTCACGCTGCTGCGTTCGGAGTGGAAGGCCAGCCCGAAGAAATGCATCAAGCTCATCGAGGAGTCGCTGGAGTACCCGCTCTTCGTGAAGCCCGCGAACCTCGGTTCGTCGGTAGGCATCAGCAAGGTGAAGTCGCGCGCCGACCTCACCGCGGCGATGGACGAGGCCGCAAGCTTTGACCGCAAGATCGTCATCGAGCAGGGCGTGGGTGGCGCTGGCGTGAAGCCACGCGAGTTGGAAGTGGCGGTGCTCGGCAATGATGCGCCGGAAGCTTCGGTGGTCGGCGAGATCGTGCCTGCCAAGGAGTTCTACGACTACGAAGCGAAGTACGAACTCAGCGGACCGGACGAGAGCGTGAGCCACATCCCGGCGAAGCTCTCGAAGGCCGAGGCCAAGCGCATCCGCCAGATGTCGATCGATGCTTTCCGCGCCTGCGACCTCGCGGGCCTCGCACGCGTGGACTTCCTGATGGCTCCGCGCCAGGACGGCGAAGGCAACGAGATCGTGCTGAACGAAGTGAATACGCTGCCCGGCTTCACGTCGATCAGCATGTACCCGAAGTTGTGGGAGGCGAGCGGCCTTCCGTACAGGCAGCTCATCGATCGCCTGATTGAGCTCGCGCTCGAGCGTGCCGAAGAACGCAGGCAGACACGCTTCGAGAAGTAGGTTGTCGCAAATGAAGCAACGGGCGCCCGTGTTCACGAGCGCCCTTTGCTATTCATAGATCCCGCGATGTTACTTCGTAACTCTTCGAGTTGAGGGCTTGCCATCTGTCGTGTCTGCCTGCAACGGATCGGTGACAACGACCATGAATCCGAGAGTGCCGACCGGAACCTTAAGATTGTGCTGCAAAGACTGGCGCCCGTGCTTTAACTTCACATGAAGAAGCTCCTGCTCCGAAAAGCCGGGCATAGAAACATGCAGGTCATATTCGCCGATATCCGCGTATGCCTGAAACGTTCCGTCGGGCCCTGTTCTTGCTTCGAACTTTCTGCCGTCCTTGGAGAGCAACACAACGAGCGCATCGCCAAGGACGGCGCCGGTCGGGTCTACGACCTTGCCACGGAGCGTGGCGGCTGGAAGCATCGGAGCGCCGAGGACAGCGTCCGTATGTATCTTCTGATCCTGCGCAAGCACCGTCGTCGTTATGCTGACGAGCGCCGTTGCGGCAAACGCAGCGAGCCGCCCCCCAAGGCGATTTTTGCGATCCCTCGGCCACCAGGAGTGAACCGTCCTCATGCCTTGCGATTCGTAGGCAAGGTAAGGGTCCTTTCAGCATGGATTCGATCTGTGCCGGAGTCATGGCTGCAACGTTGTAGACATCCTTCTGGCAGACATCACAATGACGCATACGATGATCCCCGGGCATCGCTTCCCAGCTTTCGTTGCAGGGTTTGACTACTTTCAATTCAGCACTGGGACGATAGCGCGCCATGCGGGTTAGCATACTCATGTCGTGGCGGATTCGCACAGAAAATCCTCATAGCGTTGCGCGATGCCGGGGTGCTACACCGGAGAGCATGTTGCGTCGACTTGTTCTCTGCCTGTTGCTCCTTCCGGCGTTGCCCTGCGCCTTTGCCGCCACCAAGCCGGAGTGGACGCATCAGCTTGCGCCGTTTCAGATCGCCGACAACCTTTACTACGTTGGCAGCGAAGACCTCGCGGCATTTCTTGTCGTCACGCCGAAGGGCAACATCCTCATCAACGCGAACCTCGTGTCGTCGCCGCCGCAGATTCGCGCGAGCGTGGAGAAGCTTGGCTTTCGCTGGGCGGACACGAAGATTCTGCTGAACGGGCAGGCGCACTTCGATCACATGGCCGGGGCCGCGCAGGTGTTGCGCGAGACCCACGCGAAGAACATGGTGATGGACGCGGACGTGCCGGTCATCGAAGGTGGCGGCAAGGGCGATTTTCTGGAGCCGACTGGCTCGGTGGAGTACTTCCCGCCCGCGCCTGTGGACCGCGTGTTGCATGACGGCGACACAGTGACGCTCGGCGGAGTGACGCTGACTGCGCACAAAACGCCCGGCCACACGCGCGGATGCACGACATGGACCTTCCGCGTACATCTCAAAGGCGAACCCGCGGGCAAGCTGCGCAACGTTGTGATCGTGGGCGGCACGAGCTTCTGGTCGGACTTTCACTTCACCGCGAAGCCGGGTGTCGCGGAGTCCTACCCTGGCATCGCGAAAGACTTTCAGCACACCTTCGACGTGCTGCACGCGCTGCCCTGCGATGTGTTTCTCGGCGAGCATGGCCGGTACTTTGACCTCACCGCAAAGTTCGCGAAGTTGAAGCGCGAACCGCAGCTTGGTGAGCAGGTGTGGATTGACCCTGCGGGATATAAGGCGTTTGTGGACGAGAGCGAAGTGACCTTCCACAAAGCGTTGGCGAAGGGCCAGTAGCGCGCGGCGAACGGGTGCCCCACATCTCGATTCCTGAGAGGTTCTGGAGAATCGTGCGGAGATCGGGACGGGTGCCCCAGGTCTCGCTTCTGAGACCTGGGTTTCCAGAGGCGTTCGCGTGGACCGAAGCGTCTGGCGTCGCCAGCATCATCGCTTTCCCACATCTCAAAAATCGAGACGTGGGGCACCCGGATTCACGGTAGTGTCGAGACGTGGGGCACCCGCCATTGTGGTGGTTCGAGCGGCCGCGTCACACGGCGGCGCATCATTCGCCTGCATCGGGCATCTACACAAGTGAGAAATGCGCGACCTGCGCGCGGGGCAACCATACAATAGAAGGTGGTGCGCGCTGGCTTCGGCCACGTGCTTTTGGAGATTTCATTTTGGCAGAAAACACACATCGCGTCGTCGGCATAGACCTGGGCACCACGAACTCGCTCGTTGCGATCATGCAAGGCGGCGCGCCGGTGGTTATCCCCGGCGAAGATGGCTCGGCGATTGTGCCGAGCGTCGTGGCGTTCGATCAGGAGACGCACACGGGCTTTGCTGTGGGCAACGCGGCGCGCGATATGCTGCTCACCCAGCCCGCAAACGCCGTGTACTCGGCCAAGCGTTTGATGGGCCGCGATCTCGCGGATGTGGAGCCGGAGTTGAAGCTCTTCCCCTTCAAGCTTGCGGAAGGTCTGCAGGCGGGCGAGGTGTTGAAGCTCAACGTCGGCGGACTCACGCTGACGCCGCCGGAGATTTCGGCCTACGTGCTGCTGCAGTTGAAGAAGAACGCCGAGCGTTTTCTTGGCGGTGAAGTGACGAAGGCGGTCATCACCGTGCCGGCGTACTTCAACGATGCGCAGCGTCAGGCGACGAAGGACGCGGGCCGCATCGCGGGGCTTGAGGTGCTTCGTCTTGTGAACGAGCCGACGGCTGCGGCGCTCGCGTATGGCCTCGACAAGAACGCCGATGGCACTTCGCGCGAAGGCACGATCGCCGTGTATGACTTCGGCGGCGGCACGTTTGATATTTCGATCCTCAAGCTGCGCGATGGCATCTTCGAGGTGATCACGACCGGTGGCGACACGCACCTGGGCGGCGACGACATCGACAACCTGCTGCTCGCGGTGGCGATTGATGACATTCGCGGTGACCTTGGCGTAGAGATCACAAAGGACCCTGCGGCGATGCAGTCGCTGCGCAAGGCCGTGATCGACGCGAAGATTGCGCTGAGCGCGAACGACTCGGCGCGCCTCGCGGTTGAGGTGGAAGGCAAGCTTTATGCGCGTGAGATTTCGCGGGCGCAGTTCGAGCAGCTGATCGCCTCGGTGATCGAGCGCACGGCTGGTCCGGTGAAGCAGGCGTTGAAGGACGCCGCGCTCACGCCGGAGGACATCGACGAAGTGGTGATGGTCGGCGGCTCGA
Source organism: Granulicella cerasi (assembly GCF_025685575.1). Taxonomy (NCBI): domain Bacteria; kingdom Pseudomonadati; phylum Acidobacteriota; class Terriglobia; order Terriglobales; family Acidobacteriaceae; genus Granulicella; species Granulicella cerasi. Next base: position 468,242 of record NZ_JAGSYD010000001.1, read on the forward strand.
CGCGCATCCCTGCGGTGCGTGCGCTGGTCAGCGGCATCTTCAACCTTGAAGCGCGTGGCCGCAAGCTGCATACCGAGTTGAATCCGGATGAAGTCGTGGCGCTGGGCGCGGCGGTGCAGGCGCAGATTCTTTCCGGCACGGACCACGTGGCGACGAACGAGTTGTTGCTGCTTGACGTGACCCCGCTTTCGCTGGGTATCGAAGCCCTGGGTGGTGTTGTCGCCAAGATCATTCAGCGCAACTCGACGATTCCGGCGAGTGCGACCGAGCACTTCACCACGGGCGTCGATGGACAGACAAACGTGGCGATCCATGTGCTGCAGGGCGAGCGCGAACTGGCGAAGGATTGCCGCTCGCTGGCACGCTTCGATCTGAAGGGCATTCCGCCGATGGTGGCAGGCCTGCCTCGCATCGAGGTGAAGTTCCTGATCGACGCGAACGGCATCTTGCATGTGAGCGCGAAGGAACAGCGCAGCGGCACGCAGGCGCAGGTCGAGGTGAAGCCGACCTACGGCCTCACCGACGAGCAGGTGGAGACGATGATTCTCGACTCGTTCGACAACGCCGAGGCGGACATCACGGCGCGCCAGGTGATTGAGGCGCGTAACGAGGCGCAGACGATTCTGGAAGCGACGAAGAAGGCCAGGCAGCAGCCGGTTTGGCAGCAGCTTACCTCGGTGGAACATGAGGCGATTGCGTCAGCGATCTCCGAGGTGGAAGCTTCGCTGAAGGATGAAGACCACAAGGTGATTCGCAATGCGATCGCGCAGCTGGACAAGCACACGCGCAGGCTCGCCGAGTTGATGATGGACTCTGCCGTGACCGGCGCGCTGGGTGGCAAGAACATGGCGACGGCGGACGAAGGTTTGGGTGGCGACATCGGTGCTCCGACGACCGCGCCGCACGCGTTTGCGCCTGCGCAGATTGACGATAAGAAGTAAGTACGAAGGTGGAAGCCGATGCCGGTGCGCCGGCGCTTCCACCGCAGACGAAGAGCCGAACTTCAGAAAAACTACACTGGAATTTCTGAACAACTACACTAGGAACTGACCATGTCCAACGAAGCCAAGTCCCTCTCCGAAGTCGATCTCACGCAGCCGCCCGCAGCCGATATGGTGCGCGTCGTTTTTCAGCCCGAAGGCAAGGTGGTTGAGTTCAAGTTCGGCACGCTGCCCTACGATGGCCACGGCCAGCCGATGAGCCTGCTCGATGTGGCAGAGAACTACGAGATCTTCCTCGACCATGCGTGCGGCGGTGTGTCGGCCTGCACGACGTGCCACCTGCATGTGCGCAAGGGCATGGAAGGCATGAGCGAGGCCGAAGACATTGAGCTCGATCGCCTCGACATGGCGCCGGGCCTTGAGCTGAACTCGCGCCTCGGCTGCCAGTGCGTCATCGAGAAGCCGGGCGACTATGTTGTCGAGATTCCGAGCTGGAACAAGAACTATGTGCAGGAAGGCAAGCCTGCTGCTGGAGTGAAGTAGCTCGCATGGCTCATGCAGTACACATCGAACGCCTCGTCGCCATGAGTGACGAGGCGTTCGCGCTTTTGAATGAGTATTACGAGGCGATCCAGGTCGTGGTGCGCGATACACGCACGTCATTGGACGCGCTGCTCGCCGATGAACGCAGCGCGGTGTGGCTTGCGCGCGTCGATGGCGCGGCGGTGGGTTGCGTGGTATTGCGTCCGCTGCCTGCGTTGGGGAATGCGTGCGAGTGCAAGCGGCTCTATGTGCGCGGTGCCGCTCGCGGTATGCGCGTGGCGACGTTGCTCATGGACGCGTTGGAGACGTTTGCTCGCGCTGCTGGATATAGCGCGGTGTATCTCGACAGCAAGGATGATCTGAAGCCTGCGATTGCGCTCTACGAGTCGCGTGGCTATGAGCCCTGTGAGCGTTACAACGACAATCCGCAGGCCACGGTCTTTCTGCGCAAGTCGCTGGCGTGAGCGCGTTTGAAGAGTCACAAATGACGGGTGCCCCACGTCTCGATTTTTAGAGACGTGGGAGAGCGGTGATGTTGGCACAGCCAAGCTCTTCGGTCTCCGCACATCTCTCTGGAAACCCAGGTCTCAGATGCGAGACCTGGGGCACCCGGGTGCCGGAAGATCTTCTGGAAACCCACGTCTCAAGAATCGAGATGTGGGGCACCCGTTTTAGCAGCGGATGATCTTGTTGCTTGCGATGCCGCGTGTGGCGTTGCGGGTGTCGATGAAGAGCTTGCTCGCTGCGACGAGTGCGGCGTAGTCGTACGCGGAGTGGTCGGTGGTCACAATCACCGCGTCGAATTCGCCGACAGAGTCGAGCGGTGTCGAGGTGCGTTCGAGCGCGTACTTGCGGCCGGTGCCGACCTTCGCGAAGTACGGATCGTTGTACGCAACCTGCGCGCCTGCTTCTTCGAGCAGTTGAATCACGGTGAGCGCGGGTGATTCGCGCAGGTCATCCAGATCGCGCTTGTAGGCGACGCCGAGCACGAGCACCTTTGCCGCGCCGAGTTCGACGCCGTTGCGTTCGAGCGCGCGGCGTGTGGTCTCGACGACGAACGCGGGCATCGCTTCATTCACTTCGCCGGCGAGTTCGATGAAGCGTGTCGGCTGTTTGAACTGCTTGGCGCGCCACGAAAGATAGAACGGATCGACGGGGATGCAGTGGCCGCCGATGCCGGGGCCGGGGTAGAAAGCCTGGAAGCCGAAGGGCTTGGTGGCGGCAGCGTCGATGATCTCCCACACGTCGAGGTTCATTGCGAGGCAGAGCTGCTTGAGCTCATTCACGAGCGCAATATTCACGCCGCGATAGATGTTTTCGAGCAGCTTCGTCATCTCGGCTGCAGCGGGAGAGCTCAGCGGCACGACGCGCTGAAAGACCGCGCTGTACAGCGCCGCCGCGCACTCGCTTGCTCGCGTGTCGAAGCCGCCGAGCACCTTGGGAATCTCACGGCGCGGCGTGGAGGTATTGCCGGGGTCTTCGCGTTCGGGGGAGAACGCAACCATCACCCCGTTGTCGCTCGCGTCTCCGTTGCGAAGCACTCGGACGCTGCGTTCGAGCATGGGAACGACGAGCTCTTCGGTGGTGCCGGGCCAGGTGGTGCTTTCGAGCACGATGAGTTGGCCGGCGCGCGCGTGTGGCGCGAGAGCTTCGACGGTGTGCTCGATGAAGCTCATGTCGGGCTCGTGGTTTTCGCGCAGCGGCGTGGGGACGCAGAGCAGCACGGCGTCGCAGGCGCTCATGTCGCCGACATCTGCCGTGGCGCGAAAGCCTTTGCCCTGCGCGGCTGCGATCGTCGCAGGCTCGATGCGTTGGATGTACGAGCGGCCTTCGTTGAGTGCGGTGACTTTACTCGCGTCTACATCGAAGCCGATGACGCGGAGACCACTCTCGATGAACTCCAGCGCCAGCGGAAGGCCGACGTAGCCGAGGCCGATGATGCCGATGACGGCCGTGCGCTGGTCGATCTTCTCGCGGAAGCTTGCGGTGAGGCTCATGCTGTCAGGTTAGACGAGGCGAACTGATGGCGGTACCACGCCACCGTGCGCTCGAGACCTTCGCGGAAGCTGAAGATGGGTGCATACCCGAAGGCCTGACGCGCCGCGCTGACATCAGCAAGCGAGTTGCGAATGTCGCCGAGGCGGCTTTCCGTGTGCTGTGCCGCACCGGTGTAGCCGGTGAGCTCCGCGAGCGACGCGTAGAGTTCATTGACGGTATGGCGTTCGCCGCTGGCGACGTTGAAGACGCGGCCCGCAACGTTCTCCGCAGGCGCATGGAGCGCGAGCAGGTTCGCATGAACAGCGTTGGCCACGTAGGTGAAGTCGCGGCCTTGCTCGCCATCGCCTTGAATGACGGGTGCTTCAGCGTCTTTGCGAAGCATTTGCATCGCGAACTTGGCGATGACGCCGGAGTACGGCGAGTCGGGCGTTTGGCGTGGGCCAAAGATGTTGAAGTAGCGTAGGCAGACCGTCTCCATGCCGTAGACGCGCGCATAGCTCTGCATGTAGATCTCACCGGCGAGCTTCTGCGCCGGATAGGGAGCGACGGGCGCGGGGTACATCGTCTCTACGCGCGGGAAGCCGGGCTGATTGCCATACGCGGAGCTCGATGCGGCGTAGAGTACGCGCTTCACACCGGCCATGCGTGCGCCTTCGAGCAGGTTGAAGGTGCCGTCGACGTTGGAGACATGCGAGGGGCGTGGGTTCTTCACGCTGCGTGGCACGCTGGGCAACGCGCCCTGGTGCAGAATGCCGTCAACGTTCTCGCACACGCGCGCGATCTTGTCGGCATCGGCGAGATCGCCGACGATGAAGTCGACGCCGTTGGGAACATTGTCGCGGCGGCCGGTGGAGAGGTTATCGAAACCGAGTACGCGATCGCCGCGCTCGAGCAATGCCTCGGCAAGATGCGAACCGACGAAGCCCGCGACACCTGTGATGAGAAACGTTCGCACGAAGACTAGTTTATCGCGCGCTGTGTGAACGCAGGGTTGCGCTAGTTCGACGAGGATGCCGGGCGCGACGGCGGCGGCCCGAAGCCCATGCTGACGGGCGCGGGCGTGGCCGTGGGATCCACGCTGGCGATGGCCTCGGCGTAAAGTCCCGCGGCGTGATGGCTAGCGTCCACCCAGCGAATGGAGGCAAGCATGAGGTCGCCGTGCTGGCCGCGATAGACGCCGTCTTCGGCGTTGATGGTGCGGTGAATCTTGTGCGAGCGGTAGGGTTCCATCTCCATCAGCTCGCTGTTGAGCGCTTCGCTGAAGAAGACCTGGCCAACGTGCGCGGTGTGTCCCGCAGCATAGGTGCGTCCGACATTCTCGCGTTTGGTGTCGTGGCCGCCGAGCCGCACCTTGAAGTGGATGTGGTTGGTGCGACCCATGTAGAAGCCGGGGAAGATGGTTTGAAAGCTGACCGCGCCGGCTCTGTCGGTGATCTGCACGCCGCGCAGGAAGGTGTACTTGTCGGTGGGATTCGGCGCGGGCGGCTGGCCGTTGGCGCCGAAGGGCGGCGGTCCGTGATGCTCGCCGTCCTTGTCGAAGTCAGGCGGAGGCAGCGGGTTGCCGTCTTTGTCCGTCGGCGGATGGAAGTTGCCGTCCATCGGCGGTGGACCGCCGGGGCCGCCGCCCATTGGATTGTTCGCGGTGTATCCGCTGTAGATGCCGAGCGCGTCGCAGTGCCAGAGGTCGATAGCGGCGTGTGGCAGCGGCTTGCAGCTGCGCGCATCGAGCACGGCGAGCTTCAGCGTGAGCGGGATGCCGGGCTTGCCTTCGCGAATGTCTGCGCGCAGCATCTCGTCAGCAACGTAGTAGGGGCCGACCTCTTGCTCGGGCGTGAGCTTGCAGACGTCGGGGGCAGTGCTGAAGCCGAGCGCATGGGCAGCGCGTTGCAGTTGCAGTGTGGTGGCGAGTGTTGCAGCAGAGGCGATAAAGCGGCGACGCGTGAAGCTCATACTGCGTGAGACGAGGCGTGCGAAAGATCGTTGTACGCGCGCAGTGCGAACGGTATGCTGCGAAGCATGAAGACGCAGGTGAGCTGGAAGCGTGTAGGGATTGGGTTCGTGGTGGCGAGTATCATTCTCTGGGTTGTGGCTGGTATTGCTGCCCTTGTAATGAACTATCGACTCCAGCACATGGCTACGGAGACAGAGGGAACCAATCTGTTCCTAACCCCACTTCCGGACAGCGGGGTGCTGCACAGTGAGCACACCATTCCGATTGAGGCATTCGGCTGGAAGGTCACTCTACTCGGAAAGACGGTTCAAGAGCAAAAAACGGGCAAGCAGTTTCGCGAGATAAGCATGACCGATGGAAGTAGCGTGCTGCTCATGCCAAGTGACGTTACTCACAATATGCTTGATGATCCAGATCGCAAGAGTCTCTTTCAGGCCGAAGAGCGGACATCGCAATGTGTTTTCCTGAGGCACGCAATGGCGGAGAGTCCCGCTTCTATGCATTTCTTGCGGTTGCCTTCACGTAATGAGCGCTCGCGTCTACTCTTGCTGGCAAAGTGGGATTTGACCTCGCGCGCTTTCGCTGTTCACGAGATTCGTAGTGATCTCGTCTGCGGTTTTGAATCGGAGTTATCCAAACCCGCGCGCGCACTAACATTGCATGTGTTCAGCAATCGCTTCCCAAGTAGCACGGGGCTATGGGTGATTTACCATCCGGCCGGCGATACGGGACAGCAAAATGTGAACGCCATCATTGCGTCTTTGACTCCACCGCAGTAAGCGTTGCCGCACTCCCCATTCATGCGCGATGACGCAGCGCATGAACGGGGCACCCCCCGTTGTTTAGTGGCCGAGAATCGGGTGCGGTTCGTAGGGTTCTTCGAGGCGCTTCATCTCTTCGTCGCTGAGTTTGATCTGCAGTGCGCCGAGTGCGTCTTCGAGCTGATACATCTTGCTCGCGCCGATGATCGGCGCGCTCACGCCGGGCTTTGCGAGCACCCATGCGAGGGCGATCTGTGCGGGCTTTACGCCGCGTGCTTCAGCGACCTCAACCACGCGATCGACGACGGTGTAGTCGGAGTCGCGGTAGTAGAGGCCGTGGGCGAAGTCGTCAGTGCGGGCGCGTGTGGTTTCGGTCTTGCCGTCGCCGCGTTTGCGCGTGCCGGTGAGGAAGCCGCGTGCAAGCGGACTCCACGGCAGCAGGCCGATCTTCTGATCGGCGCAGAGCGGATTCATCTCGCGCTCTTCTTCGCGGTAGACGAGGTTGTAGTGGTTCTGCATCGTGATGAAGCGCGCCAGGCCGTTCGTCTGCTGGAAGTGCAGCATCTTCTGGAACTGCCAGGCGTACATGCTCGATGCACCGAGGTAGAGCGCCTTGCCTGCGCGGACGACATCGTTCAATGCTTCGCAGGTCTCTTCGATCGGCGTGTTCGGATCGAAGCGGTGGATCTGGTAGAGGTCCACGTAGTCGACGCCGAGCCGCTTCAGGCTCGCATCGATGGAGTGCATGATGTGCTTGCGCGAAAGGCCGCGATCGTTGGGCTTGTCGCTCATCGGGTTGAAGACTTTGGTGGCGAGCACGTATTCGTCGCGATTCGGCTGAAACTCGCGCAGCAGCTTGCCGGTGACGACTTCGCTCTCGCCCACGGAGTACATGTCGGCGGTGTCGAAGAAGTTGATGCTGGCTTCCAGGGCGCGCTTTACGAAGGGGCGTGCGTCGTCTTCGTTGAGCACCCACTCGCGCCACTTGCTGGTGCCATAGGTCATCATGCCGAGCGCAAGAGTGGAGACCTTGACGCCGGTGTGGCCGAGGTTGCGGAGAGGCATGGAGGGCTGCGGAGTCGGTGTTGTACTCATGCGTGATTGGACGCAAAGGATGCTTGTGTGGAGCAAAAATATTCCGGCAATACTGCGGGCTTCCTCGATGCGGTGAAAGTGCATCACACGCAACTGGAGTAAGTCGTGCGCTTCGACTGATCTGCGCAAGCGCGCAGATCGCGGGCCCCCTTTAGAAGCGCACGACTTCCCTCCTTCGAGGAGATTCGGGCAATGATGATCGCAACGAAATTCCGCGCGGCCCTGTTGGCCGGAGCGATGGCGTTGCCGCTGATCGGAAGTGCTGTCCCTGCGGTCGCGCAGCATCGGGGCAACTTCTCTCGCGGCGCATACAACGGCGGACGAGGCGGTGGCTATGGTCGCGGCCACGATCGCGGGTACTACGACAACCACCACGGCGGTGGCATTGGGCCGGGCAAGGGTGCGCTGATTGGCGCAGCCGGCGGTGCCGTGTTGGGAACGGTTTTTGGTGGCGGCTTGAAGGGCGCCGTCGTGGGCGGAGCAGCCGGTGCAGGCATCGGCGCGATCGCAGGACAGGCCCATCAGAACAGCCGCCGTCGTCGCGATGGCTATTACCGCTAGATAAGAGTTCGAGGAGACGTGTGATGAAGATGCGAATGATGTTGGCGGGTGTAGTGATGGCGGCAGCAACGGTTGCCGTACCGATGCACGCGCAGATCGCGCCGGCTTCGGCGGCGAACCAGACGGCTGCGAAGCAGACGTGGACGACCGAGCAGTTGATCGAATCCACCGTGCATCAGGCATGGCTGCTGAGCGGCAAGAACGAAGCAACGTTCTTCGAGATGGTGACGCAGCTTGCCGAGATCTCCGCGCAGAACCGCGGCCTGAAGCTGCCGGAGTCTGAGGCGGCTGGCCGTCGCGTCGGCGAGATGATCAAGGTTGCGGCGAAGCGCGATACCGATCAGTTGCTCTATGCGGTGGTGGACCAGGCTGTGAAGACGGTGGGTAAGCCGGACCCTGCGGCGAAGTAACGCCTAAGCGCTCTTGCTGATGGGGCCAGCCCAGATGCCGCTCCACTCCTCGGTGACGATGATGCTGTTGCCGGGATAGCGGGTGTCGTAACGGACCTGCACGGGCTGGTCCAATCGGCAATGTTGCACTTTGTCGTGCAGCATGGAGACGTCCTGCGCGCAGTTGTACGTGACCCCTGAAAGTTGATAGCTGTACACGAGCACCTCGGGTGCTTGCACCGTGGCCGGATCGCCGTTCAGCATGAGCGAGTCGACGATGACACCATCGGTGATCCGTCCGGTGCGTCCCAACTGCTCGCGGCGACGACGTTCGACCTCTGCTGCAGAGGGGCGGCGCAGATATTGCACCAGCCAGATGCCTCCGATGACCGCCGCGAGCGAACCGACGCCGATAGCGGTGCCCACCTGCACGTTGTGGCGGTGGAGGATCGGCGCGAGGTTATGAAGCGAAGGTCGCATGAGGTCGTATCGCAGCCAGTAGAAACGCTGCGGTCTCTTCAGGATAGCCGATGGCGGCGGGCGACTATACTTCCTGTTGTGATGACGAGCGATGGGATCAAAAAAACCGCCGAGATGAAAAACCGCGTAGAGATGAAAAACTCCACACGCCGTGGTGCTCAGGCGCACCCATTGGATCTTGGCCCGGATGAGCATGGCGTGCGCCGCCGCGTGCGTTCGACGACGGTGCTGTGCGTGCGTCGCGGAGACAGCGTAGTGATGGCCGCAGACGGCCAGGTAACGCTGGGCGCGACGGTGATGAAGAGCAACGCGCGCAAGTTGCGCCGCCTGTACAACGACAAAATTCTTGCGGGCTTTGCAGGCTCGACTGCGGATGCGTTCTCTCTTTTCACGCGCTTCGAGGCGAAGCTCGAGCAATACAACGGACAGCTGGACCGCGCGGCGGTGGAGCTGGCGAAGGATTGGCGCACGGACAAGATGCTGCGCCAGTTGCAGGCGCTGCTAGTGGTCGCGGATACGAAGCGGATGTTCGTGCTCTCCGGCGACGGCGATGTGATTGAGCCGGACCCTGTGGCCGATGGCGTGATCGCGACGATCGGCTCCGGCGGCAGCTTTGCGTTGGCTGCGGCAACGGCGCTGGTGGAGAACACGCAGCTCAGCGCGCGCGAGATCGTAGAGCGCAGCATGAAGATTGCTGCGGAGATTTGTATCTACTCGAACTTGAACATGGTGATTGAAGAGTTGCAGGCGTAGACTTTAGCTTATGAGCGATGCCGTCCTTACAAACTCCCGGCAGGTCGTACGGCGCTTCTCTTCGCATGAAGAGCAGGAAGATCATGACTTTCTTTACTGGTCGAAGCAGCCTCTTGCAGCGAAAGTAAATGTAGTCGCTGAGCTGGCAAAGTACTACGCTGAGATGAACCACATTGACCTCGATGCTCAAGGACCAAAGAGACTTATTACGCGCGCTCAACGCTCATCACGCTGAATATCTCGTGGTGGGTGGTCATGCGTCTATCGCCTACGGCGTTGCGCGCCTCACCGGCGATATGGATGTTTGGATTCGCATGAGCGAAGAAAACAGCCTACGAGTCTTCAAGGCGTTAGCTGATTTCGGCGCACCGCTTCAAGGGCTTTCTTCAGCCGACTTCAATACAACTGAGACAGACTATTTTCAATTCGGCATCATCCCCGCACGTATTGATGTGCTGCAAGGGATAGACGGCGTGTCATTTGAATCAGCCTGGCAGCGGCGCATCTATCGAACGATTGAAGACGGGCTTGACGCTCCTTACCTCTCGCTTGAGGACCTTCTCTCGAATAAGAGTGCGGTAGGTCGTCCGAAAGATCTTGCAGACATTGCAGAATTGCGTAAAGCAAAGAAGTTGAATTCCTAAATGGCTATCTACCTTCCCGGCACTGCCGAAGACCAACCTGTTCCGCTGGACCAGATGACGCCGCGTGAGATCGTGGCGGAGCTTGATAAGTATGTGGTGGGCCAGGCGGCGGCGAAGCGCGCTGTGGCGATCGCGCTGCGCAATCGCCAGCGGCGGCAGAAGCTGCCGCCTGATATGGCCGAAGAGGTGATGCCGAAGAACATCCTTATGATCGGCTCCACCGGCGTGGGCAAGACGGAGATTGCGCGCAGGCTCGCGAAGCTGACGGGCTCGCCGTTTCTGAAGGTCGAAGCGTCGAAGTTCACTGAGGTCGGCTACGTCGGTCGCGATGTGGAATCGATGATTCGCGACCTGGTCGAAAACGCGATCGACATGGTGCGTGCGGAGCGGCTGGACGAGGTGGAAGACCGCGCGGAGCTTGCGGCGGAAGACCGGCTCCTCGATCTGCTGATCGAGCAGCGCCAGCGAGAGTTGCAGGCTTTGGTCACGGAAGAGGTAGGCGAGATCCCTGCGCCTGCGCAACCCTCGACCTTTGAGCTACGCAAGGAGCGCGACCTGCTGCGGCAGCAGTTGCGCGATGGCAAGCTCGACGATCGCATGGTTGAGATGGAGACGCGCGAACGCAGCACGCCACAGGTGGAGGTCTTCTCGGCGCAGCAGGCAGAGGAGTCTGAGTCCGCCGGGCTGAAGGACATGCTGCAGCAGATGTTCGCCAATCGCACACGCAAGCGGCCGATGAAGGTCGTTGATGCGATGGATTATCTGCAGGGCGAGGAGGAGCAGCGCCTGCTGGATATGGACCAGGTCGTGCGCGTCGCGATCGAGCGCGTGGAGGATTCAGGCATCGTCTTCCTGGACGAGATCGACAAGATCGCCGGACGCGAAGGCGGGCATGGGCCGGACATCTCGCGCGAAGGCGTGCAGCGCGACATTCTGCCGATTGTTGAAGGCACGAGTGTGACGACAAAGTATGGTCCGGTGGCGACCGACCACATTCTCTTCGTTGCCGCAGGTGCGTTTCATGTGTCGAAGCCAAGTGACCTGATCCCCGAACTGCAGGGGCGTTTTCCAATTCGCGTCGAGTTGCAATCGCTGGCGGTAGAGGATTTTCTGCGCATTCTCACGGAGCCTCGTGCTTCTCTGGTGCGGCAGTCTATGGCGTTGCTGGAGACCGAGGGTATGGTGCTCGAGTTCGCGCCGGAGGCGCTGGAAGAGATGGCACGCTTTGCGTTCTCGGTGAACGAGACGACGGAGAACATTGGTGCGCGTCGACTGCACACCATCATGGAGCGCGTGCTGGATGAGATCAGCTTCGAGGCGCCGGACCTGATCAAAGCGGCGAAGAGCGGAGACGCAGCTGCAACGCCACTAGTCACTCTCACGCGTCGCGAGTCTTCCACTGGCGAGCAACTCGTCTTCGCCGTCACGCGCGAGTACGTGGAGCAACGTCTGGCGGGGATCGTCAAGAACCAGGACCTCAGCCGCTACATCCTGTAGCCATCACACAATCCGTTGGTGGGCTGCAAGATATACTTCGCCACATGGACACGGAGATGAAAGCCACCGCGCGTGGCGGTATGCGGATGGTGTGGGGTTATGCAGCGCTGTTGATCTTGCTGGCGTGTGGCTATGCGTGGGTGGACGCCTACGTGATGGATGGCGACGGTACAGCCTTCATGGATATCGCCGCTGGGCTGGTCAGCGGCCATTCGCATCTGGCGATCAACGGCTACTGGAACCCTGGTTATCCTGCGTTGCTTGCGATCGGTCGAAAGCTGGCCCATGCTACGTTCTCCAGCGAGTACATGGTGGCGCGCTGGACGAACGTCTTCATCTTCAGCGCGACGTTGTTCATCAGCATCTTCTTCGTCAGCATGTTGGCGCGGCTGCGTCAGCGCTTTGCGCCAGTGGACTCTGTTCCTGCGCTGAGCGAGCGTACTTTGCAACTGCTTGCGCTCTCGCTGCTGGGCATGAGCGCAGGCCGCGAACTGCCGATCACCGCAGTGCGCGCGGACACGTTGCTGCTGGCGTTGCTGCTGCTGGCCGCCGCGCTGGTGATGCGCCTGCTCACCGAGGCTGAACTCTGGATCTATCCCGCGCTGGGTTTGGTGCTGGGTCTGGCTTTCCTCACGAAGTCCTTCGCGTTTTTGCCGAGCGTGTTGCTGCTCGTAGCGTTGTTCATCGCGGCGGTGGTGCGGCGCAAGTCTTCTGCGACGCAGCGGGTCTTGCCGGTGGGCGTGATCGCCGCAGGGGCACTTTTCGCGCTCACGGCTGGACCGTACATCGCAGCCATTTCACATCAGCTCGGCCACTTCAGCACCGGCGATTCGGCGCGCATGAACTACAGCTTCTTCGTGGACCAGACGCCGCGCTGGCACGAGTGGTTCCATCATGATCTCGGCCACGCTGGCGGCACGTTCGTTCATCCTGAAGAGGCTGTGATGTCGACGCCGCCGGTCTTCAGCTACGCTGCGCACCCCGTGGGGACCTATCCGCTTTGGTTTGCCCCTGCGTATTGGACGCTTGGGCTGAAGCCGAATGTCTGGCCGCATGGTCATGTGGTTCGCCTGGTGCGTTGCAGCGAATTGCTCGTACGCTTCCTGCTCGCAAGACCGGAACCGTTCGTGCTCTTGTTCGCGTTGCTGCTGGCGGGTGGTGCGCGTTGGCCTGCCTCGCGCCAGGGATGGAGCTGGGCAGCGATGCCGGGACTCTGGGGTCTGTTGATGCTGGGCATTTACTACCCCGTGGACCTGCAGGACCGCTATCTGACCGCGCCGTTCCTGCTTGTCGTGCTCACGCTCTTCGCCGTGCTGCGCCAGTCGAAGCCTGACGAAGCTCGCCCCTTCAGCGCGAGCTTTGCGCTCGTCGTTCTCTTTGCAGGACTGATTGCCGCGCAGGCTGTGACGTATCAACTGGAGACCCGTCGCGAAAATTCTGTGCGCGGCATTTCGCATGGTCGGGACACGGAAGTGATTCCTGCCGGAGATGCGCTCGTGGCGATGGGAATTCAGCCTGGCGACAACGTTGCCTGCTTTGGCGGCAAGGCCTGCTACCTCGATCATTACTGGGCTCGCGTTGCAGGCGCTCAGATTCTGGAAGAAGTAGAGTCTCCGGACGATCAACCTGCACTGCCGTACTGGAAGACGCTGAACAATACCGCTGCTGTTCAGGCAAAGCTGCATGAACTGGGCGCGCGTGTGCTGGTGGCTCGTTTTCCGGAGGTAGCGGCGAAGCCTGCAGGATGGGTGCAGCTCGGTCACACCGAGTTCTTCGCCCTTCCGCTGGATCCGTCGCTGAAGGTGTCCTTAGCCGAAGATCGATAGATCGAGTTCCTGCCCAGGCTTCGTGTGGGCGATTTCGAGGTAGCGCAGTCGCTTGGTTTCCTTGCGGCCGCGCGCCACGGAGTCCAGAATCAGCCCGCAGACCAGCAGCATGAACGACAGCAGCACGATGCCGGTGGAGAGCAATGCCGTGGGGAGCCGCGGCACAAGGTGCGTGCGGTGATACTCCAGAAGGATTGGAATGCTGATTCCCACGCCGGTGACAAAGAGTACCAGCGAGAGAAGGCTGAAGAACTGCAGCGGACGCTCTTCCTTCACCAGCTTGATGATCGTCAACAGAATGCGAAGGCCGTCGTTGTAGGTGTTCAGCTTCGAGGTACTGCCCTCGCCGCGATCGTAGTACGGCGTGTCGATTTCGCCGAGCGGCATGGCCAGCTCAAGCGCGTGGATCGTCAACTCGGTCTCTGTCTCGAAGCCTGAGCTCAGGGCAGGAAAGCTCTTGACGAAGCGGCGGCTCATCACGCGATAGCCGGAGAGCATGTCGGTCATGCGGTTTCCGAAGATGCGGGCCACGATGCCCGTCAGCAGAAGGTTGCCGGCGCGATGGCCGCGGCGATAGGCGGCCTTGATCTCGGTCACACGCGTGCCCGTCACCATGTCGAGTCGCTGCTCGGCGAGCATACGAATCATCTCGGGCGCGCTCTTGGCTTCGTAGGTGGCGTCTCCATCGACCAGCACGTAGATGTCAGCTTCGACGTCGGAGAACATGCGGCGCATCACGTTGCCCTTGCCCTGCAGCGTCTCTGAAGCTACGAACGCACCAGCCTCGCGTGCGAGTTCGACGGTGTTGTCGCTGGAGTTGTTGTCGTAGACGTAAATCTCCGCGCCTGGCAGTGCTGCCCGAAAATCCCGCACAACGCGGCCGATGGAAGCTGCTTCGTTGTAGCAAGGTACGACTACAGCGACGCGCATCGGGAGCCTGGCAGGGGAGACGAAATCGGGATAACTCATACCACGAGGATACCTTCAACAACGCTGCGTGCCCTACAGCCCGGGCAGGAATATCTCGGCAAGGGCGTGCGACAAGCAGCAGAAAGGCCGCCATCGCTGGCGGCCTTTCGTGTTTCGCGATGCAGAGAAAGCTTACTTGCCCTTCAGCTCGGCAACGCGCTTGGCGAGAAGCTGCTCGAGTTCTTCGAGCGCCTTCGAGAAGCCGTCGATGCCTTCCTTCAGCTTGTCGTGGGCCATCTTGTTCTCGGCGTGCATCTTCTCGAAGGTCGCCTTGTCCAGCGAGATCTTCTCGATCGTCGAGTCCTTGGACTTGGCCGGATCGAGCTTGCGCTCGAGCGTGCCTTCGGTCGTCTGCAGCTCTTCGAGCAGCTTCGGAGCGATGGTCAGCAGGTCCGAACCGGCGAGTTCCTTGATCTCACCCGTGTTGCGGAAGCTGGCGCCCATCACCTGCACCGGATAGCCGTACTTCTTGTAGTAGTTGTAGATCTCGGTCACCGACTTTACGCCGGGATCGTTCGCGCCTTCGTAGTCTGCGTTCGGCTCGTTCTTCTTGTACCAGTCGAGAATGCGGCCGACGAACGGCGAGATCAGCGTCACGCCAGCTTCGGCGCAGGCGATCGCCTGATGCAGACCGAAGAGAAGCGTCAGGTTGCAGTGAATGCCTTCCTTCTCAAGCTGGCCGGCGGCCTGAATGCCTTCCCAGGTCGAAGCGATCTTGATCAGCACGCGGTCGCGACCGATGCCGGCCTTGTCATACTGAGCGATGATGTCGTGCGCCTGCTCGATGGTCTTCTCTCCGTCGAAGCTGAGGCGAGCGTCCACTTCGGTCGACACGCGGCCGGGGACGATCTCGAGGATCTTCTTGCCGAAGGCTACGGCCAGCGACTTGAACGCGTGGGCAGCGATGGCCTTGTCGTCAGCGCTCTCGCCGAGTTCCTTCTTGGCTTCGTTCAGGGTGTCGTCGACGATTTGCTGGTACTCCGGCATCTGCGCGGCGGCGGCGATGAGCGACGGGTTGGTCGTCGCGTCGGTCGGCTTGTACTTCTTGATCGAGTTGATGTCGCCGGTGTCCGCTACAACGGTCGTGTACGACTTGAGCTGGTCCAAAAGGTTCGCCATGATGTCCTTACTTTGCTCCTTGGAAAGATGCCGGGGGCTTCTGGAAGCGGTCAGACAGGATGCCATAAGCGCCTGCACAGAAGCGTGCACCTGCATTATAGGATGCGCGCACCACGGTTGTCGGCGCGGGGATGTGATTGTGTGGTGAAACAGGCGAAACCGGAACGGCAACTGTGTCAAAAATGCAACATATTACCCGTCGGTAAACGCGCTACTCTGACGATGGATTTTCGGGCGCGGGAAGCAGCGCCCAGAAGCAGGACGTCACGCTGGCAGGCGAAACTCAATTCGAGCAGACGATCGTAGAACCGCTGGAGTTTGCGGGCGTCGGCCTGCACTCGGGCGCAGAGGTCTCGATGCGTTTGATCCCTGCACCGGCGGGCTCGGGCATCGTCTTCCGCCGCTCCGACCTCGACAACTACGAGATTCCCGCCAATGGCCGTAACGTTGCGAAGGTGAGCTACGCTACCTCGCTGATGCGGCAGGGCGTGCTGATCTCAACCACGGAGCACCTGCTGAGCGCGTTGATCGGGCTTGGCGTGGACAACGTGATCGTGGAGATCGACAACCTCGAGGTGCCGATCCTTGACGGCTCGGCGCGACCCTATGTCGAGGCGATTTTGGCTTCGGGCATGAAGCGCCAACGCCGCAAGCGTGAGTACATTCGCATCCTGAAGCCTGTGGAAGTGCGCGAGGGTGAAGGTGCGAACGCGAAGTTCATCGGCGTTTACCCCGGCGAGGGCTACGAGATCGACTACATGATCGACTTCCCGACGCCGATTGGGCATGAGACCTTCCGCGGCGATCTCGAGGCTGGTGACTACGCCAACCTCATCGCTCCGGCGCGCACCTTCGGCTTCGTCGAGGACGAACCGATGCTGCGCAACATGGGCTTGATTCGCGGGGTGAGCGACTCGTCTGCGATCATCCTGACGAAGGCTGCGACCGATCGCAAGACCGGCGTGACCAACGGCCCGCTGCGCTTCGACGACGAGTTCGTGCGCCACAAGGTGCTGGACCTGATCGGCGACCTTGCTCTGGCGGGCAAGCGCATCTGGGGACGCGTCGTTGCCGAGCGTGCCGGCCATGCCATGCATACGGCACTGGTGCAGCGCCTGCTGCGCGACCGCTCCGCCTGGGAGCTGGCCACGCGTACCGAGTCTGCTTCGGAGTCCAGCGTGATGGCGGCGATCAAGGACGCCACGCTCGGTCAGATCCCTCACCCGTCCGTGGCATAAGGTTTTCGCATCTTCATCGATTCCCCTCCAAGCTTCTCAAAGCAAGCGGCTTACAGGTTGCGACCAAAGTACCAGCTGGAATCGTTACCAAAGTCCTTCGACCGCTGATAGTCTGAACACGACCCAAGTTGAGAAAATTCCCGTGGTCGACTACTCAGGATGGTCATGCTGTTGATGGGAACCTCATCACCCTACAAAGTCTTGGGCGGCGCCAAAGCCATCATGCGGCTTGCGCCGGTGCTGGAAGATTTCGCGGCCCGATGTGGTCAACCGGCCGGTATGCACTGGTTGGGGCACTTCCTTTTCGGGCAGGACACGCGTCGCAAGCGCTTCACGATGATTCTGGGGATCCAGCCCGAGGCTGAACAGTTCCCGGCGGAGCAGCTTCAGGCGCAAAACCTGAGCTTTGCGGTGCTCTTTGCGGAGTACGCCGTGCTGGGCGTCGGTACGGGAATCTATGTTTCTCCAGACGCTTCCGGCTTGCGCAGCGTGATCGCACCAGCGGACGACCGCGCCTACGCGGCGATGGTGGCGTTGCGCGTGCTGATGTCGCGCCGTGTCGCGGTGGCGACGACCTCGTTTGTAGGCGCCACGCGCAGCCTGCCTGCGCGCAGGCCTGAAGCCGAAACGCACTACAAGCTGGCCCAACGCATTTTGCCTACGACGACGCATCTGCCGCTGCGCGAAACCTACGAAGAGACGCTGGCGGGCATGAGCAAATCGCTGCGCTTCAATCTTGGCTACTATCGTCGCCGCCTGCAGCGCGATCTTCCCTACGAGTTTGTGGCAGACGCCCGCGAGGCGGTGAATGAGAGCGAGTTGGCCGGCTTGAACTCCGGGTCCTTGAATCCCATTTCGCAGGACGAGTTCCGCCGCCGCTGGGTGAGCTCCTGCAAACTGCGCGGCGGCTTTCTCATGGGGATTCGAACGCTGGACGGCAAGTGGCTCAGCCTGCTGGGTGGCTGGCGCGGCGGAAGCACCACCGTGATGCACTGGCAGATGAACACTGCGGGATTCGAGAAGAGTTCACTCGTCACGGTGATGCGGTCGCACTTCATCGAGCATGAGATTGAGTTGGCTGCGGAGCGCATCGTCTTCTACGGTGGCACGCCGCATAACCTGAACCATGCCTTCGTCGAAGAGGATGTCAGCGAAGTGATCGTGCGTCGCCGCAGCTTGCGAGCGTGGCTGATGCAGTTGAGCCCCGCAAGCGCGAAGTGGCGCAAGTACATGGGCGGAACGAATACGCTGGGCGAGCTTCTGCGCAATGACGAGCTGCTTTGGCGCTAGTGAGTAATCCCTGCGGCGCTCATCGCGCATCCAAGCGGTTGATAGACTGAACCCTGCATGATTCTGCCGTTTGTCCGCGAGATGTTTGCGGAGCTTGAAACCGCTGAGCCGTTTGAGCGTGTGCGCCGACATCTGGGCGGCGCTGGGCGCCGACGTGTGTCTGGACTCACGGCCACGGCGCGCTCGTTGTACGTGCCCTACTTCGTCCGCGCGGCGCAGCGCCCTGTGCTGTTGATCGTTGCTGACAACAAGGCCGCAGAATCCCTTCATGCCAACATCAACGCCGCGTGCGAGCTCACCGGCGCGCTGAAGCGCGAAGAGATTCTGCGCATCCCTGCGCACGATGTGCTGCCGTTTGAGAACCTCTCGCCGCATGGTGAGATTCAGGAGCAGCGCGCGGCTTCGTTGTGGAAGCTGACCAAGGGACAGGCGAAGCTCGTCATCGCGCCGCTGGAGTCGGCGTGCATGCGGCTCTTTGGCCGCGAGCATTATGCGGCGCTTGCGCTGGAGCTTCGCGTTGGCGAGGAGCACATGCCCGAGATGCTTGTGGAGCATCTGGTGCAGGTGGGCTACACGCGCGTGGATGTGGTGGAGATGCCCGGCCAGGTGACGCAGCGCGGCGGCATCATCGACGTCTACGGCCCTGAGCAGGACAGCCCCGTGCGCATCGACTTCTTCGGCGATGAGATTGAGTCGATCCGCCGCTTCGATCCCGAGTCGCAACGCTCGTCGAACAAGCTGAAGGATGTCACGCTGCTTCCGCTCACCGAGATTCCTGCGACGGACGAGGTGCTGCGCGCGATCAACGCGCGGCTGACGAAGAAAGGCTCTGCTCCGAGCGAAGAGCTGCCCGACGAACTGCAAAGCGTACGCGACGATGTGCGCGATGCGACGATTTTTCCCGGTTGGGAGTTTTATGCGCCGGTAGCGGGGGCGAAGTCGTCGCTGCTGGAGTTGATGGGCGCGAAGACGGCGGTGTTTGTCGAAGAGCCCGCGATGGTGGAGAACCAGGGCGAGCGTTGGTGGAACAAGCTGGAGCAGCGCCATGAGCGCGCGGGCATCGGCACGCTGGTGCGCTCGGAGGACCTGTATCTTTCGCCATGGGAGCTGCAGGACAACATCCGGAAGCACGGCGGGCTGGAGCTCGATCAACTCGGTGCAGTCGACGTGCTGGATGCGGACCGTAGCGATGCTGGCGAGATTGAGTTTGCGACGCGTCCGACGATGCGTTTTCACGGCTCGATCCCTGCGTTCGTCGACGAACTGAAGAAGTTGCAAGAGAACGAAGCGCGCGTTGCGATCGCGGCGCCAAACCAGCATGAAGTGGAGCGCGTTGCGGGCCTGCTGCACGAGTATGGTGTGGCGTATCGCATCGGCTGGCGTGCGCAGGGCCAGGGCGGCGACGCGACGGTGTACTCGGAGTCGAGCTATCTCGCGGGTGATCTGCGTACGCCGGTGATCGTGAGCGCGGCGGTGGCGAACGGCGTGCAGGTGCTCGACCTCGAGCGCTCCACGGCGCGACAGTTCATCGTGATCGGCGCGAATGATCTGAGCGATGACGTGGACGTGCATGCGCGGCCGGCGAAGCGCTCCAAGACGGCGGCGTTTGTTTCGGATTTTCGTGATCTTGCGGTGGGCGATTACGTCGTCCACGTCGAGCATGGCATCGCGCAGTACGAAGGTCTGCGCACGATCGACAACCCTGATGGCTCGCAGCTCGAGCTGATGATTTTGAACTTCGCCGATGATGCGAAGCTCTATGTTCCGCTCACGCGCCTTGATCTGATTCAGAAGTATCGCTCGACGGAGAGCGGCCCTGCGCCGACGCTGAACAGGCTCGGCAACCCGGCGTGGTCAAAGACGAAGGCGCGCGTGAAGAAGGCCATGGAAGACATGGCCGATGAGTTATTGAAGCTCTACGCGCAACGCCACGCGGCGGTGGGCTATCAGTTCGCGCCAGACAACAACATGGTGCGCGAGTTTGAAGACGCGTTCCCGTACAACGAGACCGAAGACCAGCTCAACGCGGTGGCGGACATCAAGCGCGACATGGAATCCACGCAGCCGATGGACCGCTTGCTCTGCGGCGATGTGGGCTACGGCAAGACAGAAGTTGCGATGCGCGCGGCGTTCAAAGCCGTGCAGGATGGCAAGCAGGTGGCGGTGCTGACGCCGACCACGGTGCTCTGCTTCCAGCACTTTGAGAGCTTCAAGAAGCGCATGGGCAATTTCCCCATCAACGTCGAGATGGTCTCGCGCTTCCGCACGGCGAAGGAGAAGAAAGAAATTCTCGAACGCACGAGCGAAGGCAAGGTCGACATCCTCATCGGCACGCACGCGCTCCTCGCGCAGGGCGTGCAGTTTCAAGACCTCGGCCTGCTCGTGGTGGATGAAGAGCAGCGCTTCGGCGTGCGGCACAAGGAGCGTTTGAAGCAGATGTCGGCGTCGATCGATGTGCTCGCGATGTCAGCGACGCCGATCCCGCGCACGCTGCATATGTCGATGATCGGGCTGCGCGATATGAGCGTCATCGAGACGCCGCCGAAGGACCGCATGGCGATCCAGACGATCGTGGCGAAGTTCGATGAGAAGCTTGTGCGCACTGCGATTGAAGTGGAACTTGAACGCGGCGGCCAGGCGTACTTCGTATCGAACCGCGTGGAGACGATCTACGAGATGGCCTCGCTCATCCGCGAGATGGTGCCGCAAGCACGCGTCGTTGTTGGTCACGGACAGATGCCCGAAGCCGAGCTCGAGCGTGTGATGCTCGCGTTTATGAACGGCGAGTATGACGTGCTCTGCGCAACGAGCATCATCGAGAACGGCCTCGATATTTCAAAGGCGAACACGATCATCATCAACCGCGCGGACCGTCATGGCTTGAGCGAGCTGTATCAACTCCGCGGTCGCGTCGGGCGCTCGAATCGCCGTGCGTATGCGTACTTGCTCATTCCGCCAGAGCAACAACTCACAGAAGTGGCGCGTCGCCGTCTTGCGGCGTTGAAGGAGTTTTCTGACCTAGGTGCGGGCTTCAAGATTGCGGCGCTGGACCTTGAACTGCGTGGTGCGGGCAACATGCTCGGCGGCGAGCAGAGCGGGCACATCGAGGCCATCGGCTTTGAGATGTACACGACGATGCTCGAAGAGGCCGTGTCGAAGCTGAAGGGCGAGGGCCGCGACGAGCGTCCGCAGGTAACCGTGAACCTTGCCGTGTCGGTGAAGATCGACGCGAGCTATATCGAAGAAGAGAACCAACGCCTGCGCATGTACAAGCGCATCGCGGGCGCGGAGAACGACTCTGCGTTGACCGATGTGCGCGCAGAGTTGGAAGACCGCTACGGCGCGCCGCCGGAGAGTGTGTTGAACCTGCTTGCTGGCGCGGAGATTCGCCTCATGTGCGAGCGTTTGCACATCGCGACGATCGAGCGGAAGCGCGTGGCCCTGGAAGAGCCCAAGAAGCCTGCGCCTGCGAAGCCGGCTGTGCCGCAGCGTCCTGCGTTTGGATCGTCGTGGCGTACGCCGCCTGCACCTGCACGTCCGCTCGCGGGACGCCATGGCCAGGCGCCGCAGACGGCATCGTTGAGCTTCTCTTCACGCGCGGCGTTGCAGCGCACAGAGTCGAATGCCTCGCAGGCAGCGCGCGATGCGACAGCGGCACGCGCGAAGAACTCGCCGCTCGGGGTGGTGGCGACGAAGCCGATGCGTGACATGCTCTTCATCAGCTTCAGCGAGAAGATGCACAATGCTCCTGCGGACGCGAGCAAGGGCGTGAATGTCGGCCATTTGATGAAGCTCGTGGCGAAGAATGCGAAGCAAGGCGCGCAGCTTACACCGCAAGGTGTGTTGCGTTGGCCGCTTACTTCTGCGAAGGCCGAGGACGTTTTGCGTGAGACGCGTGAGTTGCTGCAGATGATGGGCGAACAGTAATCGCGCGTATCGGAAAAAGCGTCAGGGCGATCGAAAATGAAGTTGCACTTCGAGGCCTATCGCCGTTGGCATGACCAACGCATGGGCGTAGACTCCACGCATGATGTTGCAAACCTTCCAGCGTTTCGGAGTCGTCCTGTTGCTTGCGTCAGCAGGTGTGGCGTGCGCGCAGCAGCAACGGACTTCGCCGACGCTTGATAGCAGCGGCTCGTGCTCGCGGGACAAGTTCGGCAAGCAATCCGGCGATGTCACGGTGGGCATGACCATCGATGCGACGGGACAGCCCACGGATGTGCAGGCCCTGAGCTCGGACCATGATGACTTGATTCCGTGCGCGCTGGACATTGCGCGTGGATCGCACTTTCGTCCGGCCACGAAGAACGGCAAGCCTGTGCAGGCGCACATCAGTATGCAGATTCACGTGTCGGTGAATTAGCTCGCGACTCTCGCACACCGTCCCTATAATCAGCGCCATGCGAGTTCCCTCTTTTCTGTGTGTTGGCGCGCTCCTGTGTGCAGGCTGTGTGGCTGCGTTCGCGCAGCAAACGACCGAGCCTGTGGTGCCAACAAACACGCCGGGAGCCAAGGCCGCGATTCGCGCGGGCGTGAAGGCTCCAAAGCTTCTGAAGTCCGTTGAGCCGGTATTTCCTCTCGATGCGCCGCAGCAATTCAAACGGACGGTGATGGTTGCGTTCATCGTGGATGTGACAGGCACGCCGCAAAAGGTGCATGCGGTAAATCCGAAAGGCGATACGTTTGAAGGCGCTGCGGAAGAGGCTGTGCAGAAGTACCGCTTTGCTCCGGCGACTCGCGAGGGCGTTCCGGTCGCAGTAAAGATGATGGTCGTAGTGAGTTTCGAGCGGAGCCAGCGTCGATGATGCGTTGGCTCTTCAGCGCGTTGATGGCATTCGGTGTGGCAGCAGCGCGTGCACAGGATCTAAATCATCCGCTGAAAATCGGTGGCGATGTGAAGAAGCCAGTGTTGATCTATTCCATCGAGCCGGATACAAGTCACTTGCCTAAGAGCGAAAAGCATTCGCCTGCGAATGCCACGGTGACGTTCGTGGTGGATGTTGATGGTCTACCGAAGCAGATTGAGTTGAGCCGCAGCACGAGCCCCGCCATGGGGGCTGCTTATCTCAAGGCCGTTCAACAGTACCGATTCCGTCCGGCAACACTCGATGGAAAGCCCGTTGCCGTGAAGCTAGCGCTGGAGTTGATCCTCGATTATTTTTAAGCCTCGCGGTAGACTGCGGCTTATGAAGAGACTCGTCCTCGCCGCTACATTTGCTGCTCTTGCGTTACCCTTCGCTGCTGGCGCGCAGCGCATCTCCGCCGATGGCGCGCAGCAGGCGTTACAGGCGCGGTCGAACGAGTTCTTCGACACCTTCTACTTTCCGCATGTGCCCACGACGGGCACGCAAATGGGTCTGCATCAATACGACGCCAAGCTGGAGGACTTCTCGGCTGCGGGCGTGAAGGCGGAGATTGCGGGCTTCCATGCGTGGGAGAAGAAGATCGCCGAGATTCCTGCGGATGGACTCGATGCGGAGCCTCGCGCGGACCGGGAGATTCTGCTCGGGCTGATTCGCTCGAACATCGTGCGGTTGGAAGAGATCCGCGACTGGGAGAAGAATCCCGATACGTATTCGAGCGGTGCGACGGGCTCGATCTTCACACTGATGGAGCGGCCGTATGCTCCGGTGAATGATCGTCTGCGTGCAGCGATTGCGCGCGAAAAGCTTGTGCTGCCTGCGCTCGACGATGCGCGCAAGAACCTGAAGAACCCGCCGCACATCTATACCGAAATTGCGCTTGAACAGATCGATGGCAACATCAGCTTCTTCGAGCATGATGTGCCGGAGGCATTCAAGGACGCGAGTGACAAGACGCTGCTCGACGAGTTCGCGAAGAGTAACGCCGCTGTTGTTGCCGCACTGAAGAGCTATGGCGCGTGGATGAAGAGCGATCTGCTCGCGCGTTCCAACGGCGATTACAAGTGGGGCGCGGCGACGTATGCGAAGGTGCTTGCGAACCAGGAGATGGTCGACACGCCGCTCGATAAGCTGCTCGCGATCGGGCTCGCGGATCTGCATAAGAACCAGGCTGAGTTTGCACGCGTGGCCAAGGAGATCGATCCGTCAAAGACGCCCGAGCAGGAGCTCGCCGAACTCGCGACGATTCATCCCGCGCCGAGCGATTTGATTGCGAGCTTTGGCAAGACCTTCGGATCGCTGCAGGCGTACATCCGCATGCACCACATCATCACATTGCCGGCGAACCGCCAGCCTACGCTCGAGGAGACGCCGCCGTTCATGCGCGCGACGACGCAGGCTTCGATGGACCCTCCGGGCCCGTTTGAAACCGGCACGACGAAGGCATACTTCAACGTGACGCTGCCAGACCCGAAGTGGCCGAAGGCCAAGCAGGATGAGTACATGGCGGCGTTTAACGAAGGCACCATCGTTTCGACGAGCGTGCATGAGGCGTTCCCCGGCCACTATGTGCAGTTCCTGTGGCAGGACCAGTTCCCGTCGCGCATCCGCAAGATCATCTGGGCGAACACGAACGTCGAGGGCTGGGCGCACTACTGCGAGCAGATGATGCTCGACGAAGGCTATGGCGACACGGTGGCGAAGACGCCGCGTGATGCGAAGCTGATTCGTCTGGGCCAGTTGCAGGATGCTCTGTTGCGCGATGCTCGCTTCGTGGTGGCGATTCGCCTGCACACCGGTGTGGGCGGAGCGATGTCCATCGAGCAGGCGCAGGAGTTCTTCGTGAAGGAAGGCTACCAGGCGCGGCCCATCGCGGAAGTGGAAACCAAGCGCGGCACCTCGGATGCGCTCTACCTCTACTACACGCTGGGCAAGCTGGAGATCATGAAGCTGCGTGAAGACCTGCGTAAGAAGCAGGGAGATGCCTTCTCGCTGCAGCAGTTTCATGATCAGTTGATGCTGCAGGGGCCGGTGCCGATCAAGGTGGCGCGCAAGTCAATGCTGCATGACGATTCGCCCGTGCTGTAGCCGGTGGGCATCCTACTTCTGTCGTCCCACGTCTGACACAAAGTTGTTATCGGACGGTCACGTTACCTTGCGATAGCATGGCCTTACGATTTCGATTGGAGTTTCCTACCCCCGATGACCATGAAGGTCCGCAAAGCAGTATTCCCCGCCGCTGGTATGGGCACCCGCTTCCTCCCCGCCACGAAGGCTACGCCGAAGGAGATGCTCGCGCTTGTCGATAAGCCGCTGATCCAGTACGGCGTCGAAGAAGCCGTCGCCGCTGGCTGCACGGAGATCATCATCGTCACCGGTCGGGGCAAGACCACGATGGAAGATCACTTCGACAAGAGCTATGAGCTGGAAGCTTCGCTCGAAGCACGCGGCAAGACTGAGCTGCTCGAGGTGGCGCGTTCGGTATCGAAGCTTGCGAAGATCAGCTACGTGCGCCAGTCGGAAGCACTCGGTCTGGGCCATGCGGTGCTGCAGGCCAAGGAGCTTGTGGGCAATGAGCCGTTCGCGGTGATCCTGCCGGACGATATCGTCGACTCCAATGTGAGCTGCATCAAGCAGATGGTCGAAGCTTACGAGAAGACGCAGTCGTCGATCCTCGGCTCAGAGCATGTGGAAGGCGACGCGATCTGCGCGTACGGCTGCCTGGACTGCACCGAAGACGAGGACGATCCGCGACTGCTGGCGATCAAGGACATGGTGGAGAAACCGAAGCCCGGCACGCAGCCTTCGCAGAACGCGATCATCGGCCGCTACATTCTCACGCCGCGCATCTTCGAGATGATCGAAAACATCAAGCCTGGCGCGGGTGGCGAACTCCAGTTGACCGACGCGATCAAGGCGCTGCTGCAGCACGAGAAGGTCTACGGCTTCCACTACGAAGGCAAGCGCCACGATGCGGGCGATAAGCTCGGGTTCCTGAAGGCAACGGTTGAGTTTGCGCTGAAGCGTGACGACCTCGGCCCGAAGTTCCGCGCGTGGTTGAAGGAACAGAGCTTCTAGCTTTCTGCGTGGAAACACGAAATCGTAAGGCAAGATCGCGAGGCACTTCGGTGTCTCGCGATTTTGTTTTTGCGCGATCGCTGCCGTCTCTCTTGGCGTCTAATAAAGCGATGAAGAAGCGCGCGATCTCGATGTTGATGTGCGGTCTGTTGTGGCTGGCGCCGTTGGGAGCGCAGCAGCGCCGGACGCGTCTGATCCTGCGCGATGGCACGTTTCAAACAGTGTTGGACTACCGCATTGAGGGCGACATGGTCGTGATTCACAGTGCGGACCGCGCAGGCGAAGAGGAAGAGATTCCGCTGAAGCTTGTGGACCTTGCGGCTACGAAGCGTTGGCAGCAGGAGCACCAGAATGCTGCGGACACGCGCCCGGTACTTAGCGGAGAGCTGGCACAGGCAGAGGCCGAGCGTGCAGCGAAAACGGCTGAGGTTGCGCCTTCGCTGCATCTGCCGGAGGACATCAGCCTCGTCGCGCTCGATAGCTTCAACGGCTCGCCGGAACTCGTGCCGTTAGGCCAGCGTGGTGGCGACCTGAACCCCGAGACGAGTCACGATGAGTTGAAGACCGAGGTGAACCCCGCGTCGAGTCCGCATCGTTTGACCGAGGTGCGCGGGGAGAAGTCGGATGTGCGTCTGCACGGGTCGCAGCCGGTGTTTTACGTGCGGCTGGAGAAGGGTACGAACGACGTCGGGACGGGTTCCGGCATGGTCGTGGATACGCAAGGGCAGAACGGTCGCGCGGTACCTTCGGGGGGCGAGGCAGCGAGTCGCTACGTGATCGAGCGGCTCGATGTGCGCATCGGGCAACGGCGCGTCAACACGTTTCGCATCGGCGATCTTGGCAGCGGCCAGCCACAGCGTGACGTGCTTGAGGTGAGGCAGGAGACGCTACCGGGCGGCTACTGGCTGAAGCTGACGCCGGCGCAGGCGATGCTGCCGGGAGAGTATGTGCTGATTGAGGTGCTCGACGGCCACACGCTGAACGCCGATGTATGGGACTTCGCGATCGACCCCGACGCGAAGGAGAGCATGGAAGCGATTCTGCCGCTTGAGAAGAAGCCCGCGGGGCTGCAGTCGCGCTGAGCGAGACACGCCGATCGAGGACGCCATGAAGCCGCCGATACTGTTGATCCCAGGCCTGCTCTGTACCGCGGAGCTTTATGCCGCGCAGATCCCTGTGCTCTCAGCATGCGCGCCTGTGACGGTCGCGAACACGCTCGAAGGCGCAACGATGGAGTCGATGGCTGCGGCTATTTTGCGGGAGGCGCCGCCGCGGTTCGCGTTGGCGGGCATCTCGATGGGCGGCTATCTCTCGATGGAGATTTGGCGGCAGGCACCGGAGCGCGTCGAACGGATGGCGCTGATCGACACCACCGCGCGCGCGGACACGCCCGAGCAGACGATGAACCGTCGCAAGATGATGGAGCGCGCACAGAGCGAAGGGTTGGAGCCCGTGATCGAGCAGATGATCGCGGCGACGTTGCACCCGCTGCATCAGAGCGATGAGCGCCTGCGCGCGAGTATTCGTCGCATGGCGGAGGCCGTTGGCGTTGAGGCGTACTTGCGCCAGCAGGAGGCGATCATGACTCGTGTAGACTCGCGTCCTCTGCTGCCGACGATCGCGGTGCCAACGTTGGTGCTGGTGGGCGATCGCGATTTGCTGACGCCCGTGGAGCGTGCTCGTGAGATGGCGGATGCGATGCCACAAGCGAAGCTCGTCGTGGTGCCGGAGGCCGCGCACGGCTCGGTGATGGAGCAACCGGAGTTCGTGAACCGTGCGCTTCTGGAATGGCTTTCGGCCTAGCCATTTGTTGTCAGCTATTTATTATCAGCTACTTCTTCGTGAGCGTTTCGTAGAGCTTCACCGTTTGCTCGGCGATCGCGGTCCACGAGAAGTGGTCTTCGACGCGCTTGCGGCCAGCCTGGCCCATGCGCTTGGCGAGCGCAGGATCATCGAGCAGCGCGGTGATCTTCGTCGCGAGGTCGCGGGAGAACTGGTCAGGCTCGGTGGGGAAGCTCGTCGTCGGGTCTTGCACAAAGGGCACGAGATAGCCCGTGGCTTCATCGCTGTTGGCGCCTGTGCCGTCGATCACGACCTCGAGGATGCCACCCGTAGCAGAGGCCACGACCGGCGCGCCGCAAGCCATCGCTTCGAGATTGATGATGCCGAACGGCTCATACACCGAGGGGCAGCAGAAGACCGCGCAGTGCGAGTAAAGCTGGATCGCGTCTTCCTTCGTCACCATGTTTTCAATCCACACAATGTTCGCGCCGTCCGCGCGCGCAGCTTCCACCTTCTGGCGAATCTCTGCGGCGATCTCGGGTGTGTCCGGCGCGCCTGCGCAGAGCACGACCTGCGTTCCTGCGGGCAGGTACTTCACGGCATCGACGAGGTGCGTCACGCCCTTCTGTCGCGTGATGCGGCCGACGAAGAGAACGTAGGGCTTCGCCGTGTCCACGCCGAATTGTTGGAGGCGATCGGTGCTGGCGTCGTACTGATACTGCTGCAGGTCGATGCCGTTGTAGATGACGTGAATCTTCGACGCATCGACGTCCGGGTACGCGCGCTGAATGTCGGCCTTGGTGCCGTTCGAGACGGCGATGATCGCGTCGGCATCGAGGATCGCGGTGCGTTCCATCCACGAGCTGAGCGCATAGCCGGAGCCGAGTTGCTCGGCCTTCCACGCACGCAGCGGTTCGAGCGAGTGCGTGGTGAGCACGAACGGGATGCCGTAGAGCTTCTTGGCGAGGAAGCCCGCCATCGACACATACCAGGTGTGCGTGTGCACGACGTCGAGCTGGTCGAGCTTGAGGTTCTGCAGCAGGTTCAGTGAAAGCGCTTCGAGCGCGCCCTTGAACTTGGCATCGGTGCCGTTGGAGATGGCGTCCCACGGCTGCTCGAAGTGGACGTCGAGATTGGGTGTGACGGGCTGGTCAACAGGCGCCGCGCCCCAGGCGTGGACCTCGACCTCGATGAGCCTGGCGAGCTCGCGGGAAAGGTACTCAACGTGAACGCCGGCTCCTCCGTAAACATAGGGTGGGTACTCTCGGGTCATCAGGCCAACGCGCATGTGATTCTGTCTCCTCGTCTTCGAGATGAGGATACCGCCTCTCGGGGTTTGCTTGCTGCAAGCAAAAGCCGGGTGTCCCACGTCTCGATTTTTGAGACGTGGGAGAGCGAGGATGGTGGCGCAATCAGATCTTGGGTCTCCGAGAGCTTCACTGCAAACCCAGGTCTCAAGAATCGAGACGTGGGGCACCCGTTCGTGCGACTGGGGAAAATTTTGCGAACACTTTTGCAGTTCGGCCGGTCATACACACAGCAGCATGATGCGATCGCAACCCACACACGCTGAGAGCCACGACCAGCTTCTTGACAGGCTGGCCGCCGAGCACGCGCGTTACCTCTATCGCGTGGCGTACGCCGTCGCGCGCCATGCGGAGGACGCCGAGGACGCTGTGCAGGAGGCGTTCCTGAAGCTACAGCGCGCTGGCTCGCTGCCGGCGATGGAGAACGAGCGAGCGTTCCTTGCAAAGACGGTCTACCGCACGGCGCTGGATCGGGTGGCGGCGCGCAAGGGAGTGGGCTCGGACGATGAAGAGGCGTTGCTGCGCGTGGCCGATCTGCGGCCCTCGCCGGAGTCGCTCGCGGCTGAGGGGCAGGAGCAGGCGCTGCTTGCGGCGTGGATCGAAGAGCTGCCGCAGGAGCTGCGCGAAGCGTTGCTGGTGACGGCGATTGAAGGCATGAACAGCCGGGAGGCTGGCGAGGTGCTGGGCGTGCCGGAGGCGACGGTGCGCACGCGGCTGCATCGTGCGCGCGGGCTGTTGCGTGAGCGTTGGCAGCAGATGCAGAGCCAGCAGCAAAACCTGATTCGCCGTGGCCGCGCCGAGGTCGCGGCCACAGAAGACGGGAGGGCGCGATGACGGACTTTGAGAGGTTGTTGGACGACGTAGTGACGCGGAGCGCGAATGTGGAAGCGCCGCGTGGTTTGGAGCAGCGGCTGCTTGCGCGGCTGGAGCAGAGTGCGCGGCCTGCGCTAGCGAATGTGGTGAGCTTTGATTCAGCCGCGAAGATGCAGCCGAAGCGCAGTGCGGCGTCGGCGTGGACAGCGATAAGCTTTCACGCAGCGGCGATTCTGCTGATTGCGTTCGTGGTGCTGCATTCGGTGAAGACGCAGGTATTGCCGTCGCCGCAGGTGGCGGTGATGCATTTGCTCGAAGCGCCTGCGCCACCTCCACCACCGGCTCTGCGTAGACGCACACAGATGGGCGGTGGAGGCGGGCAGAAGGGCCCGACGCCGGCGACGCAGGGGCAGCTGCCGAAGTTTTCAGCGGAGCAGTTGATGCCTCCGAAAGCACCGCCGATGTTTGAAGCAAAGCTCGCTGTTGAACCCACTGTGGTTGGGCAGAACTACATGGTGGATGGTGCTGCGCCTGTGTTGGGTCAGCCGACGTCAACGTTCAGAGGCTACTCGCTGGGTAATGGTGCGGGAACGGGCATCGGCTCAGGCAACGGCGCGGGTGTAGGGCCGGGCTCGGGCGGCAACATGGGCGGTGGGGTGTACAAGGTGGGCGGTGCGGTGCATGCGCCGCTGATCCTTCATTCCGTTGAGCCGGAGTTCTCCGAGGAGGCACGCAAGGCGAAGTTCTCGGGCAACGTGATCGTCGAGTTCATCGTGGACGAGCAGGGACTGCCGCAGAACGTACACGCCGCGCGCGACGTGGGCTTTGGCCTCGGGCAGAAGGCCGTGGAAGCTGTGAAGCAGTACAAGTTCAAACCCGCGATGAAGGACGGCAAGCCGGTGAAGGTGCAGATGGCCGTTGAGGTGAACTTCCAGATTTTCTAGATACAGCCGGGTGCCCACGTCTCTACTTTTGGAGACGTGGGAGAGCGAGAATTCCCCGGGGTGCTACATCACAACCCGCAATGCCGGGTGCCCCATCCGTACGCGGTCTTTTGCGGACGGGCGGGAGCCACAGCTCTCCGCGAAGATCCTGCGAACCCAGGTCTCAAAATCGAGACCTGGGGCACCCGTTCTTGCTTGAGAAAAATTCATCGTCTTGCAAATTTCTGCATCCCGTCGCTTTCGCCTCGGCGTATAGGCAAGTGTAGGCGGTTGCGCCGACGGAGATGATGGCCCTAGAAACGGCAGAGTTTCAGCGTTTGATTGCCGAACACCAGCGCATGGTGTTCTCGATCGCCCTGCGCGTTGCGGGCGAGTATGGGGCTGCCGAAGAGGTGGCGCAGGATGTGTTTCTTGAGCTCTTCCGCTCGGCGGAGAAGCTTGAAGATGAGCACCACATCCGCTTCTGGCTGCGGCGCGTGACCGTGCATCGGGCCACCGATGTGCTGCGCAAGCAGCGGCGTCAGCCAGAGGTGGACGCCGACGAGTGGATGGACGAGGTGCATGCGCTGCCCACGTCTGCGGAAGACGAAGCCGTGAACGCGAGCGTCGCGGCGCGGCTGGAGGAGTTGCTGCGAACGCTGCCGGAACAGATGCGCGTCGTCGTGGTGTTGCGGTACCAGGAAGATATGTCGCCGGAGGAGATTGCGCGGTTGCTGAGTCAGCCGTTGGCGACGGTGAAGAGCAATCTCCAGCGCGGTTTGCGACTGATGCGTCGCAAGGCCGAGGTCACGATGAAGGAGTATGTGCGCGATGGACGAGCATAAGGGCCAGGTTGGTGGTAACGAAGGAATCTCTGCACGGGACGCGGCTTTTGAGCGCGCGGTGCAGGCAGCGATGGTGCGCCTT
This sequence comes from Granulicella cerasi, assembly GCF_025685575.1. Lineage (NCBI taxonomy): Bacteria > Pseudomonadati > Acidobacteriota > Terriglobia > Terriglobales > Acidobacteriaceae > Granulicella > Granulicella cerasi. Next base: position 499,989 of record NZ_JAGSYD010000001.1, read on the forward strand.
GAGGCACCGGGATCGTTGATGGCTTCGCTGATGGCGAAGGCTGAAGCAGAGAACTCTGCTGCCGGGAAGAAGTCGCAAACGGTGCTGGCGTTCCGACCGAAGGCAGGCGTCGCTTCGCGCTGGAAGGTGTGGACCGGCGGTGCGATCGCCGCGGCGCTGGCTGTCGGGATGTTGGGCATTCAGGGCGTTCATGCGCACCGCGAACGCGAGCAGGAACGTGTGATGGCGCAGCAGCAGTTTGCCGAGTCTGAAGCGATCACGCAGCATGCGTTGGAGCATGTGCGTGAGCAGATGGCGAAGGCCGGAGTTTCGCTGGATCAGTAGAGCCAGCTCAGTAAGACCAGCTCAGCAAGGCCAGCTCAGTAAGGACCAGATCTGTAGGCAGAGAGCGTTCAAGGGAGAGATGACGATGAAGAAGACAGCGGTAGTGATGGCAGCGTTGATGATGGGTGCGACGGTTGCATCCGCACAGGGCACGTACACGATGGGCCGCAACATGATGCCCGCAGCAGCGATGGCGCAGGGCGGCGAAGAGCCGGGCCAGAGCGGTCGCCCGAAGGACGATCTCTTTGCAGGCACCGAGGTGTTCGAGAAGAACGCCACCGAGGTGAGCGACATCAACATGGGACCGGACATGCTGGGCATGGTCAGCGGCCATCAGGCGCCGAAAGCCCACAGCATGTTGCTGAACACCGTGCGCACCTATGAGTATGACCAGCCCGGCCTGTACAACATGGCGGAGGTGGAGAAGTTTCGCCAGAAGCTGAACAGCGGTGACTGGCACTGCTCGGTGCACACGAAGAACCTGAAGACGGGCGAGTCCACCGACGTCTGCCAGAAGGACCGCACGGACGGCTATCGTGAGTCGGCGATCATCACCGTGGAGAAGAAGGAGCTGACCTTCATCCATCGCATTGAGCGCGTTGGCGAAGGTGGTCACTCGGATGCGAGCTTCATCGTGATGCCCGGCGGTTCTGAAAAGAGCATGACGATGGCGATGGTCGGCAACGCGAAGATGCAGGGCAAGATGGCGGAGATGCAGGCGCATCTCGCAACGATGAACGGCTCCATGATGGTGCTGCCGGAGAGTGGAACCTCGCTCTTCATCGCACCGAGCGGCACGCACACCATGACGCTGAAGAGCCTGCATCGCTTCCCGGCTGGCCCGAGCGGCAAGACGACGATGAACAGCGAAGACTCGAAGGCCCCTGTGGCCGCAGTGGGTGCAGCCCCTACCGCCGCTCCTTCGCCTGTAGCACCGCCGCTTCCGGCTGCGGCTCCTGCGCCGATCACACCGCAGCAGTAAGGGCAAACCCTCTAGAATGGAGGGGATGTCGTTATCGTTCAACGTAACCGAAACTACCGATGCAGGCGGACGCCGTGCGGAGCTTGAGCTTCCGCACGGCGTTGTGCAGACGCCTGTATTTATGCCCGTAGGCACAGCCGCCACGGTGAAGACCGTCGATCAGGCGACGCTCGAAACACTCGGGCCTGTCGTCGAGAGCTCGCAGTATGCGCCGCGCGATGGCGCGAGCGGCACCGGCCCGGAGATCATCCTGGCCAACACGTATCACCTGTATCTGCGCCCGGGGCATGAGCTGATCCGCCGCATGGGTGGCGTGCATCGCTTCATGAGCTGGCAGAGACCGATGCTCACGGACTCCGGCGGCTTCCAGGTCTTCTCGCTCGCAGCGCTGCGCAAGATTTCTGACGACGGCGTAGAGTTCCGCTCGCACCTCGATGGCTCCAAGCACTTCTTCTCGCCCGAGCACTCGATGGAAGTGCAGATCGCACTCGGCGCGGACATCATGATGGCCTTTGACGAGTGCGTGGAAACACCAGCCACATGGGAGCGTACGAAGCAGTCGATGGGGCTGACGCATGCGTGGGCCAGGCGCTCGCATGACTACTGGACCGCGCATCGCCATGAAGTGCCGTGGGCGGATGAGGTTCCAGGGCTCAGGGCCCAGGGCCCAGAAAGCATCTCTGCCGAACGCTGGGGATTGGACCCCGCACCCTTTGCGGGCAAGCATCAGGCGCTGTTTGGCATCGTGCAGGGCGGCATGTACAAGGATCTTCGCAAGGAGTCTGCCGAGACGCTGGTGGAGATGGATTTTCCGGGCTATGCGATCGGTGGTCTTGCTGTGGGCGAGCCGCGCGAAGTGACGCGCGAGATGATCGCGCACACGCTCGAGTTTCTGCCGAAGAACAAGCCGCGCTATGTGATGGGCGTCGGTTATCCCGATGAGATTGAAGAGTACGCGCGCATGGGCGTGGACATGATGGACTGCGTGCTGCCGACGCGCGCGGGGCGTCATGGGTTGGTGTTCGTGCGCGAAGACCCGCAGGACCGCTCCAGTGCTGTGCTGCGGAACAACGTGAAGAAGCAGATGTATGCCGACGATCAGCGGCCGCTCGACGAAGGTTGCAGCTGCATGGTTTGCCGGCGCTACACGCGTGCGTATCTGCGGCACTTGTTCCACAGCGGCGAGCCGCTGGGAGCGATGCTGAACTCGATTCACAACCTGCACTTCTATTTGGAGACGATGGAGCGCGTGAGAGGCGATCTGCGCGCGGGCCGCTAAGTCATCGCTGTTACCGATCACACCGTTCTTTGCAAAATGCGACACGTTGCAAGGCCGCGCGATACTCCGCGCGGCCTTTGCTGCATCTGAGCCAGTAAGGAGATTTCCATGGCAACGGTGGCTGAGGTACTGGTTGAGACTCTTGTGGCATCTGGCGTGAAGCGCATCTATGGCTTGCCCGGTGATTCGTTGAACGCGGTGACCGAGACGATCCGCACTCGCAACGATGTGCAGTGGGTGCACGTGCGGCATGAAGAGGCCGCCGCATTCGCTGCAGGAGCTGAGGCCCATCTCACCGGTGAGTTGACCGTGTGTGCCGGAAGCTGCGGGCCGGGCAATCTCCACTTCATCAACGGGCTGTATGACGCGCATCGCAGTCGCGTTCCGGTGCTTGCGCTGGCCGCGCAGATTCCCACGACCGAGATCGGCACGGGCTATTTTCAAGAGACCTCGCCGATGCACATCTTCAAGGAGTGCAGCCACTACTGCGGCGAGGTGAACGAGCCCGAGCAACTTACGCGCGTGCTGGGTATCGCGATGCAGACGGCGATTGCACAGCGAGGTGTGGCCGTCGTGATTCTGCCGGGCAACATCGCGTTGAAGGAAGCCACCGCAGCCGCGCAGGCGCTGGCGTTTACGCGCAACGAAGCGCGTGTCGTGCCGAGTGTTTCAAGCCTCGAGCAGGCAGCGGAGATTCTGCGTGAATCCAAGCGCGTGACGATTCTTGCCGGTGCCGGATGCGAGGGCGCACATGCGGAATTGCTTGCGCTCGCCGAGCAGTTGCAGGCACCGATCGTTCATGCGCTCCGCGGCAAAGAGTTCGTCGAATATGACAATCCTTACGACGTTGGCATGACGGGCCTGCTGGGCTTCTCCTCGGGTTATCGCGCGATGAAGCGCTGCGATGCACTGCTCGCACTGGGCACGGACTTTCCGTACACGCAGTTCTATCCCGAAGGCGCAAAGAAGATTCAGGTGGATGTGCGCGGCGAGCAGATCGGCCGTCGCACGGCGGTCGATGTGGGCTTGATCGGCACGGTGAAGGAGACGATTGGCGCGCTGCTACCGCTGCTCGGAAAGAAGAAGAGCAGCTCGCACCTGAAGAGCTGCGTGGAGCACTACAAGGACGCGCGCAAGGAACTCGATGATCTGGCCGTGGGCAAGGAAGGCTCGACGCCGCTGCATCCGGAGTTTGTGGCGAAGACGTTGAACGACATGGCGAACGATGATGCGGTTTTCACCGTCGATGTCGGTTCGCCGAGCATCTGGGCGGCCCGCTATTTGAAGTTCAACGGCAAGCGACGCATGGTGGGCTCGTGGGTGCATGGCACGATGGCGTGTGCGCTGCCGCAGGCTCTCGGCGTGCAGGCGGCGTTCGCCGGTCGACAGGTGATTTCGATGTCCGGCGACGGCGGTCTGGCGATGCTTATGGGTGAGCTGCTCACCGCAGTGCAGAACAAGCTGCCAGTGAAGATCGTGGTCTTCAACAACAGCTCGCTGGCGTTTGTGGAAACCGAGATGATGGCGGCGGGCATCATGCCCTTCGGCACGGAGCTTCATAACCCGAACTTCGCGGACGTGGCTACGGCGTGTGGTCTGCTTGGCGTGCGCGTGGAAACCCCGGAACAGTTGCGGCCCGCGCTGGACAAAGCGTTTGCGCACGATGGTCCGGCGTTGATCGATGTGCTGACCGCCCGGCGCGAACTCTCCATGCCGCCGACAATCACGGCGCAGCAGGCGATGGGCTTTGGCCTGTATCTATCGAAGTGCGTGCTGAGTGGTCGCGGCGATGAGGTGCTCGATCTCGCGAAGACAAACCTGCTCGATCGCATCTTCGGGGACTAGCGGGGGTCATCGAGGATGTGCGCGACGGTTTTCCATCGCGCACATCGCGTCAGAACTTTGTGCTTCGCGTTAGAGCTTTCGCCACGGCAGCAGAAAACTCCAACGCGAAGTATGCAAGCTTTCAGACGCAAAGCACGCGGAAGCGCTTAGCCCACGCCGACCATGAACTGGCTCAGATATTTGTCGGCATCCTGCCAGCAGGCACCCACACCCGCGAAGGCGACATAGCCATCCGGACGCACGAGGTGTACGCCGTCTTCATCGAAGGCCGGGCGGATCTCCGGATCGACGAGACCGGGGAAGCAGCTTACGAGAATCCTGCTGTTCACATCTTCCTTGGCGAAGAGCGTAAAGGTCGGCTTGCTGCCGGTGCTCACAGGCTTGTCGCCTGCGTGGAAGGGCGCTCGCGTGCCGACGCGCGGGGCGGACTTCACCTTGTCGTCGCGCCCGTTCAGCGGAGAGTCCGGGTAGTAGATCGCCAGCTGCGAGGCCTTCTCGGCGAAGCTCTGCTGGGCGACATCGAAGCCGAAGGCCAGACGCAGTGCCGCATTGCGCGCCTTACCCAGCAGCGGGTTCTCAACCGAGGCCATGCGCGTGAGCAGGCCGGCGTCGTGCAGCACGTCGTGAGCCACGGGGCCGCGCTCGGCGGTGTAGCTCTGCAGCAGCACCTCTTCCGTAGCCTTCTCCGGTATTCCACCGGATATCAACGCAAGTTTCCACGCAAGATTCACAGCGTCCTGCATGCCGGTGTTCATGCCCTGCCCGCCAGCGGGCGAGTGCACATGCGCGGCGTCGCCAGCAAGGAAGACGCTGCCACGGCGGAAGTTTTGCACCTTGCGCTCGTTGATCTTGAATGTGGAAAGCCACTCAGGGTCGGAGGCGACGATGCCCGGCGTGGCGCGTTGCTCGAGCAGGCGCTGCACTTCTTCAAGCGTTGGCGCAGCTTCTGCTCCGCCGGAGTATCCACCGATGACGCGGAAACGATCGCCGGGTATCGGGAAGATGGCGAGGATGCCCTCCTCATGCAGATGCAGGTGGATCGCCTCGCGCGGAACATCGCCTGCAAGCTTCACGTCGGCCAGCATCCAGTTCGAATGCAACTCGTCACCGTCGAAGCTGACGCCGAGGCCGTGTCGCACGGCGGAGTGCGCGCCGTCGCAGCCGACGAGCCAGCGCGTGGTCAGCTCTTCGGTCGTGCCGTCCTCGTGCGCCAGCACGGAGGTTACGGAGTTGCCGTTCTCGCGGAAGCTGGTGAGCGTGGAGCCGCGCTCGATCTTGCCGCCCAGCTGCTGCAGTCGCTCGGCGAGCAGGCGTTCGGTGTCGTTCTGCGGCAGCAGCAGCGCGTAGGCATAGGGCGAATCGATGGTGTCGAGCTTTACCTGCGTCAGCGGCTCGGCGCCGTGGAAGAAACGCGCTTCTGTGGCGTGGATGCCGAGCGTGGTGAACTTCTGGTCCAGCCCCGGGTGCCGCGCCAGATGCTCGAGCGTGCGCGACCAGACGGCCAGCGCGCGGCTCTGCGTCTCGGCCGCGTCCTCCTTATCGATCAGGCGAACGCTCAGCCCGTAGCGGGCGAGTTCAATGGCGAGCGTGAGACCCACGGGCCCGGCTCCGGCGATCAGTACGTCAGCGGACATGGCAAATGCCTCCAAATGACTGCAACAGTGTAGATGCAGAATTCTTCCCGGGATGTGACGACCGTCATCGGGGGTGAAATTTCGGGGCGGCAGGTGTGACGAAAGGCGCGTCCTGACGCGATTTTCTTGACACCGGGGCCTTCGGCAGCGATGCTTAATGCTCAGGTGTGATTTTCAGGCCGTGGCCGACGTGTGTCTTGCGTTCGGGCGAGGTTCTGGGCGCGAGGTTCGCGCAGGCTGTGCCTTCGGCAGCCAGATTCAGCCGCTATTTCTACGAAGAGGACGTCCGCGTTCGTTTGCAGCCTATGGCTGCCGCGTTTCGCAGGGCGATCAGGTCCCGACTCCGTGTTGTTCGCATCAGCTCATGCACTCGCCGTTCTGCTGGCCGCTCCTGCCGGTGGATTCCTTGGCGCGTTGGGTGGTTTCCCCATCCTCATCCTCATGTTCGTCGCCATGTACTTCCTCATGGTGGTTCCGAACCAGCGCAAGCAGAAGCAGTGGGCTGCGATGCTGGCGGCCATCAAGGTCGGCGACAAGGTCACCTCGACCGGCGGTCTGCGCGGTTCGGTGATCGCGATCAAGGACGACGCGTATGTCGTGAAGACGCAGCCGGATGGCATCAAGCTCGAGTTCGTGAAGAGCTCTATCGCCGCAGTGACGACCGAAGAGTCCGAAGCTTCGAAGAGCTAGTTCCTCAAGCTCTCCACAGGATTTCAACCCTTTAGACACAAGTTCTCCAGCACCAACAAGTTCTTCAGCAGGAAGCAAGCAAACGACGATGGGCAAGAACCTTGCAATCAAGACCTGGGCGATCATTGGCATTCTGATCGTCTTCCTCTACGGAATCTTTGGGATTCCGCACGGCAGCCTGAAGCAGTCGATCACCGACCGCATTCACCTCGGCCTCGATCTTCGCGGCGGCACGCATCTCGTGCTGCAGGTGCAGGTGGCGGAGGCGATCAGCTCGGCCACCGACCGCGATCTCGCGGCGCTGACCACGGCCCTCTCGGCCGATGGCGCGACGGTGTCGAAGGCCGATCCGACCGCTCATCCCGACACCCTCACCGTGAACGTGCTCGATCCGTCGAAGTTGTCGGATGTGCGCAGCGTCATCACCGGAACGTCCTACTCCTCCACCTACGCGGTGGAGTCCACGACGAACGGCTTCACGATGAAGATGACGCAGGCCGCGCAGCGCGATCTCTCCGACCGCACGCTCGAGACCTCCATCGAAACGATCCGCCAGCGTATCGACTCGCTGGGCGTTTCGGAGCCGGTGATTGAGAAGTACGGCGTGGGCGAGAACGAAATCCTCGTCGAACTGCCGGGCGTCAGCGATCTGTCGCGCGTCGAGGGCATCATCCAGTCGACCGCGAAGTTGGAGATCCACGAAGTCGTGACCGGCTCGCCGTATCCTGATGCGGCTCAGGCGCTCACCGCTGTGGGCGGCGTGCTGCCTCCGGATGAATCGATCATCATGGGCTCGGCCACCGGCAACGGACCCGACCAGGCCTGGGTGCTGAAGCGCGCTTCGATCGTAGAAGGCACGGACTTCCGCGGCGCAACGACGCAGCAGGACGCCAACGGTCGCCCGGACATCGGCTTCACGCTGACGACCGAAGCTGGCGAGCGCTTCTACAAGTACACCGACGCGAACAAGGGCACCGGCCAGATGGCCATCGTGCTGGAGAACAAGGTGCGCGAAGTGGCGACGATTCAGTCGGCCATCCGCGACCAGGGCCAGATCACCGGCGGCTTCTCGCAGCAGCAGGCCGATGACCTCAGCCTGATGCTCCGCACGGGCTCACTGCCCGCGTCGATCAAGTTCCTCGAGTCGCACACGGTCGGACCCAGCCTCGGCGTCACCAGCATCCACCAGGGTGTAACGGCGGCGGTCGCTGGACTCGTCGTGGTCATGCTCTTCATGCTTCTGTACTACAAGGGCGCGGGCATCAACGCCGACCTCGCACTTCTGCTGAACCTTGTGATCCTGTTGGGCTTCATGGGCTTCACCGGCGCGACGCTCACCCTGCCGGGTATCGCCGGCGTCATCCTAACCATCGGTATGGGCGTCGACTCGAACGTGCTGATCTTCGAGCGCGTACGTGAAGAACTGCGCCTCGGCAAGAGCGCCGCTTCGGCGATTGAAGACGGCTTCGGCCACGCCTGGACGACGATCTTCGACACGCACGTGACGACGATCGTTTCGGCCGGCATTCTCTTCATGTTCGGTACCGGCCCAGTGAAGGGCTTTGCCGTCACGCTGGTCTTCGGTCTCATCGCCAACCTGTTCACCGCTGTTTTCGTCTCGCGCGTCATCTTCGACTACCTGCTCGAAAAGCGCGGCCGCGAAGCAACGATTTCGATCTAAAGGAAACACGAGGTGCGAGATTCGAGACTCGAATTTCGTACCTCGGTTCCTCAATAAGTTTCGTGGGGTTCGGGCTGCGGTCTCTCGCATCTCGTCTCTCGCATCTCGTACCTGAGGTCTCACGTGGAATTCTTTCGTTCAACCAATATCGACTGGCTCGGCAAGAAGTGGTATTTTCTTGGCTTCTCGCTGATCTTCTCCGTCGCCGGTGTGCTCAGCATGTGCTTCTGGCATGGCATCCCGAAGGGCGTCGACTTCAAGGGCGGCTCGCAGGTGAAGGTCTCCTTCACGCAGCAGCCGAATGAAGACACGATCCGCACTTCGATGGACAGGTCCGGCATCAAGGACGCGACCATCCAGCGCCTGAACGGCGACGTGCCCAACGAAGTGCTGATCACGCTGCCGCAGCAGAACGAAGCGTCGCTCGACGCTTCGCGCCAGGCCGTCATCAACGCGCTCGGTACGAACTTTTCGACCGGCAGCTTCAAAATCGAGGACTCGTACACCGTAGGCCCCAAGGCGGGCCAGCAACTGCAGCAGCAGGCGCTGCTTGCCACCGTGTACTCGCTGCTCGGCATGTTGATCTACCTGTGGTTCCGCTTTGAGCTGATCTACGGCGTCGCCGCCGTGGTCGCGGTCTTCCACGACACCCTGATCACCATCGGTGCCTTCTCGCTCACGAACAAGGAGATCTCTCTGACGGTCATCGCCGCGCTGCTGACGCTCATCGGTTACTCGATGAACGACACCATCGTGGTCTTCGACCGCATCCGCGAAGACCTGCTGGAGAACCGCCGCGAGACCCTCGCCGAAACGGTAAACCGCGCCATCAACCAGACGTTGAGCCGAACCGTTCTGACCTCGGGTCTGACGTTCCTCACGGTGCTTTGCCTCTTCCTCTTCGGCGGCGAGGTGCTGCACCCGTTCTCCTTCGCGCTGGTGGTGGGCATCCTGATCGGCACGTACTCTTCGATCGCGGTAGCCGCGCCGATGCTGGTGGCCTACCAGGAGTGGCGCAGCCGCACCAAGGGCACCGCCGCAACCCTGCCGACAGGCAAAGCCGCCAAGCCGGTGGTTCGCTAAGCCTGCGGAAACCCTGTGAAAAAGAGCCTGCCGATCCTTCGGCAGGCTCTTTACTTTTGAGTAACAAATAAGCTGTTTTGCACTGTATTTGCAACAACTTTGCAGGAATATCCTTCGTGGACTTGCCAAGCTTAGTTTTCTCGGGAACAATCACTCTCATTACGGTGTCTAAGCGCAGTAGCTTTCCCCTTTGGGGAACCGAGGTTGCTCATGTTTGAAGATTCAATGTTGGAATCGAGCGGCAAGATCAAGTCGAAGTCCAAGTACTGGATGATCGCGACCTTCTCGCTGAACGGCGCGATCCTTGCGACGATGATCCTGATTCCGCTGCTGTATCCGGAAGCTCTGCCGAAGAGCTCGCTGTCAGCCTCGTTGACGGCACCGCCGCCTCCTCCGCCGCCTCCCCCTCCGCCGCCTCCCCCGGCTGCTGCGGCGCCGAAGGTGATGCCGCACATGTCGGAGATCGATCAGGGCCTCCACGCCCCGACGAAGATCCCCAAGGACATCAAGATGATTAAGGAGGACGCTGCTCCTCCCCCGTCGAGCTCGACCGCTGGCGTAGCTGGCATGAGCGGTATGGCGGGTGGCGTCCCGGGTGGCGTCATGGGTGGTATCGCTGGCGGTACGGGCGCAGGCCCGGCGATCGTCGTAGCGAAGCCCAAGCCCACCGGTCCGGCACGTATCTCGTCGGGTGTAATGGCAGGCCAGCTCGTCAACAAGACGCAGCCGGTGTATCCGCCGATCGCTCGCGCAGCTCACCAGTCGGGTTCGGTCGTGCTGCACGCGATCATCTCGAAGACTGGTTCGATCGAAGACCTCAAGGTAGTTTCGGGTCCGGCGATGCTGCAGGGTGCAGCGCTCGACGCGGTTCGCAGCTGGCGCTACAAGCCGTATATCTTGAACGGCGAGCCGACCGAGGTCGAAACGACCGTCGTCGTGAACTTCAACCTCAACGGTGGTTGATCGGGTCTCGGGTAAGGGTGGCGTGAATCGGTTCCGCCCCCTTCTCCGTCCTACGATTCGCCTCTCGAAAGAATTCTCACTTTTGACTCAGGGCGCGGCTTAAGCCGTTCTCGCGTCCTCAACCAGGTTCACGCTGCAAAATATCGCAGCTCAAGCCTCAGAACGAATGCTCTGAGCCATTACGATTACCGCAAGACACCCCAGGAGGGATTTCCGTGATTCTCGCTCACATCGCAAACTTCGCCACCACCTCGGCCCATTCGATGGCCATGTTCTTCGAGGGCGATGCCCAGGTTGGCTTCTCCCCGACCGAACTCTGGGCCCACATGGGTGGCCTGGCGAAGGCTGTCGTTATCATCCTCTTCATCATGTCGATCTGGTCGCTGGCTGTGATCATCGATCGCGCGCTCTACTTCTCGGCAGCTCGCAAGCAGTCGCGTGAGTTCGCTCCGAAGGTTGCCGGCGCTCTGAAGGAAGGCCGTCTGGACGAAGCGATCAAGGTTGCTGACCGTTCGAAGAAGTCGCACCTTGCTGAAGTTGTGACCTCGGGCCTCACCGAGTTCCGTTCGTTCGGTTCGGGCGGCGCGATCACCGACGACCAGATCGAGTCGGCCAAGCGCGCTCTTGAGCGTTCGGAAGCCATCGTTCACGCGAAGCTGAAGAAGGGCCTCGGCTCGCTTGCAACCATCGGCTCGGTAGCACCGTTCATCGGCCTGTTCGGAACCGTCGTCGGCATTCTGAACGCCTTCCAGACGATCGCTGCGATGAAGACCTCTTCGCTGGCTGCCATCGCTGGTGGTATCTCGGAAGCCCTCGTAACGACCGCTTTCGGTCTGCTCGTAGCTATCCCGGCCGTTATGTGCTTCAACTACTTCACCAACAAGCTGGAAGCGTTCGACGTTGAAATGGACAACAGCTCGTCGGAGCTGGTGGACTACTTCATCAAGCAGGCGCACCGCTAAACTGCCCTCTCTGCGAGAGTCCCCGGGTGCCCGGAGATTGGTTGCGAAGCCGATCTCCGGGCAAACCGGACAAAGCAGAAGAGCAATGCAGGTTTGCAGTACTGAAGTCTCGAGATTTGCGTAGTACTCGAGCAAAGATCCTGAGCAACTCTACGGAGCGCATCGCGCCCGTGGCAGGGAGTGAACTCATATGGCAATGGCAAAGCGGGATGAAGGGAAGAAGGTCAATTCAGACATCAACGTGACTCCGATGGTGGACATCATGTTGGTGCTGCTGATTATCTTCATGGTCATCACTCCCATGGTGAACAACAAGGTGTCCGTCGATCTGCCGAAGGTTCCGGAAGCGATCGTTCTGGAGAACGCCAACAAGGAAGACGCCATCAACGTGGCTGTCACCCGCGATGGCAAGACCTTTGTGGGCGGCGATCAGGTCAACCTCGATCAGGTGGGCGACCGCGTGAGCGCGATCCTGGCGAAGAAGACCGACGCTTCGGCTGACAAGACGATCTATATGCGTGCAGACATGCGCGCAAACTACGGCAAGGTGATGGACGCGATCGACGCTCTGCGCGCCGCGGGCGTTAGCCAGCTGGATCTGATGACCGACAACTCGGCCCAGTAAGGCTGAGTGCAATGTTTCGCCGGTGTGGGCTTCGGCCCCGCCGGAATCGATAAGGAGATATTCCCATGGGAATGAGTGCTGGATCGTCCGGCGGAGCGGTGGCGAGCATCAACGTCACGCCGATGATCGACGTTTTGCTGGTACTGCTGATCATCTTCATGGTGATCCAGCCGACCACACCGAAGGGCCTGGAAGCGCTGGTTCCCCAGCCGCCGAAGAACCCGCAGAACCATCCGCCTGACAACGATCGCACGATCGTGGTTCAGGTTCTCGGTAGCGGCTCTGGAGCACCGACCTACAAGATCAACGAGCAGACCGTGCCTCGCGAAGACCTCACGTCGGAACTGACGAAGATCTTTGCAACGCGTCAGGAAAAGGTCATGTTCGTCAAGGGCGACAAGGATCTGGACTTCGCACCTGTGGCAGAAGCGATCAGCTTCGGCAAGCAGGCTGACGTGACCAACATCGGTCTGATGACGCCGCAGTCGGAAGCCGGACACTAAACCGCGCTTCTGCCTCGCGCAGAAAGATGGACGCCGGTTGTTTGTGGGTAAGAACCCATGAGCAGCCGGCGTTTCTGTTTGCACGTGAGGTCCTCTCGCACGCCTGGAACCGGGGCCTTCTCCGTGGTGTCTAAGCAGGCATACAGCGCCCGCTCGCGATTTCCTACGGGCCTGTCCGTCTCGCTCCCCTCACCTGAACGCCTGTGAGGTGGAAGATGTCCTTCGCTACTGGAAGTGGAAGCACTCGTTCTGAGATCAACGTCACGCCGATGATCGACGTACTGCTGGTCTTGCTGATCATCTTCATGGTGATCCAACCGACGACCCCGAAGGGGCTCGACACACTCGTCCCGCCGCCTGCGAAGCCGCAGGCGAGCACCCCACCGCCGGACAACACAATTGTCCTGCAGGTGCAGGGCGAAACCGCCGCGCCGACGTACCGCATCAACGAGCGCTCCGTCTCGAGGAGCGATCTCGCAGCAGAGCTGGCGAAGATCTACGCGACCCGCCAGGAGAAGGTGCTGTTCGTGAAAGGCGATAAGGCCCTGGAGTTCGGGCCGGTCGCGGAGGCCATTAGCCTGGGCCACGGCGCGTCGGTGAACAGCATTGGACTCATCACCCCACGATCGGCGGCCGACCGCTAGTTCGGCTCGCCAGGCATTCTCGGCGGGGCCGCAGAGCCGGCGAGCAGGCCTCCATCAAGGTTGATCTCGCTGCCGGTCATGTAGGCGGCCTCGTCGGACGCCAGCATCACGGCCACCGCTGCGACCTCCGCCGTAGTGCCAAAGCGCTGCATTGGAACATCGCGCACGATCGCCCTCATGCGCGCGTCCCGGCCTTCGCCGTTGCCGAGCATCGGTTCCCACATCGGTGTGAGGATGGCCGCCGGGTGAATCGAGTTGCAGCGGATGTTCCAGCCCTGCTCTGCGCAGTAGAGCGCCACGGACTTCGTGTGGTTGCGCACAGCCGCCTTGCTCGCCGCATAAGCGGCCGCGGTGGAGACGCCCACAAGGCCAGAGCGTGACGAGATGTTGATGATCGATCCACGCCTGCGCAGCTTCATCACGCGGATTGCATGCTTGCAGCCGAGGAAGGTGCCGTCGACGTTCGTGGCGAAGACGCGATGCCAGTCCTCCAGCGAGGCGTGCTCGGGATCATGCGCCGTCGCGCCTGCTTCAAAACCTGTGATGCCGGCGTTGTTCACCAGCACGTCGAGCTTGCCGTAGCGCGCGTAAACCTCGTCTGTCACGCGGGTCCAGTCAGCTTCCACGCGAACATCGAGCCGTCGATAGAGCGCTTGTTCGCCGATGGATGCTGCTTGCTGTTCGCCTGCGCGATCGTTGATATCGCACAGGATGACATGCGCGCCTTCGTGAGCGAATGCGAGTGCGATGGCCGCGCCGATGCCGGATGCGGCGCCGGTGATCAAGGCGACAGAGCCTTGGAGTCGATGCATAAAAAGTCCTCTCAGAGTGAAGGCAAACCTGCACACGCCGCACGGAGCTGGGCGCTGCGATGCAGAGTGACAAGCTGCCGTAAACGATGACATCGCACGAGAAGCTCAAGCCGAAAAGGCGAGTACCTCGTGCGCTCGAATCTGTTTGCGGGCTAACGCTTGTTCATGGGAGTGGTGCCGTCCTTGGTGTGATGAACAACACCGGAGAGTGTTTTCAGTGTATCGCAGGCGTGGAATTGCGCGCATTTCGGCCCGGTTTTATCGAGTTTTTATGTTTGCTGCGCGGACGCACCCGCGTCAATATCTACAGCTAAACTGTACAGATTTCCTGATGGAGGAGTAGCATCAAGCTATGGCGGGCGATCAGGAAAACGACGTTCAATTTGCATCGGCGTTGGCAGCTGATTTGCGCGCGACGATTGGGCGACTGAAGCGGCGGCTGCAGGAGCAGAGTGGCGCTTCCGACCTCACTTCCTCGCAAATTACGGTGCTCGTGCGGTTGGATAAGGAAGGCCCTGCAACGGCCTCTGCGCTTGCGCGTGCGGAGAAGATGAGGCCGCAGTCGATGAGCGCGATTCTCGCTTCGTTGGAGGAGGCGGGGATGGTCGTTGGCTCGGCTGATCCGCATGACGGTCGCAAGACGCTGATCTCCCTCACGAAGCTGTGCAAGCGCTGGATTGATGTAGGGCGCGCAGCGCGGCAGGACTGGTTGACGCGCGCAGTGCGGGAGCATCTCTCGCCTGCGGAGCAGAAGCGTGTTGCCGCGGCTCTGCCGCTGATCAAGCGGCTGGCCGAGAAGTAGCGCGCCGTCGTCTCCACGCGGCTGCCTGGGTGGCCCTCAACGCGAAAGGAGTTCAGATGCCTTTGACTCAGTTGGATCCGCAGACAGCGTTGCTTGTCGTGGACTTGCAGGAAGGCTTGCGGCAGATGCCGTTCGTTCATCCGCTGGCAGATGTCCTGACGTGCAATGGCGCGCTGCTCGCGGCGTTTCGCGAGCGTGGATTGCCGGTGGTGCTCATCAACGTTGTCGGCTCCGCGCCGGGACGAACGGAAGAGCCGCCGCGCATCCGTGAGATTCCGCCGAACTTCGCGACGCTGATGTCCGAGCTGGATGTGCGGCCGAGTGACATCCTCATCACGAAGCGTACGTGGGGAGCGTTCACGCATACGGAGCTGGAGTCGGCGCTGCGCGAGCGTGGCGTGACGCAGGTGGTCGTGACGGGTGTGGCGACAGGCACAGGTGTCGACGCGACGGCGCGGCAGGCGTATGAGGCGGGCTTCAACGTGACGCTTGCGCTCGACGCGATAACGGACCGTCGTGAGTTTGCGCACGAGTACAGCGTGCAACATGTGTTTCCGCGGCTGGGTGAGACGGGCACGACGGCCGAAGTGCTGGCGTTGCTCGCGAAAGGTGAGGTGAAGGCATGAACGTACTGCATGGCGTGTCGTACTTCTTCGGCGGCATGTTCCTGGTGAACATGGTGCCGCACTTCGTGGCCGGGATGATGGGCGAGCCGTTCCAGACGCCGTTTGCAAAGCCGCCGGGCGAGGGCTTGTCGTCGTCGACGGTGAATGTGGTGTGGGGCTTTGCGAACGGCGTGATCGCCTACCTGCTGCTGGTGTGCGTGGGCCGGTTCGAGGTGCGCTCGCTCGCGTGTGTGCTGCCTGCGGCTGCAGGTGCGCTGCTGTTGGCGGTTCAGATGTCGCGGCACTTTGGGCGCTTCCACGGCGGTAACGATCCGGAGCAAGCTTGAAGAACCCATTCGCGGCTACGTTCCGCGCGCTGAAGAGCTATAACTTCCGCTTGTGGCTGATGGGTTCGCTGGTGTCGAACATCGGCACATGGATGCAGCGCGTGGCGCAGGACTGGCTGGTGCTCGTGCAGCTGACGCACCACGATGCGCGCGCCGTGGGCATCGTGATGGCGATGCAGTTTGCACCGCAGTTGCTGCTGCTGCCGTGGAGCGGCATGGCTGCTGATCGCTTCAACCAGCGCAAGCTGCTGATGCTGACGCAGGCGACGATGGGCTTCTTCGCGCTTGTGCTTGGAACGCTGACGCTAACCGGGCATGTGCGTCTGTGGGAGGTCTATCTGCTGGCGTTGCTGTCGGGCTCTGCAGCGGCGCTGGATGCGCCCGCGCGTCAGGCGTTTGTCGGCGAGCTCGTGGGCGATGAGCACCTGAGCAATGCGGTGGCGTTGAACTCCACGGCGTTCAACGCAGCGATGATGATCGGCCCGGCGGTGGCGGGGCTGCTGATCGCGAAGGTGGGGACGGGATGGGCGTTCCTGCTGAACGGATTTTCGTTCATCGCGGTGCTGATCTCGCTGGCGTTGCTGCGTGTGCGCGAGATGCGCAACCACGAGCGCGCCAAGCGTGAGCCGGGCCGTCTGCTCGAGGGATTTCGCTACGTGTGGCAGCGGCCGGACCAGCGCGCGATGGTGATCATGCTCGCGCTCATCGGTACGTTCGGGCTGAACTTTCCGATCTACATTTCGACGATGGCGGTGAATGTCTTCCACGTCGAAGCGCGCGGGTTCGGCATGTTGTCGTCTGCGCTGGCGGTGGGCACGTTGACGGGAGCGCTGCTGGCGGCGTCGCGTAGTGCGCCGAAGTTCGGTGCGCTGTTCATCGGCGCGCTGTTCTTTGGGGTGGGCTGCACGGCGGGCGCGTTTGCGCCGGGCTACTGGACGTTTGCGCTCGCGCTGGCGGTCACCGGTGCGGCTGCGCTGACGTTTACGAACTCCACGAACAGCCTGATGCAGCTCAGCACGCCGCCCGCGATGCGCGGGCGTGTGCTGGCGATTCGCGTCGGTGTGGCGCTCGGTGGCACCCCGATCGGTGCGCCGATTGCGGGCTGGGTGGCGCACCATGCGGGGCCGCGTTGGTCGTTAGGAATCGGTGCGTTGTCGGCGTACATCGCGGCAGTGGTTGCGCTGGTGGCGATCAAGCGTGGGCACGGAGAGGCAGCAACGTAGCGAGGTGTGCGGCTTTCTGCGCGGCTGCATGGATGTGTCGTCCTTCGCGGCGCTCAGGATGACGCTGCTGCGGGGATGTGAGAGCTGAAGACGACGCAAGCTATGAAGGCGGTTGAGTCTGGCGATGAAGAAGTCTGCAGCAAGCATCGAGCAACGAGAAGAGCCTCCCCGAAGGGAGGCTCTTCTGTTCTTGCTCCGCGAAGACTTACGCCGTCGCGAGGAGGACTACATGGTGACGCCGCCCTTGAGCTTGGCTTCCTTCGCGGCTTCGTTGGCGCGGCGAGCGCCGGTAGCCTTCTGGACCCACTCATCCGCCGTGCTGAGGTCAGCCTTGCGTGCCGCGTCATCGCCGCACTCGAGGTCAGCCTTGCGGCGGTAGGTGAGGTTCAGGTACTGCATCGCGTCGTCGTAGTTCGGGTTGATCTCAACAGCCTTGTGCAGGTTGTCGAGCGCCTCGGTGACGAGCGTGGAGTTGGCCGTAACGAGCTGCTGGCAGACGTCCTTGGACTTCTTCACGTTGCCCATGCCGTCATCGGTCAGGCCAGCCTTGCCGAGAATCTGCACGGCGTTCTTGTAGGCGAGGTTCCAGTCGATCCAGGCGATGGTGTAGTAGGCTTCCGAGTCCTTGGCGTCGATCGAGATGATCTTCTGCTCGATGGCCTTGGCCTTGTCGTACTGCTTGATGTTGCGGTAGATCGAAGCTTCCTGCTTGAGCGCGCCGAGGTCGTTCGGATTGGCCGAGAGCACATCGTCAAAACCCGAGAGAGCCTTCTTCGCTACAGCGATGTTCTCCGGCGAATCGAGACCCGGAACCACGCGGTAGCTGTAGGCGGTCGCGAGGTACAGATGCGCGGCCTGATAGCTGGGGTCGAGCTGGATTGATTCCTGGAACAGGTTGGTAGCAACTTCATACTGGCCGGATTTGAAGGCCTGTACGCCCTTCACAAGGCGATCACGGGCCTTGAGTTTGGCGCAGCCAGTCGTGCCAGCAAGAAGCATAAGCGCTGCCGCGCCTGCTACAAATCGAGAAATCAGTTTCATCGGAACCTTTCCTGTTCAGACAATTGCCCCAGTGCTCGCCCGGTGGCGCCAAAGTGCTCAAAGGCAGCCTTGCGAGCAAATTGTACCGGCTCACGTACAGCTTTACCAAGATTAGAGGGTCATTGACAAGTTGAGGGTTTGCTCAAGCGGCCAAACGTTATCGACAAGGACTCGATTGCCGCATGAATTCGGACGCAATAACGCCAGTGTAGGCTTACACGGAACAGAAGCTTCGTGCATCAAAAAAAAGTGAAAGCAGGAAAAGACGAATGAAGTGGACAGCGGCGAACATTCCTTCGCAGACAGGTAAGACGGCCGTGGTGACCGGCGCGAACAGCGGGATCGGCTATCAGGCCGCGTTGGAACTGGCGCGCGCAGGCGCTCACGTGCTGCTGGGAGCGCGCGATGTGGGCAAAGGCGACGTGGCTGCAGCGAAAATCCGTGCGGCGGTGCCGAACGCCAACGTAGAGGTCGTCGCGCTCGATATGGCCTCGCTGTCGTCGATCCACTCGTTTGCGGAGAGCTTTGCCGCGCGCGGGGTGGCACTGGAGATTCTGATCAACAACGCCGGCGTGATGGCGATCAAAGACCGCGAGCTGACGGTCGATGGCTTCGAAAAGCAGATGGGCACGAATCATCTTGGCCATTTCGCGCTGACGGGCCTTTTGCTGCCGCAGTTGCTGTACTCCAGGGATGAATCTTCGCCGCGTGTGGTCACCGTAGCGTCGCTGGCGCACCGCGGCGGCAAGATTGAGCTCGACAACCTGAATGCCGAGACCGGCTACACGCCGTGGGGCGCGTACAACAACTCGAAGCTGGCGAACATTCTCTTCGCGCGTGAGCTGCATCGCCGTCTGCAGGGGCGTGCGCTGTCGCTGAAGAGCCTGGCGGTGCACCCTGGGGTGTCGAAGACGAACATCTTCCAGAACGGCCTGAAGGGCAAGGACCTGAAGAGTCTCATCATGTCGTCAGTAGGCGGATTCATGATGCAGGACGACGCGATGGGCGCGCTGCCGACGCTGTTTGCGGCGACGGCTCCTGAGGCGCGTGGCGGGCAGTACATCGGGCCGGACGGCTTTATGGCGTTCAAGGGCTACCCGACGGTGGAGCAGCCGAAGCCGCAGGCGCTGGACGATGACATGGCGCGGAAGCTTTGGGAGAAGAGCGAAGAGCTTACCGGCGTGAAGTATCACGGGCTCTAGAGCGCTCGAGGAAGTTGGAGAGGCGAGAAGTAGGTTCTTGCTCGCCACAGACGTCGGGTGCCCCAGGTCTCGATTTTTGAGACCTGGGAGAGCGAGAGTCATCGCGCGGCCTGTCCTCGTGGTCTCCGTGGAGTTCGCTGGAAACCCACGTCTCCAAGAATCGAGACGTGGGACCCCGGTGGAGGTCTCCGGTGGATGCTCTGGAAACCCAGGTCTCAGAATCGAGACCTGGGGCACCCGTTCGTGGTGGAACGAAGCCACGTACACTGACCTACGTTATGTCCACGCGCGTTCGTTCGTTTTCGAAGATCAATCTTGGCCTGCGGGTCGGGCCTCCGCAGGTGGGCACGGGCTTTCATGCACTACGCACCTGCTACCAGACGCTGGCCGCGTGCGACTTCATCACGGTGAGTGCGAAGGCGGCGAGCACGACGAAGATCACGCTCGCGGCAAACCACCCAGGCGTGCCCCGCACCGAGACCGGTGATGCGGAGAAGAACACGGCGTACCGCCTGGTGGCGCTGGCGTTGGAGTCGCTGGGTGTGACGGCGGAAGTTCACATCGAGCTCGACAAGCGGATGCCGGTGCAGGGCGGGCTCGGCGCGGGGTCTGCGAACGCGGCCGCGGCGCTGATCGCGCTGGAGCGTGAGTTGGGGCAGAGCCTGAGCTGGGACGATCGGCTGCGGCTGGCGGCGGATGTCGGGTCGGATGTGCCGATGTTCCTGGTCGGCGGCACGATGCTGGGCGTGAATCGCGGCGAAGAAGTGTATCCGCTGCCGGATCTGCCGGAGACGCCGTGTGTGCTGGCGATTCCGGATGTGGGCGTGTCGACGAAGCTGGCATTCGAGGCCATAGACGAGGAGTACGCGAGGGCAGCAGGGGCGAGGGGCCAGGGCTCAGGGCGCAGGGCCCAGAAGGCGGGTTCCGCTGCGGCGCAAGATCTGGAGATTCCTCGGGAGACTGCAAGTGCTGGAAGCGCCGAGGCATCCCCTGAACCCTGGGCCCTGGAACCTGGACCCTTGACTCCCAGCCCGCCTGTGGATAAACTAGAAAGGTTGAGCCACGCTCTGGCAGGGGCATTTGCGTACCCCGGCCGTTTAGAGCCTGGACTCTCCGGTATCGTCGGCGAAGCCGATGATCTGGCGGAGAACCCTCTTCTCACGCTTGTCCGCACCGGGATCGAGAACGACTTCGAAGAAGTAGCGTTTTCAATGCATCCCTCCTTGCGTACAGTGAAGCGTGAATTGGCGGGCAGCGGCCCGGAGGCAGCGATATTCGCTGGTCTTTCGGGATCCGGCTCGGCTTTGTTTGGCTTGTATGCCAGCGAAGACGATGCGCTCAGGGCTCAACAACGTGTGCAGGCATCCGGCACGAAGGCAGTCGTCACGAAGACGCTGTCTCGCCACGGATATTGGCATACGATGTTCGCAGAGTAGCTTTTCGGCACGCGCAACAGTTTTGCCGAAGACACACTGGGCGATCGACTAACGGTAGGTCAAGTGCCTTTGACGCACTCAGTCCAGGTTCGAATCCTGGTCGCCCAACCACTCAAGGTCGAACGCCTGCGTCACCTCCCCGACGCTTCTGCGAATGCAAGGTACTTGGAGCTTTTGCAGTTTCTCCGCCGACGGAACAACATTTGTCGGCAGCAGGATCACCAGTAAAGAAGTTCGGGCCAAAGCGGCGAAGTAACGAAGTCTGCCGCTCGACGCCCTGAAGAAGCCGAGTTTTGAAACAGTTAGAAGAGGCGACAAACAGCGCCCGACCCGACGTTTAGCAAGACAGCAGCATTTGAACCAATCAAGCAGGTCAACCAGCCTGGAGGATGTTCACGAATGAGTACGCAGAACTCGACTGCGGTTTCTTCCCCAAGTTCCATCCCCGGCGATCTGGATACGGCTCAGGCCGAACAGCTCGCCACGAAGCAGGCGGGAGCTGATAATGCAGCTCCCGCAGCTTCGGTAGTCAAGACCGCACCGGCGAAAAAGCCGTCGCGGTTGAGCGAGGACAAGCGCTTCAAGGTCTTCTCCGGTTCCGCCAATGTGGCGCTTGCCGAAGAGGTTTGCGAGTTTCTTGGTGTTCCTCTCGGACAGACGCGTTTGCAGCAGTTCTCGGACGGCGAAACGCACTTCCAGCTCCTTGAAAACGTGCGCGGCGTGGATGTGTTTCTCATCCAGCCCACCTGCTACCCGGTCGACAAGCATCTTGTCGACTTGCTGATCATGATCGACGCGCTGCGTCGTGCATCGGCGGGACGCATTACTGTGGTGGTTCCCTACTACGGCTATGCCCGTCAGGACCGCAAAGATCGCCCGCGTGTGGCGATCACCTCGAAGCTTGTTGCCGATCTTTTGGTGACCGCTGGCGCGAACCGCGCCCTCTTCGTGGACTTACACGCAGCCCAGATTCAGGGCTACTTCAACATTCCAGTGGACCACCTGTTCGCTTCGCCGGTTCTCGTCGGATACTTCCGCGATCTCAACCTGCCGAACCTGACGGTTGTCAGCCCGGACGCCGGCGGCGTCGAGCGTGCACGCTTCTTTGCAAAGAAGCTGGAAGTGCCGCTCGCGATCGTCGACAAGCGTCGTACCGACATCAACGTCACGGAAGTGATGAACGTGATTGGCGATGTGAAAGGCAGGACGTGCTTGATCCTCGACGACATCGTCGATACGGCAGGCACGCTGGTCAAGACAGCGGAAGCGCTGCTGGACCAGGGAGCGACAGAAGTCTACGCCTGCGCTTCGCACGCGGTGCTCTCGGGCCCGGCGGTGGACCGCATCAAGGCTTCGCGACTGAAGGAGCTGGTGGTGTCGAACTCCATCCCGCTCACGGAAGCCGCGCGCGCAGTACCCAAGATTAAGGTGCTCTCGATTGCCGGCCTGCTCGGCCGCGCGATTGAAAGTATCCACATGGAGACGTCGGTTTCGACGCTCTTCAACTAGGATTCAGGGTCCAGGGCTTAGGGCCCAGGGCTCAGAAAACAAAACGCCGGAGAGATTCGGCGTCAACTATGCGGTGAACTCCGCGAACGGATTGGAAGTAAGGAAGAGCTGGACACAGGCGTCTTCTGGACCCTGGGCCCTAAGCCCTGAACCCTCGCTTCTAAGCCCGAAAGGAAAATACGATGTCCAGCAACAGCACTGTTCCCACCTCCGTCGTCGCAACGCCGCGTACCGGCACCTTCAACAAGAACCACGCTCGCCGCGTGCGCGTTGCAGGCCTGATCCCGGCAGTCGTTTACGGCGCCAACCAGCCTTCGGTCGCCGTGACGGTCGACCCGCGCGTCATCACGCGCATCCTGCACTCGGAAGCTGGCCACAACTCGATCTTCGATCTCCAGATCGAAGGCGGCGAGAGCGGCAAGGCGATGATCGTGGACTGGCAGAACGAGCCCATCAAGGGCACGCTGCTGCACATCGACTTCAAGCGCATCGCGCTGGGCGCGAAGATGAAGGTTTCGGTTCCCGTGCACCTCGTGGGCACCTCGACCGGTGTGAAGAACCAGGGCGGCGTTCTCAGCCAGATCCTGCACGAAGTGGAGCTCGAGTGCCTGCCGACCGACATCCCGTCGCACATCGACGTGGACATCACGAGCCTCGAGATCAACGGCGCGATCCACATCTCGGACCTGCCCCACACCGCGAAGTACAAGTTCCTGACGGCAGACGAGAACCAGCTCGTTGCTCACGTGACGGCTCCGAAGGCTGAAGCGGAAGCTGAGCCGGCTGCTGGTTCGGCTGAGCCGGAAGTTGCCAAGAAGGGCAAGAAGGAAGAAGCGAAGTAACGAATTAGCTCCTGGCTTCTAGCTCCTGGCTTCTAGCTAGAGGCCAGAAGCCAGGAGCTAGAAGCTGCCTCATGAAGCTGATCGTCGGACTTGGAAATCCCGGACTGGAATACCTTCTGACGCCGCACAACGCGGGTTTCATGGCTGTGGATCGCATCGCAGAAGGTTGCGGTGTGCAGTTGTTGAACCGTCGTGGCAAAGCCATGACGGCGAAGGCGAAGCTGGCAGGCGAAGACGTGCTGCTGGCCAAGCCGGACACCTTTATGAACCTCAGCGGCATGTCCGCTGCAGCGCTTCTGAAGGAGTTGAACCTCGAAGTGAGCGAGATGATCGTGCTCTACGACGAGTTGGCGTTTCCGCTGGGCACGCTGCGTTTGGCGCAGCGCGGTTCGGCAAACGGGCACAACGGTGTGAAGTCGATCACCAGCGTGCTCGGCACGGAAGAGTGGATGCGCGTGCGCATCGGGGTAGGCAAGACGACTCCCGATGGACAGCCGATCAAAGCTGGCGGGAGCAACTACCTGCTGGCCCCGATGAAGAACGCGGCGCTCGACGTGCTGGACAAGGTTCTCGATGAGGCTGTGAAGGCTGTCGAGACGTGGCTGACCAGAGGACCGGCGGCTGCGATGAATGAGTACAACCGGAAGAGCGAAAGCGCGTTGTAAGTTGTACGTTCTAAGTTGTAACGGCGACCTGAAAACACTTAGAACCTACAATGTAGAACGTACGACTCTCTTCCCTAACCAGAGCCAGACTCACCTCAGAAATACCTGAGGGGGTGCGAGTAGAACTCGCAGAAGGAAACACATGAACCGCTCTTACGAAATCATGTTCATTGTCCGCCCGGATCTCGACGAGACCGAAGTGGACAAGATCGTCGAGACGTTTTCGGGCTATGTCACCACCGGTGGTGGTGCTGTAAAGTCCGCCGAGAAGATGGGCCGTCGCCGCCTGGCGTATACGGTGCAGAAGTTCAATGACGGCATCTACCTGTTGCTCATCGTTGAGTCGCCGGCATCGCTGATTGCTGAGCTCGAGCGCCGCCTCCGCGTGTCGGAGCAGGTGATCAAGTTCATCACCGTGCGCATGGACGAAGAAGAGAAGCGCGTCGCGAAGATCCAGAAGCTGCGTGCTTCGAAGGTCAAGCGTTCGGCTCTGCCGACCGAAGCTCCGGCTGAGGCTGCAGCTCCCGCGGCTGAACCGGCTGCTGTCTAAGCGAACCTCTCGCATCGAACGATCGACATTATCCGGCGCTTAGAGCGCCGAGAAGGAAATGAACATGGCTGACGAAACAACGACTCCGCAAGCTTCCACTCCGGCTACCGAGCAGACCTCGGCTCCGGCACAAGCACCGCGCGCTCCGCGCCCTGCTGGTGCACGTCCTCCGCGTCCCGCGGGCCCTGGCGGCCCTGGCGGTCGCAAGTTCTTCCGTCGCAAGAAGGTTTGCAAGTTCACGGTAGAGAAGATCGATTCGATCTCGTACCGCGACGTGCGCCTGCTGCAGCAGTTTGTGTCGGATCGCGGCAAGATCATTCCGCGCCGCCTCACGGGTACCTCGGCTCCGTTCCAGCGCAAGCTGACGAAGGCCATCAAGCAGGCCCGCGCAATCGCTCTGCTGCCCTACGCGGCTAAGTACTAAGCACGCGCCGCCTGAGCGCGGCCTAGAACGAGATCTGGAGATCACAATGGAAGTCATTCTCAAGGAAGATGTACAGAAGCTGGGTCACCGCGGCGACGTGGTGAAGGTTGCTGACGGTTATGCCCGCAACTACCTGCTGCCCACCAAGCTCGCGATCGCTGCGACCGCGAACAACAAGGCCGTCATCGAGCAGATGAAGGTATCGGCACTGCGCAAGTCGGCGTCGGAAAAGTCGGGCGCAGATGAGCTCGGCGCCAAGCTGAACGAAGCCGTGGTTCTGTTCGAGCGCAAGACCGGCTCGGCTGGCCAGCTCTTCGGTTCGGTCACGTCGTCGGACATCGCGAAGGCTCTGGAAGAGCAGGGCTTCTCGATCGACCGTCGCAAGATCCACCTCGACGAGCCGCTGAAGACCGTGGGCGAGTACCACATCCCGGTGAAGATTCACCGCGAAGTGACCGCACACGTGCAGGTCACGATCAAGTCTGACGCACCGGAAGTCGACCCGACCGCCGAGCAGCCGGAAGACGAGACCGCGTTCAAGTCGCTCTATGAGGGCGAAGTGGACTTCCAGCGCGAGTAGTTTCTCCGCTGCGGTTACCGCATAAGAAAGCGCCACCTTCGGGTGGCGCTTTTGCTTTGCAGCGCAGACTTCACTACCAGGGGTAGTTGCCGTCCTTGTGGATGAAGGTCGCGGTCGGCGCGTCGTCGCTGGTGGCGAGGCGCACGATGGCAATGGCCCCTTCCTCGATCGTCTGGTGACCGCTGTGGCCGTTGAGATCGGTGGCGGTGTAGCCGGGGCAGACCGAGTTCACCGTGACGTCGGTGTCGCGGAAGTCATAGGCGAGGTCGGCGGTGAACATGTTCAGCGCGGCCTTGGAGGTGTTGTAGGCGAGCACCTTCGTGTCGTAGTAAGGCGTGTTCGGATCGGTGTTGATGCCGATCGAGCCGAGGCCGCTCGAGACATTGATGACCTTCGCCTTGCCTGCAGCGCGCAGCAGCGGAACGAACGGCTGCGTGAAGGCGACGGTGCCAAAGAAGTTCACCTCAAAGGTGCTGCGAAGAATGTCAAGGCTCACGTCGCTGGCGTGGCCGTCCCCGGCCTGGAAGACTCCGGCGTTGTTGACGAGCACATCGAGGTGACCGAACTCTTCCGTGATGGACTTCGCGAGTGCAGCGCTGCTTGCGGCGGCGTTGTTGAGGTCCGCTGCGACATAGCGAACGTCGCCACCTTCGGCGCGCAGTTTGCTTGCGGCTTCTTCGCCACGCGCAGCATCGCGAGCGCCGAGCAGCACGGTGAAGCCAGCCTTGCTGAGCTGACGAGCTACTTCAAAGCCGATGCCTTTGTTGGCGCCTGTAATCAGAACGACCTTTGCCATGATTCTCCTCAAGGACATGCTGGCTCGCGGGTTCTTCCGCTCGTTGCCGATGTCCGCAAGGTTAGATGTCCCGCTCCGGCAGGGGGCTTATGAATTTTCAACGCTGCTGCGTGCAGCGGACGCGTCCGTATTCCGGCGCTCGAGCCACCGGCTGATGGAACTCGCGCACTCCTGCGGAGCCTCCTCCGCAAGCAGATGCCCCATGCCTGCCAGGGTCACGCGTTCGTTATCGGCGAGGTGCTCTTCCAGCTTGTCAGCGCTCGCGATGGGGACGACGGGATCTTCGTCTCCCCAGATCAGCAGCGTCGGGATGGCGATCCTCTTGAGCGTGAGCGCGCGGCGCAACTGGTCCATATCTTCGTCCCAGGTCCTCAGCATTTCGAGGATGCGGCGTAGCGTGTTGCGATTGCGCAGCACGTTCAGTTGCTTGCGCAGGTGCCGCATGTGGATGCGGCTCTTCGAGCCTGCGGCTTCGTTGTATGCGCGAAGAATCATCCAGTTCGGCGCGAGCGGAATGCTCAGGGCGAGCATGCGGCCAGGCTGGCGAAGATAGAAGTTCACCACGCGGCTTCTGTATCCGCCGAAGGGATGCGCGGGGCACATCAATACCAGCCCGTTCAATGCCAACGAAGTCGTCGCGGCCAGTCGTAACGCGAGAACGCCGCCGTGCGAATGGCCGATGATCACCGCCTCCGACAGACCGACGCTCTGCATGAAATCGTGAATGAGGCGCGTCAGGTTTCCCTGTCGAACATCCAGCTTCCTGGTCTTATCGAGGGGCTGCGCGGAGAGCAGATCGATCGCCACGATGCGCCGGTTCTTCGGCAACTCGGAGATCAGTTCCTTCAGCGTATCGGCTGTTGCCAGCAGTGCGTGGAGCAACAAGATCGGCGGTAGCTCCGGCGATGTATCTTCGCGAGCAGCTTCGCGCTCGATATAGCCAAAGCGAATTTCGTTGACCACGGCTTCGCGGAGTATCACGTCGTCGTACCGGTGAGGCGTCAAAGTCCGAGAGCTCTTGCAAGATTCCGCATGTTTGCAGGATAACGAACAACGAGCTGCCTACGTGGTCTTATCCTAGATAACTTCAACTTCACTTGCGGCTGCTCAAGCAAGGATCGAATCGTTATCGGCACCGGCGCCTGGAAAGGCGGCAACGTGGAGAGAGCTTGTGCAGTCCAAAGAAGATATGGCGCGTCAGTCTCTCTTCGCTTCGTTACTGCTTTCGCTCAGCTTCGCTGCTCATGCAGCGGACCGTCCTGCATTGAAAACGGTGGATCACGTAGATCTTTCTCGCTATCTTGGCCGCTGGTACGAGATGGCGCGCTTGCCCAATCGTTTCGAAAAGAAGTGCGACCGTGATGTGACCGCGCAGTACAGCCAGGATGGCGAGGGTGTGCGCGTGGTGAATACCTGCACCGAAGCCGATGGGAAGATCACGCAGTCCAAGGGGAAAGCGAAGATCGTAGATGCACCCGCGAACGCGAAGCTGAAGGTGACGTTCTTCTGGCCGTTCTATGGCGACTACTGGATCATTGGCTTGGACCCCAGTTACAGGTGGGCCGTTGTGGGGGAGCCGAGTCGCAAGTATCTCTGGGTGCTGGCGCGGGAGTCGAAGTTATCGGCGGGTGAGAAGAGCGAAGTCGATCGCGTGATTCGCGAGGCTGGCTATGATCCGTCCGCAGTCGTGATGACGAAGCAGACGCGCTAGAGAATGCAAAACGAAACGCCTCGCCCGATTCGTAGGGCGAGGCGTTGTTCGGTGATGCGTCTGAGTTTAGAGCGCGCCGAACTGCACGACACGGACGCTTTCGATGGACTCGGAGGCGCGCAGCGTGGCGACGGCGGTCTCGACTGCATCCTGCGAAGCGGCGGTGGTATCGACCTGAACGAGAGCAAGCGCCTTGCCTTCGGGGATGCGGCTCGAGCGAGCGGTCTTGCTCGTCGCGCGGCCCAGAGCGAAGCTCGCGATGTTGAGACCAGCCTCACCGATCACCGAGCCGACGCGGCCGATCACGCCGGGGACGTCGTGGTTGCGGATGACGATGACCGTGCCGGAGAGTTCGCTTTCGATGTCGATGCCGTCGTAGCTGAGCAGGCGCGGCGAGCTGCCGTGCAGCACGGTGCCGAGGCCGGTCCAGTCGCCTTCTGCTGCCGGGCCGCTGGAGTCCTTACGGGTCCAGTGCAGCGAGAGGCGCAGCGTGGCGCCTGTGCCACCGGCGACGTGCTCGCGCTTGTCTTCGGTGATGCGGATGCCGCGCTCCACCGCAACGGATGCGGCGTTGATGCGGTTGACGCCGTCGGCGCCGCGCAGCACGCCAGCGATCGCAGCGTTCTTGATCGTCTCAGTCTTCTGCGTGGCGAGGCGGCCGTTGTACGTGAGCGAGATGCTCTCGACGGAGCCGAGGAGCGAGTCGTTGTTCACGCCGGCGTCGTGGCCGAGAAGCTGGCCGAGGCGGTACGCCATCTCCATGTACGGCGCGAGCTCGGCGTACTCATCTTCGTTCAGCGAGGGCACGTTCACGGCGTTCTGCACGACGCCGAGCTTGAGGTAGTCGCGCACCTGGTTCGCGAGCTGGATGCCGATGGCCTCCTGCGCTTCGTCGGTGGAGCCGCCGAGGTGCGGGCTGAGGAAGACGTTGTCGATGCCGTGGTAGACCGACTCCTTGAGCGGCTCGGTGCGGAAGACGTCGAGCGCTGCACCGGCGACCTTGCCGTCCTTCAGCGCGTCGGCGAGGGCTTCGTCCACGATGAGCTCGCCGCGGGCGCAGTTCACGATGCGGATGCCGGGCTTCATGATCGCGATGGAGTGCTTGTTGATCAGGCCTTCGGTCTGCGGCGTCAGGCCGACGTGCAGCGAGAGGAAGTCGGAGTCGGAGAAGATCTCGTCGATGGGCACGAGCGTGATGCCGTGCTCGCGCGCGATCGCCGGAGCGATGAAGGGGTCGTAGCCGATGAGGTTCATGCCGAAGGCGCGGGCGCGGCGCGCGACCTCGAGGCCGATGCGGCCGCAGCCGACGATGCCGAGCGTCTTGCCGCGCAGCTCGGTGCCCTGCAGCGACTTCTTGTCCCACTTGCCGGCGTGCATGGTGGCGTTGGCGCGGGGAATCTGGCGGACCATAGCGATCATGAGGCCGAGCGTGAACTCGGCGACGGCCACGGCGTTGGCGCCGGGGGTGTTCATGACGACGATGCCGCGGCGGGTGGCTTCAGCAGCGTCGATGTTGTCCACACCCACGCCAGCGCGGCCGATGATGCGGAGTTTGGGAGCGTGCGAGAGCAGCTCGGCGTCAGCCTGAACGGCCGAACGCACGATGAGCGCGTCCGCGTCAGCGAGCTCAGCCGGAAGGCCACCTGCCGGAATCTGATCGGCGGTGACAACATTCCAGCCAGCTTCTTCTTTGAAGATGGCGAGAGTGGCGGGTGAGACTTTTTCTGCGAGGACGATCTTCACAAACATGCTCCAGGGCGTAGAAGCGCCGGAACCAGTTTAGCGGCTGCAGAGGCCGTATCTGTCAGACAGGTAGCCTTACTGACCGATAAACGATTTCCCGATCCGAAGATCGGCCATATTTTGAGCCGGTGGCTAAGGCTTTCCGTGAGGGATGGTCGGTTATCGGCACTAAGGGCATCCGCGCTGCCCATCTACACTATCCGCATGGCTTCAGCGAACGACCTTAACGCCCTATACAGCATCCCCGGAGTCCTCGAGTTCACCACTGGCCCGAATGAACTCGTCCGTGCCGAGATCACCTCGCCCTCCTGCAGCGCCGAGCTTTATCTGCATGGCGCGCACCTCACGCAGTGGAAGCCGACGGATACCGCCGAGCCTGTGCTCTTTCTTTCGCCGCTCTCCGGCTTTGCGCCCGGCAAGGCGATTCGAGGCGGTATCCCCGTCATCTTCCCGTGGTTCGGGGCGCGCAGCGAAGAGGTCACCGGTCACTCCAAGGATGGCGGCCAGCACGGCTTCGCGCGCACCACGGAGTGGGAGGTTGCTTTCGCGGCATCGGTCGGTGACGCGGTGCATCTCGTGCTGACGTTTGGCCCCAGCAATGCCACACGCGCGCTGGGCTTTGACGGCTTTCGCGCCGCGCTGGAGTTTCGCCTCGGCGAGGAGCTGCATGTGCGTATGACCGTCGCCAACGAAGGCAGCGAGCCGTTGGTCTTCGAAGAGGCGTTGCATACCTACCTGCAGGTAGGCGACCCCAGGCAGGTCAAGCTCCACGGCCTCGGCCAGACCGAGTTCCTCGACAAGTTCGACGACTTCAAGCGTAAGACGCAGGACAACGAAGTGCTCACGTTGACCGGCGCCACCGACCGCCCGTACCTCAACACCACCGCGAGCATCACCATCGAAGATCCTGCGTTCGCGCGCAAGCTCGTCGTCGGCAAGGGCGGTTCGCGCACGACCGTGGTGTGGAATCCGTGGAGCGAGCTTTCGGGCACCATGGCTGATCTCGGCCCCGACGCATGGCAGCACTTCGTCTGCGTCGAAGCCGCGAACGCCTTCGAGGACCGCATTACGCTCTCGCCTAAGGCCGCGCACATCATGGAGACGACGATCAGCGTGGAGCCGCTCGCGTGAAGCTGATTCTGGCTTCGCAATCACCGCGCCGTCGCGAACTTCTCACGCTCGCGGGCTTCACCTTCACGGTGTTGCCCGCGAACATCGATGAAACGCGGCGCGCGGGCGAGGCTCCCGATGCGTACGTGCAGCGCCTCGCGCTGGAGAAGGCGCGGGCGATTGCGAAGCTGCATCCTGAGGCCACGGTGCTCGGCGCCGACACCACAGTCGTGCTCGACGGCGAGGCGCTCGAAAAGCCACTCGATCTCAACGACGCGCGCCGCATGTTGCTTGCGCTGAGCAATCGCGCGCACGAAGTGCACACCGGCATCGCGGTCGTATCCCCCACCGAGACACACACGCACATCGAGACCACACGCGTCGTCTTCTCCGCTATCCATCAAGCAGAGTTAGAGACCTACGTCGCCAGCGGTGACCCGCTCGACAAGGCCGGTGCCTACGGCATTCAGGGCTACGCTTCGCGCTGGATTCCACGCATTGAAGGCGACTACTTCAACGTCGTGGGTTTGCCTGTGGCCGCGACCGTGAAACTGCTCACGCGAACCTCACTGCTCGAGTTCGAATAGAGATCTCTACTCCACCGCAGCAATCATCGCGGCGAGCAGCACCGTGCGCTCGATCACATGCGCAGCCACCACATGCTCATGCGCTGCGTGTGCGCCGCCGCCCACGGCGCCCATGCCGTCGAGCGTAGGCACGCCAAGCGCGGCGGTGAAGTTGCCGTCGGAGCCACCGCCCGTTGCGGCTTCATCCAACGCAAAACCCATCTGCTTCGCGATCGCCTGTGCTTTGCGGAACAAAGCGACCGTGCCCTTGCCGCGCTCCATCGGCGGGCGGTTGAAGCCGCCCGATACCGTCAGCTTGCAACGCTTGTCCGTCGGCTTCAGCCTGGCAAAGAGCTTCTCCACCGCCGCCGCATCGCGCATCGTCACCGAACGCACATCGACTTCAGCGACACACTCTGCCGCGATCACGTTAGAGCGCGTGCCGCCATGCACTACGCCCACGTTCACCGTGCGCCCTTTGCTCAGGTCTGTAAATGCCGAGACCTTCTCGATCAACCGCGCCATCTCCAGCACCGCTGACGCGCCGCGCTCGAAGTCCACGCCCGCGTGCGAGGCCACGCCTTCCACGCGCAATTCAAAGTGAGCTACGCCTTTGCGCGCCGTCTTGTACGCGAGTCCCTGCGCGGGTTCCATCACAAAGACCGCGCTCGACTCCAGTGCAATCTTCTCGGTGATCGGCCGCGAGACGGGGCTGCCAATCTCCTCTTCGCTCACCAGGAGCAGTGTGATCGGCCGCGTCACGCCGAGCTTCTGCACGGCGGCGACGGCCTCCAGCGCCATCATCACGCCGATCTTCATGTCCACGACGCCGGGGCCTTTCCACTTGCCCTCTTCTTCGCGCCACGGCATCTTCGCCAGGGTGCCGTGCGACCACACGGTGTCGAGATGACCGAGCAGAAGTACGGGCTTCACACCCTTCTTCGCGCGGCCGAATCGCAGCTCCAGCACGTCGCCGTAGCCGCGCTGCTTGTGGCGCTTCACCTTCGCACCCAGCTCCGCAGCCCACTCCAGAAACAGCGTGCCTGCGCGGTCTACTGCGGGCTTGTCTTCGCTGGGAGACTCGACCTCCACCAACGCGCGTGTCCGCGCCTTCAACCGTGCTGCCTGTGCTTCAATCTCTGCCTGAACCGCTGCTACTGCAATCGCCATCGCTTCGTCTAAACCTCGTCACGACCAGAGTAAACGCACCCCGCATCCCACACCTGAGATAATCAAACCGTGCTGAACACCTTGCGCCTCCCCGTCCTTTTGCTGGCCCTTTCGGCTCTCCGCTTCGGCTGCCATGCGCAGACACCCGCACCGGCAGCTCCCGCGCAGCCTGCGGTGATGTCCACCGGCAAGCCGCTCTCGCCCGACACCGCGTGGCGCGTCGAAAACCTCATTCGCCGCAAGGCTAACGAGCTGCCGCCTATGGCGACCGTCACGCTCAGCGGCTTGCAGCCCTCGAACGTCAGCGGCTTCAGCAAGCTCTACGCGACGCTCTCCAGCGAAGGCAACGTGTCGCGGCCCATCGAGTTCCTGCTCTCTGACGACGGCAACACGCTCGAGCAGGTGACGACCTTCGACATCTCCGCCAGCCCGCGCACCGGTATTCCGTACACGCATCGCCCGTCGCGTGGTGGAGCCGAGAACGCCCCGGTCATCATCGTCGGGTTTGACGATCTCGAGTGCCCCTACTGCGCGCGCCTGCACGCGAGCATCTTCCCGGCAATCACCAACCGCTACGGCAACAAGATCCACGTCGTGTATCACGACTACCCGCTGGAGATTCATCCCTGGGCGATGCGTGCCGCGGTGGATGTGAACTGCCTTGCGCCGCAGTCAGACACGGCTTATTGGAGTGCAGTCGATCGCGTACACGCCGAGGCCTCCACCATCGGCATGGACCCGAAGGACGCGAAGGCTGAACGCACCATGGCTCGCGCCAGTGACCAGCTCGACGCGATCACGCGCGAAGAAGGCCATAAGGCCAAGCTCGACGCGAACAAGATCGACGACTGCATTCACAAGCAGGACCAGACGAACATCAATGACGAAGTGCACCTCGCGCAATCGCTGAGCCTCGGCTCTACGCCGGTGCTTTTCATCAATGGCAACAAGGTGGAAGGCGCGCTGCCGATTGAGTACATCTTCAGCGTGATCGATAAGGCGCTCGTCGCGCAG
Source organism: Granulicella cerasi (assembly GCF_025685575.1). NCBI lineage: Bacteria > Pseudomonadati > Acidobacteriota > Terriglobia > Terriglobales > Acidobacteriaceae > Granulicella > Granulicella cerasi. The sequence goes on from NZ_JAGSYD010000001.1 coordinate 533,352, forward strand.
GGCGTTACTCCACCCGCGCCGTATGTTCCGCCAACGCCTCCAGCCGCAGCGCCGAAGAGCTAGTGCCCTTCGCAGAAAGGCCGGGAGCGATGATGCTCCCGGCCTTTTTCTGTGCGCCATCATTGAGGCTGAGCTTGTATCGCTTCAGGGCTCCAGCTTCAACTCGTTGGTGTTGCGCTGGCCTGTAGGGCATATCTTGAGCAACGGGCAGGGCTCGCACTTGGGGCTGTCGAAGGTGCAGAGAGTCTGCGCGTGAAGCTTCACGAGGGAGTGGTCTTCGTCGAGCATCTCGGCGTCCCAGGTCTCGGGAACGAAGCGCATGAGGCGCTCCTCGGTGGTCGCGGCGTCGGCGCGCGGAACGACACAGAGGCGCTGGATGACGCGAAGATGGTTCGCGTCGATGACCAGCGCGCGTCGGCGTAGTGTGGAGAAATTCACGACCGCCGCAGAGACCTGCGGCCCGATGCCTTCAAACTGTTCGAGCCATGCGCGGATCTTGTCCGTGCGGTAGCGCGCGAGGAAGTCGAGCGAGAGTGCGCCTGTGCGTGCAGTGATCTGCAGCAGCAGGTCTTTCAGGCGCGGTGCTTTCTGGTCGGGAAAGGTGACGATTGCGATGGCGCGTTCGATGTCGCTGACGCTGGCATCGCGCACCGGCTCCCAGTGGCCGGGGCCTGCTCCGGGAAAGCTGCGTTCGAGCTCGCGCATCACCTGATTGGAGGTCGGTGTTTTGGTGCGAGCGGCCAGCAAAGAGTAGATCAGTTGCGAGAGCGGATCGCGCAGTTCACGAGGCTTGGGTTCGCCGTAGTAGCCGAGCAGCAGCCGGTGAATGTGCGGCAGCTTGTCGGCCTGCTCAGGCGTGAGCGGGCGGCGAAAGGTGGCAACATCTTCGGGACTGGTGAAAAGCTCGGTGGTTGTGCTCATGCAGGGCGACTAGACGGCGCGCAGCTCTCGGACGAGAGACTTGACCGGATGCGTGGTGGCGTCTTTCGCTATCGTACCGAGCTTTTCGCCGCGTTTGAACATGAGAGCAGCGGCGACACCGCCCGAAATCACAAAACTCCAGAAAAAGATGCGACGCATAGCTGTTCTCCTCGATTCGTTTCAAGAAGTTGGATGCGCCGCGCGGGCTCTATCGTTGCTAAGCGTGCTGGGTGCCCCACGTCTCGATTCTTGAGACGTGGGAGAGCGAGGATGCTGGCTGTCTGAATGTTTCGGCCTCCAGAGATCTCTCTGGAAACCCAGGTCTCAGAGGCGAGACCTGGGGCACCCGGGTTCGTGGCGGCGCAGGAGGTTACTCGTTGCAGGTGACGCCGAGTTCGAGGCCCTTCGCCGTCGCGACGCCCCAGGCCATGCGCGGCGTGTTGTGCGCGAGGCCGATGCGGCCATCGGGGCCGAGCAGGATCATGCCGCCGTGGCCGCCGAGGCGGTCGTAGAGGTACGCGATGGCGTCCTTCGCCGCTTGCTCGGGCGAAGCGCCAGCGGCGACGCGATCGGTGGCCCACTTGCCCAGCACGAGCTTCATGATCGGCTCGCCCCAGCCCGTGAGTGAGACGGCGGCGGAGTCGTTGTCCGCGTAGCAGCCGCAGCCGATCAGCGAGGAGTCGCCGACGCGGCCGGGAGACTTCGAGAGCGTGCCCCCGGTGGAGGTGCCGGCCGCAAGGTTGCCGAACTGGTCGAGCGCGACGGCGCCGACGGTGTCGTGCGAGTGCGCGGTGGGGTCCTGCGGGCCGGAGAAGGTCGTGTCCGGATGGCCTGCGGCTTCGGCGATCTGGAAGTCCATCAGGCGCTTCTGCTCGCGCGGCACGACGAGCTCCATGTTGTCGACGAGCCTCATGCCGTTCTGCGTGGCGAAGCGCTCGGCGCCGAGGCCGACGAAGTAGACGTGCGGCGACTTCTCCAGCACGAGACGCGCGGCCTGGATGGGATTCTTCAGCTTCTCCACGCAGGCGACGCCGCCAGCGCGGAGATCGCTGCCGTTCATCATCAGCGCGTCGCACTGCACGCGGCCATCGCGGGTGAGGAAGCTGCCGGTGCCAGCGTCAAAGGTGTCATCGTCTTCCATCACGGTGATGGCGGCCTCGACGGCGTCGGTGGCGGTGCCGCCACGCTCAAGCGCAGCCCAACCCGCTGCAAGCGCGTTGCGGATGCCGTTTTCATGGACGCCGATGGCGTCGTCGGGCATGGCCCACGCGCCGCCGTGAATGACGAGGATCGGTTGGTGTGTCGGTACAGACATGTCTGTATGAGTGTAGAACGATCACCTGCAGTTCTACATCCCATCGGTGCAGGAAGTCGTCATGGGTGGAAAGTCAAGGCGTGAGCCGCCTTGAAACACTTGTGACTTACGACTCCACACTTAAACTGCATCTCTACGCGATGCCCGCGAGCTTGCGCCGCTCCGTCTCCAGATACGTATAGCGCATGCGGTGGATCACGGTGATCGTCGAGAGCACCGCAAGCACCCACAGCGCGGCGGGCATCATGTCCCAGCGCTCGAAGAGGCCGCCGAGGATGATCAGCACGATGCGCTCGGGGCGCTCCATGAAGCCGACCTTGCAGGAGCCGATGAGCGCTTCAGCGCGGGCGCGCGTGTAGCTCACCATCAGCGACGTGGTCATGACGAAGGCCACGAGGAAGACGTAGAAGTAGCGGTTGCCGCGCGCGTAGAAGACAAGCAGGCCGAAGAACAGCGCGACATCGGAGTAGCGGTCGAGCACGGAGTCAAAGAAGGCGCCGAAGACCGACACCTGATTGGTCTGGCGCGCGACGCGACCATCGACCATGTCGAAGAGGCCCGCGCCGATGATGACCAGCGACGCGTAGAGAAACATGCGGACGTAGTTTTCCTGCCGCGCGTAGCCGAAGAAGAACGCGGCCACGATGTTGATGAGCAGGCCGATGAAGGTCAGGGTGTTCGGCGAGATCTTCGAGATCGCGAGGCCGTTCACGATCTTCTGCAGCAGCCAGCCGCTGCCCTTCCCAAATTGGCTTGTCCAGGTCATGTTCGTCTTTCAGTTTACCGCTAACGGCGCAGCTTCGGCGCGCGTCGTAGACTATTCGCAATCTCGGCAATACAGGAGCGATCGTGAAGATCAGCAATCTCGCGCGGGTTTTGGCGTTGGTGGCAGCGGTTTCGGCGGTGGGCGCTCGGGCGCAGCAGGCGCCGGAAGACAAGTATCTCTGGCTCGAAGACCCCACCGGGCCCAAGGCGATGCAGTGGGTGAACGCGGAGAACGCAAAGACCACCGCGAAGTTTGAGGCAGACCCGCGGTTTGCGAAGGACTATGCCGATGCACTGGCGATTCTGAACGATCCGCAGAAGCTCGCCATGCCGGGGCTGAAGCAGGATGTCGTGTACAACTCCTGGAACGATGCGCAGCACCTGCGCGGCCTGTTGCGCCGCACGTCGCTCGCGGATTACCTCACCGATGCGCCGCACTGGCAGCCGGTTCTGGATGTGGACGCGTTGAACAAGGAAGAGCATGCCAAGTGGGTTTCGCGCGGCATGAACTGCCTCTACCCCGGCAACGATATGTGCCTGGCGATGCTCTCGAACGGCGGCGAAGATGCCACCTCGGGCCGCGAGTTCGACTTGAAGGCGGCGAAGTTTGTGCCGGGCGGCTTCACGCTGCCGCGCAGCAAGAATCAGGTCGCCTGGCAGGACAAGGACACGTTGCTTATCGCGCGCGACTGGGGCGCCGGTACGGTGACGAACTCGGGCTATCCGTTTGTGGTGAAGCGCTGGAAGCGTGGCACGCCGCTCGAGTCGGCTGTCGAAGTCTTCCGTGGCGCTGAGACCGATCAGCTCTACTCGGCGGGCTACGTGCTGCATGACGCCTCGGGGAACTCTGCGGTGCTCTTCCATCGCGGCGATACGTTCTTCACTTCGAAGACCTTCATCGAAACGCCGAAGGGGCTGAAGCAGCTTGGCATTCCGGCGAAGGCATCGGTCGAGACGATGGTCGATGGCCGCGTGCTGATCCATACGCACGAAGACTGGAAGACGGATGCGGGCAAGCTGATCCCGGCGGGCTCGCTGGTGGAAGTGCCGCTGGTTGAGGTCAAGCGTGATCCTGAGCATCTGAAGCCGCACGTAGTCTTTGCGCCGACGGCCAAGGAGTTCCTGCAGACGGTGCGCGACACCCCGCATGGCTTGATCGTCACGACACTCGACAACGTGCAGGGCCGCGCGTATCTGTACACGCCGACGACAAAGGGCTGGGCCTCGAAGCGTCTCGCACTGCCGGAGAACTCCGCGATTGCGATCGTCTCGACCGACGATCAGAGTGACCACTATGTGCTCAGCGTGACGAGCTTCCTCACTCCGACGACGCTGTACCTTGGCGATGCGAAGACGGGTGAGCTGAAGGTGATCAAGACCGCGCCAGCGCGCTTCGATGCGAGCAAGGATGAGGTCGAGCAGTTCTTCGCGACGTCGAAGGATGGCACGAAGGTGCCGTACTTTGTGGTGCATCCGAAGGGCATGAAGCTCGACGGCATGAACCCGACGTTGCTCACGGCATATGGTGGCTTCGAGGTTTCGCGCACCCCCGCTTACAACGCGGTGGACGGCAAGCTGTGGTTGGAGAAGGGCGGGGTCTACGTGCTCGCGAACATTCGCGGCGGTGGCGAATTTGGCCCGGCGTGGCATGAGGCTGGACTGGACGTGAAGCGTCAGGTGGTCTATGACGACTTCGCGGCGGTGGGCGAAGACCTCATCCGCCGCAAGATCACGTCTGTGCCGCACCTCGGCATCATGGGCGGCTCCAACGGCGGCCTGCTGATGGGCGTGGAGATGACGGAGCGTTCTGATCTTTGGAACGCTGTGATCATCGAAGTGCCGCTGCTCGACATGATCCGCATCTCGAAGATCGCGGCGGGTGCAAGCTGGGTCGGCGAGTACGGCTCGGTGGATGACCCCAAGGTGATGCAGTTCTGGCTCGACCACTCGCCGTACCACCAGTTGAAGCCGGGCGTGAAGTACCCCGAGCCCTTCATCTGGACGACGACGAAGGACGACCGCGTCGGCCCGCAGCATGCGCGCAAGTTTGCGGCGAAGATGGCCGAGCTTGGCTATCCGTATTACTTCTATGAAGTGATCGAAGGCGGCCACGGCTCCGGCGCAGACGCCAAACAGACCGCGCACACCGATGCGATGAACTACGTCTATCTGAAGCAAAAGCTGATGAACTAGCGCGGCTTCACCAAGCAAGAAAACGCGGTACAGCAAGCGCTGTACCGCGTTTTATTGCGCCCACGCTTATGCCCATTGCGGAGGACGTCGAATTATCTTGCCTCGATTTCCCACCTCGAGGACTTCCGGAAACTGCGCGGCTCTGAGCCGTTCCGGCGTTACTGTTCGCACGAAGGAAGCATACTTTTTAAGAGACCCAGGTTCGCGTCCATCAAGGCTGACAATACCAATTGTTTTCGCCAACTCTTCTCTGACGATTCGCAAAGGCTCCAAGAGATCGGAATCTTGACTCAGCAGAAGAGCTACATCGAAATCATCTTTCCACGCGTCGTTGAGTAGGTGAGTGGCGAGGTTTACGTCGGAACCTTTCTCCTCCATATCTTCGATCTCAACGTGGGTGGGGCCACCAGGCAATGGATCAGCTAGAGGACGCATCTTCCTGCGAGCTAGAAACGATCCATAGTGGATCTCAACCTGCGGAAGAGACTCCAAGGCTCTCAGATACAGCGCTTGCCGCACTGGATTTCCCGGGTCCTGCTTACCACTCACGCGTGCGGTGAAGTAGCGAATCTTGTGAATTTGATTCTCCGCCGAGAGGAGATTCACGGCGAGTTCATGGATATTCAACCAGCGAAAAGGCGTGCGGCGCAGCGCACGGTAATAGAGGTTGAATCCATCAACATAGATCGACGTTCTGAGCATTTGTTCCTCTACTCTGCTTGCTCCAATTGACATGCAAAAGCAGAAGCCACTCCGAAGAGTGGCTTCTGAACTGCCCTGACTTTTGAGTACAGAGCAGCGGGTGAGATTAGTGTAACAACGCGCGCGCACGATGTACGCAAAATTTACAGCACGAGATCTATAGCGCGAGGTCTTCCGGCACGGTCTCGTGGATCGTGTAGAGCTTTTTGATTTCCATGATGCGCTTGCCGGTGGGAATGACGATGGTGACTTCGTCGCCGACTTCCTTGCCCAGCAGCGCGCGGCCGATCGGCGAGGTCGTCGAGATGAGGCCCTTGGCCACGTCCGCCTCTTCGCTCATCACGAGCTTGTAGGTGATCTCCTGGTCCTTGGCTTCCTCGTAGACCACGACGGTCGAGCCGAAGCCGACCTTGTCGGTGGGCAGGTTGTCGAGGTTCACCAGCGCGAGCTCGCCCATGCGCTTCTTCAGCTGGCCGAGGCGCGCGTTCACGAACTCCTGGCGCTGCTTGGCCATGTGGTACTCGGCGTTTTCGCTCAGATCGCCGAGCGCTACGGCCTTCTTGATCTCGGCGGGCAGCTCGGTAGTGAGCTCGTATTCGAGCACTCGAATCTGCTCGGTCAGGGACTTCAGAATGTCTTGCATATGGCGTCTCGTTTCGAGCAGGCAAAAGCGCGCAACATGCAGCGACCCGAGCCTGCTTGGACTGGATATTTCATTATAAAGCGAGCCGTTTGCGGACCGGCACCTTAGCGCGGCGGTGAAGGCGATGGCGGGATTTCTATGGAGCTGCGGCTGGCGAGCTATCAGGTAAGAGCGAGCTAAGCCTGGTCCGGATCGGGCAGCAGCGTTATGCCGTTCTGCTGGCTCATGAAGGCCTCGAGCAGCAGCACGGCGGCGACCTGGTCGATGAGGTCTTTGCGGTCGAGCCGCGCGGCATGGCCGGCGAAGCGGCTGGCGTGCCCGGTCTGCGTCAGCAATTCGTGGGCTTCGCGCGTGGTAAGGCGCTCGTCGAGCAGGTGATGCGTCAGCTCAGGATGCGCCGCGCGTACTTCTTCGGCGAAGGCGCGGGCCTTGGCGGCCTGCGGGCTTTCGGTGCCGTCGGCGTTGAGCGGCAGCCCTGCGACCACGACCGTCACTCCCCGCTGGCGAATAAAGCGCGCTACCGACTTCAGGTCAGCTTTCAGCGTCGTGCGATGCAGCGTGAAGAGCGGCTGCGCGGTCAGGCCGAGTTCGTCGGTGATGGCGAGGCCGATGCGGCGATCGCCGACGTCGAGTGCAAGGATGCGTTCCACGGGTTTGAGTGTAGCTCTTCGCGCTAGACTCAGGGACATGCGAATGGCATGGGTTCTGGCGACGGCGTTGAGTGTGATGACGATGAGTGCGAAGGCACAGCAGCCTGCGGCGCAGGAGCCGCTGCCGGACGCCGACTCGGTGCTGAAGGTGCAGTCCAGCATCGTCTTCATCCCCACCACTGTGCAGACGAAGAAGGGCGAGGTTATCTACGGCCTGCGTGCGGGGCAGTTCGTCGTGGAAGCCGACGGCGTGCCGCAGACTGTGATGCTCGACAACAGCGAAGATGTGCGCCCTGTCGCGCTTGCTGTGGTGGTGCAGTGCTCGCGGTCGTATGCGGACGAGTATCCGAAGATGCAGGGCGTGAACACGATGATCGAAGCGATGCTCGGCGGCGGACCCTCGCAGGTCGCGGTGCTCGACTTCGGTTCCGAGCCGGAGGTCATCACGAACTTCACCACGAACACCACGCGCCGCGAGCGCGCGCTGGGGAGCATCACGCCCTGCGACGACGATCCGAAAGCCGCGATCTTCGACGCTGTGGCTGCGGCGAACAAGCTCTTTGAACGCATGGACCCGAAGGGCCGTCACGTCATTCTGCTGCTCAGCGAAACGCGCGATCACGGCTCGAAGATCAAGGCGGAAGAGGTCATCCGCGCGCTCGGCAAGACCGATACGATCGTGGAGTCGCTGGCATACTCGCCGGGACGCGACGCTGTCGTCGAAGACCTGAAGCACAGCGATGGCGCGGCCGGCGGACCTATCGGGCTGATCCTGATGGCGGTGCAGGCGCTGCGGAAGAATGTGTCGAAGGAACTGGCGCGCGAGAGCGGCGGCGAGTACATCAACTTCGGCTCGCAGCAGAAGTTCGATATGGGCCTGAACGGTCTGGCGAACCGCGTGGACAACTACTATTTGCTCAGCTTTCAGCCACACTTTGCGCCCGGGCAAGGCGAGGCCGGCAACTTCCATCGCCTGACCGTAAAGCTGCCTGAGTATCCGAACGCAAACATCCATCATCGCGAATCGTATTGGTCGGATGCTGCGGGGAACGCAGAGAAACCTGCGGCGAAGTAGCGCTTACGAGAGAACGGTTTCTTCGGGAAGTTCGACGGTCATCGTCGTGCCGACGCCAGGCGTGGACTCCACGTGGATCGTGCCGCCGTGGCGCTCCGCAATCTCCTTGGAGATGTACAGGCCGAGGCCGTTGCCGAGGTCGCCCTTCGTCGAGATGAAGGGCTGGAAGAGGCGGCCCTGCAGTTCTGCGGGGATGCCTGCACCGTTGTCCGTCACCGAGAAGCCGCGGAGCCCGTCACCCTCAAAGAGGCGGATCGTCAGCTGTCCACCCACGGGTGCAGCGTCGATACCGTTCGAGACGAGGTTCGCGAGGATCTGACGAAGCTGTCCGAGGATGCCGTGGAAGCTCACTTCGCGGTCGCCGATGGTTTCTACGTGGATGTGGCGGTTGCGAATCTTGCCCGCGAAGAGGCGCAGCACATCTTCCACCATCGCGATGCCGGAGAACTGCTCGGCGAGATCGCTGTTTTCGCGGTTCCAGCGCAGCGTCTGCTTGGTGATGCCGCTAATGCGCTCCAGCTCGCTTTCCACCATTCCGATGTATGTGCACGCCGAGCCTTCGGTCTGTTGGACTTCGTTGCGCAGCAGGTACATCAGGTTCGTAATCGCCTCGAGCGGATTGTTGATCTCGTGCGCGATGACGCTCGTCATGCGTCCCGTAAGTGCGAGCTTCTCGTTCACGCGCATCGCGGCTTCGCGTTCTTTGCTCTCGGTCAGATCGACAAACGTTCCGACCCAGCCCGCACGCGAAGCGCCTGCGCGTTGGAACGGCACAGCGCGCACAATGTTCCAGCGATCGCGATCACCGCGTCCGTCGTGCGTCAGTACCTCCGCTTCAAACGGGCGATTATGCTGCGTGGACTCCATCCAGCGCTCGCGGCAGAGTTCGCGGTCTTCGTCCGAGAGGATCGACGTCTCGAACCAGCGTCCCGTCAGCGGCAAACCTGCGTGGAGCCATTGATCATTCGTGTAGGTCAGACGGCCTTCATCGTCGGCGAGGAAGATCTTCACCGGCAGCGATTCTGTCAGCCGTTGGAAGCGTGCTTCGCCCAGCTCCACGGCTTCCTCCGCCTTTCGCAGACCGATCGTCGTGAGCGCCGCACGGAAATCATTCGCGGACTCCACTTCGGTCTTGCTCCACGGCTCAGCCTGTCCGCGTACCGTCTCTTTCCACTCGGCGAAGGACCCACGCGGATGCAGACGACGGTCCTGGCCGACGATCTTCTCAGGCTCACCGGCCCAGCGCACCGTGCGCACAATCTCCGGTCGAAACCACATCACGTAGCGGTCGAGCACCGACGAAATACTCATGCTCAGCACACCGCTTGCGGTCGCCAGGACCTCCTCGCGGTCGGCCCACTCCGGTTCGCGTCCCATCGCCGAGCTGGCGAAGACTTCGCCTTCCTTCGATCGACCGCTGACCCACGTGGCGATCTCGGCGATCGAAGCCGCACTCGGCACTTCGCCGTGCATGAAGACATTGCCGTCGACGACGAGCGCCACACCGCCGGCGTTGGCAATCTGTTGCACCTTGCCGAGCTGCTGTAGCAGGCCGTTCATATGGTCCGGCTCTGCGGCAAGCTGTGTCAGCACTTCGCGCTGCGTGGCGTGGAGATGCACCATCTCCTCAAGCCGTGCGGTGGTCTGGAAATTATTGATCTGCGTACTGGCAAGACGTGCCAGCATGTCACACGCCGAGCGGATCAGATACGGCACCGAATGCGGCTCCGCGTGATGTCCGCTGACCAGGCCCCACAGCTTGCCGTTCACGAGGATCGATACGCTGAAAGACGACTTCGTCCCCATGTTGCGCATGTACTCCACATGCACCGGCGACACCGAGCGCAACGTGCTGTAGGAGAGATCGATTTCGTGGGTCGAAAGCGTATTCGGCGCGGCCACCAGTGGCGACGGCGTGTAGTACACGTCCGGGATGATGCGCACCGTGTTGATCGTGTAGAGCCTGCGCGCCTGCGCGGGAATGTCGGTGCCCGGAAAGCGAAGATGCAGGTAGGACGGCAGTTTGCCGTTGTTTACCTCGGCCAGTACCGTGCCCACGCCGGCGTCGTCGAAGCTGTAGACCATGATGCGGTCAAAGCTGGTAATGGCGGCGATTTGCAGGGCAAGTGCATGGCAGAGTTCGCGCTCCGAGCGAAGGCTGCCGATGGTCGAAACGAAGTTCGTGATGACGCCGTTCATCATCTCCGCGGGCACCAGGCGGTTCTGCACTTCGAACTCCAGCACGCGCTGCAGGCCAACGCAGTGCGAAACGATGGAGAAGGCCTCGCCGTGAATGGAGAAGATGCCGAGGAAGGTGACCGGCGTGTTCAGCTCCACGCTGGGCGTCGTCTCGCAGACGTCCGGATGCACGCGCTTGAGCGAGAAGATAACTTCCCTCTCGAAGAGGTCGGCGAGGCGGGAGTTCAGGATGAGCTTGAGAGGAATGCCGAGAAAGCGCTCGGCGTTTTCGCTGGCTGCGATCACGCGCTCAAACGGCGGATCGAGCATGAGGTAGAAGCCGTGCTGCTGAACACTGCCTGCGAGATGGATTGGCTCATCCGCGCAGGGGATGACGTTGTCCATAGGCGACGACGCGGTGTTCGACAAAACTTCCTCCTGGGCCCAACGAACGCGTGGCGGTTCTGCCAAACGAGAAACAGCTATACGTCTTCCTTCAGATGCAGAGTATGCGTTCGCGTGCAGCTCAGGACAGAAAAACGCGAAGCTAGTTTGCAGGGGACGCGAGCGGTGCTAGTGGAAGTATAGCCTCACGAAAGAGCCCAAACATGCGTCGTGCAGCGAAGATGACCTCTTCGGCTTTGTCGTCGGGCAGCGCCAGCAATGCCGCCTGAAACTCCTTCCAGCGCGCTCCGGTCTCTTCGCGGTAGCCGCGAAAATATGCCGTGCCATGCTCCGCATCGATTCCGAGCAGCGGCTCTACATGCTTGGCAATGTACTGCCCGCCGAGCGTAGAGCCTTCGACCACATACATTGCCCCGAGGAAGCCGGCAGGCGTACTGAAGCTCGCATCGGCGACGAAATGCGGCGCAGGCATGGCCTCGCCGAACGCCGCGAGATCGCGCTCCAGCAGCGGCGCACGCTTGCGAGCCGCGATCAACTCCGCGTACTCCGCGGGAACGTGCGTGGCGGCCCATGCTTCCCATCCCGCGATGATCGGTGCAAAGCAGCGCAGCACCTGCGCATACTCCACGCGCGTCAGGTCAGTCTTCATCACGGGCATCAGAGCTTCGGTCGCTTGGTGTTCGGGCATCGTCGCCGTGCGCAACAGTTGGAGGTCCATGCCTCCATTCTTCCATGCGCTCTCCTGCTTTGCAGGCCGTGCCTGCGCGGCTGTTAGCCCCGTAGTAAACATGGACTCAGCCTCAGCCAACGTGAAAAACTCGAAGCAGCATCAGACTCAGCAACAGGAAAACGAACAGCCGAAGAGGCTGCGTGGAGGCGAGCGTCGCAATGCGCGTGATCAGCGGAATGGTTTTGGCGGGAGTGTTAATGGCAGGTGTGGCAACGACCAGCGCGGAGCCGCTGCCGTCCAGGCTGCAGGGCACATGGCGTATCACGCGCGTGCTGCCTACGAGCAATCGCTCCTGCTGGAACCGCAATCAGGCAATGCCTCTGGTGGGTTCCACGCTGACGTACACGCCGAGCGCCATGCGTTGGCAGGGCGGAGAAGTCACGCTGACCGACATCGCCACACGCACCGTCACGGCGAATGATTTCTCCGAGGAGAACCCCGGCGAAGCGGGCAAGTCCGCCAGCTTCACGCAGCTTGGCATCCACGCCCCGCAGGTTGTCGAAGTCGACATGCAGCACGAAGACATGGACATCACCGGAGCGACCACCGAAGTCCCCGGCGACTCTGTCCTGATCGCTGGCCCCGGTCGCATCGTCGTCAGCGCCTGCGGTGTCTACTTCGAGGCGACCCGTACCGGCGGCGTAGAACGCGCCTCCATCCGCCGCTAGGTACTCTCCGCGCCGAAAACCGGGTGCCCATAGCCAAGACCGGGTGCCCCATATCTGCGCAGCAGATGTGGGCTTGTAGAATTCATCCGCTCCAGAATCCGCTCCAAAACCCGCGACGATTAGTTCCGCAGTTCCACCACAGTCGCTCCCTGCCCGCCTTCGTTATAAGGAGGCTCGGTGATCGACGCCACATGCGGATGGTTCTTGAGGAAGTCCCGCAGCGTGCGCCGCAAAATCCCCATACCCACGCCGTGCACCACGCGCACCCGCGGCAATCCCGCTAAGAACGCCTGCTCCACAAACCGATCGACCTCGCCTTCAGCCTCATCCGCCGTGCGGCCGATCACGTTGATCTCCGTCGTCATGTAGTCCGAGTCACTCGACGAGCTCTGCACATGCACGCCGCCGCCACGACGACGCACCGCATCGATCGGACGCTCGCGCACCGGCGTCACCTCAAGCACATCGCTCATCGGCACACGCATCTTCATCGCGCCCACGTTCACTTCGAGCGTCTTCGCATCAATCACACGCGCCACTCGGCCTTCGCTGTTCAACGACTTCAACCGCACCAGATCGCCAGCCTTCGGTTCGCGCTTGTTGTCCTGCTTCTTCGCACTCGCAGGGGTAGGGTCCTTCGCCGCCACGGTCGACTGAAAACGCTCACCAAACTCGCGCTTCAGCCCCGCAATGCGCACCGCCGCATCGCGCGCAATCTTCTTCGCGACGGTCTTGTCGTCAATCGCCTTCACGGTGTCGCGAAGCTGACCTTCAAACTCCTCGATCAGCTTCTCGAGATCGCGGCGCATCTCGCGCGCATACGCCTGCATCTGCGCGCGCCCTTCCACCGCAAGGTGCGAGCGCTCGTTGTCGAGCTTGCGCTGCGTCTCCGCAAGCGTCTCGCGTTCCTGCGCGGCAAGGCCGAGCTGATTGTGCAACTCGTCAAGAAAGCGCGCAATGTCGGCCTGCTGCGTCGTACGCTGCGCTCGCGCCACCTCGACAATCGCGGGGTCCATGCCCAAACGCGCGGCGATGTTCAAACCCGCCGAAGCACCCGGCACGCCAAGCCGCAGCTCGTACGTTGGCGAGAGCGTCGCTTCATCAAATCCCACCGCTGCGTTGAACACGCCAGCCTCACCCGCGGCATACACTTTCAACGCCGTAAGGTGCGTGGTGATGAACGTCCACGTGTTGCGCGCGAGGAAGTGCTTCGCCACCGCAACTGCAAGCGCCGCGCCCTCTTCCGGATCAGTCGCCGAGCCAAGCTCATCCAGCAGCACGAGCGAACGATCATCCGCCACGCGCGAGATGCGGTCCACATTCACCACATGCGCGGAGAAGGTGGAGAGGTTCTGCTCAATCGACTGCGCATCGCCGATGTCCGCGTAAACAGCGGTGAAAAGCGGCAGCGTCGCGCGCATCGCCGGCACCGGCATACCTGCCTGCGCCATCAGCACGAGCAGTCCACTCGTCTTCAGTGCCACCGTTTTACCGCCTGTATTCGGGCCGGAGATGATCATCTCGCGCGGCCCCGCAGGCAGCATGATGTCGAGCGGCGTGATGCGTCCATCGCTCTCGCGCAGACGCATCTCCAGCAAAGGATGCCGCGCCTGCTCCAACGCAAACTCGCCTTCAAAGCTCGGCCGCACGCACGCGAAATCTTCGGCAAAACGCGCCACCGCTTGATGCGCGTCCACCTGCGCCAACACCTCGGCGCCAAGCTGCAACGATGCAGCGTTCGTCGCCACGGCGCGCGTCATCATCACGAGAATGCGATGAATCTCCGCCTGCTCTTCATCGAGCAAACGCACGAGTTCGTTGTTGGCCTCAATCGTCTCCAGCGGCTCCACAAACACCGTCTGCCCCGTGGAGCTCGAGCCATGCACGACGCCCTGCACTTTGCGCCGCGCTTCCACCTTCACAGGAATCACAAAGCGCTCACCGCGCACGGTGATCAGCGCATCCTGCACGCTGCCGTCTTCGCTCAAGCGCCCCAGCGCGCGGCGCAACGTGTCCTCAATCGCACGATGCTGCCGCGCCATCTCGCGACGAATGCGTGCGAGGTCCGGCGACGCATCATCAGCCAGCGAACCATCCGGCTCAATCTTGCCCTGCAACGTGCGCAGCAATCCGCCAAGATCAAACTCCAGCAGCGGAGCCGACAACGCTTCAATCGCAGGCCACTTGCAGCGCACCGCATCCGGCGGCGACATCACCAGCTGCGTCCACTCAGCCACGCGCTCGGCGTGCGCCAACACATCGAGCAACTCCGCAGCTTCCAACGCCGCGCCCTGAATGCGCGCCTTGTCCAGCAGGTTCTTCGGATCGATCAGTCCGCGAAAATTGAAGAGCGCGCCTGCAGTCACCAACGGACGCATCTCCGCTGTGCGCGTCTGCTGCGCGGCAATCCACTCACGCTCCGCCGATGGCTCCAACGCCAGCACGCGCGCCTTGCCCAGCGGCGAACGCGCACCGCTGCTCACGCGCTCGCGCAGCAACTCCCACTGCAGCGCCGCGCCGCCGCGTTCAGACAAGCTCATCGGTACTTCGGACCCTACGTTCATCTCTCCATCTTAAGCCGCGCGCAGATTTTTCTCCGTACGCACCGCTTTCGCCGTAGCATCGGAGCCAGTTCTCAGGACGACAATCTACGCATCTCCAAAAGAGAGATACCCATGCCCACACCCCTTGCTCCACCGGTGATGAAGCGTGCCGACGACGTCTTCTTCACCACTCTTTCCGTGATCATGCTCGCCTTCGTCGTCGTTGGATTCGCCCCCAGCTACTTTCTCCGCGGAGCCGTCTTCGCCACGCTCCCCAGCCTTCTCGTCCACCTCCATGGCGCAGCGTTTTCGTCGTGGATCATCCTCTTCGTCGTGCAGTCGAGCCTGGTCGCAACCGGCAACATCCGTCTGCATCGCAAACTTGGCTACGCGGGCGCTGTGCTCGCGGCGCTGATGGTCATCTTCGGCATCACCGCCACCATCGGTGCACTACGTCGTGGCGCGGAGCTGCCTTCGTTCTTCACGCCCCCCTCGTTTCTCGTCACGAACACGCTCGGTATCCTCATCTTCGGCGCGTACGTTGGCGTGGCTGTTTGGAAGCGAAACAATCGCAAGGTGCACAAGCGCCTGATGCTCATCGCGAACACGATGATCCTTCCGCCCGCGCTCTCGCGCATCGAGTTCGTGCAGACGCACTTCTACATGATCCCGGTGATCTGCCTTGGCACGGTCGTGCTGCTCTTCGTCTACGACCTCTTCACCTGGCGCAAGCCGCTGCTCGTTACAGTGCTCGGCGGCTTACTCTACGTCGCGGCCAACCCGCTGATGGACGCCGTGCAGCACACCGCCTTCGCCCAACGCGCGGTGGCGTGGGCTCAGCATCATCCATGAGGCTGAGGATGAGGCCGCGCGCGTAAACTAAGAGCATGAGCTTTCCCGCCACACGCCTTCGTCGTCTGCGTTCTTCTGCCGCTATGCGCTCGCTCGTGCGCGAGACGCGGCTCGAACGCTCCGCGCTGATCTACCCGCTCTTCATCTGCGAGGGCGAAGGCGTGCGTCGCGAAGTCAGCTCCATGCCCGGCGTCTTCAACCTCTCCATCGACGAGGCCGTGAAGGAAGCCGAGCAGTGCGCTGAGCTCGGACTCGGCGGCCTGCTGCTCTTCGGCATCCCGAGCGAGAAGGACGAGCAAGCCTCCGGCGCCTACGCAAACGACGGCATCGTGCAGCGTGCGATTCGCGCCATCAAGGCCAACCGCTCCACGCGCGAACTGCTGTTGATCGCCGACGTTTGCCTCTGCGAGTACACCGCCAACGGCCACTGCGGCCTGATCGAGCAACACCACGACCACTACGAAATCGCCAACGACGCCTCGCTGCCGTTGATCGCAAAGACCGCCGCCTCACTCGCTCTCGCGGGCGCAGATATCGTCGCACCGAGCGACATGATGGACGGCCGCGTCGCCGCCATCCGCCGCGCGCTCGACGAAGCCGGCAAGCCGAACACGCCCATCATGAGCTACGCCAGCAAGTTCGCCTCTGCCTTCTACGGGCCCTTCCGCGAAGCCGCTGACTCCGCACCGCAGTTCGGTGATCGCCGCTCGTATCAGATGGATGGCGCCAACCGCCGCGAAGCCCTGCGCGAGATCGCCGAGGACATCGAAGAGGGCGCGGACATGCTGCTCATGAAGCCCGCCATGCCGTACCTCGACATCGTCCGCGAAGCCCGCGACCGATTCGATCTGCCGATGGGCGCCTACCAGGTCTCGGGTGAGTACGCGATGCTGCAAGCCGCCTTCGCCAAAGGCTGGCTTGAGCGCGAACGCACCATCGTCGAGTCGCTACTCGCCATGCGCCGCGCCGGCGCGGACTTCATCGTGACCTACTTCGCCAAGGAAGCGGCACCTCTGCTCTAGCTTGTCCGTTTAGCTTTCGTCGTATTCGCGGAACAGCTCTTCCAGGCTCACCGCGATTGCAGTGTTCGCCACACGCAGCACTCCATCGGCAGGCTGCTCGAAGCCTCGTGCTGATGCGTGATAGCCAATCCGCTTCCACGGATCGACCACCCAGACGTCGCGAACGCCGATGGACGCGTAGTCTTCAACGCGATTCTGCACTTCGCGCAGACGATCATCCGCCGACAGCACTTCAATGCAAAGCAGCGGCGCGAAGGTGATGATGTCATCCTTGGGATCATCCGCGCGAAGAACACAAATATCCGGGATGCGATAACGGCTCGAAGTGATCTGCACGCGCTGCTCAGGCAGAGGGCGAACATGCCACTTCTTGCGCTGATCGCGAAACATTCCATACAGAATGCCTTGAATCAAAGCGTGCGGCTGCTCGCCTACGTTTCTCTCCTTCAACTCGCCGTCAATGTAGTCAACGTCGGGCCGGTAGGTGGTCCTCAGATATTCCTGTACCGAGACGAGAACGGCAGATGCCATAGCGCAAACCCTCGTGGAGCCATGCTACTCCGAAATCCTTCAAAACGCCGCTAAATCAAGCTCTCACGCAACAACCGCTTCCACCCCGGCACATCCAGCTCCCACACCACTTTCACCGGTCTCGCCAACTCCCGCGCCTCGCCCCACACCTTCGCGTTGCGCGCGTCACCGCTTACGCCCAGCACATCCACCACGCTCATGCCACGCGTGAGTTCGCTCGACGCTTCGATCTGCACATAGTGCTCGCTCGCCCGCAACGCCAACTCAGGCTCGAGCAACAACGCCATCGCCGTCGGGTCCGGCAGCGAGATCCCATGCTCGCCCGTCTGCGTAAAGTACGCCGCCTTGCCCGTGCTGTTGCACTCAATCGCAAACCGCGCGAGCGGCGTATCCAGCGCCTCCACCTCAGCGATATCCGCCTCGTTCAGCACCGCCTCATGCCGCGAAAGCTGCCAACCCACCAGCTCCAACTTCAGCTTCGAAAGAAACACACGCCGCGCGGCTTCCGGGTCCACCCACAGGTTGAACTCCGCCGCCGGAGTCACGTTGCCCTCGCACGCCGGCGCGCCGCCCATCACCAGGCAGCGGCTCACCCACGCCGGCAAACGCGGCTCGCGCTCCAACGCCATCGCCAAGTTCGTCAGCGGCCCCAGCGTGATGATCTCCAACCCAGGATGTTCGCGTGCTGCCGCGATGATGGCGTCCACAGCAGGCATCGCCTCCGGCTTCTTCGCCACCGGAGCCATGCCGTGATCGCCCAGCCCATCCATGCCGTGAAACCACGTCGCCGGCTCCAGCGGCCGCTGCAGCGGAGCCTCCGCGCCCACGTACACCGGCACGTCCTTGCCGCAGCTCCACGGTGTAGCACGCGTTGCTCGCGCCCTGCGTCACCGGCACATTGCCCGCGACCACGGTGATCGCCACCACCTCCACCAGCGGCGACTGCAACGCCATCATCAACGCCACCGCGTCGTCCGAGGCCGTGTCGGTGTCGATCAAAACTTTGCGAGGATCAGTCTTCATCAACCTTCTCACCCCTCAAAGATCGGCACGATGCGATCAATCACTTCCTGCAGAATCGCCTCCGGCAATGACTCGACTCGTTTGCCAGCACGCGCCTTCATGTCGAGCACGCGAAGCTGGTGACACAGCACGACACCCTGCGTCTTCAAACCAAGCCCACTCAGCGAAACCGTAAACCCAGCCTCACGCGCGAAGCTTCCGCCTTGCGTGATCGGCGCTACCACAGGATGCCCCGTCAGATCATTGAACGGCTTCTGCGATACCACCAGCACATGTCGCTTGCCTGCCTGCTCGCGTCCCTTCGTCGGGTCCAGGTCCACGACGTAGATATCGCCCTGTTTCACAGCAGCTCCTTGCCAACGGCCGGCGCATCCACCCATTCGCGGCTGCCGCGCTTCGCTTTGCGATCGCCCTGCTTCACCAACTCCGCCAACGAGTACCGGCGAGGCGTCTTGCGAATCACAATCGCGTCGCCCTTCACCGTGAGCGTCACGTCCATGTTGGCCTTCAATTCGGCCAATTCCATCAGCGCAGGCGGAATTGCCACCATCACCGATCCACCCACTTTTCTCAGGTTCGCCGTCAGCATCGCAAACTCCTCCATGCAGATTATACAAACGTATAACTACGGCATCCCACGAAACATCGCCGCCTCGGCCTTGCGCCGCGCCACCAGCCCTGGCAACACCTTGCCACCCGCACGCACCCACGCTCCGAACCCCAGCGCCGCGCTGCGTACATCGCCTCGGTTCAACGCCAGCAGCAGCGACGACCGCTCGAAGCTCCCACGCCCTACGTTGTAGCAAAAACTCACCAGCGCATCGAACTGACACTGCACGATTGCCACCGTCACCACCTTGTTCACGAAGCGCACCGTCGCGGCGACATCCGCCCGCAGCAGCGCCTCGGCCTCGAACTCGCTTACGTGCCGCCCGGCCCTCACGTCCGCGCCCGTATGCCCGTACCCAATCGTCCAAACGCCCGCGGCATCCTGATACGCGACCTCGCGTAACCCCTCGCAACTGCGAATGAGCTCCAGACCCGCGGCGCTCAACCCAAACTCTTGCAACATCTTTCCCTCCCACGCAAAAAAGCCCGGGAGCAGCACATGGCTGCCCCCGGGCGAATGAATCGAAAACCGTATCCGGACATCGAATACCGTTCAGAAGTGTTGTGCGAAAGGCGTAAACTTACGGCGTCCCTTCGCTGGCGACTCTTACTTTTTACGGAGCGAACTCCCTTGGCTGAAACCACGACTTACGACATCACTGTCATCGGCGGCGGACCCGCCGGATACACCTGCGCCATCCGCGCCGCGCAACTCGGCCTCAAGGTCGCCCTCGTTGAAAAGACGCCCATGCTCGGCGGCACCTGCCTCCACGTCGGCTGCATCCCTACCAAGGCCATGCTCTTCTCGGCCGAGGTCTGGGACCACCTGAAGCACGCCGAGAGCTACGGCATCGACAACGTCACCGCCCCCAAGCTCAACTGGCAGAACGTGCTCACCCGTAAGAACGGCGTCATCAGCACCCACACCAAGGGCCTCGACTACCTGATGAAGAAGAACAAGATCACCGTCGTCCGCGGACACGGTCGTCTTGCTGGCCCGGCCAAGGCTGGCATCCTCACCGTCGACGTGACCGCAGCGGACAACAAGGTCTCGCAGGTGCTCTCGAAGAAGGTCGTCATCGCCACCGGTTCGGACGCGCGCATGCTCCCCGGCTACCAGGCCGACGACACCATCCTCACCAACATCGAGATCCTCTCGCTCGCCAGCTTCCCGAAGTCGCTCGTCGTCATCGGTTCCGGCGCGGTCGGCGTCGAGTTCGCTTCCATCTTCAACAGCTTCGGCGCGGAGGTCTCCATCATCGAAGCCCTGCCGCGCATCGTACCCGTCGAAGATGAAGACGTCTCCAAGGAACTCACCCGCCAGTTCAAGAAGCGCAAGATCGAAGTGAACACCGGCTGCAAGGTCGAAAAGATCGAAAAGGTGAAGGGCGGCGCCAAGGTCACCTTCACTGACGCTTCCGGCAAGTCCGTCGTCAAGGAAGCCGAGAAGGTCCTCGTCGCCGTCGGCCGCGCACCGCGCACCGCCGATGTCGGCCTCGACAAGACCAACATCCAGCTCGACCGCGGCTTCATCCCCACCAACGAGTGGATGGAGACCTCTGAGCCGGGCGTCTTTGCCGTCGGCGACATCGTCGCTGGCCTGCCGCAGCTCGCCCACGTCGGCGCCATGGAAGGCATCGTCGTCGCCTCCAAGGCTGCCGGCAAGTACGCTCGTGCCGTCCGCAAGGACCGCGTCCCGGGCTGCACCTACTGCGACCCGCAGATCGGCTCCGTCGGCCTCACCGAAGCTCAGGCTAAGGAAAAGGGCTACCAGGTCAAGGTCGGCAAGTTCCCGTTCGTCGGCAACTCGAAGGCCACGATCCTCGACGCGCACGACGGTTTCGTCAAGGTAGTATCCGACGCGAAGTACGGCGAGATCCTCGGCGTCCACATCATCGGTCCGCAGGCCACCGAGCTCATCAGCGAGTGCGTCACCGCCATCGAGCTCGAAGCCACCGTCGAAGAGATGATGTTCACCATCCACGCCCACCCCACGCTCTACGAGGCGCTGCTCGACGGCTTCTCCGCAGTCGAAGGCATGGCGATCAACGTCTAAACCTAGTACTTAAGTCACAACAATCGGCATCTCCCGACCCTCCGGGAGCTGCCGATTTCCATTTGAGTTTCACCAGAGACGTGTCAAAACGGGAATTCTGTTACCACTGCTGCACATCTCGACATTTCTTTACATTCAACCGCTTGTGGCGCCAATTTCATCCCACTAAAGTAACTACAAACACCACAGCAGCGCCTGTTCCGACGACCATCCTGCGTTTTACGTCTTTTGCGGGCTGTGGTGTTTGCTCTTTCTTCTCCCCGCGCGCCTCAAGTACGCTTGAAGCCACATGAGAGTCTTCTTCACCCGCCACGCGCAGAGCGCGGCCAATGTCGGCCTCAGCTCCGACGACTTCGCGCTCATCCCCCTTACTGAGTACGGCCACGCCCAGGCCGCCGCGCTCGCAGCGCATTGGGACGTCGTCCCCGACCTCATCATCGTGTCGCCTTTCTTCCGCACACGCCAGACAGCGCAGCCCACACTCGACCGCTTCGCCCATGTCCCGGTTGAGTACTGGCCGGTACACGAGTTCACGAACCTTGAGCCGTCACGCTGGAACGGCAGCCAGCCGAGCGAGCGCCTACCCTTCGTGCAGCAATATTGGCAGCAATGCGACCCCGCCTACTGCGACGGTCCGGGCGCCGAAAGTTTTTCGCAGCTCCTCGGCCGCGCCCAGGCAGCTCTTGATCGCCTCAGTCAGCTTCCGCCGGACACCGAGGTCCTCCTCTTTACGCATGGCTTCTTCCTCAACGCGATCCGCTCGCTCCTGCGTGCTCCTGCGGCCTCACACGCCGAACACATGCTCGGCTTCGTCCCCGCCTTCCGCCAGCAGACCATCGCCAACGCCGACCGCCTCGAGATGACCTTCACCGCAAATGCAGGCTGGCGGATCGTCGAACACCACGCCGGCTTTATCCTGTAAAGAGCGATGGTGATTCAGCTTCTCCAACTTGGCCGCATCTCTTACACCGAGGGCCTCCGCATCATGCGCGAGGTCGTCGACGCCCGCAAGGCCGGACGCATCGCCGATACCCTACTACTACTGGAGCATCCGCCGGTCCTGACGCTCGGCCGCAACTCCTCGCGCGCCAACATCCTCGCCACCGACGCAGCTCTCGCACAGCGAGGCGTCGAAATCCACGAGATCAACCGCGGCGGGGACGTCACCTATCACGGCCCCGGCCAGCTCGTCGGCTACCCCATCTTCGACCTCCGCGGCGACCTGCCCGGCAAAAAAGGCCCGCACCTCGGCCCCGTTGACTTCGTCCGCCTCATGGAAGAGGCCCTCATCTTCACCTGCAAGGACTTCGGCATCCCCGCGCAGCGCGTGCCCAAGCGCACCGGCGTCTGGACCGTCCCCGGCGGGAGCATCCGCGAAAAGAAGCTCGCCGCCATCGGCGTGCACGTCTCGCAGGCGGTCACCTCGCACGGCTTCGCGCTGAACGTCACCACCGACCTCCGCGACTTCAACTGGATCGTCCCTTGCGGCATCGCGGACGCAGGCGTCACCTCCGTCGAGCTCGAAGCTCCCGAGGACACCCCGGTCTCGCTCGCGCTCGCGTCCAACAGCATCGCCCGCAACTTCGGCCGCGTCTTCGACCGCCAGATTCTGGCCTACGAAACGCTCGATGAACTGCTCAACGCCAACGCTACGCCTGCAGCCTCGTAAACCGCACACGCGTTCGCTAACCGCGCACCTGTCGCTGACGCACGCAACCTCATCGCCGTATAATCCACAGTTGCGCGGACACTACCGCACCTATTCGCAACACCCCACGGAGAAGCTAGATGCCGACCGACGTAGTCATGCCCCAGATGGGCGAATCCATCACCGAAGGAACCATCACCAAGTGGCTCAAGAAGCCGGGCGACACTGTCCAGCGCGACGAGCCGCTCTTCGAGATTTCGACCGACAAGGTTGACGCAGAGATCCCGTCGCCGATCGCCGGTACGCTCGGCGAGATCAAGGTCCAGGAAGGCACCACCGTCGGTATCAACACCGTCGTCTGCACCGTGGAAGAAGGCGGCTCGGCCGCTGCTGCCGCCGCTCCCAAGGAAGACACCGTCACCCCCGCCGCTGACGCCACTGCCGCGCGCGATGAAGCCGTGAACGCTCCCGCAGGCGCAGGCACTGACGTGCTCATGCCGCAGATGGGCGAGTCGATCACCGAAGGCACCATCACCAAGTGGCTCAAGAAGGTCGGCGACACCGTCCAGCGCGACGAGCCCATCTTCGAAATCTCCACCGACAAGGTCGACGCAGAAATCCCGTCGCCCGTCGCCGGTACCCTCACCGAGATCAAGGTGCAGGAAGGCGCGACCGTCACCGTGAACAGCATCGTGGCCGTCATCGGCGGCGCTGCTGGTGCCGCTGCTCCCAAGGCCGCCACGCCGCAGGGCGCGCAGTCGGCCTCGCCGCACACCAAGGAAACCGCTGCACCGGCCGCTGCCGCACCGGCCGCTTCGGCTTCCGCTGGCGAAACCCCGCGCTCCTCGCCGCTCGTCCGCAAGATCGCCTCGGACAACAACGTGGACCTCACACAGGTTCCGGGCACCGGCGCTTCCGGCCGCATCACCAAGAACGACATCACCTCGCACCTCGAAGGCGGCGCCAAGCCCGCAGCAGCTCCGGCTGCAGCAGCCGCACCGGCTGCTCCCAAGCCTGCCGCACCGGCAGCGACGCCGCTCTCGGCCCCCACGCCGGGCGAGCTCGTGCCCATGACGAAGATGCGCAGCATCATCGCCAAGCGCATGGTCGAGTCCAAGCAGACCAACGCTCACGTCCACACCGTCTTCAAGGTCGACATGACGCGCATCGTAAAGCTCCGCGAGAAGGAGAAGAACAAGTACGAGCAGCGCAACGGCGCCAAGCTCACGTACATGCCCTTCATCACCCGCGCAGCCATCCAGGCGCTCAAGAAGCATCCGATCGTCAACGCCAGCACCCAGGGCGACGCGATCCTCTACAACAAGAACATCAACATCGGCATCGCCGTCGCGCTCGAGTGGGGCCTCATCGTTCCGGTCATCAAGCAGACCGAAGAGCGTAACTTCCTCGGCATCACGCGCGCCATCGTCGACCTCGCCGACCGCGCTCGCAACAAGAAGCTCGCTCCGGACGAAGTCGCTGGCGGCACCTTCACACTGACCAACGCCGGCATCTTCGGCGAGCAGTTCGGCACGCCGATCATTCCGATGCCTCAGTCCGCCATCCTCGGCATCGGCGGCCTCTTCAAGGAGCCCGCCGTTATCACCGACAAGGAAGGCAACGAGTCCATCGCGATCCGCTCCATCCAGCGCTTCACGCTCGGCTTCGATCACCGCATCATCGACGGCTCCGACGCAGGCAAGTTCATGGGCGACTTCAAGGCCTACCTCGAGAACTGGTCCGAAGACATCGGCTAATCGGCCTCAACACAAAAACGGCGGAGCCCACAAGGCTCCGCCGTTCTGCTTTTCCTCACTGACAAACTGCAAGAACCATCTACAGCGAAATCCCCAGCGCCTTCAAATCAGCAACCAGCACCGCATCACCCGCCTTCGCATCCGCGATCAGCTTCTGAATATCCGCGAGCACCGCTTCATCCAGCGTCAGCGAAATCCCCTTCGCCTCAAACGCCGCGCCCGCATCCTTCACCAGCTTGATCGCATCCGCGCCAATCGTCAGCAACACATTGCGCGTCTCCGCACTCGTCACCAGCAGCCACGCCTGCTTGGCCCAGCGTAGGTCCGCCGCCAGCTTCGCATAGAAGCTCTTCACATCATTCCCAATCGTCTGCAACACCGTCTCCACGGCTTGTTTCGTTACGTTCACGCTCATTCTTCTTTATCTCCTCTCCACAAACCACGCCACAGCCAAATGCGCGAGCGTCAACACGCCGCCCCACGCACTCACAACACCCTTCCATCGCTGCACATCGCGCTCATGCTCCTCCACGCGACCTTCCAGCGCCTGCAGCCTTCCCGGCTGCCCTATGCCCAGCAACTGCTGCATCTGCGCCTTCAGCACACTCAACTCACTCAACACCTGCTGCTCAAACTCACCCATCCCACAACCCCACTCACAACCCGCAACCCACAACTCAAAACTCGAATCAAACCCAGCCACGACTCCTCGTGAAAGCTGCCACTGAAAGCTGATCCCTAATTCACCGGCGCATCCACCGCCACCACCGCACTCCATCGCGAATACTTCACCGGCACACTCGCGTCATACATCCGCACAAAGAAACGCTCCCTCTGCGCCACGCGAGGAATCGCAAACCCGCGCACCGGACTTTGCAATACCAGGTCAGTGCCGCCGCTTCCAAACGCACCATCATGCCGACGCACTTCAAACCCGCCACCACTCGGCGCCACCACACCCGCATCAATCTGTATCGCCGTCTCCGACAAGCTCGTCACCGCAAGCTGCTGCAGATTCGCAAGCACCTGCGGCAACGCACTCCTGTCTTCGGCGATCAGCGGCAGCGCAGCATCGCTCGCGAGGTTTGTTTCCACCCGCATCCCCATGCCACCCTCCACCGCCGCGGCCAGCGTATTCGCAAACGCCACCGCATACCGCATCGTCTCCGGCACACTCGCACCATCGACCACATCCACACTGCGCACCAGAGCCTGCACCGCATCGCCGGCACTCACCAGCGAAACGAAATCCCCCGGCATCACATCACTCGCCGGATTCACACACGCCAACTCACCCACCACACCCGCACTGCGACTCGCCGCACTCGCCAACCAGGCCTTCGCCGCTGTCTCGCAATCTTCGCTCGTACGCGCCGCAGGCTCCGTCACACGCCCCTGCCACATACCAAAGCCATCCGCGCCGCTTGCGACCTCCGCAGCCACGCGCGCCTCATCCGCCACACGAGCCACCGCACGCTGCACGCGACGATAGCTCACCATCACGCGCTCACCCGCCTCCGGCACACGCCCCGCAAAGAACGTCACCGACGCATTCGTACTCGACGACCCATAGCTCGCCTCGCAATCCACGCCATCGTTCGCCGAGCCAATCATCCGCGTCGCGCTCACACCCGCAGGCGTCACACTCGCCACCAGCATCGGTCCGCTCTGCGTCACACTCACACCGCGCACCGCATCAAACATCGAAGTCGCATTCACTGCAGCGAACGTCGCCATCGCAGGCGTATCCACCACCGGAACACCTGCTGCCACCGAGTCATACAACACCGTCACCGGCATCGATGAAGACACACCTTCATCGCGCATCTCAAACACCACCTGCATCGCCGCATCCATCGCACTCGCATCGCCAAACGTCTCCACAGCACCATCGACCACCATCGAGTACCGCTGCTTCACGCGCAACATCTCGTTGCACGCTAGCCGCACGCGCAGCGTATACAGATGCCCCGCCACCGGCGTGAACACCGTACCTACCTCCGCTCCATTCAACAGCGGCACCACCACCGTCTGCGCCGCCTGCGGCCTCACACGCCAACCCGCAAAGCAGTTCGCCAACACCGCCGTCCCCGCATAAAACCCCGCCAACATTCCATCCGAGCCCGCACCAAACGACACGCCACTCAGCTCCGCGACAATGCTCCCACCAAGCTCCATCGCACTCTTCGCCGCCAGCGTCGTAACACCATCCACCCCCGTGCCACCCTTCAGCGTCAGCCCATCGCCGCTCAAGCTCAAGTGCGCGCCAGGATCACTCACCACCCAACGCGTCGCATCCAGCACCGCGCCTTCAAACGCATCGCTTAGCCACGCACACTTCGTCGCCTGAAACGCCTGTCCGGTCAACGCAAACGCCGTCGTTGTGCCATCGCCCACAAAGCACTCCGTCACATACGCCGCAGGCTCATGCTGGCCGCTCAACGCCACATCACTCGCCAACTCACGCAACCCATCCGCGCTCACTTCTTTCAGCGACACCACTGCATCGCCATCACCAAACGCATGCGTCACGCCACGCGAAGCCTGCACCTCACCCATCGCCGTGAGACGCACCCGATACACCGGCCCTTCGCTCGCCGCCCCCGCATACACTTTCACCGGCTCCGCAACAAGCAACCCCGAGAACAACTCCACACCCGCATCCGTCGTCGCGACCACACGCGCCGCTCGTGCAGGCATCGCCCCCAGCAGCAACTCTGCAGTCATCCGTGCCCGTTCGCCCAACACACGCTGCACTGTAATCACGCCCGTCACCGACTCCGTGCGATCCACTCCACCCACCATCAAACGCATCTTCACTCCCTGACACACTGAACCCTGACTCGCTGACATACTGGATGGACCATCCGCACTCACGCTAACGGCTCACCACACTCCGCCAACAAACAGCCGTCTCACCATCCAACGGATCCACCACCGGCAACGCACGAAACGCCCCACGCAAACGCATCGCCTCATAGCCACCCGCATCATCAGCAACGCTCTCCGCAATACCACTCGTCGCCTGCAGCCGCGGATAGTACCAACTCACACGCTCACCCTGCGGCCCATCGGCAACAAACAACGCCGACCACTCCTGGAGGAACGTCGATCCCTCTCGATCGCAGAACCCCACCACCGCACTCGCCTTCATCGCATCGGTTGGCGCACCCGCAATCAGCGGCGTCTCCAACGTCACCGCTCCATCTTTCACCGCAGCAACCCGCGCGACATTCAGCGACACACGCCGCACATACTCCGCATCGGTCAACGCCGTCTTCACATACGCCGCATCCACACCCGCACCCACATAGCCGGTGGCATCCGCATAGTCCACATCCACGACAATAAGATCACCCACCGCAAACGTCGCCGCATCCACCGCGCTCATCTGCAACACCGTCGCCGTGGATCCACTCAACAACGCCACCGCTTCGCCACGCAGCAAGTTCAACTGCTGCGTCCCCGCGCTCAACGCAAGCTGCAACTTGCCCCAGCTCTCAAACGCCATCGACACACCTGCATCCACCTCACTGCGCACTTGTATCGCGGTCGTCAACGGCGCACCACTCTTCACCGCAACCACCCTCGTCTCACAGCTGCGAGCAAACCCACGCACCCAACCCAGATCAACCCACGGTGCCGCCGGCGCATCCACATCGAAGCCCACCATCTGCGCCGCATCCCACAACGCCGTCGCACCCCCACTCCGATTCCTCGGCGCGAAGAACGCACGCACCCGCTGATAGCGAGGAGCCATCACATCCACCACACTCATCGCTCACCCGCTTCCTCAAACGCCATCACATCTACCGTGGCCACACGCGACACAACATCATCAGCAACCTTCACTTCACCGAACGTCACCGCACTCCACCAGATCTTCGTGCCCAACGTCGTCGCACCTGCAGCCGCATAGCTCTGCTTCACCGCATCGCGCGGCTCCGCATTCACCATCTGCAGCAACTCCGCATCCATCGCGGCCAACACACGCCCACGATCCATCCCCTGCCGCTCGCTCGTGCCCGCCGTCGCATACGCAATCTCACAACGCATCGCCACACGCGGCAACGCACCTCGCGCATCGACGCTCACACCCACCCAACGCAAGCGAAAGCAATCCAGCGGCAACGCCACTTCGCTCAACTCGTTTTCCTCCACCACAACCGCAGGCCTCACCGACCCACGCACCACCGCAGTGCGCAACGGATTCACACTCGCCAGCCGCGCCCGCAGCACCTCATAGAACGTGTCCTTCGCGTTCTGCATATCGCTCCTTCAACCGTTCGTCTTCGTTGTCATCGCAAGGAGAATCGGCGCACACCAGCATCGTTGGGTGCCCCATCCGTACGCGGCTTCACGCGGACGGGTGGGCGGCCACGAATCTCCGCAAGCTCTTCTCGCGCTACGATCTCGTCTCGCGCAAACCCAGCACATAGCAGTACGCCGAGCCCATCGCTTGCCCCGCCTTACAGCTCGTCACCGCATACAGCACATCGCCAACAACCACACCCAACGCTGTCGCAAACATCGCCGTCGCAGACTCCGCACCAGCCTCACCCGCGGCCCGCGCCACCGCATTCGCCGACACCATCAACGCAGTGGTCTCCGCGCTTTTTCGAAACACCGCAGGCTCCAACGCCACATCCTGAAACGCCGGCGTCGCGTAACCGAGCTCCTCGTCTGCATCACCCGCCACCGCCGTCATCGGCACACGCAACGACACTCGCTGCCCACCATTCACACGCAGCAACGCATCCGCCGCTCGCGCATTTGCCTCAGCATTCATCCGCCCAGCCTCTCCGCCACATACGGCCGCAGCAACGCCTGCACCTGGCTGTCGATCAACGAGTCGCTAAAGTACTCCGTCTGCAGCGTGTCCATCTTCGTCGACTTCACATTCAGCCCCGGCGTCGCCTGCGCATTCTTCACCACCTGCGCACAAGCCACCTTCACCGCATCCGGCACCACCGCAAGCCCCGCCGTATACGTGATCTCCACATCGCTATACCGCAGCCCCAACGCATGACCAAACGCAACCTCACCTGTCGCCGCATCGACATCGAGCGTCGTCACATCCACATCGATCC
Organism: Granulicella cerasi; assembly: GCF_025685575.1. Lineage (NCBI taxonomy): Bacteria > Pseudomonadati > Acidobacteriota > Terriglobia > Terriglobales > Acidobacteriaceae > Granulicella > Granulicella cerasi. The sequence continues at coordinate 562,728 of NZ_JAGSYD010000001.1, forward strand.
ACTGACCCGTCAATCCGAACGCACCTGCGACGAACTCCTGAAACGGCACAAAGCCCTCAAGCCTTTCCGTCAACGTCGCATACTTCGCACGCGCCGCCGTCACTGCACTCACCGGCCCATAGCTCAGCACCACACGCTGCCGCTCGCCCACACGCATGCGCTCCGTGTAGTTCGTCACCAGCAACGACGCCCGCTTGCAATGCGCATCGATCATCGCGCTCGCCGCGACCACCCACGCATCCGCCGTCTCTTCACTCAACCCAAACTCCGCATACTCCGCGGGTAACAAATACGCCATCCAAGCCTCCCCTCAAAGCAAAGCGCCGCAGCAATCGCTGCGGCGCTTCACTCATGACTTCACACTTACGACTCGCCCTTAGCGCGTCACCAGCACCTGATAATGCGCATAGCTCGCACCCTTCACCACCGGCGCACCAAACTTCACGACCACATGCTGCGAAGCCAGCGAGCCAGGCGTGCCCAGCTGGAACACACGCGGATTCGCATCACCCAACCAGTGATACTCAATCAGGTCTTCGGTCACGATGTACGCAGGAAGCACCGCCGATCCCGAACCCGGTGTACCCGTGTACGGCAGCGTCCACTCCGGAATCAGCGGCAGATCGCCCGCCTGTGTCGAAAGCGTCTTCACCGTCATGCCGCCTTCCACTTCCTTCGTGTTCATCACCACGTTGAACTCCGACTTCATCTCGCGATCCAGCAGATCCAGCAGCACCGGATTCGCATAGATCGCCGTCGGTCGAACACCATAGCTCGTGTTCGAAAGCATCTGCGCCACCGTCGACTTCAGTCCGTCGACAATCGACTCGCCCGCGCCGATCGCAAGGCTGTTGCCACCCGCCGCAATCTGCGACGCCACGCCATAGTACTGCGCCGTCGTCGGCGAGCTCAGACTCGTGTCTGTGCCATTCCACAGCGCAATGTCATGTGTGCGCAGAACACCATCGACAGTGTCGGCAAGGTCCTTCGCCTGCAGATACGCAAACTGCGACTGCTGCTTGCCCAGCTCCAGATCAAACAGGTTGTAGTTGATCTGCGAGACCAGCGCCTTCAGCGGCACACTGCGCTCCACACGCGTCGGTTGAACCACCGGCGCAACGATGTTGCGCGGGTCCACAAAGCCCGCCGAAGCTGCAGGCGAGGGAATCGCCGTCTCTTCAAAGTAGCGCGACGGATGGCCTGTCGCCGGCACCTGCTTGATGCGCTGACCAAACACACCACGACGGCGCACCAGGTCCGTGATCTCCGTCTGATACAGCGGAACCTCCACCGCACCCGGTCCAATGTAATCCGCTGCTGCGCTGATCTCCGTAAACTTCGCGTTCATTCTTTCTCCTCTTCTCTCTGCAAAAACAAAAGGCGCAGCCTCAGCCGCACCCACTCAAAACCCATCACTCGTAACTCAAGACTCGAACCAAACTTCAGCCACAACATCCACTGAAAGCTGTCGAACTGAGAGCTGGCAGCTGACTCATCAACCGCTAGCCAACAATCCCCGCACGAAGCAACTCCGCCTTCACCGCGAACCTCTGCTCCACGCTCAGGTTCGCCAGCGCGGCATCGAGCGATGCACCCGCCTCAACACCCTTCGCGACCATCGCACCCACGGTCTTACGACCAGCAGGCTCGGCAACCGCAGCCGCAGACAGCTCCGCAATCTTCGCCTCCGCCTCTTCCAGGCGACGCGGCAACTCCGCCTCACGCTCATTCGGCTCCACCGTCGCGGTGATCTTCTCCACACGCTCCGTCATCGAGCCCTCAAGTCGCTCAACCGAATCAATCAGTCGCTCCATCGCATCCACCAACTCCACCGTCATCTCGTCCTTCATCTCCACACCTCTCTCCGCGCACTCCGCGTTCTGCTTCCTCTATCCGCGACACTGACGCCGCAACCGAAACGAAGTCTTCCGATACGCCGCCTTGTCCTTCAACAAAATCGCCGCACCCGTAAATGTCGCTCGTGTCAGCGTCCACACGCTCGCCTTCATATCGGCCACATGCGCATCGGCCAGCTCAAAGCTCATGCCCATCTCGCTCTGCGTCGCACGAGCCCCGCCCATGCGCTCTTCCATCTCCGGAAAATCCCGCGCAAACAAGAAGCCACTCACCATCAGCCTTCGCCCATGCATCCGCGCGCTCGTGATGATGCCGCACTTCTGCCGCGCATCATGCCCATCCCAACCGGCTTTGTAGTCCACCGCCATTCCCAGCAGACTCGGCATGGCCGCCTCCGCAGCCTCACGCGTCAACACCACACGATGCCCACGCGCTCCACTCGGGGCCTTATCGCTCGGCTCATCCACCAGCGTCAAACACCCCTCAAACGGCAGCCGGTTCGGATGCTTCTCCACCTCAGGAAACGCCACCTGCATCGCCACCTCACGATGCGTCTTCTCCACATCCACCTCCTCAGCAATCCAAAACTCATACCTCACGACTCGTAGCTCGCAACTCGTATCAAAACTGGCTGCTGGTAGCTGCAAAACGGAAAGCTGGACCAAACCCTACGCCGCGTCTGCCGTGACTAACTTCGGCAACCCAAGCCGCTCACGCACTTCATCACGCGTCAGCACCCCGCTTTTGAACAGCGACAAATGCTCCGCGCGTTCGGCCTGCTGCTTCTGCGCCGCAATCTCCTCAGGCGTAGGCGGATGAGGTTCAGGAAGAGCAGGCAGTCCACGCATCGCGCGTACATCCGCAACCGTGAGTACCTTCGCAGCCAGCATCTTCAACTGCGCATCGATCTCCTGCATCTCATCGCGACTCTCCAGCTCGCTCCATACAAACCGCAGATCATCCCAGCCCAACCGCTTGCCGATCACATCGCGCGTCACATGCTCCGCGATCAACCGCGCCAGCGGCACCACCGCATTCTGAAACGCCTCATCCGCCATCTCCGCAGCCGTCGAGCGATTCACATCGTTCAACACCCCCAGCATCATCGGCGGCAGATCGAACGCATTCGCAATCATCGCCAGCAAAAACTGCTGCCATTGCAAATGCAGGTCCGCATCCGTGCCACCCGCAAAGCGAAGCACCTCCGGCTTCTCGTCGCAGCTCAGCACCGGCACGCGCCCCGTGCCCTCCACCTCGTCCTGCCACCAGCGAATCAACCGCTCCTGCTGCTCCGGCGTGCGGTCCTTCATCCACAACGCATACTGCGCCACGCCATTCGCCGCCAGCTTGCCCGCATACCGATGCGCCTGAAAGAACTGCGTGATCGCCTCAAACGCCACCTCCAGCTTGCCCAGTCCCAGCACCGTATGCGTTCGCGGATTCAGCCGCACATACATCAGCTCGTCATCGAGCAATGGCACCGCCGCACTCGCCACCCCATGGCGCATCTGCGCATAATGCGGCGTCGTCGCATCGCCATTCCACTCCGCATTCACCTGTACCGTCGCCCCATCCACCGGATACAGATTCACCGGCCTGCGCGCATCGCCGCTCAACTCCATCTCCACCGAGCCAAAGCCACCGACAAGAATGTCTTCGATCACCTGCTCCAGCAGCGTCTGAAAACTATCGCTCGCATTCGGCGCCTGCAGCGATCGCACCACCGCCGCCACGCGCTGGCGCTGCTCCACACCTTCATCGCCGACTGCGATCACACGCGGCTCCACGCGCCACTCCATCGAAGCGATGCGGTTCTTGATGTAGTTCAACGCCCTCCGCGCCACCGGCGTCTCCGCAAATCGCCGCAGGTTCTCCACCGTCGGTTTCGGCGCCGCATACGCTACACGCGTCGGCGAAAGCGCCAACCCTCGCGGCACACTCACCGTCTTGCGCTCGCCCTCGGCCTCCATCTTCGCCACCCTCGACCACACATCTTTCCAACCCATCACCCCTCCGCAAAAAGCAAAAGGCGCAATCCCGAAGGATCACGCCTGACATCTGTCTCTCAACTCACAACTCAAAACCCACGACTCAAAACTCGAATCAACCCCAGCCACACATCCGGCTGCCCCATCCGTACACCGCTCCTGGCGGACGGGTGGGCTGCCACAGATCTCCGCATCAAACCTTCAACTCATACCGAGCCGTCTCCGCCGCCCGCGCCAGGTCCGCCACCGTCAACACCCGAATCGCCTCGCGCTCCATCACGCTCAAGCCAAACGCATACTGCTCCTCATCACCTACCGTCGCGCGACGCTCCACCACGGCCGTCAACTCAAGCTCCACACCTTCCACACGCGCCACACCTCCACGCAACCGCGAAGCCGAATATGCCAACCCCTTCGCGCCCTCAACGTCGCTCTCCAGCGACACCGCCTGAAACATCCGCACCTTGCCATTGCGATACCCGCAATCCAGCTTCAGCGGATCACCCGCCTGCGTGTACTGCGACGCCGCAATCTTCTTACGCATCAGCTTCCACACACCCGCGCGCTCAAACGCATCCCGCATCTCACCCGCAATCAACGCGCGCCCACTCTGCTTCTGCCGTACACGAGCCACCTTCAGCGGCTCTACATACATCCGCATCAGCTGCTCCATCTCGGCCACTACGCTCTCTGCCAGCGTGGCGCGCATCTCCGTCAACTGCACGCTGTTCGACAGCGAATCCTCCAGCGTCTGCACAATCGGCTTCGCATTCACCGTCTCCACCACGCCCGCTTCCAGCCGCGCCGCAATCTCCGCCTCCAACGCCTCCAGCAACTCCGTGTCCGCATCCGGATCCATGCAGCGCACACGACTCCAGTCGCGCGTGAACTTCACCTGCGCCGCACCATCCGGCGCACGCAGCACCACGCCGATGTTCGCAAACTCGCCTTTCACTACATCCGGCACATACCGAATCAGCGAGAATTCGCACTGCAGCCTGTCCGCCATCACGCCCACTCCGTGTTGTGCGCAAAGCTCGTCGGCCACATCGACATATATTGCACCACCCTCGGCCGTTCCGCACGGTTCGCGCTGCTTGCATGCGGCAACGACTGATGCCACAGCACCAGATCACCGCGCTTCGCCGCAACCGGCATCAGCTCCGACGTCAAACTCCGCTTCGCATACTCCCGCACATCGTCTCCTGCAGGCACACGCTTCAACCAATCTCCCAGCGACCGATGAAACCCCGGCACACAACAAAACGCGCCTTGATCCTCGGCGACGTCCACGAGATACAAAACCCCTTGCACGCCAAAGTGGTGCGGCTCCGCCAATGTCGTGTCCCAATGCAGATGCGGCCCCGGAAACGGCCACCCCTCGCGCTCCGGCGGATTGAACCCCGCCTGGTCCACCGTCGCCCACAGATCCTCGCGCCCCCACAACTGCGCAAACGCCTTCGCCACCTTTGCCGACCTACGGTTCTTCACCAACGCCGCATGACGCAACAACGGTACCCAGATCGTGTGCCCCAATTCCGCGCCATACCAACTCTCCGCGTCGTTCGGATCCATCTTCAGCTGCTCATACACCGCAGCCTCCGAGTCTCTCGCATCCTCTTCGCTGATCGCCCCGCGCAGCACCACATACCCATGCTCATCGCAGTGCGCGAGGTCTTCCTCACTCAATCCTTCAACACCCTCCAGCGACAACGGCGCCCCAACCACCTCGCCCCGCATCGCCGCACGCACCCGCTCCACCGCCGTGTCATCGAACCACTCGCCGCTCCGCTCCATCACCCAGGCATGAAACGCCTCGAGACTCGGCTGCTCCTGCATCAGATAGAGGTTCGCCTCGCGCACATTCAGGCCCAGCCCGGCGAGCAGCGTCATATCGCGCACCCATGTCGCCGCGTCGCTCGCACTTACATGCCGCGTCTTCCGCTCCCAATACTCCGCCAGGTCCTTCGTCTCGAAACCCACCGCATCCTCACATCAAAAACTTCGCAGCATCCGCCGGCACCTCTACCAACCCATCGATCGCCACCGGCACATTCACACTCACTGACCGTCCCCAATTCGGGAACGGTTCCCGCGATGATTCCCGAAACGCCACAATCAACTCCCGCACCTTCGCGCGTCGCACCAGCATCGCTTCCATCAACTTCTCAATCTCGCGCACATCCCCGCCGTACCACTCCGGAGGAACGCACTCCGCGATGCTCCACAACTTGTCCGCCGCAAACGCCTCAATCCGCGACAACCACGGCTCGAAACTCTCCCATCCGGTCACGCTACGGTACACCGAGTTGCGCGCAAACACACCCCGCAGTGGAATGTCCGGAAACGTCCACTCGCCCGCGTTGAAGCAATACCCCTGGTCCACAAACACCGCACGATACTTCCGCTCGCGTGGCTTGCGTTCATACACCGCTTGTCTTCCATTGCAATTGCCAGACCATTTGTCGACAGCCAGCATGCCCGCGAACTCGCGCAGGTTCCGCAGCTCACTCATCTGCCCCTCGGGCAGGTAGTCCACTACCTGCCCCGGCATCAGTCCGCCCACAAACTGTGACCCAAACTGCAGCCCCGGCACGCAGCGTTCATGCCGCCCTTGCCCCAGCGCAAACGACATCGTCGGAGACTTCTCGGCGAGCCATTCACTCACCTCGATCACATCCGTCTTCGGTACGCTCAGGCCCACAGCCTCAGCCAGCTTCGTCGCGATCAGCTCATTGGCCAGCACGCGCAGATGTTGTGGGTTGTTCTTGAACTTCACCACCCACAGCTTTCCATCCGAGCCCAGCATCAACTGGCTCTGCGCTCCGCCGCGCATCTTTTGAATGGCTTGTACCGCCGTGACCGCCAACTCAACGTCACCTCACCAGCCACCATACCAAACTCGCCGCGCAACTCATCACTCACGACTCAAATCGAAACCTGACGGCCGACAAACTGAAAGCTCGAAGCTGACTTCGAAGCCTCAACCCACCATCTCCGCCCGCACACAAAGCCCCAACGCCATCGCCATCACCAGGTCATCATGCCTGCCCGCCGCAGCGCCCATGCGACCACCCTCGCTCACCACAAAGCTCCTGCATTCGCGCAACAACCGCTCACTCATCACCGCCTCAGCACGCTCACCGAGCCAGGCATCCAGTCGCGCTATCATCTCCGGCTTCGAGGCCGAGGTCGTCAACCACCCGGCCTCGCCACGCAGTCTGTACAGCCGCCCATACCGCTCCTGCGTTTCGAGATACGCAATCACCGCCGCGCCATGATTGTTCCGCTCGACCGCCACCAGGGCCTCGCCATACTCGCGCGCCAGCGCCGCCACCACCCGTGCCAACTCCGCCGGCCGCAACCGCTCCTGCAACTCCGCACACTGCATCCCCGTTGCGATATCCAATACCTGTACCGCAGCAAAGTCGCCTTCACCCACGCCACCAGCGGTATCCACCGCCACCAGATACTGCCGCCCCGCACGCGCTGGCAACCACACACGCAACGCTCCACCACGTCGCACAGCAGCGGCCCCGGGCGTATCACGCAACCTGGCCTCAATCGCCTCCACCGCAAAGCAACAAGCCCCGGTCGCACGGAAGCAGCTCTCCGCATCTTCGGCAAACTCTTGCGCCCGCAGCGCACGAAAGTTCTTCTCCAGCCCACGCCGAAACCCGATCTGCTCCGCGCTCAACCCATGCGCCCGCACCAGCGCCAACTCCTCCGCACTCATCGCCTGCACATCAACCGCCGCGCCCACATAAGCTCGCTCCATCCACCACGGCATAAAGTGCCGCACCGCATCACCACTCATCCACTCTTCGTAGAACGCCCCATACGCACCCTGCGGCGTACTCTCCAACACGCTCTGCCCCTCCGGCGCCAACGCCGCGCGCAGACCCGCAAGCGTCTCCGTCGCATCGCCAGGCCATCGCCCTACCTCGCTGCAATGCAGCATCTGCAAACTCAGCCCGCGCCCCGCATTCGCCTCGGCCGCACTCGCAATGCGCAGCTCACTCCCAAGCTCCGCAAACACCATCTGCGCGCTATTGCTCCGCTCCAGCCGCAACGCACCCTCGCGCATCTCCAGCGGGAGAACTCCCCACATCCTGCGCGTCATCGCGAACAAACTCTCCGCCGCATCGCGCGTATGCGCCACCTCGAGCACCATCACGCCCGGGTGCGTTATCGCAAAGAGCAGACACTGCGCTGCCGCCCACGTCGTCATCCCCATCTGCCGGGCCTTCAGCACGATATTGTGTTGTCCACGTCGCTGCTCATACGCACGCTGCGCCGTGTTCGCCTCCAGCGCAATCATTCTCCCGCGACGATCGCGCACGCGCACCCAGCGCTGCGCCACTTTCATCGCATAGCCGCGTTCCTGCTCCATGCGACGGCCCATCTCCAGCAGATACTCCACATCCGTCCGCCGCTTCTTCGGCACTTCACTCCTCACCTGCAAAAATGCGGCGCCCGAACATCTCCTCCGAGCGCCGCATGGTCTCTTCCCTAGTTCGCGCTCAGCAGGGCAATCGTCATCTCTGCCGCCTGAATGCTGAACGCCGTGCCATCGACATACCCATACATCTGCAGATGGTCGCCAGCATTCAAGTGCACCGTGCGCACGTTCTGCGCGCCGTTGCGCGTCGCGGCCGGCGTCGTGAACCAAAGGAACGAAGGCACATCCGCCACTGCCACCGCAGCGCCCACGCCATAGTTCACGCCACTCGTACTGCTGTCCGCAAAACGCAGCGTCGTCACTACCTGGTACGTTCCCGTCACCGGCACGACATAAACGTTGTTCGTCGCGTCCCACGCGCCGCTCGTGTCCGTCGTCACGCTCGGCAACAGAATCTTGAAGAAACTGCTGTTCGTCGTCGCCTGTGCACCGTAGTTCGTCGAGTACGTCATGTCCGCAAACACCACGTTCGACGCGCTTCCGCCGATCGGTACTGACCACGTTCCATCCTCGCGCAGATAGCGCGTCGCACCCGCGCTGGCTCCAGGATCCGGCACCGCACCCACCGCATGAGTCGCACCGCTCGGTCCAAACACCGGCAGACGCGCCGCTGCAATCGTGCCCGTCGTAATCGCACTCGCGCTCACACCGCCGTTGATGCTCGTGGCATTCAGCGTTGTTACGTTCATCGTCTGCGCATTCACCGTCGTCGTCGTGAAGCCATTCACTCCCAGCGACGCCGCACCACCCGCAATGTTGAACTCCAGCTCGCGCGTCTGCGGTGCAAAGGTGATCGCGTCCGTCGTCGCGCCACTCGCGCTATCCATCAGCATCAGCGCATACGTCGAGTTCCACTTGCTGCACCCATGCAGATTGCAGCCCACATGCAGCGCCGCGCTTTCGCCCGCTTCCACATCCATCGCATACTTCCACGGGCCATTCACGCCCACACCGGCCGATGGCAGCAGATGCGTTCCGCCTTCGCCGCGATACTCCGTCGCCGCATTGGCATTCGTGGCGTTGAAGCCCTCCGTGCCCGGACCGACATTGCCGCTGTAGGTCAACCCGCGCGACGAGTTACCGCTACGCTGCGGCAGATAACGCGTCACCACCTCATAGCTCGGCTTCACGTCTGCCTGAAAGTAATGCGGCTCTTCCACCGTATCGCCCGCAGCCCAGTTCACCGTATTCGCAGCCAGCGTAAACGCACCGTCGATCGCACGCGTGCCGGCGTTCATCACGCTCAGCACCTCGGCCATCGGATAGAGCGCGTAGCTCCCGGTCAGCACACTTACCGTGCCTCCGCTCGTCGTCGTGTCCGCACCTGTACTGGTGAACTGCAACTTGTTCGAAGCGGTCGAGGTCATCGTGAACGTTCCGTTGAAGCTCGGATCGCTCGCTCCACTCAGTGTCACAGCCATGCCGCTCAAGTCGCGGGCATCACCGCTCACCGTCGCCGTCGCCACATTGCTCGAACGCACAATCGACGTCACCGCGAACGACTCATTCAGATACCCGCCCGTCGTTTGCATGCGACCGATGACTGAAGTCTGTCCGCCTGCATACAGAAGCTCCGTTGCACTCGTTGAGCCCAGCACCGGAAACACCTGTTTCAACACACCCACCGTGTCCACCTTGGACTCGATGCCGTATCCGCACAGGCCACCTACCGCAATCGTCGCGCCGCTCTGATGCGGCTTGTTCAGCGTCAACTGCACATGCGTTCCATCGACTACGTGGAACGCTGCAGTCTCGAACTGCTCATCCAGCCCTTGAACAACATCGTCCGCCACACAAGCCACACCGTTCGTGCTCGGCAACGCCGCCGTATTCGTCGCAAAGTAACTCGCTACACCGCTCGTCGCAATCGGCAGCGTCACCGTGCCTGGAGCCACATTCGTCGCTTGTGGATTCGCAGCCGCAGCCGTTGCCAGAAACACGCTCACCGGAAAGCTCGACCCGCTGAAATCCGCGAGCCCATGCGTCGTCACCGTACCCGAGATCAGCTGCCCCACCGAGATCACCTTTGCCGGGTTCGTGTCGATCAGGTAGCGGCCTTCGCCCTGCGTGCCACCATCCGCCACCACAGTCGTCGTAAGGCTCGTCGAGCCCGGCGTACATCCACTCGCACAAGTCGCGCGGAAGAGATGTGTATCTTCATACGTCAGCCAGTCGAACATATGCGAGCCTTCATCGCTCGCATCTCGAGCGCCACCAGACGCATTCAGCGAGAACGACTCCACAATGCAATCACCCACCGCATAGCAGTTCGCCGCCGAGCTCGTGTTCAAATGCTGACCCAGCGTGTAGTAGTTCCCGGTCAGCGACTGTGCCGTATACGTCGATTTGAAGTAAGGCACGCTGCCGCCATTCGCCAGCGCCGTATTGCTGCCGCCCGACAACGCATCGATCTCCGCGCTCTCTGCCGCCACATAGAGATTGCCGCCATACGTCGCCGCGGGCTGCGTCGATTGCACACGCTGCGTGCTCGCAATCGCATCATCGCTCGACGGTGAATGCGGATCGAGATACAGGTGATACTCCGCAGCCCCACGTTCGTCCTTCAAGTGCTCATGCGTACTGGTGCTCGCGACCGCCGTCACACCCGTGCCGCTATAGTTGGCATCGATCACCACGCTGCACTTTCCCGCCACACACTCCGGGCTCGCCTGCGCCGCTGCCACTCCATCCGTCGAAGGCGAAGCCACAAACCCCGACGCATACAGCTCGCCGTTCAAGCGATTCACTTGCAGCTCTGTATTGTCCGGCTGCGACACCACCTGCGTTGCACTCGGCAGCAGCGCCACCTTGCCGTTGATACCCGCAGCCACCGCCGTCACATTCGTGTCCACATAGTTCTTGTCCGCCGCCTGCGTCGCTGTCACCGGATCACCCGGCAACACCAGCGGCCCACTCATCGTGTCGCCCGCCTTCAACACATACGGCGAGCTGTCCAGGGGAATCGCACCAATCTGCGCCTGCGCGATCTGCGTGTCCACATACTGCTTGCTCACCGTCTGCATCGCCACGCTCGCGGGCAAGACCTGATTGCGTACCCCCGCAATCTTCGCCGCGCCGCCACCCGGCACAGTCACCGGAATCACCCAATACTCCTTGCTCACTGTGCCGTCGGTCAGGTGATACACCACCGTGTAATAGTTCCCCATCGGCGTCGCACCTGCGTTCGGCGCCAGTGCCACACGCAGGCCACCCTGCGCATCCAGCGTCACCGTCTTCACGCCCGCTGGCACGCTCACGCCGTTCGCCATCGTGAACGCATTCCACGAGATCAACACCGTACCCTGCGCCGCCGTTCCATCCGCGCGATACACCGTATCGCTCACCGCCGTCGTCGTTACCTGTGCCGTCGCCAGACTCGCCCACATCAGCGCAAACGCCAGCAGCGCAGACCACCGCTTCCATCCACTCTTCATCGCCCCTCCATTTCGCATATCTCTCCCTTGCGCGCCCACCCACGCGCAGCTTTGCTACCATCGACCTCATGGAACACAACAACGCCTATCGCAGCAGCCAGGACATCGCACTCGACCTGCTCAAGTTCGTCGCAGCACACGCCAACGTGGGCCGCACCGCTTCCGCCTCGACCCCCGGCTTCGCCCCCGGCTCCGCCGCCAAGAACGAGGACCAGGTCGACTCCCTCCTCGCTCTCTACGCGCGCTGCCGCGAAGCCGTCGAAAAGTAAGCCCTCCACAAACCAAGTGCCCCAGGTCTCGCGTCTGAGACCTGGGTTCGCAGGATGCACGCGCGTAGAGCCACCCATACGCCGCGCGACCTGCACCCGCGCCTCCACGTCGTTTCGTCGTTCATCGCCGCAGGGCAGATGCGTCTCCACCGCCTCTACGGCGTACGGGGAGACCCACGTAAACTGAATCCGTGGAAACGAATCACCGCACACGCATCGCCGTCATCGGGGCAGGGGCCTTCGGCCGCAACCATCTCCGCGTCTACCGCGAACTCGAAGCCTCCACCGACGTCCAGCTCACCGCCGTCGTCGACGCTTCGCCCGAGATCCGCACCGCCGCCGCTGCGCAATACAGCATCCCGGCCTTCGCCACCGTCGAAGAACTTCTCGCCGCGCGGCTGGACCTGGACGCCGCCAGCGTCTGCGTGCCCACCATCCATCACGCCGCCGTCGCGCAGCAGCTCCTCGCCGCCGGCCTCGATGTCCTCATCGAAAAACCCTTCGCCGCCACTCTCGAAGAAGCCGAGCAAACCCTCGCCATCGCCCGCGCACACGATCGCATCGTGCAGATCGGCCATCTCGAGCGCTTCAACCCTGCGGTCACCGCAACCCTCGAAAATCTCACGCAGCCCATGTTCTTCGAGGCCCACCGCCTCAGCCTCTTCACCCCGCGCTCGCTCGACGTCGATGTCGTTCTCGACCTCATGATCCACGACCTCGACATCGTCCTCGCCCTCGCGCGCTCAGAAGTCGCCAGCGTCCACGCCACCGGCATCCCCATCCTGTCGCGCAAAACCGACATCGCCAACGTCCGCGTCGAGTTCCACTCCGGCGCCGTCGCCAACTTCACGGCCTCCCGCGTCTCCACCGAGCAGGTCCGCAAGCTGCGCCTCTTCCAGCCGCATCAATATCTCTCGCTCGACTTCGCCCGCCAGGAACTCCTCACCATCTCCGTGGACCCCGCGCTCGCCGAACAAATCTCCAACGGCTACCGCCCCCCAGCAACCGTTCCGGCGAACCACCCCACCACCGGCTTCGACCTGCAGAAGCTCGACCTCCCCCGCGCCGAACCTCTGCGCCTCGAGCTCGAAGACTTCCTCGCCAGCATCCGCACGCGCCAGCAACCTCGCGTCCCCGGCGAAGCCGGCTTAGCCGCCCTCGCGCTCGCCCTCCGCATCAACGCTGAAATTGCCGCCCACCATCAGCGCGCCGGCCTCTAACCTGGGTTCGGAATCACCCCACCCGAAAACAAAAAGGCGGTCGGGATATCCCAACCGCCTTACTCAAACTCAAGACTCGAAACTCACAACTCAAACCAAACCTACTTCAACTCCTGCACCGTCACCGTCGGCGGAGGCTTCAGTTCAAACTGATCATCCTCCAGCTCGCCATTGATGGTCATCTTCGTGATCTCCACCTTCAGCGAATACTGGTCCAACGGCCGCTGCATCGTGATCACCGACGGAAACTGCACGTTATTGAACGTCTTGTACTTCTCATACGTCGCCGACGTCACCACGCGCCCTTGCTCGTCATAGATGTCCTGCTGAAACGGCAGCATATCCACGCGGCTGATGTGCAGCACACGCACCGTGCGCAGCACGTTGCCTGACTTCACCTTCGAAATCGTCAGGTCATAGTCAGGCTCTTCCATCGACACCCGCTTCTTGTCCGGCAACGGCACAATGCGCGTGGACTCGTTCAAGCTCACAAACTCATCTGCAGCCACGCCCGGCACCAGCAACGAATCGAAGAACACTCCCGGCCGCAAGTTCTCCAGCCCATTCTTCGACGGCGTCGTCACCGTGTTCGACCCATGCATCCACGCATCGCCATGTCCGGCCGTCGCATGCACCAGCGTGAACATCTTTCCGTCCGACACCATATCCAGCGCACGCGACCCCAGCACCGGCAACTGCAGAATCACCCGCAGATCGTTCGGCTTGCGCACAAAGATGTACCCGCGGAACGAGGTGTACGTCACCACCTTGCCCGTCTTGCCACCGCCTTGGCTGGCCGTAATCAGCACACTCGCGTTCAGCGTCTTGATCGACGCATCCCGCGCAGACGTATCCTTCTCGATCTGGTCTACAGAGGTCGAGTGATATATGTCCGGAGCCATCGTCTTCTGCACCAGCTTCGTTGTCTGGTAGCAGCTCTTCGGTATGCCCAGAATGGCGAAAGCCGCCACCAACGATACTGTGCGAAATCCCATCATCGATTCAAGGAACAAGTATATCGACGCCCGAGCACCCTTTGCCGATTCATCTCTTTTTCAACCGCCCCGCTCTAACTCTTCAAACAGCCGCTGCGCCGCACCCTTGCCTCGCCGCTTGCCCTGTGCCTCGTTCTCCTGCAACAACTCCGTCGCCAGCTTCACATGCTGACAGCTCCCGCTCTTCGCCGCGTTCAGAAATCCCTCCAGCACCGACGGAAAGTGCTCCGCCAGTGTTTTCCGCATGAACTTCCCACATTGCGAAGGTCGCAGCGGTCGCTCCGGGGCCTTCACCTCGACCCTCTTCTCCGCCGCCTTCGGTTGCCCTACCGCCTTCTTAGCCCCCATTCCCACCACCCAAAACAAAAGCGGCAGTCCCTGTCGGGCCGCCGCTTCCTCACTTACCTATCCAGAATACCAACCTCACCAGAAAAACTACGCAAACAAAATATCCCTGCCTATCTCCCGCAAATCCAGCACGTTACGGCTTTGCCCCCCAGCCGTCACCCCTTGACAGCGAAACTCACCACTCACCACTCGTCACTCAAAACTCAATCCCAAACCGAAAGCTACCTGCACCCTAAAAAAACGGCGAGGCCGAAGCCCCGCCGCAAGAACCACCGCGCGTCTACGCCCGCCCATGCATCGGCTCGAGCATCTTCGCCGCCAGCAGCATCCCGGTCAGCCGGTCGATCGCCTTGCCATACTTCGACACCACCGTCCGCAGACTCACACCCAGCATCCCCGCCGCTTCGCCGTGCGTATACTCCTGCAGCGCGATCCGCTTGATCAGTTCCTGCTCCTCGCCTGTCAGCTTCGCCAGGCAGCGCTCCATGTCAAAGCAGAAGATGATGACGTCCTCGAAGCTCTTCACCCGATAGCTCGTCACCTTGCTCCGAAACAGCTCCCGACCCAGCAGACTCGGCACGCGGCCCGACTCCATTGCCATTCGCAGATAGCGGCGCAACATCGCCTCCGTGTACTTGCGATAGAACGCCAGTTCCGGCTTCGGAGCCTCAGCGGGCTTGGCCGTCTCAACGGGCGCTGCCGCAAGCTCGCCCACAGCCCACATCCGCGGCACCACCACCACGCGCCCCGTTGATCCCTCGCGCAACACCTGCTCACCCATCACACGCTGCTGCGCCGGAAACATCACCACATTCGACTTCTTCGCCATCATCACCGTCTGCTCCTTCTCATCGTTCATCTTCGTCATCGCCGTCGCCGTCAGAGTCATCGCCCTCATCGAGTCACCCCTTCCGCCGCGGCCGCATCCGGCCCCGCTCCACATCCCGGTCGGCCTCCGCCCGCGCGAGCGCTCGTCCTGCCCACGCGCCACGTCCCCGACCCCTTCTTCCTTCCGCGCGTGCTCCTCGCCACCGGAGCTGGAAACTCCTTCAGCCACGTCACGCACGGTCTGCAATATCGCCGCGCCCCTTCGCCCGCAACAGGACGAAGCCACAGCGATCCGCAGCTCTCACAGACCTTCAACTCCACGGTCTGCGCCGGTTTCTTCAAAACGCAAAAGTCCTTCATCTCACTTCTCCAGGGTTTGCTGCTATGTCCCCGGCGAGCCTCAGCTATCAGCGGTCGAATAGGGCTCGCTCGGCTGCTTGGGCGAACCCCTCGGGTTCGCACTCCCAAATAAAGTCCAGAGAGCTGGGTGACCAAGCCCCATGCTACTGGCAGCCAGTGTGCACCCCATCATTCGCTTGGCTCACGCAGAAAATCCCCCGTTTTCGGCTGTCCCAAAATGGCGCAACCGCTAGGGGAGTTTCGTGGTTATAGGAATCGCGAACCCCACATGTCAACAGACCTTGGTGGAAACTCCTAAGTAATTGCAAAGAAAGAAATTAGAATCGCTTCGCCGTACAATGCGGCGAGCCTCGTCCACAACATTCGCCACGCCTTCGCTATGCACTAAATCATGGCTAATGCGTCACTTAGCAGCCGTTCCTATTCCGGAAAAAGCCACGTGAAACCCTGCAGTTGCCTAGCCAAAATATTTCGCCTTATTTTCGCTTTGCAGCAAGCTTCTTCATCACGATTTCGCCGAAACCCTTACAGCCAAAAGAGATTCCCGCTGACCCATATCTCTCGGGTCTTCGTCGAGGGAGGGCTGTCGAATATCGTCCTGTGTGCGCGATAAAAGGCCGACCCGGCAAGTGTTGCGTCCCACCCCTTTGGCAAGCCCTACTGCTTGCACAAATGCACCAAAGTCCCTTGTGAAAATCGCTAAAATAGCCACTTCCGGCACCCAGATCGGCCCTGACCGCAAACCATCGGTCTACCTTCCGGCACCGACACCAACCGCGGCCTCGAACATCCTGCATGTCATCCCCACAGGAAGATATGCGTCCGTCCGACCCTATTTGCCACTAGCAAAACCGCTCGGGTGCCCCAGGTCTCGCCTTTGAGCCCTGGGTTTCCACCGAAATCCAAAGCAAAACGGCCGGGCCAAAGCCCGACCGTCTGCGTTTCCCGCGAAAAATCTTATTTCCCGCCGGCCGCCCGATACGCCGCCACGTTCTGCGTATGCTCCGCCAGCGTCCGCGCGAAGGTCGTGTTCCCGCGCGCGTCGGCGACAAAGTACAAATAGTCGCTCTTGAGCGGATGCATCGCCGCCTGCAGCGCCGCCACACCGGGGTTGCAGATCGGTCCCGGTGGCAGCCCCGCATGGGTGTAGGTGTTATACGTCGAGTCCGAGTGCAGCTCGCTCTGATGAATCACGCCCGTCCACGTCCCGCGCAACTCGCTGGCATACGCCACCGCCGGGTCGGTCTGCAGCGGCATCCCCAACGCCAGTCGGTTCTCAAACACCCCAGCCACAGCCGCCCGCTCGCTTGGAATATGCACCTCGCGCTCGACCAGCGAAGCCATCGTCACCACACGCGGAGCGTCCCGCGGCTCCACGCCCAACTTCGCGGCCATCTGCCCAAACCGCTTCACCATCGCTGCAATCATATCCACGGCGGTCGCTTTCCGGCTGAACTTGTAAGTGTCAGGAAACAAATAGCCTTCGACAGAGGCGGCCATCGGATTCCAGCGCTTCACCAGTTCGGGATGCTGTAGTTCCGCGGCCAGGAACTCCTTTTCCGAAAGCAGCCCGGCATCGCCCACGGCCTTCGCCACCTGGAAGATGTCATAGCCCTCGGGAATCACCACGGTCTTCGTATAGACGTCGCCCTTGCGCAGCCGCGCATAGACCTCCGTCATCGGCGCCGGGTGGTCGAAGCGGTACTCGCCCGCCTTCAGCGTGCCGCCCCTGTACTTCTTCAACGCGGCAAACAGCACGCCGCTGCGGATCACGCCAGCTTTCCGTAGCGCGTCGCCGATACCTTCAGTGTTGGTGCCCGGTGCAATCTCCACAAAGGTCTCGCTGGAGGGGCCATACGGGGTTACAGCCAGCCAGCCAGCACCGGCCACCGCTACCAGAACGAAAACGACAATCCACCCAAGCCAACGCACATCCTGATCGTAAATCGCCCAGATGGTGCATCGTGAACCATCTACGGCACATCCCATCACCGTTCAATGCAGAATCTTGCCGTTCGCTGCATGACCGAAGACAGCCCTCGTCCACAGTTTTACTTTTGAACGTGGAGCTATCCCGGTCGACGCGGACCCGGGGCAGCAAGACCCCGTACCGCGCGATGTACTTCTCGGGCCACGATGCAATCGTTTAGTCTGAGAACCTAACATTTAGGAGAATCCAGAACGATGTCTAAGGTAACCAAGCTCGTAGAAAAGGGCGTAGTGCTCACGGCCAAGGCCGGCTGGGCCGTGTTCGACAAGATCAACTCGATCAGCCCGAACAAGAGCTTCACCCCCAAGTGGTCCGACAAGCCCCTCCTCAAGAGCTACCAGAAGGAGAAGCCGCCCCTCGGTTGGCCGCGTACTACGGACTCGCTCTGCCCGCGCTGCGTGCCGGAGATCCGCCAGCAGATCCTCGACGGCAAGCTGCCGCACGAAGTTCTTCTCAACGAGAAGGTCGGCGAAATCAAGGCTCAGATCATCGAGCGCGATGGCCAGATCCTCATGGTCAAGGATTGCCCGATTCACGGTCACTTCGAGGACGTTATGTCCATCGATCCGCCGATGATGAAGCATCTCGAAGACGTTTTCCCGGGCCGCGACATCCGCGCCCACAACGATGAGAAGCTCCACAACCACGGCACGTCGACCGTCACCCACGGCCGCGGCTCGGTGCTCACCATCGATCTCACCAACCGTTGCAACATGATGTGCGATCCCTGCTTCATGGACGCCAACCAGGTTGGCTTCGTCCACGAACTCACGTGGGACGAGATCAAGACCATGCTCGACAACGCGATCACCATCAAGCCGCGTCGTCAGATGTCCGTGCAGTTCTCGGGCGGTGAGCCCACCCTGTCGCCGTACTTCCTCGACGCCGTCGCTTACGCGCGTAAGGTTGGCTACAACTCGGTGCAGGCTGCAACCAACGGCATCGAATTCGCAAAGTCGGCGGAGTTCGCTCGCGCTGCGGCTGAAGCCGGTCTGCGCTACGCTTACCTCCAGTTCGACGGCATCGGCAACGCTGCCAACTCGCACCGTAAGGTGGGCAACTCGTTCGACGTGAAGCTGCAGGCGATCCACAACCTGCACGCTGCCGGTGTGGACATCGTTCCCGTCACCTGCATCATCAACGGCATCAACAACGAGCAGGTTGGCCGCATCATCGAGTTCGCGCTCGACAACCCGAAGAAGATCAACTTCCTCTCGTTCCAGCCGGTATCGTTCACCGGTCGTGACGAAGCCGTCTCCGACGAGCGTCGCCACGCACAGCGCTACACCCTCTCGCATCTCGCGCACGACGTCCGCACCCAGACGGGTCTCGGCGAATCGACCCGCGACTGGTTCCCGATCTCGTTCATGTCGACCTTCTCTGACTGGGCCGATCTGGTTCACGGACCGGAGCACGAGTGGGGCCAGCTCTCCTGCGGTTGCCACCCGAACTGCGGTATCGGCATGGCGCTCATGATTGATAAGGAAACGAAGGAAGCTGTGCCCGTCACCGCGTTCCTGGACGCCGTGCAGCTCGCGAAGGACATTGCAAAGGTGAACGACGCGGCTCGTGGCAAGTTTGGCACGATCCTCGGCGCTTCGCTCGCGCTCATCCGCAACTACAAGCCTTCGATGGCTCCCAAGAACTTCAGCATCTTCGCCCTCCTCGAGAAGTTCGACAAGTGCTTCGGCGCGACCGGCCGCAACTACGGCAAGGTCACCGCGGATCGTACGATGGCGGACATCGAGAAGCGCCGCGGCGACCGTTGGAACTTCCTCTTCATCGCCGGCATGTGGTTCCAGGACCTCTTCAACTACGACTTCCGCCGCACCGAGCAGTGCATCATCCCGTACGCGACGCAGGAAGGCGAAATCTCCTTCTGCGCATACAACACGGGTATCGGCTGGCGCAACATCATCGAGAAGATGCACATGACGTCGACCCTCACCAAGTGGTACGAGGAGCACGGCCGTCACGAGATCTTCGCCGGTGGTAAGAAGGTTTCGCTCGACAAGCAGGACAAGTACGACCTGAAGTTGAACGATGCTCACGTGAACTCGGCTGCGAACGACACGTTCGACAAGCTCGGCATTGCGAAGAATGCGCGCGAAGAAAAGATCCGCGCACGCGACGCGAAGCTCAAGCAGGATGCCGAGAACGCCCGCATGGCGAAGCTCTACCGCAAGGAAATTCTGAAGGAGCAGGAGCAGCCTGGCTTCATCGCCCTCGGCGAAATCAAGGCCGCCCCGGCACCCGCCGCCAAGCAGGAAGAGAACGACCTCGTCTCCGGCGACTAACTCCTCAGCAAAGTAGAAATATAAAGGCCACCCACATGGGTGGCCTTTATATTTTGGTAATGCTCACCAACCCCAAGATCTTGGAGCTGATCGGTCGATACGGCGGCCCTACAGCCGTCGTGTTGTGGGTCGTTGCTCTTTTCAACTATCTGCTTGTGAAGCTGCCTGGCGATCCACAAGCAAAAGAAAAGCGTATCGCCCGCAGCGCAATTGGTCTCTTTGTATTGGGTGGAATAGCTCTACTGACCCAGATGAAGCTCCCGAAGACTGTGAAAACTACAGTTCAAATCACGCCCAGCAACAATATGAGCTGTGGCGCATTAAGTCCCAATGCTCCGAATAATAGCGGCAATATTTCGATCTCAGGAACGGTAGGTAACGAGAAGTGATTCGAGTATTACTACTAGCATTGCTGCTGTTGCCCGCAAGTGCTTTCGGGCAACAGATGAGTAAAAACAACTCGACGGGTGGTATTTGCAGTCCGTCATTACCGGACAATCATGGTTCGGTCACGATCAACTGTAGTGGTTTTTCTGACAAGCAACTGAAGCTCATCGACAAGTTTCTCAATCAGCTTTCCGCAAAGCAGGCAGAGGAGCAAGATATCCTCTTGCAAAAGATGAATACGATCCTCGAAGTCGTTCGTAGCACCGAAAGCGTCGTTAAGCCTCGCCGCTTGAGCAGGAGCGACATCATGAGACTACAACGTTCTGGTTTAAACGCATGTGCTCCAGTTGCGATAAGATTCGTCGTTCCGCCTGACGATCAAGAAGCTTCCGATCTCGCTGAAGAGTTTTCCAGTGTTCTCTCGCATCGGAATCTTGATTCGATGGTGATCTATCGTCAACTGCCACCGCGACAATCTGATTCTGACGTTTCAGTGAGCAACGGTCAACAGGGAGTTTGTCTTCGACAACTGATAACAGGCAATACGTTGAGCCTGACATTCGCGTATTACAACTCATCTATGACGGCGCCCAAGCAGGACGATCAACAACAGCCCATCGTGTTTTTCATTTATCCCAAAATAGTGAAGCCGGCCGCGGAAAAATGAGCTGGTGTTATACCCATCCGCTTCCGAAACGCCCTTACAAAGTTCGTATCCGAACTGAACCCAACCTCAGCGGCGATCTCCTTCACCGACATCCCACCCATTTTCAGCAGCCGCTTCGCGCGTTCGAGTCGCTGCTCCAGCACGTACTGATACGGCGTCTGCCCGGTGCTCGCGCGGAACTCGTGCGCGAAGTGCGACTCACTCATTTGTAGTTCTGCGGCAACTTCCGCCAGCCGAAGATCGCGATGCAGGTTGTCAGTCATGAACTCCAGCGCTCGGCGTAGCTTCTGTTGCGAGAGCCGCCCCTGAAACGCCTTCAGTCCGCCATCGAACGAGCCGTAACTCCGCACCATAGCCTGCGTAAGCCCTGCCTCAAGCTGATCGACATAGAGCGCGCCCAGCGGAAAGCCATCCGTGGCCTCGCGGTGCATCTCTTGCACTACGCGCGCGAGCCCCGCATCACGCAGCGCCCAGCGGTTCGCAAAATCCACCTGCCGCACGCCAAGCTCCTCACTCACGCGCGCCAGCAACTCCGGCTTCACCGAAACCACCAGTCGCGACGACGCCTCCGTCCACCGCAGCCGATCGCGTGTTCCCGGAGCGAGCAGAATCATCGACCCTGGCGCGGTCCGCTCCACGCGATTGCGGCCGTCGTTCCACCACTCCATCTCCGGTGCGCCGGAAAGCTGGAGGTGCAGGCAAAGCTCATTGTGCTGGTGTTCAGGAATCTCGATCGCGCCAACGTCGTGGCGCTCGAGCAGCATGCCTCGCCACAGGGAAGCCGCTGCGGCCTTAAGCGCATGGGTATCCGGCAGCAGCGGGACCAGGCGGTCACGCTGCCAAACCTGAATCCGATCCTGCGCTCGGCTGCTCACTCGCCTTCATCCTCTCACTTCATTGGATGATTCCGCTTTGTCGCAGGAATTGCATATCCTCGCCGTCCGCTCGCGTGAACCTAAGAACAGCAGAGGAGGGAACACATCATGCGCAAGGTCTCTGAGGTTGTCAGCGAAGGTTTCATTTGGGGCGTCGGCATTACCCGTCCGCGCGAAGGCGAGCAACGCCGCGCCGCACGTTACATCAGCTTCATTCTCGCGGGCTCCATCGCGCTCGCCGTCGGTGCGTTCTTCTTTCTCTCGCAGCGCATTTTCTAGCGCTAGGAGAGCGCGCGAAACATCATCTCTTTGAACTTCTTCTCGTCCGCAGCCGCGCACACGGTCACATTCGGCGGCTGCTTCATCGTTCCCAGTTCATCGATGAGCATGGCGCCACGCGTCAACTCGCCTTGCGTCTCCACGTCGCAATAACGCGGCAGCAGCTCCATCGCAATCGTCGGATCGATCACGATCGCTGTCGTGATCGCGTCGGGATGATTGGAGCCGTTCATCTTCTGATGTTCTTTGCAGTACACGCGCCGCACCTTGTTGATCTCCGTGAAGAACTTCGCCAACGGCGTACCCAGCTTCGCCACGCGCTCGTAGTCGGCATCCGTAAAGATCGAGCTATGCACGCTCACGTCGAAGCCCACCGTCGTGATCGGCACACCGGAGTGGAAGACGATCTTTGCCGCTTCAGGATCAACCCAGATGTTGTACGTCGCGACCGGCGTCACGTTGCCATAGAACTTATACGTGCCGCCCATGAACGTAATGCCTTGAATCAGCGGTGCAATCGAAGGCTTCCGCAGCAACAACAGCGCCACATTCGTCAGCGCTCCAATCGCGACGATGGTGATCTCATGCGGATGCGCCTCGATCAAGCGAATCATCGCATCGACAGCCCATTCCTCTTCCGGCTTCTGCTCGGGGTCAGGGAAGAAGCTGTTGCTCATGCCATCTTTGCCGTGCACGTAGGTCGCGTCGCCATGTATCGGCCGCAGCAGCGGTCGCGAGCTGCCGAGGAACACCGGCACCTTATGCGCATTGCCCGAAACCTGCAGCGTATACAGCGCGTTCTTCGCTTCCTGATCGAACTCGACGTTGCCCACCACGATCGTGATGGCCTCGACCTTGATGGTCGGAGCCTTCATCGCCAGCAGGATCGCAGCAGCATCGTCCGTCGCCGTATCCGTGTCGAGAATGATGCGTCTGCGCCCCGCAGCCGGCTCTTCGCTGCGCATCTTCGCCAGCGCCGACACGGGTGCCAGGGCACTCGCCGAAGCCGTGCCCGCCATTGCCTGCAAGAACTGCCGTCGTGTCGCTTCCATCAGAGCTCCCTCGATGTTTTCTTCAGCATAGACTGCCACAGGCCCTGCGCGTATATCGACCGCTACTGACGCACAAGCCAACACCATTGCGTCGTCGCCGCATCCTCTGTGCGCACGCTTGCATCCAAGCAACCAAGCGCCTTACCGACGGGCCCCCTAAAAATCTCTGCTGAAGGACTTCTGTGGCGGACGCAAATCAGAATTGGAAGCCCAAGGTAAATCCCTGGCTCATCGCAGCCACGGTCGCCCTGGCGGCATTCATGGAGGTGCTGGACACCTCCATCGCGAACGTTGCGCTGCCACACATCGCAGGCGACCTCGGCGCATCGACCGATCAGGGCACGTGGGTGCTCACCAGCTATCTCGTGGCCAACGCCGTCGTGTTGCCCGCGGGCGCGTGGGCTTCGTCGGTCATCGGCCGCAAGAACTTCTTCCTTTCCTGCATCACGCTCTTCACGGTGGCGAGCTTCCTCTGCGGCATTGCTCCGTCGTTGCCGATTCTCCTTGTTTCACGCGTCATCCAGGGTGCAGGCGGTGGCGGTCTTCAGCCGATGGCGCAGGCCATCATGGCTGACAGCTTCGACGAGAAGCGCCGCGGTCAGGCCTTCGCGCTCTACGGCCTCGTCGCCGTGCTCGCGCCCTCCATCGGCCCCACGCTCGGTGGCTGGATCACCGACAACTACTCCTGGCGTTGGATCTTCTACATCAATATCCCCGTCGGCCTGCTGGCATTCTTCCTCGTCACGCGCCTGGTCGAAGATCCGCCGTGGATCAAGGCAGACCGACAGAACCTTTTCCGCCTCGACTTCATCGGCCTCGGCTTCCTCACGCTCGCCATGGGTGGCCTGCAAATCTTCCTCGACAAGGGCGAAGAGAAGGACTGGTTTGGCTCGCACTTCATCGTCTTCTTCTTCGTCATGTTCGTGATCGGTATGACCGGGCTCATCTGGCAGGAACTCCGCGCGAAGAACCCGATCATGAACCTGCGCCTCTTCAAGTTCAAAAACTTCGCCATCTGCACCATGCTCATGGCGTTGGTCGGCGGTGTGCTGAACGCAGCCACCGTATTGCAGCCGCAGTTCATGCAGGAGATTCTCGGTTACACCGCAACACGCGCCGGCGAAGCGCTCACCGGTGGCGGTATCGCGCTCATCATTGTGATGCCGCTCGCAGGCGTGGCCGTCGGCAAGTTCCCTGCGCGCAATCTCGTGATGCTCGGCTTCGCGTTCTTTGCGTTCAGCTTCTGGTTCTCGTCACTTCACATCTCGCTCGGCATGAGCTTCGGCTACAACGCCTTCATCCGCATCATTCAGGTGTTGCCGATCCCGTTCGCGTTCATCTCCATCACCAATGCGGCGTACGTCGGCTTGCCGCGCGAGGCATCGAACCAGGTCTCGGGCATCATCAACTTCGCGCGCAACGTCGGTGGCTCCATCCTCATCTCGCTCACCGGCGCTGCGGTGACGGAGCGCTCGCTCTACCATCAGGCGCGCATGCAGAACTACATGTCGCCGGAGAACTACGGCTACCAGCAGGCCATCAAGGCCTTTACGAGTATGTTCGGTGGAAGCGCCGGCTCGGCCAACGCGCAGATCTACGCGAAGGGCGCCATCTACCAGCAGCTCAACGAGCAGGCCTCCGTGCTGGGCTACATGGACGTCTACCGCGTGCTCGCATGGATGTCCGTCTTCCTCATCGCATTGGCGCTACTGCTCAACAAGAACCGTCCCGGCCAGGGCGCACCCGCAGGAGAGGCCGTCCACTAAACGACGGCGCGCTTCAATCAGGTGCCTCAGGTCTCGCATCTCAGACCTGGGTTTGCAGGACGAGCGTGTTCTTCAGCTCTCCATCGCCTGCAGCAAGCTCTCCGTGCCCTCTGCGTTCGCCTTTGCCCGCGAGCCACAAATCACCACCCAGGCGTATACTTTCTCCATTCGGGCGTTATCTGCGCGTCTCGCGGAACCGCACTGGAGAACACAATATGAGCTTTCACACCCCCGCTTCATCCGGGACGCAGTCACTCGTACGCGTCACCGCGCCAGCGTTGCTTCAGAAGAAGCGTTCCGCTGAACCCATCACCGCCCTCACTGCTACCGACTACCCCACCGCGCGTCTCGCTGACGAAGCGGGAGTGGATCTCATCCTCGTAGGCGACTCGCTGGCGATGACCGTGCTCGGCTACGACAGCACGCTGCCGCTCACCATGGACGAGATGATGCACCACGCTCGCGCCGTGCGTCGCGGCGTGCAGCGCGCGTTGCTCGTTGTGGACATGCCCTACGGCAGCTATCAGATCGACGACACCTCCGCCGTGAAGAACGCTCTGCGCTTCATGCAGGAGGCCGGCGCTGAAGCTGTCAAGATCGAAGGCGGTCGGCGTCGCGCCGCGCTCGTCGAACGCCTCACGCAAGCAGAGATTCCCGTCGTCGGCCATATCGGCCTCACGCCGCAGTCCGTGCACATCATGGGCGGCTTCCGCGTGCAGGCCAGGCAGGAGCAGGCCATCGAAACGCTGCTCGAAGACGCGGCGCTGCTCGAAGCTGCAGGCGCGATCGCGATCGTTGTCGAAGGTGTGCCGCGCGAAGTCGCCGCGCGCGTCGCGCAGGCGTTGACGATCCCGGTCATCGGCATTGGGGCGGGCCCCGAGTGCGACGGACAGATCCTTGTCTTCCACGATGCCGTGCAACTGACCTTCTCGCAGCCCGCAAAGTTTGTGCGACGCTTCGCCCAAGCTGGTGATGAAATGCTCGCCGGTCTTCGCGAATACTGCGATGCCGTGAAGCAGCGCACCTTTCCTGCAGACTCCGAAAGCTACCATCTCAGCGCGGAGGTTCGCGCCCGCATCGAGCCGCAAGCCACTAAGACGCTGCTTGAGAAAGCGAGCTGACGCGATGCAGATCTGTCACACCATCCGCGAGTTTCGCGAAGCACGCGCCGTGCTCACACGCTCTGGCAAAACGCTCGGCCTCGTACCCACGATGGGCGCGCTGCACGAAGGCCACCTCTCGCTCGTGCGCTCCGCAGCGAGCGAGTGCGATGCAGTCGCCATCACCATCTTCGTGAACCCCACACAGTTCGCGCCCGGCGAAGACTTCGACCGCTATCCACGCACCTTTGAAGCCGATCTCGCATTGCTTCAAAGTGAAAATGTCGCCCTCGTCTTCGCACCCTCGCCCGCGGAGATGTACCCGCCGAGCGCGCCGCAAGTCATCGTCGACATACCCGAGATCGGCGCGCGTCTCGACGGTGCATCACGCCCCGGACACTTCCGCGGCGTAGCCACGGTCGTGTCGAAGCTCTTCAACATCACCACCCCTGATCGCGCATACTTCGGTCAGAAGGACGCAGCGCAAGTCGCAGTGCTACGCGCGATGGTGCGCGCGCTCGACACGCCTGTCGACGTCCGAGTCTGCCCCACGGTACGCGATGTTGATGGCCTCGCTTTGAGCTCGCGTAACCGCTATCTCTCCGCTCTCGAACGCACGCAAGCGCTCGCGCTGCCGCGCATCCTCGAGAGCGTCGCCGAACGCATCACTCCAGGCAGCGACCTCGCAATGCTCCGCGCCAGCCTCGCCGCCAAGCTCAACGCAGCCGACGGATTCACGCTCGACTACGCTGCGATCGTGCATCCCGACACCTTGCTGCCCATCAGCTCGCTCGACGAAGGCGCACTCATCGCCGCGGCGGTTCACGTAGGCAAAACGCGCTTGATCGACAACATCGTCCTCACGCCCGTTGCTCGTGAACACGAGGAACTCACGCTCACCGCAGGAGCCGCGCGATGAGAGTACTTCTCGCTGTGACCGGCGGCATTGCCGCGTATAAATCGGCAGAGCTCGCACGCACACTGCAGAAGCAGGGCATCGACGTTGAAGTTGCGATGACCGCTTCAGCGGAGCGTTTCATCACCCCGCTTACTTTCTCGTCGCTCACCGGCAATCGCGTGCACACCTCGCTGTGGGACTCGTCCGAGGAAGACACGCAAGCGATCGAACACATCGCCGTCATGCAACGTTGCAACGCTATGCTCGTAGTCCCCGCTACCGCGAACACACTCGCGAAGTTCGCACACGGCATCGCGGACGACTTCATCACCGCAACGTATCTTGCGAACACCAAGCCCGTCCTCGTCGCGCCTGCGATGAACGTGAACATGTGGAACCACGCAGCGACGCAGGCGAATCTGCAGACGCTAGCGCAACGCGGCGTACAGATCATCGCGCCAGACGCGGGTTATCTCGCCTGCGGCATGGTCGGCGAAGGCCGCCTCGCATCGCTTGAAACCATCGTCGAAGCCACGCTACACACGCTCGTCCCGCGTCACGATCTCGCCGGTGAATCGATCCTCATTACCGCAGGTGGCACACGCGAACCCCTCGACGCAGTGCGCTTCCTCGGCAATCGCAGCAGCGGCCGCATGGGGCACGCTGTTGCGGAGGCTGCTGCACAGCGCGGCGCGCATGTCATCCTCATCACCGCATCTTCGCTGGCGATTGCAGCAAACATCGAAACCGTCCGCGTGAACACTGCGGCAGAAATGCATCAAGCGGTTCTTGCATCGCTTCCGCGAGCGTCGATGGTCGTGAAGTCCGCTGCGGTTGCAGACTTTCGGCCCATGCGCACAACGCAAGGCAAGCTGAAGCGCAACGGGCCACTCATGCTCGAACTCGAACCGACCGAGGACATCGCCGCTGAAATCGTTCGCCTGCGCGCGCCACATACGCTCGTGCTCGCCTTCGCTGCCGAAGCCGATAACCTCGAAGCCAACGCACTCGGCAAGCTTCACCGCAAAGGCGTCGATGCTATCTTCGCCAACAACGTCACGGAAGCAGGCATCGGCTTCGACGCAGAACAAAACGCTGGCCTGCTGATCACGCGAGACGAAACAACGAACCTCGCACGCATGAGTAAGCGCGCCCTGGCGGATCGTCTGCTGGACGCCTTGCTCGAGCTACGCATCCGTAAAACTGCGAGCCAGCTTGTGAACGAGTCAGCGGTCTAGCGAGCCATCAAAACAAGAAGAGAGCCGATATCCTCGGCTCTCTTCGTTTGCTATTCCCGCAGAGAAGTTGCGGTTGCACCGGCGATGATCTACCCCAGCGGCCAGAGCTTGCGATCCAGTTGGAAGATCTCACGGGTGCGCACATAGCCACCTGCGCCGTGCATGCGGCCAATCAATCGCAGCTTGGCCGGATCGACATAGAGGCGCTCCACATCTTCGAACGCCTCGGTCCACACATGCGCTTCCACCATCGTGCCGAGCAGCAGCGTGCTCTTGCCGCCGAAGTTCATCGTCTGCAGCAGCGTGCATTCAATGGACACCGGCGATTCCGCAATGCGAGGCACCTTCACCTTGGTCGAAGGCGCGGTGGTCAGCTCGGCAAGCGCGACTTCATCGACGCCGCGTGGCGCATTCACGGCGGTAAGATTCATTGCCTCGCCAAGCTCTTCGGGAACAAGGTTCACCACAAACTCGCCCGTCGTCTGAATGTTCGCGAGCGTGTCCTTGCCTTCGCGATCCGGCGCAGCCGAAAAGCTTACCGCGACGAGCGGAGGATCTGAAGAAACGATGTTGAAGAAAGAAAATGGCGCGGCGTTCACGGCGCCATGTTGGTCTTGCGTGGTGATCCACGCAATGGGACGCGGCAAAATAGTCGAGGCGAGCAGCTTGTAGCTGTCGCCTCGGGTCATGGTCTCAAGATCGAAGTGCGAGAAACGGTCGCTCATGCATCCACACTACGGCACAAACGCCTTCGCCATCCACCAGATGATGAGCGTGCCCACGCCAGCCAGGATCAGCCCGCTCACGCGACGCTTGTAGACGAACCAGATCAGCACCAGGCCCGTAAGGGAAACCAGCACCAGCAGAATCGCCGAAGCGTCGATCACGCCCGCCCACACCTTGCCCGCATCGCGGCCCTTGTGCAGGTCGTTCATCACGGCGACGAAGCCGCTTTTTACGACGGTAAGATCGTATTTCCCTGTGGCGCGATCGATGAACGCATCGGCGGTGTAACCCGGTGCCTTGAACGACACCGACACCTGCGAATCGTCGACGCGGAAGTCCGATACTGCGCCTTGTACGTGATCCGCTGCACGCAGCTTCTCGACAACGCCGAGCTTGTCCGCGCCACTTGCATCCTTGGAGTTCAGCAGGTCAGAACTCATCGCGCCGTGTGACTCGATGGTGCGCGACTGCTTCGCAAACCAGTCAGGGTGGTTCAGCGTGAGCCCCGTCGCGGCGAAGAACAGCACCACGCCGAAGCTCACCATGCTGAGATACACATGCAGCCAACGCGCCGAAACTGCCGTGGCCTTGCGCACTTTCGCACGCATCGGCACCGGCTGCTTCGTGTGGGGCTTCGGGTTGTTAGCGCTTGTGATAGTCAAGCGTGACGGCTCCCAGTTCCTTGCTTCCGCTCACAGCGGCCTTGCTGGGCGCGCCGTTGAAGTCGATCTCGCGGCGCTCGATCTCATAGCCGCCATGCTCGCGCGAGGCCTCAATGCAGATCGTGTACTTGCCCGACTTCACCAGCTTACCTTCGTTGTCCTTGCCGTCCCACTTCAGCGTGTACTTGCCTGCAGGGCGCGTGGCCGACGACACCGTCTTCGAGATGTCCGTGCCTTCCGCCAGGTTACGAATCTGGTCGTCGTGATACCACTGCTTCAGTTCCGGCAACCAGCGCGGGTTCTCGGTCCACAGCGCGATCGTGCGAACAGGGAAGTGGTCCGCATCTTCCACCCACACAGCCACGTACGGGCGGCGATAGCGCGCGTCCTCAATGCGCGGAAGCTCCAACGCAATCGACAGCTCAAACGCCGGGTTCCATGCGCCGGCAGCGACCTTCGCCGGAGCGTGCGGCGCGGTGTACATCACCGGCTTCACGCTGGCGTTCTCATACGCGCTCCAACCTGCACTGCGCACTTCGCTGCCGTCGGCGAGCACGAGCATGTACTCCGCGCCGTTGGTGTTTGCTGCGAGCGCCGCGCTCTCTGCGGGAGTCAGCACGCTCATCGCGGTCGCAAGCGCGCCGGCCGTCTCCGCATCGTGAGCGATGACGGTGGACGACAACACATGGCCTGTCGGCATTGCCGTGCGCGGGTCAAGAATATGCGACATCGCCGCAGCGACCTCGCGACGATACGATCCGCTCGTAGCCACCGCGCGATCGCGCACGTTCAGCTCTGCGAGCGCCGCATCGTTCTCGGCATCCTGCTGCGGATTCGCTACAGCCACCAACTCGGTGAGCGCACCGCGCACGACGACATCGCCGCCCACGTTCAGCATCACGCCGCTTGCGCCCGCTACCATCGCGGCTTCTGCAGCCTTGCTCGTGATCGCCGACTTCGCAAACGTAGCGAATGCGAGCGGCACATCGCTCAGACGCGTCGCCGTCTGCGTCGCCGCATCAAGCTTCCAGTGCGGCTGCTGCATTGCTTCCACGGTTGCGGCGATCTCCTGCTGCGACGGCTTGCGGCCTTCCGCTGCAGCGCGCTTCCAAAGCTGTGCGGCGGCCTCGCTTGAAGCATCGAGCGCGCCGTTCGACTTCTCGCGCCATGCATCGAAGCTTGCGAGCATCGCGAACAACTCCGGCGAAACCTTCACCGGCGTGAAGCGCGTGCGCTCCCACTGCGAAAGCTCGCTGTCCTTGCGCCACGAGCTCAGGCGCGCTTCTTCACGGTCGAACACCTGCAACGCTGCGGCTTCTGCGCGCTGCGCTTCGGTGAAGCTCGCTGCACGCACGCGCACATCGAGCGAGGTGCCGAGCACGTTCTCATGCGCAAAACGCCATGCACCATCGTGCATACCGTTTGCGTTGGCCGCTGCCTGCGCGAACGCAGGCGAGTGCACGGCCACCAACGCCATCGGCAACATCGTCGCCGCCAACTTATGCTTTGTCGTCCAGGCCATTAGTGCTTCTCCTCTGCGGGCTTCTGCTCGCCGCCCTGCTGAGGACGTCCACCCATCTGCGGGTTGTTCTTGTAGAACTCCAACAGCTCCGCCTTGTCGGCAAAGCCGTCGCCGTTCGTGTCAATCTTCTCGAACATCGCCTGCATGCGATCGGGCATCTCGGCCTTGCTCAGCTTGCCGTCCTTGTTCGTGTCCCACTCGTCGATCATGTGGTTGACGCGCTCTTCGGGCGACATCTGCTTCACGCGGATCTCATCCGGCGTCAGTTGACCATCGGCATTCTTGTCCAGCGTCAGCAGGCTCTTCGGCGCAGCGGCAATCTCATCGGCTTCGAGGATTCCATCGTGGTTCAGGTCCAGCGCCGCGAGAATCGGGTCCATGCGGAACATGCCGCCAGCGCGACCGGGCTCGGTGCGGCCAGCGGGCATACCCTGCTTGCGCGCCATCGCACGAATCTCGTCCGGCGTAATCTTGCCGTCCTTGTTCGCGTCCGCGCGTTCCATCAGGTTCTGCATGCGCGCAGGCAGTTCGTCGGCAGTCAAAACGCCGTCGCCGTTCTTGTCCAGCAGCATCAACTGCTTCACGAGGTCTTCGGCCGACGCGCCAGCGTTCTCAGGGCGCTTGCTCAGCTCATCGTTGGTGATCTGGCCGTCGCCGTTGGTGTCGAGCGTCAGCAGGCTCTTGGAGGCCGCAGCGATCTCCGCCGCCGAAAGCGTGCCGTCGCCATCGGTGTCCAGCGCCTTCAGCACCATGCGCGGACCACCGCCGGGGCCCTGCGCCCACACCGCCTGCGGCGCACAAACTGCGGCCATCGCCGCCAGCAAACCAATCGCTCCTGCTCGCTTCACTTGTTGTTCCTGCCTGAAAATCGAATTAGGACTACTTTTGTCCTAGTTATATCTGCTCAAGCCCGTCGCAGGCAAACCCTTTGTTCGTTTAGCATCATGCGCATGCCGCGCATTCCGCAGGTCGACGCCTACATTGAGAAGGCTCAACCCTTCGCCCAGCCCATCCTCATGCACATTCGCGAGACAGTGCACGCGGCCGTGCCGCAGGTCGAAGAAGCCATCAAGTGGCGTATGCCGTTCTTCGTCCACAAGGGCATCATTCTGGCGAACATGGCGGGCTTCAAGAACCATGTGAACTTCGGCTTCTGGAACGGCAATGCGCCGACCGACCCGCAGCACACCGGCTCCATGCGCAACTTCGACCATGTCACCGATCTCAAGGAGCTGCCGCCAGCGAAGGAACTGAAGCGCATGATGGTGGAGGCCGTGCGGCAGATCGACTCCGGCGAGCGCACCAGGAGTATCGTGCGCAAGGAAGATCCAGCCAAGGCGCGGCCCGAGGCCGAGGTGCCCACGGCCTTCGCAGCGGCGCTCAAGAAGAACAAAGCGGCTGCCGCAAACTTCAAGGCCTTCAGCCCGTCATGCCGTCGCGAGTACTGCACGTGGATCGACGAGGCCAAGCGCGATGAGACCCGCGACAAGCGCATCGCCGAAGCGATCGAGTGGATCGCCGAAGGCAAGCAGCGCCACTGGAAGTACCAGATGAAGATGAAGCAAAAGCAGTAAGCTTTCAGTAGA
This sequence comes from Granulicella cerasi, assembly GCF_025685575.1. Lineage (NCBI taxonomy): Bacteria > Pseudomonadati > Acidobacteriota > Terriglobia > Terriglobales > Acidobacteriaceae > Granulicella > Granulicella cerasi. Next base: position 595,534 of record NZ_JAGSYD010000001.1, read on the forward strand.
TGCCTCGACGTAAAGCCGCACCCCCAGCCGAAGACCAATCCGCAGAGAGTGCACCGCATCTCGCGTTTGATCCTGCAGAGTTTTCCGCGCGGTTGGCGCATTGGTTCAAGCACAACGCACGCGATCTGCCATGGCGCAACATCCGCGACCCGTATGCGACGTGGCTCTCCGAGATCATGCTGCAGCAGACGCGCGTGGCCACGGTCATCGAGCGTTACGTTGAGTTCCTCGAACGCTTTCCCACGGTCACGGCGTTAGCAGAAGCCGAAGAAGCCGACGTGCTCGCGCTCTGGAGTGGCCTCGGCTACTATCGCCGCGCGCGCATGTTGCATCGCGGAGCGCAGTTCGTGCTGCGCGAGTTCGACGGCAAGCTTCCGCGCACATCGCATGAGCTGCGCACGTTGCCCGGCGTGGGCGACTACACCGCCGCCGCCATCGCGAGTATCGCTTTCCGCGAGCGCATTGCGGCCATCGACGGCAACGTGGAGCGCGTGATCAACCGCGTGCTCGGCTGGCCCGAAGATCGCTCCACCAAAGCCCGCGCGGCGCTGCAGCAAGTGGCGCAATCGCTGGTGCCGCCGCTTCTCTCGCCACGGTCGAAAGCCAATCCGCCGGGTGATCACAATCAGGCGATGATGGAGCTCGGTGCGACGGTTTGCACACCACGTTCGCCCCTCTGCCTGCAATGCCCTGTGGTTGAGTTCTGCCAGACGCGTGGTGAACACATCACCGCGCCGCGCGCGAAGCAGAAGAGCCGCACCGTTGCCTACCTGCTCGCGATCCGCAAGCGCGGCACGAGCACGGAGGTGCTGCTGCATAAGCGCGACGCGCAGCAGAGTCTGATGGCCAATATGCTGGAGCTTCCGCCGCTGCCGATGGAGGCCGTCGCCGAGCGCGAACCTACGCTGCGGCTGCGCCATAGCATCACGGACACCAGCTACTACGTGCAGATTTTTACGGAGTCGGCGCCAGGAGTTCCGCCGCATCATGATCCCGACGTCATCGACGAGTATCACGACGAACTGGTCGTGGCTACGCCGGATGACCACGTCGATAGCTCGGAGTTGTTGCCGCAGATCGCGGCTTCTGCAGAGGCGTTGCAGTGGCACAACACGAAGCTGCTGGCGTTGCTTCCGCTTACCGGCCTTGCGCGAAAAGCCCTGCAGCGCAGCGGCGTGATGCTTGTGCCGCGACCAACGCTTGCAGGGCTTCCACCGCTGGAGTAGCTACTTCTTCTTCAGGTTCGTATCGAGGAACGCAAGTACCGCCTGCAGGTTTTCCTGCGCGTAGCGAGAGTGCTTCCAGTAGTTGTGTCCGCCTCCGCGCGCTACGTAGTAGGTCACGTTGTTGCCGTCCGCCTGCATCGCGGCCATGAACTTCTTCGCCTGCACGTCGGGGATCATGTGATCGTGATCGCCGTGGCCCACAAAGATCGGCACAGCGTTCGGGGTGATGTGGCTTTGCGGGGAAGCGTCATCGCAGACCTCTTGCACCGCTGCGCAGTGGCCGCCGAGGTAGCGGCGCAGCAGGAAGTGCTCGGTGTGCGCGTCGTACAGGCCGTTCAGTACAACAGCTGCTTGTACCGGCACGGCGTCGCGCTCCATCTGCCCTTCCGGCAGGATCGCGGGGCCATTCGGTTCCAGTGCAGCGAGCGCCGCCAGCTCTCCGCCGGCTGAGCTTCCGAGCACCGCGATGCGGTTCGGGTCGAGGTGATAAAACATCGCGCGCAGACGCAGGAAGCGCACAGCCGCGCGAAGCTCCATCCACGACCACGGGAACGACAGCTTCTTCTTGTCGTAATCGATCGTCAGCGCGGCGTAGCCATGCTGCGTGAGCTCCAGCGCGAGCTTCTTCATCTCCGTGCGCGAGCCGGAGCGCCACGCGCCGCCATGCACGAGCACCACTACGGGGTAGCCGCCCGCAGGCGCATCTTCATGCGGCCGATAGAGGTCGGCCTCGTAGATGCCGGTGCGGTCTACGGTGTAGGCGATGGCGTGCGAAGGATGGAAGATTCCGGCGTGAGCGCCGGCAACCGTGCTCAACAGAGCAGCACAAACGGTGGCAGTAGCAACGAAATTACGGCAGCAGCGAACGAACATGTATCTCTTGGGATGCCGCGCGGGTTGCGAAGGTTCCGCAACACCCTGAGAAACACGGTCCTCTCCTAGTATCGCTCACATATATTCTGCGCCGTACTCGACCGGAATTTGAGTAAACGCGATGCGCGTCGGCGCAGCCTCGCGCGCGGGCAACATTCCTGCAAAATGCAGCGTAGTGTGGCCGTATTTCAGATTCAACTTGTCCATGGCGGCCGACAACTCAGACCGATTGCCGGGCTCGTCGAAGAGCTTCACCTGCATTTCGTCGTCGGAGACCAGGTTCCGCAGCGTCACGCCGACAAAGAACGGCTTCTGGTGCTCTTCCCCCTGCGGGCGCTTGGCCCACATGCCGCGCAGGGCTTCCAGCAGCGTCAGCGTGTCGTTGCAGTGCGCGAATCGAGCTTCCATCGCCCAACCCGTCTGCGTAATGCCGCTGTTGTGCTTCTTCACGCGGCCTTGCGTTTGCTGGCTCTGCTCGCGCGTCAGCGAATACTTGATCGTCACCGCAAGCGTCGCTGCATGGAACTTCTCCATGCGCAGCCGCATTGATGCCTTATGCAGCAATTTGTGCGCAACGGCCCACGCACCCTCCTGCGAGCGATGCTCCGGCGCGAGCACATGCGAATGCCCCAGCGACTTCTGCGCCTCGTTTGGCACCGGCGCACCATCGTCGCCGGTCACGTGCCCGCGCAGCCAGTGGTAGAGCCGATCACCCCACACGGAATCCCACAACGCGTGCATGCCCGCGCGATCGAGCGCTAGCAGTTGCGGCATCGTGGTGATGCCCTTGGCGTTCAGCCGCACCTCGGTCTTGGCGCCGACACCCGGCAGATCGCGCAGCTCAAGATGGGCGATCGCGCGCGGCAACTGTGAGGGCAGCAGACCAATCAGCCCATCGGGCTTCTGCATATCGCTGGCGATCTTCGCGAGGTAACGATTCGGCGCCATGCCGATCGAGCAACGCAGCGTAGAGCCCACGTTTTCTCGAATCGCCCGCTTGATGTCGAGCGCAATGCGGCGCGCATTGGCAGGCTGGCGTTCCTTGCCCATCAGCTCGCACACCATCTCGTCGATCGACGGAGTATGTGCCACCGGGCAAACGTTGTTCACCGCTTCAGCGATCGCGTGCGAGGTCTTTGCATACTCCGTATGCGATCCGTTGACCAGGATGATGTCGGGGATGATCTTCTTGGCTTCGCCGACCTTCGTGCCAGTCTTGACGCCCTTGTCCTTGCACTCGTAGCTCGCCGCAATGATGGTGCCGGTGTCCGACATTGTGCCCACCACCGCCGTCGGCTTGCCGCGATACTCCGGATGGTTCTCCTGCTCTACGGAGGCGAAGAAGCTGTTCAGGTCGACGTGCAGAAAGCCGAAGAAATCCTCTGATTCATCGGTTTTCAAATCGAGCGTCGACACAGGCATCTCCTGCCTCTATTTTATTCGCCCCTTCTTCGCCCGCAACCGCAATCTTCAGCCTTCCGCGACCGGCTCCGGGCCTCGCGTCGGCTTACTGGGCACGGCCACCTTGACGGCTTTACCGGTGCGCGCTGATTCGTAGATCGCTTCGAGCAGCTTCTGGTCCTGTAAGCCCTCTTCACCGGGGGTGTGCGGAGGCAGATTCTTCAGTACGCAGGTCGCCATGTGGTCCATCTCCAGCGCGAACTGGTCCTGCTCCTGGATGCGCGGCTGCATCTGGGTTTCGGTGCCATCGACGAGCTTCGACATCATCAGCTTGTTACCGTGATAGCCAAAGGCCGGCTCCAGCGCACCCCACGCTTCAACTCCTTCCACGCGGTAAAACTGCGAACTGTGTCCGGCGTAGCCTGTGTTGCAAGACGCGATAAGCCCCGACGGAAACCGCAACGTGAATGAGCAGGTCGCCTCGACTTCGGTAAAGCGCGGATCATCCTTCGGCTGCCATGTTGTGCCGCTCACCTCGTAGGGCTCCTCATTGCTGAGGAAGCGCGCCGCGTTCAGGCAGTAAATGCCGACGTCGGGCAGGCATCCACCGCCCGCCATTGCCTTCTTCAAACGCCATTGGTCTTCGCGTCCCTGGTTCTGCGTGTTGGACGCGATGAACGAGCGCAGCGTGCCCAGCTTGCCTTCGCGGATCATCTTCGCCAGCGCGCGATTATTCGGCTCATACTGCTGGCGATACGCGACCATCAGCTTCACGCCGGCCTTATCGCACGCGGCGATCATGCGCTCGCACGCCGCGACCGTCGTCGCCATCGGCTTTTCGCACAGGATGTCTTTGCCCAGCTTCGCGCCGCGCAGCACGTACTCCTCGTGCATATTGTTGGGCAGCACGATGTAGATCACCTTGACCTCCGGCATCTGCGCCAGCTTCTCGTACTCGCTGTAGTGCAGCACGGCTTCAGGGCGCACGTTGTACTGCCGCGCGAGCTTCATGCCCTTGTCGAGATTGCCGTCATGCCCGGTAACGAACGCGACCGGCTTGCAGTACTTCGTCTTCGCCATCGCGGGCAGAATCGCCTCCAGCGAGAGCGCGCCCAGACCCACCACCGCAAAGCCGACGCGCTGGTCGTCGTTGCGGAACGGCCCGGGAGTTTTCGTCTTCGGATCGGTGGCCGCATGCTCGCCCGGCGGTGGTTCCACCTTGTTGGGCGCGGCACTCGAACTCTGCTGCGCGGCGGCAACGCTTAAGCCTGCAGCGGCTGCGGCTCCGCCGGCGGTCCTCAGAAAGTTGCGACGATTCAGCGGAAACGGAAGCACATTCATCTCGCTCATGCCTTGCAAGATGCGTTTCTTGCGAACGCAAGATGCCCTCGCCGAAGCGAGGGCATCGTCCTGCGTTGGTCACATCAAACTATTCGGAAAGCTTCAGCGTGTAGCTAAGATTCGGCTTGCTGTTGAACATGCTCACGCTCTTCGTCTTCGACTTGGCCCCGTTCAACTCGGCCCAAACATCGTAGTCGCTGGAAAGCGAAAGCTGGCCGAAGTGAAAGTATCCCTTCGCATCGGTCAGGTAGCTCTTGATGGAGAGCGTCTTGGTGTCCTTGATGTAGACGACCGCATTCTCGATGGGCTTACCGTCCTTGCCGTTCACCGTGCCTTCCACGGTGCGGACAGCCGGTTGCCCTGTCGGCGACTGAGCGCGCGTCACAGGGGAGCTCGAAACTACGGCGACGCCGCAGACAAGCAGCGCGGCCGAAAGAGCAAGCGCACCTGCGAGTCGCTTACTCATCGTCGTCATCGTCGTCGTAGTCATCGTCATCATCATCGTCGTCGTAGTCGTCGTCTTCCTCGTCTTCGTCTTCCTCATCTCCAACGGGAGCCAACTCCAGCGGATCGCTCGATACTACTTCCAACTCGGTTCCGCACTCGTCGCAGGTAAGGGTCTGCCCCTCAACTGCCTCTTCGGCGTCCACATCCAACGGGTTGTCACATTCCGGGCATGCTACTGACATAAACCCTGTCCTCCAGCGAAAATTTTGCGCGCATCCTTGTAGCATTGAACTGCAAGGAGTTTGCCGCTCCCTCCGTTTTAGCGAGGTAGCCGTGACTCGTCAACATGGGACGCATGAAGATCCTCCACGGTTTCTTCATCGAGCAGTTTTCTTCATCAAATTTCATACTGCTTCAAGTGGGTGGAAACCCTCGCGGCAGTTTGCCTTTCTCCGAGGAACCCGGTCGACCATGGCATCGAACACCATCCCCTTCGCGCTGCCGCCCTTCCGTGGGCTGGTGAAGCGCATCGTGCTCGCCGCGCTTGCGGTCTGGGCCGTCACCTTTGCTCTTTCCCTGATCTCGTCGGAGATGGCCGGCCTCGTCTACGCCAAGTTCGGCCTCGTACCGCAGGATTTTTGCTCAGGACTGCTCTGGCAGCCGCTCACCTATCCGCTCGTCAGCGTGAAGCAAGATATCTTCGGCCTGCTTCTCAGCCTGCTGTCGTTCTGGTTTTTCGGCTCCGCGCTGGAAAGCGAACGCGGCATTCGCTGGTTTGGCGAATTCATTGTTTTCTCGAGTGTTACCGGCTCCGTCGTCGCCGCAGTGTTGAGCCGCCTCGCCTTTGAAAACTCCCCCAGCCTGAGGCCATCGATGGTGGTCCTGGGCCTGGGACCATTGAACATTCTGCTACTGCTCGCGTTTGCGCGAATGCACCCCGAAGACGAACTCGTCTTCAACTTCATCCTGCGCATGAGGGCCAAATACCTCGCGGCGATCTTCATCCTCATTTACGTTGCCAGCGCCATGACCACCGGTCACCGCCTGGACCTCCTCGTCGCTGTCTGTGTCTCGCTCGCGGGCCTCGCGTTCCTCCGCTTTGCGCCCTACTTCGGCTTCCGCCTGCACATTTCCGAGCGGTACTACCGCATCCGCAACGCGCAGCAGATTCGCAAGCGCCGCCGCGCGGCCAAGAAGTTCAAGGTGTATATGAACCAGCAGGGCAAGGACGTCAGCATCGACTCCAGCGGACGTTACATCAAGCCCGAAGAAGAGCGTCGCGACCCCAACGATCGCAGCTGGATGAACTAACGAGAACCGCATCCGTCGCACATCGCAACAACGCACACGAGCCGACGGAAAAAACGAAGCATCGCTCTACGAGCACAGGAGTCTAACCACGCAAGGAGAAGACTCATGCAAAAGCGTTCGCTCGGAAAGAGCCACCTCGAGATCGTGCCTCTGGTGCTCGGTGGCAATGTGTTTGGTTGGACCGCCGATGATGCCACCTCGTTCCGCATCCTCGACGCCTTCGTCGATGCCGGCTTTGACGCCGTGGACACCGCGAACATGTACTCGGCCTGGGTGCCGGGCCACAAGGGCGGCGAGTCGGAGACCGTGATCGGCAAGTGGTTCGCGCAGGGTGGCAAACGCGAAAAGGTGAAGCTCTTCACCAAGGTCGGCAACCCCATGGGCGACGGCTCCAAGGGGCTCAAGAAGGAATACATCCTCCAGCAGGTCGAAGACTCGCTTAAGCGCCTGCAGACCGACCACATCGATCTCTACCAGTCGCACATGGACGACGACACCACGCCGCTCGACGAAACGCTGGAGGCCTATCAGATCCTCATCGGCCAAGGGAAGGTCGGAGCCATCGGTGCATCGAACTACGGCGGCGCGCGCCTCGCAGAAGCACTCGAAGTTTCCAACGCGAAGAACCTGCCGGCGTACATCTCGCTGCAGCCCGAGTACAACCTCTACGACCGCGCGAAGTATGAGAGCGATCTCGCTCCTGTGCTTTCGAAGTACGGTATCGGCTCCATCGTGTACTGGCCGCTGGCGTCGGGCTTCCTCACGGGCAAGTACAAGACAAAGGCCGATGCTGCGGGCGCAAAGCGCGAAGGCATGGTCGGCAAGTACTTCGACGATCGCGGCCTGAAAATTCTGAAGGCGCTCGCCGAAGTCAGCGAAGAGACCGGCGCCGCGCAGGCCACCGTAACGCTTGCATGGACGCTCGCACAGCCAACGGTCACCGCGCCCATCGCCAGCGTCAGCAAGCCGGAACAGCTCGATGCTCTGCTGGCTTCGGTGTCGCTCAAGCTGAGCGAGGAACAAGTCAAAAAGCTCACCGACGCCAGCGCCTACTAGGGGTTGTTCTACGTTCTACGTTCTAAGTTGTAAGTGAAATAAAAAGCGAATGCGCTCCTTTGGGAGCGCTTTCGCTTTTGTCCTCTACTTACAACGTAGAACCTACAACACAGAACGGACTACACCGGCAGCGGATCGCGCTGTTGCTTCGGTGCCTTCCATCCGAAGAACGCCGTTACGGCAGCGAGGACAATCATCGAAGCGATGAGCGCAACGCATCCCGGCCAGCCGTAGTGCTTCCACGCCACGCCGGGCAACATGCCGCCAACGGTGCCGCCCAGGTAGTAGATGCAGATGTACATGCCCGTCGCCGACACGCGCGCGCCCGTCGGCGCAGCATCGCGCATGAAGCTGTTCGCTGAGGTCTGCGCTATGAACACGCACGAGCTCGCCAACGACAATCCCACCGCGACCAGCACGAGCGAGTGTGAGAGCGTCGTTGTAATCCCAATCACGCCCAACGCCGTTGCCAGCATCATGCCATTGCGCAACCCTATACGCGCAAGGAAGCGGCCCACGATCAACGTGGCCAGAAGACCGAAGAGGTACACCGCGAAGAGATCGCTGAGCTTCTCCGTCGACAATCCAAACGGCGCTGCCGAGAGATAGAACGTCACAAAATTGAACGTCGAAACCAACGTGAACAACATGCAGAAGCCGATGAGGAAAGTCGCCAGCAAACGCACGCTGCGCAGGTTCTTCAAGATCGGTGTCCACACAGAATGCACGCGCTGTGAGTGGCGATGGCGCGCCTGTGGCAACAGCGTGGATGTAACCGCGGCGCCGAGAAGACCCAGCAACGCCAACGCAACGAAGACCATGTGCCAGCCATAGCGCTGCGCGATCATGCCACCGAGAAAGCGTCCGACGAACCCGCCGAACACCGTGCCTGCGACGTAGCTGCTCATCACCTTCGGAATCTCCATCGGCGGAAACTCATCGGTGATGTACGCGATGGTGAGGATGAAGATGCCCGGTGTGGAGAGCCCCTGGAAGAAACGTCCGATGGCCAGCATCGTGAGGCTCTGCGCGGTGCTCGCAAGCAATGTCACCAGCGAGAGCACTACCATCGAGCTCACGATGAAACGCTTGCGAGGCAGTCGCTCTCCGTAGAGAGCCAGCAGAAACGAAGTGATCGCCACGCCGATCGTCGCCGCGCTCACCGTTATGCCCACCTGCGCTTCCGTCACGCCAAAAACGTGCGACAACATCGGCAGCATGGGCTGCGTGCAATAGAGATTGAGAAACGCGACCGTACCGCAGAGAAATACCGCAACCAGACGAAGCCCCGACCCGCGCAACGGCACGTGCTGAGGTTCGTTCAAAATCGGCGATGACGCCAAAGTGCCCATATTCATTGGATGATACGCGCCTTGCCTGGACTCATCGCTTGTGCGGATCAACGCAAACGGCTCCGCCAATGCATGGCGGAGCCGTTGTGCGACATCTTTTGCGATTACGCCGACGGTGTCGGCGCAGCCTTCTCGCTGTCGAGCACCACGCCAATCGCGTGGATCACTGACGTCACGCGCACAGCCGCGTTGATCAGTTCTTCGGACACACCCTTGCCGCGCAGCACAGCTTCGTGCGATCCAACGCACTTGCCGCAAGCGTTCACCGCCGACACTGCAAGGCACCACAGCTCGAAGTCGTTGTGGTCCACGTTGTGTCCACGCAGCGCATTCATGCGCAGGCGCGCGGGCAGCGTCGCGTACTTCTCGTTGTCGGTCAGGTGGTGGAAGCGATAGTAGACATTGTTCATGCCCATGATCGCGGCCGCAGCCTTCACGGCGTCAATCACGTTTGCGTCGAGCAGCGTGCTCGCCTGCGCGATCGTCGCCGCGGTCAGATCAGGCTGACGCGTCGCAATCGCCGTGGCGACAACGGTGCCCCAGAGCTGTTGCGGCGTCAGTTCGGTATTCTGCTTCACCAGCGAAGAAAAGTTCAGCTTCAGGTCCTTGGCATAGCCAGGAAGACCTGCAATCAAATCATCAAGAGCCATTGCAAAATCCTTTCGTGCAGCACCGGGTTCTCAGTGCAAGAGGTGCAAGAAAAGGTGGCCACGCCTTTGCGTTGTGGCCACCTCGTAATGAGTCGTGAAGCTTAGACCGAGAGGGTCTCCTGACCCTTCTGCCAGTTGCAGGGGCAGAGCTCGTCGGTCTGCAGCGCGTCGAGAACGCGCAGCACTTCCTGCGGGTTGCGGCCAACGCTGCCGGCCGTCACGTACACGAACTGGATCTCGTTGTTCGGGTCGACGAGGAAGGTCGCACGCTGTGCCACGCCTTCCGCGCTCAGGATGCCGAGTTCGCCGCAGAGCTCACGCTTGATGTCAGCGAGCATGGGGAAGGGAAGGTCCTTCAGGTCGTCGTGGTTGTTGCGCCATGCGAGGTGCACGAACTCCGAATCGATCGAACCGCCGAGGATCTGGCAGTCGCGGTCGAGGAAGTCCTGGTTCAGCTTGCCGAAGCCAGCGATCTCGGTCGGGCACACAAAGGTGAAGTCCTTCGGCCAGAAGAAGTAAAGCTTCCACTTGCCCTCGTACGACTTGTTCGTGATGGTCTCGAAAGCCTTGTTGTTGTCGCGGCTTACGGTTGCAGTCAAAGAGAATTCGGGGAATTGTTCGCCAATTTGCAGCATTGGAGGAGCTCCTTCGTTTGAGTAAAGTTCACCGCATGATCCGAGGCATGCGCCGCGGACCGGAGAGTTGCAATATGAAGTTGTCGCGCTCTGCTTCCGCGCTCTTAGTGCACCAGACCCTTTGCCTGGCACTTCGGGCAAAGTCCGATGACGTCCACGGAGTACCGTTCCACCAGGAATCCTCCGGGAAGCTTTTTGCGAGCAGGCATAAGGCCCAGCGCCTGCTCATCGATGTCGGAGATCGTCTTGCACTCCGAGCAAACCATGTGGTGATGTGGCCGCGCGTTCAACTCAATACGCTGCGTGCCGTGGTGCAGACTCACCTCGCGAAAGATGCCGCAATCCACGAAGAGATGAATGTTTTTGTAGACGGTCGCGAGCGAGATGCTCGGCACCTTCTTGCGCACAATCTCGTAGACCTCTTCGGGCGATGGATGCCCATGCATCTTCTGCATCACCTCAAACAGCACCTGACGCTGATGCGTCACAGGGATGCCGTGCTCCTGGCAAAGCTCGCGAAATGTGTCTTGAGAGATCACTTGCTAAGAAGTATTAGATGATAAGAATTATCATCCGTCAAATGAGTGCATCCGTTTGATGCCGATTTGACGTCCTTGTACTAGGAGAGCCGCGCTAATGAAGACGTTGTGGGCAGGGTTGGCAAGTTTCGTTCTAGGCGCAAGTACGGCGTTGGCACAGGCGCCTGCTCATCAAGATCAGCCTGCAACGACGTATCTTGTGGCAGATCGCGTCACGCTGCCACTGGTGCTCGTTAAGGGCTACCCCTTCGTTGAGGGTTCCATTCACGGCACGAAGGGCAAGCTGCTCCTCGATCTCGGCCAGAAACCGGCGTTCGCTGTGGACGATCACACCGTACATTTCCCAGACGCAAAGGTCGTCGGCCACGGCTTCTTCGGATCGGGGCAGAAGTTCGAGGTTTCACAGCTTCCCGTGGTGGACTCGATCATGCTCCCTTCAGGATTGCACTTTGAGAACCTGCAGAACGTGCGCGGCACACCGGGGCTTCCGCTGGAGCAGGACATCACGCCGGAGTTCATCGGCTGGATTGGGGTGGAGTTCTGGAAGGGCTACGTCGTTCGCCTCGACTACCGTCATCCCAGCGTGACTTTTTTCCGTAACAACGCGAGTGATGCCGGCGAGCATGCCGCAGAGGCCGACGAGGCAATCGTGCAGACCATCGCGCTCGATCACGGCAACCGACATGACTTGCTCAGTATGCAGGCAAAGCTAGGCGATCGTCCGCTCACGATCTCGCTGGACACTGGTAGCCACAACACGGCGTGGCTCACGCAAGAGCAGATCACGATGCTACAAAAAGAAGGTCACATGACCGCACTTGACGCCGAGGACAGGGCGACTTTGTCCGGTCTTAGCCTTGACGATCAAGCCGTGCCCCCGATGGTCTTCGAGGTTCAAAAAGGTGAAGCCCCGACGAAGCAATTCTTCCCGCATGCGAATGGGCTGCTCCTGAACTTCGGCTACGAATTCTTTATCCGCTACAAAACAATATTGAATTACGAGCAGCTTCGCATGACGCTGCTAAAGCCTTAGCCGCGCTGCTCGACGAATGTGGCAAAAAGCAAGGGCGACGTACGAAGACGTCGCCCTTTTCATCGATTCCTTACAACGTAGAACGTACAACTCTACGCCTACGACTTATGCACGATGCGCAGGTTCAACTCGCGCAACTGCACTTCGTTCGCGGGACTCGGTGCATCGACCATCAAGTCGATCGCCTTCGCAGTCTTCGGGAACGCGATGACCTCACGCAGCGAGCTTGCGCCAGCGAGGATCATCACGATGCGGTCGAGACCCAGCGCGATGCCGCCGTGCGGAGGCGTGCCATACTCCAGCGCGTCGAGGAAGAAGCCGAAGCGCTCCTTGGCTTCTTCGTCGCTCATGCCGAGCGAGCGGAAGATCTCCGCCTGCACATCCTGGCGATGGATACGGATCGAACCCGAGCCAAGCTCCGTGCCGTTCAGCACGATGTCATAGGCCAGCGCGCGCACTGCGCCCTTGTCGTTGTAGAGCGCGCCCGACTTGATGTCTTCCTCATGCGGCGAGGTGAACGGATGGTGCGCCGCATCCCAGCGCTTGTGCTCTTCGTTCCACTCGTACATCGGGAAGTCGGTCACCCAGAGGAACTTGAAGTCTGCTGCGGTGCCGGTCTGCGCAAACAGACCGTGCTTGTCTGCGTACTTCTTCGCGAGGTCCAGACGAAGCTGGCCGACGCGCTTCGGAATCCAGAGCGTGTCGTAGTTCCAGGCGTGCGGGGTCTCGGGCTTCGGCGTCACAACGATGATGAGGTCGTCGGTCGTCAGGCTCTCGCCGTTGAAGACCACCTGCTCCGCGTTCAGCTTCGCGCCAATCTCTTCGGCGAGCGGAGCAAACTGCTCTGCCGTGCGCAGGCGAGCGACGTCGAGCAGATCCAGTCCGCTTTCGCCAAAGCTTGTACGAACCTCAGCGAGCAGCGCCTTGCGTGCCGAGCCGGAAAGTTCGCCGACGCGCGGAATTGTGAAGCCATAGACCGGCAGCGTGGGATCGATCTTCAGCGTCACGCGCAGCTCCGGCGTGAGCACATCGCTCAGGTTCACCATCGCGGGCAGGCGCATGTCCGGCTTGTCGATGCCGTATTTCTGGATCGCCTCGTCGTAGCTCATCTTGAGGAACGAGCCTTCGGGCAGCGTGATGCCTGCGACCTTGAACGCCGCACGCAGGAAGCCTTCGGCCACGCCGAAGATCGTCTCCTGCTGCGGGAAGGTCATCTCCAGGTCGATCTGCGTGAAGTCCGGCTGACGGTCGGCGCGGAGGTCTTCATCGCGGAAGCAGCGTGCGATCTGGAAGTAGCGGTCGAAGCCGCCGATCATCAGAATCTGCTTGAAGATCTGCGGCGACTGCGGCAGCGCGTAGAACTCGCCTGCATGGACGCGCGAGGGCACGAGGTAATCGCGTGCGCCTTCGGGCGTGGAGCGCGTCAGCAGCGGCGTTTCCACTTCGAGGAAGTCGTTGTCGGAGAGATACTCGCGAATCGCGCGCGCAACCTTGTGGCGCAGCACGAAGTTCTTCTGCAGCTCGGGACGGCGCAGGTCGAGGTAGCGATACTTCAGGCGCACCTCTTCGTTGGTGATCGGCGCGTCGTCCGCGATGGGGAAGGGCGGCGTCTTCGCTTCGTTCAGCAGCCAGCACTCTTCGGCGACGACTTCGATGTCGCCGGTATCCATCTTCGGATTCTTGAGGCCTTCGCCGCGCTCGCGTACCTTGCCGCGAACAGCGACGACGAACTCGGGGCGCGAAGTTTCGGCCTTCAGATGAGCTTCAATGGAGTCGCTCTTGTCGAAGACGACCTGGGTGATGCCGGTGCGGTCGCGCAGGTCGAGGAAGATCAGGTCGCCATGGTCACGGCGACGATTCACCCATCCCATGAGGATGACGGTAGAGCCAGCGTCCGATGCGCGCAGTTCGCCCAGCTTGTGCGAGCGCTGCAGATTGCCTAGAAAATCGAGTGTCACAATCCTTCCATTGTACGAAAAATTACTGCTTCGCCCCGTTTCCTGGCCGTTGCACAATGAAAGACATGCCCTCGCCCACACCGTTGTTCACTCCTCGCGAAGCCGCTCACATGCTTGGCATCAGCTACCCGACCATCAAACAGTGGATCCTCTCCGGCAAGCTGAAAACCGTGCAAACACCGGGCGGACACCACCGCATCTCGGCCACGGCCATGAAGCCTTTCCTCGCCAAGGACGCGGCTAAGCCTGAAACTGAAAGCCGCGAGCGTTTTCGGCGCGTCTCCGGGCGCAACCAGCTCATCGGCCGCGTGGTGAGCGTGCGGGTAGAGGGCCTGATGGCGCAGGTTGTCGTCGCGGTAGGCGAGCAGGAGGTGTCGAGCATCATTACCGCCGACGCCGTGCGGGAGCTAGGGCTGAAGAAGGGCGATCAGGTCGCGGCTCTGGTGAAGTCGACCGATGTGATGATCGAGCGCTTCGAGTAGCTAGAGCCCTTGCCGCTCGCGCTGCCGCAGCGGCCGCACCAGCAGATACCAGAGGAAGTCGATCGCCAACGCCAGCGCGCCGCCAATGACGGTGTTCAGCAGGCGGATATGCGCCGCAGCCGTCTCGGAGAATCCGCCGAAGCGGAACAGGAAGACGATGTACAGCGTGGTGACTACCGAAAACAGCGCGTAGTTCACCGCTTGCAGCGCAAAGCAACAGAGCGCGAACACCACGACCATGACGCCGACAAACCAATGCGGCAGCGAGGTCAGATGGGCGAGGCCGAACGCGATGGCTGCACCGCCGATCGTGCCTACGATGCGCGCCAGCGATCGGCTCACCGTGCCGGTCCACTGTTGCTTCAACACCAGCAGCGCGGTCATCGGAATCCAGTAGCCATTGCGCAGGTGCAGGTGTCGATAGAGAGCGGTCGCGACGATCATCGTCACGATGAGCCTCCCGGCAAAGCTCACGGACTCGCTGTTCCAGCTCGCTTGCCTGTGCAGTTCTCGGCCGTCGTAACGCACACGCGCCGCGACGATCTTCCAGAGCGGCGCGCCGTGATGCACGTTCCAGCGCACGCGGAAGAGCAGATGAATCGTAATCTGCAAAGCGCCACCGAGCAGTACCATCGCCGCGCGGCCCACTGCGTAATGCGTGCCGTTGGCGAAGTATGTGGAAACGATGAGGAAGACGGCCGACTGTTGCGCGAGCCAACCGGCGCTCGGGCCAAGGCTCGAGATCACGCCGTAGTTCATCGCCGCGAAGGCGACGACGATCAGCACCGCGGGCGTCCACGGCGCAGCAAGGCTGCCTGCGAGCGTTGCGCTTGCCATGCCCAGCGTCGCGCAGATCATGCTCAACACCGGCGACGACAGCGTCGGATGAAATACCGCGAAGCCGATGGAGAACGCTCCACCAGCAGCGATCGCACCCGCAGCGCGATGTCCTGTCACCTGGCCAAGCACAAGGCAGAGCGCGATGGCGATCATCGCAATAAAGCCTTCGCGAAACGTCTGCTTCGACCATGGAGTGGGAAAGGTGTCGGCGGAGATGTCGCGAAGGCTAAGCATGTACTCGCTTGTGTGATGCGTTATCGCAGCTTCGTGCTCAGCTCGGCGCGAGCGATCTTCACCTGCTCGCCTTGGGCGAAGTTTTTCACGGTGAAGACGTCGTTCGCCACCTCGTCTTCGCCCACCAGCACAATCGCACGCGCGACCTTGTCGGCATTGTCGAAGCTCTTGCGCAGCTTGAAGCTGCCATCGCCGACTTCGACCGTCAGCCCGGCCGCACGCAGATCATGTGCGAGCTTCAGGGCTGCGGGGTTCTGCGCCGTGCCAAGCGGAGCCACGTATGCATCGAGCTTCGGAGCTTCGAGCGTCTTGCCCTCTGCCGCAGCATCGGCTTCCGCCTGCGCCTGCAGCGTCAGAATCAAACGATCTTCGCCAATCGCAAAGCCGATACCCGGCGCGCGTGGGCCACCGAGCATCTCGCTCAGGCCGTCGTAGCGTCCGCCGCCGAGCAGCGCGTTCTGCGTACCCAGGCCGGTCGTCACGGTGAACTCAAACGTCGTGCGCGTGTAGTAGTCGAGCCCGCGCACCAGTCGCGGATTGATCGTGTACGGTACGCCGCACGCATCCAGTGCCGCACGCACCTGCTCGAAGTGCACGCGCGACTCCTCGCCGAGGTAGTCCGCAATCTTCGGCAGATTGTTGATGATTTCCTGGTCGTTCTCGTCCTTGCTGTCGAGCACGCGCAGCGGATTCAGGTCCGCACGACGCTGATTGTCCTCGCACATCAGGTGCTTCACCGGTTGCAGCGCCTCGCGCAGCGCCGCGTTGTAGCACGTGCGATCGTCCGCGTTGCCCACAGAGTTCAGCTCCAGCTTCCAGCCGCGAATGCCGAGCTCGTCGAGCATCGTCGCGAGCATTTCGAGGATCTCCGCATCGCGCAGCGCGGACTCCGCGCCCGAAGATTGCGGCCCGATGACCTCTGCGCCGATCTGCCAGAACTGGCGATAGCGTCCACGCTGCGGACGCTCGCGACGGAACTGCGGGCCGATGTAGAAGAGCTTCTGCAGCGCGCCGGTCTCGCCCAGCTTGTGCTCGATGTACGCACGCACGACGCCGGCGGTGTTCTCCGGGCGCAGCGTCAGGTTCTGTGCCTTTTCAGAAGCCGCGCGGGCGCGGTCTTCCCACGTAAACATCTCTTTGGAGACGATGTCAGTCTCTTCGCCCACGCCACGCGCGAAGAGCTCCGTGCTTTCAAAGACGGGGGTGCGGATTTCGCCGAAGCCATAGCGCGCAAAGACCGCGCGGGCGGTCGCCTCGACGCGGTTCCACAGCGGAGTTTGATCAGGAAGAAGGTCGCGCGTACCGCGGACTGCTTTGAGTGTTGAGCTTGCCATCACTCTCAAGTTTAGCAATGCATGTTGCCAAAGAAGCGGCCTGCCTCAGTGTGCGCCTGGAGGCGAACGTCACGGAGGCAGGCCATCATGCGGCGGGCACCGACTCGCTGCTTACTCGAGAGTCGTCGTCGGCTTCTCCAGCCCGCTCAGTGCGAAGTCCTCGTCCTGCTTGCGCACGTCCCACCAGATGCCGAGGCCGATTGCCAGCGGAATCAGCGCCGCAGCCGCACCGCAGAGCACCGGGCGCACCTGCAGAATCGCCGCCAGCACCACGAAGAAGAGAGCGATGCCCGCGGAACCGGCGAGCAGGATGTTTGCGGCCAGACGGAGATTCGCGCGGCGGCGCACCAGCGACTGCGTCGGTTTGCCGTGGATGATCGCGAGCTCTTCTTCCGTGGGCGGCAGCGTGACGCCGTGAGCGATCGCAGTCAGGCGTTCCTGGCTGCGAATCTGGCGCTTGCGCACCTCCGACCAACTGCTGGCCACGGCCATGCCGAGGATCATCGCGCAACCCGCGACGGGGACGATAAAGGGGCTGTCGGCTACATTGCTGTTCATTAGTTCGAGCACGGTGGATCTCCTCGGGCCGGTATCATGTGCCGGTCGTTTTCGTTTACGCTGCGCTTGGACTGCGGAGGTTTCCGAAAGTTTCAGCCGGGCACATGAAACTTTCAGCAGGCAGCTCAGTCTGAGCGCGTACAGTGGTCGCAAAGCTCAGGAGCGCATGACGGGAAACGCTACATCGGTGGAAGGCTTCACGGCGCTGGTGCGCGAGCACCAGACCGCGGTCTTTCGCACGTTGACGCGACTCACCGGTGCAGGTCCACATGTGGAAGACCTCGCGCAGGAGGCGTTTCTGCGCCTCTATCGCGCGCTGCCGGAGTTTCGCGGTGATGCGGCGATCAGCACCTATCTTTACCGCATCGTCGTGAACCTCGCGCAGGACGAGTGGAAGCGCCGCCGCCGCGAGCGTGGCGTACTGGCATCGGTGCCCGTCGACGACCAAGACCTCGACGACAACGGTGCGGCGTGGCTTGAAAATCAGGCAGGCAGCGACCTGCTCGATCACGGCCGCACGCCGGAGCAGAAGCTTTCGGACGCGCATCTGCAGAGGATCGTCGAAGAGGAGCTGGCGCTGCTGCCGCCACAGGAGCGCGCTGTAATCGTGCTCTATCACCAGGAAGAGCAGACGTACGAGGCCATCAGCGCGGCGCTCGCGCTGCCTATCAACACGGTGCGCACGCATCTGCACCGCGGCCGCAAACGCCTGAGTGACCGCATTCGCCTGCGCACCGGCGAGGTGCCGGAAGCCGCGAGTGCCAAGGCCTCGCCCGCGCATCTGCTGGCCGAAAGGAGAGTCTGATGTTTTACGCTAAGGATGTGGAGCCACTTCGCCAGGACGATTTTGAAGCACGCCTCGTCGCTGCGCTCGAGCAGCAGCCGACGGTAGAGGTCTCGCCCGCGTTCGCCGCAAAGGTGGCCGTCGCGCTCCCTGCCGCGCCGCCACGTCGTCGCGTCGTCCATGCCGGTCGTGTCGCCGCGATGGCGTCTGTCGCCGTGCTTTTGATGGTGGTGCTCTGGCTGGCACCGCACAGCGTGCCGGACCTGCGCAACATCGCCTTCTGCGTGGAGATGGCAGCGATCGCCGCGATGGCCATGATTGCGCTCTGGCTTTCGCGCTCGTGGAGTCGTGCTTAAACCTCGATCGCTGTAGACGAAGAAAGGCCGCTCACGAAGAGCGGCCTAGTTTGTTGCATGCTGCAGTTTCGCGAGCGGTACAACAAAAATCTGCGCTGGCGAATCTGTAGATTTCCTAGCGACATACCTTCAGATGCACGGAGATTCGAGTTGAGTTGCCTCGGGACAATGTCGCCATGCGAGGCAGCGCGGCGTTGACGACACCGCATCCCATGTTCAATACAGGCGACGCATTCGCCTCTCAGGAGACCAACCCATGAATAAGGCCGTTTACGTCGCCGCCGTGATTTTTGCCTATGCCGGCATCGCTCCCGCACAGGTTCAGCCCAGCGCTCCCGCTCCGGGAACGCCGGCGGCGACCGCACCTGCTTCCATGCCCGCGACCCCCGGCAAAGCCCAGGATGCTACCGCGCCCACGACCAACGCGCCGCAGGACATGAAAGAGCAGCAGAAGCAGGCAAAGAAGAACGAAGACGCCGCCAAGGCGCAGGAAAAGTCCGCTAAGCAGCAGTCCAAGGTGCTGAAGGAGCAGGAAAAGGCAACGAAGAAGGAAGAGAAGGCTCAGAAGAAGGCCAAGGACGCGCAGCCTCAGCAGTAGACGCGCAGCCCCAGCAGTACAGTAGACGCTAGTCCTCGAAGCCGTCGTCTTCCATGTACTCGCGCGAGTACTCCACGTACTTCTCAGCGTATTTCCGAATTCCCGCAAGGTCCTCTTCGCCGAGGGCCTTGCGTATTTTTGCGGGCACTCCGGCGACCAATGACGCCGGCGGAACTTCGACGCCCTCCAGCACGAGCGCGCCGGCGGCCACGATCGAACCCGCGCCGATCTTCGCGCCGTTCAGGATCACCGCGCCCATGCCGACGAGCACGTCATCCTCCAGCGTGCAGCCGTGGACGGTGGCATTATGGCCGATGGTGCAGCGTTTGCCGACGACGGTGGGGTGCAGGTCCTTCATGCCGTGCAGCACGGCGCCGTCCTGAATGTTCGACTCCTCGCCGACCTCGATGAAGTGCACGTCGCCGCGCAAAACGGCGTTCGGCCACACGCTGGAGCGAGCGCCGAGGCGCACCTCGCCGATGACCGTGGCGGCGCGGTCAACATAGGCGTCGGGGGCGATCTGCGGACGGCGTCCGCGATGAGTGCGAATCATGATTTCTACTCTACGCCGAGGCGGGGTTTTCGATCTGGCAGGACAAATGCCGACAAAACCTTACAATCCCCGGGAACCGATTTCGCGATTTCACACCAAACCCTCGTTTTTGGCTCGATTTCGCGGTATCCTACTAGTTAGCCAACGGGCGAAGTTTGGGGGTGTATTTCACTTGGCAGAAGTACGAGTTCAAGAAGGTGAACCTTTGGAGAATGCCCTGCGCCGTTTTAAGCGCAAGGTGCAGACCGAGGACATCATCAAGGAAGTGAAGCGTCACTCCTTTTATCTGAAGCCGGGCGAAAAGAAGCGCGTCAAAGAAGCGCTCGCTCGCAAGCGCAACCGTAAGAAGGTGCGTAAGGAACAGGACTAATGACGGGCGGGTCGGTGCGGACGAGAGTCTGCCGCCGGCCTGCACTTCAGCACCACCTCTGCATCACTTTGTTCTCCTCCCAGGAATCATTCTCCGCTGGACGAATGCAGCGGCCTGGTCTTCTCAGATGTTCGGGCCCGCAACGTAACGCAGTGAGGTTGGAAAGCCTTCCGCGCCCTTGTACGCGGCCACGCCTTCCACCGGATCCCGAACGATGGGAAAGGCGCTATGGAATTCGTCGACAGAATCCTGAGATGCTCTGATTGCGGCCAAGACTTTGTCTTCACGGCCGGCGAGCAGATCTTCTTTTTCGACAAGCAGTTTAAGAACGACCCGAAGCGCTGCAAGCCTTGCAAGGCCAAGCGCGCTGGCATCGGTCGCAGTGGCGCGAATGGCGCGACAACCCTCCCGCTTTCCCGCACGGAAACCCGCGCAGAGTGCTCCTCCTGCGGCGTGGAGACCACGGTGCCCTTCAAGCCCACGCAAGGACGTCCGGTGCTGTGTCGCTCGTGCTTCCAGCTGAAGCGCGTGCCGAGCGCCGTGGCTGCTGTCGCCGCTCTGGATTCGCCGGAAGCGCAGGTAGAGGCGCTCACCGAGCAGATGGCTGCGGCGAACGCCGCGCTGCCGGTCGAACCCGCGATGGAAGCGGTGATGGAAGCGCCTGCTGCGGTGATCGCAGCGGAGGCTTCTGAGGCAGACGTCGCTGCTCTGGCGGCGGAAGCCCCGCAAGCCTAAGCCGCCAGGTTTCGGCCAAAGAAAACGGGCCTCTCGGCCCGTTTTGTCTTGCGGTGAAGCCGCAGCGGCTAGGCCGTGGCTCCGCGCTTGCCCTGCATCCACATGCCGAGCGGCATCATCACCAGCAGCATGACGCCGCAGAGCGCGAAGACCGTGCGGATGCTGATGTGTTCGCTCAGCACGCCGCTCAGGATCAGGCCGAGGATCTGTGCGGTGAAGATTGCCGACATCACCGTCGAGCCAACGCGGCCCATCATCGGCGGCGGCGTCTCAAGGGCGATCAGCGTTTGTGCGGGCACGATGACCGCCGCCGCCGAGAGTCCGATGATGAAAAGGCCGGGGATCATCGCCCCAAGATGGGGCAGCGCCGCCAGCAGGAAGACACCGATGGCGATGCCCGAGAGCCCGCTGTAGACCAGCGTTGTGGCCTTCTTACCCTTGAACTTCGTTGTGATGAGGTTGATGCCGATGAGCATGCCGAGGCCGATCATCGGGCTGGTGTAGCCGAAGGTCTTTTCGGACTTGTGCAGGATGTCGCGCACATACACCGCGATGAGCGGAGCAAAGCAGCCGAGCACAAACATCGCTGAAGCCAACGCGAGGATGACGAAGCTGAGCGCCGCGTGATGAATGATGAAGCTCGCGCCCTGCTTCATGTCGGAGACGACGCGCGCAAGGCCGGTCGGCTCCGCGGCGGCGGGTGCGGTGACGCCGTCGGGGTTCGTCGTCGGATCGGGCACGACTGGCACGCTTGTCGGCGTGGTGAGCGTGAGCGAAAGGATCAGCGTGCCGGAGGCGATGAAGCTCACCGCATCGAGCCAGTACGCAGGGTGGGGCCCGAGCTTCGAGACGAACCACGCGGCGATGGGGCCGCCGATGATGCGCATGATCATCATCACCTGCTGCAGCAAGCTCTGCGCCGACTGCATACCGTGGCGCGGCACAGCGGTGCGTATCGCTACGCCCTGCGCGGGACCGAAGAAGCTGGAAACCACGCTGATCAGCGCGAGCGCGATGTAGAAACCCCAGACGTTATGCACCAACAGGAGGCTCAGGCAGAGCAGCGCGCGCAGATAGTCCGAGGTGACGAGCGTGATCTTCGTCGGCCAGCGGTCCACGAAGACGCCCGAGAGTACGCCGAGGATGGCGATCGGCCCCATGTAGGCAATCTGCACGCCGGTGATCTGCTGCGGCGTGGCGCGGAGCTGGTAGGTCATCACGATCATGACCGCGAAGAGCGCAAGGAAGTCGCCGAAGGTGGAGACGATCTGCGCGTACCAGAGCCGCCGCATGACGGGGATGCGCAGCACCTCGGCCATGCTCATCGGGGCGACCGTTGGCGGAGTCGTAGCAGTTTGCGGGGGGAGAGTCGCTTCGTTCTGGCTCATAGTGTCATCGCTCTGGATGCTCTTATCTGGCATCAGTTGCTGGAATGTCGGGGGTGTGGCGATTCTTACACAGATGCGCTGCAGGAACCGACGTTGCGGCGGCAAAGAGAGACGCCCTCGAGGTCATCGCGACTCGAGGGCGTTTGTTCCTTCTGTGGAAGCGGCCTAGTCAGCCAGTTCCATCAGTAGCACCTGTTCGTCGTTGTCAATCTCGCGGAGCTTCACTTCGATGATCTCGCGGCGGCTGGTGGGAACGATGCGGCCGATGAACTTGGCCTCGATCGGCAGTTCGCGGTGGCCGCGGTCGATCAGCACGAGCAGCTGTACGCTCTTGGGGCGGCCGTGGTCGAAGAGTGCGTCAAGAGCTGCGCGGATGGTGCGGCCCGTGTAGAGCACGTCGTCCATCAGGATGATGTCGCGACCGGTGACGTCGAAGCCAAGCTCGCCCTTTTCGACAACGGGACGCACGTCACGCGTGGTGAGGTCGTCGCGGTAGAAGCTGATGTCGAGCGTGCCGACATCGACGGGCTGCTTTTCAATGTTGGTGATGAGCTTGCCCAGACGCTCGGCCAGCGGCACGCCGCGGCGCTTGATGCCGACGAGACCCACGTTCGCGGCGCCGTTGTTGCGCTCGACGATTTCATGCGCCAGGCGGACGAGCGTGCGCTCGATCTCGGAGGCCGACATCAGGCGGCCTTTCTCGCGGAGCTTGGAGGTCTTGGTCGAGGGTGCGGGCGTAGTCGTTTCGCTCATGGTGTCGTCAGGATATCAAGGCCTACGCCTTGCGTGCTCGCAGGGCGCCAGCAAAGGCTCCGCCGAGCGCGGAGAAGGCGAGGTACATCAGGGTGAAGATGGCGAGCGAAGCGAGCAGAATACCGGCGCGGATCTCGGGGTTGTCGAAGCTCGCGGCTAACGGCGCGACGGAAGCGGCGTCTTTGCCTGCGCCCTGCAGCATGGCGAACTTCGCCTGCGCGAACATCGCGTTGAACTGGCCGTCCACGCGAGCGGAATCGTGGCGCACGTAGCGCTCCAGCAGCAGTTGCACGGTGTTTACCGAGGACATGCCGAGCATCACGAAGAGGCCGGTGAGTGCACCGAGCTTGGAGCCGAAGTCCATGGTGATGCGCGTGCCCGTGGCGCGGGAAGCGTAGATGCCAAGCGCGACGATGGGCGCGCTGACGGCCCAGAGCAGACCGAGCAGTCCTGCAGGCGCGGCGACCGCTCCGACGAGGGCGAAGACCAAGGCGATGCCACCGGCAAGCGCGGCACACTGCACGGCGATGCGCCAGTCGGGGCGCGTCGGGTCAGGCGGCGGGGCCGCTGGAGTCGAGCTCGCAGAGGGGGTGGGGAATTCGGCTGAGGCAAGCTGTGCCGGGCCGGCGATAGCACCTGCCCGCTCTTGCGCTGCGCGTTCGGCGAGCTCTTCGGAGAGCTTCACTTGCGGCATTCCGCAGTGGCGGCAATAGGTCAGCGCGCCGTCTTCATCATCTTCCACCGCGAAGCGGCAGCGTGGGCAAAGGTGTTGCATCACTTCTAAGGGTACAGGGAAGGCGGGGAAGAAGGATTTAGGAAGAGCAGATGAGGAGAGATTCTCAGAACCCAGGTCTCAGAAGCGAGACCTGGGGCGCCCGTTCGTGGTGGGGCGCGAGACCACTTCCTACTTCCTAGCCTCTCCTGGTTTCTCGCCTCTACTGCGCGGTCTTGTGGTCGCTGCTGTCGAAGGTCACCGAACCGGGCAGATCGAGTTTGACGAGGCCGATCTTGGTGGCGCCGTCCTTCGTTTCAATGCCGACGATGCGCTGGTGCTTCGGCGAGCCGGTGCGGAGCTCGAAGCTGGGAGCCGCGCCTCCGCGTACGCGGACGGTGTCGTTCTTGCCGTCATTGCAGGTCAGGCCCTGCTCGGTGCGGGTGGGCTCGCCGACGGGGGCCTTGTCAACGCACTTGAGCACAGAGCCGTACTTGGCGAGGTCCTTGCGGTAGAAGGCCTCGACCTGCGAAGGCTGATCGTGCGTCTGGTAGCTGGCCGCAGTAACGCCGAGGTGGAAGCCGCCGAAGTTCAGGTTTACGTCGGCCTGGTCGTTGTCTTTGTCGTTCTTGTCCTTCACGGGCACGGCGCCGGGGTAGAGCGCGAGGCCGAGGTTTCCGGCGACGCGCGCGTCGTCGGTCTTCACGTTCACGGAGCCGAAGGGCGTGGCGACATCCACGTTTTCCTTGTTGCCGCTGCCGGTCTTGGTGATGCGGCAGCCAGTGGTGCTGCTCAGCGCCAGCAGCGCCACGAGAGGAAGAGCAAGAGAGGCAGTTCGAAGCTTCATGGACGTACGCTCCTGTAGTTCGAGCAAGAATACGACGGCTTGCCCGCAGAGGTTCCCGGGATTCGCACTGCGATGCATCTTTTTTCTGCAGCGCGGGTTTAGGATGAGGCGCCGGGGCTTGTTTGCCCGATGATCTTGTTCCTCAGGAAAGGGGATGGACTCGAATGAAAACCTTCAGCCGTCACCGTGTTTTGTGGTTCGCGCCCGCTGTAGCGGCTGCGGGCCTGATGTTTGGCGGAGCGTATCTGCTCAGCGCGCAGGACCCCTCGGGCGCCTACGCTCAGATGACGCCCGACCAGCAGCAACAGGCTGATTTTCAAGCCGGAACGGGCGATCCCTCCGCCGATCCGCCACAGCGTGTGGCGCGCGTGGCCGTGTTGAACGGGCAGGCATCGTTCCAGCCCGCAGCGGGCAATGGATTCGTCTCTGCAGAGCTGAACTATCCGCTGACCGGCGGTGACCGTCTCTACACCGCCGACAACTCGCAGGCGGAGGTTCAGACCGGGCAGATCGCCGTGCGCCTCGGCGCGAACACGGACTTCACCGTGCAGGCGATGACCGACACGCTGGCGCAGTTCGGCCTCGCGGGCGGCTCGGTGCACCTGCGCACCTTCGGCTACGACGTCGGTTCGCAAACCGAGGTGGACACGCCGAACGTCGCGGTGAGCGTGCAGGCGGCGGGCGACATCCGCATCGACGTCGATCCGAGCCAGGACATTACCTGGGTGAATGTCCTCAGCGGACAGGCGCGCATTGAGGGCAATAACTTCACGCAGGTGGTGAACTCCGGCACGGCGCTGCAGCTTGCAGGCACGGACAACCTCGAGGTGCAGCAGGTGCACGCGCAGCAGGCCGACGTCCTCGACCAGTTCTCGATCAGCCGCGATCAGCAGTTCCAGCAGGCCGAGCAGGAAGTCGGCGGTTACGTCGATGAGGGCACGATCGGCAGCGAGGACCTTGCCGCCAACGGCAGCTGGCAGCAGGACAGCGAGTACGGTCCGGTCTGGTATCCGGCGGGCGTTGCTGTGGACTGGGAGCCGTATCGCGTCGGCCACTGGGCGTTCGTTCCGCCGTGGGGCTGGACGTGGGTCGGCGGTGAGCGTTGGGGCTTTGCGCCGTACCACTACGGTCGCTGGGCGCGCTTTGGCCCGCGCTGGGGCTGGATTCCCGGCCCGCGCGGCGTGCGTCCGGTCTATGCTCCGGCGTTGGTCGTTTTCGTCGGTGGATCGAACTTCACGGGCTGGTTCCCGCTAGGCCCGCGCGAGGTCTTTACGCCTTGGTATCGCACCAGCGGCATCTACATCAACCGCGTCAACGTGACGAACATCTGGAGCCGCGACCCGGCGATGGTGCGTCGCGTGTATGACATGCGGACGCCATACTCGGGCTTCGCGGGCGGCAACGCCGGGCGCAATTTTGCTTACCGTGGCCGCGCCGTGGCGATGGCTCCCGGGGCCTTCGCGGCGGGGCGTCCGGTGGCGGGTAACCGCATGCAGCTCGGGCAGCAGCAACTTGCAGGCGCCGCTGTGGTCGGTCGTCCGCAGGTGCAACCGGGGCCGCGAATGTATGGTGGCGGCGCTCCGAATGGTGGCGCACGCCAGCCGCAACAGCAGCAGGGCGGCGGGTTCTTCCGCGGGCCTTCGCAGTCCAACAGGCCGGGCAGCGCGGGCTATAACCGCGGCGGCAACGGTGGACAGATGCAGCGCGGTGGCCCGCAACAGGGTGGCCAACCGCCGCAGCAGGGCGGCTATGTCGGTCGTCCGGGGGGCAATCAGCCGGGGCAGAACAACGGCGGTAACTGGAACCGCGGCGGCGGTCAGCCTTCGGGCGGTCAGCCGCAGCAGCCGGCAACCTCGAACGGTGGTGGCAATAGCCGTCCGCAGGGCTACATGCCGACGCCGCAGCCGGGCCGCCGCATAGATTCTGCTCCCGGCAACGGTGGCAACGTCACACAGCCTTCGGGCGATGTTCGCAGCGGCGCGCATATGTCTCCGGGGGACTCGCAGAACGCGCCCACGATGCGTTCTGCACCGCCGAACCAGCAGCAGCCGACCGGGCGGACGCAGGACCCGAATCCGCGCCGGAACTTCGGTCCGGTGGAAGGGGGCGAGCCGCAGCAGCGCCAGCAGCCGCAACAGCACCAACCGGATCGCCAGCAGATGCAGCGGATGTACCAGCCGCAACCGCAGGCCCAACAACCCCAGCGGCAGGCGCAGCCTCAGGCCCCGCCGCAGCGGCAACAGCCCGTCCAGCCGCAGCGCCAGGCACCGCCTGCGCCGCGTAAGGACGATAAGAAGTAGTCGGCACGAAAAGCCGAAGGGGCGGGGGCGAATGCCTCCGCCCCTTTTGCATATCGGTTTTGCATATCGGTGAAAATCCGTCCTTTCCAGCCCCTTCGAACAGCGCGCAACGACACGCCTGCGCAAAACTTTGTACACTGGAAGCCAGCAGCGGCCTCCGCAAGTGGCGGACCGCAGGCGAGCGATCGTCTCCCGCTGCCCACGTTTCTTGTTCTTTTATCCAAACCCCCAAAGAACCGACGAAGGACTTCATTACCCATGAGCGAACTTTCGCAGCAGGAACTCGATCAGCTTTCGATCAACACCCTCCGCCTCCTGGCCGTAGACCAGGTAGAAAAGGCCAACAGTGGCCACCCGGGCGCGCCTTTGGGCTGCGCGCCCATCGCATACCTGCTCTTTCACAAGTTCATGAAGTACAACCCGAAGGAGTCGCTCTGGAGCGACCGCGACCGCTTCGTTCTCTCGAACGGCCACGCTTCGGCACTGCTCTACGGCACGCTGCACCTGGCTGGCTTCAAGGTTTCGATGGACGACCTGAAGAGCTTCCGCCAGTGGGAATCCCGCACGCCGGGTCACCCCGAGTCGCATGAAACCGACGGCGTCGAAGTGACGACCGGCCCCCTCGGCCAGGGTTTTGCGGAGGCCGTCGGCCTCGCGATCGCTGAGAAGCACCAGGCTGCGGTATACAACAACGACAAGTTCAAGATCGTCGACCACTACACCTACGTCATCTGCGGCGATGGCTGCCTGATGGAAGGCATCTCGCACGAAGCGGCGTCGCTGGCCGGCACGCTGAAGCTGAACAAGCTGATCGTGCTCTATGACGACAACCTCATCTCGCTCGACGGCCCGACCGACCTCTCGTACACCGAAGACGTTACCAAGCGCTTCGAGGCATACGGCTGGCACGTGGAGTTCGTCTCCGACGGCAACGATCTTGACGAGATCTCGAAGGCTATCGAAGCGGGCAAGTCGCAGAAGGAAAAGCCCACGCTGATCCGCGTGCGCACGGTCATCGGCTTCGGCGCACCGAAGGCAGGCACCAAGTCCGTGCACGGTGAGCCGCTGGGCAAGGAAGGCACGATTGCTGCCAAGAAGTTCTTCGGCTTCGACCCCGAAAAGAGCTTCTTCATCCCCGAGGAAGCGCTGACCAACTGGCGCAAGGCCGAGGAGAAGGGCGCGAAGGCTGTTGCCGCATGGCACGAGCGCTTCGACGCTTACGCGAAGGAGTTCCCGGAGCTCGCCGCGCAGTACACGCGTACCTCGGAAGAGAAGCTCCCCGCAGACTGGCAGAAGGAACTGCCGGTGTTCCCGTCGGACAAGCCTGTGGCGACGCGTAACGCTGGCCAGGTCGTGCTGAACAAGCTCGGCGCAGTGCTGCCGGAGCTCTTCGGTGGTGCAGCCGATCTCACCTCGTCCACGAAAACCATCTTCAAGGACTCGGCCAACTTCCACGAAGACCCGAAGGGCCGCAACGTCTTCTTCGGCGTGCGCGAGTTCGGCATGATGGCTGCGGTGAACGGTATCTCGGCGCACGGCGGTCTGCTGCCGTTCGGCTCGACCTTCTTCACCTTCAGCGATTACTGCCGCTCGGCGCTCCGCATGGGCGCTCTGCAGCACTCGCGCTCGCTGTACATCTTCACGCATGACTCGGTGGGCCTGGGCGAAGACGGCCCGACGCACCAGCCGGTGGAGCACCTCGGCGCGCTGCGCATCATCCCTGAGCTCACGGACTTCCGTCCGGCGGATGCGAACGAGACCTCGGCAGCATGGGGCCTCGCAGTGGAGCGCGGCGGACCGGCATGGATGGCGCTCTCGCGTCAGGACCTGCCCACGCTGGACGCGGACAAGTACAAGGTGTTCGACGGCGTTCGCAAGGGTGCTTACAAGCTGGAGTCCTACGGTTCGGATGTCGTGCTCGTCTCGACCGGTTCCGAAGTGCAGCTCATCCTGAAGGCTGGCGAAGAGCTGAAGGCTGCAGGCATCAACGCGACGGTTGTGTCGATGCCCAGCTTCAAGATCTTCGAAGAGCAGACGGCTGAGTACAAGGACTCGATCTTCCCGAAGAACGTGCCGGTGGTTTCGATCGAAGCCGCAGCCACGCAGCCCTGGTACAAGTACGTGGGCCGCGACGGCTACGCGATCGGCATCGATCGCTTCGGCGCCTCGGCTCCCGGCCCGCTGGTGCTGGAAAAGCTCGGCATCACCGCTGCTCATGTGGTGGAAGCTGCGAAGAAGGTCGTTAAGAAGTAAGCAAATAACAAGTAATATGTGCAGCAACGCACCAGGCTGAGACTACCGTCTCAGCCTGGTGCCGTTAGAGGAGCCGCTTGCTGTAGGCTTTTGATGTGAAGACTTGCAAAGAATGCGCTCAATTTTCTGAAGAGTCTTGGGACCTCTACGCCCTCAAGAAGGGCGTTGAAGACGAGCTCAAATTACTCAAGAAGAACGATCCTCTCTACTCGGTTCGTCAGGGTGAGCTGAAACACTTGAGCGGCTTGCAGAAGACACTTCGTGAGCATAGTTACGCCCATTCGCAAACGCACCAAGGACAAGAAGATACGTTATGACACAAGATGACGCAAAAGCACTGGTAGGCAAGCGGGCAGCGGCGATGGTTGAAGATGGCATGCGTGTGGGGCTCGGTACGGGCTCGACCTCGGTGCAGTTCATCAAGGCGCTGGGTGCGCGCGTGCAGCAGGGCTTGAAAATTCGCGCGGTCGCTTCGAGTGACTCGAGCGCGGAGCTTGGCCGCTCGCTGGGCATCGAGGTTGTCTCGCTCGAAGAGATGCCGGAGATTGATCTCTACATCGACGGCGCGGATGAAGTCGCGCCGGGGCTTGCGCTCATCAAGGGCGGCGGCGCGGCATTGCTGCGCGAGAAGATCGTTGCCAGCTCGTCGAAGCGCTTCGTCTGTGTGGTGGACGAGTCGAAGCTTGTGCCGCACCTGGGAAAATTTCCGCTGCCGATCGAGATCATCAAGATGGCGCGTCCGCTGGTCGAAGACAAGCTCTTCAAGCTCGGCCTGAACCCCATGCTGCGTATGCAGAAGGACGGCGCATCGCCGCTGCTCACCGATGAGCAGAACTACATCCTCGACTGCCATTGCGGCGTCATCGAAGACCCCGAGAAGACCGCTGCGGAGATTCGCGCGATCGTCGGCGTCGTGGAGCATGGCTTGTTCTTGCGCATGGCTGAGGTCGCGCTGGTCGCAGGCGGCAACGGCGTGACCGAGTACAACGGATAGATTTCGCAAAGAGAGAAGACGCCGCGGCTGAGAAACGTCTAGAGTGGTGAAATGTTGATCGGCCGTCAGTTACGCCTAGTGGCGTCGTTGTGTCTCGTTGCTTGCGGTGCCGGGATCTCCGGCGCGCGCGCTGCGGCGCAAACGCAGCCGGTGTTGATGCTCTCGGACGTACACTTCGATCCGTTCCGTGACCCCGCGAAGTTCGACGCGCTGCAGAAGGCGCCCGCGAGCGAGTGGGCATCGGTCCTGAGCAAGCCTGCAGCGTCTGCGCAGATTGAAGAGTTCCAGAAGCTCGCGAAGGCTTGTCCATCGCGTGGAATCGACAGCGATTGGCCGCTCTTCAAGGCGTCGCTTGAGCAGTCGCGCAAACGCATCGCGTCGCCTGCGTTCATCACCGTTACCGGCGACATGATGGCCCATGAGTTCGAATGCCGGTACGCGGCGCTCGGTGGTAAGCCTGCAGAGTATCCTGCGTTCGCGGCGAAGACGGTCGCGTTTGTGGCGTTGCAAATCCGCGCGGCGTATCCGAAGACGCCGACGTATATCGCGCTCGGCAATAACGACTCCGGCTGCGGCGACTACCGCGAAGATCCTGACAGCGCCTTTCTACGCGCTGATGCTTTGGCGCTCTCACCCCTGGCGCAGAGCGACACCGATAAGATCGCGCACGAGGCCTCACGCCGCGGCGATTGGAGCGTGGATCTTCCTGCGCCGTTCAAGGACGCGCGCTTACTGGTGTTGCAGGACATCTTCGAGAGTACGCATTTCAAGTCTTGCGGCGGCAAGCCCGACCGCGACGGCGCGGCCGAACAGGTGGCGTGGTTGAAAGCGCAGTTGCAGCAGGCGCGCGAGCAGCATAAGCAGGTCTGGGTGATCGGCCACATCGCACCGAGCATTGATGCGTACAACACCATCATTGGCGGCCATCAGGTGTGCAAGGGCGAGTCCGCGTCGATGTTGCTGGGCGACGATCATCTCGGCAGCACGCTCATCGCGTATGCCGATGTGGTGCGCCTGGCGCTCTTCGCGCATACGCATATGGACGAGATGCTCGCGTTGCACGACGGCGATCGCAGCGTGGCCGTGAAGATCGTGCCATCGATCTCGCCGATCAACGGCAATCATCCTGCGTTCACCATGGCGGATGTAGAGACGTCATCGTTCATCTTGAAGGACTATGCAGTCTATGTGGCGCCGAACATCGCTGGTGCAGGCGAGTGGAGCGAGGAATATCGCTACTCGTCGACGTATCATCTGCCCGCGTATGACGCCGCCGCGGCGAACACGTTGACCGCTGGCTTCCTGCACGATCAGGCGAGCCAGACGGCTTCGTCGCAGGCATATGAGAAGTACTTTTTTCCGGGCGATGGCGGCAAGCGCGCGATGGTGATGAAGCTGTTGTGGCCGGCGTATGCGTGCGCCACGGCGACGTATACGTCTGAGGGATATCGTAAGTGTGCGTGCGATGCGGCAGCCGCTAAGTAGCTGAACGCAAAGCGTCGAGATTGGGGCACCACATTTCCTCGCGCGGGTTCTTTAGCATCGTGGGAGTATGCCTGATGTAACCCCGCTCGAACCTCGCTTCGTTTCGCACATCGCCCAAACCCTCAGCCTGCCCGATGCTGGCGTTCGCGCCGTCATGGCGTTGATTGATGAAGGCTCTACCGTGCCGTTCATTGCGCGCTATCGCAAGGAAGCCACTGGCAACCTCGATGAAGTGCAGATCCGCGATGTCGCGGAGAAGATTGAGTACTTCCGCGAGCTCGTGCAGCGCCGCGAGACGGTGCTCTCGTCGATTGCCGAGCAGGGCAAGCTGACCGATGAGTTGAAGGCGCGCATCGTCGCGACGATGGACCGCAGCGAGCTCGAAGATCTCTACCTGCCGTACAAGCCGAAGCGCCGCACGAAGGCAACGATTGCGCGCGAGAAGGGCCTGGATCCGCTGGCGACGTACATGTGGGCGCAGACTCCGGCGGAGCTGGATCTTGTGGCGCTTGCGCAGTCGCTGGTCGATCCGGCGAAGGAAGTGAACACGATCGAGGAAGCGCTCGAGGGCGCGCGCCACATCGTCGCCGAGCAGATCAGCGAAGACGCTGAAGTGCGCAAGGCCGTGCGCCATGTGATGTTCGAGGAAGGCACGATCTCCGCGCGCAAGATGACCGACGCGAAAGACGAGCAGGAAAAGTTCAAGATGTACTACGAGTATCGCGAGCCGGTGAAGAACATCCCGTCGCACCGTATGCTCGCGGTGCGTCGTGGTGAAGCCGAGAACGTGTTGTACTGGCTGATCGAAACCGATGAGCCGCGCATGTTCGCGTTGCTGCGCTCGCGCATTCTGCACACGGATGGCGATTGGACCGCGCACCTCAACCTTGCGATTGAAGACTGCTGGAAGCGTCTGCTGAACTCGTCGATTCAGGGCGAGATTCGTCTGGAGTTGAAGCGTCGTTCGGACGCTGCGGCGATTGAAGTCTTCCGCGACAACCTCGAGCATCTGTTGCTCGCCGCGCCTGCGGGGCCCATCGGTGTGCTGGGCGTTGATCCTGGTTTGCGTACGGGCTGCAAGCTTGCAGTGGTCGATGAGACGGGCAAGTTCCTGGCGGAAGACGTGATCTATCCGCACACGGGCCGCACGAAGGAAGCCAACGACAAGCTTGCGGTGTTGATGGCGAAGCACAACATTCGCGCCATCGCGATTGGCAACGGCACGGCGTCGCGCGAGACAGATGCGTTCGTCAGCGACTTTCTCAAGGAGAAGAACCTGAGCGAGGTGTTCCGCGTGACGGTGTCGGAGGCGGGCGCCAGCGTGTACTCGGCGAGCGATGTGGCACGACAGGAGTTTCCGAACCTCGACCTTACGGTGCGTGGCGCGATCTCGATTGCGCGCCGCTTGCAGGACCCGCTGTCGGAGTTGGTGAAGGTCGATCCAAAGTCGATTGGCGTGGGGCAGTATCAGCACGACGTCGATCAGCGTCAGTTGCAGCAGCAGCTTGGAGCGACGATTGAAAGCTGCGTGAACCGTGTGGGTGTGGACCTCAACACCGCATCGTGGACGCTGCTGCGTTACGTCGCGGGCATCAGCGAGCGCATTGCGCTGAACATCGTGAGCTATCGCGATGCGAACGGCCGCTTCAACTCGCGTGCGCAGCTGCGCGAGGTGTCGGGCGTTGGGCCGAAGACCTTCGAGCAGGCTGCGGGCTTCTTGCGGATTCGCGATGGCGAGCAGCCGCTCGACAACACGGCGGTGCATCCGGAGTCGTATGGGTTGGTGGAAGAGATTGCGCGCTCGCTTTCGACGCCGGTGTCCGACCTGATTCGCAATCCGGCGCAGCTGGCGGGCGTGAAGAAGGATAGCTTCGCTGTGGGTTCGTTCACGCTGAACGACATCCTCGAAGAACTGAAGAAGCCGGGGCGTGATCCGCGCGATAAGTTCGTCGCGCCGAGCTTCAACGAGAGCGTACGCGAAATTTCGGATGTGAATCCCGGCATGGTGCTCGAAGGAGTGGTGACGAACGTGACGAAGTTCGGTGCGTTCGTCGACATCGGCGTGCATCAGGATGGTCTGGTGCATATCTCCGAGGTCTCGAACAAGTTCATCAAGGACCCGAGCGAGGTGCTGAAGGCGGGGCAGATCGTCAAGGTGAAGGTGCTGTCAGCAGACGCGAAGACGAAGCGCATTTCGCTTTCGATCAAGCAGCTGCTGGCGCCGTCGGCCCCGCAGGGCGGCGGAAAGAAGAAGGGCGATTTCAAGCCGAAGGCGGCCCCTCCGGCGTTGTCCATGGAAGACAAGCTCGCGAGCCTCGGCTCGAAGTGGAAGACGCGCTAGATCTGAAGCGCAAATAGAACGGCCGCCTCGCGTAGAGGCGGCCGTTCTGTTTGTAGGCGTCGCGCTTTAGGGGACGGCAGGGAACGCCGTCATCGGCGTCCTGGTGGGCGCCGCCAGGCCGAAGAACATGACGATCTTGTTCGCTCCTCGGTCGGTCATCCAGACATTGCCGCTTGCATCGACCGCTGTGGCGAAGGGCTGGATCAGCGAGAGGTCTCGCCCATAGCCGGGTGCGGGCGAGATGGCGGATGCGGGAGTCTTCGCGCCAAGGCTGCCTGCGATCACGGAAAGCGATGCCCCGTGGTAATTGGGAACGAAGAGGTTGCCGTTGGCGTCAATCACGAGTGCCGACGGACTGGCGAGACCTCCACCGCTGGCTTGATTGATCAGCACCGTATTGGCGGGCGAGATTTCGCTCACGGAGCTGCTGCCGTAATTGGAAACCCAGAGGTTGCCCGCGGGGTCAGAGGCGATGGCGTTGCCGTTGTCGCAGCAGCTGATCTGCGTCGGAGTGACGGAACTGTTCAGCGGCGCGTGCGTGGTCATGGTGCTGGAGTTCAGGGCGAACCACACCCCGTGATTGGCGTCGGGAACAACCCCCTGAACAAGCGGCGCGTAGCCCAGCCCGACGTTCGTGTAGAGCACGTTCATGCTCAGGTCGAGGATGGTGGCGTTGCCGCCCGCGCTGCCACCGTAGTAATTGCCGACGATCATGGTTCCATTCGTGTCCCAGGCAATGGACTCGGGGAAGCTGAAGGTGGTGTCACCGATGGTGTTGACGAGGGATCCCGGGGAGGATGATGAGGCCGCAGCCCACTCGAAGACAGAGCCTTTGCTGATGGAGCTGCGTACGGGAGTTTCTTCCGACGTGGCCCAGACGTTGTCGTTACCGTCGATCGCGACACCGAAGGTCTCCGCGAAACTCTGGTGGGAGTAGGGCGAGCCGGCGAGCGATGCGCCCTGCGCGGTAAAGCCGGCGATGCTGGCGTTGGCGCTGCCAGCCCAGACATTGCCCAGGCTATCGACAGCGACCGCCGTGGGTAATGTGAAGTTGGCGTTCGAGGTGCTGAAGGTCATCGTCCAATCGCTGGGGGCGCTGGTCAACGTCGGCATAAAGGGCACCTGCGCTGGCAGCGTGTTGTAGACCTCGGTGACGTTGTGTCCGGGGTTGCGCACGATGTCCAGCGCCGCGCTCCAGACGTCCGTCGGCGCGGAGCCGCCCGCTGGGGTGGCGGCGGTGAAGAGCGGTTGGCAGCCCGAGCCGCCGTCGGAGTTCACACAGCTCGCCAACGCGTCGGCGAAGGTGTAGAGCTTGGTTGTTTCTGTGCTCTGCGTGCTGGGCAGTACAGGCGCAATGCCGGTAGAAGTCGAGGCGATCAACTGCGCGTCGAGCATGGCGTTGCGGATGCCCGTAAGGTTCGTCGCGGAGGAGCCGATGTGAGCGTAGTCGCCCGAGAACGCCTGCAGGGCATAGGCCGCTGCGGCTGTCGTCACCTCCGTAACATTCAGGATCGTGCTGCTGCCCAGTGTGCTGCAATCGCCGATCACGACCATCTCGACCAGCGCGGGGTTGGTGCCGCTGGGCAGGCCGGGGTTGCCACCGACGGCGGCGAGGTACATCTGGTCCGTGGCGGAGCCGCAGGTGTACAGACCGGTGAGGTTGAACATGCCGAACTGGTCGGTGGTCACCGTCTGGGTGAGCAGGTCAGTGGCGGCGGAGGCGTAGCCCGTTTTGCCGGCGGCGTAGAGGTGGATCGTCGCGCCTGCGACAGGCTGGTTGCCGCCCATGATAGTGCCGTGGACCTGCAGCGCTTGTGCGCTGCTGGAAGAGTTGATGGCGCCAACGCCGCAGCCGGTCAACGGAGCGACAGCAGCGAGCGCGCACACGAAGAGGGAGAGCCGGCCAAGGCGGGAAAGAGAGAGAGCGTCCATAGTAGCCCCAGCATACGCCAATGATTTTGTTGTCGAAACCACAAAAGCCGCACAAAATCAGGTCTTTGGATACCACGAAAGATACCGGGCATGTACCACTGCGGGGCGGACTTATGGACTGGGATGAAGTGTGCAGGTGGCCCGTAAGCCGAATTTTGTTCTAGGCGATCATTCCTCTAGGCCAGCCATTACTGACTGGCTCCAGCAACCTACCCGCAGGTTCCGGCGTGTCCGAAGACACCTCTTCGCCTGGACGTGACGGGCCGCCACGCGATCGCGCCTTGAAGAGCGGCGTTCGATCTCCCTGCCTATTTGGTCTTGCTCCGTGTGGGGTTTACCGTGCCGTACGCATTGCTGCGGACGCGGTGGGCTCTTACCCCACCCTTTCACCCTTACCTCCGTTGCCGAAGGCGGTTTGCTTTCTGTTGCACTGGCCGTATCGCGAGCCTTGACGCTCGGACCCCGGACGTTATCCGGCACACTGCCCTGCGGAGTTCGGACTTTCCTCCCCTCCCCGA
Source organism: Granulicella cerasi (assembly GCF_025685575.1). Lineage (NCBI taxonomy): Bacteria > Pseudomonadati > Acidobacteriota > Terriglobia > Terriglobales > Acidobacteriaceae > Granulicella > Granulicella cerasi. The sequence goes on from NZ_JAGSYD010000001.1 coordinate 631,723, forward strand.
CGCCGAAACGCGGGGAGCAGCGATCACCCGACCACCTGCACAGCCTCTATTGTACCGGCGCAGGGAACCAACTGCGCGGGAATCGCGTATGGCATCGGGACGACACCTGCAGAACGGTTAGACTGGTCAGGCCCCTTCAACCCATGGATACTCGCGACGCATTCCGCATGGCGCTGGACGCGCTCTGGACGAACAAACTTCGCACCGTGCTCACACTGCTGGGCGTGGTGATCGGTGTTGCCTCGGTGATTGCCGTGGTCACGCTGGTCAACGGTGCGAACGTTTACGTTGCATCGAAGTTCAACCGCTACGGAGCGGACACGTACACCATCTCCAAGCAGCCGAGCTTCATGACGAGCTATCAGGAGTACCTGCGCTATCAGAAGCGCAAGAACGTGACGCTGGACGAGTATCGCTATGTGCAGGAAAACTGCGGACACTGCCAGAAGGTCGGCGCGATGCAGGGCGCGACGGGCAAAGTGGTTTACAAGACGCAGAGCACGACGGATTCGACGATCCGCGGCTACACATCGCTGATGGCGTCCATGCAGAACCTCGACATCGTCGAGGGCCGCGACCTGACGCAGAGTGATGAAGACCATGCGTCGCGCGTCGCCATCATCGGGCAGGACATTGAAGACAACGTGCTGCGCGGCGAAGATCCGCTGGGCAAAGAGATCCGCGTCGATGGCGTGCCGTACACGGTGGTTGGCCTTGCGGAGAAGCAGGGCTCGACGCTCGGGCAGTCGCAGGACAACTTTGTCGCCGTGCCGTTGACCGCGTACCAGAAGACCTACGGCACGGCGAAGACGCTCACGATCTACGTGAAGGCCGGCAACGCGCCCGGTGCGATGGAGACTGTGGGCGATGAGTTGCGCGTGCTGATGCGCGGCATTCGGCACGATCGCCCGGATGAGCTGGACAGCTTCAACCTCGACACTTCGGACACGCTTGCAGGGTTCTTCTCGCAGATCACCAACTCCTTCGGCGCGGTGGCCGTGGCGATTGCGGCGATCTCGCTGGTGGTCGGCGGCATCGTCATCATGAACATCATGCTGGTCTCGGTAACTGAGCGGACGCGCGAAATCGGCGTGCGCAAGGCGCTGGGCGCCCGGCGCGGCGACATCCTCAAGCAGTTTCTGATGGAGAGCGCGACGATGGCCTTTGTCGGCGGCTTGATCGGCGTGGCCACGGGCATCGCGGGTGCGAAAGGCATTACGTACCTCATTGATTTCCCCTCGACGATCGCCCTGTGGAGCGTCTTCGTAGGGCTTGGTGTGGCGATCAGCATTGGCATTTTCTTTGGGGTGTATCCCGCGCGCAAGGCGGCGGACCTGGACCCGATTGTGGCGTTGAGGAGTGAGTTTTGACGTCAGTCGTCAGTGAAGAGTGGAAAGTCATAAGTGATGATGAGAGCTTCGACATTACGAGATTCCGTTGCGTGGCAGAAGTCGATGGCTTTGGCAAAGGCCGTGTATGTTGCCACGCGGGATTTCCGGTGGATGAGCGATTCGGTTTGACGAACCAACTGCGCCGCGCGGCCGTCTCTGTGCCGAGCAATATTGCGGAAGGCCGCGGTAGGCTCTCCGCAGGAGAGTTTGTTCATTTCCTGGGCATCGCCAGAGGCTCGGTATTAGAGGTCGAGACGCAACTTGAACTCGCACTCTCGTTCGGCTTTGGCGACCCTGAGACGCTACTCGATACCCAGGCACTGGCAACGGAACTTGGAGTGATTCTGAATGCATCGATTGCAACTCTTCGCGAACAGAAACATATCAAGCGAACCGCGAACTCATAAACTTTTCACTTACGACTTTTCACTTACGACTTCCCTATGAAAGCCACCGATCAACGCGAATCCGTACGCATGGCGCTCGACACGCTGCGCGCCAACAAGCTGCGCTCGAGCCTCACCATCCTCGGCATCGTTATCGGTGTGATGACGGTGATCGCGATTTCGTCGGTGATCAACGGGCTGAACTCGTCGGTGAGCAGCATGGTGGAGTCGCTGGGCAGCAACGTGCTGTGGGTCTTCCGCTTTCAGTTCGGCATGGGCCGGCCGACCGCCGAAGAACTCGCACGCAAACAGTTCACCTACGACGACATGACGGCGCTGAGCGAGCTTCCGCATGTGACGGCGGCCTCGGCCTCCCTGCGGTATCAGAACTTCCAGTTCAACGCGGGCTCGACGATCGGCAAATACAAGGGCCACAAGGTGGAGAACCTGTCGCTGGAGGGGGACACCGTCAGCGTGCAGCAGGTGTACGACTGGAACCTGAAGGACGGGCGCTACTTCACGCAGAATGAGCAGGAGCGCGCAGCAGATGTCGTCGTGCTGGGTCACGACGCGGCTGAAGATCTCTTCCAGGGCGAAGAGCCGATCGGCAAAGAGGTCGATATCGCTGGTCGTTACTTCACGGTGATCGGCGTCGTGGACAAGCAGAAGCAGGCCTTTGGCGGCGGCAAGAACCCTGACGACAGCTTCGCGTACTTTCCGATTACGACCTTTCACAAGCTGCATCCCGAGGTGCTGGACTACTGGATTTCGGTGAAGTTCGATGACCAGAAAAACCGCCCGCTGGTGGAGGACGAGATGCGCGAGCTGCTGCGTCGTCGCCGCAAGGTGCGCAACGAGCAGAACGACAATTTCGCGATCTTCGGCGCGGACTCCATCACGCGCTTGTGGAACCAGGTGACCGCATCGCTCTTTCTGCTGATGTTCGGCTTGAGCTCGATGGGCTTGATGGTGGGCGGAGTCGGCGTGATGAACATCATGCTCGTGTCCGTGACCGAACGCACGCGTGAGATCGGCGTGCGAAAGGCCATCGGTGCGACGAAGAAGATCATCCTGCTGCAGTTCACGCTGGAGGCGATTGTGCTCTGCGCGATCGGCGGTGTCATCGGCATTACGATGGGTGCGCTGATCGCGTTGGTGCTGAAGATCTTCCTGCCGAGCGAGATCTCGCTGCTTTGGGTGACCTTTGCGTTCTTCGCTTCGTGCCTGATCGGCTTGGTCTTTGGCGTCTATCCCGCGTGGAAAGCCGCGAATCTGGATCCAATCGAAGCCCTGCGGTACGAGTGAGCGGGCGAGTCGTTCGTGGAAGGCATGAGAAGCACTTGCGCTTGCGGCGAACCCGCTAACCACTTACGACTAACTACTTCGCCTCTTCTGCCACCCGCTCCAACTTGCCTTGATGCAGGCGAAACTTCTCACCACGCCACACGATGACATCGCTGCTGTAGCTCCACCCCCAGATGAAGAGGCCGGAGAAGTCGCGCAGGGGCAGCAGCCACAGGTCGCGGATCACCTGCACATCCTTCAGCAGGCCTACGCCGATCGTGAGCGCGACGGTGACGCGCACGAAGAGTGCAAAGCTGAGCAGTGCGATGCTCCACAGTGCCGCGCCGCTGGCCACGACCGCGAGCACCGCCCACGGCAGCACGTAAGTGATGCCCAGGCCGATGTACCCGGCGCGCCGTGAGTCGCGCGTGGAGCGTGCCCAGCGCAGTTGATGGTCGAGGTATCCGCGCAGCGTATACGCAGGCACATCGGTCTCGACAACCTCGGGTGCGAGCTCCACACGATAGCCCTGGGCTGCGAGGCGAGCGCCAAGTTCGTAGTCGTCGGCAAGCTGGTCAACGAGGGACTCGAAGCCGCCAATGGTGGCGAGCGCAGTCTTCGTCGTCGCAAGTGTAGACCCGAGACCGAAGCGGATGCTGCCTTCGAGTTTGCGCGCGGTGAGCACGCCGGGCATAAAGTCCGTAGAGATGCCGAGCGCTTCGAGCTTGCTCCACGTGGTGCGTGTGGAGAGGCCGATGTACGGCGCGGTGACGAGGCCGACCTTCGCGTCTGCGAACGGGCGCATGATTTCGGTGAGGTACTGCGGACCGACGAGGATGTCGCCATCGTTGACGACGATGTGCTCGAACTGCGCGGCAGGCAGCATCTGGATGAGGTTCGAGACCTTGCCGCTGGTGCCCATTCGCTGCGCGCACTCGATGAGCTGAATCGCGACGTTGGGGAACTCTTCGCGCAGGCGAACGATCTCAGCGACCGCCGGATCGTCGAGCGAGCTGACGCCAAAGACGATTTCGAACTCGCCGCCATACTGCTGCTGGCAATGGCTGACAAAGCCCGCATACATGCGCGGGTCAATGCCTTTGACGGGCTTCAGGATGCTGACAGAAGGCAGGAATGGCGCGGCTTTGCGCGCCGTGCGGGTGTCGCGCACGAAGGCACGTGCACCCAACAGCGCAAGCGCGTTGTAGGCGATGCCGGAGATCGTGATGAGCCCGGCGAAGAGCTCGGCTCCCGTCGAGAAAGTTGCGGCGACATCCATCGGCTCTAGTGTATCGAGGTTCGTTTAGCGCTGCGGTTTGGCGTCTGTGCGCGTGCGCTCTTCGAGGTCGCTCATCTGCTCGCTCAGGAAGTTGAGACGGCGGCCAAGCTCCTGCACTTCGCGTTCTGCGCGGCGATTCACTTCGAAGTCGAGCTCCGAGCGCACGCGGTCCTTCGTGTCCTGGCGGTTCTGGCTCATCATGATCACCGGCGCTTGAATCGCGGCGAGCATGGAGAGGAAGAGGTTGAGCAGGATGAATGGGTACGGGTCCCACGCGCGTCCGCGAAGGATGATGTTGACGAGCGTGTAGACCGTGAGCGTGACGATGAAGATGATGATGAAGGTCCACGAACCGCCGAAGCGGGCAACGCGATCGGCAATGCGCGCGCCTACGGTCTCTTCCTCGTCGATAAGTTCGTTGGGGCTCTTCGCGGAGCGCGAACGAACGATGGCCTGCGTCTGGTGGATCTCACGCGCCAGCACGGTGAGCATGTCGATGCCCGACTGCGGCTTGGCCGCGAGAAGCGCAGAGAGATCATTGCGATCGACCTCGATGCAGCGGCTGCTGTCGACCGCGTAGGCCGTCGTCTTGTGCTCGGTGTGGTCGAGCATGGAAGCGAAGCCGAAGATGTCGCCGTGGTGTGGCTCGGAGAAGGTGACCTCTTGGCCATCTTCGTCGAGCAGGGTAACGCGGACGGCGCCTTCGAGCATGACGTAGGCGCGCTCGCTGAGCTCGCCGGTCTTATAGATGCGTTGCTTGGGCGCAAATTCGCGCATCTCCACCTGTGCGGCGAGTACGGCCAGCTCTTCGTCGTCGAGTAGCGAGAAGAGGGGAACGTGCTTCAGTTCTTCTTTGTTGCAGGCCATGCGTGGAGTTCTCCTATGCAGCTTGGATGCGCGAAGAACAGTCTACCGTCGCGATAGGAATCAACGTTGATTGCTGACGATCTCTTTGCCACCGCTGATGGCGAGTACATAGACGTGGCCGGGGAGCGCGGGAAGCTGGTTCGGCGGATCGGTGAGGCTCTGCCAAAGGAAGATGCGCTGCGAGCCGGGCCATTTTTCCGCGAGTGTTGAGGGTGACTCAAAGATGCGCGGCGCGTCGGGGAAGAAGCTGCCGTACCAGAGGTTCGAGCTGCGGCCCTCAAGGATGTGGAGGTCGTTGCGCTGCAGGTAGAAGCCGAGCGTGGAGCCGGCTTCGTACTCGCCGTGCAAGACGATGAGGTCGTTCGGCTGCACGAGCGGCGCGATGCGTTCGGCGAGTTGCGCTGAGGTGAGCACCGGCGCGAAGGTCTGCAGGCCAAGGTGTGCGGCGATGAGGAAAAGCAGTGCGCCGCTCGCGAGTGCGAGGTTGGAGGCGTGCGTTTGAGCGCGGCGACGAAGGAGAAGCGCGGCCATCGGCGCTGCGAAGAGCGCGAGGATCGCGAGCATCAGCGGCGTGCGGAACATGCCCATCGCGCGTGTGTCGAGGTCGAGCACGTGGCCCATGCTCAGGGCGTAGTCGCCGGGATTCTGGCTGAGGAGCGTAGCGAGGTCCGTGCCTGCGGGTGGGGCTTTTGCGACGAAGAGCAGCGCAATGGCCGCGATGGCGAAGAGGCTTCCTAGAGCCACAACGACGACGAGGCAACGCGTCGTGGCGCGGCGTTCGCGGCTGGCGGGAGCGGAGGCTTCTTCGCGCACAAGCCAGCCAGCGATGAGGATGCCGATGGCCGGCAGCGCGGGCAGGATGTAGTACTCCTGCCGCGTGGAGAGCGTGAAGAAGAGCAGCACGAAGCCTGCCCAGGTGACGACGAGCAGCGTGCCGCGCTCCTGCAGGCTGAGCGTGTGCGTGCGGAAGCGTGCACGCCACGCGGCGTTGCGGAAGGGCAGCGCGTTTGTGATGGATTTGAAGAAGAACGCCGACCACGGCATCAGCCACACAAAGCACAATCCCCAAAAGAGATACAGCGGCGAGGTGTCGTAGTCATGCGGCACGCGCAGATTGAGGTAGCGCAGCAGGTGCTCGTTCATGAAGTAGAACCAGAACCAGCCGCGCACGTTGCCGTCAGTGGGCAGCGGCACATGCCAGTGGCCGTTCATGAAGAGGAAGGGTGCGGGGTGGCCTGCGCCGGGGTTGGCAAGGCCGATGAGCACATGCCACGGCGTCGCGATGGCGAAGAACGCGAGCAACGCAACGGCCCACGGTAGCTTGTTCGCGCGCGTGAAGGCTCCGCGGATGCCGTAGGCGAGCAGCAGATAGAGCACCACGATCGCCAACGGAAAGACGAGACCGATGAGGCCCTTCGACAGCACGCCGAGCGCGCAGGCGAGGCCGAAGAGCAGGCCGTTGCAAGGCGTTTCGTTGCCGTCTTCTTCGCAGCGCAGCAGAGCGTACATCGCCAGCGCAAGCCACAGGCAGACGAAGCCGTCGGGCAGCGTGATGCGCGTGAAGAGGAAGATGCCCGCGCTCGAAAGCGTGATGAGCGCGGCGTACACGCCAGCGCGTGCGTTGCTGTAGAGGCGGCGTGCGAAGGCTTCGACGGCAAAGGTCAATCCGAGCACGCCGAGCGCGATGGGGATGCGCGCGGCGATGGCGAAGGCTCGTGCCGATACGAAGCCGAAGAGGCTCGCGAGCTTCATCGATGCGGCCATCGACCAGTACATGAGCGGCGCTTTTTCGAGGTAGCGGATGCCGTTGGCGTAGAGCGTCACCCAGTCGTGGCGCACGAGCATTTCGCGCGCGACCTCGGCGTGTACGGAGTCGGCGTCGTCCAGCAGCGCGGGACGCACGAGCGCGAAGCTGGCATAGACGGCGAGCCACACGAGCAGAAGCGCGAGCGTGGTGGAGCGGGTGCGTTGTGGAGCGGCGGGCATTGGCTCCCAGTGTAGATGCGGAGTCGTGTGCGCGCGGTCACTTCCCGGGTTCGCCGATTCGTCGTACGCTTCTTCTAGTGGATTCCATGCGCCCCATTCGACCGGCCGACCACACCAGCCCATTGGTGGAGATCACCGCTGCCGCCAAGCCCGGCCCGCCTGCGGAGATGATCTTCGGGGAGTGGTATCCGGCGCTGCGCTCGAGCGGCATTAAGCGCGGTGGCACGGCGCTGACCACGCTGCTCGGCATCCCCATGCTGCTTGGCCGCAAGAACGATGGCACGATCTTTGCGATGCGCGATATGTGTCCGCATCGCGGCATTCCGCTTTCGGCCGGTTGGTATGACGGCGAGACGGTGCAGTGCAAATATCATGGCTGGCGCTTTGAGCCCTGCAGCGGTCGCTGCGAGGAGATTCCATCGCTGACGAGCCATGACTCGCTGGAGCCGACGAAGATTTTTGCGAACAGCTTTCCGGTGGTCGAGCGCGATGGCTATGCGTGGGTGTATGTGCCGGAGGCGGGTGCGGGGCGCTTGAGCGCGCAGGACGCGTTGCCGCCGGTGCCGGAGCTGCCGAAGTTTTCTACGCGCTATCGCTCGGCGCATCTTGTGGCCGACCTTCCTTGCAACGTCGATCACGGCATCATTGGCCTGATGGATCCTGCGCATGGGCCATTCGTGCATCGCGCCTGGTGGTGGCGCAGTGCGGCGAGCATTCACGAGAAGACGAAGAAGTTTGAACCGATCCCTGATGGTTTCAGGATGAGTCCGCACACGCCGAGCTCGAACTCCGCGCCGTACAAGCTGCTCGGTAAGCCGACGACGACCATCGATTTTGTGTTGCCGAATCGCCGTTACGAGACGATAGTGGCGGAGAAGAACGGCAAGCTGCGTTGGTTCTCTTCGCTGACGACCGTGACTCCGGTGACCGCGAGCACCTGCCGCATCGACGTGCTGGCCGCGTGGGACATCGCATATCACGTGCCGTTCATCACGCCGATTGCGAAGCTCTTCGGCGCGCGCTTCGTCGACCAGGACCGGCAGACGATGGTGGAGCAGGCGCAGGGCTTGCGCTCGAACCCCGCGCTCATGCTGATCGACGACGCCGACAAGCCTGCGAAGTGGTACTTCGCGCTGAAGCAGCGACGGTTGAAGGGCGTTGGCGAACATCCGCTGCAGGGGCCGGTGGAGCTCCACTGGCGCAGCTGAAGGCTACTTGCCGGGGCGCGTTTCCGCCGCAGCGATCGCTGCGAGCAACGCTTTGTTGCCGCCTTCGACGATGCGGCCGTGGCCTGCGGCGATGCGGGCGATCGGAAATTCGTTCAGCTTGCGGACGCTGGCCAGCGCAGTCGGCGTGTGCCATGTCGCGCGCACCGGAAACCACCACGGAGCCCAGCCGCTGACGGTCGTCGTGCCGCGCAACGTGCCGACGGCATCTCCCGCGTAGAGCGTGCCGTCGCGCTCATCGAGAAACGCGAAGTGCCCGGGCGTGTGGCCGGGCGTGGCGATGCAGCGCAGCGAGCCGAAGAGCTCGCCGTCGCCGACGAAGTGCGTGGGCGGAGTGTTGCAGCCGGGCGTGCCGCCGCGGATAGGCGTTTGCGGCTCTCCGGGGTCGAGCGAAAGGTCCTGCGCGGGCGGCTTGGGCAGCCAGCGGGCATCGCGTGCGCTGATCACGACGGACACCTCGCCGAGAGCGGCCTTGAGTTCATCGACTGAGCCAATGTGGTCGACGTGCGCGTGCGTCAGCAGGATGCGGCGAATCGGCGCACCCGCTTCCTGCGCGGCTTTCAGGATCGTTGGCCCTTCACCGGCTACGCCGGTGTCGATCAACGTGAAGCCGTCCTGCTCGCGCAGGAGATAGCAGTTCACCAGCCCAAACTTCGTGATTTGCGTGCCGTACGTGCCGATCTGCGTGATCTTCATGGACACCCTCCGCCGCTTCATTCGATGCGCTATGGCGTGCCCGAGGCGTAAACTGATCGTATGGCTTCTTCGCCGCAAGCCGCGCCTTCTGCCGTGCAGCGCATCCTGAAGTTTTCGCTCGCGCTCACGCTCCTCTACATTCTCGCCACGCTGTACTACGGCCTGCGTTCGTACTCGCTCGCGCTGATTTCTGAGGCCGGGCACAACGTTTCGGACTTCCTCGCGCTGGCGCTGAGTTTCGTGGCCGTGTGGCTGCAGACACGTCCGCCGAGCGATGCGCGCACCTTTGGCTATCAGCGCGCGGGTGTGCTCGCGGGCTTTGTGAATGCGCTCACGCTGCTGCTGCTCTCGCTTTGGATCGCGGTGGAAGCGGTGATCCGCTTCTGGTCGCCGGTGTCGGTGCAGGCGAACGTGATGATGGTCGTCGCGGCGGCGGGTGTGCTGATGAACGGCGCGATTGCCGGGCTGCTCTGGAAGTTTTCAGGGGACATCAACATTCGATCGGTCTTCCTGCACATGCTGGGCGACACGATTTCGACCGCGGCGGTGATCGTCGGCGGTTCCGTGATTCGCTTCACGGGTTGGCAGTGGATTGATCCGGTGCTGTCGCTGGTGATCGCAGGTATGATCGCGTTGAGCTCGTGGGGCATCGTGCGCGAGTCGCTGCATATTCTGCTGGAAGGCACGCCGCGTTCGGTGGACCTCGACGCGGTACGCACGGCGATGAAGAAGGTGCCGGGCGTGGTGAGCGTGCACGATTTGCATGTGTGGAGCCTCACGTCGAAGAGCCACGCACTCGCGGCGCATGTGCAGGTGATCGAGATGCCGCTGGCAGACACGAAGACGATTGTCGAGCGCCTGAATCATGAGCTGCGCGATCATCAAGGCATTCATCACACGACGATTCAGCTTGAAGTGACCAACTGCACGGCAGAGCACTTTGAGAACTGCTGCCAGCCGCCGGAGCTCGAAGTCGTCGACGGCCACTCGCACCATCATCACGGGCCGGGCGGGCATCATCACGATCATGACCATGCGCACGCGCATTGAGTGCGTGTCTGGCGAGCCTGCATCTAACGAAGTATGAGTACAAAGCCGATCAGCGTTATCGTGACAGGCACCACCGGCATGGTGGGAGAGGGCGTGTTGCTCGAATGCCTCGCCAGCCCCAGCGTCAGCCGCGTGTTGAGCGTCGCGCGCAAGCCGTGCGGATACACGCATCCCAAGCTTGATGAAGTGATCGTGCCGAGCTTTCTTTCGCTGGCGGATGTGGAAGAGCAGTTCGTGGGTTACGACGCTTGCTTCTTCTGCGCGGGTGTGTCGTCACTCGGCAAGGACGAGGCCGAGTACACGCGCATTACGTATGACACGACGCTGCACTTTGCGGAGACGCTCGCGCGGTTGAATCCGCTGATGGTATTTGAGTACATCTCTGGCGCGGGCACGGACTCCACCGAGCAGGGCAAGAGCATGTGGGCGCGCGTGAAGGGCCGCACGGAGAATGCGTTGGCGCGGTTGCCGTTTCGCGCTGTCTACAACCTGCGCCCCGGCATGATGCGACCGAGTGAGCATCAGCGTCATGTGCCGGGAATGATGAAGGCGATAGGCGCGTTGTATCCGGTGATGCGCGTGGTCTTGCCCAAGCACGTGAGCACACTTTCGCAGATCGGTCGCGCGATGATTCGCATAGCTATCGACGGAAGCTCGAAGCGCGTGCTTGAAGTGTCGGATCTCAATGCGCTGGCGTCTAGCCGTGACGAGTAGCTCGAACGGTCGTCTCAGGTCTCGCCTCTGAGATCCGGATTTTCAGAGAGATTCGCAAGGGCCGAAGAGTTGAGCACGGCGCAGATTCTCGCTCTCCCACGTCTCAAGAATCGAGACGTGGGGCACCCGGCGTACAAGGGCACGCGCAACAAAGGCCGCTCGCGGTGAGCGGCCTTCGTTCTAAATTCTAAATTATGTGGGGTTAGACGAGCGTTGCGTCGAGCGTGATTTCAGCGGCCTTCAGCAGGCGCGAGATCGGGCAGCCTTCCTTGGCCTTCTTCGCCAGCTCGTCAAACTTTTCCTTGTCGATGCCGGGCACCTTGGCCTTGGTGACGAGGTGAATCTTCGTCACGGTCGGTCCTTCTTCGGTGGTTTCCATGGTCACGGTCGCTTCGGTGGCGAGATCTTCGGGCGTGTGCTCAGCCGAGGTGAGCTGCGCGCTGAGCGCCATGGTGAAGCAGCCCGCGTGCGCAGCAGCGATCAGCTCTTCGGGGTTGGTGCCAACGCCGTTTTCAAAGCGCGTCTTGAAGCTGTATTGCGTGTCCTTGAGCGTGCCGCTCTGGGTGCTGATCTTGCCTTCGCCCTCTTTCAGGCTGCCGTGCCAAACTGCGGATGCTGTGCGGTCCATCGTGAGTCTCCTTGCAGAAGTCTGCTGTGAATGAGATGCCAGTATGCCAGCTTAGGTGTGCATCCACACGAAACGTGCGATGAATAATGCGGCGAGCAGGTAGAGCATCCAGTGTTGGCGGCGTGCGCGGCCGGTGGCGATCTCCAGCGCAGCAAAGCTGATGATGCCGAAGCTCAGGCCGGTGGCGATGGAGTACGTCAGCGGCACCATGATGAGCGTGAGGAAGGCCGGGATTGCGACGCGCGGCTCGTTCCACTCGATGCGCGCAGCTCCGGCGACCATGAGCGCGCCGACGAGGATCAGCGCGGGTGCGGTGGCGAACTCCGGCAGCGCGCCGACGATCGGTGCGACGAAGAGTGCGATGAAGAAGAGGATGCCGGTGACGATGGCCGTCACGCCGGTGCGTCCGCCAGCGGCCACGCCCGAGGAGCTTTCGATGTAGCTGGTGACGGTCGAGGTACCGGCGAGTGAGCCGACGACGGTGGCCGAGGCGTCAGCGAAGAAGATCTTATCGAGGCGCGGGATGGTGTGGTCTTCGGAGATAAGCCCGGCGCGTTCGGTCACGGCGACGAGTGTGCCGATGTTGTCGAAGAGATCGACGAAGAGGAAGACGAAGATGATCTCGAGCGCGTGCATGTGCAGCGCGCCGCGAACATCCAGGTGAAAGGCCGTGTCGCGGATCGCGAGCGGATTCAGCGTGCTGGGGTGCCAGTGCATCTGTCCGCAACAGATGCCGACGAGCATGGTGCCGAGCACGCCGATGAGCATCGACGCCTTCACGTGATACGCCTGCAGCACCGCCGTGAGCGCGATGCCGAAGAGTGCCAGCAGCACCGTGGGCGAGTGCATGTTGCCGAGCGTAACGGTGGTCGCGGCGCTGGGCACGATGATGCCGGATTCGCGCAGACCGATGAAGGCGATGAAGAGGCCGATGCCTCCGGCGACCGCAGAGTGAAGCTGATAGGGAATCGCCGCGACCAGCTTCTGACGAATGCCGCCGAAGGTCAGCAGCAGGAAGATCACGCCGGAGAGAAACACCGCGCCGAGCGCCGTTTGCCACGGCACGCCCATGCCCTTCACCACGGTGTAGGTGAAGTACGCGTTGAGCCCCATGCCCGGCGCGAGCGCCAGCGGGTAGTTCGCCAGCGCGCCCATCAGAATGGAGCCGAAGGCCGCGCAGAGACACGTTGCCGTAGTGACCGCTGCGAGCGGCATCCCGGTCTCCGACAGGATGGTCGGGTTGACGAAGATGATGTACGCCATGGTGACGAAGGTCGTCACACCGGCGAGAATCTCCGTGCGCCAGGTGGTTTCGTGCTCGGCAAAGCGGAAGTAGCGTTCAAGACGGCTGCGCATCAGCGGACGGAGACTCCTTCACGTTGGTGGTGCGGGTCGAAACGGATATTGGCTTCAGCATACGTGAACGCAGGGTGACTGCGGAGTTCTTCCGCGCGAGAAGTGACAGGAGCACCGCAGCGCGCGTCTAAGCTTAGGGTATGCAGCGAGCGGTTCTTCTCATGGCGGCGATGGGGTTAGGTGCATGCGCGTACGCGCAGACGAAGCATCCACGGCCGTTTGTGATCCGTACGCACCGCATGGATGTGGACGTGGACGGCTCGCCCCGCGCGTATGGGCCGGACGGTTTCAAGACGCTCGATGTGCCGCAGGATGCGCACTCGCAGCGCCGACCAAACGCGCCGATCGTGGGCTATATGACCGACCACGGAAAGCCCGTGGTGCAGGGGCCCAGCGATCCTGCCCCGGGATACTATGTGTCGCAGACGACCTTCGAGGATGACTCGCTGCCGGAACGCGATCCGCGGCGGTATGTGGATGCGACGAAGATCAACTACGTTGTGCTGGGCGATGAAGCGCGTCGTCGCGGTGCGCGCATTGGGGATTTCGTCGCGGTGTACTCCAAGCTGCATCGCGCATGCGTGTTCGGCATCGTGGCGGATGCGGGCAATCCTTCAGGCGATGAAGGCTCGCTGCATCTGTTGCAATCGCTGGGTTACGGGTTCCATGATGGCCGCAATGAGTCTGTCGAAGAATCCGACATCTTTGTGCGTTTTTATCCGCGATCGAACCCGGATGATGTATTTTTTCGGCAGCAGTCGAAGCTCGATGCGTTTGCGAGAAAGCAAGGCATAAGCTGCGACTTCTCTGACGTAGCGGCATCGAAGAAGACATTGAAGCGATAGCGCGCTGTGTGTGCCGCGTGCGGAATGCGCTTCCTCTAACAAGCAACGTGCTGCGCATGGGCCCTTGATGTTTGCTGCGTGGCCGAAACCTGCAAGGAGATATACGCATGGAATACCGTCAGCTTGGACGCTCAGGCCTCTTCGTTCCCGAACTCTGCTTTGGTACCGGAACCTTCGGTGGATCGAATGAGTTCTTCAAGGCCTGGGGCAGCACGCAGGACAAAGAAGCCGCTGGATTGATCGACGTCTGCATGGAAGCCGGCTGCAACTTCTTCGATACGGCTGATGGCTATTCCAACGGCCACAGTGAAGAGGTGTTGGGAAAGGCGATCGCGCACCTGAAGCGTGAAGACGTGCTGCTTTCGACGAAGGCGACCTTCCGCCAGGGCCCGGAAGTGAACAACGTGGGTAGCTCGCGTTATCACCTCGTGCAGTCGCTGGAGAAATCGTTGAAGCGCCTGAACACGGACTATGTGGACGTGTATCACATGCATGCATTCGACGCGCTCACGCCGCCGGATGAGATGCTCTCGACGCTGAACAACTTCGTACAGTCGGGCAAGGTGCGCTACATCGCGTGCTCGAACTACTCGGGCTGGCACCTCATGAAGTCGCTCTCGGTAAGCGAGCGCTATGGCTGGGCGAAGTTCATCGGCCATCAGGTGTACTACTCGATGGTCGGCCGCGACTACGAGTGGGAGCTGATGCCGCTCGCCGCGAGCGAAGGCGTGGGCGCGCTGGTGTGGTCGCCGCTGGGCTGGGGGCGTTTGACCGGCAAGATTCGCCGCGGCCAGCCGCTGCCGGAAGGCAGCCGCTTGAACACGAAGGTCGTGCACGATGCAGGCCCAACGCCTGATTGGGAACTGGTCTACAAGGTTGTCGATGCGATTGACGAGGTCGCCAAGGAAACCGGTAAGACCGTGCCGCAGATCGCGCTGAACTGGCTGCTGCGCAAGCCGACGATCTCCACGCTGATCATCGGCGCACGCAACGAAGAGCAGTTGAAGGCAAACCTTGCGTCGACCGGCTGGAAGCTGACCGATGAGCAGATAACCAAGCTGGACGAGGCCTCACGCGTGCCGCTGGCGTATCCGTACTGGCATCAAGTGCAGTTGAAGGAGCGCAACCCGTTCCCGGTAGAGCAGGTGCTGGTGTAGCAGGTCAACCGCACACGCTGGGTGCCCCACCTCTGCGCGGCTTCCTGTGCAGATGGGGGAGGACGAGCATGTTGGTGGCCTCGAGGCCTGCAAATCCAGGCCGCAGTCTCGAGACCTGGGGTACTGGTTCTTGGCTGCAATGGAAAGGCCCGGCATGGCGCCGGGCCTTTGTCCTTGGTGATCCACTACATCGCTTCGTGAAAATCGCGACTGTGGTTCTCGGGGCCGAAAATCATCAGCAGAAACAGCACCGAGATCGTGACGAGCTCGAAAGATGCCAGCGCCCACGAATAGCCGAAGTGTTCCCGCAGGAAATTCTGCAGCGGGGAAACCGGTGATGTCAGCAGCACGCCGAGTTGATAGGTGAAACCCGCGAAGAGGCCGCGAATCGCGGAAGGCGAAAGCTCGTTGAGATGTGCGGGGATCACGCCGAACGCGCCCTGCGTGCCGGCCTGCATCAGCATCGCACCGAGCGTGATCGCCATGACGCTCGCGCCGAAGGCCCACCAGTGCATCGAGATCAGGCAGAGGCACAGCGCGGCCATCACACCATAGCGGCGGCCGATGCGCTGTGAAAGCTGGCCAAAGATGAGTGCGCCTACGATCGCCGCGAGGTTATAGAGCACCGCGATGCCGAGCGAGGCCTTCATCCCCAGCACCGTGACGCCCTGCATGAACGGCAGCGTGCGCAGGAAGTCAGGGTAGAGGTCCTGCGTGCCGTGCGAGAGCGAAGTCATTCCCGCCATCAGGATCAGAAGGTAGAGGAAGCGTGTGCGGTAGCTGACGAGCGCGCGGAAGATATGGCCCATCGACGGCATCTTCGTCTGCTCCCACGCGTCGGACTCCGGCGCGAAGAGCGTGAGCGCGATGATCACCGCGGCCAACACGGTGCCGCAGTAGAACATGGCATGCCAGCCGAAGCGCGGCGTAATGAACTGCATCGCCAGCGCCGCCAGCAGGTAGCCGAGCGGATAGCCAGCCTGCATCAGGCCGCTCAACATGCCTCGTTTCGCGCGCGGGGCAGACTCCATTGCATACGACGCGCCGATGCCCCAGTAGCCACCCATGCCGATGCCGTAGAGGCAGCGGCAGAGCATAAAGAGGCCATACGTCGGCGCGAGGCCGGAGCAAACGGTCACCGTAGAGAAGTAAGCCACGCAGACGATCAGCGGCCATTTGCGGCCGAGTTTGTCGGCGACGGCGCCGAAGATGAGCGCTCCGACAGGCCGCATGGCGAGCGTCATCGTCATCGTCCAAAGAATGGCGCCCTTGCTGACGCCATAGCGCGCCATGAGCTCGGGGAAGAGGAAGACGAGGATGAAAAAGTCGAATGCGTCTAGAATCCAGCCTAAAATTCCGGAGGCCACCGCAAAGGGCCAGCCCGGCGTATCGGCTTGGGGAGCGCGCGAATCATCGGCGAGGTGCATGTGCGGAAGAGTATCGCATTCATCACGCGCCTGGCTTTACAAACGGAGGCGGCGCATCTGCATCCTAGTACTCATCGAGTTGTCGGCGATGACGTTTAGGATGTTTGCAACACGATAATCCTGTTGGTTTGGCTCTGTAGCTCGGTTGCTGCGGCAGCACACGAAATTTCTGCAAAGCACCGTTCCTCGCAAGGCGCGCGCGGGCGGTCTCACTCACGACAAAGACGCCGAGGCTTGCGATGGAATTCCACATTCGCCGCGATCTGCGCGACAAACTTGAGCTCGACGATCTGCTCTTCAGCTACACCGGCAACGTGGTTTTTGCGAACGTTGCTGCCAGCCGCAAGCTCGCGCAACAGCTCAACAAGGTACGCGACGCGGAGAACGATCCGTCGAAGATCGTGAACGCCGGCGCTCTGTTTGCCATGGGGTTGATCGACGAGCTGAACCACGCGCTCATCGCCAAATATCGCCAGGAGCGCGACCCGCGCCTGCTTACGGAAGGTCTTGCGTGGTTCGCGCAGCAGGTGGAGACGCAGCAGCCCGGCGCGCTGAAGCATCTGCTGCTGAAGTTCACCGACATCTTCCCGAACATGGACGTCTATCGCGGCAAGGAGTCTGCCGCGCAGTGGCTCGACAAGGCGACCGAAGGGATGCCAAACCGCGAGGCGGCGCTCGAAGAGCTGCTGTTGCTGTGGCTCGCCAACCAGAACCCCGCGTTGAAGAGTTTTCAGGAGATGTTCGCGGACAAGGAGCTGCGCGAGGGAACCGCTTATCCGAAGGTCGCGGAAGGCTTCCCGGAGTACTTCAAAACGCGTCCGCCGGTGGCGCCGGAGCTAGGCTCGCTGCTGGATGTGCTGCGCGCGCCGATGCTGGCTTCTCCGGATTCGCTTGCAGGTCAGCTCGAGTACATTCGTGTGCACTGGGAGCCGATCATCGGCGGTGAGATGAAGCGTGTGCTGCTCGCCGTGGACACGCTGCGTGAAGAAGACATCGCGATCTGGATGCGCTTCAATCCTCCTGCGCCTGACTGGTATCGGCACGGAGCGCCGACGCGCGGCGATGAGGGTTTCGAAGGCGACGAGTACATGGGCTTTGAGGACGAGTGGGTGACCGACGCCC
Organism: Granulicella cerasi; assembly: GCF_025685575.1. Lineage (NCBI taxonomy): Bacteria > Pseudomonadati > Acidobacteriota > Terriglobia > Terriglobales > Acidobacteriaceae > Granulicella > Granulicella cerasi. Next base: position 649,137 of record NZ_JAGSYD010000001.1, read on the forward strand.
ACGGTCGTCGTGTGCGCAAGTACTCGTACGACTACCAGGCGCCGCTCGACGAGTATGAGGCGTTCTCGGCGGACCAGGCATGGATGCCCAACGTCGTGATGATGGCGAAGAGCACCTATGTGTGGCTCGAGCAGCTCTCGAAGAAGTATGGTCGCCACATTCACCGGCTCGACCAGGTTCCGGATGAAGAGATTGCGCTGCTGGCCGACCGCGGCATCACCGCATTGTGGCTCATCGGTCTGTGGGAGCGTTCGACGGCCTCGCGCACCATCAAGCATCTGCGCGGACATGGCGATGCCGTGGCTTCGGCATATTCGCTGAAGGATTACTCGATCGCCGCGGACCTTGGCGGCTATGAAGCGTATGAGCATCTGAAGCGTGCGGCAGCGCGGCACGGTCTGCGTCTCGCGAGCGACATGGTGCCGAACCACATGGGCATCGACTCGTCGTGGGTGATCGAGAACCCTGAGGCGTTCCTCTATCGCTGGGAGTCGCCGTACCCGAGCTACTCGTTCAACGGCCCGGACCTCTCGACGGACTCGCGCGTGGAGATCAAGCTCGAAGACCACTACTACGATCAGAGCGATGCGGCCGTGGTCTTCCGGCTGCGTCATTACGCGGACAACACGACGCGCTACATGTACCACGGCAACGATGGAACGACCTTCGCGTGGAACGACACTGCGCAGCTCGACTACACGAAAGCGTGGGTGCGCGAGCAGGTGATGCAGACGATTCTGCACGTAGCGCGCATGTTCCCCATCATCCGCTTCGACGCGGCGATGGTGCTGGCCAAGCGCCATGTGCAGCGACTGTGGTTCCCGCTGCCGGGGGCCGGCGGATCGATTCCTTCGCGTGCGGAGAGTGCGATCAGTCAGGAAGAGTTCGATGCGCTGATGCCGCATGAGTTCTGGCGCGAAGTCGTGGACCGCGTCGCCGTGGAAGTGCCCGGCACGCTGTTGCTCGCTGAGGCCTTTTGGATGCTTGAAGGGTACTTCGTGCGCACGCTCGGTATGCACCGCGTGTACAACTCCGCGTTCATGAACATGCTGCGCGATGAAGAGAACGCCAAGTACCGCAGCTATCTGAAGAAGACGATCGAGTTCGATCCCGACATCCTGAAGCGCTATGTGAACTTCATGTCGAACCCCGATGAGCGCACGGCGATCGACCAGTTTGGCTCGGGCGATAAGGCGTTTGGCGTAGCGGTGTTGATGTCCACGCTGCCTGGCTTGCCCATGTTTGGCCACGGTCAGATCGAAGGCTACACAGAACGCTACGGCATGGAGTTCAAGCAGGCGAAGATGGACGAGCGTCCGAATGACTACCTCGTTCAACGCCATCAGACCGAGATCGCGCCGCTGCTGAAGAAGCGCTACATCTTCGCGGAGAGCGCAGACTTTGTGCTCTACGACTTCTGGACGCAGCACGGTACGGTGGACGAAAACGTCTTTGCGTACTCGAACAACTTCCAGGGCGAGCGCTCGCTCATCTTCTACAACAACAGCTACAACTCGACCTACGGCACGATCCATCATTCGGCTGCTTCAATGGACAAGGGCAGCGGACAGTTGCGCCAGCGCTCGCTTGCCGATGGGCTTTCGTTGCCCTGGGATGATGGCTTGTTCTTCGCCTATCGCGATCGCACCACGAACCTCGAGTTCATCCGTCGTGCGAACGACTTCCATCACAACGGCCTCACGCTGCCGCTGCGTGGCTATCAATACGCGGTGCTGCTCGACTGGCGTGAGCTGCGTGCAAGCGCAGAGCATCCGTGGAACGAGCTGTGTGATTCGTTGAATGGCGCTGGCGTTTACTCGTTGGAGGAGGCGCTGCGCAAGTTACGTCTGCGTCCGCTGCACGATGCATTGCGCGGCTTGTTGCAGCAGGGCCCGATTGCTGAGCTGGTGGCGAAGTCTGCGCAGCTTTGCGCTGCAGAAGGCACTGCCACCGCGAAGGTCGAAGCGCAGGATGAAGTGCTGAAGAACTACGCCGCACGCGTCGCCGAGCTCGTGGTGTTGGCGAAGAGCTTCCTGCCTGCGAGCACGTCGAAGACGCTTCCGACTGCGAAGGCGATTGAGCAGCAACTTGAAGCGCTCTTGCAGCTTCCGAAGTGGGAGCGCGGCTTCTCAACACTCTGGCCAAGCGCGGTACGCCAGGTGCTTCCGACCGACGATAGCGGTCCGCTGCAATGGCTGCCCGCACTGGCGTGGCTCATCGTGAAGCAGCTTGCGACCGTTGGCGTGGCTGTGGAGGCGTTTGACGCACTCGCATTGCGTGAAGTGATCGCTGAGACTGCGGCGGCTGTGGGGCTTGAAGGCGAACGCGCGTGGCAGGCTGCAGCAATCGTCCGCGCGCAACTCGTGTGGACGTTGGAGTCTGTCACGAAGCCTGCGTTCTGGCAGGATGGCGATGTGCGCTGGCTTATCGGCGTCAACGAGCACGAAGGCAAGCAGTACGGCAACAAGGAGCGCTTCGAGCAGCTGCTCTGCGCGCTGACGTTGCCGGAGTTGTCTGCGGCGACGGCAAAGCCGGAGGCTCTGGAGAAGCTGGTAGTGAAGCTCTGCCGCGCGATGGAGAGCGCGGGCTACGAGATCGGTGCGTTCCTGCAACCCGTCACGCCGAAGCGCGAACTTGCCGAGGTAGACAATGCCAGCACCGAAGTGGCCGTTGTCCCCGAAGCTGCTACGGCCGAGCCGAAAGTGAAGGCGAAGGTCGCGACGAAGCCTCCGGCGAAGAAGCCCAAGAAGTAGTTACAAGGCAGAAGGCCGGAGAGCAGTCTCTCCGGCCCTTTTGCGTGTGCGGCTAGTTGATTTCAAAAACTGCGGTGACCATCGCGGTCGTTTCGATCTGCCTTGCATTGATCGCGAGTGGGACTGGAGCGTTGGCCATCTTTGCCATAAGCCGCATCGCCTGTGGCTCGGGCCTCACGGGCTGCGACTCTACAGAGTTGTTCGCATAAAGCAACACGCCGAGCTTCACGTTCAGGCCGGAGGCCATCGCATCTGCCTGCGCGCGCGCCTGCTGCATGGCCTTCGTCGCGGCCGCGGCCTGCGCGGCGTTCGAATCATGCAGCGACCAGTCGATCTCGCCGCTCTGGTTGGCTCCTGCCTTCGTCGCTACGTCGAGCACCTTCGCGCCATCGGCGGCATTCGCGCGCACCGTCCACGACTGCGTCACCTGCCATGCGTGCTGCTGCTTGTCAGTCGGCGAGAGCTTCTCGAGTTGATACTCCGGCGTAGCGACGACCTGTTGGTTCACGCTCTCGATCGCGTCTGCGGGCACGCCAGTCTTCTTCAGCGTATCGATGATGGCGTTCGACACGCGCGAGCCGTTCGCATAAGCGGCATCTTTGTCCGGCCCATAGGCGATGAAGCCGATGTGCACGCTCGCGACGTCCGCCAGGTTCGTCACCTTCGCCGTGGAGGTGATGCTGATGGAGCGCGTCGTTCGGTCGAGCTTGAACTCCGGCTGCTGCGCGAGCGCGGGCAGGGCAAAGGTTGCGACCGTGGCGATGAGGGTGAGGTGTTTGTGCATGGGCTTAGTCCTCTCGGCTCGCCTTATCGAGAATCGTGGCGAGCGTCTCTTTGTGCTTCTTTCGCTTAGACGCCTTCTCGTGCGAATGGGGAATCACGCGCTCGCTGGGAGGCATGCCGATGCGTTCGCGAGCCAGTGCCTTGACGGCTTTGGTCGCGGTAAAAGTGGCAGGTCGTTTGCGCTTTGCCATGGCGTTCAAGCGTAGCGCGATTTGCAGGCGAAGGATAGGCGTATTCTGGTTCTGCACGGAGGTCGCATGGACGAGCGGGGATTTTTTGACGAGAAACTAATGCCGAAGAACCACGTGCTCATGTGTCCGCACTGCCAGCAGCAGGAGGAGTACCAACTCACGTGGATGGTGCGGCGCAAACGCCAGCAACCGCCGCCGGGCTGTGACTCGGAGACGCTGGCAAAGTTCAGGAAGGCACAGAGCTACATGGTGCGTCGCGATGACATGATCGCGTGCAAGAATGTGCGCTGCCGCAAGCGCTTCGAGGTGGAAGGCGTGCAGTCCGTGGCGTACATGCAGGAGGCCGCGAGCGGATCTGTCGAAGATCGCGCGGCGCGCCTGAAGGCCGCTTTTGGTCGTCGCTCAGCCGGTTAGCTGAGTCGCCAAACCGTTACCAGGCATCACTACAATGAAAGAGTCGAAGCGCACGGAGCCGCTTCGCGGTGGAGTGCGTATGAAGCAACAGTTTGCGAGCGACAACTATGCGGGTATTTGTCCTGAAGCCTGGGCAGGCATGACGCAGGCCAACGTGGGCCACGCACCCGCATATGGCAACGACCAGTGGACGCACGATGCGGCTGACGCGTTTCGCAAGCTCTTCGATACCAACTGCGAAGTCTTCTTCGCGTTCAACGGAACGGCCGCGAACTCGCTGGCACTCTCGTCGCTTTGCCAGAGCTATCACAGCGTCATCTGCTCGAGCACAGCGCACATCGAGACCGACGAGTGCGGCGCGCCGGAGTTCTTCTCGAACGGCTCGAAGCTGCTCGTGGCGCAGGGCGAAGACGGCAAGATTACGCCGGAGGCGATTCGCCACTTCGCGACCTTCCGTAAGGACATCCACTTCCCGAAGCCGCGCGTCGTGACGATCACGCAGCCAACGGAAACGGGCTTGCTCTACTCGATCGATGAGATCAAGGAGATCTCCGCCGAGTGCCGCGAGCATGGTTTGGCGCTGCACATGGATGGTGCGCGTTTCTCAAACGCTTGCGCTGCACTGGGCTGCACACCTGCGGAGATGACGTGGAAGGCTGGCGTCGATGTGCTCTGCTTCGGTGGTACGAAGAACGGCATGGCGGTGAGCGAGGCCGTGATCTTCTTCCGTCGTGAACTCGCGCTGGACTTCGACTATCGCTGCAAGCAGTCCGGCCAGCTGGCTTCGAAGATGCGCTTCATGTCCGCGCCGTGGATCAACATGCTGGAGAGCGGCGCGTGGCTGCGCAATGCGAAGCACGCGAATGATTGCGCGAAGATCTTCAGCGAAGCTGCGGCGGAGATTCCTGGCGTGGAGTTGATGTTCCCGGTGCAGGGCAATGCAGTATTTCTACGCTTGAGCGAGGAGTTCGCGGCGGCGCTGCGCGAGCGTGACTGGACCTTCTACACGTTCATCGGTGGCGGAGCACGCTTCATGTTCGCGTGGGACTCTGATCCCGCGCGCATCGCAGAACTGCTCGAAGACATGCGCGCATGTGCAGCCGTCGCGGCGTAATAGTCTGCTTCGCCGTTAACGATCCATTTGGGCTAGGCAACAAGTGAGGCACGAACGGTAGGGCAGGGCTTAGCCCTGCCGTTTGCGTTTTAGAGAACAGGGTCTTTAGGCCCTCAGGTTGTGGCGGTTGATCGGACCATCGCCTCAGCGGCTGAAGCCGCGAAGAAGCTGGGCGACACCATGTCGGGGCTGAAGCCCCGACCTACCGTTTTTTGTGCCTTACCGAGTCATGAATCCTGCAGAGCTCTGCATGGAGTTGCGCCTTGATCGGTCAAGCGGCGACACAAGCTAGCGAAGGAATGATGCAACGGCGGCAAGAAATTCCTTCGGCTTTTCGAGCGACGGAGCGTGGCCGCACTCGGGAACGATCACAAGCTTCGCGCCGGGGATCTTCGCGGCATAGTCTTTGCCGTCCTCGAGCGGCACGACGGCGTCGTTGCCACCCCAGACGATGAGCGTCGGGATGTTGATCGCCTGCACGCGGTCGCCGACGGTTTCCTCGTCCAGCTTCATGTTCGTGCGCAGCGAGCGCTGCGTATTGCCATCGTTTGCGGTCAGCTTGATCATGAAGTTCTGGCGCACGAGGTCCGGCGTTACGAGCGATTTGTCGTAGAAAATGAAGCCGATGCCTGCGGCCTCTGCAAGCGTGCCGGGCACTTGCGGCGCGCCTTTGGAGCGAATCGCTCGATGCCCCGCAGCATCTTCGAGGATGAGTTGCGAAGGCTTCGGGAAGCCTTGCTGATAGACGTCCTTCGGTTGCAGCGCTTCGATCGTGTAGAGGCTGACGATCCAGCCGCCGAGCGACTCGCCGGCGAGCGCGAAGTGGTCAATGTGCTTCACGCGCAGGAACTCGCCGAGGAAGTCGGCGAAGGTTTGAATGCTGTAGTCGATGGCAGGCTTGTCGGAACCGCCCCAACCGATCTCGTCGATCGCAACGACATGATGATGCAGCGCGAGCGGCTTGATGACACGGCCCCAGTCAAACAACGCCTGACTACCGAAACCATGCACGAGCACCAGCGTGGAGCCGGTGCCCGCTTCGTAGTAACGAATGTTCTCGCCGAAAACCTTCGCGAACCTGGCGGGCGGAAGGTCTGTTGGCTTTGGCAGGATCGACTGCGCGGACGCAGCCGTGCAGAGAGTGGCAAACAAGAGTGAGGCAAGCAAGGTACGCAACGATTTGCGACAAAGCAACACAGCGAACTCCTACGTGATGATGTCGTGCACGACGTTGCCGGAAACATCGGTGAGTCGATAGTCGCGGCCTGCATGGCGGAAGGTGAGCTTCTTGTGGTCGAGACCCATCTGATTGAGCAGCGTGGCGTGGAAGTCGTGAATATCCACGGGCTTGTCGACGACCTCGTAGCCGTAGTCGTCCGTGGTGCCGTAGGTCATGCCGCCCTTGAAGCCGCCGCCAGCGACCCACGAGGAGTAGCTCTTCGACCAGTGTGTCCGGCCCTGTTCGTCCGGCGAAGCATCGCCGGGCTTTCGGCCGAACTCGGTCGTCCACACGACGAGCGTGTCGTCCAACATGCCGCGCGACTTGAGGTCCTGCAGCATGCCGGCGATGGCCTTATCGACTTTGCGTGCCTGCGTCGCATGCATCTTGATGTCGAGGTGCGAGTCCCAGTTGTTGTACTTGTCGCTGCCGGTGTCGATGAGTTCGACGAAGCGCACACCGCGCTCGGCGAGTCGGCGAGCGACGAGGCACTGCCAGCCGAAGCCCTTCTTCGTGTCGCGCGTGATGCCGTACATCTTCAGCGTCGCGTCGCTTTCCTTGGTGATGTCGAAGGCGTCGGGGGCTTCCTGCTGCATGCCTGCGGCGGTCTCGAAGGTCTTGATGCGCGAGGCGAGGGTCTTATCGCCATCATGCTCGGCGAGGTTGCGCTGATTGAAGAAGTTGATGAGGCCGAGGTCCATCTCCTGAATGTCGAGACGGTTGGCGCGGCTGATGTTCGGGATCGCCTCCTGGCCGGGGACGACGCGAATGCCCTGGTGACACGCGGGCAGGAAGCCAGAGTCCCAACACTGCGCACCGCCGTAGGGGATCTCCGGCGCGAGCACCATGTAGCTCGGTAGCTCCTGGTTCTCGGTGCCGAGTGCATAGCTCGCCCACGAGCCGATGCTCGGACGCGGCTCGACGGTGGAGCCGCCGTGGATCTGCAGCACCGCCTGCGAGTGGTTGGGGATGTCGTTCTTCATCGAGCGAATGACGCAGATGTCGTCCATCATCGCGCCGACGTGCGGGAAGAGCTCGCTGACCTCGGTGTCGCACTTGGCATAGCGCTTGAACGCCCACGGCGAGGCGTGGAGGAAGTCGCCGTTGTGCAGCTTGCCGGTGTCGCGCGTCAGCAACGGCTTGGGGTCGAAGGTGTCGACGTGCGAAACGCCGCCGCTCATGTAGAGGAAGATGACGCGCTTGGCCTTGGCCGGGAACATCGGCGCGTGCGGTGCGAGCGGGTTCGCGAGCGTGGGGTTCGATGCAGGCTTGATCGTCTCGGCCATCATCTCGTGCAACATGCCGGGCAGGAGGAAGGACGTACTGGCGAGCGACTGCAGGAAGACGCGGCGGTTGAGCGGTTTGCGAAGCGACATCGTGTGGCTCCTTCGTTAGGGAACAAACATGAATTCGTTGCTGGAGAACATGGCCTGCAGCAGGTGTGCGAACGCCTTCTGTTGCGCGGCCTCCGGTGTGCTGCCTGTAGCGATGAGCTTGCTGCTCATCGTGCTGAGAAACTCTTCGCTGTGCTTGCGCTCTTCAGCGGCAGGGGCGCGGTTGTAGATGATCTCGAAGGCGGCGTCGAGACGCGCTTCGGGCTTTTTGTGCTCGTCATCGAGTGACTTGGCGAGCGCGTCCGAGCATTGCTTCGGGAACTTCGAGTTCATGAAGTAGAGCGCCTGCAGCGGCGTGAGGCTCTGCGAACGCATCTCCGTGCTGACGGCCGGGTCGGCGCCGTCGAAGAGCGTCATGTAGGGATGCTTCACCGTGCGCTGAATCATCATGTACACGGTGCGCTTGTTGTTCTCGTACTTCGGCAGGTCAGGCACGAAGGGGTTCTGCTCTTCCCAGTTCCACTCGCTCTGCGGTGGGAAAGGGAACGTGCTGCCAGGGGTGCGATCAAGCTGACCGGAGTCCGCGAGCAGCGTGTCGCGAATCTCTTCCGCATCGAGGCGCACCATCGTGTGCTTCCAGATGTATGCGTTGTCGGGATCGACCTCGTTGTTCGCGGAGTTCGCTTCGCCGGACAAGCGATAGGCGTGTGACAGCACCATCATGCGCTGCATCCGCTTTACCTGCCAGCCATTGCTCGTAAGCTGCGTTGCGAGGTAATCAAGCAGCGCCTGATTGCTGGGGGCAACACCGCGCGTGCCGAAGTTATTGGGTGTCGCGACGATGCCGCGGCCGAAGTGGCCTTGCCACAGACGGTTCACGAATACGCGCGCCGTCGTGGGGTTCTGGGCGCTCGCCACCCAGGCGGCGAGTTCGAGACGACCGCTGTCCTTGGTGGTTGCGGGCAGCGCGCCACCACCGAGTACCTGCAACTCGCCGCGCGGCACTTCATCGCCAAGCTGCAGCGGATCGCCATGCAGCATGATCTGCGCCTTCGCCGGTGCGGGCATATCGCTCACGGCGTAGGCCATCTCCGGGAACTGCGGCGCGCGCGCATAAAGGTTCATGCGACGACGCTGCAGTTGCGGCATCAGGTCGTCGTAGGTGCCGGGGAGGCGATTCACAGCAGCGATCGCGTCGGCGATGGGCTTGAGTTGCGCCTGGAACGCGACCTGCTCAGGCGCAGCTGCGTCCTGCGGATGGCGCAGCACCAGCTCCGACTGATAGCGCTTGCCATCGTTGCCCGCCTTGGGGAAGTGCGTGCTCTTGAAGATGCCAGCGAGCGCGTAGTAGTCCGAGGTGGGGATGGGGTCGAACTTGTGGTTGTGGCAGCGGGCGCAGCTCACGGTCATGCCGAGCATCGCGGAGCCAAGGTTGTCGACCGCATCGTAGATCTGCGCGTTGTCTGCAATGTTCGCGCCAGCGAGATAGCCGGTGGCGATCGTCTGCTTCCAGTGCTCATCGTCGTTGGCGGCGGGCATCAGGTCGCCAGCGAGCTGCTCCTTCAGGAAGCGATCGTAGGGCATGTCTTCGTTGAACGAAGCGATGACCCAGTCGCGATACTTCACCGCCTGCGGGATGGGGAAGTCCCCAAGCGCGCCGGTGGTGTCAGCGTAGCGCACCACGTCGAGCCAGATGCGGCCCCAGCGCTCGCCATAGGCCGGCGACGCAAGCAGGCGATCGACTACATGCTCGTAGGCTTGCGGCGACTTGTCGGCGAGGAACGCCTTCATCTCTGCGGTCGTTGGCGGCAGGCCGGTAAGGTCGTAGGTGACGCGGCGCAGCAGCGTGCGCTTGTCGGCATCGCCGTTCGGCTTCAGGTGCTTTTCTTCGAGCTTCGCCAGTACGAAGCGGTCGATGTCGTTGTACGCCCACTTTGACGTCACATCGGGAACGGCAGGAGCCACGACTGGCATGAACGACCAGAACTTGCGGTCCTCCGCGCTCACTGTCGTAACGGCGGGCTTGTCCGCGCTCGCGGGCCAGGGCAGGCCGTCTTTGATCCACTGATCGAGTGCGGCAACTTCCTCGGGCTTAAGCGGCGCGCGTGGCGGCATCTGCAAGCGCGGATCGGCGTAATGTACCGCGCTTGAAAGCGTGCTCAGCTCGGGGTGTCCCGGCACAACGACCGCACCATCTTTGCCGCCTTGCAGCAGCGCCTTACGCGAATCGAGGCGAAGGCCGCCTTTCTCCGCGCTGGCATGGCACATGTAGCACTTGTTCACCAGCACCGGGCGAACTTTGGCTTCAAAAAAAGCTTCCTGCTCAGCAGAAAGCGATGGGGAAGCGGATGGCGAGACAGGCTGTACGGGCGTGGCGGAAGCGATCTGCGCCGGTGTCGGCTTGCTGGCCGTTGCGCTTGCGGTCGTTGGAGCATCCGCAGGGGCGATCGGAGCGGCGCTCTCCTTGATCCAGCGATCGACGGCTGCAATGTCCTCGTCGCTCAGCTTGCCCTTCGGCGGCATCTGCAGGGTGTCGTCGGAGTAGTGGATCGCCTTGGAGAGAATGCTCTTCTCGGGGCTGCCAAAAACCACGGGCGATCCGCTATCGCCACCGGCAAGAATCTGCGGCACAGTGTCCATGCGGAATCCGCCAGCGTGCCCACCGTTCATATGACAACCGGAACAAGCGCGATCGAAGACAGGCTTCGCGGTCTGCTTGTAGAGGTCATCGGTCTGGGCAGCAGCGCTGTCGGCCGCAAGGCCGCAGGCAACAAGCAGTAAAGCCGCGCTCACATAGCGCGGAAGGATAACTCTGGATACACGTCGGCTGCTCGCTGCCAAGGTAAGGCTCTCCTTCATCGGGGAAGCGGAACTTGCTTGCGTCTGTGCCGGAGCCGACCGCGCTGGTTAGCGCGAGGCTCATAGCTGAGTTGTAGGCTGAAATGTCTCTGGATGACCCATCTTTAGAATGACCGAACTTTCATGTCCAGTCCAATCATTTGTCATAAAGGCGTGATTGCGAGAAGTGATGCGACGTGCGGCGCGGCGGACGTTATGATCGCTGTAAGAACCACGGTTTGCCCCTCGCTCTTCATCGCTGCTGTGCCGAGAAGCTGACAGCGGTCGTACGCCAACCCACTCACCGCCGAAGGGCAGTAGGGACGTACCTCGTTGAATCGACGTGCTTTTCTGAAGTTGTCGGCTGCGTCCGCGCTCTGCGCCGGGCCGCTGGCTGGTTGCCGTCGTCAACAGGTGAACCACATCGTCTGGGCGTTGGGGTGGATCCCCGACGTGGAATACGGCAACCTCTGGACCGCGCTCGATCGTGGGTTCTTTACGCAATCCGGCGCGCGTGTTGATTATTTTCCCGGTGGCCCGAACGCCCCGCAGCCGGTTGTGATGGTAGCGGCCGGGGAAGCCACACTCGGCGATGCTGAGTGGTTGCCGCTTACCGATGCCGTGCTGCAGGGCAATGACTTCGTCGTCATCGCCGCGCAGTTTCCCATTCTGCCGACGGGTCTGATCACGCTGCCGAAGCGCCCGATCCGCAAACCGAAGGACATGGTCGGCGCGACGTTTCTCGTGCAGGGCCCGAGCGAACGCGCTGAACTTGCTGCGACCTTCAGCCTGAACAAACTGCCGATGAATTACAAGATGGTGCCCGTCGGCTTCTCGCCCGAGGCGCTGCTCGAAGGCCAGGGTGACGCGTATTTCTGCTACATCACCAACCAGCCGCGCACGCTGGAGAAGATGGGGCTGGTGAAGGACAAGGACTTTTTCGTCACGCCCATCTATGACCTCGGCTACCGCGTGCCGTCCTCGCTTCTCTTTGTGGAGCGGCGCATGATCCGCGATCATCGCGAGCAGCTCGTCGGCTTCCTCGAAGGCTTGTTGCTCGCACGCCAGGCGAACTTCGCCGACGTCACACTCGCGCCACGCCTTGCTGCAGAGCACTATGGCGGCGACCTCGGGCTCGACTACGAGCAGCAGCTTTCGTTGAACAAGGGCCAGTTGTTGCTCGAGCGCGAAGCCGGTCGTGAAGTGCCGTTCAGCTTCGGCGACGATGCGATCAAGACGCTTTATGCGGCGGCAGCTGCAACCGGGCGTACGCATTTGCCGACACCCAACAAGCTCTTCGACCTCTCCATGCTCGAAGACGCGTACACCCGACTCAAGCAAAAGGGAGCTTTGCATGTCGCAAGTAGCTAGTCAGGTCAGGCAGAGCATCAGCCTGCTGATCCTCAACGCCGATGTTGTCTGTTTTGACGATGCAGACCGAGTCGAGCGTCGCGGCGCGATCGCTGTGGATGGCAACACGATCATCTGGATCGGCAGTGCAGAAGAGGCGGCGACTCTCTACACGGCGGAGCAGACGATCGATGCCAGCAGCATGATTGCGATGCCCGGCTTCATCGATTGCCACGTGCACACGGCGCAGCAATTTCTGCATGGCAAGCTGCCAAGCGTTCGCCGCAAAGGTGAACTGCGCGCGCCAATGTGGCAGCGCTATCTCATTCCGTTCGAGAGCGGGCTCGAGCCGGAAGACGTCTACGCGAGCGGGCTTGCAGCGTACTCGGCGATGATCTCCAGCGGGACCACGTGCTTCCTCGAAGCCGGCGGCCCGTTCCCCGATGAGATGGGCCGCGCGGCGAATGACATTGGCATCCGCGGGCGCATCGCGATGGCGACCGTCGATGTTGAGGATGACATTCCACCGCAGTCGCGCATGACTACCGCAGAAGCTCTGCGTCGCAGTGAAGAACTCGTGCTGCGCTGGAAGGAGCACCCGCGCGTGAACGCGTGGCTCTCCTTGCGGCAGTTGATGGTGAATACCGAAGAGCTTCGCTTCGGCATTCGCGATCTCTCGCACGCGCTCGATACGCCGATCCACACGCATCTTGCGGAGGGCACGTATGAGGTGGACTTCAGCATTCGCAAGTGGAACATGCGCTCGACCGAGTATCTCGAGAGCATCGGCTGCCTCGACCACTACGTCCACGCTGCGCACTCGGTGTTGCTCAGCTTGAATGAGATGGACCTCTATGCGAAGCGCAATGTCTCTGCGTGTCACTGTTCGCTGAACAACTACACCATGGGTCGCCCACGTGTGCTGGAGATGATGCGTCGCGGCATCGCGATGGGCCTCGGCACTGATGGAGCAGCCACGCGCACGAGCCTTGATATGTTTCAAGTAGTGCACGGCGCAGTGCTCGGCCAGCAAGCGGTGAACGGCACGCCGTACCACGTTGATCCGCCGGTGACGTGCGAGCAGATGCTGAAGCAGGCCTTCCGCGGCGGTGCACGCGCGGCGCGTTTGGAGCGTGAGATCGGTACGCTCGAGGTTGGCAAGAAGGCGGACATCGTACTCGTTTCGACGAGCGACTACGACCAGTTCCCGGCGCTCGATCCGGTGATCACTTTGGCGGAAAGCAGCGTAGGCCGCGACGTGCATACGGTCGTTGTCGACGGCCGCATCGTGATGCAGAACCGCAAGCTGCTCACGATGGATCTCGAGCCGATGCGAGAGCGTGTCGCCGTGCAATACAAGACCATCATGGAGCGCTTCGATCGGGCGATCGCCTAAGCGCACGTAAGGGAGAACTGTGGCCGCTATTGAACTGCAACACGTCAGCAAGACCTTCAGCCTTTCGCGCGGCAAAAACGTGCGTGCGCTCGAAGCGCTTGATCTGCAGATCGCCGACGGCGAGTTCATCGCGCTGCTCGGTCCTTCGGGCTGCGGCAAGAGTACGCTGCTGCACATGATCGCGGGCCTCGATGCTGCGAGCGAAGGCCAGGTGCTGGTTGGTGGTGAATCCCCCGCCGCACTGCAGCGCAAGCACGAGCTTGGCATCGCGTTTCAAGAGCACGCGCTGCTGCCGTGGCGCAGCGTGCAGAGCAATCTTGAGCTTCCATTTCAGATCGCAGGGCAAAAACCTGACAGCGCGCGCATCGCATCGCTCATCCAGCTCGTCGGCCTCAGCGGCTTTGAATCGGCTCGGCCTTCGCAGCTTTCCGGTGGCATGAAGCAGCGTGTCTCCATCGCCCGCGCGTTGTGCCTGCAGCCACGCGTGCTGCTGCTCGATGAGCCCTTCGGCGCGCTCGACCCCGTCACGCGACGCAGCATGAACCTCGAGCTACAACGCATCTGGAGCGAGCAGCGCATCACCACCGTGCTCGTGACGCACACGGTGGAGGAGGCGCTCTTCCTTGCTGACCGCGTGCTTGTGATGAGCGGCCGTCCGGGCCGTGTGCTGCGCGATGTGCGCGTACCCTTCGCGCGGCCTCGCTCTGCAGAGACGATGCGCGATCCCGCATTCCACGCGCTTGCCGACGAACTCACACACCTGCTGGAGCCTGTGCAATGAAGACCTCGTCGTCTGCAAGCATCGACGTCGGCCGCCTGTGGCCACGCGAGAGCATGAACATGCTTGCGGCGCAGATCGTTGGCGTAGTGGTGCTGCTCCTGGCTTGGCAGTTCGCCGGCACACACGCCCTCGCGGGCAAGACGCTGCCGCCGCTCACGGATGTGCTGCATATCTTCACGATCAGTTGGCGACGCGCGCTGTTGCTGCGCTCGGCTGCGTCGACGTTAGGCTCTGCGTTGATCGGTCTTGCGGCAGGATCGCTGCTCGGCATTGCGACAGCCATGTTGACGCGCCTGCTGCCGATGCTCGAACCCGGGCTTGATCGCCTCTCTGTCGTCGTCAACGCGATGCCCGTCATCGCCCTTGGTCCGGTGCTCATCATCACCGCAGGTCGCGAGGCCACACCACCGCTCCTCGCCGCGGTGCCGGTGTTCTTCCAGATGTATGTCGCGACGACTGCAGGCATCGCCGGTGCAGAAAAGACGACGCTGCAGTATCTCCGCGCGACCGGCGCATCGCATTGGACAACGTTGCTGCGCCTTGAGCTTCCTTCAGCATTGCCGACGCTCATCAGCGGCCTGAAGGTCTGCGTGACCACCGCGATGCTCGGCGCGATCGTGGGCGAATGGTTCGGTGCTGCACGCGGCCTCGGCATCGTCATCCTCAACACGATGCAGAACTTCCAGATCCCGCTGCTGTGGGCGGCGGTGCTGATCACGGCGTCAATCGCGCTGCTCGGCTATGTGCTGATGTCGATGGCCGAACGCTTCGTTTCGCGGAGGATGGCATGAGGAAGCTCCGCCAACTCCTGAAGCAAAGCTGGGCGGTCGTGCTGTTGCTCGCGTTGTGGCAGCTTTGGGTTTCACTGTCGAACTACAACAGCATCGTCGTGGTTGCGCCGTTGCAGGTCGTGCACGATATCGTCACACATCCTCGCCTTTATCTCTTGCCCACGTTATGGACGCTAGGATTCTCGCTGGGTGGCCTGGCCATCGGCATGACCGCAGGAGTGATGCTCGCCGTGTTCAGCTGGCGCTCGCGCTTGCTTGGCGGTGCATTGCAGGCTGGTTCGTTAGTGCTGCTTGCGACACCGGTGGTCTGCCTCATCCCGATCCTCGCGCGCATGTTCGGCTACACCAGCCGCACGGAGCTACTCACTGTCGCGCTGATGACCTTCTTCCCCGGCTTCGTTTACGGCGCGGCAGGCTTGCGTCGTTTGCCGCGCCGCACGGGTGAGTTCTTCCAAACACTCGCAGCGTCGTCGAACAAGCGGCTCCTGTTGCTCGCATTGCCATCGGCGATGCCCGACCTTGCAGTCGCGCTACGCGTCGGCACGGCGAGTTCTGTGCTCGTCACCGTCACTGCAGAGTACCTTATGCAAACCGGGGGCCTCGGCAATCTCTTCGCGGTGACCATGCAGGAGTTCAACCTGCGCCGCGCGCTCGGCGCGAGTATCGTTGCCATGGTGCTGTCGACAATCCTGTACGAACTCGCCAGCCACGCGGAGAAGCACATTCGCCTTCGCTTCCGATAGCCTCGCGCAAACAACAACGCCCGCCATCAGCCTGGCGGGCGTTGTTCTGTTCTACCTCATGCGATGACTACTCTCCATGCAGTTTCGCGCCGGCAAGCTTGCGCATGTAGTCACCCCACTTCGGGTCATAGCCTGCGATGCGGTTCTCGAGCTTCGCGCCGTTATCCCACCAGTGGTCGGGCGTGCGGCCCATCTCCACACCACGACGCGTGTGAATGTCGACCATGAAGTCCTTCACATCGACAGCACGCTCGCCGCGCTCTACGACTTCGCGCGTCCAGTTGGAAAGCTCCATCGACATGTTGTCCT
Source organism: Granulicella cerasi (assembly GCF_025685575.1). Lineage (NCBI taxonomy): Bacteria > Pseudomonadati > Acidobacteriota > Terriglobia > Terriglobales > Acidobacteriaceae > Granulicella > Granulicella cerasi. The sequence continues at coordinate 665,153 of NZ_JAGSYD010000001.1, forward strand.
TCGGCGCGGTCGCGAGCAGGCGCACCGCATGCGCGCAGTAGATCCAACGATCGCCGGGGTCCGCCATGCGACCTGCCTGCTGGTAGAGCGCATTGATCACCGCAGGAGCCGTGGGCATGCCGAGGCCAACATCTTCCGTTGCGATGATTTCCAGGCGGCGCCACAACACTTCCTCCGCATCCGGGCCGGAAGAGAAGAACTCAAACGCTGCGATCGCGGCGTCTTCCACCCAACCGCGACGAATGCTCTTCTGCAGCACGCTGCGCAGCTCGTCGATGGGAAATCCGCGAAGGCTGGTCGTGCGGCTCCATGTGTCTTCGCTCTGATAGTTGCGGGGCTTGGGTTGCTGGTCCATGTTTGACTTCTGCCTTTCTACTTTCGTGGTTCGTGATGTGCTGCCATCGGCATGGTCATCAGGTTGAGAAACATTTGCGTGAAGCGGGCGGTGTCGAAGTCCCACGCCACGTCTGCGACGCGAGCCTCCGGCGGCGGAATGGGCTTCTGCCGCTTGGGCTCAGGCTTGTCCGGCCATGCAATGCCGGCGTAGCCCTTGGGCACTTCATCCCAATACCAACTCGCGCCGTAGCTCATGCCCGGCATCGTGTCGATATCGACATAGAAGCGCTTCCAACTGGTGATGATCGACGGATCGATCAAGTAGGCCGCGAGCAACTCATCGGGCATGCGAAACCACTGCTGTGGTTTGCCTTCGCGATGCGGTTTCATCACGAGTTGCTCGTAGAGTTCGGCCTCGGCCTTGTTCTGGCCTTTAGAAATTGTCTCAGCCATCTCGGGTGTCTTATGTAATTTCTCGGCGACATCGACGGTGATGAGCGTGAGCTTCGGCCACGGCGCATGCAGCACAAGCTGGGCGCTCTCGGGGTCGTAGACGACGTTGACTGTCTTCGGCTGCATGCCCGGGCTTGTGCCCATGAAGACGATCTCTTTCGTCAACGCAACGATGCTCGGATCAAGGCTGATGGCGAGCGCGACGTTGGTCAGCGCGCCGCCGCAGTAGAGCGTTACCTCATGCGGATACTTGTGTACCTGCTCGATGATGAACTCTGCTGCATGGCCTGCGTGAGGCTGTAGCTTCGGCATGCCACCATACGGTGGTGTGACCACATCGGGCCCGGGACTGTACTCGCCGTAGGCTCCGAGAAACGGATCGGTGCGCGTGCCTCCGTAGAGATGCGTCAGCCGCACCGGCGTGTAGCGCGACTGCACCAGCGGAAACTCTGCACCCATGTACACCGGCACGTCAGGGCGATGCAGATCTTCCAACAGCTTCAGCACATCGGCTGTCTCCTGCTTCAACCATCCATTGCCGGTCACCACCGTTACGCCGAGCACATCAATGTTCGGCGCGTTGAGCAGCATCACCAGCGGGTCTTCGTTGTCGCCAATGATGCCGTCAGTGTCCTGGTCGAAGATCACCTTGCGCGCAGGGCCTTGCGCGTGCGCGGTAGAAGAAAGAAGCATCGTGAGCGCAAGCGTGCCTGCGCTCACGATGTGGAGACAACGTTGTGCGACGCGCATCACTTGGTCAACGCCTCGATGTAGGGTTTCGGTGCAGGCTTTGAAAGCAGATCAATGAGGAAGTTCTGCAGGCGCGGCAGATCGACATCCATCTGCGCGTGCACCTTGTTCAGGAAATACGCAGGCTTGGCCTCTTCGCTGTACGTCAGCGTGTCGCCGTAGTTGGGGCCAGCCATCGTGTCGACGTCCATGTACGTCACCTGCTCGCGCGTTACGACCGCAGGATCGAGCATCCACACCGCAGGCAGTTCGTCCCACAGATAGTTGATCGTCACAGGACGGCGGAAGTACTTCGTGATGTATTCGGCTGCGGGGCTGTGCGCTTTGGCGAGCCCATCGAGCACCTCGGGGTCAGGACGCGTCTTCAGAGAAATATCAATGGTCGTATCGGTGATCTTCTTCCACGGCGCGCGCAGCACCATGCTGGCTGCCTCGGCGTCGAACCAGAAGTTGAACTCGTGGCGCGGCGCGTTCGCCCACTCGGGCTTATCGGTGATCGGCGCAAGACTGCCGCCCATGATGACGAGTTCCTGCGCAAGCTCCGCAAAGTGCGGATCGAGACGGCAAGCGATGGCGATGTTCGTCAGCGGACCTGCGCCGTAGATCGTCACCTGGTGCGGATACTTGTGCACCATGCGAATCATGAAGTGCGCGGCATCTTCCTCCGCAGGCTTCGCGGTGGGGGCGCCTTCGCGCAGCGCCGGAACGAAGTCCCACGGCTTCTCCGTGTTGTGCTCAGAGAACGCGCCTTCAAAATGTGCCTTGCCGTAGAGCTTCGCCTGCAGGCGCGTGCTTTCTACGGTGCGTAGCAGCGGGAACGCGGCGCCGGGATAGACCTTCACATCCGTGCGCCCGGTCACTTCAGTGAGTCTCAGCGCGTGCTGCACTTCCTGGTCGCGCCAATTGTCGCCCGTGACGACGGTGATGCCGAGCAGATGCACCTGCGGCGACTGCAGAAACACGAGCAGGCTCATCATGTCGGAGCCTCCCGGCCCTGACGCATCCTGATCGGCAATGACGTAGCGCTGCGCGTGAGCGGCAACACTCACGCACAACGCTGCGCAGGCAAACAACTTCTGGAACATCTTCATGTGCGACCTCTTAGCCACCCTGCGTTACCGCGATGGCCTTCTCGTAGTTCGAGATGATGCGGGGATAGCGTTCCTTCACGCTCGCGCGCATCTTCGCTACATCCAGCGTAAGGAATTCGCGGTTCTTCATCACGATCTTTCCGTCCACGATCGTGTGGCGCACGTGGTGGCCGACGCAGTTCTGGCCGAGCGTGATCTGCGGATCCATGCTAGTGAACTGATCGTAGTCGTCATGGCCGACGAGCACGATGTCGGCGAGCTTGCCAAGCTCGAGCGAACCGGTCTTCGTGCCGAGATGCGAGGCTGCTGCGCCACCACGGCACGCCTGCTTCAGCATCGCCGCATAGCTGATCGGGCTGCTGGCGTGGAAGGGCATGCCGTAGCCGATCGTCTGGCCCATCACTGCGTAGTGTGAGACCTGGAAGAGGTCGAGCGTGCCACGCGAACCGGGGCCGTCGGAGCCAAGGCCGACGCGGATGCCCTGACGCATCATGTCCAACATGCGATGCGGCGCGAGGTAGTAGTTGTGGAACGCGCAGTGCGCCACCGACGCGTCATGCTTGGCGTAGAGGTCGACGTCGCTCGGCGTGAGCAGCACCGAGTGCGCGCAGTGCATGCGCTTGTTGAAGATGCCGATCTTCGCGAAATATTCGGGCGGGCGGCAGTTATAGTTTTCGACGGTGTAGTCGACCTCGTACGTGCCTTCGGAGAGATGCGTATGAATCGTCACATCAAGCTCTTCAGCGAGGTGCGACATGTTGATGCGCAACTCCTCGGTGTTCACCACGATCTGTCGCAGCGAGAGCCAGGCGCTGACGCGATCGTTGTTCTTCCAACGCTTGACCAGCGCTTCGTTTTCCTTCAGCGCCTGCGAGGTCGTCATGATGTGCGACTTCGGCAACGCGCCGCCTTCGCCGTCCATGTCGCAGGTGTTCAGCGAAATGCGTCCGCGGATGCCGACCTCCATCGCGGCCCGCCCCATCTCATCAGGATGCGGTCCACCAGCTTCAAGGAAGCAGGTCGTACCGCTGGAGATCATCGACGTGTAGCCGACAAGCCCGCTGTTGTAAACGTCTTCGGCCTGCAGCCCGCTCTCGAACGGGATGAGAGTCTTCTTCCAGCCCGGCCCTTTGCGTCGTGTCGTGCGGTGCACGCCGCGCAGGAACTGCTGCGCCGTGTGATAGTGCGTGTCTGTCATGCCGGGCATCGCAATCAGACCGTCAGCCTTCAGCGTCTCCTTCGCGGAGTACATCGTGGCCGCGTCGCTTGCTTTGCCGAGCCAAACGATCTGGTTGCCCTTCACCGCAATCGCGCCGTCTGCAATCACGGTGTCCTTGTCATCGAAGGTCACGATGTCGCAACCCATGATGAGCAGATCGCAGTTGGTCGGAGGAGCGAGCGCACCGAGAACTTCAGCACGGCTAACAGCAGGGGCGACGGCCACCGCAGCGAGTGCGCTGGCGGTGAGAAAGTCGCGACGAGTAAGGCCCGAGTTCTTTGGTGCGGTCATGCGTTTCCTCCATCAAGAGCAAAGTATGAAAGCGAAAGTGTTGGAGCGGAAATAAGCCGATGATTACTGGAGCGTGAGGGCGCAGAGAGTTAGTGCGGCGTATGGTTCTTGTCGAGCGCGACGTCGTAGCGCTGCATGATCGAGGTGTACTGCTCCTGCACATGGCGGCGCATTGGAGCGAGGTCGAAGCTGATGAACTCACGGTTCTTCATCACCACGCGGCCGTCGATGACGACCGTGCGCACATCGCGTCCATTGCAGTTTTGCGAGAGCGTGATGACGGGATCGACCACAGGGAACTGGTCGAAGTCCGTCTTCGCGACGAGCACGACGTCGGCAAGTTTGTTCACTTCGAGCGAGCCGATCTTGTCGGCCATGCGCGCAGCGCGAGCGCCGTTGCGGCAGGCGAGCTTCAACATCTTGTCGTAGCCGATCGGCGCGCCGGAGTGGAAGAGCGTGCCGTACTCGATCGTCTGGCCGAGCACCGCAAAGTGCGCGACCTCAAACATATCGAGCGTGCATCGGCCACCAGGGCCGTCTGTGCCGAGGCCGCACGCGATGTCGCGGCGGATCATCTCGTAGAAGCGCTGCGGGCCAACGCCGTAGTTGCCGAAGGAACAATGACACGCAGAGACCTTGCGCGCGGCATAGAGATCGAGTTCTTCATTCGTCAGCAACACCGAGTGCGCAGCGTGAATGTGCTCATGCAGCGAGCCGATCGAGTCCATGTACGCCGGTGGTCGCTTGCCGTACTCGTTCACGGTGAAGTCGACTTCGTACGTGCCTTCGGAGAGATGTGTGTGAATCGGCACGTTCAGCTCTTTCGCAAGGTGCGTCATGCCGATGCGAAGCTCTTCGGTGTTCACGATGATCTGCCGCAGCGAAAGCCATGCGCCCACGCGATCGTTGTCCTTCCAACGCTTCACCAGCGCTTCGTTTTCCTTGAGCGCCTGCGCGGTGGTCATGCGGTAGTTGGACGGCAAGGTGTCGTCCATGTCCATCGTGTTCAGCGAGACGAAGCCGCGGATGCCCACGTCCATCGCCGCGCGGCCCATCTCATCGGGATGAGGTCCGCCGGCTTCAAGGAAGCACGTTGTGCCGACCGAGATCATCGACGTGTAGCCCGCAATCGCGCTGCAATACACGTCTTCCGGCGTCAGCCCGCTCTCGAAGGGAACGTAGTAGTTTTTCCAGTGCGGGGCCTTCGATGCATGTTTGCGATGGATCGAGGCGAGCTTGCCGCGTAGCAGCTGCTGGCCTGTGTGATAGTGGGCGTCGATCAGACCGGGCATCGCGATCATGCCGCTGCCGTTGATCGTTTCCTTCGCGTTGTAGAGAGCGGCGGCCTCGCTTGCTTTTCCGATCCACGCGATCTTCTTGCCCTGCACGGCGATGGCGCCATCGAGCAGTACGGTGTCGTGATCGTCGAAGGTAACGACATCACAGCCGGTGATCAGAAGGTCTATGGGCGTAGGGGCAAACGCATGCATCGCGAAAAGATCCTCACAGTGAAAGTGGTGGATGTCTCATCGGCGGCGATGCTTGCCTATTGCTCGGCGGGAAGCTGTCCGCAACGTTGTGTTGTTTGGGCTGATTGAAACACAACTGCGCACAAACAACCAATCGAAGTTTGAAAATGGCTGATCGAAGAACCTGATACAGAGAGGCGGAGCTTAGAACGAATACTGATTGCAGACTTCGCGTGCGATGGCGACGGCGGCGCGGATGATCGGGGAATCATCCTCTGTGCGTGTGGCGATGCCGATCTCCGAACAGATATCGTCTTCCAGCAGCTCGCGTACGGCAACGCCTTCGACGGCGGAGTTAACGACCATGCTGGGAAGAATCGCGATGCCTTCGCCGGCCGCGACCAGCGCGGGGCCAAGGTACATCTCATCGATCGTGTTCGACACCATCGGCTGAAAACCCGCCTTGATACATCGCTCGATGATGCGGTCGTGAAAGCCGGGCGCCCACTTGCGGCCGTAGAGAATGAAGCGTTCCTCCTGCAGATCGGAGAAGCGGATCTTCTCCTGCGCGGCGAGTGGATGCGACTCGGGCAGACAGATGACCAGCGGCTCATGATGCGCGGGGATGATGCGCAGGCCCTTGGCTTCCACCGGCAAACGCACGAAGCCGATATCGAGCGCAGAGAGTTGCAACTCTTCCACGGTGACGCTTGTGTGCAACGAGAAGAGATCGAGCTTCACATGCGGGCATGTGCGGTGGAAGCGCGTCGTGATGTTTGGCACGATCTCGCGCGAGGCCGAAGGTGGAAAGCCAAAGCGCAGGCGCACGGTTTGTTCGTTGGCCGCGCGTTTCGCGGCGAGCGCGGCTTCCTGCGCCGTGGCGAGCGTGTTCTTTGCGCCATCGAGGAAGGCTTCTCCTGCGCGCGTCAGCGCCACGGTGCGGCGGCTGCGATCAAAAAGCAAAACGCCTAGCTCTTGCTCCAGGCGTTGAATCTGTGCGGTGATGGCTGGCTGAGACAAATGCAGCGTACTCGCCGCCTGGACGAAGCTTCGCTTCTCCGCGACGGTGACAAACGCGTTGAGCGTTCTCAGTTCCAAACTAACCTCCCGGGGCTAGGGGCAGTCCATTGGCGCAAATATCTATCAACTGTGGCAAGAAGTCAATGGACAGTCGTACCACCACATCGCGCGACGACCGGATAACGCCCATGTATTTCAGATTTGTAAAAAATGATTGGACGCGATCCGGGGTGCATGTTTGAATCGAAATCAACTTGCAATAGTTACCCCTTTCATCAGGTCGCCTTCGAGCCGGTTTCTTGAGCCACTCAACCGGGACGCGGGATTGGTGTAGGCAAAACCAAGTCCACGAACTCGGTTCAACCTGACGGTGTTTTCGCTGTATCGCAGCATTTTTTCTGTTGTCTCTTGCTTTTGTCTGCCTGACTTATGAGTGGATCGCGAGACTCATAGGCTGGTGCGTCCTCCACCGTTATTCGCCGGACTATTTCTGCTATCGCCGGCTCGCTAAGTTTGATGGAGAACTGCTTATGTCTTCGCCCGTACGCGATCTCACGGCTGCGTTTTGTCGCCGTATTCCTTACCTTGCCGGTGGTCTTGCACTTTCCGTTGCGATGACCGCATCGGGCCAGTCACTGGCCGGCCTTGGTGCTTTGAATGGTGTTGTGCGTGATCCTTCCGGCGCTGTGGTTCCCGGCGCTGACGTGGAACTCGTCAACAAGAACCTGGGCGTCGATCGTCACCTGAAGTCGACCTCCGACGGTCTTTATCTCTTCCCTTCGCTGAACCCTGCCAACGGCTACGTCATCATCGTGACCGCCCCGGGCTTCGGCACCGCCAAGACCCTGCCGCTCTCTGTGCACGTGGGTGAACAGCTTGCCGTGCCGATGACGCTCTCCGTCAGCAGCAGCGAGAGCGTGACCGTGTCGGACGCCACCGCGCCGGTCGTCGACACCGCTAAGACCGAAAACTCCGCGCTGATCAACCAGGAGCAGATCACGAACCTGCCGATCAACGGCCGCCGCGTGGACCAGTTCGCGCTGCTTTCGCCGGGTGTCGTGCAGGACGGTACCTCGGGTGAAATCTCCTTCCACGGCATTCCGTCGGGTAACGCCTTCCTCCAGGACGGTGTAGACGTCACCAACCAGTGGTTCGTGCAGAACGCCGGCGGCAGCGCTGTGCTGTCCAACATCTCGCAGGACGCCGTGCAGGAGTTCCGTACGGAAATCTCCGGTTACTCGGCTGAGTTCGGTCGCGGCGCCGGCGGCGTGGTCAACACGATCACCAAGAGCGGAACGAACATGTTCCATGGTGGCGCGTTCTGGTTCTTCCGCAATCGCACGCTGAACGCCACCGACCTCTTCTCCAAGCGCACGGTGAACGGTGTTTCCACGGCCTTCAATCCGCCGGAGTATCGTCACCAGTACGGCGGCACGGTAGGTGGTCCGATCATCAAGGACAAGCTCTTCTTCTTTGCCAGCTACGAAGGCACGAAGCGTAACTTCCCCATCCAGTCGACGATTCTCAGCTCGACCGTGCTGGACGCCAACGGCCAGTTGATCACCGGCGCGGCGCAGGGTTGCGATACGACCGTTGCCACTGCGGCACAGTGCGCTGCGGTGCAGACTTACCTCAACCGCTTCCACAACGCCACCGTACCGCGCAGCCTGCAGCAGAACGGCGGCTTCGGTCGTTTCGACTGGCGCCAGAGCGAGAAGAGCACATGGACCTTCACGGGCAACGTGCTGAATTATTCGGGTAACCACGTCGGCGTCTCGTCGGCCGCGGTCACCGACGGCAGCGGCACCTCAGCCGCCGATTACAACGTCAGCACGCACATCCGTAACGGCCACATCTCGAACACCTACCTGGTGAACACCCGCATGGTGAACGAGTTCCGCCTCGGCATCAATAAGGACCGCCGCTTCCAGGGCCTGCCGAACGATCTGCTGCCCCCGGGCACGCTGCGCTCCGCGCTCTCGGTCGGTCCGGTCAGCAACCTGGGCGTGTCGGTGAATGCTCTGCCGAACGTACAGCCGAGCGAAACCCGTTACACCTTCGACGACAACTTCTCGATCACCAAGGGCAAGCACCTCATCAAGGTCGGCACCAGCCTTGCTTACCTGCGCAGCTACGAGAACGGTATCTACAAGGGACCGGGCCAGTACACCTATAACAACTTCACCACCTGGGCACAGGATCTGACGCCGCTCGCGACCGATCCCCTGGCCGGCCGTCACTACGCTGGCTTCACGCAGTCCATCGGCCATCCCATCACCCGAATCACCATCCGCGATTACGACTTCTTCGCGCAGGACCAGTGGCAGATTACGCAGAAGCTGCTGCTGAACCTCGGCGTACGTTACGACTACGCGACCTACACGCAGCCGCCGACCCCGGCATTTGCCGCCACGGACAGCCGCGTCGGTCCTATCAACCAGCCGAAGCTGAACTTCTCGCCGCGTATCGGTTTCTCGTGGTCGGAGTTCGGTGGCAAGACGGTGGTCCGCGGCAACTACGGCATCTTCTTCAACCGCCTGCCCGGTGCGTCGATCACGCGTCTGCAGCAGCTCGGTGGAACGGTGCGTAAGTCGCTTCCGACGATCACGCCGTCCGTCAGCTACGCACCCACCTACCCGGCCGTACTCACCGATGCCGCTCTCTCGACGATTCCTTCCTCGAGCGTGAACACGGGCTTCACCAAGCCCGGCCTCTCCACTCCGTATGTGCAGGAAGCTCAGCTCGGCATCGAGCAGGAGCTCACCCGGAACACCAGCTTCAGCGTGGGCTATCTCTGGGCCCGCGGTCTGAAGTTCCTGCAGCGTTCGGACCTCAACATCGGAGCACCGACCGGCAGCGAGACCTACACGGTCACCGAGCTGAACGGTTCCACGCACCAGCTCGTTCTGCCGACCTACCTTGCCACCGGCAAGCGGTACTCGCAGTACGCGCAGGTGCTGCAGATCGATAACTCGGGCCGCATCTGGTACGACGGCCTGCTCATGGAACTGAAGCACCGCGCCAGCCGCTTCCTGGAAGGTTCGATCAACTACACGTGGTCGAAGGCACAGGATCTGACGCAGGGCGCTGCCAGCAGCAACTACTACTTCAGCGATACGACCGATACGCTCTTCAATGGCGCGTTCCCGGTCAACGGCCGCAGCGGCTACTCGTATGAAAAGGGTATTTCTGCGGAAGACGTTCGCCACCGCGTGGTGATCGCCGGCATCGCTCAGCTTCCGACGGATATGTTCCACGGAGACCTGAAGAAGCAGGCCTTCGGTGGATGGCAGTTGTCTCCGATCTTCGTCTGGGCGACTCCGCAGCACGTGAACTCGGTGCTGACGATCTCGTCTTCCAACAGCGCCTGGTATCAGTCGGGCAGCATCACCGGCCTCGGTGGTGAATCGCCTGCTTACAACCGCGTTCCGTTCCTGCCGGTCAGCAACCTTCCGCTCGGCACCACGGCGCAGCTCGATGCCCGCCTCACCAAGAAGTTCCCGATCAAGGCAGCACAGACGGTCGAGCTGAGCTTCGAGGCGATCAACGCGCTCAACCACATCCGCTACACCTCCGTGAACCAGACGGGTTACACCGCCAACGGTGCCGCGGGTACGATCACCGCTGCTTCCAACGCATGGCCCTCGGGTTATACGCGCGGCACGGCGTCGGGCGGCTTCCCGGACGGCACGAACGCTCGCCGTGCGCAGGCCTCGGTGCGCTACACCTTCTAACTCCTGGCAGGAAACTGCCTTTACCCGACGCCCCGGCTGCTCCTCGCAGCCGGGGCGTCGTCTTGTGCGGCTATCGAAAGATAAGCGCGCCGTCCGCGGCGGGCGTTACGACGCCGAGGCGCGGAAACCACTATGATGAACACAACGTTTCTCACCGAAGGAGGCGTCCGCGCTGCAATCTTCCTCAGCCGCGACGCAACGCTGATATGACCCCGATTTCGACCCTACGCCGCCTGGTTTTGCCGACTCTCTTCATCGCCGCATCCTGCACCGCCATGGCGCAGGCCGGGGTTCCAGGCACAGGCGGAGCGGGGCAGGGCCGCAGCATGGGCCGGCTTTCGCTGGGCGGCTCCTCGGGCGACCCGCACACGCCACATCGCACCATCGTCGGCCAGGTGATCGGCGCGGATGGCAAGCCGGTGCTTGACGCACAGGTTTACCTGAAGAACCTGCGCGACAACTCTGTCCGCATCCTCGCCGTCGACGACGAAGGCAAGTACAACTTCAGCCCGCTGCCCCTTACGCTCGACTTTGAGCTTTGGGCGCAGGAAGGCAACAAGCGCACGATCATCAAGCCGGTCAGTTCGTTCTCCCCGACCGAGTTTCTGAGCATCTCGCTGCGCTTCCCCGAGAAGCCGATCTATGTCGATCCGGTGGTGAAGAAGCCCGCCGCGACCACGGCCAAGCAGTAACCTGCGAAGACCTCAGCCGATAGTGCGGCTGAGGTCTTCCAGCAGATCGTCTACATCTTCTACGCCAATCGACAAACGCACCAGGTCCAGCGGCAGGCCACGCTGCTCGCGCAGCGCAGCAGGTACGCTCGCGTGCGACATGGAGTGCGGCACGCTGATGGTGGAGTGCGTGCTACCGAAGCTCACGGCAATCGCGAACAACTGCGCGTCCTTCGCAATGCGGTTTGCCTCTTCAGGTGAGCTTGCACGGAAGCTGATCACACTGCCGCCACCGCGCGCCTGTTGCGCATGGAGCTCGTGGCGCGCATGAGTTGCAAGCCCCGGAAAGAACACCTGCTGCACCTTCGCGTTTTGCGTCAGTGCCTCGGCGATCTTCATCGCGTTGGTCTGCTGCGCATCCATGCGGAGCTTCAGCGTCTTCAGCCCGCGCAGCAGCAGGAAGCAGTCCAACGGCCCGAGCGCCGTACCTTCGGAGTTCTGCACGAAGCGCAGTTCCTTCGCGATCGCCTCATCGTTGGCGACAAGAATGCCGCCGGTCGTGTCGCTATGTCCGCCGAGAAACTTTGTCGCCGAGTGCATCACCACGTGCGCGCCCAGCTCCAGCGGGTTCTGCAGATACGGCGACATCGTGCTGTTGTCCACGGCGAAGAGCAGCCCCGCTTCTTTCGCGATCGTGCCCAGCCCGCGCAGGTCGAGAATGCGCAGCAGCGGGTTCGTCGGCGACTCCGCAAAGATCAGCTTCGTGGCAGGGTTGATCGCATCGCGCACCTGCTGCAGATCGGTTGCATCGAGATAGCGCACACGAATGTTCGCGCGCTCCAGAATGCTGCCGAAGAGTCGGCTTGTGCCGCCGTACACATCCCAGTCGGCGAGAATCTCATCGCCGGGACGCAGCAGCCGCGTGATCGCCGTCGTCGCGGCCATGCCGCTGGCGAAAGCGAAGCCGTAGGCACCGCCTTCCAGCGCAGCGACCTGGTCCTCCAGCACTTTGCGCGTCGGGTTACCGCTGCGAGAGTAATCGAAAGCGCCATGCATATCGGCGCTTTCCTGCTCAAAGGTGGCGGTCTGGTAAATCGGCGTGGCCATCGCGCCGTACTGGTCGACCACCTCGCTCGCTAGCTGTTGCAGACGCGTGGCGAACTTCATGCCTTCGCTCCGAAGATCGCTGCAAACGCCTGCTCGAAGTCCGCGATGAGGTCCTTCGGATCTTCGAGGCCCACAGAAAGGCGAATGAGCCCGGAGCTAATGCCCAGACGGTCGCGCGTCTCGTCCGAGAGGTCGCAGTGCGAAGCCGTCGCAGGATTCGTGATCAGGGTTTCCACGCTGCCGAGGCTCTCGGCACAGGTGCAGAGCTTCAGCGCGTTCATGAACGCGAGCGCCTGCTCCGTGGTGGCCTTGAGCTCGAAGCTCATCATGCCGCCGAAGGCCTTCTGCTGCTTTTTCGCCAGCTCATGCTGCGAGAACGACTTGAGGCCGGGGTAGTTTACCTTCGCGACTAAAGGATGCGCTTCGAGCCACTCGGCGATGACGCCGGCGTTGCGGCAGTGCACCTCGAGGCGCGCAGGCAGCGTCTTGATGCCCTGCAGCGCGAGCCACGAATCGAATGGAGGCTGAATCGTGCCGATGGTCTTGCGCACCAGGCGCAGACGCTCAGTGATCGCTTCATCGTGCGTTGCCAGCGAGCCGCCGATCGTCGCATTGTGGCCGTCGATGTACTTGGTCGTCGAAAGCATCGAGATGTCCGCGCCGAGGTCGAGGCAGTTCTGCAGCACGGGCGTCATGAAGGTGTTGTCCACCGCGAGCAGCACGCCGGGCTGCTTGTGCGCTACTTCTGCAATGGCTGCAATATCCGTGAGGCGCATCGTCGGGTTCGCGGGCGTCTCCACGAAGATCAGCTTGGTGTTCGGCTTCATTGCCGTGGCCACCGCTTCGGGCTTCGCGGTGTCCACGTAGTCGAACTCGATGCCGAAGTTGCGGATGACCTGGTGGAAGAGGCGGATGGTGCCGCCGTAGATCACTTCCGAGAGGATGACGTGGTCGCCTGCCTTTAGCAGCGCGAAGCAAAGCGTGGAGATCGCCGCCATGCCTGAGCGGAAACAGAGCGCGTGCGCCGTGCCTTCAATCGCAGAGATCGCCTGCTCGAGTGCATTCACCGTGGGGTTCGCGCCGCGCGAGTAGCCGTAGCCCTTGGTGACGCCCACGCTCTCGTGGATGTACGTCGCCGTCTGGTGGATCGGGAAGAGGATCGAGTTCGACTGCTTCTCGTAAGAGCGGTTCGAGTGGATGACCTTAGTGGAAGGCTGAAACGAAGGCTGATCGGACAAGAGAAACTCCCCGGCGCACCGCGCCCTGCGGGTGAAGATGAGCGAAACGCGGCTCGGCGTCGCCGAGCGTGTCTCCATCGATCATCGTAATTACTTCAGAGCGGAGAGGCTAATTCGTTGCAGTCAATGGTGATCTTCGCGCATTCGATGGCGAAAAAGAGTGTTTGACTTTCCGGTGTGGGGCTGCGATGCTTCGGCTGTCACTCATTTCCATACTCGCGTACGTGCGCATTTGCGCAGCCGCACTCAGGAATCGCTATGTCAACGCCTTATATCGGCTCCGTTATGGTTTTTGCGGGAAATTTTGCCCCGCGCGGCTGGGCTCTTTGCCAGGGCCAACTCATGAGCATCAGCCAATACACCGCTCTCTTCTCGCTTCTGGGTACTACATACGGGGGCAACGGTCAGACAACCTTCGGGTTGCCGAACCTGATGGGGCGTTCGATCGTAGGCGTTGGAGCCGGTCTTGGACTGAGCAATATGGTTTGGGGGCAGCTGGGAGGAGTGGAGAATGTGACTCTGCAGCCCGCGCAGATGCCGGCCCATAATCACGTGGTTTCCTTCGGCGCTTCTTCGGCGCTGGCGGACACCACTTCCCCAGTCGGTGCCTATCCAGCTCAGGTAAACTCTGTGGCCTCCGCGGGCCGCAGCGGGACCACGACAAGCGTAATGAACGCTTATACGGCAAGCCCGAATGGAAGTATGGGCGCGGCGACGGTGAGTATCAGTGGCGGCAGCCAACCTTTCGCTGTGCGCAATCCGTATCTCGCCATGAACTACTGCATCGCCCTCGTAGGCCTCTTCCCCTCGCGTAATTAGTCGGATTTGCCGTCAACGATGCTTCGCTGGACCCGCTTGCCCTTTGATTTCGACGTTGCACCTCTGCAGGCAGAGGTGGGATCCATCGTTGAGGAGCAGTGGGTCCCGCACTTCAACACCCACGACTACGATGGTCAGTGGAGCAGCGTCTCGTTGCGCTCGGCTTCAGGTCGTGCGGAGGAGATCGTTCCGCAGAGCTCCAGCGGGGAGTATCTCGACACGCCGCTGATGGCCGCCATGCCTGCACTGGCAGCGGTTGTACGGCAGTTTCAGATGCCGCTGAAAGCGGTGCGCCTGCTGCGTCTTCATGCGGGCTCTCGCGTCAAAGAGCATCGTGACTACGACCTCGGCATGGACGCCGGCGAGCTGCGCTTCCATGTGCCCATCATCACCAGCGACGCCGTGGAGTTCATCGTGGCTGACCGTCAGTTGCCGTTGCGTGCTGGCGAGTCCTGGTATGTCGACTTCTCGCAGCCGCACCGCATCTTCAACGGCGGCACAGAGCATCGGGTGCATCTGGTGATCGACGGCCAGCTCAACGCATGGGCCGACGAGTTGCTGCAGACCGCTGTTCGCGAGATCGCCACCCCTACAAGCGTTCCGCGCGGCATCGAGGCCTTCCAGGCTTTCAGCGAGATGCTCCAGCAGGACAAGCCGCTACGCGCGGCCCTGATGCAACATCGCTCTCCGCCGGAGCTGGTCGCCGCCGTTGCTGCTGCCGCCGTAGAGCGCGGCTTTGCGCTGGACGAGGACGACGTCAACTCTGTGTTGCGTGCCCATCGCGCAGACTGGATCAGTCGGGTGGCCATCCTTTGAACTTCGAAGGCTTCCTTCCTGTACGCGTTCGCTGGACCGAAGAAGGGCCGCGCGTCCAGTGGACGGAGTTCGGAAATCAGCGACTCCTCGCCCCGTTCTTCGAGGACGATATCGGCACGCAGATGCGTGAGCCGTTCCATCAGCTTTTCCGCCGCGAAACCAGCATGGACGAGTTGCTGGCATGGGTGGAGAGCCGCCCTTCGCTACCGCTCGCGGGGAGCGTGCTGCACGTCTCGCGCTGCGGCTCCACGCTGATCTCGCAGATGCTCGCCGCCGTCCCGCACCACGTGGTGGCTTCGGAGCCTGCGCCGTTAGACCAGATTCTGCGCGCTCGGTTTTACCTGCCAGACCTGCCGCGAGAGACGCATCTGCGCTGGATTCGCGGCATGATGGCGGCTTTGGCCCAGCCTCGCGTCGGTGGTGAAGATCGTTTCTTCCTGAAACCAGATTGCTGGCATCTGAACGAGCTCGATCTGCTGCGTGACGCTTTCCCGGACATGCCGCTGCTGATGCTCTATCGCGAACCGCTGGAGGTGATGGTCTCGCACGATCGCGCTGCGGCCGCGTGGGCTGTGCCCGGGATGCTGCATCCGTCAGCGCTGCGGCTGGAGCAGGGCGCGTGGAAGCCCGACGCGCGTGAGGTGTACAGCGCTCGCGCGCTGGCAGGCTTCTACGAAGGCGGCCTGATTGCCGCACAGCAACACGGTGCGATGCTGGTGAACTTCAACGAACTTCCCGCAGCCATGTTCAGCCGCATCAGCCGACACTTCGATCTCCGTCTGGAAGACATGCCGGTGATGCTGGAGCAGTCGCTGCGCAATGCCAAGACGCCGGGAATGCCGTTTGTCGCTGACAGCGAAGAGAAGCGCAATAGCGCGCGTGATGCCGTGCGGGAAGCCACAGAGACGTACCTGCGCGACGTCTATCTGCGGCTGGAAGAGGCGCGGAACGCGCAGCTTGTTCGCGGCTTCTAGCGGGCTGCGTTCTCGATCGCCTTCAGAATGCGTGCCGCGCTCGCATCGACCCTCTCCTCTGCCGTGAAGCAGTGCACGTCGGGTGCGGTCGGCGGCTCGTACGGATCGCTGACCCCGGTAAATCGTGCGAGTTCGCCGCTCCGTGCGCGCTGATAGAGACCCTTGGGGTCCCGCTCTTCGCAGGTAGCCAGCGGCGCATCGACGAAAATCTCCAGAAAGCTCGCTTGGCTCTCGCGCCGTAGCTGCTCGCGCAGTTCGCGAAACGGGCTGATGATGGCGACGAGTACGATTTCGTCCTGGGCTGCGTGCTCTTGAGCGAGGGCCGCGAGCCGCCGCATGTTCGTTTCGCGATCTGCACGGGAAAAGCCGAGATCGCGTGACAGCGTCTGCCGCATCGCGTCGCCGTCCAGCACCGTTGCCGCCTCGCCACGGGCACGGAGGGCCTTCGCCACCGCCTGGCTAAGGGTCGTTTTGCCGGACGCGCTGAGGCCCGTAAACCATAGGACCATGCCCCTGCGCGGTTTTCCGGGTTCAGATTGTGATTGCAAGTCGGCTACTCTCCGGGAGTAAGATTAGTCCATTCTCATCTCAGGACCCCCGATGCCCACCCGTCGTCATTTCCTCTCGCTCTCCGCAGCGGCCGCTACCGGCCTTGCCCTGCCGCGCTCCATACACGCTCTGGTGCCGCAGGAGCAGGTGTTTTCCAACGCGAACCTTGGCGCCTATACGCAGGGCACCATGACCGCTTCGCTCTTTCAGGGGATGATCAACGCAGAGTTTACGGTGGCGCTCGGCAACTATGAGTACTCCAAGATTCGCCTGCGCAAGGTGACGATGGTGAACCCGCCCACTTCAGAACAGGTCGCTGCGGCAAACCAGGGCAAGCGCATCTATCCTGTTGGCGCAGACCTGACGCAAAACCGCGCGCCGTTGCAGCCTTCGAGCTTCACGCTGAGCTTTGATGTCGAAGGGCAGGCCTTTCCAGACGGTACGTACGTCGTGGATAACGGCACGCTCGGCAGCGTAGCGATCACGCTCGCCAGCGGCGGCCCCGGCAAGTGCCTCGCCAGCTTCTCCAGCTTCGTCACGCAGAAGGTCTCGCCGGTCCGTCGCACGCTCGCCACGTTCTAAACAGCACCCATGCGGTTGAAGCTGATGTGATACTCGATGCCTTCTTCAACCTCGGCAATGGGTGAGAGGAAGAGCGCGAAGACATCGCCTTCCTCGCTGACAAACTCATGCGTGTCATTGGACAGAATGGGCTCGTGCGGCCCGT
Source organism: Granulicella cerasi (assembly GCF_025685575.1). Classification (NCBI taxonomy): domain Bacteria; kingdom Pseudomonadati; phylum Acidobacteriota; class Terriglobia; order Terriglobales; family Acidobacteriaceae; genus Granulicella; species Granulicella cerasi. Next base: position 682,417 of record NZ_JAGSYD010000001.1, read on the forward strand.
AAAGCTGCACGGTGAAGCTATCGCCCAGGGGGATGCCTGCGTTGCGGTAAGCGGAGCCTGATGCGAGTGGATCGACCGCAACGATGCGCAGCGGTACAGGCGCTGCGCCGGGCACCTGCGTTTGCAGCACCTGGCCGAGACGTCGGCGGAAGTAGCTGGAGCTGCTTCCGGTAACCTCTGGCTGCTCTTCCTGCGCCACCGTTTCAGCCGCTTTGCTAGAGCCTGCTCCTGCTCTGTCGGCGCTGTATTGCATCGGCAGATTGAGGCCGTCTCCCGGGCCGGTCTGCACGAAGCCGAACCGCTCGTACAGCCGTCGCGCCGGGTTGTCGAAGCGCACCGTCAGCTGTACGGGCAATTTCACGCGCTCGGCTGTGGCGATCAGGTTTCGCAGTACGCGTGACCCGATGCCGCAACCGCGAAACTCCTCCCGCAGCGCGATGTCCACCAGCAGCATCCGCTCCGGCGTGCGATGCACATACGTGCGACCGATGCGCTCTTCGCCTGCCCACAAGATGGAGTGGATGGATTGAGGAAACTGCGTGGTGTAGCCGACAACCTGCGCCTTGTGCTGCATGGCGAGCAGCTGTTCCAACGCTTCAGCAGGCAGTGCAAGCGCGGCGTACTGCGGTGCATTCACCTCGCGGAAGAGAGCTGCGAGAAACTCCTCATCCTCGTCGGTGGCTGTCCGCAATTCAAAAGCGATCTCTGGAGCGTTCGACGTCATCGTGTTCCTTTGTTCTTCTCGGACTCTGCCCAGGCGAGGTTGTTTTTCGCGATCTGGAGCGCGGGGTTGATGGCCAGCGCGTGCTGCGCAGCGTTGATCGCGGCGTCCCAGTGCTTCATGCTGGCTTCTCCTGCGGCGATGTTGTTCCACGCCTCGGCCGAATGCGCGTCGAGGGCGAGGGCCCGCTTCGCTGCTGCGATGGAGCCTGCGAAGTCATTCGCTCGATAGAGTGCGAGTGATTTCTCGATCCAGGCTGCGGCCGTAGTCGGTGTGGTCGACGCGATCTTTTGCTGCTGCGTGTACCAGGCGAGATTGTTCTTCGCGATCTGCAGTTTGGGGTCTGCGGCGAGAGCCTGCTGCTCATAGCGAATGGCCTCACTCCACTGCTGCATCGCTCCGTAAGCCGCGCCGATGTTGTTCATCGCTTCGGCCGAGTGGGGGTTCAGCGCGAGCGCTTTCTGCGCGGAGTTCAGCGAGTCCGCATAGCGACCCGCGCGTGATTCGCCAAGCGAGCGGTTGATCCAGAAGGCCGCATCCAGCTGCACGGGATGCGCGAGTTCGTTCGCGGCTACGACGTCGCCGGGAACCGCCGTGAGCGTATCGACAGCGAGCGCGTGTGCTTTCGCTTCATCGCCCTGCGCGGCGTAGGCGCGGATGAGCAAGTCACGCGTGAAGCCGCGCGCGGCGTTCAACTGCATGGCATGTTGCAGCGCCGCGACCGCTTCACTCAGGCGGTTCTGCTCCAGGAGATAACGCCCGTAGAACGCGTAGGTAGTGTCGTCGTTGGGTGCGAGCGAGATGGCACGCTGAAAGTGTCGCTCGGCTTCGCCTGCGCGCGAGCTGTCTCCTGCCGCAGCCATCGCTCCGTTCACCACGCCCAGGTTGATCTCCAGCGTTGGATAGTTCGGCGTGTACAGCAGCGCGCGGTTGAAGTAATCCAGCGCTTCCGGATATCTCCCCGCGGCCATCAATGTCAGGCCGTAGGTCATCAGGCCGCGACCGTTGTGCGGACTCTTCAGCACATCATCGCGCCACAGCGTTTCTTCGTTCAGCCACACCTGGTTGCGCAGGTGCGCGCCATAGGCGTAGCCGCTCAACGCGAGCAGCACCGCGGCGATCGTGGCCGTGCGCATGGCAGAGCTGCTGCGCAGTCCTTCCCATGCGCGCCACCCGCACCACACCACCGCGAGCATCAGCCCGGGGAAGGAGAAGAACATGCGGTGATCATTTTCCAGCTCGCTGAGTGCATAGAGCGATGTCGGCAACTGCGTCAGCACGAACCAGAGGAGACCAAAGGCGACCGGTCTCCATGCGCGCTTTGTCCACGTCTTCACGAGGAGGAAGATCAGCACGGCGAGGAAGAGCAAGCCCGCGCATGCGGCGCCATCGAGGCCCTTCACCGCGCTCAGATCTGTATCGGCGTTCAGGTGCAGCGGTAGAAACAGCGAACTCGTATAGCGCAGCCACACATAGGGCTGCGTAAGCCGATACATCGATGCCGGGATGTCGGAGGGGTGAAAGGTCTTCGGCGTCATCGCGCTCTGAAGCATCAGCAGCGCGACGGTGACGACAACGCTCGGCACGATGGCGAGGAGGCCGCGCTTCCAGCGCGCGGCTTCGAACTCGTCTTCTGCAGGGCGCTCGAAGAAGTACGTCCAGAAGAGCAGCAGCAGCGGGAAGATGGCAGCGGGCGCCTTCGAGAGCATGGCGAATGCATACGGCAAAAGGTAGAGCCCGAATCGTCGCCACTGCGGCAGGCGCGACCAGATCACGATCGCGGCGACGCAGCCCAGCGCGCAGTACACGTCGCCGCGCTGGATCACGTAATCCACGGTCTCCGCCATCGCCGGATGCAGCCCGAACCAGGCCGCTGCGATCAGTGCAGGGAAGAAGTGGTTCGCTACGGGTTCCGTGCTGTCCATGGCGGCTTCGTGAAAGCGCACGAGCACGTAGACCATCAACAGGAAGAAGAGCAGCGTGCTGATGTGGAACCACACCGGGTTCAGCCCATGCCCGAGCGCATAGTCGATGGCAAGCGTGGTCGAAACGAGGGGACGATACGTGCGGTTGAGCGGAAGCACGCTGAAGGTCGTAGTGTCGGTGAAGAAGCGCGGAATGTTACTCAGCGAGCGGATCGCACCGTTGTCGACCACCGTGTGAGAGTCGTCGAAGTGGAAGCCGTCGTGCAGCGAATTTGCATACACGGCGACGACGGCGATCAGCAGGCATACCAACCAAAGCCAACGATGACGCGTGGAAACTGCCCGCACCGTGGCTACGGGACTCTGCATGGATGCCATCTGAATCTTCTTCTCCGAAAACTTAGGAATTATTTTGACAGACCTGAGGGGGTGGTTTACTGTTGGCACGAACCTAAAGGTGCAAGTGTCTCAGGATCAGCGTTTATGCGCTGATGCACGCGCGCCGTAGTGTCGCTTGGCGATGCTGCTGCGTCCATGTCTCGTTCCTGCGGGCAGACGCACCACGACGGTCCTTTGCTGAGCCCGACCCGTCACTTTGCGCCATTTTTTGAGACCGGCGTACGCTCGCAAAGCTGCAGGAGCTTTGTGTTCAACATCCGTGTTCATTCGTTGAAGACCCTTTGCCGTTCCGTGTTTGGGCTGTCCCTCGTCGCTGCTGGATTCGCGGCCACCGCCCATGCGACCTCGCTGCCTGTTTCGCAGGACGCACACGTCAACGCATCGCGTACGACGACGAACTTCGGCTATCTGTCGAACCTCTACGTTGGCAACGGCAACACGGCTTATCTGCAGTTCGATCTTTCCGGTCTACCCACCGGCATCACGGCTGCGCAGGTTTCGCGCGCCTCGGTGACGCTCTTCGTCAACCGCATCCTGACGCCCGGCGCGGTGACGGTGACGCCGGTGACCGGCACCTGGACCGAAGGCGCGGTGACCTATGCGACCGCTCCGGCCATGGGCACGGCGGCGACAACCTTTACGCCCGGCATCTCGGGCACGTACATCACGATCGATGTGACTTCGCTGTTGCAGGGCTGGCTGACGACGCCGGCTTCCAACCACGGCATCGCGCTCACCTCGGCGCTCGGCAGCTTCCTCTTCGACTCCAAGGAAAATGACCAGACCGGTCACGGCGCAGGTCTGGACGTGACCGTGGTCAGCATGGGTGCGACCGGCGCTACGGGCGCGACCGGTGCACAGGGCATTCAGGGTATTCAGGGACCGCAAGGTGCGACGGGCGCACAAGGTCTTCAGGGCGCCACGGGCGCGCAGGGTCTCCAGGGCGCGACGGGTGCGCAGGGCATTCAGGGTGTCACCGGCGCTGTAGGCGCTACGGGTGCGCAGGGCATTCAAGGTATTCAGGGCGTGACGGGCGCGACCGGAGCGACCGGCCTTGCAGGTGCAACGGGTGCGACCGGCCTCACCGGAGCTACAGGAGCCACAGGCATCGCAGGTGCCACGGGCGCTACGGGTGCGGCAGGCGCGACCGGCCTTACGGGTGCAACGGGAGCTACCGGTGTGACGGGTGCTACGGGCGTCACGGGCGTGACGGGTCTTACGGGTACAACAGGTGCCACCGGCGTGACGGGTGCCACGGGCGTGACGGGTGCTACCGGCCTTACGGGTGCCACTGGTGCCACTGGCGTGACGGGTGCCACGGGCGTGACGGGTGCTACCGGCCTTACGGGTGCCACTGGTGTCACCGGCGCTACGGGCCTTACGGGTGCCACTGGTGCCACCGGCATCACGGGTGCTACCGGTGCCACGGGTGCAACGGGCGCTACCGGCGTGACGGGTGCCACTGGCGTGACAGGCATCGCAGGGGCAACCGGCGCTACTGGTTTTACAGGCTCAACTGGCGTTACCGGAGCAACAGGCGCGACGGGTGTCACCGGCGCGACGGGGCCTTTCGCGGGAGGTACCTACAACCCCCTCAGCACGTATCCAGCCGGTTCAGTGGTCGCTTATAGCGGCAGCACTTATCTGGCCGTTGCGCCTTCGTCGCCTTCGACCATCGTGGTGGCTCCAGGCACGAACTCCACGTACTGGGTAGCGACATCGGGTGTGGCTGGCGCCACAGGTGCGACCGGCGCCACGGGAGTTACCGGTGCTGTCGGTCTCCCGGGTCCCACCGGCTCCACGGGCGCGCCCGGTGTTACCGGTGCCACGGGCGTCACGGGTTCCACGGGCGCTACTGGTCTGACGGGCGCCACCGGCGCAACGGGTGTGACCGGTCCTACGGGTTCTACAGGTGCCACCGGTGCTACAGGTTCCACCGGCTTGACCGGCGCTACCGGAGCTACCGGCACGACTGGATCCACCGGCTCAACGGGCGTCACGGGTTCGACGGGTTCCACCGGCGTTACAGGTCCGACCGGCCCAACAGGTCCAACCGGATTGCAGGGTGCGACAGGCAATGTGGGGACGGTGAGCTTTACCAATGGCAATGCCACCGGCTCGGCGAGCGTCAGCGGAACTTCACTCATCATCAACTTCCCGGCTTCCTCGTCTGCTTCGACGGCTGCCTTCACGCTGCACGCCTCGTTCGACAATCCGGCAACGGCAGGTGTGTATTACATCTCGCCTGTTGCGGTGACTGGCCTCGGAACGGGGAACACTGCGCTCAACAGCTTCCCGACGCTCAACACCGGAAATGGTGTGTTGAATGAAACTCCCGCGCCCAGCCCTTGCACGGTTGCCGCTCTGCGGGTGGGCACGAACAACTACTACACCGCTGGTACGGACGCCATCACGATCACGGTCTACAAGAATGGCGTCTCGACGGGCATGAGCTGCACCGCCGCAAATGTCCCCAACGGTAACGGCACCTGCGTCGATTCCACCCACCCCTTCGCCGTGGCCGCGGGAGACATGCTCGGGCTCCAGTTCGTCGACAGTAACAACGTCCCCTACGTCCACGTCACCACGTCTCTGGTCTGCCAGTAGCGAAGGGTTCACTTAGTTCCGGCAAGAAGAGGGAGTGGGATCGATGGCGAAACGCGTATATGGAGTGGCGATTGCGATGTTGCTGGCGGCAGCGGGAGCGCTGACCGCTCAGGAACCTCAGGCCGCCCGGTCGCCGCGGCCAGGTAAGGTTGTTGAGTTGACTGCGGGAAGCTGCGTGTCTGTAGAAGCTGGCGATCTGATTTCTTTCACCTGGAATCCGGTCTTCACTCCGGCGAACAACGTTGTCGGGATCGGCGGCTTCGAGCTTGGTTTTGATCTTGTTGGAGCGGAAGGTTCCGCAGGGCGAGGTCGTAGCCAGCTCACGCTCGAGGCGATTCCGCCGCGGAGCTCAGGGCATCTCGGTGCGGAGAATGCGGTCGCGGATGCAGGCAACGGTTACTACAAATTGCACTTCCTGGTGCCGCAACTGAATCTCCCGTCGGGGGAGTACCACCTTCGCCGTGCCGCTGCGCTGCCGAAGCTTGCAAACCCGCAGACCGACACAGTACCGGCCATGTCGAATACCCCGACGGCCTCCATGTTTTGCCTGACCCTCAGTAACACCAGCACCGGCCGACGCCGGTAGAACGTTTCATCATCGAGGAAGCACTCGTGTCCCAACGGAGCAACAAAACGCAGGCTCAATTCCAAGCATCCGCATCAACGCCGTGCTGTGCCGAGCTGTCTCTCTCGATGTCTTCACGCGTTCGCCGCTGGGTTGGAGTTGCCAGTCTTGTGCTCATGGGCTTCTGCGGCGCTACTGCGGGCCTCGCACAGGGCCAGCTCACGGTCACGCCGGCACGCTCGGCATCGACGCTTGCGGGTACAGGCAGCGTGGGATTCAGCGGTGATGGTGGCGCGGCCACCTCGGGCACGGTAGCGGCACCGCGAGCCGTAGCGTATGACGCTGCGGGCAATCTCTACATCGCGGACACGCTGAACCATGTGATTCGCGAAGTAGTGAAGTCCACCGGCGCGATCACGACCATCGCGGGTACTGGCGTAGAAGGTTTCGCAGGCGACGGTGGCGCAGCCACAGCAGCGCTGCTCGATACGCCGGAAGGCATCGCCGTGGATGCGAACGGCAACATCTACATCGCCGATACCCGCAACCAGCGCATTCGCAAGATCACAAACGGTACGATCACGACGATCGCAGGCACGGGCGTCGCGGGGTTTAGCGGTGACGGCGCAGCCGCCACCGGCGCCACCCTCAACCAGCCGAGTTCCGTGGCGGTCGACGCGGGCGGCAACATCTACATCGCCGACACCAACAATCAGCGCGTTCGCAAGATCAGTTCCACCGGCACGATCACGACGATCGCGGGCACGGGTGACCAGGGCTATACCGGCGATGGCGCAGCCGCGACCGGCGCTCAGCTCGACACGCCGACCAGCGTCGCCGTCGATACGACGGGCAATGTTTACATCGCGGACTCGCACAATCAGCGTGTGCGCGTGATCAACGCTTCCGGCAGTATCTCCACAATCGCTGGCGCGGGCACACCGACCTTCGCGGGCGACTTCAGCGGTGATGGCGCGACGGCTACTGCAGCTCTGCTCTCCAAGCCTACGGGCGTGAGCGTCGATGCGAGCGGCAACGTCTTCATCGCAGACACCAATAACCAGCGCGTACGCCAGCTTGGCGGAGGCGTCATTCAGACAGTGGAAGGCACGGGCGGTCAGGGCTATGCGGCTGACGGCGGCGTCGCAACCTCTGCGGTACTGAACTCGCCGCGTGGCGTGGGATTGAATGCGAACGGCGATCTCGCCGTGGCAGATACGCTGGACCAGCGCGTGCGCGGTGGCTTGTTGCCGACGATCACCTTTGGCTCGCAGGCTGTGGGCATCGCGAGCACGGCTCAGGCGGTCACACTGGCGAACACCGGCACCGCCGCGATCACGGTCAGCGCGATCACCTTTACGGGGCCCTTCATCGGCGCAACGGGCGGTACCTGCGCAGCCACGCCTTCACTCGCGGCCGGCGCAAGCTGCACGCAGAACGTAGCTTTCCTGCCGACCGCTACCGGCGCGGCCAGCGGTTCGGTCGTCTTTGGCGGTACGGGCGTTATCAATCAGAAGATCCTGCTCGCAGGCACGGGCGCTCCCGCATCGACGACGACCACGGTCACGGCTTCGCAGGCTACAGTGCTCGCGCAACAGTCTGTGACCTTCACGGCCCAGGTGGTTCCGGCGGGCCTCGGCACGCCGACGGGCACGGTGCAGTTCTACGCGAATGGTGCAGCCATCGGCGGCCCGGTTACGTTGCTGAACTCGGGTATCGCGGCGCTTTCGACGAGCTTCGGCACAGCCGGTACGTACACGATCACAGCGGTTTACTCGGGCGATGCGAACTTCGCCACGAGCAGCTCCTCCGCGATCAGCGAGACGATTGCTGACTACACGCTGACCACGGTGGGTTCGACGACGCAGACCGCGCCGCCGCTCGGCACCGTGGCCTACACGCTGCAGGTCGCACCGGTCACCGGTGCGTTCAACTACCCGATCACCTTCGCGGCAACGGGCGCACCTTCGGGTTCGGTCATTACCTTCTCGCCGACCACCGTTACGCCGGGCTCTGGTCCCGCTACAGTGACGATGAGCGTCAAGGCGCCTGCCTTGAAGGCTGCGCTCGAGCATCATCGCGGATGGTTTGGCGGCGGCGCTGCAACCTTCGCGCTTCTGCTGCTGCCGCTGGGCATCGGTGCTCGCCGCAAGGGACAACGCTTCCGTCCGCTGCTGCTTGTGCTTTGCGGCCTGGGTAGCCTCGGCGTGCTCGGCATGACAGGTTGCTCGTCGGGCTTCTTCTCGCAGGCACCGCAGAGCTACACCATCACGGTGACCTCCACCGCAACGGGCACCAACGGCGCTACGCTACAGCACACCACGCAGGTCACGCTGACCGTGGAATAAGTGCCTTCGGGTACCAGAGGAGAAGAGTTTGAAGAAGTCCGCAACGAAGGCGATACTCACCTTGGCGATGGCGCTGCTGACCGCGCCGCTGATGGCGCAGACCGCGACGACGGCCCCAGCGCCGAAGAAAGCTGACCTCGACTTCGCGGTCAGCTTCGTCGCCCAGCGCGCCTTCAGTGCGGGCACGGATACGCCCTTCTGGCTCACGGGTGGCAAGGCTGAGTTCGGTGCGTCCATGTGGCACGGGCTCGGCGCGGCGATCGCGGTGTCGGGGACCCATGCCGCGTCGATCGGCGGTAGCGGTATCCCGGTGTCGTACGTCGTGTGGACGGCTGGCCCGCGCTATCGCTGGCACACCGGCCACCGCGTCTCGGTCTACGGTGAAGCGATGGCAGGCGAGGCCAACGGCTTCCGCAGCATCTTCCCGGCGCCCACGGCAGCCCAGCCAGACGCCAACGGCCTTGCTGTCCGTGCAGGCTTCGGCATTGATCTTGCGGTGAAGAAGCACTTTGCAATTCGCGCGCTCGACGCAAGCTACCTCTACTCGCAGTTGCCGAACGCTGACACCAACAAGCAGCACGTCATGCAGTTGGGCGCGGGCGTCGTCTTCCGCTTCCACTAGAATTCACTGCCTCCGCAACGGAAAAGCGCCGCACAAATGTGCGGCGCTTTTCTTTAGTTCAGTGTGATGAGCCCCGTCTGCAGCGCGATGAAGATCGCCTCTGTACGGTCGCTCACTTCAAGCTTTTCGGCGATGTGGTTCATGTGATTGCGCACAGTGAACTGGCTGATGTTCAGCGTCGCTGCCACCTCTTTGTTCGTCAGGCCCTTGGCGACGAGTTCCAGCACCTCTCGCTCACGACCGCTCAGGCCAGCGGTCATGCGCTTGCCATCCAGCCGTTCGGCGATGCGCCGCGGAAAGGCTTGCTTGCCCGCGTATACCTGCCGAATGGCCTTCATGATGTCTTCCGGCGGCGCTTCCTTATGCAGGAATCCCATGGCACCCGCCTTCACCGCAGAGTAGATCTCTTCGTCGAACTCGAAGCTCGAAAGCACGATCGGCTTCACCTGCGGGTGGTACTCACGCAGCCGCTCGAGCGTGTCGATGCCAGAGAGTCCCTGCATCCGCAGATCGACAAGGATCACATCGACCACGGTGCGCGCGAGCACCTGCAGCGCGTCCTGCCCGCTGCCCGACGAACCAACGATGGTGAAGTCCTCCTGCATCTGCAACAACGCCGACAGCCCAAAGCGGACGATCGGGTGGTCATCGACGAGATAGATGCGGATGTTGGCTGGCGCTGCGCTCACAGGGCTTCCTTCAAGGTTCTAGATGGGACCGAGGCCACGCTGTTCTTTCGAGGTGGCGGCCCTGAGCATATCACCCAGCGTACGCCACAAACCACCCGCCAGTGGCTTCGGTGCGCGCACGCAGATCGTAGTGCCTTTGCTCGGCATGGAGCGCACCACGAGCTTGCCGCGTACCTTGCTCGCACGACTGGCCATGCCGATCAGGCCTAACCCCTGCTGCGTGCCATCGGCGGCGAAGCCCATGCCATCATCCTCGATGGCAAGCTCGACCTCGCGCTTATGGAAGGTGAGGACCAGGCGTAGTGACTTGCAGTGTCCATGATGGATCGCGTTGCTGATCGCCTCCTGCCCAATGCGGAAGAAGGCGTCCGTAAGCGCGACGCCGAGGATGATGACGCGACCGACGATCTCTGTTTCGACCACGAGGTCGCCGCCGTCGGCGATGCGGCGCGCGGTCTGTTCGAGCGCCTCCAGCAGCGCGGGCGCGTTGCGCAAACGCGGTCTTAGCGCGGCGATGGTGTTACTGGCATCGCGATGGCTATGCTGCACCATCTCCAGCGCATGCTCAATGTGCGACTGCACGACCTCCGGTCCGCGCCGCTCCATCTTCGCTGCGGTGAGTTGATAAGCGATGCCCGTGAAGCTCTGCGCGAGCGTGTCGTGCATTTCGAACGCAAGCTGCTCGCGCTGCTGCAAAGCGCTCTCAAGTTGCCACTGTTGCAGCCGATGCAGCATGTACTGCGCGGCCAGCAGCAACAACAGGAACAACGCCGAGACGAGCAGGATGTGCCGCAGTGACCACCACGGTGGTGCGCTCACGACTTCTGCGCGGTCCGCGACCAGGGCAAACGGATAGACGCCCTGCGTAAACTGCGGCAACGAAGTCGCGAGCCCATACACGCGCAGTCTGCTGCCCGCCTCGAGCTTTGCATCGCCGCTGCTGAACGAGGGAGCTTCCACGCTGCGAAATACGAGGTCGCCATCGCGAAGAAGAAGTTCGTGGCCGTCGGGCGTGTCGTTGCTCGCGATGAGCGTGCCTTCCAGATCAATGTAACGCCCACGATAGGTGCCGCTTGTGAGCTGCGCCGCAGTCACAGAGAACGGTGGTCGCGGAACATCGGACCACAGCACATGAATGTCTGCGTTCTCCAGACTGCTGCGGAAGCGCTCCGACACGAGCGTTCCGCGCGCGATGACGATATCCCCACGCTTGAGCGGTGAGTGGGGATCAACGTGCGGCACGATGAGCGCGTTCGTGTCGTCCTGAATCGCCAGCAGCGGTGGAACAGAGATGACCGAGCCTTGCAGCGTCACGTTCGGATGCTCGCCCGGCAACATCAGGAAGCTGACGATCGGCTGAACACCTGCCTGCGGAACACGCAGCTCCGCCTCGCCGCGCAGCGCCGCTTCATAGCGCGCGGTGCGGTCGGGCGCATAGGGAAGAGCCTGCGGCACGTCGACGCTGTGCAGCGCTTCCGTGCGAAGTTGCTCGAATGCATCACGCACAGGCGCCTGCACCTGCAGCGGTGTCCACGAAGCGCGAGTGCGCGAGCTTCGCAAGCCGAGATGACCACTTGCGATGCAGCTATCGTCATGCGCAACCAGTGAAGTGACTCGTCCATCTGCAAGTCGTAACTGCACGCCAAAGTTACAGCCGATAGCTATGACCCTCAGATGAGCTGCATGGGTGAGGTCTGAGTCTTGCGGCAGCAGCACGCGTGCCATCGGCTGCCAGCCGAAGTCCGCTCGGCCAAACTCCAGCGTCGCATCAGCAGCGCGCACACCGGCGTAATAACCGTGAAAAGCGTCGACGCCGACCTCTTCGCCTGACGAACGGAAGATAACACCAGCATCGCCATCGCTCTCGGAAACGATGAGATCTGTATCGAGCACGAAGTCGCTCACCTGCGAATTCGTATGCACAAACTTCGCGTCGCGCTCTTCTGTGAAGTTCACTGTCAGCGCGTTGTCCTGCTTCCATGTGCCGCTATATGCGGTCCATGCGCTGCGTGGATCTGTGTGGTCACGAAAGTGCTGGAAGGCGATAAGCGCCACAGCCAGCGCGATCAACGCCCCGAGATCGTAGGCCACAAATCGCAAGCGCCGATAGCGGTTCATTGGCCGCTCCAGCGATAGACGGGGATGGAAAAGAAGCCGTGATCCACGGCCCACGCGAGGTTGCTGTGCGTCACCAGCACCGGCGGTATCAGCGTCAGCCCCGGCGCCTGCTCGTCATGCATCTGCAGCGAGAGATTATGCATAGCTGCCTTGCCGATAGCAGCTGTATCCTGCGCCACTACAGCGTCAACGTATCCGGTCTCGAGCGGCAACAGCATGTCCTGATCGAAGCCGATGATCTTTACGTTTGCAGAGGCTTTGTTCGCCAGACGCGCATAGTAAGCGCCGCGCGTTGCCATGGCAGAGACCGCGATGATCGCGTCGACCGGCTCCTTGCGCTGCAGGATCTCCTGCGCGATCTGCTGCTGATGCGTCAGCGCTGTATCACCGAAGTGGCGATCAACAATACGGACAGCAGGAGCGACCTCCGCCAGCGCAGTCTCAAAGTCCTGCTCACGCGTCAGGTTGGTTTCCGAGTGAGACATGATGCCGATGATCGCGATCGTGCCATGTCCATGCAGTAGGCTTGCGAGGTATTGCGCGGCCAGCATGGTGCCGCGTGCTTCGTCGTTGGCTACGTACGAGAGCAACGTCGAGGGCGGGGGGCCGAGGTCATCATCCACGACGACCACGGGTACGCCGCGCGCCATCGTGTCGAGCACTGCCGTACGTGCAGAGAGAGTTTCATCTGGCGACAAAATAAAGCCGCCATAGCTCTTCGACTGCAGGCCCGCATAAAGCTTCATCTGCTCGTTGTAAGCACCCCCATCGGCGGGCGCATTCCAATAGATTTTCAGCTTTTGCGATGCAGCTTCTTCGGCGATTCCCTGGTGAAGGTTCTCCCAGAGGGGCGTGCCTGTCGTGCGCGGCAACACAGCGACAGCCGTCGTATGGCGATGACAACCTATCGCGGCCAGATACGACGCGAAGAGCAATCCCCCGAAAATGCGCGAAAGTATGGGCATAGACGTTAGCGAGGCCCCAGCATACGCGAGCCAAAAGAGCCTCGACTACCCCCGTTTTCGGGGCTGGTCAGGGCACTGGTACATCTGTACCATGCGAGTCGTTATAGCGGTTCCCTATTGTTCGGTTCGACTCGAGAAAGATTTCTTACACACGGCGAAAGAAACCGTCTGTCAAAAGAATTTGCCTCGTAGCCATTGGCCCCTTCAACAAGGGCATGGAGACCAAACGCATGACGGACCGGCAAGCTACAAAGTCTTTCGTCGCACATTCGGAAGCAGGACAGAACACTATGAAGAATCTCAGCAACACGATGCGTCGCGCTCTGCGCGCCACGCTTTTCGTCTTCGGTGCTGTGATCGCCAGCGCGCTCATGATCGCGCAGGTGCTCTATGGCAACATCACCGGCATCGTCACCGATCCCTCAGGCGCGGCCATTCCCGGCGCTTCGGTGAAAATCGAGGACGTCAACAAGGGCCTGGTCTATACCACGACCTCAGGCGCTGACGGCAGCTACAGCTTCAAGGACCTGACCCCCGGCACCTTCAAGGTGACCGTAATGGCAACGGGCTTCACTACCACGGAGCAGAAGGACATCCCGGTACTAGCCAATGCTTCAGCGCGTATCAACGCTCAGCTCAAGGTTGGTGGTGCAACGCAGGAAGTCAGCGTGAGCACGGCCCCTCCGGTGCTGCAGACAGAATCCGCCGAGTCGAACTACAACATCTCGACCGAGCAGATGACGGAACTTCCGACGACCTCGAGCACAGGCCGAAACTTCCAGAGCCTTTACAAGTTCATCCCCGGTTCGACGCCTCCGGCAGAGCAGAACTCGGCTGGTGGTAATCCGCAGCGTTCGCAGTCGGTCAACGTCAACGGTATCTCGAACTCGACGAACACGACCCGCATCGACGGTGCGATCGACGCATATCCGTGGCTTGCGTATCTCGTGGCTTACGTTCCTCCGCCAGATGCTATCGAAACGGTGAACGCTGTAACGGGTAGCTTCAACGCAGAGCAGGGCGCTGCTGGTGGCTCGGCCATCAACATCATCATGCGCAGCGGTACGAACAAGTTCCACGGCAGCGTTTGGGAGTACAACTCCATCTCGCAGTTCAACGCGCGCGCTTGGAGCTTCCGTACCGGTGCTCTGCCGAAGAACATCTACAACGAAGTCGGCGGTTCGATCGGCGGTCCGATCCTCAAGGACAAGCTCTTCTTCTTCGTGGACTACAACCGCGTCTCGGTCAATAAGGCCATCAGCGGCGTCACAACCGTTCCGACGCAGGACATGCGCAACGGTAACTTCAATGGAACCGGCACCACCGTATATGATCCTGCGACAGGTAACGCTAATGGCGTAGGCAAGACGGCTTTCGCCGGCAACCAGATCAACTCGGCACGTTTTGCTCCGGCCGCGGTCACCATGCTGGCGAACTTGCCACTTCCGAACTACGGAACAGTGGGCGCGGTTTCCAACAACTATTTCGGTTCGGCCGTAAACAAATTTCTGCGTGAGAACTACGACGGCAAGTTGACGTATGTTCCCACCCAGAAGACCAGTTTCTTCGGGCACTACAGCAACTCGCCCAATACCATCACCGATCCGCAGATCTTCGGCGCGAACCCTGGTGGCGGTACGTGGGATGGCGGCCAGCCTGGTAAGGCGACGGGTCGCATCCAGAACGTTGGTTTGGGCTTCACGCATGCCTTTACCAGTAACTTCTCGACTGACTGGAACGCAGGCTACACGCGTCAGAACCTTGCTGCGCAGGCAGACGATCTTTCGCTCGGCGATTACGGCGTGAACACGCTGAAGATCCCCGGCACGAACTACAACGGCTCGCCGCTCTACGGCGGTATCCCGGGCTTCTACTTCTCCACCTTCGCCAGCCTTGGCAACGCGAACACGGGTAGTCCGTTCACGTTCAAGGACAATCAGTACACCGCGAATGCGAATGCTTCGTGGGCACATGGCCATCACGCAATTCGCTTTGGTGGTGAGTACCTTCACGCTGCAATCAACCACAACCAGCCTGGATCGGGATCCTACTCGACTCCTCGTGGCTCGTTCATCTTCAGCGGCGGATCAACGGCTGCCTACGGTGGCAGTGCATCCTCTGTGAACTCCTTCGCCAGCTTCCTGCTGGGTCAGGCGGAGAACTATCAGAAGAGCGTTCAGACCTTCAATCCTGAGCCGATCCGCTGGTCGACCTTCTCGTTCTACGCACAGGACACCTGGCAGGCAACCTCTAAGCTGACCATCAACTATGGTGTCCGCTATGAGTACTACCCGCTCGCAGTCGGCGATCACTTTGGAACGGTTCGTTATGATCCGACCCTGCGCTCGACGGTCACTGATTCCAACGGTACGCACACGGTAGGCACGGTTCTCGTGGGTGGCAAGGGCGGAATCGGTCAACATGCTGGTACTAGCAATGGTTGGGGCATGATTGTTCCGCGTATCGGTATCTCTTACCGTGCGAACGAGAAGACGGTCGTTCGTGCAGGCTTCGGCATCACGACCGACCCCGACACACAGCGTCAGCTTCTCCAGGCTTACCCCGCGCAGGTAGGTACGAACATCGTGGGTGCAAGCGGCTACGTTCCGGCGACCAGCCTCAACACTGGTCTCCTGAGCCCCGTGACGCAGGTCGGTATCCCCACTCTGGCTATCCCTGACATCACGGCAGGTTATTTGCCGCTGATCTCCACCCTCTCCACCACGACGATTCCTCAGAACTTCCGCCGTGGCTACATTGAGAGCTACAACCTTGCTGTTCAGCGTGACCTCGGCCGCTCCTTCACAGGCAACATCGCCTACGTCGGAACGCACGCGGTTCGTCAGATCACCAGTGTCAACATCAACGCCGCTCCGGTGAACGGCGGAAATACGGGCCGTTTGCTGAACACGCTATACGGTGCAAACACCAACAATACAGACATCAATTCGATCCTGCCGTTCCGTGGTTCGGTTTATCACGGTCTGCAGACGCAGTTGACCCGCATGAGCCCGAAGCATGCTTCGACCGGCGTGATCTATACCTTCTCGAAGGCGATGGACATCTCGGACAACTCGACGTACAGCGGACTCACCTTCGCTTATCCGACGGACTACAACCGCAACTGGGGTCTTGCTGGCTACGATCGCAAGCACAACTTCCAGTGGTGGACGGTGTATAACCTGCCCTTCGGTAAGGGCCAGGCCTACCTGCAGCACGGCGCGGCCGGTTACATCCTGGGCAACTGGCGTGTGAGCACCGCGCTCAGCTATGTCAGCGGTGTACCTCTCACGGTAACGGCGACGAGCTCTTACCTGAATGCCCCTGGCAGCACGCAGGTGGCTGATCGGATCGCAGGTGTACCGACCGTGCTCAAGGGCCGCAAGTACCAGAACGGCGGCTACCAGTACATCAATCCGGCAGCCTTTGCTGACGTCACTGCGGCAACCTCGACCGCTCCTCGCTTCGGTAACTCGAGCCGTGGCAGTGTTCGTGGCCCTGGTTACTTCAACCTCGATGCCAGCCTCAAGCGCTCGTTCCCGATTTACAAGGACATATCGCTCGACTTCATGGCTGAGAGCTTCAACGTGACCAACACGCCGAACTTCTCCGCCCCGGCTACCGCAGTGAACACGCCGAGCAGCTTCGGTGTCATCACCGCTGCTGCAACGAACCGTACGCTGCGTCTCAGCGGACACATCACCTTCTAACCTCAACCGCACTACTTGCCTCAACGGAGGACCGGGCTTAGCCCGCTCCTCCGTTTCTTTTTGCCGAACATCAAAGCGTGTGCGCGCAAGGAAGAAGGCCGCTCAGAGTCATCTCTGGCGGCCCTCTTCTTTGTGAATTGCGTGAAGCTACTCGCTGACGGGTTCGAACTCGATGTAGTCGACGGGGGCGTGCTCGTCGCCATCCGAGGTCGCGCGCAGCGTCAGTTTGTCGTTGATAGCGAGCTTTACCGGAGCTGTCACGAAGCGAGTGCTCGTATTCGCGTCGAGGTTCGGATCGATCTTCGCAGGGGGAAGGCGATCGTCGGCCTTCCATGTGGCGAAGGGTTTGCCGTTCAGCAGCAGCTCATAGGTCGATGCGCCGGACCACAGGTCGAAGTATTGCACCGCGATGCGATACGTGCCATCGCGATGCGGCTGTGACTCCAGGGTGCATGTGGTCTTCTCGCACACGGCAGCCTTTCCGTTCGATGCCGCTTCGACTTGCTTCACGTCTACGGTTTTGTAGCCGTTGCTCTTCATCGTTTCGGCTTCGATGCGGTTCGGATAATGGCCCACGCGGCCCTGTGTGTCGGCGATGCCGGAGATGTTCGCGAAGTACTTCGTGATGTCGTCGCGCCACACGATCGCCGCACCTGCCTGATACTCGAACAGCCGCAGCGTCTTGTCGTAGCGATCGTTGTCGACCTTGCCGGCGAGCGTCTTCCATTGTGCGGCATATTCTCCGGCCGCGGCCGCGCCGTCATAGTGCGCGTTGTAGAGATACTGAATCACTGTCTGGCCGCTGTGCAGCTTGTAGGTATATGGCAGGTGGTGCATGAAGAGGAGCAGATCATCCGGGCACGTCTTCAGCGACTCGTACTGCGCCGCAAGCTCTGGCGGATACTGCCCGATGTAGCCTGTGCCGGTCGCCGTGGTGCGGTCCATGCCAAGGCCATCGTGCTCAGCGCGAATCCACTGCCCCCAGCCGTTGTGATCGGCGGTCGCAGGGTTCGGGCCGTAGTGCCAGCCGGTGATGTCAGTCAGCGTCTGCAGGCCAAGCGGCCCGGTGTACTGCTCGTAGATCGGCCACGAGTTCAGCTGCAGCGTGTCGATGGTCTTCACCACCTGCGGATCGTTGCCGAAGGTAAGACGCGTCCATGAGTCGACGATCGACTCTGCGCTCGCGTCAGGATTCCACGCGAGCTTGC
This sequence comes from Granulicella cerasi, assembly GCF_025685575.1. NCBI lineage: Bacteria > Pseudomonadati > Acidobacteriota > Terriglobia > Terriglobales > Acidobacteriaceae > Granulicella > Granulicella cerasi. The sequence continues at coordinate 700,294 of NZ_JAGSYD010000001.1, forward strand.
CGTAGCCGTAGAGGTTCGCAAGCGCCATCGGATGATGCAGCCAGTTGGTGTCGAGGCCGACGTTGACGACTGAGACAAAGCCTCCGAGGTCATGGTGGAAGGTCTTGCCTTCAACGATCTCTTTCACCGGCGACGGCTTGCCATCGACGCGCATGTCCGTGTCGAGAGCTCCCTTCCACATCGGCACGAGGTAGACCATCTGCCGCTGCTGGCCGGTGTACTCCTGCGAGGTTTCAACCTCCACCACCTGCGGCGTCTTGCGCATTGCAGCGAGCAGCGGCGATACCGGCTCGCGCACCTGGAAGTCGATGGGGCCGTGCTTCACCTGCAGCACCACGTTCGGCTCAAACTTGCCGTCGAGTGCGCGGAAGTTGTCGTAGCCTGCGCGAGCGCGGTCGGCCTTCAGGTTGTTGTAGTCAAGATGATGGTCGTAGACGAAGCCGCGATAGAGCACGAGTCCACCATGCTTCGCGAGCGGGCGCGCAAGTACGTTCGCCGCCTCTGCCGGTGTGCGGTGATACTGCGATGGGCCTGCGCGGCCTTCGCTGTCAGCCTTCACAACGAAGCCTGCGAAGTCAGGAATCGCGCGATAGATCTCATCTACCTTTGCCTTCCACCAAGCGGCCACATCAGGATCAAGCGGATCGAATGTCTTCATGCCGCTGATGACTTGTGGACTCGATAGATCCACAGAGAGCGAGATGCGAATGCCCCACGGACGCATCGCGTCGGCGACGCGGGCGAACTCCCGAATCATCTCCGGCTGCAATGTGGTGAGGTCGGAGTTCACGTTGTTGATGGTGACGCCGTTGATGCCGATCGATGCCAGCAGGCGCGCGTAGTCGCTGACGCGTGTGAGGTCCTGACGTACGTGGCCGTTGTCGAAGAAGATGCTGCGGCCTGCGTAGCCGCGCTCGATGGAACCATCAAGGTTGTCCCATTGATTTACCCAGCGGATAGGCGCTGCGGGTGAGGAGCTGAAGCCTGCGGTGGGAAGCTGCTCTTCGGCGGCGAGCATCTCGAGGAAGTGAAACGCGCCATAAAGTTCGCCGTTCTCGTCGGCACCTTCGATCATGAAGCCGCGCGGTGTGCGGATGATGCGGAACGAACCGGGCTTCTGCGCACGTGCGCTGCTCTTCTCTGCAACGGAGAGAATGATCGCTGTGCCGCTCGGCTTGGTGACCGCTTCATGCGCGGGCTTGCCGAGCATCGAGCTGAGGCCCTTCACGAGTTCCTGCGCGGCGTTCTCTTCGATCGGCGTGTGGTGCACCGTCCACACCTCGGTGGGCACCGTGGCGTAACGACTCGCGACGTTCTGCGAGAGGGGGGCATAGCGAAGCCAGGCTTCATGACCATCTTCTGCGTGGACAGGATGAGCTAGAACGGCGAACAGGAGGAATGAAAGACGGGACTGCATCCCTAGCATCATCGTGGACGCGCATAACCATGCTCATGGTGCATATGTCCTATGTCACACGTTTGCCTACAAAAGAAAAGCGTCCCTGCGATGGTTCGCAGGGACGCCTGGAGGAAGGTTGCGGTTTAGAAGAAGATGCCTGCCTGGATCAGCAGCGTCACCGAGCTCTTGGACTTCGGCGCGATTTGCGGACCGTTCGTGTAGCTGACACCGGGAGAGAGATACAGGCCGCGTGCCATGCGAGCGGTGTAGCTGCCCGTCAGGCTGGTCGCGCTGTTCCAGTACTTCTGTCCTGCGGCGATGGCGTTGTACTTCGCGTAGGGGCTGTAGGTGGTGTGCGAAGACACGATGCTCGCCATGTCCTGCGGGCGGCGGGCGAACGGGCTCAGCATGTAGGCGCGCAACTCGTAGTACTGCGAGTAGGAGTTCTGCGTTGCGGGAGCGTCCATGGCGGTGAAGCCCGCATAGAGGCCGCGATAGGGCACAGCCTTGTCGGCCTTCCAGAGCTGACGATCGGCAAGCACATAGCCCAGGTAGTTGTTCGTGCTCGTGCCGCCGGTCTTCAGGTTGGTGAAGTGCGTGGTGTTGTACATGTAGCCGCCGCGCAGCCAGGTCTTGTAGTGGGTCTGGTCGGACTCATGCTGGTAGCCGCCTTCGTAGATGGTGAGCAGGCCATCGCCCTTCGGCTTGAAGCGCAGGCCGATGGTGTCGCGGCGTGCTTCTTCGACGCCACCCTTGGGGTCCATCGAGCGCTGGAAGCTGAACTTGGTGTAGAAGTTCTTGTTCCAGTGGTAGTTCACGTTGAAGGCTGGCGTCGTCATCGGCAGGTAGGACATACCGACCTCAAACGGCAGCGAGGCGAAGACGCCGAGCGAGCCGGAGGAAGCCTGCCCACCGATGGCGGTACCGACGAACTCGAAGTCGTTGTCGATGTAGCCGCCCTTCAACTCCAGCTTGTCGTGGAAGAGGCTCTGGTAGTAGCTGATATTGCCGAACTCAATTGCGTTCGGCCCGCCGGCGTTCCAGCTGATCTTCTGCACGGTACCCATGATGAGGAGCTGGCCGCCGCGGATGCCGAGCTGACGCAAATCCCATGTGAAAGCCGGGTAGTGTGAGCTCTTCCACGTGGGGCGCTGGCCGTTGTAGGTCTGCTGCGCGAGCGGCACGGGAGGCGCGGTCACGTTGTACGAGAAGCTGTTGTCGTCGATGTCGAAGAGGCCGATGCCTTGCTTGGCGAGCGCCTGGCGCACGGGGTTCTTTTCGCCGAAGAGCATCTCGGAGAACGGCGGCAGCTTGAGATACGTGCCGCGCAGGTTCAGATCTTCGATGTTGCGTCCGCCGGGGTGGCTGTAGTCAGGCGCAGCCGGCTTGGTCTGCGCTTCGGCTTGCGCCTGCTGGCCGATGTTCTGCGTCTCGTTGTTGGACTGCTGGGCAGCAGCGCCGGTCGCGGAGAGCGCGAGCAGCAGCGCGACGCCTGCGCCCGCCTTGCGGCCTGCGGTGAGGATGCGTTGTTGTGCTTCGTGGAGGGACATGGTTCTTCTTCTTTCTTCAGAAAACTTAGGAGGAGGCGAGCGCCGCGCGTGGGCTGCGCTCGCCTCGGGGTTACTTCAGCGACACAGCGTGCGTCAGCGGCAGTTCGCGCGAGCTGGCTCCAACGAGTACGCGATACTCCCCAGGCAGACGCTGCCAGGTGTCGTTCGCTTCGTTGAAGACGGAGAGCATCTTGCGCTCTACGTGCACGGTGGCTTCCTTGCTTTCGCCCGGTGCCAGCGTGAGCTTGTTCCAGCCCACGAGGCGGTGCGGCGGTTCGCCTGCTGCCGAGGGCAGCTCGACGTACACCTGAGCGATTTCCTCGCCAGCGCGCTTGCCCGTGTTGGTCACGGTGAAGTGCACGGTGAGGCCGTCAGCCGTGGGCTGCACGTTCAGCTTCGAGTAGGCGTACGTGGTGTACGAGAGACCGAAGCCGAAGGGGAAGAGAACGTTCTTCTTCTCCGCGTCGTACCACTTGTAGCCAACCTTCAGCTTCTCGTCGTAGTGCACGTCGAAGGTGGGCAGGCCGTTGCCGAGCACGTGCATGAGCTCGGTGAGCGACTCACCCTTCTCGAGCGTCGGTTCGGAAGCCTTGGGCGTCGGAACGAGTTCCGGGCGCGGCAGATCGGCTTCGTCCACCGGGAAGGTGACGGGCAACTTGGCCGTCGGGTTCACGGCTCCGGAGAGCACGCGAGCGAGCGCTTCCGCACCACGGATGCCGGGGAACCAGGCTTCCACGATGCCTGCGACCTTCGGTGCCCAGGGCATCACGATCGGGCCGCCGGACTCAACAACGGCGATGGTCTTCGTGTTCGCTGCGGCGACGGCGCTGATCAGCGTTTCCTGATCGGCGCTGAGGTGCAGAGTCTTCTGGTCGAAGCCTTCTGCCGACCACTGGTAGCCGAAGACGATGGCCACATCAGCGCTCTTGGCGAGCTTCGCGGCCGCAGCAACGTCGTCACCGCTGGCGAAGTTCACCTGCGCGTTGGGGAACTCGGCGCGGATGGCTGCGAGCGGAGCATCGCGGAACCAGGCCGGGCGGATGAAGCTATCGAAAACGCCGTTGCCCGGGGGCGGAGGAGGAACTGGCGATCCGCCTGCAGGATCGACCTGCGCGGAGCCGCCGCCACCGATCACGCCGATGTCCGAGTGGCCACCGATCACGGCGATCTTCAGCGGATGCGTGGCAGTCAGCGGCAGCAGGTTTCCCTCGTTCTTCAGCAGAACGATGGACTTCTCTTCAATCGCCTGCGCGACCTTATAGCCGTTGTCGACATCCACCACGCCCTTCTCGGCGGGGAAGTCAATCGTGCCGCTCGAGAACTGCGCGCGCAGGATGCGGACGACATGGTCGTCGAGTTCGGCCATCGTGACTTCGTGGTCTTCAACAGCCTTCTTCAGCGGAGCGCCATAGAAGAAATCGTTCGGCTGCTCCATGTCGAGGCCGGCGTGCGAAGCCTTCGCCGCGCTGTGCGTGCCGCTCCAGTCGGAGAGAACGAAGCCGTCGAAGTGGAAGTCGCCCTTCAGCACCTTGTTCAGCAGGTAGTCGTTCTCGCAGGCGTGGTCGCCGTTCACGAGGTTGTAGCTGCACATCACGGCCGAGGGCTTGGCGATGCCGAGCGCAATCTCAAACGCCAGCAGGTCGCTCTCGCGCATGCTGCGCTTGTCGATGATCGCGTTGACGGCGAAGCGGCCGTTCTCCTGATCGTTGATGGCGTAGTGCTTGACGTCGCTGATGACGTGCTGCTCACGCTCGCCGAGCATGAGGTTGCCGTCCATCGTTCCGGCGAGCAACGGGTCTTCGCCGGCGTACTCGAAGGTGCGGCCGTCGCGCGGCTCGCGGGTCAGGTTCACGCCGCCGCCGAGCGTCATGTTGTAGCCCTGCAGGCGGAGTTCGGTGGCGATCAGCTTGCCGTACTCGTAGGCCGACTTCGGCTCCCAGGAGGCGGTCGCGCCGAGCACAGAGGGCAGCGAGGTGGAGTAGCGGCCGTTCGGGGCGCTGCGCGTCACGCCGTAGGCGGCGTCCGCCATCTGGATGGGCGGGATGCCGAGGCGCGGCACGCCGAGCGTCAGGCCTGCGCCGCCGTTCGAGCTTTCCGGCAGTTCAGTCTCGCCCGGCATACCGTAGCCGTGCACGAGGCCGATCTTTTCGTCGAGCGTCATCTCCTTCAGCACGAGGTGTGCGCGCTGATCGGCCGACAGGCTCTTGTTGTCCCAGGTATGGGTGGGGGCCTGAGCGGCGGCGATCGTGGTCGCGGCCAGCGCCAGCGGCAGACCCCATCCGAGTACTTGCTTCCTGTTCATCGAAATTCCCTTTCCGTATCGAGGGCGCAGTGTGACTCAGAGCCGCCCTAAGAAAACTCCCCATGCTGAATTCTTTTGAGGGTCAGTTGAAAAGGGCTTATACGGTAGAGAAGGGGTAGCGTTCGGCAAGCGTATTTATTTCAAGGACTTCGGTGGACGTATCAAGCCGCTTGATACACTTATCTGTGGGTTCAGGAAGCCCTCTCGCCATGCCCGAGCCGATGCAAAGCGACGCAATGCGCTCCCCGATCGACGGGCCGGCGGTGCTGCATCAGCTCGAGTTGCTGCTGGCGAGCCCGCTCTTTAATCAGAGCAAGCGGTACCCCGCGTTCCTTCGCTACGTGGTCGAGAAGACGCTGAGCGATGACGAAGAGGACCTCAAGGAACGGACGATCGGCGTCGAAGTCTTCGGGCGACAGCCGACCTATGACACCAGCCTTGACCCCACCGTTCGCCTCACTGCGGCGGAAGTGCGGAAGCGCCTCGCGCAGTATTACCAACAGGCTGAGCACGCCGGGCAGCTGCAAATCGAGATTCGCGCGGGTTCCTACGTGCCGCTTTTCAGTTGGCCACAGGGTGAGACGCAGACGGTTTCCACGCCGGCGGTTGTCGCCGTGTCCGAGCCTTCGCCGAGCGAGGCCGAGATCGCAGGCCTGCAACCCGTCGCCGAACTCCCTTCCTCCGGCGGAGTGAAGTGGGCGGGCATCACCTTGCTTGTGCTGGTCATCCTGGGCGGCGTCGGAGCGTGGTTGGTGCTGCGCCAACGCAACTCGGAGCCGGCAGACAAGCTTTTCTGGAGCGCGGTCCTGAGCGATCCGAACCCGGCGCTGATCGTGATCCCCGACCTTTCCAAGTCGGACCTCGCGCCCAAAGCTCCGGAGTCGGCGGAGACCACGATCCTTGCCCACATCACGAACAGTCATCTCGTTGATTTCAATGACAGTGTGGCGCTCTCGAATATCGCAGCGAAGCTGGGCAAATTGGAGAAGCACTTCAGCGTTCGCCTCTCTTCGGAGACAACCTATACCGACCTGCAGAACGGACCGAGCATTCTGGTCGGCGCGGCGGACAATCCGTGGTGCCTGCGCCTGATGGAGCCGCTGCCGTTCCGCATCGCGCGCCGCAACGACACGCTGTTTTTTGACATCCTGCAGCGCGATAAACCCGGTGTTCATGCGTGGTTTGTGGACCTTACGCAGCCTTACACGAGCCTGCAGCAGGATTACGGCATCGTTGCGCGCCTCAGTGACACCATGACTGGCAGACCGGTCCTGATCGTTGCGGGCATTGGTCAGAACGGCACTACAGCAGGCATTCGCCTCCTCACGGACCCCGAACTCCAGCGTGTCGTCGCTGCAGCTGCTCCCAGAAACTGGGCAGGCCGGAACTTCGAGATCGTCTTCAAGACGCAGATCATTCAGGACCGCTTTGGACCGCCTGAGATCGTTGAAAAGGCGTTCTGGTAGAGGCTGTCCGCCTTCCCCGGGGCGAAATGGCGCTTGGAGCTGATCGTTTTGCCACTAGCGAAAACCCACGAAAGAGCGAGCTGTTCGACTTTTAGAGCGGTCCGGTGGGTGGGGCGATGTGGCATACTGGATGCAATGAAGAGCCTTCACCAGCTTTGTTGTTGTTGCACTCCGTCTCTGTAGACGATGAGTGGCGGTTCGCGCTGTGCGTGGCCGTAAGACAGCAAACAAATTGAGCCTGGATGCGAGGAAGACCTCGCTGGACTCAGTGCTCAGGGCAAATTCATGGACTCCCATCTCTTTCTGCAACCGACTGGCAAGCTCGTTGACACGCGATGTCGCGTTTTTGTCACCTGTTGTCGCTTGGCTCCGTTGAGCGTGTAATCACTGCATAATCAGTCATTTAGTGATTTGAGCCCGGGTTCAATTCTTACAAAATGAAAAATCTCCGATAAACAGTGCTTTACAGGCGCCATGATTGGCGCCAAAATCGGAGCAACGCAGCCACAAGTAGCTTTCATACATAAAAAGTAAGGCGAGGAATCTTTGCTTATGCGCTTCTTTCAATTTCGGGCCTTGGGCGTACTCTTGTTTCTTCTTCTCGCTGCTGGTTCGCTGCCGGGTGCAGCGCAAACAGCGGCTGTGCTTTCCGGGTTGGTGACAGACCCGTCGGGATCGGTGATTCCGGGAGCGACGCTGGACCTGACGAACCTCGACACCGGTGCGGTGCGCACGCTGCACGCGAGTGCGGATGGTCGCTACACCTTTGCGCAGCTGGCGCCGGGCAACTATCGCCTGGTGATTTCGCAGAACGGCTTTCAGCGCGGCGAGTATGACCACATCACGCTGACGGTTTCGCAGTCTGCGGACCTGAACGTGAAGCTTGCGGCGGGCTCGGTCGAGCAGACCGTGACGGTGAGCGCGGAGTCGGAGCGCCTGCTCGATTCGGCGACCGATACGGGTACGCTGCTGCCGGAGAAGGCGATTGAAGCGCTGCCGATCAATGGTCGCGACTACGCGCGTTTTGCCATGTTGACCCCAGGTGCGGTGGCGACGACGAACATCATCGCGAACATCAGCTTCAACGGGCAGCAGATTACGGCGAACCGTTTCACGATCGATGGCATTGACGCGACGCGTGTCGATTATCCGTACATTGCGAATGGCTTCGAGCGCGGTGCCCGCTTGCTCACGGGTTCGCTTGAGACGATCTCGCAGTTCCGCTCCATGGTGGATGTGTATCCGGCCGAGTATGGCCGCTCTGCGGGCGCGTATGTGAACATCGCGACGAAGAGTGGAAGCAACCGCTTCCACGGTTCGGTCTACGACTTCCTTCGCAATGACTTCTTCGATGCTCGCAACTACTTCAACGCGAAGCCGGCGCATCAGGCCGAGACGCGCTTCAATGATTTCGGTGGAAGCATCAGCGGGCCGATCTTCCGCGACAAGACGTTCCTGTTCCTGAACTACGAAGGTACTCGCCAGATCATCGGCATCACGCAGAGCAACACCACGATGAGCGATGCCTATCGCGCACAGGTTTTGGCGAAGTCGCCGGCACTGGCGCCGATCGTGGCAAATTTCCCGACGGGCGGTGTGTTCAAGGATGCCAACACGAACACGTTGACGACCACGGGCAACGTGAGTGTGCGTGAGGACACGGGCAGCGCTCGTATCGATCAGCAGTTCGGGCAGAACAATACTTTCTATGCTCGCTTCAACGTGAATGATTCCTACGTGAGCGGTGTGAACTTCGGTGTCTTCTCGACGGCGCAGGGTGTGAACGATCATCAGAACGTGCCGATCCGCACGACGAACGTTGCGATCCACGATCAGCAGTTGATCGGTGCTCACTTCATCAATGAGTTTCTCGCGGGCGTTCAGCGCTTCGACAGCTTGATTGAGTCGCAGGAGACGACGCCGCTGACGACGATCACCGGGTTCTCAATCGTTCCTGGTTCGCGTGGTCGTCAGGCGAATGTGAACACGAGTTGGCAGATTGGCGACAACATGACGTATGTGATCGGCAACCACACGTTGAAGTGGGGCCTCGGCGCGTACCGTCTGGACATTGACAACCGCACGGCCGCTACGCAGACCATCACGTATACGTCGATCGCGGACTTCATCAACAACAGCGCGAACAGCGCGGGCCAGACGGGCGCGAACCCTGGTTCGTCGACGCGTTCGTATGAGACTGACACCTTCGTGCAGGACACCTGGAAGGCAAGCCCGAAGCTGACGGTCGACTATGGTGTGCGTTGGGATTTCCAGACCACGCCGTGGGACATCTACAACAAGGTGCAGACGTTCCTTCCGACGACGAACGCGCTCTCGGTGCCTGGCTATGCGTGGTACGACCAGACGTATCGGGACTTCTCGCCGCGCTTCGGCATCAACTATCGCGTGTTGCCGCGCCTCTCGATTCGTACGGGCTTCGGCATCTTCTATCAACAGTTCCCGCTGTACTCCACCAACCAGTTGGCGACGAACAACGCTGCAGGAACCACGTCGCTGCTGCGTGCTTCTACGCCGACGCTCAGCTATCCGCTGGACGCGTATCTCGCGCTTCCGTCGGTGGCAAAGCCTGCGGTTGCTGGATTCCAGTCGAGCAAGCCGGACCAGTACACCGAGCAGTGGCACCTTACCACCGAGACGTCGCTTTCGAAGGACGCGAACTTGCTGGTCGCTTACGTTGGCAACCGCAGCTTGCATCTTCGTCAGCAGCAGAACGTAAACCTCTATAGCCCGACACTCGCAGCTCGTCCGCTGACGAACTACGCGAACGTGCTGGTGGAGCAGGAGCAGGGCATCAGCAACTACAACGCTCTGCATGTTCAGTTCACGCAGCGCATGCATCACGGTCTGTTTGCGACGGCGAGCTACTCGTACGCTCACGGTCTCGACAACGTTGCGGACAACGGCATCTCGAGCAGCAATCCTCTGCAGCCGCAGACGTTCAATGACTGGCGCTCGGAGTACGGCAATGCGACCAGCGATATTCGTCACAGCTTGAACTACAGCCTGACGTACGATCTTCCGTTTGGTAAGGACCGTGCGTTCCTGGCGAACTCCGGTTCGGTCGTGGACCGTTTGGCTGGCGGATGGCAGATTGCGAGCATCGGGTTCTTCCGTACCGGCGCGCCGGAGACGATCCTGATTGGCGTGAACACGTCCGGTAACCAGAACACGACAAACCAGCGTCCGAACCGCGTGAAGGGAGTGAGCCAGTACGCAGCGCATAAGTCTGTGTCGCAATGGTTCAACCCCGCTGCGTTCTCCACCCCGGCTGCGGGAACCGTTGGCAACCTCGGCCGCAACACGGTCTATGGACAGAGCTTCAATCAGCTGGACATGTCGTTGTTGAAGAACACGAAGATCACAGAGAAGGCGCACCTGCAGCTCCGCTGGGAAGTGTTCAATGTGCCGAACCATCCTCTGTTCGCGCTCCCGAGCAACACCTTCAACACGTCGTCGTTCGGTCAGATTCTGAACACCTACGGCCGTACGACGGGTTCGGGTACGTCACGACAGATGCAACTCGGTGCCAAGGTCATCTTCTAGTCTGAAGGTAAGAGGCCGTCGCACCGCTCGCAGAAAGGAGGGATCTCGTTGAAAGCTATTCGTCGCATATTCGACGCGATCCTGACTGTGTGGGCGGTGTTGACGGCTGTGTTTTTTCTGACGCATCTGTTGGGGGATCCGGCGACGTTGTTGTTGCCGGTGGGCGCTTCGGCTGTGGAGTTGAAAGCGCTGCGGCATGAGCTGGGTCTTGATCTCTCGTTGCCGCAGCAGTATGGACACTTTCTCTCGCAACTGTGCCGTGGGCACATGGGCGAGAGCTTTTTGTTTGCGCGGCCTGCGCTTGGTGTCGTGGTGGAGCGCCTGCCCGCGACGTTGCAGCTGGCCGCAGCTGCGCTGGTGATGGCGCTGATTTTTGGCTGCGTGGCTGGAAGCTTGATGGCGCTTCGCCGCGGCTGGTGGGTCAGTTTGATTCGCGCGCTGGTGGTGAGCGCGCAAGCGACGCCGGTGTTTCTGGTGGGGCTCGCGTCGATTCTGCTTTTTGCGATTCATCTGCGGTGGTTGCCTGCTGGCGGACGAGGCGGCGCGCTGCATCTGCTGCTGCCGGCGTTGTGCATGGCGTTGTTCCTGGGGACGCAGATCGCGCGCGTGGTGGAGTACAGCGTGCAGGGGATCGCGCAGGAGCCCTATGTGTTGGCTGCGCGCATGAAGGGCCTGCGCGCACACACGATTTTTGCGTGGTACATCTTTCGCAATGCCTTGTTTCCGCTGCTGACGTTGTTGGGTTTGCTGGTGGGCGAAATGCTCGGCGGAGCCGTAGTGGTGGAGACGGTGTTCGCGTGGCCGGGCGTGGGGCGGCTTACATTTCAGGCGCTGCAGAACGGTGATATCCCGCTGGTGATGGCCGCGGTGTTGCTGAGTTGCGTAGGCGTTGTCGCTGCGAATCTTATAGTGGATCTGCTTTATATCGCGCTTGATCCGCGACTGCGGAGGGCTGCATGAGCAAGCGTGCTTTCGTGCTGCCCGTACGCGGGCTTGGCGATGTGGAGCTAACGGCTGCGGGTGTCGCTGGTGCCGTGATCTTTGCGTTGATCGTGCTGTCGGCGTTGCTGGCACCGGTGCTGCCGCTGCAGAGTCCGCTGCATCTTGATCTGCATCATCGCTTCGCTGCACCTTTCGTAGACGAGCATCTGCTGGGCACCGACCAGCTTGGTCGCGACCTGCTGAGCCGCGTGGTTTACGGTGGTCGCTCGACGTTGGTGATCGCCTCGAGTGCAACGGTGTTTGGGGTGGTGGTCGGCACTGTACTGGGGTTGATCGCCGGGTTCTATCGCGGGTTCGCGGAGACGATCATCATGCGGCTGGTCGACATTGAGTTGTCGATTCCGATGATGCTGCTGGCGCTGCTGGTGATTGCGGTGCTTGGTCCGAGCCTGTTGAACCTCATCGTAGTGCTGGGTCTTACGGCGTGGGTGCGTGCGGCGCGCATGGTGCGTGCAGAGGCGATGGTGCTGCGCAGCAAGGACTTCGTCGCGGCGGCGTATGTGATGGGAGTAAGCCCTGCGCGGGTGTTGGTGCGGCACCTGCTGCCGAACGTGCTGTCGACGGTGCTGACTGTCGCGACGCTCGAGCTCTCGCGCATCGTGCTGCTGGAAGTGAGCCTGAGTTTTCTTGGCCTGGGTGCGCAGCCGCCGAACCCTTCGTGGGGACGCATGTTGGCCGAGAGCCGTAGTTATCTTTCCGCGAGTCCGTGGCTGATTGTGGTGCCCGGCGCTGCGGTGCTTCTCACCGTTCTCAGTATCAACCTCATCAGCGATGCGGTGCGCCGCTCGCTGCAACCTCAGCTCTAGAAGAAGGAAAAGGAACAACGTGAGCAACAGCCTCGAGACAATGCGTACACAGATGAAGGCACAGGGCGTCGACGTGATGGTCTGTTTCAAGCCGGAGACGACCTTCCACCTCAGCGGGTTCAACCCGATCATCTACAGCCATCCGGTGATCGCGATTGTGCCTGCCGATGGTGCGCCTGTGTTGCTGATTCATGCGCTGCGCGATGATCATGCACGCCGCGAGTCGCGCATCAGCGACATTCGCCTGTACGGTGCGTGGTCGACGAAGGTGACGATGGGGCCGAGCTGGTTGAAGGCGCTGGAGCAGATTCTTTCAGAGGCTGGTGTGCTCGAAGGAACGATCGGCTTCGAAGGCGACTACCTGCCGGTGGCTTACCTGAAGAAGCTTGAGAGCATTGCGCCGAAGGCCACGTTTGCGGATGTATCGAAGGTGTTGTTCCAGGCGCGTTTGATCAAGAGCCCGGCAGAGATTGCGAACGCTCGCATCGCTGCCCGCTTTGCCGACGCGGGTGTGGAGCGCGGTATCGAGGTGCTTGCGGCCGGCGGCTCGGAACGCGAGATCACGATCGAAGCGATGCATGCGATGAACAAGCTGTGGCTGAATGAGTATCCGGATGTGGAGACGGGTGCGTTCGGCAGCCTTGAAGGCGGCGTGCAGAGCGCGCTGTGGGCATGGTGCCTTACGGGCGAGCGCATTCTCATCAACTGCGATAGCCCGAGCCTGACGAAGCCGAAGGCGGGCGACATCACGCTGATCTACATCTGGGCCCCGGCGAACGGGATCTATGTGGAGAACGAGCGTTCGATTGCGAAGGGGGAGCTTTCGGCCGAGAAGCAGAAGGCGTTTGAGTGCGTGTTGACGGCACGCGAAGAGGCCGCGAAGTTGATCGCTCCGGGCAAGCCGATTGCTGACGTCTTCCACCAGGTGAAGGAGACGTACACGCGTCTTGGCTTTGGCAAGTACATCCCGGGCCGCATCGGCCACGGTATGGGGCTGGGTGCGCACGAAGAGCCTTCGCTCGACGGCAAGACGACGTTGCTGTTTGAGCCAGGCATGATGTTCACGTTTGAGCCGAACCTCCGCGTGCCGGAGTGGGGCGGCCTGCAGCACTCGGACACGTTGCTCATCACGGAGAACGGATACGAGTCGCTGACGAAGACACCGAACGGCTTGCTGCAGGTGGGTGCGTAGAGACGATGGCGTTGCTCGAGGTCAATGAGTTGGTCGTGCATATCCCGGTCCGCGAAGGTACTGTCTTCGCGGTCAACGGGATCTCCTACGCGTTGCATGCGCAGGAGGCACTGGCCACCATTGGCGAGAGCGGAAGCGGGAAGAGCGTGCATGTGTTGGGAATGCTCGGACTGCTGCGGGGCAAGGCGATTGTCGAAGGCGATGTGAAGTTTGAGGGGCGCTCGCTGCTGACGATGAGCGAGCGTGAGTTGAGCGAGATTCGCGGGCGCGAGATTGGCTATGTACCGCAGGACCCGATGTCTTCGTTGAATCCCGTGCTGACGATTCAGCAACAGTTGGAAGACACGCTGCAGCGGCACTCATCGTTGGGGCGTGGGGAGCGGCGCACGCGCTGCGAAGAGTTGCTCGACATGGTCGGCATCGTTGAGCCGAAGCGTGCGCTGGAGCAGTATCCGCATCAGCTTTCGGGTGGTATGCGACAGCGCGTGATGATTGCGATGGCTGTGGCTTGCGGGCCGAAGCTGTTGATTGCGGATGAGCCGACGACGGCGCTCGATGTGACGGTGCAGGCGCGCATTGTGGAGATGGTGCAGCGACTGCGCAAGCAGCTTGGGCTGGCGGTGTTGTGGATCACGCATGATCTTGCGGTGACCGCGATGCTGGCGGAGACGGTGCAGGTGATGTACGCGGGCCGCATGTTGGAGCGTGGGCCGGTGCGCTCGATCTATCGCGATCCGCGAAATGCGTACACGTATGGTTTGCTGCGTTCGACGCCCGATCCCCGGCGTCAGGAGCAGCGGTTGCCGCAGATGGATGGGCAGTTGCCGCGCGCGACAGAACGCGTCGTGGGCGACCCGTTTGCTCCGCGTAATCCTTTTGCGACGGCACGATGCTTTGAAGAGATGCCACCGATGTTGCCGGTGGTTGATGGCGAGCCTGGGCATGAAGTGGCGGCGTGGTATGACCTGAAGGCTGAGTTGGCGCGGCGAGGAGGCGATGCATGGAAGTGATGCAGGCGCCTTTGCTGGAAGCGCTGAAGCTTTCGCACGCGTACCCGTTGCCGGGGTCTTGGCTGCAGAAGCGTGGCGTGCATGAGGTCTTGCGCGATGTTTCGCTGCGCGTGCAGAAGGGCCGCACGCTCGGCATTGTGGGCGAGTCTGGCTCGGGCAAATCGACATTGTGCCGCATGTTGTTGAAGCTGGAGCAGCCGACCTCAGGCGTCGTTCGTTTCGCGGGCGATGATATGCGTACGTTTACGGCGCAGCAGCGTAAGGCTTTTCATCGGGATGTGCAGGCGGTCTTTCAGGACCCGCTCTCGTCGCTGAATCCGCGTATGCGCGCGGCGTCGATTCTCGCGGAGCCGTTCGATGCGTCAGGCATCAGGCTTGCAGGTGATGCTGGTCGCGAGCGGTTGGCGGAGTTGATGAAGCTGGTGGGGTTGGATACTGCGTTGTTGTCGCGTTATCCGCGGCAGCTTTCGGGTGGTCAGCGTCAGCGGCTTGCGATCGCGCGAGCCTTGGCGACAGAGCCGCAGTTGATCGTTGCCGATGAGCCTGTGACGGCGCTGGATGTTTCGGTGCAGGCGCAGATTATGAACTTGCTGCGCGATCTGCAGGACGCGCGCGGCGTGTCGTATGTCTTCGTCTCGCACAATCTGTCGATGGTGCGGTTCCTTTGCCACGATATCGTCGTGCTGCAGTCGGGGCGCGTGGTGGAGCGAGGCGCGGTGGAGCAGGTATTTGAAGATCCGCAGCATGAGTACACGCAGTTGTTGCTGCGCGCAACGCCGGTACCTGATCCCGATGCGGTGTGGGGGCACGTGGAGCGACCAAGGCCGCTACCTGTTGTGTGCGAAGAGGTCGAGGTAGCGCCGGGGCACTTCGTGCTGCGTGAAGGGAGTCGCGCATGAAGATGCTTCGTTCCCTGCTGGTCGCCGTGAGTGTCATCACGAGTGCGTTGTGCTCTGCGCAGTCGTTGACGATTGGCCTGCAGGCTACCGTGAATACGCTTGATCCGCACATGTCCGGCTCAGTGAGTACAGACCTGAGCGTGGCGAGCCACATCTATGATTCGCTGGTGACGCGCGATGCGGACCTGAAGTTGCAACCGCAGATCGCCCTGTCGTGGCGCAATCTGGATGACGACACGTGGGAGTTCAAGCTGCGGCCGGGCGTGCGCTTTGCCGATGGTGAAGCGCTGGATAGCAGTGCGGTGCGATGGAATTTTCTGCGGGTGTTGGATGCGAAGACGAACTCGCGCATCAAGCCGTGGTTTCGAGCGATCGATCACGTGGACGTGATCTCGCCTACGGTGCTGCAGGTGCACACGAAGGTGCCGTTTCCGAGTCTGCTGGCGCAGTTGACGATGTTGTATCTGCTGCCGCCGAAGTGGGCTGCGGCGCATCATCCGGCAACAAAAGCGTTGGGCAGTGGGCCGTATGAGCTGAAGCAGTATGTGCCCGGAGATCGCATTGTGTTGAGTGCGCGCAAGGGATATTGGGGTGCGCAGCCGAAGTTCCAGACGGTGACCTTTCGCATTCTTACGGAGCCGGCGACGCGCACGTTTGCGCTGCTGGGGCATGAGGTCGATTTTGTGCGCTCGATACCGTTGGAGGATTTGAAGCGCGTGGATGCGGACCGCTCTTTGGCAACGGGCAAGCTGAGTGCGAGTCGCGCGACGATCATCAAGTTCAATACGCTGAAGCCGCCGTTCTACAACAACGTGAAGCTACGGCAGGCATTGAATTATGCGGTGGACAAGCAGACGATTCACGATACGTTGTTGGGCGGTACGGGCGACGTGCTCAACTGCCAGGTGTTGACGCCTTCTTACTTCGGATATAACCCGGCGCTGAAGCCGACTCCATATGATCCTGCGCGTGCGCGGCAGTTGTTGAAGGAGTCAGGCTTTCCGAAGAACGGTGTGATCGATCTCGATGTTCCGGCGGGCTCGTACTTCGAGGACGATGAGATCGCGCAGGCGATCGCCGGGCAGATCGAAGAGGTGCTGGGCATCGGCGTGCGAATGCACGAGATGGATTTCAGCCTGTACATGACGAAATATCTGAAGGCCAACGATATGGCCTCGATGGCTTACATTGCGCAGGCGTGGCCATCGCTGGATGCTGCGGGCATTCTCACGTTGTTTGCGCCGAACAGCCCTTATGCGTACTGGAAGGACGCGCCCTTCGCGGCTGCGCTGGAAGAGGGCAATCGCACGCTGGATCCTGAGAAGCGCAAGGCCGCTTACGCGCGCGCGACGC
Source organism: Granulicella cerasi (assembly GCF_025685575.1). Lineage (NCBI taxonomy): Bacteria > Pseudomonadati > Acidobacteriota > Terriglobia > Terriglobales > Acidobacteriaceae > Granulicella > Granulicella cerasi. Next base: position 716,837 of record NZ_JAGSYD010000001.1, read on the forward strand.
AGCGGATGTGCGATCAGGCGCCTGCATTGTTTCTCTTTGCTGAACCGCTGACGTACGGCATCAACCGTCGTGTGCGTTGGCATGCGCGGCCCGATGACTGGACGCGTGCCTCAGATTTCACTCTTTCGGAGGCGCGTTGATGACGTCCGTTGAAAATGGTTTGCTCTTGCTGGAAGAACGCTTGCGCAGTGATCTGCGAGCGTTGAATTATCCGCCGGAGAATTGGACGCCGGAGCGAGAGACTGCGCATGGTGCGGCGATCAGTGATGTCGTCATCATTGGCGGAGGCATGTGTGGTTTAGCGGCAGCGTTCGCGCTGAAGCGTAAAGGTATCCATCGGCTGCGGATCTTCGATAGCTCGCCCGCCGGCAAGGAAGGGCCCTGGGTAACGTTTGCGCGGATGCGTACATTGCGTTCGCCGAAGAACCTGACTGGCCCCGCGGGCGATCTGCCAGCGCTGACGTTCCGTGCTTGGTACGAAGCGAAGTTCGGCGATGCGGCGTGGGAGGCGTTAGATAAGATTCCGCGCGAGACGTGGATGGAGTATCTCTGCTGGTATCGCGAGGTGCTGCAGCTGCCCGTGGAGAACGAGTGCACGGTCGAGCGTGTCGAGCCCAGTGAAGATGGTGTGCTGCGCGTCCGTGTGCGGCGTGGCGAGGCGACGTTCGATGTGTTTGCGCGCAAGGTCGTGATGGCCACAGGACGCTCCGGGCAAGGGGCACCTGTGATTCCTGCATGGGGTGAAAGCCTGCCGCGCGCCGTGTGGACGCACTCGAGCGACATGGTGGACTTCGACGGTTTGAAGGGCAAGCGCGTGGTCGTGATCGGCGCGGGTGCTTCGGCGATGGACAATGCGGCCGAGGCATTGGAGCACGGTGCGGCGGAGGTGCGCCTGCTGGTGCGGCGCAGCGCGCTGCCTGCGATCAACAAGCTGATGGGCATTGGCAGCTTTGGCTTTACGCACGGATTTCCGGCGCTGCCAGATGAGTGGCGCTGGCGCATCATGCACTACAGCCAGCGCACGCAGACGCCTCCGCCGCGCGCTTCGGTGATGCGTGTGAGTCAGCATGGGAATGCTTCGCTGCACCTCGGCACGTCGGTGATGGGCGTGCGATTGATTGAGGATGGCGCGATCGGCTTGCTGACGAACAAGGGCGACGAGATTGTGACGGACCATGTGATCTTCGGCACAGGCTTCAGCGTTCGTATGCGCGAAGACGATGGCGTGTTGGCTGGTGCGGAGAACGTGCTGCTGTGGCGCGATCGTTATACGCCGCCTGCGGGATTGGAGGATGAAGAGTTGAGCATTTCGCCCTACATCAACTCTTCGTTTCAGTTCGCCGAGCGCGAGGCGGGAGCGACGCCGTGGGTGAAACAGGTGCACTGCTTCAATCATGCAGCGACGTTGAGTCTTGGCAAGGTGAGCGGCGATATTCCGCGTGTGAGCGAAGGCGCTGCGTGGTTGGCGGCGGGAGTCGCGGAAGGTTTTTATGTCGAAGACATTGAGCAGCACTGGAAGGCGTTGCAGGAGTACAGCACGCCAGAGTTGCTGGGAGACGAGTGGAGGAGTGAATGACAGAGGTTGAGGCGAGAGTTCATCCTGCGTTGCGCGGGCTTGACGAGGGTGTGGATGCAGAGGCACTGATCGCGCTGCGGCCGAAGACGTACGCGGCCTTCGATGCGGTGGATGATGCGTACCTTCGTCCTGAGGTGGGTGATGGGTTGTCGCTTGCTGCGCGTGCGTTCGTTGCGTGGACCGCTGCTTCGCTCGTGCCGCATAAGCGGTTGGCTGAGGAGTGCAAGCAGGAGCTTGATGCGGTGTACAGCGGCGAGGAACCTGCGCTGTGGGGCGTGATGGCGAAGCACGTTGCGTTGATGGTGAAGAGTCCGGCCACGGCACAGAAGGCGGATGTCGATGCGCTGTTGGCGGCGGGGCTCACGCTGAAGCAGCTTGTAGAACTGGCGCAGATTGTGGCGTATGTGACGTATCAGGCACGTGTGCTGCACGGGATGCGGATGTGGCAGAAGGAGGCGCGCTAATGGCGAATATCCCTTTCACGCTTGAGGTCTTGAAGTGGCGTCCGTGGGCGCCTGCGGTGAAGTTGGAAGAAGCAAACGAAGCGCAGATGAGAGCGTTGACCGCTGCGGGTGCGGTGACGCGCGACTCGCCGTACTTCCGCACCTTGGCGCATGCGCCGGAAGCGTTGTCCGCACGCATGGCGTTGTACAACGACATCGTCTACAGTCGCGACGGTCTGTCGCGGGCTGAGCGTGAGTTCTCCATGTTTGCGGTGTCGCGCGTGAACGGATGCGTTTACTGCGCGTCGATTCATGGCCGTCGCTTCATCGAACTGGGTGGCGCGGAGGACGTGATCCACGCCCTGCTGGCTTCGGATGACACGAGCGCACTCGATGCCCGGTTGGCTGCGATCTTTGAGTACGCGCGCAAGATCACGGTGCAACCGGAGAGCGTGGGGCCAAGTGACCACGAGGTTTTGCAGCGTGCCGGGTTGAGCGAGGCCGAGTGTCTCGATCTGCTGCACGCGACGTCGATGTTTTCGTGGGCCAACACGTTGATGATGACCCTGGGTGATTACGCAGTAGCTACAGTCTAAGGAGCGAGACGATGAAGATGAATCGTAGAGAGGCCGTGCTTGGAATGTTGGCCGCAGGAGCTGCTGTGAGCGGTGTGGCGCAAACTGCACCGACTCCGAATTCGAAGCCTGTGCATAAGGAAGGTGGGGACTTGAAGGTAGAGATCAATGGTGCGACGATCAACTACTCGATGGCGGGTGAGCACAACGAGCATCCGATGATTGTGCTGCATGGTGGCCGCGGATTCGGCACGTATCCGGGCGTGTATCACACCTATCTTCCGCTGGCGGAGAAGTATCGCCTGATCGGCTTTGATATGCGTGGGCATGGTTACTCGAGCCTCACGCCGCCGTATACCTTCGACCAGATCTGCGATGACATCGAGCAGATTCGCATCAAGCTGGGTGGCGGTAAGAAGATGGTGCTGCTTGGCGGATCGTTCGGCGGCATGATCGCGTTGAGCTATGCGATCAAGTATCCGGATTCGCTTTCGCATCTGTGCCTGCGCGGCACGACGCCCAGCTGGCGGAACGAGATCGGAGCGTACGAGAGCTTCCGCAAGAAGGCCGCAGAGAAGGCCCCGATGGCGACCGAAGAGATGTTGCGCAAGATATTTACGCCGACGATCATCGATGACAACGAGTTCCGCTTGATTATGTACTCGCTGTATCCGATGTATGCGCCAGACGATAAGCCGATCGATCACAATGCCATTCTGGAGACGGCGCGCAGGGGCATCTATCACGCGAAGGTACACAACGATCTGTATGCGGACCATAGCTATGATGTGATCGGCAAGATGGGCGCGATCAAGGTGCCGACGCTGGTGATGTGTGGTGAGGCAGATTGGATTTGCACGCCTGACCAGTCGCAGATGATTGCGGCGGAGATCAAGGGGTCGAAGCTGGTGATCGTGCCAAAATCGAACCACGGTGTGCCGGATGACATCGCGCTGAAAGAAGTTTCGACGTTCCTGAACGAAACAGCATAAAAATAACTACAGGTGGGGCGCTGTGACGGTCGAGTCACAGCGCTGTAGTGGAGAAGGTTCATGGGTGAGATGGTGGTGCCTTCGACATTGCGCGTGCCGGAGCTCGTGCGATGCCTGGAAGATGAAATTAGCTTTGGACAGCTGCCGGTGGGCACGTGGTTGAAGCAGGCTGATTTGGAGCGGCGCTTCGGCTGCAGCCGCATTCTCTTGCGTGAGGCTTTGAGCCGACTGGAGGAGAAGGGCCTTGTGACGCTCGAGGCCAATCGCGGGTATCGTGTGCGCGAGTTGGATGAGCAGCGCCTGCACCAGATTCTGCAGGTGCGCGGAGTGCTTGAAGGCGAAGCCGTGCTGCAACTCTGTGGTCACGTCGAAGATCTCGACTTTGCGAACTTGCGTTCGCTTGCGGAGAAGTTCGAATACGCCGTGAAGAACGGAACGGTGATCGAGCAGGAGCAGACGAACCGAAACTTTCATGCAGCTTTGCTGGCGCCGTGCCCGAATGGTGAGCTGGTTGCGATGATCTTCGAGCTGCGCAACCGCGCGCCTGTGTCACAGAACCGGCGGAAAAACACGTATGCTCGCCTGGTGCGCGCCGCCGAAGAGCACTACAAGCTGCTCACGTTGATCGAAGAGCAGAAGGCGCAGGAAGCGCAAACGTTGGTGATCGAGCATGTGGTCGGAGTCTAGGTATGCAGCCTGGATTCGATGCACAGGATTCAGTCAATCAAAGAAAGTGACCGGTATCTGACCGCTGCATTGCTATGTAGTGCTCCGATGCCTCATGCTAGTCGTAATGGATTTTGCAGCAATTGTTCTTGAACTCGACAGAGAAATCAGCAAGCTTCAGGCGATCCGTGAGGTTGTCAGCGGACTTGCCAGCAGAAAGAAATTTGCTGTTGCGACACGGCCGGAGCGCAAGCGCGCCCCTGAGGCGAAGCGCGTTGAGCCGACGTTGCTCGACTCTTCGGAGCCGAAGACCGTAGTGGTGCCGGCGAAGATGAAGCGTGTGTATCAACCGAGACCCAAGAAGCTCGCCGAGCCGAATGCGCTGGCGGCACCTCGATCGGCGATGCCCGTCTTCGTGCCGAAAGCTCAGCTTTCGGTGGAGAAGACTGCGGTGGAACTCCCGGCGATGAATGCGGAAGCGTTTGAGCACGCGCTTCGTCGTCATCTGCTGGGTGCTGCTGTCTAGCAGAGCGCTGCACCATGCCTCGTCGCAGGCGTATCGATCACCATCCCCCACCGTTTCCAAAGACCCTCGTTCTCCCCTCAAGGGTGGAACGAGGGTTTTGATGTATTGGGTCTACGTGGTTGTCGGAACTTACCGGCTTGTTTAAGTCGGACGATCTTTCGCGGTTCAGTTTCTTATTTAACGTGTGTGTCCAAGCTGCGATTTTGGGTCGCATATCGATGTAAGAAGGCCGTGAATACAGCTATTTTCAAGACTTGAGGAATTTCTCTCCAGAAGCACACTGGTTTGAATTACAACTGAGGCACACGTAAGTAAAAACCCTGCTGTCCTGGTCTTCCAGCGATCAATTCCTGATCCATGGAAGTTCTGCGAGGAGTCCCATGCCCATCCCCTCAGGTATCAAACGTTTTGCACTTCAATCCAGCTTCGCTCTTCTGGTGCCCTCCGCGTTCAGCGTGACGGCATCTGCCCAGGTCGCGGCTCATCAGGTAGCGCGCATCACGCAAACGATCGATGCGAAGAGCACCGTTCGTCTGCCGTATACGCATCCGGCGGTGGCGGACCATGCCACGGTGGGAGCTCGTGTGAGTGCGAGTCTGCCCGCGAAACACATGTTGCTGGTGCTCGCGGCGTCCGACGAGCAGGAGCTCGCGTTGCAGACTCTGCTGAGTCAGCAGCAGGATAAGAACTCAGCGAATTATCACAAATGGCTGACGCCGGAGACTTACGCGCAGTCGTTCGGCGTAGCGTCGTCGGACGTGGCCAAGATCACGGCATGGCTGCAGGACCAGGGGTTCAGCGTGGACAGCGTGGCGAAGAGCAGCCGCGTGATCACGTTCTCCGGTACTGCAGGGCAGGTGGAAGCGGCGTTTGCTACGGAGATTCACCAGGTGACGGTGGACGGCGAAGCGCACATTACGAACACGACGGACATTGCGATTCCGCAGGCGTTCGCGTCGGTAGTGCGCGGCATTGCTTCGCTGAATGATTTCCAGCCGAAGTCGAACGCTGTGGGCGCGCGCAATGTGCAGTTCTCTACGCCCTATGCGACGGCTTATGCGAACAACGGAATCTCCAGCCCGCTGTACACGAGCACCTCGAGCGGTGCGCACTATGTGACGCCGGGGGACGCGGCGATCATCTTCAACAGCACGCCGCTGCTCACTACGGGCATTGATGGCACGGGGCAGAAGATTGCGGTGCTTGGACGCACGGACATCAACCTTTCGGACGTGCAGCAGTTCCGCTCCATGTTCGGACTGAAAGCTAACGATCCGACGTTCACGCTGATCGGGCAGGATCCAGGCACGACGTCGGATGATGGCGAAGCCGATCTCGACGTGGAATGGGCCGGTGGTATGGCGCCTGGTGCGAACGTCAATTACGTTTACGCCGGCTCGAACTACTTCACGCAGTCGGGGATTGGGGATGCTGGCCTCTACGTGGTGGACAACAATCTCGCGGACATCATCTCGTTGAGCTACGGCGGATGCGAGACGAACAATGGACAGTCGAACACGGCGTTCTGGAACACGCTTTGGCAGCAGGCGGCTGCGCAGGGGCAGACCGTGTTTGTGTCCACCGGTGATTCAGCTGCGACGGGCTGCTCTTCCTCGACGCGCACGACGACAAGCTACGGCACGGCCTACGGTGTGAATGCGCTGGGGTCTTCGGCGTACAACGTCGCGGTAGGCGGCACGATGTTTGTGGACTACGGCCCGAACCAATACTGGGGAACGGGTTCTGCTGCACCGGTGCCTGCGGGCTACACGTTCACGACGGCGACGAGCTACATTCCTGAAGCAGCGTGGAACGAAGGAACGCTGACGACGGACGAGCTGAACACGCTTTCGACGGCGACCGTGACGGGCGGGGGCATTGTCGGCGGCGGTGGCGGCATCAGCATCTTCACGGCGCGACCGGCGTGGCAGGTGGGTTCGGGCATCTCGACCACGGCGGACCCGACGAACTGCGCGCTCAAGGTGAATGGCACGTGCATGGCCGCAGCGGCGTCAGGTTCGCTTACCACGGGCTTGCATCGCCTCGTTCCTGATATCTCGGGCATCGCTGCCTCGTCGCATGAGGCCGCCGTGTTCTGCTCGGAGAACTCCTGCTACAGCACGAGCAACGGTTATGGCATTGGCGCGGTGGGTGGAACGTCGGTGGCGACCCCGTTCCAGGCAGGTATTCAGGCGCTGATCAACCAGAAGAACGGTGGCCGCCAGGGTAACGCGAACTTCTACTACTACAAGCTGGCCAATCAGGATTATGTGGCAGGCAACTGCAAGGCCGTGAACGGGACAGCGGCTTCACCCGCGGTGACGCTGCCCGCAAGCACCTGCAACTTCCATGACGTGGTCGCGGGAGATAACCGTACGAAGTCGAGCTCGTCGGACACGACGGGCTTGGGCTTCTACTCGGCTGCTGGCTTTGATGAGGCGACCGGTCTCGGATCGATGAACGTTGCCAACGTGGCGACGAACTGGAGCAGCGTGGCGTTCAGTGCGACGAGCACCTCGTTTACGCTGACTCCGACGACCGGAGCGCACGGCGTCTCGCAGGCGTACAGCATCGCTGTGTCTTCCTCTGCAGGCACGCCGACGGGGGATGTGTCGATCATTGCGTCTACGACGATGCCGGGCACAAAGCTGCGTTATACGTTGAGTGGCGGTGCTGCGAGCGGTACGCTGAACAGCCTGCCTGGTGGCACCTACAACGTTTACGCCCACTATGAAGGCGATGGCACCTATGCGGCGAGCGACTCTGCACCGGTGCAGGTGACGATTGCGAAGGAAGCCAGCACGGTTCCGCTGACCCTGGCCGATTTCTATAACGGCTATGTACAGACGAATGTGACTTCGATCCCCTACGGATATCTGGTGGACCTGTATTCGACGGTTGCCAGCACCTCCGGATACGGCATTCCCTCAGGCACGCTCACCTTTGCGGTAAGCCGGAACGGAGCTCCGCTTGCACCGTTGACGGTGACGCTGGATGGCACGGGTACTGGCTCGCTGATTGCATCCGCTGGCTACAGCTCATTGCTGATAGCCCCGAACTACTCGGCTCTGTCGGCGGGTAGTTATACGGTGACGGCGACGTACTCGGGTGATTCGACATTCAACTCGAGCACGGGCACGATCTCGTTCGTGATCGCACAGCAGACGCCGACGATCACGCTGGCGCTTTCGCCAGCGGCCATCACCAGCGGCGGTAACGTGATGCTGAATGCTACGGTGTCAAACCCTGCAGGGCTTACGCCGACGGTCTCTTCGAATCCTTCGGGAACGGTGACGTTCACGGATACCACCACCGGCACTACGCTGGGTACGGCCACGATGAACAGCGCGGGAGTCGCTTCACTCACCACGACGTCGATTACGGCGAGTGGCGCGAACTCGATTACGGCAACCTATAGCGGCGACGCAAACTATGCCGCTGTTACATCGTTGGCCAAAACGGTGACCGTGGGTACACTGACGTCGACGACCACGACGGCGGGGTCCACGGCGAACGCTTACTACGTGCTGTCGACGGTGCCGCTGACGGCGACGGTGACACCGAGCGCGGCAACGGGCACGGTGTCCTTCTACTCCGACGGCGCTCAGGTAGGCTCGGCCAGCTTGAGTGGAGGCGTGGCGACGCTCAACACCACAGCACTCACCGCTGGTATCCACACGATCACCACCGCGTATGCCGGAAACACGACCTACGCGGGCAGCACGGGAACGATGTCGTTGGCGATCGCTCAGAACATCACGAGCACGACGCTGAACGCGCCGGTGAGCGCGGTGCTGGGCAATGCGGTCGCGCTCAGCGCTCGTATCACCCGCAGCCCCTCGCAGACCTCGGCTGGCACAGTGCTGCTGGGCGGCACGGTGTCGTTCTATGACGGCAGCACGCTGCTGGGTTCGTCCACGCCGGTGTATCTGCCGGGCGGCTACTACTACTACGTGGCGACGATCTCAACCACATCGCTGACGCGCGGGGTGCATACGCTGTCGGCGGTCTACTCGGGCGATGCCAACTTTGCAGGGTCTACCTCCACCGGAACGGTGAAGACGACGATCCTGCCTGGCAACATCTGGGTCGTCAACGGCAGCAGCTCGTTGTCGGGCATCAACTCGACGGGCGGCGCGCTTGCTACGACGAGCGGAGGTGGCACGGGTATCGCGATCGATGGCAGCGGCAGCATCTGGTCGTTGAACACGAGCGCGAGTAGCGTGGCGAAGTTCTCCAACACGGGCACGGTGGTCAGCAGCGGATACAACGGTGCTGGTTTGAATCTGCCTGCGGCGTTGGCGATCGACGGTGGCGGCAATGTGTGGGTTGCCAACAGCAACAGCACGGTGTCGGAACTGAGTGGGGCGGGAGTTGCGGTAAGCGGAAGCAGTGGCTTCCCCGCAGCAAGCTCGACGCCGAGCTCACTGAACATCGATGCTTCTGGCAACGTGTGGATCACGAGCTCCGGAGATAACTCGGTCACGGAAGTGATCGGAGCCGCAGCACCGGTGATCACGCCCACGGTGAAGGCCGTGGCCAACAACGCTCTGGCAGCCAAGCCCTAAACCGGATACCAGCTGCGCCCGCCGTGGAGACCCGGCGGGCGGCAGCGAAAGGAGAATCAACATGCAGATCAAGAATGTTTCTCAGAAGCAACGCTGGATGCGCGCAGGCGGTTTCGTCGTAGCAACGATGGCCGCTTTCGCGATGGTGGGATGCGGTATCGGCACGAACGGCAACGGAGCCAGTTCGGGTTCGACGGTGCTCACGGTAAAGGCGCAGGGCAAGGTGTTCGGCGGACAGCAGCCGATCTCCGGCAGCACGATTCAGCTCTATGCCGCCAGCCAGGTTGGCTATAACTATCCTGCAACGGCCCTGCTGACGAGCACGGTGCAGACCGACGGCAACGGCAACTTCTCCATCACGGGAACGTACACGTGCCCCTACGCTTCGTCGATGGTGTACTTGCTGGCCACGGGCGGCAACGCGGGCGCGGGGACGAATGCGAACATCGCGGAGATGGCTCCGCTGGGTGCTTGCGGCAACCTGTCGTCGAGTACGTTTGTGCTGGTGAACGAAGTGACTACGGTAGCGGGCGCGTATGCGTTGGCGCAGTTCATGAGTTCGCCGACGCAGCTGAGCACCTCACCGACGAACGTGACGGGGCTGACGAATGCGTTCGCTACGGTGAACAAACTCGTCACGATCTCGACGGGCAATACGCCTGGCACGGTGCCCGCTGGCACGACGGTTCCGTCGGCTCTGCTGAACACATTGGCGAACAGTCTTGCAGCTTGCGTGAACACGAACGGTGTTGGTGGCTCGAGCAACTACTGCGCGAACTTGTTCTCCTACACCACCCCTTCGGGTGGCAGCGCGCCGACCGATACGCTCACTGCTGCGCTGAACATCGCGAAGAACCCTGGGCTGAATGTCAGTGGGATCTACAGTCTGGCGTCTGCGTCCGCTCCGTTTCAGCCCACGTTGACCACCGCGCCCGCGGCCTACATTGTGGCGATCAAGTATGCACCGACAGGTGTTTCGGTGCCTTCGGCTGCGGCGGTGGATTCATACGGAAACGTATGGATCACGAACGCGGGGAATAACACTTTGACGGTGCTGGATGCGACGCTAGGCGCGCCGACGAGCTACGGCTCAGGTCTGTTGAGTGCGCCTTCTGCCATCGCGTTTGACGCCAACGGTAACGTGTGGGTTCCGAACAAGGGCAATAACTCGCTGAGCGTATTCCAGCCTTCGGGTGCAGGGTCTGTAGCTCTGAGCAGCTCGCTGAGTGCTCCGAGCAGCGTGGCTGTGGACGCGTCCGGGACGGTATGGGTGACCAACAATGGCAACAACTCGGTCACAGCGGTGACGGTTTCCGGCACGTCGGTCAGCGGGGCCTCGTCCTACTCTACGGGTGCTTCTCCTGTCGCTGTCGCTGTCAATCCGAACTAGAGAATAACTGGACCCGCAAACAAAGCCCGCGTTCCTCCTGATCTGAATTTTGATTCAGGGTGGAACGCGGGTTTGAGCTTTTCGCTCTATTTGATCTAAGTGGTTGGATCAAATGGTAGGCACGATTGGATTCGAACCAACGACCTCTACCGTGTCAAACGGCCCTCCACACAACAAAGTGTGGAGAGAAACGCCCGAGGAGGGACGCGGATGACGCGCCACGCTCTGTGTAGGCGTGAAGTCTAAGGGTGTCATCGTGGGTTGATGGCGTACTTTGACCTAGTCGAGCTCCCCACCGTGTCAACGGCTTTCCGCGTCCATGAGCGTCGCAGAATTGTCGCGCCTAGGCAGGGCAGTAACTGCCCCGCTTGAATAGCTGTTCTTGCCTCCAAATGATTAATAAGTTGAATAATCAAATTGTTATAGGTAAGGCATTGCTCTTATCGCGAAAGCCAATTACAGAAAATATCGACTACCCTTATCTCGTACCGAGAGTCAAGAATGACAAGCTCCGCTGATTTTGTAGGTGGAACATCAATTACTCAGTTTTTGTTGCATCGGAAACGCAAATAGCTCGTCGGTCCGATTTCGCATTAGCACCGGAATAAAAACTAGCATCATCTTTTCTTTCATAGCCGTTGATGAAATCAAAGAAAAATGCAAAATCGTCAACCTTGGTCCCGCTCCAAATGTTCCCAGTTAAAAACAAATTCCCTCTCACGTGAAACATCATAGGTTTTTGCGGATGCCACCGAGACTTAGGAATGCGTCCTATGGAAATCGCATTATAGTCGTAAAGCGTTCGCAGTTCCCCTATTGTAGGTAGACGCCAGCCTGAATGATTTGACTCACGAGAATTTCGGCAAAACCTTTCGGCTTCTCGCCAGTTCACGTCCTTACCGTTGTCGCGTCTCATCCAGGTCAGCCTCGTAGCCGAGTCATACCATACGACATCATTCTGAGCCGCAAGGGACGATACGTGAGGAAGAACAAGTGCAATTACCACTGCTAGTTGAAGCCTAGAACGCATGTGCAGTCTTTTGAAAAGCGTTAACGAAGCCGAAAAATAGGGCCATTTTCGCTCCTTGAAGCCCGCCCGCATTATGAATCAGATTATTGTTGCTCTCGATTAGAGCTTCAAACTTATCTCTCGGTAGAGCGGGGTTCAGATAATCTCCTATCGGTATGTTGCTCTGGATTCTAATGTGACTCTTTCTGGAATTTACAAATGATTGATCGCCCCTCGCGATAGAGCGATGCGTGCGTTGCTACAGTAAGACATCGCATTCAACCAGCCGCCGCTCTTTCATCCGAGTGCCGCCAAACATCGATGAAAGGGCGTGCGCCGTAATTTGCTCGGTGGCGCGGCCGAAGCGGAGGCACTCCACCCGTCATCACGGGTGCAGAATCAGGGTGCATCGTCGCCTACGGAATCACCAGTGGTTGGCTATAGCGGCGGAACCCCGAATAGCCATCGAAGGAACGAGCTTTCCCGAGACGGGAGCCGATACGCTGTTTTGATGAGTATGGCTCACCGCGAAGATGGCACGCGTTAGAACGCCGAAGCACATGCAAGCACGCAAAACAAAACCCGCGTTCCCCTGATCAAGGTGGAACGCGGGTTTGAGCTTTTCGCTCTATTTGATCTGAATGATTGGATCAAATGGTAGGCACGATTGGATTCGAACCAACGACCTCTACCGTGTCAAGGTAGCGCTCTAACCAACTGAGCTACGCGCCTTCATGCGTTCCTCTAGTTTAGCGCAGGTTGCGGAATTCGGCAATTTGCGGCGAGTGCCGTGTAGCGTTAGTCGTTGCGCTCGGTGCGGACCCAGCCGGCGTTGCCTTCCGCGGCCGCCTTCGTCTGCTTGCGCAGCAGCAGCTTGAAGACAAGGTACTTCGGCACGCTGAGCAGCGCGCGGAGCATCGCCAGAGGCTGGCCAGAAAGCACGGCGGAGACGGCGACGTAGAGCACCAGTGCGAGGAGGCCAGTGGCTGCGTAGGTGCGTGTCCACGCGATGGGAGGCAGCAAGCCGAGCAGGAGCAAGGGGACGCCGGAGCCAACGGGGAGAGCGATGAGGTCGAGCAGTGGCTCAAGCAGACGGATACGACCGCGAAGCACTTCCTGCAGTAACGGCCCCGCGAACTGCTTGCGCATGGCCGCGCGGCCGCCTTCCCAGCGAGCGCGTTGTGTGCCGGCGGCGGCGGAGTTGTCGGGGACTTCGCCGAAGACGTTGGCTGCGTCGAGGAAGGTGACTTTGCGTCCGCGGCGCACAAGTTCTAGGTGGTATTCGAGGTCTTCGACGAGCGAGTGCGAGGTGTAGGGGATCGCCTCCAGCGTGGCGCGCGAAAGCGCGAAGCCGTTGCCGAAGATGCCGCTGGAGAGGCCGAGCGTTGCGCGTCCGCGCGGACGCAGCACGTTGAAGCCGTAGAGCGCGAGTGCCATGAGACGTTGGCGTTCGGTGTTCTGCGCGCCGGCGGCGATATAGCGCGCCTGCACGGCGTCTGCCCCGGCAGAGAACGCGGCGCGGGCTTCGGCGATGAGCGCAAGCGTGGCTTCGGAGTCTGCGTCGATGACCATGACGGCGTCTGCGCCGTGGCTGAGGGCGATGTCGAAACCGTAGAAGAGCGCTGCGCCTTTGCCGCGTGCGCCGTCGTCGTTCAGCGGCAGTGAAACGGCTCCTGCTTCGGCGGCGCGTTGCACGGTGGTGTCTTTGCAGTTGTGCGCGATGACGAAGATCCTATCGGCGGGCACACCCGCGGCGAGGATGCTGCGCACGCAGGCGCCGACGAGCTTCTCTTCGTTGTGCGCGGGCACGATGACGGCGAGGTCGATGTTGGCTGTGCCGCGCGGCGAGGCGGGCTTGATGATCGCCGCGAGTGAGAGCACGAGCAGCTCGAGCACGAGCGGCAGTGTGGGGGCGAGCAACAGGACCGCGATGATGGTGAAGACGAGATGCAGGGCGGGCTCCTCAAAAGTACCGCGAAACTTGCTGACGAGATTCTAGACTGAGAAGCGTGAACGACTGGATACCACTTCGGCTGCTGGAGTCAGCAAGCGCAACACCGCGACTGTTTTGTCTGCCGCACGCAGGTTCGGGCGCGGCGGGGTTCTTCCGCTGGCGGCGCATGGTCTCCGCGTGGAATGTGTGCCCGGTGCAGTTGCCGGGGCGCGATGCGCGCATGATGGAGCCTGCGATCACGGACGCGACGGCGTTGGTGGACGCGATGCATGCGGCGTTGAAGCCGCATCTGACGCAGCCGTATGCGCTCTTCGGGCACAGTATGGGCGCGTTGCTGGCGGCGTTGTGGGCGCAGAGGATCGAGCGGGAAGGTTTGCTGCAGCCGATGGCGCTGGTGCTATCGGGGCGTGGTGCGCCGAGCGAGCGGCCGGTGTTTCCGCTGCTTGAAACGATGAGCGACGAAGAGCTGTTGCACGCGCTCGATGCGCGCTTCGGCGGCGATAGCGCGACGACGCTGATGGCTGACCCGGAGCTGCGCGCGCATTATCTGCCTCTGCTGCGGGCGGACCTTGCGGTAGTCGACAGTGCGGATGTGACGCGGTTTGTCGAGCCTCTGCGGGTGTCGACGTATGTGCTGCGCGGAGCGGACGATCCTGCGGTGCCGTTGGCGAGCGCGGAGCGTTGGCGGCGGCACGGGGCGGGGGCGTTCCGGCTGCAGAGTTTTCCGGGAAATCACTTCTTTCACTTCAACGACAGCGAAGCTGCGGTGTTGAAGCTGCTGGAAGAGATTGCTACCGCTCCGTCCAGGTAAGGACCGTCATGGAGAACGGCGGCAGCGAGCGTGTGGCGGCGTTCTTCTCGTTCGCGGTGCGGAGTTTCACTTGTTCGCCGTGCTCGTTGTTGTCCGTGATGCGCGCGGAGGTGAGCGTGGTGACGGTGACGCCCGCGGCGGTGGGGTTCATGGCGGCGATGTTCAGCGGCAGCGCTTGGGTGCGGCTCAGGTTGAAGAGGATGAGCGAACGCTTCGCGCCATCGGCGAAGGCGAAGCTTTGTAGCTGATGGATGTTGCCAGCGGCGATCTTGTCGTTGGTGCTTGCAGCTTGCGACCACGTCGGGTTCAGGCCGCTTGTCTGGACTGCGACCATGTTTGCCAGCAGCGCGTGGTTGACGGCTTCGAGTGCGAGGAAGGCAGGGCGGCGCGCGTTGGTGTTGCCGCCCATGTCGACGACGCCACCCCATAGCGGCGTGTTGCGCTTGGAGCCGCCGCTGCTGGTGAAGCCGTTGGAGAACTCGGGCAGCGCGAAGAAGCATTGGTCACTGATGCCGAGTTCGCGCAGCATGAGCAGCATGTGGTCGGCCACGGCGAGTCCGCCGCCGAGCGAAGGCACGGTGGTGTCGATCGCGTCCTGCGTGATGTTGGCGCTACCGGTCGCTGTGCCGAGATTTACCTCGTAGACGCTGAGTTTCTTGCCTGCGGCGAACTTGTTCAGCGTGTCGCGCTGCTGGGCCATGAAGCCGTTGCTGTTCAACTCTTCGGGCTGCGCGAACATACTGCCGAAGATGGCTTCGCTGCTCGATGCATCGTTGAACTCGCTGAAGAGGTAGGGTGCAACGGCGAGCGAATCGGCCGCGCCGTTCAAGGCTTTCGCTTCCTGCTCGCTCCACCACGGCACGGCGAACCATGAGCCTGCGACGAGGTCGTAGTGTGCATCGTTGAAGCTCGGCGAGTGGCGCGCGGCATTGAAGACAGCGGCGGCGCGCTGGCCGTAGGCGGTGGGGTCGTGGATCGCCGCGCCGGCGAAGCTCATCACGTTCCACTGCTCGTTGCCGAGCTCGAGATGGATGGTGGGGAAGACATCGCTCCACGGTCTGGCGTGGCCTGCGGCCGCGCGCATGGCGCCGTAATGCGTGGTTGTGGGGCCTGAGAGGTAGTCGATGAGGCCTTGCATCTCCCACGGCGAGAAGCCTGCGGGGAGCGAGATCCACGGCTCTGCGCCGACGGCTGCGGAGAGCTCCAGGACTTCGGGCACGCCGAGCGCGATGTCTTCGCTGCGCTGCGACTGCGTGCTGTAGCCGGTGCGACGGCGGGCGAACTGCGGGGCGAGGAGATCGTCGAGCGAGGCGCCGAAGTTTGCGCCGTTATCCATAAAGCGCAGGATGCCGGGCTTGTACTCGCGGAGCGCGGCGACGACTTCATCGCGGAAGGCTGTGGTGTTTCCAGCGCTGCGCGCGGGCGTGAGGCTCACGTCGTCCATCAGGATCGACGCGCTTTCGAGCAGGAACTGCAAGCGCACGGAGCCGATGGCGCCGGGCTTGTCGTTGGCGGCGATGCTGAGGCTGTACTCGTGCCACTGCGGGCTGAGCGTGACCTGCTTGTCGAGGAAGTTCTCCGCGCCGTGCTGCGTGTCGAGCCGCTGCAGGATGATGTGCAGCGGCTTGGCGCCGCTCAGGGACTTCGCTTTGAAGGTGAGCGTGTAGTTGCCGTGCAGGTGCACGAAGCTGTGGCCCTCAAGCGTGTCGAAGTAGGTGGTGAGTTCGGCGCTGCCGCAACCGCTGAGCGCGTTGAGGCGCAGTGTTTGATGGCCGATGGCGTTTGGTGGAAGGTCGGTGCGCTCGGCCTGGGCGTTGGCGCCGCACTGGAAGTTGGTCCACCAGCCTGCGGTGGGATCGCCGGGCTTGTCGGCGCGGACGAGCAGGAAGTCGTTGTCCCTGGGCTGGCGGTCGAGGGTGTTGAAGTTCAGCGTGTAGCCGAGCGGCGAGATGCCGGCGTGGCTTTCGGTGACGCGTGAGATCGCGCCTGCGGCGGGTCCGCTCAGCACCTGCGCCCACGCGCCGTCGAGGAAGCCATCGGGCCAGACGGTGTATTCGTTCTCGTCCGAGCAACTGGAGCGGCCGAAGTGCTTGCAACGCAGGACGGTTTGCCAGGTCTCGCCCTCGAAGCCGGGATTGCGCTGGATGAGGTTGCGCGCCATCTGGCCGGAGTCGTAGAAGGTCTGCCCGCTGAGGTTGATGCCGAAGCGTTTGACGCCGCGGTGCAGCACGCGCGGAGTGACGGTGACGGTCGTCTGCGCGGGAAGCGCTGCGACGGAGGCAAGAATCGCCGCGCAGGCGACGGCGTTACGCCATGACATTGTGGAACTCCAGCTTGGGCTGCTCAGGCTGCACGCGGTTCAGCACCTGCGACCATCCTGCGATGAGGAAGAAGAGCTCATAGGGCTGGTTGCCGAGAAACACTGTTCCCACGGTGAGCAATAACCCGGCATAGGTGCCGAAGAGTGAGAACGCGAAGAAGCGGTCCATGCGGTCTTTGGTGACGGCGGCTGCAGCGAAGAGGCGGATGAGCGCTTCCACGCCGAGCAGACACATGGAGGCGAGCCCAACCCATCCCTGCGTGAGCCAGATGAAGAGGTACTCGTTGTCGATGGACTCCTGCCCAGGCACGCGGCGGAAGGCCTGTCCCCAACCGAAGGGGCCGCCGGCGATCGCGGTGGGCTTGTAGTTGTCGAAGAGCAGGGCGCGATATTGCGCGGTCTGCGCTTCGGCGCTCGAGGGGTCTGCATTGACGAGATGTTGCTTGACCTGCACGTAGGTGAAACCAAGGATCGGCAGCGTGATGCCAAAGAACAGAACGCAGTTGCGCCAGATGTGTTTGCTTTTGCCGATGAAGGCGATGGGCAGCGCGAAGAGGCAGCCGAGCCACGGGCCGCGCGCCTGCGTGGTGAAGAGGAAGATCGCCAGCAGGATGAAGATGATCGTCTTCACGTTGAGCGGGTGGTTCGGGAACCAGGGAAACTTTTCGGGCCAGGGCTTTGCGTAGGAAACCCACACGGCCAGCATGATGCCGAAGAGGATGACCATGCCGGCAAGCTCGGACTGACCGTAAGGGCCGGAGACGCGGCCGAATCCCCAACGCAGCTGCGTCTTCCAGGCAAAGGATTCGTTCTGGAAGAAGCGTCCCCACACGAGCGTGAAGGGGTTGATGCTCATGCGGTACTCGTAGAGCGAGATGATGCCGCAGATGGTCATGAGCGTGACGATGCGTCGCGCGGTGGCGGCGCGGATGCCTGATTGCTCGATCAGCACCTTGCCGATCATGTAAGGGATGAGGCCTTCGCAGACGCCGTAGTAGAGGTTGAAGATGGCGGCGGTCGTGCGCTCGGCTTTGTATTCCGTAACGCAGGTGCTGAGAAGGAAAAGGCCGATCCAGATGTCGGAGGTGGTAAAGCGCCAGCGGCGCATGAGCGTGAGCACGATGGCGGCGCCGATAGGCAGCAGTGCCGACTGGCCGACCGTGATCGGCGGCAGCGCCGAAATCTTCCAGTAGTAATACGACGGGAAGAGCACGAAGAACGGCAGGAAGTAGCGCAGGAAGACGTGCGGAACGGAGTATCGGAAGAGAGCGAACGCGCAAATCAAGCACGGGATGAGGACGATGATTTGCATGGACGCGGCTCGCTTGCCTTCATGCTATCGTGCGAAGACGTTCCGGCAGACAAGGGTATCTTGCACGGCAACGTTACCTTGTGGTGATTGTGCGGGCGAAGAGGAGCGGATGTGGCAGCCGAAGCGGCAGATCAGATCATCGTGGGCCTGATGCGAACGGCGCAGGCGACGCCCGCAGAATACGCCGCCGCGCTGGTCCTGCTGTCCTCTGAGGAACGCGATCGAGCTGCGAGGTTCCTGAGGGAGGAGCCGCGGCAGGAGTTTGTGTTTGCCCGGGCGCTGTTCCGGCGCATGGCATCGCAACGGCTGGGCATCGCTCCGCAGGCCGTAACGTTACGTTTCGGCGAGCGGGGCAAGCCGATGACCGAGGAGCTGGAGTTCAATCTGAGCCACACGCGAGGGCTGGTGGCCTGTGCGCTGGGGGGCAGGATTGCCGTGGGAATCGATATTGAGGCCGATTCTTCCCAGATAGAGGCGCTGGAACTGGCAGAGACGGCGTTCTCACCCTCGGACGTCGCCGAGTTGCGCAACCTGGCAGATCCGGTCGCCCAGCGATATTGGTTTTTGCAGCGTTGGACGGAGCGGGAGGCGGTAGCGAAGTGTCTGGGACAGGGAATCGCTGATCCTAGGGCCTTGCACGGGGATTGGAGCCAGGGGGTAACTCTTGAGAGTCTGTCAGTTGGCGATGGATACTTCGGCTCTCTTGCTTATTCGGCGCAGGCATGTTGTTCTGTGGTGGAGCAATGGTGGTTGCTCGGCGCACTTTGATCAGAGCAATAGTAATTCCCTCTGGTTCCGACACGTTTACAGCAAACTGCTAGAACGAAAGTATCGCTCCTGTTTTTCTGATTGAGTATCGCCATTTGATGGGTCAGTGCTGGTTACCAAAGTGTGACTTCCGCTGGGCTCAAAGTGGAATGGGATGTGATGAGGATCAATGAAACGATTTAGCTGTCAATAGCAGCCAAATTGCTTCGGATCGTAGAGCTTTCCCCATGACACGCAAAAATTCACGAGTCGTCTCGCTGTTCGGGCTCCCCATCTCCAACGTTTCGATGGAGCGCGCGGTGGCGAGCATTGAATCGCGCATTCGTTCTGGCGGCAGTTACCAGATCGCCACGGCGAACCTCGACTTCGTACGCAACGCCCGTCGCAACCCGGAGTTGCACCGCGTAATCTGCGAGTGCGCCATGGTGCTGCCTGACGGATTCCCGCTGGTCTGGGCCTCGCGCCTGATGAAGCGCCCGTTGCATGAGCGCGTCGCCGGGTCGGACCTTACGGTCGAGCTGGCAAAGCTTTCTGCAGAGAAGGGCTACGGCATCTTCCTGCTCGGTTCCACGGATGAGAACGCGCAGGACTCCATGCGCGTTTTGAGCGAGCGTTTCCCCGGCGTGAACTTCGTCGGCCACTACGCTCCGCCGCCGCGTCCGCTGGACCAGATGGACAACACCGAGATCCTGCACCGCATTCATGCGGCGAACCCGCATATTCTGCTGGTTGCGTTCGGTAACCCGAAGCAGGAGTTCTGGATTCACCGCAATATGGACAAGCTCCGCGTACCGGTAGCGATCGGTATCGGTGGCACGCTGGAGATGGTGGCAGGCGCGAAGAAGCGTGCGCCGCGCTGGATCCAGGCCGTGAACCTCGAGTGGGCGTACCGCATGATGCAGGAGCCGATGCGCCTGATTCCGCGCTACTGGCACGATATCGTGGCGCTGGTGCGTTACCTGCCGCGTGAAGTGCTGGCCCAGCGTTTGCAGTGGAAGCGCGCAGAAGACGGTGCGATCCGCCTGGACACGCAGCGCGGACAGGTGACCGCCCATGTGCGTGGCGCGTTGACCGGCAGCCTTTGCCGTGAAGTGCGTGATCTGGTGACGGACGCGATTCGTCGCGGCGAAAACGTGACGGTGGACCTGGCGGAAGCGACGCAGTTGAACGCGGACGGCCTGGGCTGCTTGCTGGACGCACGTCGTACGCTGCAGAACCGCGGCCTTGATTTCTACATCGTCAGCCCGAACGGTGCGGTGCGTCGCATTCTGGACGCTTCGGCGCTGCAGTCGATGCTGCACGATCAGACACACCCTCAGCGTTCGCCTGCTGTATCGGCGAAGGAGTTCCGCGAAGAGACCCTTCCGCAGGTCGATCGACTCTCCGCCTAGCAGAGGGCGGGCCATTCGATGGCGCCGCTGCTTACTACTCTGATTCGCGCTCAACTTGATTCAAGCCACGGAAGTGTAAGAGCTTCTGTAGCCCAGCGCACCTACCATAGGCTTTGATGAACCACCGGGCTGTCATCTTGGGTTGCAGGTTCCTTGCTTTGAGCATGGGAACCGTTGTGCTGGGCGGCGCGCTCTATGCGCAGCAGCCACAGCCGAGTGATCCTGCGCCTGCGACGCCCGCACCTGCGAGCCTCAGCGACATTCTGCAGTACGAAGCCCCTGCGAACCAGCCGTATCGGCTGGGCCGTGGAGACGTCTTGAATGTCTTGGTGGAAGGTCGCCCTGAGCTGACGGGCCATCAGACGGTCGGCCCTGACGGCAGCATCAGTATGCCGCTCATCGGTTCGGTGCAGGTGGTTGATATGACGCGTGACGACGCCGCTCATGCGATTCACGATGCGCTGCTGAAGTACTACACCTTCCCGATCGTTACGGTGACGGTGGACGGCTATAACTCCAATCGGGTGCTGCTGCTTGGTTCGATCTCGAGCCCCGGTATGCAGACCTTCGATCACACACCCACGTTGCTCGAAGTGCTGGCGCACGGCGGCGGCGTCACGCATAGCGGCTTGAACAGCCGAAGCGGCGGTGGTGGTAATGGCGGTGGTGGAGGCTACGGCGGAGGAAGCGGCGGTGGTGACTCTGATCCCATGCCCGATCGTGCGGTGATCTATCGCCACAACCAGACGGCGATCACGCTGGAAGTGCGTAAGCTGGTCGCTTCCGGCAGCCCGCTCGCGAACATCCGCCTGCAGCGCGACGACATTGTTTTTGTGCCGGCGCCGAATGATCGCTACGTCTCGGTACTTGGACAGGTGCAGCGTCCGGGGTCGCAGATGCTCGACCCGCACACGACGCTGGCGCGTCTGCTTTCTGACGCTGGCGGCTTGATGCCGACCGCGGGCAAGAACCCGAGCATTCGGATCATCTCTGCGGCAAGCGGTAAGCAGCGCGAGATTCCGTTCAACAACCTGCTGAACCCGCGCACCTCGGAAGTGAAGCTCGAGGCGGGTGATGTGATCTTCGTGCCGGAGAGCGGCTTCAATTCGGTCGCTTACGTGCTCGAAAAACTTTCTCCGCTGATCAGCATCTTCTCCACCGCAGCACTGTTGAACCAACGATGAGCGATACACGCAAAGGATCGATCGTGCGCGGCACGGACCAGGACTTCGCCCGAGGCGATGCGATCCCTCGCGCCAGCTCGCGGGCAGGACACAGCGCAGCTTTCCGCCTCGATCTGCAGCGGGCTTTTGCGATGCATGGCAAGGTGGCGATGCTGGCGGGCTTCCTGGTGTTCGCGCTGGTCTTCCTCGTTGGCTTGACGCGTAAGAAGCACTACAGCGCGGAGACGATTTTCTATGTGGCTCCTGTGCAGCGCGAAGTGCTGAACGCCAATGGCCCCACGGGCTATGACGACATGCGCTACAGCGCCACGCTGCAGCAGTTGATGCAGACGATGCAGCGCATGGACGTGGCCGAGAAGGCCGTACGCAGCCTGCCGGAGGGTGTGTGGCGCGCTCCGAATGAACCTGTCCGCGTGGCCGCAGCCAACCTGATCGGCAACCTGAGCGTGCAGCGCTCGGGGAGCAGCTTCCAGATGGTGGCGGACCTTACGGGCGATGACCCTGACGCGACGGCCGCTGCATTGAACGCGCTGGCTGCGACCTTTATCGCGCAGGTGAAGAACGATACGGATGGCCCGACCGAGCAGCAGATGAAGCTGCTCGAAGCCGAGCAGCAGACGGTGGCCGACGCGCTCGTGAAGGACCAGGACAAGCAGGCGCGCCTTTCTGCCGCTTTGGGCGTCGCGCGTCTGAGCACGGACAAGAGCAATCCGCTGGATGACAGTGTGGCGCAGCTTCGGCAGCAGCTTTTCTCCGTGGAGCAGGCACGTCAGCAAACGTTGACGCAGGCCAGCGGCAACAGCGGCGAAAGCAATGATGCGCTGGCGACGCCGGCCGCTACGTTGCTTTCTTCGCTGAACTCTCGCAAGGCCACGCTGCAGTCGCAGATGGCAGGGATGACGCCGGCGAACCCGATTTACCAGCAAGACCAGGTGGAGCTTGCGGCAACGGACCGAGAGCTTACCGACGCGACGGCGAAGTTCGAGAAAGACCGCCGCGATCGCGAGCAGACCCGTCGCCATGAGCTCGAAGCGCGCTCGGCTGGGCTTGAGCGTGAGCTGAAGGACAGGCTGCTGCACCAGACTGAATTGGCTGCGCGTTCTGCGCCGCAGCTGCAGGAGTATGCTTCGCTGACCGCGGAGACGGACCGCCTGCAGACACGCGCCAATGCTATCGACGATGCGATGCGCGGCATTGAAGTGCAGCGTCGCTCGCCGTCCTTCGTGCGGGTAGCAATTCCCGCAACCCCGCCGCTGCTTCCGGAGCCGGGCAAGCGCAAGCTGCTGCTGCTGGGTTCGGTGCCGCTCGGTATCTTTGTGGCGATCGCTGTAGCTGTGCTGCTGAACTCGCGTGAGCGCCGCATCTTTGTCGGCCGCGATGTGGAGCGCATCCTCGGCTTCCGCCCGATGGCTGTGCTGCCGGCCGCAGAAGAGGTTTCCGAGCCGGTGCGCGATTCGTACCTGCTGCGTCTAGCAGGAGCGATCGAAAACTCCTACCGCAATGGAGCGCGCACGTTTGCGTTCACCGCTCCCAGCCCGGAGACGGATGTCGAGGAGCTGGTCTTCCATCTGCAGAACAAGCTGAAGGAGATGGGCTACGCGGTGCTTTGGGTGGGTAGCGATACGCTGCTGCGCGCGGAGCGTGACTTCGAAGAAGCCTATGGTCGTGGGCCGGACTTGAGCGAAGAGGCCCGTCACGGCGAACATGGCACCGATGGTTTGGCGGCTGCGCGTCTTGCATGGCTGCAGGGTGACTACGATTTTGTCCTGGTCGATACGCCTTCGCTGACGATCTCCGGTGAGGCTGAGTACGCCGTGCGTCGCTGCGATGCGACCGTGCTGGTGAACGAAAGCGCAGTGACTACGCGCGAAGATCTGTACATCGCTGGCGAAATCCTGGAGCGCATCGGCCTTGGCGGCGTGGGCGCGGTGGTGAAGAACCTGAAGCTGGAGAACGCGGATGTGCTCTTCCAGCACACCGTGCAGAAGGCGGAAGAAGACCACGCTCGTCGTGCGCCGCGCGAGCCGCGAGACAACGAAGGTACGTGGCAGGTGCTCGAAGCAGGAACGACGCGCGAACTCGTACTGCCGGGCGATCCGGTGGCGCGCAATCGTCGTCGCCGCCGTCCCGCGAACGCGGCATCGCCCAAGTTCACGTCCGTAAGCTAATCTCTAGCCATCATGTTTGAGAACATCCGCGAAGACTGGCACGCTCATAACAAAGACTGGACGCGCCAGGGGTTCTGGGTCATGGTCGTCTACCGCTTCGGGCGCTGGCGCTATGGCATCAAGCCGCGTGTGCTGCGTGTGCCGTTCTCGTTCCTCTACAAGTTTATGAAGTTCTGGGCTGACTGCGTGCTCGGCGCGGAGATTCCGTGCGAGGTGCAGATCGGTCGTCGGCTTTCGATCGAACACACGGGCACGATCGTCGTGAGCGGCGATGCGAAGCTTGGCGATGATTGCGTGCTGCGCCACGGTGTGACGCTGGGACTGCGGAACCGCGGCCGTCGTGGCTCACCGCAGTTGGGCGATCGCGTGGACATTGGCGCAGGCGCGAAGCTGCTTGGCCCCATCACCGTTGGCGATGATGTTGCGATCGGCGCCAACGCGGTGGTGTTGCAGGACATCCCTTCGAACCATATCGCTGTGGGCAATCCGGCGGTGATCAAGCCTCGCAAGACACTTCCTCCGCTCGCGGAGAACGCATGAGCCAGATCGGCAAACTCAGCGTTGTGATCATCGGGCGCAATGAAGGCCCGCGCCTCGCGCGCTGCCTGGTGAGTGTGTGCGCGATGCACAATGCCGGTTGGGAGAGCGAATACATCTACGTCGACTCAGGCTCGACGGACGACTCACTCGAGATCGCTGCGGAGCATGGCTTTCGCGTATTGGAACTGACCGGTGGCAAGCCTACTGCGGCGCGCGGACGCAACGCCGGTTGGCGTGCCGCGACGGGCGATGTTGTGCTCTTTCTCGATGGCGACACCGTGCTCGATCGCGAGTTTGTGGCGACGGCTGCGCAGGCGTTGGTGGAGCCCACGACGGCGGTGGTGTGGGGCCATCGGCGAGAGCTGTATCCGGAGCAATCGATCTACAACCGCGTGATGGACCTCGATTGGATCTACGCACCGGGGTGGACGCCGTTCTGTGGTGGCGACGCGCTGTTTCGCCGCGACGTGTTGGCGGCGGTTGACGGCTTTGATGAAACGCTGATCGCGGGTGAAGAGCCGGAGCTTTGTCGGCGCATCCTCGCGCACGGCGGGCGCATTCTGCACATCGATGTACCGATGACGAAGCATGATCTTGCGTTGCGCAACTTCAAGCCGTACTGGGCACGCGCCGAGCGTGCAGGCCATGCGTATGCTGAGGTCGCGGCGCGTTTCGCGGCATCGGGCGAGCCGTTCTGGCAGGATGAAGTTGCGCGCAATCGCAAGCGCGCGATGGTGTTGCTTGCGGCGCCTGTTGCTGGCTTGCTGCTCAGCGTAGCGCTGCGTTCGTGGTGGCCGATCGTGCTGGTGCTGCTGGCGTATGTGGCGCTGGTACTGCGCACAGCGTGGAAAGCGCGGTGGAAGTCGAAGGACGCCGTCACGCTGCTGCTCTACGGTGTGCACTCGCACTTGCAGCAGATCCCGATCTTCTTCGGGCAGCTTCGCTTCGCGCGCAACCGTCGCAAGGGCGTTCGCTCGGAACTCATCGAATACAAATAGGCGGCGAGCGCGGCACTACTTGAAGAGCTCGCGGATCCACGAAGAGCGCAGCGCGTTCCAGAGCGCGCGGGTGTTGTCGAGCGCGCGCTGACGTGCGCCCTGCGACAACGCAGCGGTGAACTGGCGATCGTGGCTCAGCTTGACGAGCGTCGCGGCCAGCGCTTCCACATCGGCATTCGCGACGAGCAACCCATCTTCACCGTGGCGCACGGTGTCCTCGCTTGCGGGCGAGCGATAGGCGACCACAGGCAGGCCCGCAGCCATGGCATCAAAGAAGGCGCGGCCGAAGTCCGTGGTGAGGTGCGGCATCGCGAAGACGTGTTCCTGCTCGATCGCGCCGCGGAGTTCCGCACCCTGCTGCAGTGCGCCCCCGAAGTGAACGGCTTCGCTGATCTGCAGACGTCTGCTGAGCGCTTCGAGCTCCGCCTGCTGTGATCCACCGCCGTAGAGCGTCACGCGGACATCTTCGCCACGCGAGCGTGCGATGGCGACAGCACGCAGCAGGAAGTCCAGGCCCTTGAGCGGCTGCATGCGCGACGCGGTGACGATGCGCAGAGGACCCCCGGCCAGCAGCGCGTTCGAGCGCGCCTCCAGCGCGGCGGAGCTGATGACCTCCTCCGCTTCGTGCACAGGCTGACGAATCGCGAAGGCGTTCTGCGCGTGCATACGGTAGCGCACCACCGCTGCGGGGGTATGCAGGAAGGTGAGCGAGGCGGTGTTCACGCGCTGCTGCACATGCTTCTCAAGTTGCGCGAGCGTGCGAGCGCGGCGCTTCTGCTGCAAGCCCGCAGGTGCCGTGCGAACCCATTCCCAGCCGAGCATGTCGGGGAAGTCTTCGGCGACGACGAAGAGCGTCTTCTTCCCGAGCTTCGTTGCGAGATCATGGCCGTAGTACAGCGCGACGTCGTTGCCGAAGAGGTTCGAGGTATGGACGAGATCAGCGTTCTGCACTGCGGCGCCGAGTGCCTTGCGCAGCTTCATACCGTAGAAGAAGTCGAGGCGGCCCCTGCGTGCTGGCAGCGAGACGAAGCTCACTTCGCCTTGCGTAGGACGCTCGGCGAAGCCTGTCCCCCAGCTGCTCAGCGTGGAGAGCGGAAGCTCGGGTGCGGCGACGGTGATCGCGCCCATGCTCGCGGCGAGGCCGTCGAGGTCCGCGCTCCACAGCTTGTCGAGCAGGACGTTACCCGCTTCGTTGCGCGCAAATGGAATATGAGTGACCAGCAGATAACGCATGGTTAAGCCTTTTCTTCGCGAGAGATGATGGGCTTCGCAGGGACGCCGGCGACGACCGCGCCCGCGGGGACATCGCGTGTAACAACGGCGTTCGCGCCGACGGTCGCGTGATCGCCAATGGTGATGCCGCCAAGGATCGTGACGCCGCGACCGATCCACACTTCGCGACCGATGGTGATCGGCTTGGCGGTGTGACCCGCATCGCGCATGGCGACGCCTTCTTCGCGAGCGTGGTTCGCGTCGCGCAGGCTCGAGTATTCGCCGATCATCGTACCGTCGCCGATGGTGATGCCGGCCATCGCGACGAGATGGACGCCGCGCGAAAGTACGCAGCCGTTGCCGAGTGTGAGCGCGGCGTGTTCCTGCGTCTCGAAGTGGCAACCGGGGTAGAGCAGCGTGTGTTCGCCGAAGCGAATGTTGCGCGTGCCGTAGACCCATTGGCGGCCGAGCACCACGGTGCTTGCGGGAAGCTGGTCGCGCAGTTGTGCGGCGAGCGAAGAGAAGCTGACGATGCGGCGCAACGATTCACGCGCGCCATCGAAGGCGCGAAGGAATGCGGTGAGCGGAGCGGCGATGAGTTGCTTGGGTGAAGGCATAAGCGACGCGCGGCTACCAGGGCGCTGGCGGCGAAACGCGTCCTCCCTTCGTGTCGTCCCACGCCTGGTCGATGAGGCGCCGGAGGTTGGCGAAGCGCTCGGCCTTGGCTTTGCGCTCGGGCGTGCTGCTGAGCTTGTTGCGCCACATGCTGGCGGTGTAGAGCGATTTCTCCATCCACTTGGCGAGCCATGCCTGTGCGCCGTGATGCTTGCGGTAGTAGAGGAAGGTACTGCGCATGCGCCACTTCACGACCTGTGCGGCTTGCGACGAGAATTCGAGTGACTTGAGTGAGCGCGAGCTTTCGCCACCGATGTGCGTGATGACGATGTCGGGCCAGTACCAGATCTCCCAGCCCGCTTGCTTCAAGCGATAGCAGAGGTCGACCTCTTCGTAGTAGAGGAAGAACGCCGGGTCGAAGAAGCCTGTCTGCGCGAGTGCTTCGGGGCGGATGATGGCGAAGGCACCGGGCACCCAATCCACGGAGGCGGGCTGGCTTTGATCGCTCCACGTGCGGTCGAGCGCGCTGAAGAGTTTCGACTTGGGGAAGCGATAGGACAAGCCTGTGAGCACGGTGAAGTCGATCCAGACGGTGTGGAACATGCGCGCCGACGGTTGCCATCCGCCGTCGCGGCCGATGAGCTTGCCGCCGCCCATGCCGCAGCGCGGCGTCGCGTCCATGTGTGCGATGGCCTTGCGCAGGCCGCCGGGCGCGATGAAGGCATCGGTGTTGAGCAGCACGATGTAGCGGCCCTGTGCGACGGGCAGCGCGACGTTGTTCGCGTTGCCGAAGCCGAGGTTCACGTCGCTGCGGAAGAGCTTCACCTGCGGGAAGTCGCGCTCGATCATCGCAGCGGAGTCGTCGCGCGAGGCGTTCTCGACAACGAGGACTTCGTGCGTGAAGCCTTCGAGCTCTTCGTAGAGTGCGGTGAGGCACTCGTGCGTGAGCTTCGAGGTGTTGAAGGAGACGAGGATGACGGAGACGTCGTAGGTGCTCACTGCTTCACCGCCGGTTGCAAAGAGTGGCGAAAGATCTCAGCGAGCCGTGCGTGATTGTCGCGAAGACGATAGTGTTCGAGGACGCGTTCGCGCGAGGAGTGTCCCATGCGCGCGCGCAGCGAGGCGTCGGACGCGAGCAGACGCAATGACTCGGTGAGTGCGTCGACGTCAGAAGGTGCGACGAGCACGCCGTCCTGTCCGCTGCGAATGAGTTCGCTGATGCCGGCGACGGTCGTGCTGAGGCAGGGGATCTCCAGTGCCATCGCTTCCATCAGCGCGACGGGGATGCCTTCGGCGAAGCTCGGCAGCGCGAAGATGTCGGCGGTGCGAAGCAGCGCAAGCGTTTCCGGATGCGATTGCGGTCCGCTGAGGCGGACGCTTTCGCTGAGGCCCTGCTGCCGCACGAACTTTTCAAGCGACGCGCGCTCGGGGCCTCCGCCGACGAGCGTTGCGGTGACGTAGACACCTTCTGCGCGTAGGCGCGCGATGGCCTGCAGCAAGAGTCGCTGGCCCTTCTCTGGCACAAGGCGGCCGACACAAACGACATGCGGCAGCGCGGTGGACTGCGCCTTCACCGGCGGCAGCGCAAGCATCTCTTCTGGCACGCCGAGGCGTACGACGTGCAGCTTGGACCAATGGTCTGTCGGCAGGCGTTGCATGAGCTGGCTCTTTGCAAAGCTGCTGATGCAGAGCACGAACGCAGCTTGCAGCAGCTTCTCCTGCATCTGGTTGGCGCTGAAGTCCTGCAGCTCTTCCGGGCCGTGGATGGTGAGGCTGAAAGGCACGCCCCATGCGCGCGAGGTGAGGAAGCCGACCGATGCGACGGGGCCGCCGAAGTGCACATGCAGATGCGGCAGATCGCGTTGGCGCATCCAGTCGCCGAGCAGCAGGGCTTCGGCGAGATAGGCGAACCACATGGCGCGCTTCTTCGCGGTGAGTCCCTTCACGCTGAAGATGGCGCGGAGGCCGCGCATGAACGCAGTGGGATGCTTCACGCTGATGCCGAGTAGCTTGAGCAGCGAGCCGACCTTGCCGCCGGACTTCACATAGAAGGTCTTCGAGGCTTCTTCCGCTTCGACAGGAGGCAGCGCGTTCATCGCGCGATCGGGTGCGTTGATCGACGCAGTCTCTATCTGCATGCCGAGCGCGCGCAGGCCCAGCACTTCATGCAGGAAGAAGGTGTGAGAGATCGCGGGATAGCGGCTGAGGAGGTATGCGAGGCGCGTGGCGCGAGGAGGAGTTCCTGTGGCGTCGGCCGGTGCATCATGAGCAGGCATGGCGTCGCGCACGGGGTTCATGGCATGAGTATAGCCGTGGCGAAAGCGCGTTGGCGTAACGAATTCTGCGACTTGTGTGTCACGACTTGATACTTGCCGCGAGGCTTCGACGACACGGACAATAACTCTCGTGACCTCCTCTGCCAAGCCGTCGTTGAACAGCCCGTGGGACTCGCGCCATAACAACTTCGACGCGCTGCGTATTCTGCTCGCGCTGCTGGTGCTGGCCTCGCACTGCATGCCGCTAGCGACAGGAACGGAGGAGCGCGAGTGGGTAGCGCGCTGGACGCACCATCAGCTCACAGGCGGAGCGATCTCGGTCGATCTCTTCTTCGTGATGAGCGGCTTCATGATCACGGCCAGCATGGAGCGCTCGAAGAGTGCGTGGCAGTTCGCGCAACGACGCATCGCGCGCATCTATCCGGGCTTCCTGGTGTGTGCGCTGCTAGGGTTCTTCGTCTTCGCGCAGATCGGGCACGCTGAGTTGCTGCCACGTCTATCGGCTCGTATCGGCGATTTCCTGTTGGAGACATTGCGGCTTCGTGAGTTCACGTACAGCCATGCGTTCGCGCACAACATCTATGACGGACGCGCGATCAACGGCTCGGTGTGGTCGATCCAGTACGAGTGCTGGTGCTATGTCGGCGTGATGCTGCTGGGCGTTGTTGGTCTGTTGAAGCAGCGCGTGTGGCCGCTGCTGTTCTTTGTGGGCTCGCTTGCGTTGAGCGTGATGTTCCTCGTACGCGGATGGGTGTTCGGCGGCAAGTTCCTTGGGGTGCTGCTGGGTTCGCCGCAGCTCTGGGCGCGGTTGCTGCCGTACTATCTGGCGGGCGTGGTGTTCTATCTCTATCGTCGCCAGATTCCGCATAGCGCAGCGCTCGCATTGCTGGCGGTGATTGCCTGTGTGGTGGCTGCGCGTGTGCCGTTTGGCGTAGCGGCGTTGTTTCCGATGGCAGGGAGCTATCTGGTGTTCTATCTCGCGTACGCGAAGTGGTTGCCGCTCACGCAGGCCGGGCGCTTCGGCGACTTCTCGTACGGGCTCTACCTCTATGCGTTTCCGATTCAGCAGACGATCGTGATGCTGCATGGCGGCGCGATGTCGCCGGCGATTTTGTTTGTCGAGGCGACGCCGCTGGTGCTGCTGCTTTCGGTGGCAAGCTGGTACGGCGTGGAACGTCGCTTTCTGCGGCCGGGACGTCGGCATGAAACGATCGCGCAGGGTATGAAGGAAGCGGTCAGCTAGCGTCGTTGCTCGGCGAGCACCTGCTCGTAGAGTGCGTAGACGCGATCGACCTTCTTCTCCCAGTCGAAGTGGTCCACGATGCGCTGACGTGCAGCGCGGCCCAGTGTGGCGCATAGCTCAGGCGAACGTGCGAGCTCTTCCAGCGCGTCAGCAAAGCCTTCAATCATCGCGGTGCGACTCGTTGGCTCGACGAGGATGCCGCAGCTTGTGTCGAGATAATCAGCCGGGCCACCCCATGCTGTGGCGATGACCGGACGGCCAACGCTCATGGCTTCGAGCACAACGGCGCCACCGCATTCATAGATGCTGGGCAGTACGAGCGCGGTAGAGTGTTGCAGCATCTGCGCGCACTCAGCCTGCGACTTCCAGCCGTGGAAGTGAACGCGGTCGCCGATGTTCAGTTCACGCGCGAGTTGCTCCCAGGCGGCGCGCATGTTGCCATCGCCGACGACATCGAGCTCAGCTTGCGGCACGCGCACCATCGCGAGCAGCACGAGGTCGAGGGCCTTCCAGTCCACAAGGCGGCCCATGAAGAGGAAGCGCGGCGTAGCGGGTGCTTCGTAGGCGCTGGCTTCGGGCCACTTCGCGAGATCGACGCCGTTCTCTACGATCTCCACGACGCGACCGCGGTGTTCTACCGGGAGCGCGGCCGCTGTGCGTGGGTTGGCAACGAGCAGTCGTGCGGCTTTTTGCTTGCCGGGCAGCAGGCGATTGAAGATGCCGCTGAAGCTTCGGCCCAGCGCGATGGCCGCATTCACGCTGGCGAATTCGGCGCGACGGAAAGCGGGCGGGTACTCCATGCCGCCGTTCATCGGCCCGATGATGACCGGCGCGCCGACGTTGGCGATAAGCGAAGGGAACTTCGGCGATACGGGGATGGGCTGATGTACGACCGTGCCCGGCGCTGCGAGTTCGCGTACCATCTTGCGCTGTGCGTGCTGCGTAAGCAGTTGGTTGGCGAGGCCGAAGGTAGCCTCTGCGATGCGGCGCGGAAGGAACGAGGACAAGCGGAAGAAGAGCTTCTGCGCAGCCATGTCGGGCACGAAGAGCAGGCGCTCGCGATCGTGGGGGAAGAGTTCTTCGAGCTCCGTGCGTGTACGTTCGTGCGTGATCAGCAGGGCATCGACTCCGCGAGCACGGAGCACGCGGAAGTAGTGATAGGGCAGCGATGCCTCGCCGCCGAAGCGCACGGAGGCGTGCTCGGCCACGATGATGACGCGCGAAACCACGCTCAACCGCCTCCGAAGATCTTGTAGTAGCCGAGCTTGCCGATGAGGCCCTTCAGCGATTGCTCGCGCTCGTAGTATGCGGGTGTGAGCTCAACGAAGGGCGCGGGTGCGGCAGAGGGTGTATCCGCAAGATCAACGCTGGCGCGGCCCTGCGCTACGATCTGCGGAAGCCACCACTTGGCTTCGCCGCCGGCGTGGAAGCACTTCAGCGAGTTCCACGGCTCAGACGCGAGGATCGCATCGCCCTTCGCGCCGAGCTTGATGCGCACGCGCTTGGACTGCGTGCGATGCCAGCAGACCCAGCGCGCGGGGTCGAGATAACCGCCTCCGCCGTGCTCTGCGATGGCTGCCCACACGATGGCTTCAATGTGCATTTTGCGCGGGAGCGGCTTGCCGTCTGCGAGCGTTTCGATGAAGGAGTCCACCCACGCGAGTTCGTTCATCTCGGGCGAGAGTCGCCAGTGCGCGACGCCGATGTCTACGTGACGCGCGAGCGGGATGCCCGCGTGCATGGCCGCGCGGACGTTCTCCGGCGGCAGCAGGCAGTTCGGCGCCTGCCACATCAGCAGCAGGCCGTTCGGTGTGGGGTCGAAGCGGAAGCGGTTGGGGAAGTAGAGGTCCGGGTCGAGCAGGATCATCTCTGCGCCGGGTTCGGTGAGCAGCAGCGGGTCGGTGATCTTGCGCCAGCAGGGGTGACCGTGGCGCAGCGCGCGCAGATGCGGATAGCGGCCGAGGCGTTCTTCTTCTGCGGCATCAAGATCATGCTCGCTGAAGACGCTGACGCGATGTTGTTGCGGAGGAGCGATCTCGGTGACGACACGCTGCAACTCATCACGATCGTCATCGGAGTCGGTGATGAGATGCAGGTGCAGTGCGTCGGCGCTCTGCGCGAGCAGCGTGGCGATGGCAAGCCGCGCGTAGTCGAGCGAGCGAGGCGAAAGCACCATGTAGACCGGCCGCAACGTCTGGTTCATCGGTTTATCTGCTCCAGGCTGTCGACGATGGCCTTCGCCATATCGCCCACCGCCGGTTCGAGGAAGATGCGTTCGTGGTCGCCGCGAATCTCGTAGATCTTCACGCCGCCGGGGAAGTACCTGCTCCAGCCTAGATCACGTGGTCCTGAGGCATAGTCCTGGTCCGTGGCGCGGAAGAGGACGAGTCTGCCGGGGTACGTGTGCAGATTGTATCGCTGCAGTGCGACGAGGTTCACGTCCCACGGAACCTTCATCCATGAGGGCATTCGCCTTGCGCCGAGCTTGCCGAAGAGGCGTGCGCTGATGCGCGCCGAGCGTGTGCCGAGTTTGTTGGCGATGTACTTCACGCGGTCCGTCATCGACAGGTGCTGCGTGTTGCCCATGATCTGCTTCATGCGGCGATCGACCTTCGTCTGCACGGCCATGCTCGAGTGGAACTCTGCTTCGAAGTCCTTCGTCTTGGCGTCGAGCATAGAGAGGTAGGCAACCTCTTCTCCGGCGTTGATCAACTGCGTGGCCATCTCCGCCGCGACGGTGCCGCCGAAGGAGTAGCCGAGCAAGTGGTAGGGGCCGTGCGGTTGCACGGTGCGCATCTCGCGGATGTAGAACGCGGCCATGTCTTCAAGCCGCAGCAGAGCGGCCTTGCCGCTGAGCAGTGACTGCGCCTGCACGCCGTAGACCGGCTGGTCTTCGCCGAGGCGGCGCGCGAGGCCCATGAAGTTCAGGATGTTGCCGCCGACGCCATGCAGGATGAATAGCGGTGGCTTTGAGCCTTCGGTGCGAATGGGCACCAGCGTGCTCGTGGTGCCTGCATCATGCTGCGAGTGGATGAGGCGGGCGATGTCCTGAATCGTCGGGTGGCTGACGAGCGTGGCGAGGCCGAAGTCTACGGCGAAGATGCGGTTCATCTTCATCACCAGACGCATGGCGGCGAGCGAGCCGACGGCGAGTGAGAAGAAGTTGGCTCGCGTGCTGATGCGTGCGATGCCGAGCGTGGTTTGCCAGATGTCGGTGAGCTGACGTTCGACGAAGTCCTGCGGTGCGGCGAAGTCGCTGGCTTCACCGCCGGTGATGCTGACGCCGCCGTCGCCGGCTTCGGTGAAGACGTCGGGCAGTGCCTTGCGGTCAACCTTGCCGTTCATCAGGCGCGGCAGTTCGGGCAGCGCCACGATGACGTTGGGCATCATGTATTCGGGCAGCGCACGCGCGACGACGTCTTCGAGTTCGCGGACAAGTGTCTGCGCCTTCTCTTCATCGTTCGCGTGTTGTGGCGCATCGACGTAGGCGATCATGCGTGTGACGCCCGCGGTTTCCGCGGTGTCTGAAAGCACATGATGCGCTACGACAGCCTCGCGGACAGCGGGATGCTGCTCGAGGACGTTTTCAATCTCGCCCAGCTCGATACGGTAGCCGCGGACCTTCACCTGGAAGTCGAGGCGACCGAGCAGACGCAGTGTGCCGTCGGGCTCGACGCGCGCCGCATCGCCGGTGCGGTAGATGCGGCCTTCGCCGAAGGGGTTCGGTTTGAAACGATCTGCGGTGCGCTCTTCGCGGTTCCAGTAGCCAACGGCCACGCCCGCGCCGCCGATGCAAAGCTCGCCCTGTCGCCCCATCGGCGTCAGCTCAAGCTGCTCGTCGAGCACGTAGAACTGCTGGTTCGGCAATACATCGCCGACGGCAGGCGCTTGCTTGCCGGGCTTGATCTGCGTGGCCGAAGACCAGATGGTGGTCTCGGTGGGGCCGTACATGTTCCACACCGAGTTGCTGCGCTCGATCAGGCTATTGCCGAGGTCGCGTGAAACGGCCTCGCCGCCGATGAGTACACGCAGCTTCAGTGTGTTGTCCCAGCCTTCGTCGATGAGCGCGCGCCATGCGCCCGGCGTTGCCTGCAGCACGTTCACATTGCACTTCTTGAGCAGCGTAAGCAGCAGCGAAGGCGTGCGGGCTTCATTGTCGGTGGCGAGGACAAGGCGAGCGCCGACCATCAGCGGAAGGAAGATTTCCAGCGCGGCGATGTCGAAGGAGATCGTCGTGATCGCGCACCAGGTATCTGTCGGAAGAAGGCCGGGCGTATGCTGCACGCCGAGCAGCAGATTGCGCAGCGCACCGTGCGGAACGGCAACGCCCTTGGGCTTGCCGGTGGAGCCGGAGGTGTAGATCACATATGCGATGTCGTTCGGCGCGTTCGCATAGGGAATGAACGGCGTGGACTGCGTTGTGACGGTAGCAAGCTGCAGCACACGGTACTGCGGATCGACATCGAGCTCGCGGTCCGTGACGAGCAGGCGCGCTTCTGAGTCCTCCATCGCGGTGTCGATGCGCTGGCGAGGATAGCGCGCGTCGAGTGGAACGTATGCGGCGCCGGTCATCAGCACGCCGAGCAGCGTCGCGACGGTGTCGACGGAGCGACCCATGCAAACGGCAACGCGATCGCCCGGAACGACACCTTCGGCGACGAGCTTATGCGCGATGGAGAAGGAACGCTTGGCGAGCTGCGCGTAGGTGAAGTTCGCGTTCGCGTTGTTGATCGCGATGCGGCCGGGCTCTGCGGACGCCTTTGCGAGGATGCTCTGATGCACGGCTTCGTAGGGGCCGAAGTCGATGCTGGGACCTGCGAAGCGTTCGAGCAGTTGGCGGCGTTCGCTGCCCGTAACGGTGGGAAGCTGCAGCACAGGTGTATCCGGTGCGGTGCTGGCGGCGTCGAGAATGCTCACCATCGTGGTGAGATAGGAGCGCACCATCGACTGCCGCATATGCTGCGGGTTGTACTCCAGTTGCAGGCGTGGGCCTTCTTCCATGCGCTCGACGACGGCGAGCATCATGTCGAAGATCGCGCCGGGGCTCTCCGAGCGCAGCGGAATCATCTGCAGCGAAGAGTTCGGTGTTTCGACGCGCATCACCTGCATGAACGAAGGCTGGTAAAGGAAGAAGACAGGCGAGGCCACGGCGTTCTGGCTGTCCGAGAAATCGGGATGCTGCGCGAGCGTTTCGAACGGCAGCGCCTGGTGCTCGGAGCCTTCGATCGTCCAGCGTTCGACGAAGTGCAGCAACTCGCGGAAGGTTGTCTCCGGCGTGATCTTCACGCGCATCGGCTGGATGTTGATGAAGAGGCCGATGAGGTCCTGCGTTTCATCGGTGCGGTTCGCGACCGGGTAGCCGATCATCAGGTCGTGCTGACCGGTGCTGCGCGCCAGCCATGCAAGGAAGCCTGCGAAGAAGAAGACGTTTTGCGTGACACCTTCGGCCTGGCAGAACGCACGTTCGCGCGCGGTGATATCGCCGGGGAGAAGTTGTGTGTCGATGGCGCCCGATGCGCCTTGCAGATGCTCTGCAAGTTCGCTCGCGGCTTCCGGGTCAGACTCAAAGCGAACGGGCTTGAAGTCGATGCCGATGCGCTCGCGCCAGAAGTCCACGGACTTCTGTGCCTCTTCGCTGCGCATCCACTCTTCATGCCACACTGCGAAGTCCGCATATTGAATCGGCAGTTCAGGCAGCGTCGCTTCTTTACCCAACAGTTCTGCTTCGTAGAGCGCCATCAGGTCGCGCTGCAGAATCCAATTGGAGATGCCATCGCAAATGATGTGGTGCATCGTCACGAGCAGCATGTGCTCGGTGGGGCCCATGCGCAGCAGCTTCAGCGCGATCAGCGGGCCCTGTGCGAGATCGAAGCGAAACGCTGCGTGCTCACGCGTCAGCTTGTCCGCGGCCATTTGGCGCTCATCGCTGGGCAGCGTGGACAGATCCACCAGCGGAATCTCGACGAGCATCTGTGCGTGCACGATCTGGCGCAGCTTCCCGTCCACGATAGAGAACGTGGTACGGAGCGATTCGTGCCGATCGACGCAAAGCTGGTAAGCCTTGCGTAGCGCGGGGATATCCAGGTCTCCGTTGCACTGCCACATCAGCGGCATGTTCAACGTGGGATTACCTGGCTGCAACCTGTCCAGTGACCAGAAGCGCTCCTGAGCGGGCGTTACTGTCATAGCGTATACATCGTTGGACTGGCTGTTCCCGGTTTCGCGCTCGCAGTCTTGTTGCTGCTTGAGCGTTGTGTCTTCGTTGCCGTTGACCACGGGGTTATGAGTCCTTCCTGAGGATGAAGTTCTGTCTCGACACTGCCTTGATGCCCTTCTTCGCGGGGGCGGCGGATGAGGCTCCGGTAGTGTCCGTATGGGTGAGGGTTGCTGCCAACGCCTGAATGGTACGCAGGGCAAGAATCTGCGCAGCCTTAATCGGTAGGCCTTCGCGCTGGCAGCGTGCTGCCATGCGGAAGATCGTGAGTGAGTCAGCGCCGAGCTCGAAGATCGAGTCGGTGGTGCTCACTTCTTTCTTTTCAAGCAGCTCTGACCATATGGTGACGAGCTTGGCTTCCTGTTCGTTGGCCGGCGGCGTAATCGTACGCGGAGCCGCGCTGGCGCGGTGCGAGGCCAACAGTGCTTTCCTGTCGATTTTACCGTTCGACGTCTGCGGCATCGAATCGACCAGTACGATATCGCGCGGCTGCATGTACTCAGGCAGTACACGTTGGGTCGCCATACGCAGATCATTCGCCGTGACGTTGCTGCCCGCTTCCATCTGCGCGAACGCGATGACGTAGGCTGCAGCGGTCTCTGTCGCAGGTTGCAAAGCCACTACGGCCTGCACGACCTCGGGCTGCTTGCGGAACGCAGCTTCGATTTCGCCAAGCTCGATGCGATAGCCGCGAATCTTCACCTGCGAGTCGCCACGGCCGCCAAGGGCGATCGTGCCGTCGGCGATCCAGCGACCGAGGTCGCCTGTCTTGTACAGGCGGCCTTCGCCGAAGGGGTTCGCGATAAACGCTGCGTCGGTGAGGTCGGGGCGGTTCCAATAGCCGCGTGCGAGGCCTTCGCCGCCGATGTAAAGATCGCCGGGGACTCCGATGGGCAACGGCTGCAGTTCGCCATCGAGCACGTAGAACGTGGTGTTCGCAATCGGGCCACCGATGCGCGGCGTCTCACTGGCGTTCTCGATGCGCAGCGTGGACGACCAGATCGTCGTCTCCGTCGGGCCGTACATGTTCCACACGTCGTTGGTCTCTGCGAGCAGCTGCTTCGCCAGTTCGCGCGGCAGAGCTTCGCCGCCGACGAGGGCCTTCAGCTTGATCTCGCTGTTCCATCCAGCATCAAGCAGCACGCGCCACAGGCCAGGCGTAGCCTGCATCACGTTGGCACCGGTGCGGCGCAGCAGGCCGAGCAGCAATGCGCCGTCGCGAGCTTCTTCGTCCGTAGCGATGATCACGCGACCGCCTGCAAGCAAGGGCATCAGCAGCTCAAGCTCGGCGATGTCGAAGGACACCGTCGTCACCGCAAGCAACGCGTCGCTGGCGGTGAAGCCCGGCTCACGCATCATGCTGTGCAGCAGGTTCATCAGCGCGCCATGCTCGACGGCGACGCCCTTAGGTTTGCCGGTCGAACCCGAGGTGTAGAGCAGATACGCAAGGTCGCCCGAGTTCACGGTGGGCAGCTGTGCGCCGTCGTGCTTTGGCTGCGGGCCGGTCACGTTGATGCGCGGAGCCGTGGAGATGATCTTCGGATCACGGCTGGTGAGCAGCGCCGCGATCTTCGCATCGCCCATGATGAGGTCAAGGCGCTCCTGCGGGTTGTGGCTATCGAGCGGCACGTAAGCCGCGCCCGCTGCCATCGCCGCCAGCATGGCGCCGAGCATTTCGATGGAGCGATCGAGCGAGATGCCTACGACATCGCCCGGCTGCACGCCTTCTGCGAGCAAGCGATGCGCGACGGCATCGACGTACTCATGCAGTTCACGATAGCTCCACTTGTGTCCGTTGCATTCGACTGCAATCGCATCAGGACGAGCCGCGGCATGGCGCGCCAACGCCTGCGGCATTGACTCCCATGCCCCGAAGTCAGCCTTCGTGCTGTTCCAGGCCTCGAGCACTTGTGCACGCTGCGAAGCAGGGAGGAGCGGAAGCTTCGTGACGGGCTGCTCGGGCATCGTCGCAACGCTCGAGAGGATCTGCTTCCAGATCTCCATCCAGCGCTCAATCGTTGCACCGTCGAAGAGTTCCGTGTTGTAGTCGCACGTAAACTCCACGCCTGCGGGCGTCTCCATCACGTTCAGGAAGAGGTCCGTGTTTACGAAGCGCTTGGCGTTCGAGATTACCGACGCGTTCAGGCCATCGAACTTCACGCCTTCGCCGAGCTTCTCCAGGTTGAACTGCACCTCGATCAGCGGCATGCGCGAGGAGTCGCGCGGCAGATCGAGCTCACGCAGCAGGCTGCCGAAGGTGTACTCCTGGTGGCTCTGCGCGTCGAGCATGGCCGAGCGCGTGGCCTTCCAGTGTTCAGCAACGGTCTCGCCTTCACGCAGCTCGCTAAGCATCGGCAGGAAGTTCACGCAGTGGCCGACGAGCGTTTCGCCTTCGAGTAGCGCCTGACCTGCGGTGGAGATGCCCACCACGACTTCGCTCTGCTGCGTCAGGCGATGCATCAGCATCTGGAACGAGGAGAGGAACGCCACGTAGGGGCTGGCGCCGCTCTTGCGCGCGGCCGTGCGTGCGGCTTCGAAGATCTCCGCCGGCACGGTACCGCGATACGTTGCCCCCGCGAATCCGCGAACGGCAGGGCGCGTGCGATCGCTCGGCAGATTCAGGCGCGGCTCGCGGCCTGCGAAGCGCTTTACCCAGTACTGTTCGTTCTCGCGGAACTCACCGGCTACGGTGCGCTCCTGCTCGCGCACGGCGTAAGCAGCAAAGCTTGCGGGCTCCGGCAACGACTCCATAGCACCGCCGTTGGAGTAAAGCGAAGCGATCTCTTCGAGCAGCACGTTCGCCGACCAGCCATCGAGCACGATGTGATGCGCTGTGAGCACGACGGTGTAATGCTCTGCGCTTTGGCGGAAGCACACAACGCGCAACAGCGGCCCGCGATGCAGGTCGAACGGTGTGGCAGCTTCGGCATCGACGCGCGAAGCTACGGCCTGCGCGCGGGCATCCGCTTCAAAGGTGCTGACGTCGGCAAACTCGATCTGTCCGGAGAAGACCGGCGACACATGCAGCATCTCGCCAGACTCATCCACGGTGCTGCGTAGCGCATCGTGGCGCGCAACGGCGGCATCCAGCGCGAAGCGTAGCGCGTCTTCACGCACAGCACCGCGCAACTCCAGCGTGACGGACTCGTTGAACGCACAGTTCGCTGCATCATCAAGGCTCGCGGCCAGGAAGATCTCGCGTTGCGGTTCGGTCAAGGGCACAGTCGAAGGTGCATCGCGGCGCAGCTTCATCGGCGCGACCGCGGACTCGACCGTTGCGGTCAACGTGGCGCCGCTGCGTGAAGCTTCGACGGCTGCATCGCCTTCGGCGACGGCTGCGAGCTCTTCATCACTTCCGCTCGGCAGAATGCCGAGGCCGTGAAGCTCTGCAATCGTTGCACGGAATGCGGCGAGCACGGTTTCGATGTCCGCATCGCTGTGCGCCGTGGTGAGGAAGCAGGGGTAGCCTTCCTGAATATGGACGCCACGCGCGCGCATCGCGTAGTAGAAGAGCGGCGCAAGCTTCCACTCGCTCGGCAGCGAAACGTAGAACCACGAAGCGAAGCCGAAGACGCGGAAGGGAATGCGCTTCTCGGCGAACATCGCGTTCACATCCTGCTCCATACGACGCGTCTTCGCGTTGAGCGTCTTCTGCAGCTCGGGGCCCTGCTCGTTGAGGAACGTCAGCACAGCGCGCGCGATGCTCAGCGCCTGCGGATGACGCACAAAGGTGCCTGCGAAGAAGGTCATACCGACTTCAGGCGTGGAGGCGTCGCCGAAGTTCCACGCTCCCCCATCGAGCGCGTCCATCCACTTGGCTTTGCCCGAGAGCACGCCGATGGGGTAGCCACCGCCGACGACCTTGCCGTAGGTGCAGAGGTCGGCGCGAATGCCGAGGTACTCCTGCATGCCGCCCGGTGCCACGCGGAAGCCGGTGACGACTTCGTCGAGAATCATCGTTGTGCCGGACTCTTCGGTCAGGCGGCGGACTTCGCGAATGAACTCGAAGGGCTGCACTTCAGGATGGCGCGTCTGCACAGGCTCGATGAGCACTGCAGCGAGATCGTTTGCGTTCTCGCGCAGCCACTGCATCGATGCTTCGGTGCCGTACTCGAGCACCGTGACGTTGCCGACGTTCTCTTGCGGAATGCCCGGTGCGATGGGCATAGAGCCAGCGGGCGTGGAGCGCACGAGCACCTCGTCGAAGGTGCCGTGATAGTCGCCTGCGAAGTAGACCACGCGTTCGCGTCCGCTGATCGTGCGCGCGAGACGAATCGCGGCCATCACCGCTTCCGAGCCCGTATTGCAAAAGGTCACGCGATCGTTGCCGGTCATCGCCGCGAACATCTGAGCGACTTCGCCCGCGAGCACGGACTGCGGGCCGATGGCGACGCCGGTGTGCATCTGCGCGATCGCGGCTTCCACCACAAACTCCGGCGAGTGGCCGAACATGATGCAGCCGTAGCCGTTCACGATGTCGATGTACTCGTTGCCGTCGACGTCGATGATGCGCGAACCGTTCGCGCGATCGGTGACGAGCGGGTAGACCATCTCCTTCCACTGCGGGCGGAAGCCTGCAACGGCGCGCGGGTCAGCAAGGTTCTTGCGCGACTCCGCCGTGATGCGCTTGGAGCTTGGCGTCTTCTCGACGTAGGCCGCAATCAGCCGCTCCATGTACGCGGTCTGCTCGGACGTAACAGCATGTGTCGCCTTCTGAATTGTGCGGAAGGAGCCATGCTTCACCTCGCCGAGTGCGGCGGCGTTGAGCGTGGGCTTCTTCGCAGCGGGGTTCAGCTTCGCACTGCCTGCGCTGAGTGGTTCGAGGCCAGCGAGCTTGCGGAGTTCGTCGATCTGTCCGGCGAAGAGTCCGCTCAACTGCTCGATCTGCTGCTGCAGAGCCGCGCCAACGACGCCGGACTCGCTTGCTGCAGGGGCGGCGACTTCTGCAGGCAGGGTAGCATCGAGGAACGCTGCGAGCTTGGCGACGGAGTCGTCCTGCTCCATCAACTGACGGAACGAGATCGGCGTGCCGAAAGCCTTCGACATCATCTGCGCGGCTTGTGTCATGCAGAGCGAATCGAGGCCGAGCTCGAGGAAGGAAACGTCGTCTTCTTCAGAGTTGATCGTGACGCCAGACACCTTGTGCAGTTCATCGGCGACACGGCGACGCAGAGCGGGAACGCGATCTTGCGCGGCGGCCGCGGGAGCCGTTCCCGCGGATGCGCTTGCGGCTTGGGTCGAGGGCGCAGAAGGTGCCGCTTCCATCCAGAAGCGCTTGCGCTCAAACGGATAGGTCGGCAGTGCGATGCGCTGTGCGGGCTCGGCGAAAAAGTCCTCAAGTGCAGCATCGTTGCTGGCGTTCAGCCATTCTTGCAGCGCTTCATTGGAGGGCTGGGATGCTGCGGACTTCAGCGCAGAGATCGCTTCTTCACGCGTGGACGCCATGAACGCGGCGCGATGCGCATACGCCGCGCGACCGGTTGCGAGCGTGTAGGCCACATCATCCAGTTGCAATTCAGGGTGCTGTGCAAGGTGTACGGCAAGCTCTGTGCGCATGGCTGCGAGAGCTTCGGGTGTACGTGCGGAAAGCACGATCGGCAGCGGCTTCGCGGCAAACGCAGCCGCTGTGGTCGCGGGCGATTCTTCGAGGATAACGTGTGCGTTCACGCCGCCAACGCCGAAAGCGGAGACGCCAGCACGAAGCGGAGCCTCTCCGCTCCACGGCCTGGCTTCCGCGATGAAGCGGAAGGGCGAGTTCGCCATCGTGAGGTGC
This sequence comes from Granulicella cerasi, assembly GCF_025685575.1. Lineage (NCBI taxonomy): Bacteria > Pseudomonadati > Acidobacteriota > Terriglobia > Terriglobales > Acidobacteriaceae > Granulicella > Granulicella cerasi. Next base: position 759,361 of record NZ_JAGSYD010000001.1, read on the forward strand.
GTGTTCGGCGTGCGGAAGTGAGCGAGCGCGGGCAGCGTGCGCTCACGCATTTGCAGGATCGTTTTGATGACACCGGTGACGCCAGCGGCTGCGTCGAGATGGCCGACGTTTGCCTTGGCGGAGCCGATGGTGCACCAGCGCTTGTCGCTTGCGCCAAAGACTTGATTGAGCGCGGTGAACTCCACGGGGTCGCCGAGCGGCGTGCCTGTGCCGTGCGCTTCGATGTAGCTGATGTCGCGCGGCTCAAGGCCTGCCATCGCCTGCGCGTTGCGCAGTGCGCGTGTCTGGCCGTTGACGCCCGGCGCCATGTAGCCGACCTTTTCGCCACCATCGTTGGTGACGCCAAAGCCGCGCAGCACCGCATAAATCGTGTCGCCGTCAGCGACCGCGTCTTCGAGGCGCTTGAGCAACACCATGCCTGCGCCATGGCCGAAGACCGTGCCGCTGGCCGCTGCGTCGAAGGGACGGCAGGTGCCGTCGGCGGACATCAGCGAGCCTTCCTGGGCGATGTAGCCGCGCTCCTGCGGGAAGGTGATGGACACACCGCCAGCGAGCGCCATGGAGCACTGATAGTTCAGCAGCGACTGCGCTGCTTGCGAGATCGCGACGAGTGAAGTGGCGCAGGCGCTCTGCACCGTCATTGCGGGGCCGCGGAGGTTCAGCTTATACGCGATGCGCGTGGTGAGGAAGTCTTTGTCGTTGCCCAGTGCTACGGCGAACTCGCCTGTCTGATAATTCGCCGCGAGCTCTGCATTGGCCGCGCGGTCCCCCAGAAGGTTGTTCAGCAGGTAGGTGTTCAGACTGCAGCCGGCGAAGAGGCCGATGTCGTCGGTGTATCGCGACGAAGCGTAGCCTGCGTGCTGCAGCGTTTGCTCGGCGACCTCAAGCAGCACGCGATGCTGCGGGTCCATGCGCTCTGCGTCGTAGGGCGTGATGCCGAAGTACTCATTGTCGAAGAGGTCGGCATCGGCGAGCACGCCGCGCGCGGCCACGTAGCCAGGCGTCGCATTGTCGGCAGCGAAGTGAGAAACGCTGTCTTTGCCTGCGAGGATGTTCTGCCAGAACTCCTCGATGTTGCGGGCCCCGGGGAAGCGGCCTGCCATACCTACGATTGCCACGGACTGCTCTGGAAGGGGATAAGTGGCGGTCTTCTTCATGATTGCGTGACCTTTCCTGGGAGTCGTATCGGTCGGAAGCCGGTGCGACTTGGGGTGCTAGGCGCTTGGGTTTGAGGCTTGGCCTCGAGCGCGGTCGCCAGCGAGCGGATGCTCGGAAATTGGAAGAGCGTAAGGATACTGATCGGCTGGGCAAGCGTGTGCTCCAGCTCTGTTCTCAGTTTGTGCAACAGCAGGGATGTTCCGCCCGCTTCGAAAAAGTTCTGCTCAGGATGAGGCGTGGCATCAAGGGCAAGTACATTGCGCCACGCGAAGGCGATCTTCGTCTCTGCGGAAGAGAGCGAAGTGTGGTGAGTTGCGGCCGCGGGCTTCTGCTCACCGAGCAGAGCCAGGGCCTTGCGATCGATCTTGCCGTTGATGGTCAACGGCACCGCGTCGATCGCGATGAAACGGTTGGGACGCATGTGTTCGGGCAGATGCTGCGTCGCGAAGCTGGCGAGTGTTGCGGGCTCTGCCTCGCCGACGAAGTACGCGCAGAGCAGGCTGCTGCCAGCGGCCACGTCAGCAACGACCTGCTTCACCTGCGGATGCTTCAGCAGCACGGCTTCAATCTCGCCAAGCTCAATGCGATAGCCGCGAAGCTTCACCTGACGATCACCGCGGCCGAGGTATGCGAGTTCGCCGTCTTCGCGACGACGTGCAAGATCGCCCGAGCGATAGAGCTTGCCTTCGCCGAAAGGGTTGGCGATGAATCGTTGTGCGGTCAGCTCCGGCAGATTCAGATAGCCGTGTGCCACGCCTGCGCCGCCGACGAAGAGCTCGCCTTCGGTGGTGGGCTGCAGGTTTTCGTCGAGCAGATGCAGTTCGAGGTCCGGGATCGCAACGCCGATGAGGCTGTCGTTCTCGTTCGCTGCATCGCCTGCATATACTCGGCGATACATGACGTGCACGGTCGTCTCGGTGATGCCGTACATGTTGATGAGCTGCGGCTGTGCGTCGCCGTGGCGCGCAAACCACGGTGCAAGCGATCGCAGATTGAGCGCTTCGCCGCCGAAGATGACGTAGCGTAGCGAGCGCACCATTTCTGGCTTGCGTGCCTCGGCCTGCATCAGCAGGTTGAAGGCTGCGGGCGACTGGTTGAAGACCGTGACGCCTTCGCGTTCGATGAGAGCGCAGACCGCTTCGGGGTCGCGGCAGGTCTCGAATGGCACGAGCACGAGGCGGCCGCCGTAAAGCAGCGCGCCCCAGATCTCCCACACGGAAAAGTCGAAGGAGGGCGAGTGGAACATCGTCCATACATCGCTTGCGTGGAAGCTGTACCAAGGCTCGGTCGCGGTGAAGAGGCGCAGCACGTTGCCCTCGCTCACCATCACGCCCTTGGGCTTACCGGTGGAGCCGGAGGTGTAGATCACATACGCGAGGTCTTCGCGCGAGCGCTCTGGCCAGGCGCGCGTTTCACCGTGGAAGGCAACAGCTTCGCTCAACAACAGAGCATCGGCGGCAACGTTTCCATCATCGGCAAAAACGATGCGCGGCCTGGCGTCTTCAAGCGTCTGCGTGATGCGTGCCTGCGGGTAGCGCGGGTCGATGGGAAGGTATGCTGCGCCGACACGCGTAACTCCGAGCATCGCGGCGATGAGTTCGATCGTGCGATCGCAGACCAGCGCGACGAGGTCGCCGCGTTGCACACCACGTGCCTGCAGCGCGCAAGCGACGTTGGTCGCCATGCGGTCGAGATCGCCGTAGCTCGCGCTGCGGTCGCCCAGCGTGACAGCGAGCGCCTGTGGCTGCTCGGCTGCGCGCGCGGCGAAGGCGTCGGCGAGGTTGTTGAACGTGCGGAGATCCATCAGTAGTAGGCTCCCAGCACGAGTTTGTGAATCCAGAAGTTCAACGCGAGGCAGGCGAGGAAGACGAGCGTGAGCAGGAAGTCCTGGCGCAGCGGCTTTATGCCGTGCTTCACCGCGCCAAACTGCGTGACGACGTAGAGCGGGAAGTCGCCGGCTGCGATGGCAACGATGGCGCCGGGCAAGCCGTACATCGTGTAGCCAATGGGGATGCCCACGAGCATGGCAGCGGCGTAAGCAGCGTTGCCGCTGGCGTTGTAGGCGCTGATGCCGCGCGCCATCAGCGCCGGGGCGCTGGTGTTGTAGAGCAGCGTGTGCCACAGGCCGATCGCGAGAATCGGGATCATCCAAACGGCATCGTGATAACGCGTCGGATACACGCGCGAAACGACGTAGCCGCCCCACGCGCTCATGATGCTGAGCATGGCCGCTCCTGCAAGCAGCACATAGAGGCGATAGCGCAGGTAGCGACGGCGAAACTCTTCCGGCGCGAGGTCCTTGAGGCGTGCGGCAAAGGGGAAGCCGACGCGTGAGGAGAAGGCGTTGATCACCGAGCGCGGCACATCCGAGATTTGAAACGCAACGGAATAGACGCCGAGCACGGTCATTGTGGTCAAGCGGCCTAAGAGAAGGCGGTCAGCCTGCGAGGCAAAGAAGAAGAATGCTGTTCCGAGGAAGATCCACTTGCCGAAGGCAAAGATCTCGCGCAAGCTCTCGCGGTCGAGCGAGAAGCGGTTGCGATGCCCCGGCACGAACATGGGCAGATGACTCAACACTAAGCGGAAAGCGTTCGAGAAGATTGCGCCTGCGACGAGTGCCCACACAGTGTGGCTTGCATAAGCCCATCCGATCGTGAAGACCAGGGTCACAACCTGTGTGGAAGTGTCAACGAAGAAGAGTCGACGCACGCCCATGTGTCGCGAGAGCGTGAGAAGACCGGTGCTGTTGAAGCCCGTGATAATGGTCGTGAGCGCGAGCACCGGCAGAATCTTTGCCAGCGGTGGGTCGTGGTAGAAGTGCGCTGCAGGAATGGCAAGAATGCACGCGCCAATCCACATGATCAGGCCACGCAGTACCTGTATTGTCCAAGCCGTGTCGAGAAAAACTGGATCGTCGCCACGGCTGTTCTGGATGATGCTCGGCTGCAGGCCGACATCAGACAGCAGCGTGACGCCGACGATCAGAGTCGTCACCAAGGTCATCTCGCCGATCGCCGAGGGCAGCAGCAGATGCGTGAGCACGAGGCTGTTGACGACGCGCAGGCTCTGGCTCAGTCCATAGTCCAGCACGGTCCATACGGTTGCGCTGACGGCACGCTTCTCCAGCGCGGCTACAGAGCCGGCGCGCTGACCCGCTTCGTCGATCGCGGGTGTCGAGACGAGCTGTGCCGCCTCGAGAGTTTCCTCCGGTGTCTGTGTCTGTTCCATGAGCCTCAGTTTGCGAAAGCGGTTGAGCGGTGTTTGCCAACAGGGTAACGTTACTGCGGCGAGGTGAAGGCTTTTTCTGCGCCGCCACTCACCAGAAATGACAACAGCGGTTTAGCTGGCGCCGCGACCGAAGAGAACAGCAGGAATCGTCATCAGCAGGATGCGCATGTCGAGCTTCAGGCTCCACTCGTCGATGTACTTCAGGTCGAGGGTGATCCACTGATCGAAGCCCAGGCTGGAGCGACCGCTCACCTGCCACAGGCCGGTCATGCCGGGCAGCACGGAGAAGCGGCGCATCAGGTGCAGTTCGCTGAAGCGCTGCACGTCGCGCTGGTTCAGCGGACGCGGGCCTACGAGCGACATCTGGCCCTTCAGCACGTTGAGCAACTGCGGCAGTTCGTCGAGCGAGGTCTTGCGCAGGAACGCTCCGAGGCGCGTCACACGCGGGTCACGCGTGATCTTGAAGACCGGTCCACCGGCTTCGTTCATGTGCTCGATGTCCGCCTGGCGCGCTTCGGCGTCGACGACCATGGAGCGGAACTTCAACATGCCGAAGCGACGCTTGTTCAAGCCGTAGCGCGTCTGCTGGAAGAAGATCGGGCCCTTGCTCGTGAGCTTCACCCCGATCGCGATGATAAGCATGATCGGGCTGGCGATGAGCAGCACGAGCGATGAGACAGTGATGTCCATCATGCGCTTGAGCAGCATGCGGCTGTCGTTGTGCGTCATGCGCAGCACCACGCGGCCATCCTGCGTGCGTGTGGACTTCGTAACGTCGGAAGAGAAGAGCTCGGCAGGGTAGTGCGGCTCGATGCCGGCGAGCGCGCACATGTTCACCACATGCTGAATCTCGTTGTAGTGCGACTTCACCGGAAGCGCGATGTGCATCTCGTCAACGGCGTGCTCCATGAGGAACGGCTCAAGCTCGTCGAGCGTGCAGAGGTGCTGGCCGATCTCGCGGTCAGCAGAGTCGTTCGGCACGGCGTCGATGTAGCCGATGACGTTGTAATCCTGGTTCGCGTGGTGGCGCAGCTTCCATGCCATGATGTGTGCCTGGCGGCCGCTGCCCACGACGACCACGTTCAGCTTGGTGCGGCTTTCAGCCAGCCCCAGCTGCGCCCACGCCATCACGGCAAGGCGCGGCAGCAGCAGCACCGCTGTGCCTGCAAAGAAGAAGAGCATCGCGTTCCACGCGAGCGGGATGCCGGGATGAACCACATGTCCCACGCCCCAAACGGTGGTCGCGCAGATCAGCATGGAGAGCAGCACGCGGCTTACGATCGCACGCAGGCTGTACTGGCGATAGAGACCCACGGCCCACATCATCGGCGCCCAAACCAGAAGGCAGGCGACGACCAGCATCACATCGCTCACGGCGACGGAGCCAGCGACCCACTGCGAAAACGTCATGCCTCGATGGCGCAGCGTGGCAGCAAGGCCCATCTGCAACAGGGTGGCGGTTAGCAGTACGAGGTCAAGCAACATCCAGCGCATATCGCGCAACATGCGAAAGGTACGGTTCTGCACAATCATTGCTGCCTCGGTTTGTGCCGGTGTGGCGGTTGCGTCGAAACCAAGCCGTTCTTCGGTGATCGTGTTTACCTGAGGGGTCATCGGCGGGGTGCTTCCTTTGCGGAAAAACGACGTGGGCGGTGTACAGCCACTTTTTGGATTGTCCTCATCCTAGGAACATTCCCACCGCTCCGCCATTCAACTTCGGCGGCACACCTAACACCTGTAGGTAACATTACTGCCCGCTGAAAACCTCGATCTGAGCGTGTTTTCGTCGCGAGCCTCAGGTTACCTTCGGTTATCGGCAGGCCAAGTGTCCACTTCAGCACCGAACCAGCGTGATACACGCCCGTTTTTCCGGAAAAGAAGAACCCGCGCCTCAAGGAGACGCGGGTTTAGTGGGTTGTCGTGAATTTAGTAGACGATTTCCTTCGTCAGGCGGCGGAGGTACTCGCCGTAGGTGCTCTTGCCGTAGTTGTCGGCGAAGGCCTGCAACTGCTCGGCGCTGATCCAGCCGAGGCGATAGCTGATTTCCTCGGGGCAGGCGACCTTCAGGCCCTGACGCTTTTCGATCGTCTGGATGAACATCGAGGCTTCGAGCAGCGAATCGTGCGTGCCGGTGTCGAGCCACGCCATGCCGCGACCGAGAACGCTGACGTTCAGGCGCTCGCGTTCGAGATACCAGGAGTTCACGTCCGTGATCTCAAGCTCGCCACGCGGTGAAGGCTTGATGCCTGCGGCCACCTCGACAACGTCCGGCGGATAGAAGTAGATGCCCGTGACGGCGTAGCGCGAGCGCGGCTGCTTCGGCTTCTCTTCAAGCGAAATCGCCTTGCGGTCCTTGTCGAACTCGACCACGCCGTAACGCTCGGGGTCGGTAACCGGGTAGGCGAAGACCTGGGCCGTGTTGGAGTCCTTTGTGGTCTTCGCAGCTTCGCGCAGGTCGTGTGCGAACTCGTGGCCGTAGAAGATGTTGTCGCCCAGCACCAGGCAGCTGGCGTCGCCGGCGAGGAACTCCTTGCCGATGATGAAGGCCTGCGCGAGGCCGTCCGGCGAAGGCTGCACGGCGTACTGCAGCGAAACTCCCCACTGCGAGCCGTCGCCCAGCAACTGCTGGAAGCGCGGCGTGTCCGCCGGGGTGGAGATGATGAGGATCTCGCGAATGCCCGCAAGCATGAGCGCCGAAAGCGGGTAGTAGATCATCGGCTTGTCGTACACCGGCATCAACTGCTTGGAGGTCGCCAGCGTTACCGGATGAAGACGCGTGCCGGAGCCTCCGGCAAGGATGATTCCCTTCATGCCGTCACCTCGCGCGCGCTGTAGTTGCTCTCCACCCAGTTGCGGTAGGCGCCCGAGGTCACGCCCTCGACCCAAGCCTGGTTCGCGAGGTACCACTCCACGGTCTTGCGGAGGCCGGTCTCGAAGCTTTCCTGCGCCTTCCAGTTGAGCTCGCCTTCGATCTTGCGTGCGTCGATGGCGTAGCGGCGGTCGTGGCCCGGGCGATCGGTGACGTGCGTGATCTGCTTGCTGTAGCTTTGCGCCGCGGGCTTCAGCTCGTCGAGCAGCTTGCAAAGCGTCGTTACGACGACCATGTTCGTCTGCTGGTTCGATCCGCCCACGTTGTAGGTTTCGCCGATGCGGCCGGTTGCGAGTACCGCTTCGATGGCGCGGCAGTGGTCGGCCACATAGAGCCAGTCGCGCACCTGCTGGCCGTCGCCGTAGATCGGCAGCGGCTTGCCCGCGAGAGCGTTGTGCAGGATCAGCGGAATCAGCTTCTCGGGGAACTGCAGCGGACCATAGTTGTTCGAGCAGTTGGTGATCAGCGTGGGCAGGCCATAGGTGTGCTGCCAGGCGCGCACCAGGTGGTCCGAGCTCGCCTTGGAGGCCGCATACGGGCTGTTCGGCGCAAAGGGTGTGTCTTCGTGGAAGGCCGGATCTTCGGGCTTCAGCGTGCCGTAAACCTCGTCTGTCGAGACGTGCAGAAAGCGGAAGTGCGGCTTCTCGTCTTCGCTCAGGCCGTTGTAGTACTCACGCGCGGCTTCGAGCAGGCTGAAGGTGCCATCGATGTTCGTCTTGAGGAAGGCCGAGGGGCCGAGGATCGAACGGTCGACATGGCTTTCAGCGGCGAAGTGCACGATTGCGCGCGGCTTGTGTGTGGCCAGCAGCTCGCGGATCAGCTTGCCGTCCAGAATGTCGCCGTGGACAAAGGTGTGGCGCGCATCGCCCTTGAGCGGGTCGAGGTTCGCGGGGTTCGCCGCGTAGGTCAGCACGTCGAGGTTCACCACCGGACACGCGGAGGCGTCGGACAGGTGTTCCAGCACGAAGTTTGAACCAATAAAGCCGGCACCGCCGGTTACGAGAATGGCGGAGGCCGCCGATACGGGAATGGGCATGGTCTGCAAAATCCTTCGACTGAACAGGCGGCGCGCCAGCGTTCGACGGACACCTCTCTCCGAGGATGTCACCTGCCTAGTGCTTGCAGAATACTGCAAACCTCGCAGACGCACGAACTGCATCCTTTGGTAACAGCAACTTAGCGGGGAGGCTTACTGCAGGAGACGGCGGCTGGAGCTCAAACGCATCCCAAACTCCATGCGGCGCACGGGCGTGGTGGATGGGAAGAAGAAGGAGCGGATCAGCTCAAGCGCCACCCAGGCGAAGCTCGTCAGCATGATCAAACCGCACTTGTGCTTCAGGCAGCTCAGGTACGTGGTCGGGTCGCTGAGCGTGATCTCCACATGCCCCTCTGCCACCACCATGGCGATGCAGAAAAGAGCGATGAGGGAAGCAGGGATCAGGTTGCCGGAAGCACGGAAGGAGCGCATAGATACATAGGTAATCGGTTACGCGCGGCAAATCGATCCCACATGGCCTACCTTCGGACGGACGTAACGGTTACTGGAACTACCGCATACGTGTTAGGTCGAGTAACGTGACCTGCACTCAAGGTGGAAGTTACGACCTGGATACCTGTAATGAATTTGCCACTGGCAGAAATGCCATATCACGCTGAAAAAGCGGTGTTTTTGCGTTCCGAAGCGTAGCCCGTTGCGGGCTAAACTTCTGCGGCGACCGCCGGGGAGTTGCTGCCACCGCCTCCACCGCTTTGGACGCGGCGCAGCGTGATCCAGGCGTACTGCGCGGCGGAAAGCGGTGCCAGCCAGGCGACACCGAGCAGCAAACCGCGCTGCAGCATCGCGAGCGGCCAGCACGGCCACACCTGAGCGGTCATCACCACGAGCAGCGTGAGAATCTGCACGGCGGTGCTGGTTTTGCCCAGCCAGCTCGGGCGGAAGTCCCGCAGAATGTTGGTGATGTAGAGCAGCGTCGAGATCAGCAGGATGCCGAGATCGCGGCTGAAAACCAGCACCGTAACGTAGCGCGGGATGATCCCCTCATGCGTGAGCACGAGGAAGAGCGTGGACATCAGCAGCTTGTCCGCGATGGGGTCGAGGTATTGGCCGAGCGTGGTGTGCTGCTTCAGCCAGCGTGCGAAAAGGCCATCGAAGAAGTCCGAAAGGCCGGCGATCCAGAGCAGCACGAAGGCGGTGCGCCAGTTGCCGTCGAGGATCTGGATGACCAGAAACGGCAGCACAAACAGACGAAGCATCGTCAGCATGTTGGGCACGGCGGCGAATTGGCTCAGCGTGGGCAAGGAAAGCAGTAGCGCGAAAAGCAGAAGCTAAACGATGTTAGCCCAAACTGCTGCTTTCCGCGCTGCGAAGCCTATTCCTTGACGGGAACTTGCTTGAAGTTGCCGATGAACTCATGCAGCGCCGTCCATGCGGGGGCGAAGAGCTCTTCCTTGCGGTGGGCGAGGACGACTTCGCTGAAGAGCTTCAAGCCGAGCGCCAGCGATGCGGCTTCATCCTCGGTCCACTGGTTCTTGGAGCGCGTGCGCGCAATGATGGAGAAGAGGTCGTCGTGGTTGACGGTCTCAAACTGCAGCTTGTCATCGGGCGCGCCCGAGGGCAGCGGCTTGGCATCATCGACGACACGTTCGAGCGTGATCTTGTAGCGATACATGCCGGTTGGATGAACCGAAAGATGGCGTGGATTCTGCGGGATCGCGTATTGCCGCAGATTGCGACGCACCGTACACTGGAGGAGTAACAATATAGGTTCCCGACGATGCTGCGACTGACAAAAAAAGCGGACTACGGACTGATGGCGCTCAAGTACCTTGCCGAGCAGCAGCAGTTCAGCGCCTCCGGTGTAGCTGCGGCTTCGGCCAAGGCGATTGCCGAGGCCTACCACATCCCGCCGCAGTTGCTGGCAAAGATCCTGCAGACGCTGGCGAAGGCCGGCCTGTTGGTTTCTCATGCGGGAACGAATGGCGGCTACGCGCTGGCCCGCCCTTCGGCGGAGATCAATGCGTTTGAGGTCATCCGTGCCATCGATGGTCCGCTCTTTATTACAAGTTGCATCACGATTCACGGAACTTGCGACCTTGCAGGCCATTGCACCATCAAAGAACCGTTGCGCAAAGTGAACGACTCCATCAAGGACCTGCTAAGCGGCATTCATATTGCCGACCTCGTCGAGTCGGACGCTGCGCCCGCAAACGCGCTGGCGGGTGGACTCGTTTCCATCGCGCTGTAAGCACGACACAAGATTTTGCTCGATCGGGTCCGCCCCCGGAACCCGCGAACCATAACGACTTTAGGAGCCCGAAACACCATGCCCGAATCCCTTGGAATGAATGTCGTCCAGTCGAACAAGCCGTTGCCCGAAGGCGTGACGCTGCCCATCTACATGGACAACCACGCGACCACGCCGCTTGATCCGCGCGTGCTCGAGCAGATGATGCCGTACCTGACGGGCATCTTCGGCAACGCGGCCAGCCGCAACCACTCGTTTGGCTGGGAAGCGGAGCAGGCAGTCGATAAGGCTCGCGAGCAGATCGCCAAGCTGATCGGCTGCACCTCGAAGGAGATCATCTTCACCTCCGGCGCGACCGAGTCGAACAACCTCGCCATCAAGGGCGTGGCTGAGATGTACCGCGAGAAGGGCAACCACATCATCACGCAGATGACCGAGCACAAGGCTGTGCTCGATACCTGCAAGAAGCTCGAGAAGCAGGGCTTCATCGTGACCTATCTGCCCGTGCAGGCTGACGGTCTCGTGGACATCGAAGACATCAAGGCCGCGATCACCGACAAGACGATCCTCGTTTCGATCATGTACGCGTCGAACGAAATCGGCGTGATCCAGCCGATCAAGGAAATCGGCGCTCTGTGCCACGAGAAGGGCATCATCTTCCACACAGACGCTGTGCAGGCCGTTGGCAAGATCCCCGTCAACGTGCTCTCGGACAACATCGACCTGCTCTCGCTGAGCGGCCACAAGATCTACGGCCCGAAGGGTGTGGGCGCGCTGTATGTTCGCCGCCGCAACCCGCGCGTCCAGCTCACGGAGCAGATCAACGGTGGCGGCCACGAGCGCGGCATGCGTTCGGGCACACTGAACGTCCCGGGCATCGTCGGCCTCGGCGCTGCTTGTGAGATCTGCATGAACGAGATGGAAGCGGAAGGCAAGCGCGAGCTCGAACTGCGCGAGTACCTGCAGAAGAAGCTCGAAACGGCGCTCGACTACACGCAGGTGAACGGCAACATGGACCACCACCTGCCGGGCAACCTGAACATGTCGTTCGTGTACGTGGAAGGCGAGAGCCTGCTGATGGGCATCAACGACATCGCGGTGTCGTCGGGTTCGGCCTGCACCTCGGCCACGCTGGAGCCGTCGTACGTGCTGAAGGCCCTCGGCCTCGGCGACGACGTAGCGCACAGCTCGATCCGCTTCGGTCTCGGCCGCTTCAACACCAAGGCTGAGGTGGACTACGTTGCCGACAAGCTGATCGACGTCGTCGTGAAGCTGCGCGAGCTTTCGCCGCTCTACGAGATGGTGAAGGAAGGCATCGACCTGACGAAGATCGAGTGGGCTGCCCACTAAGCCGCAAGCGCTTCAAAAAGAAAGGCCGCCCGCAGTGGGCGGCCTTTCTGCGCTTGGGGGGCGCCTAGTCCGGGTAGGTTCCGCAGAGATCGCTGGGATGGTCCGAGGCGACGAAATTGTAGGTGCCGCCGGTCTTACCCTGGAAGGCGTAGTCGCTCTGGATGAGATGAACGAGAGCGTCGGTGTCAGGCAAGCCGGGGCGCACCCAGACATAGTGGAAGTCGCAGGTCTGGACGGCGAAGATACCAGCGAGCTTATAGTGATTGGCTTCGGCGTACTGCCGCAGCGTGTAGTCGACGGTGTAGAGGCGGGAGTCGAAGTCTTTGACCGCGCGCGCCTGAAAAGCCGCACTTGGTGCAGGCGTCGGCCCTAGGTAATAGCTGTGATAGATGATGAGCGCGGGCTTGTACTGGTCGATGTACTGCGCGGTGATGACGCCTTGATGGTGCGCGAGATATTCGTCGTTGAGCCCGAGCGCATCCATGGCGGTCCAGTCCGAGTAAAGCGGCATGATGCCAGCCTCAGTGCTGATCATGGAGTAACCCTTTGGACCGTAGGGGGAGAGCTTCAGCGCGAAGGCCTTCACCGAACCTTCGTCCTGATAGGCTTCATCGCCATACTTCGCCAGCAGCAGACTGGAGACCACCATGACGCATCCGATGCCAAGCGCTACCTGGCGCACTGCAGGCCACGCCACGGCGGGCGTGCGGTCTCGCAGCGCGGCCCAGGCGACGATGCCGACCTGTCCGGCGGTGAAGATACCGATGGGGTAAAGCACCCACTCAAAGCGCGAGTAATGGTTGTTGATGAGCGACGTGTGCGCCCAGCAGGCGATCCAGCCGAGCAGAAGCAGAGCGAAGGGCAGCAGTTTCTTCCGCGCGGGACGAAAGAAAACTCCGGCTCCGAAGAGCGGAAGAATGCCGAGAAAGAAGTAAAAGTAGGCGAGCACCATCGAGCGCAGGTTCTGGCTGAGGACGCCGGAGCTACCCTTGACGTAGAACGGATTGGGGAACGGGTGGCCGAAGTAGTGGATGCGCCAGGCGAAGTAGGCTCCGCCGAGGATGGCGAAGATAGCCGCGAATGTGAGAAAGAGCTTGAACTTGCCCGGTCCGCGGGTGAAACCGAGGAAGATCAGCAGCATAAGCGCGCCGAGCAGTACGCCGTCTGGCCGGATGAGTCCGACGAGGAGGCAGAGCAGGCTGAAAGACAAGGCCTTGCCCGTCGTGATGCCGGAGTCCATCATGCGCCAGCCAACGAGCCACGCGAGCAGCGCAGGCAGAGCGTAGAGCGGCGCGCCGAAGAGACTGTCGGAGAAATGGTATGCCGGGCCGATAGCGAAATAAACCGTGAGCGCGAGTGCGAAGGCCAGCGGGACGCGCGCGTTGCGGCGCAGGGAAAGGAAGATCACGGCGGCCGTGATCGCCTGCGAGAGCCAAAGGAAGATCCGCGCGGTGACCTCGACGCTGAGGTGCGAGAGGCGGCTGCCCCAGCCGAGCGCGGCCATATAGAGGAAGTCCGTGGCGCCTTCGACAGGATGTTGGCCAACGTTCCACGTGATGCCGTGGCCTTCGGCAAAGTGGCGCGAATATCGCAGCAACATGGCAGCGTCTTCGGCAGGGACTGCGTGGGGGTGTGTGCGTATCTTCCACACAAGTAAAGAGAAGAGTGCGAGCGCAAAAGCAATAGCGTAGTCTGCGCCCCCCGCTCGTTGAGGGGTGGTGACGTTAGCTTCCTGAGGCATGGAGCGATAATCGCAGAGCGGTTCGGAGAGACGCAACAACTATCTTGCTGATTCGCTATGATGTTTCAGACATGCCTCCGATTCCACGCTCGACTCCGGAAATCGTCGAGACCTCGCTCACCGGCCTCGGTCTTCTCAATACCCCGATCTTCAACAAGGGCACCGCGTTCACTGAAGAGGAGCGCGATGAATTCTCGCTGCACGGCTTGCTGCCGCCGCAGATCGGCACGCTCGACCAGCAGGTTGCGCGCCGTCTGAAGGCCTTCCGCTCGCAGCCGGACGCCTTCTCGAAGTACACCTTCATGCGCGACCTGCAGGACGTGAATGAGACGCTTTTCTACGCGCTTATCACGCGCAACGTCGAAGAGATGTTGCCGGTCGTGTACACGCCGGCCGTAGGCGAAGGCTGCCAGCGCTTCTCGGAGATCTGGCGCAAGCCACGCGGCGTGTTCTTGTCTTACCCGAACCAGGACCGCATCGAGCGCATCCTCAACCATCCGCGCTATGACGGCGTGCGCTGCATCGTTGTCTCGGACGGCGAACGCATCCTCGGCCTGGGTGATCAGGGTGCGGGAGGCATGGGCATCCCCATCGGCAAGCTCGCGCTGTACACGGCGCTTGCGGGCATTCACCCGCTGAGCTGCCTGCCGGTCTTCCTCGACGTCGGCACCGACAACGAAGAGCGCCGCAACGATCCGCTCTACCTCGGCTGGAAGCACGAGCGTGTGCGTGGGCCAGAGTATGACAACTTCGTCGACCGCTTCGTGCGTGCGGTGAAGAAGCGTTGGCCGCATGTCTTGCTGCAGTGGGAAGACTTCGCCGGCGCCAACGCAGGCAAGCTCCTTGAGAAGTATCGCAACCAATTGCCGAGCTTCAACGACGACATTCAAGGCACTGCGGCGGTCGCGCTTTCGACGGTTCTTGCTGCGGCCAACGCAACCGGTATGCCGCTACGTGAGCACCGCTTCCTTTTCGTCGGCTTCGGCGCAGCGGGTTGCGGCATCGCGAGCTTCCTCGAGCTCGCGCTGAAGCATGCGGGGCTTTCGGATGAAGAGGCGCGCAGTCGCTTCTATGCGATTGATCGTCCCGGTTTGCTGATGGACTCGACGCCCGGCATGCATCCTTCGCAGCAGCCGTTTGCGCGCAAGGCCAGCGAGACCGAGAGCTGGCAGCACATGCCCGATGGCGGAGTATCGCTGCTCGAAACCGTGGAACGTGTGCGCCCGACCGTGATGATCGGCGTCAGCGGACAGCCCGGCGCGTTCAGCGAAGAGGTGGTGCGTGCGATGGCGAAGCATGTCGAGCGCCCGGTGATCCTGCCGCTTTCCAACCCGACTTCGCGCGCCGAAGCGACGCCGCATGACCTCATCCACTGGACCGACGGCAAGGCGATCATCGGCACCGGAAGCCCATACGCTCCGGTGGAGTACAACGGCCAGACGTACCGCACGGTGCAGACGAACAACTCCTACATCTTCCCCGGTCTTGCGCTTGGCATCGTGGCTGCGCGCGCGCGTCGTGTGTCGGACGGCATGATCATGGCCGCGGCGGAAGCGCTCGCGGCGATGTCGCCGACGGTGAAGAATGCAAGCGCTCCGCTGCTTCCGCCGCTCGATACGCTGCGCGAGGTTTCGTGGAACGTCGCGGTGGCCGTAGCTCGCGAAGCCGAAAAGGAAGGCCTCACCGCGTTGCGCGGCGCGGACCTCGAAGCGTCATTGCACGCAACGATCTGGGAGCCTGTCTACCTGCCGTTCAAGCGGCGTCGCGGTTAGTTGATGACGCACTGGGACGCCATCGTCATTGGCGCAGGCGCGGCGGGCATGATGTGCGCGTTCGAAGCGGGTCGCCGCGGCAAGCGCGTACTGCTGCTCGACCATGGCGAGAAGCCCGGCCGCAAGATCCTCATCTCCGGCGGCGGTCGCGCGAACTTCACGAACACGGGCACGACCGCAGCGAATTACCTCAGTGAGAACCCGCATTTTGCGAAGTCAGCGCTGGCACGCTTCACGCCGCGCGATATGATCGCGCTCGTGGAGAAGCACGGCCTGCGTTATCACGAGAAGACGCTCGGCCAGCAGTTCTTCGACAACTCTGCACGCGAGTTGGTGACGCTGCTCGAACGTGAGTGCGGTGACGCGGGTGTCATCACGCGTTGCGGCGTAAGCATCCTGAGTGTCAGCAAAGACGGTGACGACTTCGTCGTCGAGAGTTCGCAGGGCACCGAGCGTGCGCGTGCTCTAGTGATCGCCACGGGCGGACTGTCGATTCCCAAGCTCGGCGCAACGGGCTTTGGCTATAACCTCGCGCGGCAGTTCGGTCACTCGATCATCGACACGCGCGCGGCGCTGGTGCCGTTAGTTTTCCTGCCAGAAGATCGCGACGCATGGTGCGATCTCACGGGCACCTCGGCAGAGGTCGTTGTGAAGGTGGATGCGCCGAGCAACAAGCGCAACGTAAAGGTTCCAGCATTCCGCGAGAAGGCGTTGATCACGCATCGTGGTTTGAGCGGGCCGGCGATCTTGCAGATCTCTTCATATTGGAGACCCGGGCAGAACATCTCGCTCGACCTCGCCCCGGGGCAAGAAGTCTTCACGCCGATCACCCAGCACAATACGCCGCGCGACCTTTCGATGCTGCGCGCAGCACTGCGCACAGCGCTTTCGCAGCGCTTGGCGGACCGCTGGTTGCGGCTCAACGAAGAGCGCATTCGATTCACCAATCAAGCGTTGATTGAGATGGAGAAAGAGCTTCATGCGTGGGCCGTTCGCCCCGCTGGCGACGAAGGCTATGAGAAGGCCGAGGTCACCGCAGGCGGCGTGGATACAAACGAGCTCAATGCAAGCACGATGGAGTCGAAGCGCGCGCCTGGCCTGTACTTCATCGGCGAGGTCGTCGATGTGACCGGCTGGCTCGGTGGCTATAACTTCCAGTGGGCGTGGGCGAGCGCTGTAGCTGCTGGTCGCTCGCTTTAGTTCACGGTCAGCGTGAGCGGCAGCGAGTGCGTAACGCCAGCCGCAGTGCCGCTCACCGTGAGTGTGTAGCTGCCGTTAGGCGTTGGCAGTTGCGTGCTGCCGGTGCCATTGCCCGGAGTCGTCCTTCCCGCGCCGCAGCCACTCAAGCTCATCAGCATCAGTAATGGCAGTACTCGAAGCAGTTTGCGGCGGTGTATGCAGAGCCAGAGCAGCGGCGTTGCAAGCGCATAGAGTGTGAGGTCGCGCATCCACGGCAGCGTGTGGCGCTCGTTGTGAAGAGTGGCAACTCCGGTCGCCACGATGACGGAGACGTTGAGCGTAGAGCCGAGCGTTGCGGATGATGGCGACACCACGCAAGTAGCGTGTGCGGGAGCACCAGCACAGCTCAGGCTGACGCTGCTGGTCAGGCCGCTTACGGATGTCAGCCTCAACGGATACGTGGCACTGCCATTGGAGCCGCCGAGGCTCGCGGTCGTTGCGCCATTGGAGGTCAACGAGAAGTCGGCGCCTACACCGCTGAGCGCAGCGGACTTCGTCCCTGCGCTTGTGGTCGCAATGAGTGACCCCGTGCGTGCGCCCGCTGTCGTGGGCGAAAAGATAAGAGTGGCGCTGCAGGCCGCGCTTGCTGCGAGGGTGTTCGTGCAGTTGCTTGCGGCAAGGATGAAGTCGCCGGTCGGCGCGAGCGAGGTGATGCTGAGTGTGGCTCCGCCGTTGTTGGTGAGCGTGACGACCTGCGCTGTCGAACTAAGGCCCACACCGATTTCGCCGAAGGCCATCGAAGATGGCGTGAGGCTTACGCCTGCCGGTGCGAGTCCGTTACCTGTGAGGGCGACCGTCTGCGAGCGAAACTGATCGCTCACAGTGAGTGTCGCGGTACGCGAGCCGACGGCAGCGGGTGCGAAGGCGACGCTGATGGCGCACGTGCTGTGCGCGGCCAGCGTCGCACCGCATCCGTTCGTTGCACTGAACTCCGCAGAGCCTGTCGCTGCGGTGATGAGGGTGAGCGCGTTGTCGCCGCTGTTGGTGACGGTTACGTTTTGCGCAGCGCTGAGAGTGTTCAGTACCTGATCGCCAAAGCTCAACGCCGTGGGTGTGAGTGTGTCTGTCGCTGGCGCGTTGCCGGTGCCTGTCAGCAGAGCGGTCTGTGTGCCAGCGGAGTCCACAACGGTGAGTGTGCCGCTGCGTGTGCCGCTTGCCGAAGGCGCGAATGTCACGCTGATCGAGCAGGAGTTCTGCGACGTGATCGTCGTCGCGCAGGTGTTGCCTGCGATGGCGAAGTCACCGCTCACTATGGTGCTGTTGATCGTTGCGGTGTTGCCGCCAGTGTTGGCGATGTTGATGATCTGCGCCGCGCTCGTCTGGTTCACTGTGGTGGCGGGAAAGGTGAGCGATGCGGGCGTGAGCACTACCGTGGCAGGCGTTGTGCCAGTGCCGCTCAGCGCGATGGTGGCCTGGCCGCCGCTCACATTGGCGTAGAGAGTGAGTGTGCCGCTGCGCGTGCCGATCGTGGTGGGAACAAACGCGACTTGAATCGTGCACGTACTGCCAACGGCGAGAGTCTGCGCGGCGCAGTTGTCCGTTTCAGTGAAGTCGCCGCTCACGATGAGTGATGTGATCGACAAAGCAGACGAGCCGTTGCTCGTGACGGTGATGCTTTGCGTCGCGCTGATGCTGGCAACTTGTTGCGCGGAGAAGGTGAGCGCTGTTGGCGATACGCTCATGCCGGGTTGAGCGCTGGTCGTTGCTGCGAGCAGCGGCGTTTGCCATAGGCCGCGACCGTAGGTTCCCGCACGCAACATGCCGAGGCGGCCATCCCCTGTTGCGAGATTTGCTGCCGTGGCGAGCGAGGTTACGGGAGCGTTCGGCAGCCCGGTGCCGAGCAGGTTCCAACATGAAGTCGTGCCGCAGGTGGTGATGCTTTGCGTCGCATACACGCCTGAGTCCGTGGCTACATAGACGGTGTTCGCATCGTTCGGATCAACGGCGAGCGCGTTCGCGGGCGCGGCGGGAAGATTGCTTGTGATGTTGCTCCAGTGCGCACCGAAGTCCGTTGAGCGATAGACGTGAGGCGAGGTCGTGGTGGTCGTGCCGAAGCCCATCACGGTGGCGTATACGGTCGCACCGGTCGTGTCATGCGCATCGGCGACGACGGAGGAGATATCGAAGCCATCGGGGTTGAAGACGCCAGCGTTGCTTGCATCGTTCGTGACGGTGTTCTTCGCGAGGCCGGTCCATGGCGTCGCGTTCGTTGCCGTGTTTGCGGATTTCGTCATGAAGAGATGTCCGCCGAGCGCCGTAGTACCGCCGTCGAGCGTTCCGGCAAGACCCGCATAGAGCACGGGTGAGCCTGCGCTCTGTGCGTTCGACGAAATGACTGCAGCACCGCCTGCGGCGAGCGATCGCACGAGAGGGCCGTTGCTCGTGCAAGGCACTGCACCTCCGCTGAAACTTGTAGAGAGCGCGTTCGAGGTGCTCCACGTCGCGCCCGAGGAGGCCGGGCCTCGCCATGCGCGACAGGTTGCGGTGATGAGGTTGGTCGTCAGCGCAGGGTCGAGCAGCGCGGGTGCATCGACGAGTGCGTTGTCGTTTGAAACCTCTGCGGCGCCGATCGTCGCCGCGCCGGTGAAGCTCGCGGCGTTGCAGCTTGCGCCGAGCGTGCAGGCCTTCAAGTTCACGCCTGCGCCGATCGTTGCGTACCAGTTGGAGGTGTTGTTGGCATCGATCAGCGGATAGCCGCCTTCGCCCGCGCAGAGTTGCGTCCACGCCGTGAGAGAGGAGGCCGCCGCTGTTGCGGCTGTGCCGTTCGCGCCGAGGCCGGCGAGGAGTGTGCCGCTGTCGTTGGGCGCTTGCGCAAAGCCTACGACCTCAGCGAGTGACCCGCCTGCGCCGAGTTGCGCGTTGAGGTTGTCGAAGTGGGTGGCATCGCTGCTTGCGCAGGCTGAGCCGGTTTGCGCGACGCCGTCGGTCGAGCGCCACAGGCCGCCGTCGTTGCCGAGGAAAAGGAGAGGCGTTCCGCTATTCAGCGCGAGGGCCGCGATCGCGTGTTGGGCGGGCGCGACTCTGGCGGGAGCCGCGCAGCCGTTCGACGCGTTCGTGGTGTTGCGCCAGGTGCAGCTAGTCGCGTTGTCCGCAAGCGCACAGCGGTATAGGTCGATAGTGCCTGCGAAGAGCAGAGTGCCGGTGGCGGTAGGCGCCGCGGTGAGCGTGAGGTTGTAGTCGCCCTGCGTGATGACGGGGCTCGTAGTGCTGACGTCGAGACTGCCGGCGTCGAGCTTCGTTGTGAACGTTGGGGTGCTGCTCGCGCAGGTTCCGCTGGAGTTCATGCTGCAGAGGTCTTGCCACAGGCCCTGGTCGCTGTTGCTGCTATCGACGGTCAGCGCGTAGAGGTCGCCCGTCGCTGGTTGCACGGCCAGCGCTCCACGAAAGATCGGACAGTTCGCGGAGCCGAGGCCGTTCGCGCCCACCGGGCAGTTTGTCGTGGTCAAAGCTGTTCCGGGTTGATGCGTGAGTCGCGTCCACGTCACGCCGTCGGTGCTGGAGTAGTAGCCATGTGCGCGCACGGCGGCGAAGAAGCTCGCGCGTTGTGCGTCCCAGACCACGGAGGTCGCAGCATTGCCGGTGACGCTCGTCGTGGAAGGCTGTGGTGTCTGTACGGTGTTGGCTCCGTCGTAGAGCGTTGCCATCTTCCAGGTCACGCCTGCGTCGGTGGAGTAGTAGAGCCCCGCGACTGAGGATGTTTGCGTCGCGCCGACGTCCGCGGCCTGCGGCGAAGTGGTGAACGCGGCGACAACGAGCGTCGGTGTCTTGCTGCTCCACGCGAGCCCCGCAGTGCTCAAGCCGACGAAAGAATGCTTGCCGTTCGCGCCGTCGTTAGAGCTTTGCAGAAGCGTCCACGTTGCGCCGCCGTCAGCGGAGCGAAGCAGGCCTTCACCGTAGAGTGAGTCGGTCGCATCGTTCGGGTCGCCTGTGCCCGCGAGTACGATGCCGTTGCTCACCGGTTGCACTGCCACTGCGCCGATGGAGAGTGATGGAGTGATGCTCGCGCCTGCGCTTTGGCTGAAGACGGAAAGCGTGTCGGTCAGCGGCGCGAATGTGACTGCGCCGGCGGCACCCCCGGCGTTGGTGGACTTCCACACACCGCCGCCGGTCGTGCCGAGGAAGAGGGTGTTGCCGGTGGTATCGCTGGCGTCGAAGGCGATCGAGGTGACGCGACCGGTGACGTTGCCGTAGCTCACGCTCAAGACCGAGGATGGCCCAAGCGGCGTCCACGCTGCGGTAAGGTTTGCGTTGCGGGGCTTCAGCAGCAGCGCCGCGTGTTGCGCCTGGGCGCGAAGCTCCGCAGCCGCATCGGCTTGTCCGCGCACGTTGGTGCGGCCGGCGAGATGCTTGCGCGCCTGCAATGCGTGCGCGTCGGGCGGAGGTTGCTGCGCGTGCAGCGACGGCATCGCGAGCATGACGAACATGCTGCGCGACAGGAATTTTCTGCGCTGCGAAGCGCGTAGGAAGCTCGCGAAACGGCTCAACGGCGGGCTCACAAAATCAGGATGGACGCGACGAAGACACATGGCCGCGATGCTCTCTGCGCGTCGGCTTCCAGGATTCGCGTTCTGAATGAAACGCATACTTAGGAAAGCGTGTCGAAGATTAACTGCGGCTTAGATGGCGGTGTCGCGTGATTGAGGCGAGTGTATCAAGGCGCTGTGCTTGCACCAAGTGCGCCGCTTACCAGAGCGCGGTGTGGTCTGGATCGAGCTGGCTTTCCTGCACGGTGGCAGGCTCGGAGCCGAGTGGCTCATCGCGCAACGCACTGCGGTGCTTATCGTTCGGGACGAGCACAATCGTCTGCTCATGCTTGTCGCGCAGCACCACGAGCGAAAGCACGCTGCCACGCATCGCGCGCAGGTGCCGTGTCCAGTCGGAGGTCGTGCGCATGGCGACGTTGTCGACGCGCAGCACGATGTCGCCGGCGTGGATGCCCGCGGCAGCGGCGGGGCTGTTCGGCACCACCGTGTGGACCAGAAGACCCATGCCTGCGGGCGCGCCAAAAAACGTTGCAAGCTGCGGCTCCATCGTGTCCATGCCCAGCCCGGTGAACGGGCCAGTGTGCAGCATGTTGAGTAGCTGCTGCGTGCGTGAGCTTGCAGGCGGCGGCGCGGTTTCCACCGCATAGCCGTCGGACATGAAGCCATGCGCGACACCGGCCGCAGGTGGCGGAGGTGCTGCAGCGGCGAGGTGTTGCATGGCGGAGCGCTCTACGTCGTCACGGCTGGTGAGCCTGGTGTTCACCGTCATCGCCTGGCCGTTGCGCACGACCTCCAGCGCGATGCTCGCGCCTGCACCCGCATCGTGGATCAGCTTGCGCAGCGTGACGGAGTTGTCGACGGCCTGTCCGTTCAACGCGACGATGATGTCATGCGGCCGCAAACCAGCGCGGCCTGCGGGGCCATCGTGGTCGACCATCGCCACTTCCGCGCCGTGGATGCCGCGCAGACGCAGCGATGCGGCCTGTTCATCGGTGACGTCGTGAAACTCGATGCCGAGGTAGCCTTGCTGCGACTTCTGCGCGCCAGTGTGTCCGGAGGCTGCGTGCGAGTTTGCGTGTGCGGTAGAGGCACGCAAGGCGCCCGGTGCAAACGCCAACAGCAGCAGCGCGAGGGCTGCTGCTTGCTGTCGGCTCCTGTTGCGGGTTGCTGTCATTCAGATGGCCTTACTGTACGTCGCCGACGCCTTGCAGCACCTGGAACGATGCGGTGCGGATCGCCGGGTTCGCGTCCTGCGAGCTGACCGTGCGTAGCGCCTGGCGAACGCTGGTGTCTGCGCCCACGGGCGAAAGCAGCGAGACGGCCTGCGTGCGCACCTGTGCCGAGCCGTCGTGCATCATCGCGCTCACCACGGCGTCGCGCACCTGCTCGTCCTCGGTCACATAGGGCTGCAATCCTTCGAGCGCCTTCAGGCGAACGGTCGGGCTCTTGTCATAGTGCAGGGAGGCGAGCAGTGCGCCGCGCACGCTGTCACCCTTGCCGGTCGCTGCATCGCAGCCGCGACCCATACGGCACTGCGCCGAGAGCATGGCTACAGACTGTGCGTGCACTTCGTTGTCGGTGGCGAGCTTGGTGCCGAGCATCAGCAACTGGCGAATCTGCGGATCATCGAGCGAGCCCTGTACGGACTCCGGCACGAGGCGGTTGTACTTCACCTGCACCAGACCGCTGTCCGGCGTTTCCACGATTCCTGAAACATTCGCGATCGGTCCTTGATTGCCGCTCGCCACGACGACCGGCTGCGGCAGCTTGGGCTCGTTGGCGATCTGGTAGCGAGCGACGGCGGTGCCGCCGATGAAGCCTGCGCCGATCAGCAGCGTGGCCAGCGCTGGAGCGCCGCGCATCACACCCTGCCAGCGGAAGAAGTTGGCGACGAAGCGCTGCTTCCACGAGCGCGGTGGCATGGCGTCGAGCGCGTCCTCGAGCCTCATGCGTGAAGCGGCCAGCAAGTTCGGGCTTGGCTCCACGACCGTGTCGAGGTCGAGCTCGCGGTGGAGAATCTCCAGCGCGTTCCACTCGCGACGACAGTCCTCGCATCCGCCGATGTGCCGCTCTACCGCCAGCACCAGATCGTCGGGGAGTTCGCCGTACTGCGCGAGCACCATGTTTTCCTGCACCCGATCACACGTCATCGTTGCGTCCTCTTCACTAGCTCTCTCAAATGGCCCTGTACTGCTTTTGCCGACGAGGTACGTTGCCCCGTGCGGCTGGTGTTGCCTTACTTACCGCACGTCGGCGAGTCTCGCCCGCAGCTTGCGCGTGGCGCGGAAGAGTGTGTTCTTCGCCGTCTCTTCCGTGGTTGAGAGCATCTCGCCAATCGTCCTCAACTTCAAACCCTGGTAATGCTTCAGCTCGAAGACCATCCGCTCGCGCGGGGTCAGGTCATCGAGCGCTTCCTTGATGGCCGTGGCCATCGTCTTGCGATCGAGTTCGCGCGCCGGATTGTGGCTGGCGCGGTCGTCGGCCATATGCGCAAGCAGGTCGATCTCGTCGCCATCGCTGTCGAGCACGGTGGAGGCGTCTTCCTTGCGGCTCTTGCGGCGGCGAAGCTGGTCCAGGCACAGGTTCGTCACGATGCGGTAGAGCCACGTGTAGAACGAGCACTCGAAGCGGAAGTTCGACAGGTGCCGGTAGGCCTTGATGAAGGCGTCCTGATGCACGTCCTGCGCGTCTTCCTCGTTGCCCAGCATGTGCAGCGCGAGTCGCAGCACGCTGCGGTCATAGCGACGCACGAGCGTGTCAAAAGCCGAGCGCTCGCCCTTCTGCGCGGCGCGGATCAGCTCGTCATCTTCGGCGCGCTGCTGTTGGCGCAGTTCTACCTGTTCGGCGCTCAGCCGACCACGGGCGCCCATTTGTGCGACAGCCTTCATAGCTGGCGCTGATTCTACGCCACTTGCCGCTGCGGCGCGTGTCTCGTCCAGGCCCACGGAAAACGGGCTCGGTCGGCGGCCGGGGCCGCCAGGCAGTGCGAATGCTTCGGTTGCGCTCATCGTTCTGTCTGACTCCGGAGTCAGGTACGTCGTACATCGGTTTGGACGGGGAGCGGCAGCGAAGGTGAGCAGGCAATTTCAGCCTTTCCAGAGGCGCTTCCACTAGACTCGGAGGCGATGTCTGGCAATCTTTTTGGCAACGATCCCGTCCCTTCCGAGCCCGCTGCGGCTTCTGACAGCGAATGGCTCACCGCGCACTGCGATGGTGGCTCGCGCGGCAACCCCGGCCCGGCCGGTTTCGGAGCGGTGGTTGTGTCGCCGAAGGGCGAAAATCTGGCCGAGCTTAGCGAATTCCTCGGTATTTTCACGAACAACGTCGCAGAGTACCGTGGGCTGCTCTCGGTGTTGGAGTGGGTCGTGAAAAACGGCTACAAGCGCGTGCGCGTTGTGTCGGATTCGCTGCTGATGGTCAATCAGATCAACGGCAAATACAAGGTGAACTCGCCTGATCTGCGTGAGCTTTGGATGCAGGCGCGCGGCATGATCAAACAGCTCGATGGCTTCGAGATCACGCACGCGCTGCGCCATAAGAACAAGGACGCCGACCGCCTTGCCAACGAGGCGATGGACCGCGGCACGGGCAAGCCTGCTGCCGGTCGTCCCGCTGCGGCGATCCCGTATCCGAAGGCGCCTGGCGCGCCGCAGCCGCCGAGTGCGGGTGGAAGCGCGCCTCGTCCTGCCGCTGCCCCCGTGGCGAGTGGTTCGGGCAAGATGTTCCGCGGTTTTGTACGCGACGGACAGGTGCATCTGCTGGGCGACGCGCGTCTGCCGGATGGCGTATTCGTCAAAGTCGTCGTCGAGTAGGTTTGCTCGTTGTGAGCTGTGTCTTCAGGTCGCGCTAACCCTCTATTTGCGGGTCTTGGCGATGTCCGGGCCGAAGGTTTCCTGCTCGTTGGGCTGAGGCTCGGTGGGCACGGAGCCTTGTTCGCTGCTGTCGGGCATCAGGTGGTTCTCGATCAGACCCTGCTGCACAATGGCGAACGCCTCTTCGGGCGTGTCCGCGAACTTGAAGATGTTCACGTCATTCGGAGAGATCGCGCCCTTGGCCACCAGCGTGTCGAGGTTGATGACGTCGTTCCAGTACTGCTTGCCGTAGATCACGACCGTGATCTTCTTGGCGAGCTTGTGCGTCTGGTCGAGCGTCAGCAGTTCGAACATTTCATCCAGCGTTCCGAAGCCGCCGGGGAAGACCACGAGTGCCTTCGCCAGGTACGCGAACCAGTACTTGCGCATGAAGAAGTAGTGGAAGTTGAAGTTCAGCTCCGGCGTGATGTACGGGTTCGGATACTGCTCGAAGGGCAGCTTGATGTTGAGGCCGATCGTTTTGCCGCCGGCCTCGTAGGCACCGCGGTTGGCGGCTTCCATGATGCCGGGGCCGCCGCCAGAGGTGATGACAAAGCGGTGGCGCTGGCCGGGCAGCGTTGTCGACCATGAGGTGAGCATGTGCGCGAGCTTGCGTGCGTCCTCGTAATAGCGGGCCATCTCGACGGCGGCCTCGGCGCGCTGGCGTTGCAGCTCGGTCGCGGTGCCCTGCGTTAGCGAGTCTGCGCAGGCTGGCTGCTCATCGGCGGGGGCGGGAGTGTTGGAACCGGTGTTGTCCAGCAGCTCAAGCTGCTTGTTCGCCTCGTCCATACCGCGGAAGCGGGCGGAGCCGAAGAAGACGACGGTGTCCTGGATGCGTTCGCGGCGAAAGCGCGCCATGGGCTCGGCGTACTCGGCCATAATGCGCAGCGGACGGCCTTCCGGCGAGTCGAGGAAGAGATCGTTTTCGTAGGCGAGGGGAGCAGCTTCGAGGATCGGGAGCGTGGTGTCGTCGGCCATGCGCTCAAGGGTACTACCGGGGCGCAGCTGTCGTCGCTCTACGCGCGGTAATCGCGGTAGCTCAGCAGCTCGCTGATGCCGATCCAGAGGTCGAGCAGACCGATTCCGCTGAAGAGGCCACGGACCCAGCCGCGCTGCAACACGTTGTCGATCATCGGGTGCGCGTGCATCCAGCTATTCATGTCCCAGTAGCGCGGCGACCACGGCAGTACCGTCATCAGCGCGCCCACATAGAAGCAGAAGAGTACCAGCACAATCAGGCTCGCGCGCTGCAACCAGATCGGTGCAGGCGGATCACTGGGCTTTGGCGCGGCAGAACCCGTCTTCGGGGTGCTCTCCGGGACCTGTGGGGGAAACAGGTCTTGTTGTTGAGACGGCGTCGTCACTCCCTACCACGGTAACAGGCTACGGCTTCGGACGCGACATTGCCTCTGCGACGGCCTTCTCGGCAAGCGGTCCCATCACGGCATAGCCGGCCTCGCTGGGGTGCACGCCTTCCTTGCTCATGCCCGGCTTCATGCCGCCGTCGGCATCTGCCAGCGCTCTGTAGTAGTCGAGGTACACAAGGCCATGGCTGGCCGCGTAGCTGCGAATCCACGCATTCAACGTGCGGATCTTCGGCGCGGGGTTGAGGCCGCGACGCCAGGGAAAATCGAGTGCGGGCGTTACCGAGGCCATCACCACGCGGATGTGGTTTGCGGCAGCGAGCTCCACCATCGAGGTCAGGTTGTCCTCGGTCATCTCCGGCGTCATGGGGCCGGTATTGGCGGCAACGTCGTTGGTGCCTGCGAGAATGACGACGAGCTCCGGGTGCAGCCGCACGACGTCCTGCTGAAAGCGGAGGAGCATCTGCGAGGTCGTCTGGCCGCTGATGCCGCGGTTCACGTAAGGCTTGCCGGGGAAGAACGTGCCGACCTCGCGTCCCCACACCGCCGTGATCGAGTCTCCGAAGAAAACAACGCGACCCGCTTGCGGGGCCAGCATCGCGTCCTCTGCGCCGTAGCACTTCAAGCAGCCGAAGTCTTCATACCGCGACTTCAGCGTGGCAAGTTCTTTCTCCGGATCAGCCGCTGGCTGCGCGGTGGGAGCGGTTTGCGACAGGAGCGGAGCTGCGAACAAC
Source organism: Granulicella cerasi (assembly GCF_025685575.1). NCBI lineage: Bacteria > Pseudomonadati > Acidobacteriota > Terriglobia > Terriglobales > Acidobacteriaceae > Granulicella > Granulicella cerasi. The sequence goes on from NZ_JAGSYD010000001.1 coordinate 786,396, forward strand.
GCAAGAGCAAAGGGAAGAAGCAAGGCACGCATGAAATCTCCAGGTGACGCCAGCCGTCTGAAGAACGGCTGCGCACCATGCTACTGCAACGGAATGTCGAGGACCTCGATCGTGTTGCCGGCGAGAGTGTGCTTCCACTCGGCACCGACATTCACGCGGGAGTCCACGGGCACGAGGTGCTTCGGCGCGTCGATGCTGTTGGTGTCCCAGCGGCTCTTTGCAGAAAGCGTGGTCACAGCCGCTTTGCCGGGCTTCACGTGCGGCAGCGAGAGCTCGACGTTGGCTGGCTTGTCGCCACCGTTCACGAGCTTGAGGAAGAGCGTCTTGCCGTCTGCTGAAACCGTGGCGGACGCAAACACGCGGGCCGATTCGCCATCGTTGGTGCTCCTGGCGACAAACGCGCCGAGGTGGTTTGCAAACATCACCTGCGCGTAGTAGCTCGGTGAGCCGTAGGCGTGCGCCGCGTCATAGCCGATGAGGTCGGAGCTCCACTGCATTCCGCCGGGATTCACGTTCACGAACAGCGGCGCGTATGACGCCATGACGATCAGGTCGCTGTTGCGCTCCATGCTCGTCATGAAGGCCGCGTCGCCGAGAGCCGCGGCCATGTTCGGCGTAGGCGTTCCAACGCGCGTCGCCCACTCGCCGATGAAGATCTTCGACCCGCTACGGTCCATCGTGTCGTAGTGGTGCAGCATCGCGTAGAACTCCTCCGGCGACTTGTAATAGTGATCGTCGATGACGTCTGGCACGGTGTTCTTGACCGGCGTCGTGGCGATCAACTTCAGCTCCGGATACTTCGCGCGAATCGCCTTCGCAAACGCGGCAAAGCGGTCTTCGTAGCTTCCGCTCTTATCGAACCAGTCTTCGTTGCCGATCTCGACGTAGTGCAGCGGAAAGGGTTGTGGATGGCCGTCGCGGGCACGCTCGGCGCCCCACTTCGTGTTGGTGTCACCGGTGACGTACTCAATCTCGTCGAGCGCGTCCTGCACGAAGGGCTTCAGCGCTTCGTGATCAACGTGCTTGCCATCGAGCGTGTAGCCCGCGAAGACTGCGAGCAGCGGGTCCATGTGCAGGTCTTCACACCACTCGAGAAACTCCAGCAGGCCGAGCCCATCGCTGGAGCGATAGTGCCACGTGCCCTGGTGCCCGGGGCGATCAATGAGCGGACCGATCGTCTGCTTCCAGTTGTAGTGGTCCTCGATCGTGTTGCCTTCCACGTAGTTGCCGCCGGGCATGCGCAGGAAGTGCGGATGCAGCGCAGCCATCATTTCCATCAGGTCTTCGCGGTTGCCGTTGGCGCGGTTCTTATACGTCGGCGTCATGACGCTGACGAGTTGAAACTGCACCGTGCCGGGATGCGCGAAGGTGATGACGAGGTGATTGTTCTTGCTCGCCACGAGGGTGCTCTTCGTGGGCAACGCGAACTGATACTGCTTCCATGCGCCGTCCTGCAAGGGAACGGTGGCCTCAGCCAACGTTGCATTGTCGACATCAGAAACCAGACGTACACGCGCATCGCCTACGCCGCTCGACTTTGCATAGAACGAGCCCTTGTACTCCGTTGACGGCTTCAGTCCCATGCCCCAGTAGCCATCGTTCATCACGCCTGCCTGGTTCGCCGCGGAGGCGTCCATGATCGTCAGCTTCATGCTGCGCGGCAACGCCTTCGAGGGGCCGTCTGTAGAGGGTTCCATGCTCGCATGGCTGTTGCCTCCGCTCTCGACGAACCAGTGCTCGAAGCCGCTCCAATGCGGTGCGAAGTTGCGATTGTTCACCAGCTCTGCGTAGAGTCCGCCATCGTAGGAGTAGTTGATTTCTTCGGTCATCAAACCGTAGAGCGCAGGGCTGACGGCAGCCACGTGCTGCGTCGGATCGATCGCAATCTTTACGGTAGTTTGCGCAGATGCGGCGGTAGTCACGGCGGCGAGCGCGAGGCTGGCGAAGTTCAGAGGCTTCAAGCAGGACTCCTTTATTTCGGCAGCCATACTATAGGTCGGCTGTCGGCTTCGGCTAGAGAAACCTGCGACGCCGGCCTTCGCGCGACTGTCGGGAGAACGGAAAAGCGGAAGCCCTTGTGAGGCTTCCGCTCTGTCGGTCTGTAGCGCGGTTTTACTGCTTGGGATAACGCTGCTGATGCCACTCCCATGCAGATTTCAGGATGTCTTCAATCTTCGGTGTCTGCGGCTTCCAGCCGAGCACTTCCTTCGCCCGTTCGCTGGAGGCGACGAGGCGAGCAGGATCGCCATCGCGACGCGGCTTCATCTCCACAGGAATCTTGTGGCCGGTCACGCGGCGTGCCGCTTCGACCACTTCTTTCACGCTGAAGCCCTGGCCGTTGCCGAGGTTGCAGATGATCTTGTCTTCCTTGTTCAAGGCATCGAGAGCGAGAATGTGTGCTGCCGCGAGATCTTCGACGTGAATGTAATCGCGAATGCAGGTACCGTCCGGCGTGTCATAGTCCTCGCCGAAGATGAAGATCTTCTCGCGGCGGCCGAGAGCGACATCGAGGATCAGCGGGATGATGTGCGTCTCCGGCTCATGCGCTTCGCCACGTCCGGGCAGCGCGCCAGCGACGTTGAAGTATCGCAGTGAAGCGTAGCGCAGACCGTGAATGCGGTTGAACCACTGCAGCATGTATTCAACGAGCAGCTTGGACTCTCCGTAGGCGTTGGTCGGTGCAAGCTTCGCGGTCTCGGCGATGGGCAGGACTTCAGGTTCGCCATAAACGGCCGCGGTGGAGCTGAATACCAGCTTTTTCACGCCGGTCGTATGCATTGCCTCCAGCAGCGCCAGCGTGGAGGCCGTGTTGTTGCGGAAGTAGACCTCGGGAATCCGCATCGAGTCGCCTGCTTCAATGAGCGCGGCGAAGTGCAGCACGCCATCGGGTTGCAGGGCACGCAGCACGCTTTCCACGGCAACGCGGTCGGCTATATCGGCTTCCACGAAGTTCACGCCCACGGGCACTTCATCGCGCTTGGAGTGACAGAGGTTGTCGAGCACCGTTACGTCATGACCGGCGCTCTTGAGGATCGTAGCGACCGTGCCGCCAATGTATCCGGCACCGCCGGTGATCAGGACCTTCATCGTGTCTCCTTGCCAATCGCTGTTCGCAGTGTCGCGGCTGCAGACTCCGGCGTAATGTCTCGTTGCGGTGAACCTAACAGTTCAAAGCCCACCATGAATTTACGCACCGTAGCCGAACGTAGCAATGGCGGGTAGAAATGCGCGTGCAAAACCCACTCTTCATGCGCCTCGCCGTCGGCGGGCGCAGGGTGGAAGCCCATGGAGTAAGGGAATGGTGTGTCGAAGACGCGGTTGTAGCCTGCGGTGACGGCTTTCAGGATATCGGCAAGGCCATCGCGCTGTGGCGCGCTCAACGAATGCATGTGGGCCACGGCTTCGCGCGGCAGCAACAATACTTCAAAAGGCCACACCGCCCAGAAAGGCACCAACGCGACCCAGGTGTCGTTGCTGGCGACGATGCGCTCGTTCTGCGCAAGCTCCAGGCGCAGATACTCCGCGAGCAGCGGCTTGCCGTTCTCGGCGAAGAACTTCTGCTGCGCGGCGAGTTCAACCGTCGCCTCATTCGGCACGTGCTCGGTGGCCCATATCTGTCCGTGCGGATGCGGATTGCTCGCGCCCATCATGGCGCCGCGGTTCTCGAAGATCTGTACGTAGCTCACATCTTCGCGCGCGCCGAGTTCGGCTTCCTGCGCGGCCCACACATCGACCACGTTGCGAATGCTCGCGACCGGCATCGTGGCCAGCGTAAGGTCGTGGCGCGGATCGAAGCAGAGCACGCGACAGATGCCACGCTCGGTGGTCGCGCGCAACAGGCCAGCGTTGTTCATGTCGAACTCGGCATGAGGCACGTCACTCTTCAGCGCGGCGTAGTCGTTTTCGAAGACATAGGTCTCGGTATATTGCGGCGTGATCGCGCCGCCTGCGCGCTCGTTCCCGGGGCAGAGGTAGCACTTGGGGTCATACTGCGGCGCGGTGGGGACGGTCGTGTCTTCTGTCTGTCCCTGCCACGGACGCTGCGTGCGGTGCGGTGAAACGATGACCCACTCTCCGCGCAGAGCGTTCCAGCGGCGGTGCGGTTGCTGCGTGAAGATCTCGTTCATCGGGGGGCCTCCTCGGTCGCGATCTCCGGGTGCTCGGCGACGGCGCCATCGCTGGCCTCGCAGAGGTATACCTCGGCGTCGATCTGCCAGTGTTGCTTGTACGCTGCCTTGACGGCTGCGACGAAGTCCTCGACAGCATCCTTGGCGACGAGGTTCACGACGCATCCGCCGAAGCCGCCGCCGGTGAGCCGTGCGCCAAAGCAGCCGGGCTGCTGGCCGGCGACCTCGACGAGGAAGTCAACCTCTTCGCAGCTTGCTTCAAAGAGATCGCGATAGCTGACGTGGCCCTCCTGCAGGACCTGGCCGAGCGCGGCGGCGTCGCCGGCAAGCATCGCTGCGGCAGCACGTTTCACGCGGGCGTTCTCGGTAATGATGTGGCTGCAGCGCTTGTAGCTTTCGGGCGAAAGCTCCGCGCGCACAGAGTCAAGTTGCTCCATCTCCGCGTCGCCAAGATCTCGCACACCGAAACGCTCGCGCAACAAAGTCTGGCCTTCTTCCACTTCTTTGCGACGCTCGGCGTAAGCGCTGCCCGCGGTCACGGTATGCTTCACGCCGCTGTTCACGACGACGATGCTGCACGCGGCAAGCGCGCCGGTGTTCATCGGCAGCAGCTTGTACTCGAGGTCGCGCGTATTCAGCAGCAGCGCATGACCCGCACGCGCTGCGGTGATGACGAACTGGTCCATGATGCCGCACGGGGAGCCGACGTAGCGGTTTTCCGCGCGCTGAGCGAGCAGAGCAATTTCGCCGACAGGCAGCTTTGCGCCCGCATGATGCAGCAGCGCGGCGGCGGTTGCGACCTCCACCGAGGCTGACGAACTCAGGCCTGCGCCGAGCGGTACGTTGCCTTCGATGTGCAGATGAAACGGCGGCACCTCGATACCCAGCACCTGCAGCTCACGCAGCACGCCAACGGAGTAGTCGCTCCAGTCGCCGACTCGGGTTGAGCGATCGTCGCGCGCGATCGTGCGCTTCGTCGGGAACATGCCGCAGGTGAAGTGGTAGTGATCGTCGGCGGGTTCTGACAACGAGGCCGTCGTATGAAACGGGATAGCCATGGGCAGGACGAGGCCGCCGCTGTAGTCGGTGTGCTCGCCGATAAGGTTCACCCGGCCGGGCGCAGTGAAATCGATTACACGAGGGGATGACAAAGGGGCAATTTTCCTTCGCGGGAGGGTCAAAGCAGGGGAAGATCAAGCTTTGCCGGTGCACGAGTATGCTTGCACACTCGCTTCCCCGCAGGCAACAGCGATTCGGTCAGTTTCTACGGCAGCAAAGAGCGCAGGCACTGTGGCCTGCGCTCTCGTGCGTGGACGGACGCTTAGAGCTCGATGACGATACGGCCGTCGATCTTGCCTGCCTTCATGCGGTCGAAGACGTCGTTGATGTCTTCGAGCTTCGCGGTGGAGTAATTCACCTTCACCTTGCCTTCGGCGGCGAAGCCGAGGCACTCCGCCATGTCGAGACGCGTGCCGACGATGGAGCCGCGCAGCGTCTTGCGGTTCAGTACGAGGTCGAAGATCGACACCGGGAAGTCGCCCGGCGGCAGACCGCAGAGCGCCATCGTGCCGTGGCGACGGATGAGGTCCCTCGCGAGTGCGAATGCCTTGGACGAGACCGCCGTGACGAGTACGCCGTGCGCGCCACCGCCGGTGATCTGCTCCACCTGCGCGACCGCGTCGGCGTCGAGGCCATTGACGACTGCGTCTGCGCCCATGCGCTTGGCGAGGTCCAGCTTCTCGGCGGAGATGTCGAGGCCGATGACGTTCATGCCCATCGCCTTGGCGTACTGCACGGCCACGTGGCCGAGACCGCCGACGCCGGAGACCACGACCCACTGGCCCGGCTTCGTCTCGGTCTCCTTCAGGCCCTTGTAGACCGTGACGCCCGCGCAGAGGATCGGCGCCACCGGTGTGTACTCCACGTTCGCCGGCAGATGGCCGACGTAGTTCGGATCGACGAGGCAGTACTCGGCGAAGCTGCCGTTCACGCTGTAGCCAGCGTTCTTCTGCGCCTTGCAGAGCGTCTCCCAGCCGCTCAGGCAGAACTCGCAGTGGCCGCACGCGGAGTAAAGCCACGGTACGCCGACGCGATCGCCTTCCTTCACGCTGGTGACGCCTGCGCCGACGGCAGTGATGTAGCCCACGCCTTCGTGGCCGGGAATGAACGGCGGTGTCGGCTTCACCGGCCAGTCGCCTTCGGCGGCGTGCAGGTCGGTATGACACACACCGGTCGCAACGACCTTCATCAACGCCTGGCCGGGACCCACCTCGGGGATCGCGACCTCTTCGATCACGAGCGGCTTGCCAAACTCGCGAACCACTGCAGCTTTCATTGTTGCCATTTCTCTACAGACCTTTCAGATACGCCCGGCTGCGCGCAGGGCGTGGATTTCGTCGTCGTTGAACACATGCGAGCGGGTGATGAACTGCAACCCGCCCGGACCTTCGAGAGAGAACGCCGCGCCGAAGCCCGGAGTCACGTCGATCACAATCTGCGTGTGCTTCCAGTACTCGAACTGCTGCGGCGAGATGTAGAACTCCGCTCCGCCAATTTCACCGACCTTCACATCGCGACTGCCAATGCGAAATTCGCCGACAGGAAAACACATCGGCGCGGAGCCTTCGCAGCATCCGCCGGATTGGTAGAACAGGATGGGCCCGTGCTGCTCTTGCAGCGTTGCAATGAGCTGCAGCGCCGCAGGTGTCGCGATCACCTGCGACGGCACAGCCTGGTTGGTTTCAGTCGTCGTGCTCATGAACACTCCGGGATGGGTGAAGGGTTGTGCAGGCCACAGAAGCCGTGGCGGTCCCTTGGCGTTCTCCGCGCTCTTGGCGTCGAGGCTCTCGCTCGGACTGGCAGAGTCGCCGGTGTGAGCGGAAAGCTTCGACGCAAAGGACGCCAAGATCGCGAAGGTAACGCGACGGGAGTCGTGCAGAGAGGGAAAGCATTAGAACAAGCCGAGCTTCTTCGGGCTGTAGCTGATGAGCTGGTTCTTCGTCTGCTGGTAGTGGTCGAGCATCATCAGGTGGTTTTCGCGGCCGATGCCGCTCTGCTTATAGCCGCCGAACGCTGCGTGCGCGGGATACAGGTGGTAGCAGTTCGTCCACACGCGGCCTGCTTCAATCTCGCGACCGAAGCGATAGGCGCGGTTCACATCGCGCGTCCACACACCAGCGCCAAGGCCGTAGAGTGTGTCGTTCGCGATGGCGAGCGCTTCCGCATCGTCCTTGAAGGTCGTGACCGAAAGCACCGGTCCGAAGATCTCCTCCTGAAAGATGCGCATCTTGTTGTTGCCGCGGAACATCGTTGGCTGAATGTAGAAGCCGCCAGCGATGTCGTCACTTACCTGCGCGGCCTTGCCACCGGTCAGTAGCTCCGCGCCTTCCTTCACGCCGAGATCGAGATAACTCATGATCTTCTCGAACTGCTGCTTGGAGGCCTGCGCGCCGATCTGCGTCGACGGATCAAACGGGTTCGCCTGCTTGATCGCTTTCACGCGCGGCAGTACGCGTTCCATGAACTTGTCGTAGATGCTCTCGTGGATGAGCGCACGCGACGGACAGGTGCAGACTTCGCCTTGATTGAACGCGAAGAGCGCGAGGCCTTCGATTGCTTTATCGATGTACTCTTCGTCCTGATCGAGAATGTCTTCGAAGAAGATGTTCGGGCTCTTGCCGCCGAGCTCGAGCGTCATCGGGATGATGTTCTCAGACGCATATTGCATGATCATGCGACCGGTGACGGTGGAGCCGGTGAACGCGATCTTGTTGATGCGCGGGTTCGTCGCGAGCTCCTTGCCCACCTCGCGGCCAAAGCCGTTGACGACGTTCAACACGCCCGCAGGTAGCAGGTCGCCGATCAGCTCCATCAGCACGAGAATCGACGCGGGCGTCTGCTCGGCAGGCTTCAGCACCACGCAGTTGCCCGCGGCGAGTGCGGGAGCGAGCTTCCACGCAGCCATCAGCAGAGGGAAGTTCCACGGAATGATCTGCCCGACGATGCCCAGCGGCTCATGGAAGTGATATGCGACGGTGTCGTGGTCGATCTCGCTGATGCCGCCCTGCTGCGCGCGAATCGCGCCGGCAAAGTAGCGGAAGTGATCGGCGCTCAGCGGGACGTCGGCGGCGGTCGTCTCGCGGATCGGCTTGCCGTTGTCCCAGGTCTCGGCGCGCGCGAGCAGGTCGTTGTTGTCCTCGATGCGCTGCGCGATCTTGAGCAGAATGTTCGAGCGCTCGGTGACCGAGGTGCGGCCCCATGCGGTCTTGGCCTTCTCAGCGGCATCGAGCGCTTTCTCGATATCAGCCGCGCCCGAGCGGGGGATCTCGCAGAGTACCTTGCCGGTGACGGGAGTGATGTTGTCGAAGTACTGTCCCTCGACAGGCTCGACCCACTGCCCGCCGATGAAGTTGCCGTAGCGCTTGCGGAAGGGAGTGTCCTGCTGGAGAGTGGTGGTCGCTTCGTGGACGGGAGAGGTCGTTGCCATTGCGTTTCCTTTCGTCCCGGCGGGGAGGCCGGTGGTCGATTCCGAGAGCATCCTGCTCCCGCGCGGCAACCGTTGCCAAGCACGAAGTGTTGCGGCCGTCGCACGATGCAACACTCGACGGAAATCCCGTGCGACACCGCTCTACAAAGGTTTTCTGCGCGTCGTAGAATGTGCGGCGGACATCCAATGAGATGTGAGCCTTACGCAGGAGAAGCCCGTGGACCGCAACACTGCACCAGCATCGCGACACATGTTGCCTGAGCTGATCCAGGCTTCCTGGCAACGCTGTCGCCACTACGGCATGTCGCCGCAGTGGCAGATTACGCAAGCTCCGCTGAGCGACAGTGAGTTGCATCTGCAGCAGGAGCAGAACCGCCAGCTTCGTAAACTCGCACTGCGCGAGATGAATCTGCTCGAGCCGGGACTTTCCACCGCCGGCCGCATTCTGCTGCTCGCCGACGCGCAGGGTGTCGTGCTGGACTCACAGGGCGACAGCACTTTTCTGGGCCGCGCGCGCAAGGTGTCGCTGATGCCCGGCGCCTCATGGCGCGAACAGATCACCGGCACGAACGCGATCGGTACGGCCATCGTCGAGCGCCGCTTCGTACAGGTGATCGGCGAACAACATTTCTTCGACGAGAACCGCTTCCTCGCCTGCAACGCGATGCCGATCTTTTCACCGACCGGTCAACTCGCGGGCGTGCTTGATATCTCCGGAAGCGCGTTCGTCAATGCGCCTTCTGCCTCCAAGCTCGTGCGCCACGCGGTGCAACACATCGAGCATGACTGGACCGCCGAAAGCGCTACTGATCTTGTGGTGCGGCTGCACCAGCATCCCTCGTGGCTCAGCACACCGGAAGAAGGTCTGCTCTGTTTCAACGACGGCGTGCTGAGCGCGGCGAGCAGTCGCGGCCTCGCATTCCTTGGCCTTGGGGCTGCGGTCATCGGTCGCGTGCACTGGCGCGACATCTTTCAAGGCGCGCCGACGTATGGCCGCCAGGAGCTTCGCCTGCAGCAGGCTGCCGGACTCTATTACGCCGACGTCTCGCGCTCCAGCGTGCTCTCTGCGTCGATCGCCGCCTCTGAGGTTCCGCACGCTGGGCCGGAGAGCTTCGAAGACCTCAAGGATGAAGCGCTGCGCCGCGCTGTTGCTGCGGAGAATGGCAACGTCTCTGCCGCCGCGCGCAAGCTCGGCATCCATCGCAGCACCTTCTATCGCCGCTTAAAGCAGGAGCCGAACTAGCGCGCGATACCAGAAACATAGGTGTGTGGCATTCCTGGTCGTGACCGCGCCTCATCGCTTCAAGATGATCGCTGCGCACCTATGGTTCCTGTAGACCTGCTATGGAGCGCAGAACGGTAGGGCAGGGCTTCAGCCCTGCCGTTTCTCATGCAAGCGATCTTCGCGGCTTTAGCCGCTGCCGTATGGTGCTTGCGCGTTCCCTCAGCGGCTAGAGCCGCCTCCTCTGACAGCATCAGTGACGCGGCGAAAGCCGTGTCCTGCCGTTCGTGCCTCTCCTGTGTTCGTCGAAGGTTGATTCAAGCCAGACAAAGAGGCCGCGAGCATTCACTCGCGGCCCTTCTTGTCACAGCGACAGCTGCTATTCGGTGTCTGCCGAAACCGTCGCACGATGCGACTGACGACGACGCTCTTCGCGCTTTTCGAAGAAACGCACAAACTCCGGAATCAGGAAGATTACGGTGAGTACCGTCGTCACCACACCACCCACCACCACGCGCGCGAGCGGCTGCTGCGCCTGCGCGCCGATGCCGTTCATCACCGCTGCAGGGAGCAAGCCGAGCCCCGCAGCGAAGCCTGCCATCAGCACTGGCAGCAGTTCGTGCTGCGCACCTTCGCGCAGCGCGTTCTCGCCCGGATGAGCGTGTTGATGATGTCGCAGTCCCGCGAGGAAGACCACCGACGTAAGCGTCGCCACACCGGTAAGTGAGGTGAAGCCGACGGCGGCAGAAATGCTGAACGCCGTGTGCGTAACGAGCAACGCGAAGATGCCGCCAACCGCACAGAAGGGCAACGCCAGCAGCACGATCACCGCATCTGTCCAACGCTGGAACGCAAGGTACAGCAGCAGGAAGATCACGACGAGACTGATCGGAATCACCAGCCCAAGACGAGCCTGCTCCTTGCGCAGCGAGTCGAACTCGCCCGCCCAGGTGTAGTTGTAGCCGTTCGGCATCTTCACCTTGTCGGCTATCTGCTTCTGCAGATCCGTGATGGTGTCCGCGAGGTCGCGTCCACGCACACTGAACTTGATGGGGATGTAGCGTCGGCCGCCTTCGCGATAGATCGTGAAGCTGCCTTCATGCACGCCCACATCTGCCACCTGCGAAAGCGCGACATGTCCGCCGTCGGGCGTGGGCAGTTGGATTTGCGATACCGTCTCCGGCGTTCCGCGATACGCGTCAGGGTAGCGCACGGTGATGTCGAAGCGGCGATCGCCTTCGATCATCTGCGTGATCGGCGCACCACCTACAGCGGCTTGCACCGCTGCGTTGATGTCCGCCGGCGCCACACCATAGCGGGCCGCGTTGGCGCGGTTCACGCTGATGATGAGGTTCGGTTGTCCGCTCACCTTGAAGACGCCGGCATCGGTTACGCCCTGCACGGTGCCCATCACTCCGACCATTTCATCGGAGAGTTTGGAGAGTTGCGCGAGATCGTCGCCGAAGAGCTTGATGGAGTTCTCACCCTTCACGCCGCTCATCGCTTCTTCCACGTTGTCCTGGATGTTCTGCGAGAAGCCGAAGACGGTGCCGGGATACTTCGCAAACGCCTTCTGCATCTGCTCGATCAGCTCGTCCTTGTCGCCGTGAACGTCGGCGGGCCATTGATCGGAGGGCTTCAGAGAAACGCCAAACTCTACATTGTTGAAGGTCGTCACATCGGTGCCGTCGTCTGGTCGACCGATCTGCGAAACGACCTGCGTGACCTCGGGGAACTTGCGGATCTCCTCGCGAATCTCGTCCGCGAACATCGCCCCCTTATCGAAGGAAATGTCCTGCGGCAGCGTGGCGCGAATCCAGAGATTGCCTTCTTCGAGCGGTGGCATAAACTCACCACCCACGGCGAAGACGAACACCAGCACACCCGCGAGCATGGCGCCGCCTGCCAGCGTCCACACCATCTTCGGATGGGCCAGCGAACGATTCAACCAGCGCTCGTAATGACGCGAGAAGAAGCGATTGACGGCGGTGCCCGAAGCCTTCTTCGCCTCCTGCTGCGCGTTCACCTTCGGTGCGAAGATGGCCGCGAGCACCGGTGCAAAGATGATCGCGAACATCAGCGCGCCGAAGAGTGCAAAGCCGTACGTGACCGACATCGGCGAGAAGATCTTGCCCGGAACGCCTTCCATCGTGAACAGCGGAATGAACGCCACGAGAATGATCAGCGTGGAGAACAACACAGGTCGCGCCGCTACGGCCACGCCATGCTGCACCGCCTCTTCCGGGCCCTCGCCCGGCTTGCGTTGCTGCATGTAACGGAAGATGTTTTCGAGCACGATGATCGACGAATCGACGAGAATGCCGAAGTCGATCGCGCCGATCGAGATGAGGTTGGCCGGATGACCGGTCAACACCATCATGGAGAACGCGAACAACACGGCAAAGGGGATGGTGAGCGCAGTGATGATCGTCGTGCGCAGATCTCCGAGCATGATGAGCAGAATCAGCGTCACGAGCACGAGGCCCGTGATGATGACGTGCTTCACCGTGTGCGTCGTCTGGTCGATCAGCTTGGTGCGGTCGTAGATCGTGTTGATGTGCATGCCCGGAGGCAGCATCGAGCCATTGTTCAGGTCATCGATTTTCTTCTTCAGCCCGTCGAGCGCAGGCATACTCTCGCCGCCCTTTTGCAGCAGCACGATGCCTTCGACGATGTCGCTCTGTCCGTTGCGCCCGATCTTGCCGAGACGCGGCTGATAACCTTCTTTCACTTCGGCGACGTCACGCACGAGTACCGGGGTACCGTTTTTGGAGGCAACGACGATGTTGCGCATGTCGTCGAGGCTCTTGATGAGGCCGAGCGAGCGAACGTTGATGTTCTGTTCGCCGAGCGTCATGTAGTTGCCGCCCGCGTTGGCGTTGCTGTTCTGCACCGCCGTGATCAGTTGCGGCAGGGTGACGCCGTACGCCAGCAGCTTGTTCGGATCAGGCTCGATCTGATACTGCTTCGTCGTTCCGCCGAAGGTGGTGATGTCGATGATGCCCGGCACCTGCTTCAACTCGCGGCGAACGAGCCAGTCCTGCGTAGACTTCAGGTCGTTCAGCGAATACGGTCCGGTGAGTTGATAGCGATAAATTTCGCCGATGGGCGACCATGGCGAAAGCTGCGGTTGCAGACCGCCAGGAAGTTGCAGCGTTTGCAGGCGTGCGAGGACCTCCTGGCGATCGTGGAACAGATCGCTGGAGAACTTGAAGTACAGCTTCACATCACTGAGGCCGAAGATCGAGATCGAGCGCACCTGCTCAAGCTCAGGCGTGCCGTTCAGTGTGAGTTCGATGGGCGCGGTGACCTGCTGCTCCATCTCTTCCGCGCTCCACGCAGGGTTCTGCGTGATGATTTCGACGAGCGGTGGCGAGGGATCGGGGTACGCTTCGATATCGAGTTTCAACGCGCCAAAGATGCCCGCGAAGAATGCTGCGATCAGCAGGATGAAGACAACGGTGCGATAGCGCAAGAGCGCCTGGATAAAGCCCTTCATCGTTAGTCTCCTACCGGCTGGCGCAGGAACGCCGCGCCCTGCATCACGACGCGATCGCCGTCATTGAGTCCGCTGGTGATCTCGATGCGGTCACCTGCCTGCGCGCCCGTCGTCACCTTCTTTGTCGTGTACTTGCCGTCGCCTGCGGGTACGTAGACGATGGTTGATTCGCCGTCATGCAGTACCGCTCCAGCGGGCAGCAGGATGCGCGGTTGTGCAGGCTGCGAGAGCAGCAGCGTCGCAAACATCTGCGGCTTCAGACGATGACCGGGGTTCGGCATCACCACGCGCACCTTCACGGCATGCGTCGAAGGATCGAACGAATCGCCAATGTTGGCAACGGTTCCGCTGAACTTCTCGCCGGGGTATGCGGTGAAGCTCACCGTTACCTGCGCGTGAGGATGCACGGCGTGCAGGTCCTGCTCGTAGACATCGCCGGTCACCCAGACGGTATCGAGATTCGCTACCGTTGCGATGCCGGTCGTGGTCTCGAGCGAGCGCTGCATCTCGCCGGTTGCGGTGCCAATGTCGAGCACCGTACCCGTGATCGGCGCGGTTACGGTGGTGATATCGCTGGTGCTGTTCTCGCTGAAGCCGAGCTCGTGCACATGCTGACGTGTGCGCTCGAGCTCCGAGTGCGCGGCGCTGTCAGTGGCTTGCAGTTCCTGCAGATCAGCCTGTGACATGACCTCGTGCGAGGCGAGCAGCTTGCCGCGGTCGAGCGCGTGATCAGCGCGGATCGTCTCGATCTTGGCTTTCTCGAAATCCGCACGGGCCTGAGCGACATCGCTGCTCTGCAGCGTGGCGACCGCTTGTCCCTTACGCACTTCCTGGCCCGGTACGAGCGTCATGTTGAGCAGGCGGCCGCTGAGCGGCGCGTAGATGTGCACGAGCTTGTCGGGGTCGGCTTCGACGCGGCCGGGCAGGCGCAGCGTGGCGTCGATGGTCTCGCTGTGCACCGTGCCCACTTGAATGTTTGCTGTGGGCTGCGTCGGCGCAGCGGTCTCGGTGGTGTGCTTCTTGCATCCGCCGACGAAGACGAGCGCGGCGACGCTGGCAGCAAGAGGAGTGAAGTAGAAACGACGTGCAGTCATTAGGGATTGATCTCCATGTGGGCTGCGGTCGTCAGTTGTTCGACCGCCAGCAAAAGCTGCAAATTAGCGTTGAGCGAAGCGAGGTTCACCTGGCGATAGTCCGAGAGCGCGCTCAGATAATCGAGCAGCGTCGTATTGCCGTGGCGATAGCTGAACTCCATGTTGTCGCGCACATGCGCGGCTTCGGCGAGGTATTTTGCGCGATAGCGGCCGTCCTGCGACGTTGCCGTCTGGTAAGCCGCCCACGCCGTGTCGACGTCAGAGATCACCTGATTCCGCGCAGCGACAAGCGCCAGTCGGCTTGACTCAAGCTCATGCTGTGCGCGAGCTTTCTCGCCCTGGTTGCGGTCAAAGAAACGCAGCGGAATCTGGATGTTCGCACCCATCGTATTTGCGTGTCCGCTGCGCTCATACTCGGCCTCAAGCGTTGGGTCGGCCTTGCCGTTGGCCACGGCGAGCTTCACCGATGCCGCGTTCGCGTCCACCTGCGCCTGCGCAGCCTGCAGGTCCGGGCGGTTCTTCAGCGCCGCGGTGTGCAACTCTTCGAGCGTATAGGCGAGCGGCGAAGGCTCGAGCGATCCGGTCACCGCGAAGTCATCACTCGGCGTGTTCACGCCAAGCATCGACTGCAGCGCAATGCTCGACTGGCGTAGTGCGAGATTGGCGTTGTCGAAGTCGTTCTCAAAGCCGACAAGCTGCAACTCCACGCGATCGAAATCCGTGCGGTCCATATCGCCAGCATCGAGCCGCACCTTCATCAGGTCGACCGTATGGCGATAGCCTTCGAGGTTCTCACGCGAGATCTCGAGCGCAGCTTCGGCGAAGAGCATCTTCGCAAACGCCTGCCGCACCGCGAGGTCCATCTGGCGCTGCGTGTCGGCGAGTTGATCGCTGGTCAGCGTCGTGGTGGCCTTCGCTCCATCGAGCCGCAACTGGCGCTTGCCGCCGCGTTCGAAAAGCCGCTGCACGCCGACGTTGTAGAACGGCGGACCGTTCGGATCATCCGGCGCGAGCGTGAACATCTGTCCACCGCCGGTGAGTACGGGGTTCTGCCGCAGGCCTGCGGTGACCTCGCCAGCGCGCACGGCGTTCAGGTGCTCCGCGCCGGAAAGCAGCGTCGGGTTTGCGCGATGGGACTGGTCGAGCACCTGCTGCAGTGTGAGCGGTGTGGCGCTGCCGCGGTGCACCGCCGCGATGATGGTTGCAGGCAAAGCCGCGTTCTGCTGGGGAGCAGGCGCGGGTGCCTGTGCCCACGCGAAAAGCGTGAAAGCAAAGGATGGCGTGAGCAAGAGAGCTCTGCGCACGAAGCACACCTCCAGAGGGAGCGAAGCGGATGCACTGCTGCAAACGCGTCGTCCTTGAGCTACAAAAAGATTCAGGAAAGAGGAACGGAGAACTTAGCTGGCAAACGCCGGGGGAGCTCTGAGGCTCCGCGTGCGTAGCGTGCGGCCGCGATAAGTCTGCGCGTGCTCGGATGCCTTGGGCAGCGGCTCGCGCTGCATCGGCGGAAACTGCAGGAACGCGAGCGTCGCCAGCGCGGTCGGGATCAGGTCAAGCCCCGTCGACGCGCCTGCGTGAGCAAGGTTGTAGGTCTGTGCAGCCGCGGGCAACGTCGCCTGCTTGGCCATCAGCAGGTCATCGCTGACGGAGATGACGGGCAAAAGCAGCAGGCACGCCATCGCGACCTGCGTCATCGCGGCACGACGGCCTACGCGCAGGGCATTGCGCTGCGCTGCACGCCATACGAAGGCGAGCAAGGCCATCGATACGGCGGTCCAAACGAGATTGGAGGCGAACTCCACGCTTTCATTCTAGCGGGGCGGCTGGCTGGCTTCCGTAAAAAGATGGCCCTCGCCTGGTGCGCGTCGTGTGACGACGTCAAAAGTGCGACGCTGCCTCCGCGTAGAACTCCGCAGCCGCAGCTTCAATGCGATGCAGCAGCTTGCGCGTCTCCAGCAGTTCGCGCTTCTGGTGCCGACCGACGTCGAAGTGCACGGCCACCTCAAGCTGCTGCGCGTTCGCCAGCTCGGTGGAGACCATCGAGCGCAATGATTCGAAGCGCCCCGCATTCTCCTCCGTGCGAAGCTGCTCGGTGGCGAGTCCGATGCGTTGCAGCGTGCGACGCAGCGCATCCGTGGTGCGCACCGGCCAGAGCTGATCGAACACCAGCCATAGCGCAAGGATGCCCAGCGCGACACCGATGAGGCGGTCGCGTGCAGGCGTCACCTGCGTGGACGGACCGAAGCCGCCGATGGTCGTCAGGAAGAACGCAAACGCGATCTGCACGCCGATGTAACCCATGTTCGGCGAGCGCATCACCCAGCCTGCGAAGAAGCAGATCGGCGCGAACAGCACGATCAGCGAGGTGATCGAATCCATGTTCGGGAAGAAGACCGAGACGACGAAGATGCCGATGAGTCCACCGATCGCCGCGCCGGAGAAGCGGTAGAGCTGTTTCTGCTTCATCGCGCCCGTAGTGCTCAGGCCCGTGAAGAGGACGGTGACGACGCAGGTGAGAATGCCCGGCCACGCGATCGCGTTGTAGAGCACATAGCAGATCATCGCGGCGAGCGTCAGCTTCAGCGCATAGACAGCCGCATCGGGCGTGGTGAACGCATCGGGCACAAAGAACGCACTGCGCGCTTTCATTCGCGACGCCTGCGGCTCAGCGGCGATTTCCCCGGACGCGTGTTGCACGGCGAGATATTCGCCGAGCTCTGCGTGAAGTTCCTGCAATGTCCTGGAGTCACTCTCGAAGTGTGCAGAGGTCGTCGGCGCCTTGTCCTCTGCAGCCGCGCGGCAAAGCTCGGCCAGCGCTGCATACGCACGCAGGCGCTCGACGCCGCTCTCTTCCTGCTGCGTAGAAAATCCCAGCGCCACGCTGCGCTGCAGCGCGCGCGTGGCGATGCCGATGCGATATTGCAGGCCGACCGGCACGTCCTGCGCAGCGCTCGAATCGCGGAAGCGATCGTAAAGCTCGCGCAGTCGCATGTCGCCCGCGTGGGCCAGTTGCAGCACCTTGCGATGCGTCTGGCGAAAGCTGTGAGGATCGTTGCGCGGCTCATCGTTCGCAAGCGAGCTGAAGAGCTCGGCCAGGGCGCTCATGCGTCGGCGCAACTCGCGCGCCAGCTCCTCCGCCGGATGCCGCGTGCCGAAGCCGTACTCCACGGCCACGAGGCAGGCTACGCCGAGCGCCATCGAAGCCAGGTAATTCAGCCCGAAGCGCACGTTGTAGTCGGCCGAATGATGGCCGTCCCAGTTGGAGAGAAACACGAATCCGTAGAAGCCGAAGATCGTCGACGGCAGCGCCATCGTGGACGCCACCATGCAGAACGCCGAGCAGAAAATGAGCACCATCACGCCGTAGAAGCGTGCGCCTTCGGTGCCATCGGTGAGCTGTACCCACGTGCAGCTCACAGCGAGCGCAAGCGCGGTGGAGACGATGATCTCGAGCGCCACACGCATCGTCAGGCCCGGGCGTTCGCGCTGCATGAGCAGCAGCAGCGCTGCGGCCAACTGCATGCCCGGCGTGCGAAAGGTCATCGCCAGCGCGACCGAGAGCAGCAGCACCAGCGTGTCGCGCAGCGCACCCGCAGCGCGGCCGGGATACGGCGTCATCTCGTCCTGCAACAACCGTCCGAATTTGCGTGTCTTGCTCATGGATCGCTCTTAGCGAACTACGGTGATGGCCGTTGCACCCACGCGGAAGAATGCAGGGTCAGGGTTTGTGACGCGGATACGAACAGGGAAGCGCGCCGAAAGGTGCACCCAGTTCAGCGTGCGATCGACGTTCGGCAAACCCGCAGCGGTGCCGCCATCTTCCGGGAAAACGCCGCGACCTACGCTATCCACCACGCCGTCATACTTCTGCGATGGGTGCTCCATCAGGTAAACCTCAACGTGGTCGCCTTCATGGATATGCTTGAGCTTCGACTCGCGATAGTTCGCGAGCACCCACCAGTGGCTCGTGTCCACCAGCGTGAACATCGGCGTGCCTGGCTTGGCATACTCACCCTGCGAGATATTCATGTTCACCACGTAGCCATCAAACGGCGCGCGCACCTTGCACCACTCGAGGTTGAGCTGCGCCTGCTCCACCTTTGCCTGCTTGATGGGGCGCTGCGCTTCCAGCGTTACGAGGTCATCGACCGTATGCACGGCCTCACCGTATTTCCCCGTGGAAGCTTGCAAGCCCGCTTCGGCAGATTGCTTCGCCGCCATCGCCATAGACGCCTGCGCCTGCGACTGCAGCAACTGCGAAGCCGCTTGTTGCGACGCATCCTGTGCGACGCGCAGTGCGGTCTGCGCCTGGTCCACCTGCTGCACCGTCACGTAGTGCTTCTTCAGCAGCGGCGCTATGCGGTCATAGTCGTTCTGCGCATACTTCAACTGCGCGTCGGCGGACGACTGCGCCGCTTTCGCGCGCTCCACCGCAGCTTGCGATGCCTGGTAGTTTGCCTGCGCTGCGCTGATGCCGCTCTTCGAGCTGAGAACGTTGGCCTGCGCCGTCTGCACGGCTGAGCGCTCGGTCGCGATGTGGCGCTGCGCATCGAGGATCTGCCCTTCGAGCGTGGCCTGTTCGGCTTTCGCCTGCTCCAACGCGTACTCGAACGGACGCGCATCGATCTCGAAGAGCACATCACCCTTGTGGACGAGCTGGTTGTCCTGCACATTCAACTTCTCGAGGCGGCCTTCCACCTCAGGCGCGAACGCGATCGTGTTGGCGCGCACTGTGGCGTCATCCGTGCGCGGATGACGATCAACCTGTAGAGAGGCGATCGCGAGCACGATCGCTGCGAGCACCAGCACGACGATGCCGAGGGTACGTCCGAACTTCTTCTGTTGCGAAAGGTTTTCAGTGGACATGAGCGTGAGTTCCTTCAGAGTCTTACGCAGCGTTATGCGAAAAAGATGAGCCAAAGCAGGCAGGTAAACAGCAACGTCATCGCGGGGTACATCAACGCAGGATGACCGATCGAATGCAGCAGTCCGCGGCGGCGCAAGAGCATGTGCGCCAGTGCCGTCAGCACCACGCCAGCCACTAGCGAGACCATCCAGCCGGGAAAGTACGAGCCGACGATTTCGACGTTCGGATTGCGGCTGCAGCCTGCGAGCAACGGCAGCATGAGGAGCGAAAGTTGAGGACGAAAGATCTTCATGGACGAACTCCATTCGAGGTAGCGGTCGCGGGCATCGCGCCCAGCGCATAACTCAGTGCCGCGCGGCTCTGCAGCGTACGGGCTTCAGCCTTCACCGACGCCAATCGCGCCTGCGCGAGCAGCTTCTCTGCCTGCACAACATCGACGAGCGAGCGCACACCGTAGCGGAACGCATCGAGAGATGAGTCATACGAGGTCTGCGAGGAGGTGAGGAAGGTCTGCGCGGCACGCTGCTGCTCGAGCGCCGTTTGCAGATCGACATAAGCCTCCCACACCTGGCGAGTCACGGAATCTTCGGCAGCGCGCTTCTCTTCGGCGGCGGCCTTCTGCTCCGCCTTCGCAGCTTGCAATTCGTGGCCGCGCGCACCGTTGAAGATCTCCCAGCGAAGCTGTCCTTGTGCTGACCAGGTCGTGACACTGGCGGGGCCAAGGTAGCCGTAGTCGGCGGTGGGGTCCATGTTCGTCTGGCCCACCACCGCGGCCATGCTGACCGTAGGAAGATAGCGTGAGCGAGCGTTCTTCACGCTGTCCTTCGCGCGCTTGAACTCGTCTTCGCGAGCCAGCAGGTCAGGCCGCGACTTCCATGCCTGTTGCAGCATCTCGTCAACATTCGCGCGGAACTCTTCAGGCCTGGTCTTCTCAGCGGCAACGACTTCAATCTCCGTCGTCGGCTCAACACCAATTGCTTCGGTCAGTGCGAGTTTCGCCTTCTTCACTTCGCCTTCGGCATTGGCCAGATCGAACTGCGCTTCGGCCGCACCAGCGTCTGCGTTCTGCACATCAGGCAACGTGGCGCGACCGTTGTCAAACTGCATCTGCGCGTTCGCTTGCAGCGTTTGGGCCGTGTTCAAAATCTGCTTCGCCGCCGCAAGCTGGCCTTCGGTCTCCTGCACGCGATAGAAACCACGCGCCGTATTGAACGCAACCTGCTGCTGCGTGCGCGTCATGCGCAGCGAAGAAGCCTGCGCGGCGAGTTTCGCTGCATCCACGCGGGCCGGACGGCCAAAGTCAAGCAGCTTGTACTCAAGCTCGGCTTGCACGACGATCTCCGGGATCTCTGCGATGACGTAGCCGCGTGGCGCAATCGGCTTGGGGAAGGGAACGATGGAGCGCGAGTCGCCGCCATGCGCGACAAACGCCATCACCGGCAGATACTCAGCGCGGGCAATGCCTGCCTGCTCGAGCGAGCGCTTCGCCGTGGCCCATGCAATGCAGGTCTCCGGGCTCAGGCTCTCGGCCATGTCGATCAGCGTTGGCAGATCGTACTGCTGCTTGCTGTCGAGCTCAGGAACAGGCGTCGCGTCGCAGGCGGATCCGCTGCAGCCGCTCACGTGGCGAGCTGCGGACGCACAAGCTGGCGCTTTGGCCGCCTGCGCGGGAAGCATGACCTGCGCGAAACCAGCGCTGCTCAGGCAAGCCGCCAAACCCAGCGTTGTCGCAATACGGGAAGAAAGAACGGGTAAACCAGATGAATGTTTCATCGTGCCATGCGCCTCTGCGCAATTGGAGTATACGGCGTAAACATGATTTGTGTACAGCGTAAACTTTCTTGCTAAACTAGGGAAGAGGTAAAAGGAGGTGCGCGCGTTGGCAAAGAAGGTTCCTGTGAAGAAGGCTGAGCCTGCGGCCAATCTGCGGCAGCGCATCATCCGCGCGGCCAGCGAGATCTTCGTCAGCGAAGGCTACGACCATCTCTCCATGCGTCGCGTCGCGGAGCTTGCCGGATGCTCGCAGATGGCGGCGTATCGTCATTTCGCAAACAAGGAAGCGCTCACCCAGCATCTCTGCGCGCAGCTCTACACCGACTTCACACAGCAGATGTTCGCGCGCATGGACGCTGCGGAGGACCCGATGAAGAAGCTCCGCATCTTCATCGCCTCGCTGCTGGAGTTCGCGCAGACGTATCCGGACCACTACTCCATCGTTTTTCTCGTCCGGCACTCGGACCCTGAGGTCGTGGAAGAGCGTGAGGCCTTGGGGCAGCGATTCCTCGGGGCGATCCATTCGCTCATCCGAGAGATCCTGCCGAAGGGTACGTCCGCGGCGATTTCTGCCACGCGGATGCGCCAGGTTGTGACAGCGGTACACGGCACGGCGGCATTGCTCATCGCGCATCCTCGCGCTTATGGGCTCACGCCGCAGCGTGTGGTGAAAGATACCGAAGAAGCCGTTGAAAGAATTCTGGGCTAGAGGATCGATTCAGTAATAGGGTTTTTCAATTTGCACTTCGGTGCGGAAGCAGCGTATTCCTCTATACGACGGAAGTCTGGCGCGAAGCGTCGTTGAAGGAGCAACTACCTGTGTTCGCAATGAAGAAAGCATTCGTGTGCCTTGGCCTGTGTGTACTGGCGGCCAGCGCGCAGAAGACCCAGCCCAAAGATGACGCAACAGCGTTCGCCAATCGCCTGCTGGCGAGCATGACGCTCGACGAAAAGATCGAGCAGATGGAGCAGGCCGCGGGACAGAACTATACGCCGCAGCAGGCCGATGAGCTGGCGCGCAAGGGCGTAGGCTCGTTCCTCTTCCTCACCGATCCGGTGCGTATCAACGAGCTGCAGAAGATTGCCGTCACGCAGACGCCGCACAAGATTCCGCTGATCTTCGGCTACGACGTCATCCACGGCTTCCGCACCATCAACCCCGTGCCGATCGCAATGGCCGCGTCCTGGGACGCGTCGCTGGCCGAGCACGCGCAGTCGATGGCGGCGCGTGAAGCTCGCGCCGCTGGTGTAGAGTGGGCGTTCTCGCCGATGGTTGACATCGCTCGCGATCCTCGCTGGGGACGCATCATGGAAGGCGCTGGCGAAGACCCGTATCTCGGCGAGCAGATGGCCGCAGCGCAGGTGCGCGGCTTTCAAGGTCCGGTCGTTGGAGCGCCCGATCACATCCTCGCTAGCGTGAAGCATTTCGCCGCATACGGCGCGCCGTACGGCGGACGTGATTACGACTCGGTTGACCTTTCCGAAGACGCGCTGCGCAATGTGTATCTGCGCCCCTACGCGGCTGCTGCGAAGGCTGGCGCGGCGACGTTCATGTCCGCGTACACCGACGTCGATTCAGTGCCTGCGACGGGCAACCGCTGGCTGCAACATGACATTTTGCGCGGCGAGTGGGGCTTCAAGGGCTTCACCGTCAGCGATTGGGATGCGGTGAAAAATCTGCAGACGCACGGCTACGCGGCGAACCCGGCAGAGGCTGCGCAACGCGCCGTGGAAGCCGATGTGAACATGGAGATGACCAGCGATGTCTATCGCAAGGAGCTCCCGGCGCTGGTGAAGTCGGGCAAGGTTACCGTGGCGCAGATCGATGCGTTGGTGCGACCGATCCTCGAGATGAAGTATCGCCTCGGCCTCTTCACGAACCCCTACGTGGATCTCGACAAGTTCAAGCGCGAGACGCTCTCCGCCGAACAGCGCGAGAGCGCACGCAAGGCCGCAGAACAGGTTGCCGTGCTGTTGAAGAATGACGGCCATCTGCTGCCGCTTGCGAAGTCGGCAAAGACCATTGCGCTCATCGGCCCGCTGGCAGACTCGAAGGTCGACACGCTCGGGTCGTGGTCGCTTCATGCGCAGTATGCGGATACGGTAACGATCGCCGAAGGCATGCGCCAGAAGTTCCCGCAGGCGAAGCTGCTCGTGGACAAGGGCGTGGAGATCGTTCGCCCCACGTCGTCGATCTTCGACGGACAGGCCGCTGAGCCGAAGCCGACGTTGCTGACCGACGCTGACAAGAAAGCAGCCTTTGAGAAGGCCATTGACGACGTGAAGCAGGCAGACATCGCCGTGCTCGTGCTGGGCGAAGCGATGAACATGAGCGGCGAGCAGGCAAGCCGCGCCACGTTGACGCTCCCCGGCAAGCAGCAGGAGTTGCTGGAGGCTGCTGTCGCCACCGGCAAGCCGGTCGTGCTGGTCATCATGGCCGCACGTCCGCTGGAGATCGGTTGGGCTGTCGATCACGTGCCCGCGATCCTCGACATCTGGTACCCCGGTACGGAGGGCGGCCATGCGGTCGCCAACCTGCTTGCGGGTGACGCCAACCCGGGCGGCAAGCTGCCGGTCACTTGGCCGCGTGCCGTGGGGCAGGTGCCGATTTTCTACGCGCACTACCTCACGCAGGACCCCTCGCAGATCGGCAACCGCTATTGGGACATGCCTTCCACGCCGCAGTACCCCTTCGGCTACGGTCTCAGCTATACGAATTTCACGGTCGATGGCCTGAAGCTCGGCTCCGAGACGCTGGCGCACAACGGCACGCTGAAGGTCTCGGTGCAGGTGCACAACACCGGTTCGGTCGCCGGAGCGGAGGTCGTGCAGGTCTACACGCACCAGCGTGCGGGCAGCGCCTCGCGTCCGGTGCGCGAACTGCGTGCCTTCAGCAAGGTCACGCTGGCCGCAGGGGAGTCCCGCGAGGTCACGCTGGACGTCCCGGCCGCAGAGCTGACGTTCTGGAGCCCGTCGCTGCGCCGCTGGGTGCTCGAGCCGGGAACCTTCGATCTCTGGGCGGGAGATAGCAGCGACGCGTCCCTCCACACGACCTTCACCCTCCAATAGTCGAACCAGCCTCAACAGCCGAATTCATCGCCCCAAGATAGCCATTTGGTAATGGTTACCCTTGGGGCGATTTTCGTGCGTGTTGTGAAGTTTTCATGGCATCGTAATTCGGCCTTTTCTCCCCCGAGTTCGCCATGGATGACCCGTATCGGGACAGTGCGTATCTCTTTCTTTTCATTGCCGAAAACCATGGGGATGCAACGCTCGCCGCGCATCGCTTTGAACATATGCCTGACACTTGATCACCTTGGTGCTCCCCTCGATGGGGCATGGTAGTAACCCTCAATTTTGGTTACCAAGGTGTAGGCGTATTCCGGCAAAAGGGAGTTAAGCATCACCATGGGGCCACTGGCGCGATTCGCGTTTCCGACCACGATCAAGAAGTCACTGCAGGTTGTTCTGGCAATGAGCACCATGCTGGGCGTGGGGGCGGCCTCTGCCGTTTCCCAGATCCCGACGGTCGTCCCAGGCTCCGTTGCGGTCGGCGTCACTTCGTCGCCGGTCTCGGTGACGGTTACACCCACGGCTTCGGGCGCGGGTAGCGCCGTTGCCTCCACCCAGGGCGCGACGACCTCGGAGTACACGGTCGTCAGCGGTGGCACCTGCGATAGCGGTGCCTACACCTCGGGCGTCTCCTGCACGGTGAACGTCACCCTCAAGCCGCTTTACCCCGGCATGCGACTCGGCGTGGTCCGATTGATCTCCGGCTCGGGCACTGTGCTGGGCCAAACGCTGCTGGCGGGTACGGCGACGGGTAGCCTCGCGGTCATCAAGCCCGGCCTCATCAACACCGTTGTCGGCTCCGGCGACTGGACCTTCCGCGTAGATGGCGTCCTCGCGACCAGTGCACAGATCTTCCTCCCAACCGCCGTCACCTCGGACGCGGCGGGCAATCTCTACGTGTCCGACAGCAACAACAATCGCATCCGCAAGGTCACCGCAAGCACCGGCCTGATCAGCACGATCGCAGGCAGCGGCACGCCGGGGCTCTCCGGCGACGGCAGCTATGCGGTCAACGCCAGCATCAGCAGCCCGTCGGGCATCGTGGTCGATGGCGCGAACAACGTCTACTTCGTCGACACCAACAACAACTGCGTCCGTCGCGTCGATGCTGCGACGACGTTCATCTCGGCTGTTGCGGGCACCTGTGGCGTACAGGGTTATACCGGCGACGGCGCCGCGGCGACCAGCGCCAAGCTCTCGCTGCCGGAAGGCCTCGCGCTGGCGGTGGATGGCTCGCTTTACATCGCGGACACGGGCAACAACGTCGTGCGCAAGGTTGACGGAAAGACCGGCCTGATCAGCACGATCGCAGGAACCGGCGCGCAGGGCTACAACGGCGACGGCATCGCCGCGACTTCGGCTACGCTCACGGAGCCGTGGCAGCTCGCGCTCGGCATCGACGGTTCGCTCTACATCGCCGACCTCGGCAATAATCGCGTCCGCGCCATCAATCCTTCGGGAACGATTCGCACGGTGGCCGGCAACGGCGACCGTGGATATCACGGCGATGCAGGCCTGGCGACCGTTGCCAACCTGAACGCACCCGCAGCTGTTGCTGTCGATCCCGCAGGCAACGTCTACATTGGCGACTCGGGCAACAACGTCGTGCGCGAAGTGCTGGTCTCTACCGGCATCATCTCTACCGTCGCAGGCACCGCCAACACCACTTCGTTCGGTGGTGACACCGGACTCGCCACCAACGCCGGACTCTACGGCCCCTATGCGCTTTCGGTAGACCAGACTGGCAACCTGCTCATCGCCGACATGTTCCACAACCGCGTCCGCAGCGTTGCGGCCACGAACATTCCGCTCAGCTACGACACCATCCGCGTCAGCAAAACCTCCGCACCGCAGGCCCTCACGCTGGAAAACGATGGCAACGCGGCGATGAACATCACCGGCTTCACCTTCGACCAGTCCGCACTGGACGCGGCGACGACTACCTGCGCTGCGGGTGCGATGGCGATCTCCACGACCTGCACGCTCGGCGTTGAGTTTGCCCCGACCACTGTTGGCAACAGCGTCACCGGCACGCTCACGGTGAACTCGGACGCTGCCAACGTTCCCACCGTCGTCACGCTCACCGGCCAGGTGCTGACGGTGAACCCCACGACGACCGCACTGGTCTCCAGCGCGAACCCCAGCATCCAGGGCAACAGCGTCACCTTCACCGCGACGGTCTCTTCGGGCGGCACCAGCGTCACCGGCACGGTCGATTTCCTCGACGGCTCCACGAAGATCTGCAGCGCGGTCACGCTCTCCGGCACCTCGGCTACCTGCGCCACCGCTGGGCTCACGCTCGGCTCGCATACCATCACGGCTGTCTACTCCGGAGACTCCGAGAACGCCGCATCCACTTCGCCCGCAGTCACGCAGGTGGTCAAGCAGTCTTCCACGCTGACGCTCGGTAGCTCGGCGAACCCGATAACGGTTACGCAGTCGCTCACCCTCACCGCAAGCATCGCTGTGGCGTCGGGCACGCCGACCGGCACGGTCAGCTTCCTCTCCGACGGCGTCACGCTCGGCACGGTGGCGCTCACCTCGGCTGGAACCGCGACGTACACCACCAGCTCGCTCGCTGTCGGCACGCACGCCATCACGGCGACCTACTCCGGCGATACCAGCAACGCTCCCGCGACCTCGACGGCGATCAGCCAGGTCGTGAGCCTCGCCAACACCACGACGACGATCGCGCTCAGCCAGAGCACGCTGACCGTTGGCGACAACCTCAGCGTCTCCGCCACGGTGACCAGCAGCAACGGCCCGCAGGCCACCGGCTCTGTCGAGTTCCTCGACGGCACGGTGGTCCTCGGCTCCTCGACGCTCGCTGCTGGCGCTGGCAGCTTCACCACCGCTGGCCTCGCGCCGGGCACGCACTCTATCACCGTGAAGTACCTCGGCGACACCGACAACGCGACCAGCACCTCGTCGCCGATGGTTGCCACGGTGAACCAGGCTGACACGACCACCACGCTCACCTCGGACAAGAACCCGGCGAGCGCCGGCGCGGTCGTGACGTTGACCGCCGTCGTTGCCCCGAGCCTGAGCACCACCACGGCCGGCACGATCGGCGGCACCGTCACCTTCTATGACGGCTCCACCACGCTCGGCACCGGCACGCTCGACGCCACCGGCAAGGCGACGCTTGCGGTCAGCACGCTGAGCGTCGGCACGCACACGCTGCTGGCAAAGTACAACGCCAGCACCAACTACGCGAGCAGCACATCGACCTCGATCAGTGAGGTGATCAACAAGACCGCGACCACCACCACGCTTGCGGCCAGCGGCACCGGCCTCGCAGGCAAGGCCCTTACCCTGACGGCGACGGTCATCAGCAGCACCGGCACGCCGACCGGCACGGTCAACTTCTTCGACGGTGCCACGAACCTCGGCACCGCCACGCTGAGCGCCTCGGGCGTGGCGACGCTCTCGCTGACGACGCTTGCCACCGGCAATCACTCGATCACCGCCACCTATGTGGGCGACAGCAACTACACGACCAGCACCTCCACGGCGGTCTCGCAGACCATCTCGCTCGCTACGGTGACGCTGACGCTCGCCGGACCTTCGGGCGCGGTGAACGCAGGCACCGCGGCGACCTTCACGGCGGCATCCGCTTCCACGGGCGTCACGCCCACGGGCAGCATCACGCTGCTGGATGGCTCAACGACCATCGCCACGCAGGCGATCGCCGCGACGAACACGTTCTCCATCAGCACGCTTGCGGTAGGCTCGCACTCGCTGCACGTTGCCTACGCGGGTGACACCGACAACTCGCCGGCAAGCTCGAACGTCGCCACGGTCGTCGTGCAGCAGGGAACCACCACCACCGCCATCACCACCAGCAAGACTCCGCAGACGCTCGGTTCGGCCGTCACCTTTACGGCGACCGTGACCAGCGCCAGCCCCAGCCTCACCGGCACGGTGAGCTTCTATGACGGCTCGACGCTGCTCGGCGGCGTGGCCTTGAGCAACGGTGTAGCCACGCTCACCACCTCGACGCTTACCTTCGGCACGCACAGCATCACGGCCGCCTACGTCGGCGACACGAACCACGGTGCCTCCACCTCGCCTGCGCTCAGCCAGTCGATCGTGCAGGCTGCCACGGCCGCGCTGACCTCCAGCGCGAACCCCGCGGTCGCGGGCGCTTCGGTCACCTTCACCGCAAAGCTCAGCGGCAACGGCACCGTCGTCCCCTCGGGCCCGGTCGTCTTCTCTGACGGCGCAGCATCGCTGGCGAGCGTCAACCTGGACGCCTCCGGCACGGCGGTCTTTACCACCACCTCGCTGGCCGTCGGCGCGCACTCCATCACGGTCAGCTACGCGGGCGACACGAACTACTCCTCGGTCACCTCGGCTGCGATCATCGAAACGATCACCAACGCGGACACGCAGGTGGCGATCAGCTCCAGCGCCAACCCGGCGACCTATGGATCGCCGCTGGTATTCACAGCGAAGGTCACCTCGAACGGCGGCACCGCCACCGGTAAGTTGAACTTCCTGGACGGCACGACGGTTCTCGGCACTTCGGTGCTCGACGCCACCGGCACGGCCACGCTTTCTACCTCCACGCTCGCCCCTGGCACCCACACCATCGTGGCCAGCTACGCCGGCGACGGCAAGGCCTCGGCGTCGGTCTCGCCTTCGCTCTCGCAGACAGTGCTGCAGACCAGCAGCGTCGCCGTCAGCTCCAGCGCGAACCCGTCGCTGACCCTCGCCAGCATCACCTTCACGGCAACCGTGACCAACGCGGGCCAGGACATTCCTGCTGGCGCGATCACCTTCACGGACGGCAGCACCTCGCTCGGTACGGCAACGCTGGATGCTTCCGGCCACGCCACGCTGACGGTGGCTTCCATGGCGGCGGGCACGCACAGCATCGTCGCAGCCTACGCGGGTAACGGTACGAACCTTTCGGCAACCTCGCCCGCACTCTCACAGGTGGTCGACCTGCGCGACACCACCACCACGCTGAGCGCGGCCACGAGCTCCAACAACGCGCAGCAGGTCACGTTGATTGCGGTCGTCCGCTACACCGGCCCCACCGCTCCGACGGGCGTCGTCACCTTCACCGAAGGCTCAACCACGCTTGGCACCGGCACCGTGGATAGCACCGGCGTCGCCACCATGACGCTCGCCGTCGGCAGCGGCTCGCAGACAGTCACCGCCAGCTATAGCGGCGATGCCAGCTACGCCGCTTCCACCTCCGGCCCCACGGTCGTTTCGGGAACCACGACGGCGCCGTTCACGGTCGCGCTGAACCCTTCGACCTACGCCATGACCAGCGGTCAGCATGAAGCCGGCTCGGTCTCCGTCACCTCGGTCGCGCCTTTCGCGGACACGCTCGAGTTCGGCTGCCTCGGCTTGCCTTCGTACGCTACCTGCACCTTCTCGAAGACCACCACCGACATCACCTCCGGCGGTACGGTCAGCGTACAGTTGACCGTAGACACCGGGGATCCGCTGGGCGCAGGTGCCTCGGCGAACGCCAGCAAGAGCACCGCCTTCGCGTGGATGCCCTGCGGCACTCTGGCTCTCGCGATCCTCTTCGGCCTCCGTCGTCGCAAGCGCCTCGCGAGTCTGCTGTTGCTCGTCTTCACCCTGGCGACCATGGGCGTGATGACCGGCTGCGGTGGCATCAGCCAGAAGACGACCCCGGCCGGGAACTACACCTTCCAGGTCGTCGTGCGCGGCAAGAACACCGGCAACGCCGTCACGCAGACCGTAACGCTCAACGTAAAGTAAGCGAGGACGCCTTGAGATTCTTCACCGCACTTCGCTTCGCCCCTGGCTTTGCACTTCGCGTGTTGCTGGGCCTCGCCGTCGGCATCGCCGCTCTCCATGCCGGGGCGCAGGCGCTGCCCACGGCGAGCGGCCCCGGCTTGTACTTTTCCGCAGGCGTCGAGGCTTCGGCCTTCCAGGTCGACTACGGCAAACGCATTGACGGCGGCTACACGATCCTCGGCGCGATGCATCTGAAGGGGCGCTACAACCTCGAAGGCGAAGCCCGCTTCATCCAGTTCCACACCGACGAGCAGGTTACGCAGCGGAACCTGCTCATCGGCCCGTCCGTGAACATCCTGCGCGTCGGACACATCCAGCCCTACGCGAAGTTCCTCGTAGGCAGCGGTCACATGGTCTTTCCGTTCCAGTACGCGACCGGAAACTACCTCGTGCTCGCCCCCGGCGGGGGCGTGGACATCCCACTCAACAGCGTCGTGACCATCCGCGCCGTGGACTTCGAGTACCAGTCCTGGCAGCACTTCACGTACGGCAACCTCCACCCCTACGGCGTCAGTGCGGGAATTACTTTCCGCCTCACGCGCCCGAACATCTTCAAGAAAGACCCTTACGTCTACTAGGCGTCAGGCATTTGCGACAATGGTGTAGATCGCGGTTGGACATTCGGCCATCCCGTGGTACACTGAAACCCTTGACACGGTTGCGGCCGCTGGCGCCTTGTGCGTATTGAGCCCACCGGATTCCCGGCTGAACATCCAGAGATGTCCACAGCAACAGACATAGCGTCCGGGGAATTCTGCGGTCAAACACTTTAGGTTTCTTCTGAGAGGAAGTTCATCATGGCACAGGTTTGCGAGCTTTGCGGCAAGGGTCCCCAGTTCGGTAACAACGTTTCTCACGCGCACAACGTCACGCGTCGTCGCTGGAACCCGAATTTGCAGACGGTAAAATCCAAGACCAACGGCAACACCAAGCGCGTTAAGGTCTGCACGTCCTGCATCAAGACCGGCAAGATCGTTAAGGGCTAAGCCCTCACGCATCTCCATGCTTTTCGAGACTCCCGGCGGCTTGCCGTCGGGAGTTTTCGTGCGTGGGCAAGAAGTCGTAAGTGAAACGTGGTACGTCATAAGTGAAAGGCGCCTTCACCGAAGGCGCCTTGATCGTTTCCACTTACGACTTACGACTTCTCACTTCTCACTCGCCACTCGGGGTAAAGCCCAGCGAAACCGAGTTGATGCAGTAACGCTGTCCGGTCGTCTGGCGTGGTCCGTCGGGAAAAACATGCCCCAGGTGGCTGCCACAGGTGGCGCACGTCACCTCGACGCGACGCATACCGTAGGTGGTGTCTTCGTGATAATGCACGGCATCCGGCGTAATCGGGTCCCAGAAGCTGGGCCAGCCACAACCAGCGTCGTACTTGGTGTCGCTTTTGAAGAGCGGGGCATTGCACGCGGCGCAGTGATACACGCCTTCGTCGGTCACCTTGTAGAGCGCGCCTGTGAACGCACGCTCGGTGCCCTTTTCGCGCAGCACATGGTATTGCTCGGGCGTGAGCTGCGCGCGCCACTCGGCGTCGGTCTTCTCCACCCTGGCGCGGGGCGCCGCGTCGGCCAATGGGCCACCAGCAGGAATTTCAGTCATCGGGAGTTACTCCTCTCAGGCTTGATTGGATGCGGATGGCCCGCAAAGCGGTGCGGTTAGCCCTCGATCGCGACGATCTCGATCTCGACGAGCGAATCCTTCGGCAGGCGGGCGACCTGCACGGTCGAGCGCGCGGGAGGCTGAACACCTTCGGCTGCGAAGACGGTCGAGTACACCGCATTCATCGCGGCAAAGTCGTTCATATCGGCGAGAAACACCGTGCTCTTCACCACGTTGTTTACCGCAAGGCCCGCCGCTGCGAGCACAGCCTGGACGTTCTTGAGCACCTGCTCGGTCTGCTCGGTGATGCCGCCAGCGACGAGGTCGCCGGTTGCCGGATCGATAGGAATCTGCCCGGAAGCGAAGAGCATGTTGCCCAGGCGAACTGCCTGCGAGTACGGGCCAATGGCCGCCGGTGCGTCGGGGGTGCTGATGATCTGCTTTGCCATGCGTCGATTCTCGCAACCGCAGACCGGGAAGTCCAGCGGCGGTAATCGGCGGCGCGTTGCGTCTATCGCTCGCCAGCGGCATCTATCCAGACTCAGGAGAGTGCGCGTGGCGAAGAGAACAGCATTGGTGGTGGGAGCGTCCGGCATCGTCGGGCAGGCAATTGCAAACCTGCTGGTGGAGCGCGGCGATTGGGACGTCTACGGCCTCGCCCGCAAACCGCTGGCGCTTCCGGGCATCACGCCCGTGGCCGCCGATCTGCAGGATCCCGCGTCCCTCGAGCAGGCGCTCCAGGGGATCAAGCCGACGCACATCTTCCTCGCCACCTGGCTGCGCCAGCCGACCGAAGCCGAGAACATCCGCGTGAACTCCGCGATGGTGCGCAATCTGCTCGCCGCGACCTCGCCTGCCGGAAGCGTGGAGCACGTCGCTCTCGTGACCGGGCTGAAGCACTACCTCGGGCCGTTCGAGGCCTACGGCAAGGGCAAGCTGCCGCCGACGCCTTTCCGCGAGTCGCAAGGGCGTCTCGACGTCGAAAACTTCTACTACGCGCAGGAGGACGAGGTCTTCGCTGCCGCCGAGCGTGACGGCTTCGGCTGGAGCGTCCACCGCCCGCACACGATCATCGGCTACGCCGTCGGCAACGCGATGAACATGGGCACAACGCTTGCGGCGTACGCCGCGCTCTGCCGCGAAACCGGCGCGCCCTTCCGTTTCCCGGGCTCCGCCGCGCAGTGGAATGGCCTTACCGACATGACGGACGCCCATCTGCTGGCCCGGCAACTGCTGTGGGCTTCGACTACCCCGGCGGCACGCAACGAGGCGTTCAACGTGGTGAATGGCGACGTCTTCCGCTGGAGCTGGATGTGGGAGCGCCTCGCCGAATACTTCGGCCTGCAGCCCGCGCCGTTTGACGGCATCGTAGAGCCTCTGGAGCCCAAACTCGCCGCAGCGGGCGACGCGTGGCGCGCCCTCGCCGACAAGCACGGCCTTCGCGAGCCCGACCTCTTCAAGCTGACGAACGCTTGGCACACGGACGCCGACCTTGGCCGCCCGATCGAGGTGCTGACGGACATCTCCAAGAGCCGCCGGCTGGGTTTCCTCGACTACGTGGCGACGGACGACAGCTTCTTCCAGCTCTTCGACCGCCTGCGCGCCGAACGCCTCATCCCGTAGGCGCGGCGCGGGGGTATCCTAGTCAGCGATGCCTCTGAACGTTGCACTCATCATTTTCGAGCTGGTCCTGATGGTTTTGGCCATCTGCATCCACGACTGCGCGCAGGCGTGGGCGGCCAATAAGCTTGGCGACCCCACGGCCCGCATGCTGGGCCGCATGACCATGAACCCCGCCGCGCACTTCGACCTCTTTGGCATGGTGATCTGGCCGCTGCTCTACATCTGGCGTTCGCCGATGGTGCTTGGCTGGGGCAAGCCTGTACCGATGACCTGGCGGAACTTCAGCAAGAAGAACGGCGAAATGCTCGCTACACTCGCCGGCCCTGCCGCGCAGCTCGGGACGGCGATCGTCTGCCTGATCGTCCTCGTGATTTTGAAGCACACCGTTGCCGGAGCCGCGGACTCGCTTGTGGATGCGCTGGTACTGACCATGCGTGCGCCGGTCGACACCACGGCGCTGCCAGGCGTGTTTCCCGTGCTGTTGCTGCTGGACATCGCGATCTTCGTGAACCTGCTGCTGGCGATCTTCAACCTCGTGCCCATTCCGTTCCTCGACGGTGGCAAGATCCTGGTGCACTTCCTGCCGTATGACGCGGCGAAGGCCTTCGAGCAGTACGGCCTCTACATCATGATCGCGTTCTTCTTCTTCGGCTTCACGATCATCATGGCGGTCTTTAGCCCCGTATTTACGATCTTCCAAAGGCTGCTGCTTTCGCTCTAAACCCCGCCACGTGCCTGTATTCTGAAGAGAGCCTTAAATCTGCAATGAGTTCTGTGAATCCTGTATCTTCCTGCGATCCCAAGCCCGCACCGCTTCGCGGCGCGCCGCGTCCTCGCGTGCTTTCGGGCATGCGCCCCACCGGCAAGCTGCACCTCGGCAACTACATGGGTGCTCTCTACAACTGGGTGCGTTTGCAGTCCGAGTATGAGTGCTACTTCTTCATCGCCGACCTGCACGCGCTGACCACCGATTACGCTGACCCCTCGCGCATCGGGCAGAACAACATCGAGATCGCCCTCGACTTTCTCTCCGCGGGCCTTGATCCCGGCCGCTGCGTCATCTTCCGCCAGTCGGACGTGATGCAGCACGCGCAGCTGCATGCGCTCTTCAGCATGTTCACGCCGCTTGGCTGGCTGGAGCGCGTGCCGACGTACAAAGATCAGCAGGAGCAGCTCCGCGAGAAGGACCTGAACACCTACGGCTTCCTCGGCTATCCGCTGCTGCAGGCCGCGGACATCCTGCTCTACAAGCCGGACTTCGTGCCCGTGGGCGCGGACCAGATCGCGCACGTTGAGCTGACGCGCGAGGTCGCTCGCCGTTTCAACGGCCTCTACCCCGGCGAGTTCTTCATGTCGCCCGAGGCCAAGCCATGGGAGCTGCCGTCGATTCTCGAAAAGGCACGCAAGCTTGCTGGTGAGCCCAAGGATTCCACGCGCACCGACTTCTCCGCCGCGCAGATGTACGAAGCCGCGCAGCAGACGAAGAAGCTTTCGCCGTTCGGTCGTCGCGAGATTCTGCCCGAGCCGCAGGTGCTGCTGACGCCCTCGCCGAAGCTGCCCGGCCTTGACGGTCGCAAGATGTCGAAGAGCTACAACAATCACCTGATGCTCTCCGCGCCGCCGGAAGAGATTCGCGCGAAGATCAAGACGATGGTCACAGACCCTGCGCGCGTTCGTCGTGACGATCCCGGCGACCCGGACAAGTGCCCGGTCGGCGATCTGCACAAGGTCTTCTCCAGCGAGGAGACGATGCTGAAGGTGTACGACGGCTGCCGCTCGGCGAGCATCGGTTGCATTGAGTGCAAGGGCTGGTGCGCGGACGCGATCGTCACCGCGATTGCGCCGATTCAGGAGCACCGCCGCGACCTCGAGAAGCGTCCCGATGTGATTCGCGACGTACTGTCGAACGGTGCGCAGCGCGCCATCAAGCGCGCGCAGCCGACGCTCGACGAAGTGCAGCATGTGATGGGTCTGCGGTAAAAAGGTAGCGATGGCCGACGAGCAGAACGAACAAGCCGAGCAGAACAAACAACTCGACGCGCCGCAGGAGCCGGTGGAAACCGAGCAGCCTGTAGCAGCGGAAGAAGCGCAGCCTGCTGCGTCTGCGGAGCCCGCTGCGTCTGCGGAACCTGCTACGTCTGCGGAACCTGCTACGTCTGCGGAACCTGCTGCGTCTGCGGACGGCAAGGTCGTTGAGCCGTTCGAACTGCAGCACCCTGTTGTGCCGCCGAAGCCCGAGCCTCCGCGTCAGAAGACCGACAAGGAGAAGGAGCGCGAGGAGGCCTCGCAGTCGCCGTACATGATCACGGTGGGCAAGGTGTACGACGGCCCATTCGACCTTCTGCTCGACCTCATCCGCAAGCAGAACATCGACATCTACGACATTCCGATCGCGAAGATCACCGCGCAGTTCCTGGAGTACACGCATCACCTGAAGCAGACGGACGTCGACGCTGCGGGTGAGTTCGTCTACACGGCCGCACTGCTCATTCACATCAAGAGCAAGACGCTGCTGCCGCGCGATCCGCTCGAAGTGCTGGCCGGAAACGACGAAGATCCTCGCCGAGAGCTGGTCGAACGCCTGCTCGAGCACGAGCGCTTCAAGTCCGCCGCGCAGATGCTGCTGCAGAAGCAGCAGATCGAAGACGCGACCTGGACGCACTCGGGGATGCGGGGCTTCCTGCGC
This sequence comes from Granulicella cerasi, assembly GCF_025685575.1. Classification (NCBI taxonomy): domain Bacteria; kingdom Pseudomonadati; phylum Acidobacteriota; class Terriglobia; order Terriglobales; family Acidobacteriaceae; genus Granulicella; species Granulicella cerasi. The sequence goes on from NZ_JAGSYD010000001.1 coordinate 822,228, forward strand.
GATGAAGGCATCTCGAGCGTGGACGCCGAACGCGAGATCGATGCCGACACCTCGTCCTTGCTGCTCGTCTTCCGTGATGTGCTGCAGAAGCTGCGCGAGCGCCCGATCCACAAGATCGACGAAGAGACCGTCACCGTGGCGCAGATGATCCAGTACGTGAAGCAGCGGTTGCTGATGGAAGATCGCCCGGTCTCGCTGCGCAAGCTGCTCGGCAACTCGCGCTCGGAGCGCGCGCTGATCTGCACCTTCCTCGCGATGCTGGAGCTGATTCGCCTGCAGGCGATCCTCTTCCGCCAGCCGGAAGCGCTCGGCGACATCCTCATCAAGAAGGCCGAAAACTTCGAGCAGGTGATGAGCGAGAACGCTGTGGTGCGCGACGACTGGAGCTAAGTTCCGCACATAGTTTGGGTGCCCCATCCGTACGCGCGGTTCGCGGACGGGTGGGCTGCCACCGAACCTGCGAAAATAGAAGCTCGCATGCCCGAGACTCCGCAACAGCCATCGTTATTCTCCGAGCCGGAACCGCGTCCTCTGCCCGAGCCGCAGTTGGCGACGCAGCCAGACCTGCTGGACCCCGCTCTCGCGCCGCAGGACAAACCTGCGCCCGAGGCTGTCTTAGAGGCGACGCCACCTGCGAAGACGCCGACGGTCGCCTCTGCCGCTCTCTTGCTTATGGTGACGGGCATGCTCGCGAGCGTGCTTGGTCTGCTGCGCACAAAGTACATCAATCACATCTTCGGTGCCGGTGCTGCGACGGACGCGTACAACGCAGCGTTCCAGTTGCCGGACATGGTGAACTACTTCCTCGTGGGGGGGGCGGCCTCGGCCACGCTCGTGACCATGCTCACGCGTTTTCGCGAGAAGAATGACGAGCAGGCAGAGCAGGAGACCGTCTCTGCTGTTCTGAATGCAATGCTGGTAGTGCTTGCAGGCGCAATCCTCATCGCAGAACTTCTCACACCGCTCTACGTTCACCATGCTTTTCCCCGCTTCGATAAAGAACGCGCCGATCTCTGCATCTCTCTGACGCGTTTGCTGCTTCCAGCGCAGTTGTTTTTTTTCACCGGCGGTATCTTCAACGCACGTCTGCTCTCGCGCAAAATCTTCTTTTGCCAAGCACTGTCGCCGCTCATTTACACGCTGGGAATTCTCGCAGGCGCGTATCTTTTTTCCTCGCGTATCGGTGTGTACTCACTGCCCGTGGGCGTGCTCATGGGCGTGTTGGCCGGCCCCGGTTTGCTGAACATGTACATGGCCTTCCGCACAGGGCTGCGCTATAAGTTCGGCTGGACGGTGAACCATCCTGCGTTCCGCGAATGGCTGCGCCTGAACCTGCCATTGATGCTTGGCTTCACGATCGGACAGTCCGATAAGTGGATCCTTGGTTACTTCGCTTCGGCGGATTTGGGCGGTATCTCGCGACTGACTGTGGCTAAGAGCCTCTTCAATGCGCCGCTGAACATTGTGGGAGCCGCTGCGGGAGCAGCCTCCCTACCGTTCTTCGCAAGTCTTCATGCGAAGGGTAAGGCTTGGGATTTTTCGACATCGGTCTCGCGTTCCGTTTCTCGTTTGCTCGCGTTCGGCGCCCTGCTTGGCGCGTGGATGATTGCGCTTGCACCGTGGTTGCTGGATCTTTTCCGTGGTGGCAGCTTCCACCGTACCGATGCGGCCGAAACAACGCAGTACTTTACGATTTTTTCGCTAACCGTAGGCATCTGGGCCGCACAAGGCATCTACGCTCGCGCCTTCTATGCTGCGGGTAATGCGAGAACACCGCTCGTTGCAGGTTCCCTCATCACCGTGCTGAGCTTGCCGATCTACAAGCTGCTCTTCGTCTCGCAAGGCACCATTGGTCTGCCGATTGCCAGCGATATTGGTATGACGGCGTACACCGTTGCACTGGCGGTGTTGCTTCACAAGCGACGGTTGGTATCGATCGCACATCTAGAGTGGGGCGAGCTGTTGCGCTCGGTTGCCGCAGGCGGGGGCGCGCTCGCCGCAGCGTACTTTGCCGCCCACGCCTTGCCTGTTACGCGTACCCACTCAGGCGACATCGTGGTGGTCGCCGTGGGTTCGGTCGCTTGGTTCGTCGCGGGCTTCGGCATGCTGATCCTGACGGGCAGCAAGTTGCCGAGACAGCTCCTCCGCCGCGGCAAGGCATAGTCTTCTACGCAGCTGCACAAACGGCCTGCCGAGGATGTCGGCAGGCCGTTTTGTATTGTTCGTGGCGGAAGTTTATTCGTAGCTGAGCGCGTCGATGGGGTCTTTGCGCGCGGCCTTCAGCGAAGGATACAGCGCGCCGAGCAGCGCGCCGAAGAGCGCGATGCAGACCGCGGTCAACACCCACAGCGGCGTTACGGAGAAGCTCATCGTCGGGAACTTCGCACGTAATACCGCGCGGAGTATGTACGTCCCTAACACCCCCAGCGCCGTACCGACGACGGCCAGCAGGCCCGTCTCGCGCAGCACCACGGAGACGATGTCCATCTTGCCCGCACCGAGCGACTTCAGAATGCCGATCTCTCGCGTGCGCTCCATCACGGCCGTGTACATCGACTGGAAAATCACGAGGAAGCCGATGATGATCGCGATTCCGATCACGACGCGTAGTGCGATGTTGAAGCCCGGCATCTTCTCCGGCGTCAGCGAAGCGAGCAGCTCTTCGACAGTCTGCACGCTCCAGCCCTGCAGGCCGTCGGTGGCGAGGATCTCCTTGCGTACAAGCTCCTGGTTCCTGGGCGAGTCGTCCGTCTTGATGTAGAACGCCGAAGCCTTGCCTGCGTTGCCGTCGAGCGCATCCATCGTCGTCAACTGGATGAACTTGCGCGCGCCCTTGCCGTGCTCCACGATGCCGACGACGCGGAAGTCGTGGTTGAGCGCCTTGATGGTGTCACCGATTTTCGTGCCCTTGCCGCGCGCGGCCTGCAGGTCGTCGATGATCATGTCGTACGGCTGCTCGAACGGTCCACCCGCTTTGAAGACGAAGGGACGCAGTGCGTTGAAGCTGGCGAAGTCGATCCCGTAGATGTTTTCGAGCGACGCACCGGTCGTCAGCTTGATGTTCACCGGCGCGACGACCTGCACATGGGGCAGATCCTTCAGTACGTTGGCGATGCGCACATCGGCCGAGGCGGACGAGGTGTTCATCAGCGCCGTAGAAGCGCCGGGGTGCGTGATCATGTCCGCACCAATGCCGAGTGTGCCATTGCGCGAGTTGTCCAACATGCCGAACATGATGGCCGCGATGGAGAGAATCATGATGACTTCAATGGCCACAGCAAAGGCGCTGATGATCGAGCGCAGAGGACGATGTACGAGATTGCCAACAATCAGTTTGTTCATAGAGAGATTTCAGAAGCCTTAGTGTACGAAGGTCGCGCCAGACAACGGCGTTGCAGTTCTGCGACCGTGATCGCGATAAACCAGTTGCCCCAGCAGAGGAGCCACGAAGGTGCCGGCAAACATGCCGATGATCACGCCGAAGTTGTTGTAAGCGATGAAGCCTACGAGGCCGCTCACAGCGCTTTCTGCTGCCATGTGCGAGAAGACCATGAAGTAGAACAGTCCCCACGGTGCTCTGCGGATGTCACCCGCGATGAGGTCGATGACGATGAAGTGCAGCGCCCACAAGAGTGGGAGCATGACGATCAGCGCGCGCCAACCATCAAAGTGAAAAGCCTCGGCGGCTGGGCCAAACGAGATGCCGGTGGAGGTGTCATCTTCCACGATCATGCCGATTTGGCGGGCATAGTAGTTACCACCAGCGTCCTGCGGCATCAACGCTTCCTTATTCGGCAGCAGGACGTGTGGGAACCACGAATAGAAGAGGTACCAGAGATAGCCGTAACCGATGTAGTTCCCGTGAGAGCTGAAGGAGATCAGCGTATCGTCGGCAGGCCAGATGATGAGTCGCTCCGCGAATGCACCAACGCTGGTCCGGAAATAAGAACGCTCGAGCATCAGCCCTTGCGCCTCATTCTCATTCTGAATACTCCGATACTCATCGATATTGGCGAGGATCATCCCCGTAAGCGCGACGCGCTGCATGAAGGAATCCGTCGGGATGCCGCGACCGATTTGCGCGACCGGGATGAGATAGTGGCTGATACCAAACGCGATCAGCGCGACGGCTACGAAATGCTGAATCTTCAGACGGAAGCGCGTGTAGGCGAGTGCCACGAGCCAGCAGGCGAAAGGCGTGATGATGCCTTCCTTGGAGAAGTTGAAGACGCCCTGCACAAAGACGTAAGTGCCGGCCACCAGCGAGATCCAGCAGTAGGTCTTCTTTCCTCCGCTGGACTGAACCGCATAAACCGTGCCGAAGAGGACGGCGAGCACGGCGAACACGTCCAGACGGCGCAGAATGAGCGCAAAGGAACCATTGCTCTGCGGCAGCACGCTGGTGAGCGCGAAGACGATGGCGCTGAGCATCAGGCAGCCGAGCGCGCTCATGTGGAAGTCAAAGGGGCGGGAGGCCTGAAGCCGGTCTGCCAGCGAGCGCGTGCCCGCAGTGACGCGGCGGCTCATCACGCTGGCGAGCAGGATCGCCGCCATACTCACGGTATAAACGGCGATCGTGAGCGTAGGCACCCAGCCACCGGTGTCCGGCGCTTCGCCTACTGCGGCCTTGAGCGTGACCGGGATCAGCACGGTCAGCGTGCCGTACCAGAAGATGTAGCTGCCCGAAGGGCGCGTCAGTCCACCAGCCACATTCATGGCAAGCACCCACATCATCGTGCAACCGAAGTTCAGGATGATGAAGGTCAATCCGGTGTGCAGAAAAATTTGAACAGCAGCGGTCACGATGGCCCATGTAAGCGCCCAGGAAACCGGAATGCGTTCAAAGAAGGAGAGTCGCACAGTTCCTTCAGTCTACGCGTTCCACCATGTCAGCGTTCCTCCGCGCCGTATTCAAACCTCAGCCGTCGGAGGCAGGAGCGGGGCTGCCAACCCCTCTCTATAGAGTCGCAAGTCGCCCTCGTACCAAGATGGGAATTGCTCCCCTGGGTTCGGAGCCGCCGATTTGCCCTCAAAATAGTGCACAATCGGCTACAGAAGAGTTCAGTCAGAAGACCGGAATCCCTGAACGGAGAATTGGGTGCAGGAGTTTGGAGCCAGCCTGCGTGCCGAGCGTGAGCGCTTAGGCGTGCCGATCGATGCCGTGTGCGAAGGCACAAAGGTGTCGCTGCGCTATCTGCAGGCCCTCGAGCAGGGTGCGTTCCCGGAGCTTCCCGGCGGGGTCTTCAACCGGGGCATCGTGCAAAGCTACTGCCGCTATCTCGGCCTGGACGAGGACGTCTGGATGGAGCGCTACGTAGCCGCGCAGCCCTCAGTGGATGAGACGGATTTCACGCAGTTTGCCGAAGCCGTAAAGCGCAACCGTCTGCCCTCGGAGCCTCTCGTGCGCAACCGCTGGTGGGGTGTGCTGGCGATGTTGCTGGCGTTTCTCGCCATTGCTTTCGCCATCTGGCACTATGTCATTCATCCGCGACCTGGGCACGGCACCGCTGCTCCCGATGCCAATGCCGCGCTGGCCGGTGCCGTTTCTATACTGAAGGCATGAGTCTTCCCTCGGCACGGTACACGTTGGTCTGGCGTTCGGAGAACGTCGAACATAAGCGCATGTTGAGCACGCTGCTCGCTCCGTTCGTGGCCGAGACCATCGTCGATCCTGACCGCCAGTTCAACGGCGACCATGCCATCTTCGTCGAGTATTTCGCGAATACGTTGAATCCGCAGCTCTTCGAGGGTTTTCGCGGCAAGGACGTCTTCCTCGTCGACATGAGCGACGAGAACTACGAGTTCGTGCCCGCGCTCTACACCTGCTTTCGCGGCGTCATTCGCGCGCACTGGTCGGAGATCTTCCGGCCAGAGACTGTCTTCTGCATTCCGGTCGGGCCGTCGGACTCAAGCGTGGCTCCGCCGCCCGCATTGCCTGCGTCCTCGCGTGAGTTTGCGTGGTCCTTCATCGGGCAGATGAACAAATCCACGCGGCCGGATGCCGCGCGCGCCTTTGCCAGCATCGAGCCACACTTGCTTTTCACCACGGACAATGTTCCGGGCATCAGCATGTGGAATCGAACGCTGGCGCAGGCGCCCCGCCGTTACAGCCCGGATCGTAATAGCGAGGTCCTGGCGCAGACGATCTTCTCGCTCTGCCCGATGGGCAACACGAACCTTGAGAGCTCGCGGCCCTATGAGTCGCTGGAATATGGCTGCATCCCCATCGTGGAGCGGCGCCCGGGCTTCGATTACTTCACCGGTCTGCTTGGCGAAAACCCGCTGCCAAAGTTCAACTCCTGGCCTGAGGCGGCAGCGTTTGCGAGCGGTCTTCTCGCGAAGCCCGAAGAGCTCGACGCGCTGCAGCAGCGCTGCATTTCGTGGTGGGCGGCTTATAAGGCGGAGCGCGAACAGCGACTCGCTAAGTTCCTCACCACGCGTTCAAACGACGTAAGGCCGACCACGGAGGACTCCTTCGTTACCCCGGCGTATCGCAAGCGCTACTTTGTGGAGCGCGAACTGCTGCGTCATCACAACCTGCGCGCGCTGTACCGCCGCGTGGCGTTGATGGTGAAGCGCAAGCTGTCTGGGCGGGGAATGAGGGTGCACTCCGGCTCGCAGTGGAAGTAGCGCGCGAACCCATTCGCCGGCATCCTCGGAGGTCTCGGTGTCACCTCGTCGTCGCCAGGCGGAGAAGGCGAGTCTGCCTGCTGCTTCCACTCCGCGGACCGTCGCGCAGGAGCCATCACCGCAGTAGGCAGTGTGAGATGCGGTCGAGATTGCTCCGTGTATTCTGGGGCACATGCGTTCAAAGAGTGATTTCAAAGAGAACCACTGGCTCGGTCGTTCGCCGGTGGAGCGGTGGACGCTGTTTGCGCTCGCACTCGTTGTCTATGGTGTGGCCTATCGCGGGTATGCGGTCTATTCGTTCACCGAAAGATTCTTCGGGATCAGCGAGTCGCTCGCGATCGGGCAGGGAACGGCCCCGGCGCCCTTTGTTTATCGCGTCGGTGTGGGCCGTCTGGCGTATTTTCTGTATCGGCACGGGATCCAATTTCGCTGGAGCCATGGACTTTTCGACGGCATCAGTTGCGCCGTCGCGGTCTTTATCGGCTATCACCTGCTGACGCGGCAGCGTTTCTTTCGCAGCTCGGGAACGCTGGTGCAGGCGCTTCTCAGCGTGCTGTATACCGGCTGCATCGCCGAACTGCTGAGCTGGCAGGACCTGTTCAAGAAGACGGACACGGACCCCTCGATCATGATGGTCACGCTGATGCTGTGGCTTTTGTCGAGTCGGGTTTCGCAGGAGCCTTCTCGCCCGGAGCGCGCGTCGTGGCTTACGGTCATTCTGTTGCTTGTAGTCGGGTTTGCGCAGGGCCTGATTCGGGCCGAGATTACTGCCTTCGTTGGCTGCGGAGTGCTGGCCGCGGCGGTGCTCGTGCCGCAGGCCCGGTTCTCGCTCTCGCGTCGGGGCACGATGGCCGCGGCAAGCTTGCTGGTGGCGCTCGCGGTTGCAACGCAGTTCGTACTGAGCCACATCATTTTCAGGAACTCACACTACGCCGCGGGCGAGTTCCTGATGCTGCACGCGAATCTGGTCGAGACGCATAGCGATCTGGCGTTTCTGGATTTCATGCTGCCGATCGCTGTGCTGTATTGGCTTGCGTGGCGGCGTCGGGCCTCGCTGGCGGAGGACGCCCCGAGTGTAGCCCTGATGCTCGGAGCTCTCCCGTTCGTCGGCTTGTGGGCCGTGATCGGAAGGTTCGAAGAGGTCCGTATCTTTCTCCCGATGGCCGTTCCTTTGGTGCCGCTCTTCTGTCGCCTGTTCACGCAGGAGGTGGTGGCGCTGAGTGGGGAAGGCGTTCGGCCCGCAGCCTGAGCGTGAGGCCGCAGGCGCGGAGGGACCAGAAGGCGCCCATCCAGTGTCCGCTATGGCCCGTCTGGTGCAGATTTCGCCGCAACGAAGAGGCGGCGGTGACCTTCCGGTTCTGTTGCGGGTAAAATAGAAGGGTTCCGCCTTGCAGCCATCGTGCTCGGGTGGAGCGACCGGAGCGCAGGTGTTCTTTGAGCGGGTTTGTGCCCGCTTTCTCCGCCGCATGGAGCCGGTCGTCGGGCGTCTGGGGGCTTGTTCGCAGGCTGATGGGCGGGTCCGGCTATCTCATAGAGGAGTACCAAAAGCTTTGTCTACCACCGATCGTTTCCTGTTTACCAGCGAATCCGTGACCGAAGGTCACCCCGACAAGATTGCCGACCAGATCTCTGACGCGATCCTCGACGCCTGCCTTGCAGAAGATCCCTACTCGCGCGTGGCGTGCGAGACGCTGACCTGCACCGGCCTCGTTGTGGTTGCTGGCGAAATCACCACCAAGGCGTACGTTGACTTCCAGACGGTCGTTCGCGAAACGGTTCGCGAGATCGGTTATGACGATGCTCTCAAGGGCTTCGATTGCGACACCTGCGGCGTGATCTCGACGATCAACCGCCAGTCGCCTGACATCGCGCAGGGCGTGGACACCGGCGGCGCCGGCGACCAGGGCATGATGTTCGGCTTCGCGACCAACGAGACCCCGGAGCTGATGCCGACCCCCGTTTCGCTCGCGCACAAGCTTTCGCGCAAGCTCTCGGAAGTTCGCAAGAACGGCAAGCTCGGCTACCTCCGTCCTGACGGCAAGAGCCAGGTGACCGTGGAGTACGACGCGAACTACAAGCCTGTGCGCGTGGACGCGATCGTCATCTCGACGCAGCATGCAGAGTTCGCTGACCGCGATCCGAAGAGCACGCTCACCAACGAGCAGCTGCACGCGGACATCATGGAGCACGTGATCCAGGCGGTCATCCCGGCTGAGCTGCTCGACGCCGACACCAAGTACCACATCAACCCGACGGGCCGCTTCGTTATCGGCGGACCGATGGGCGACTCCGGCCTGACCGGCCGCAAGATCATCGTGGATACCTACGGTGGCATGGGCCGTCACGGCGGCGGAGCTTTCTCGGGCAAGGACGCGACCAAGGTTGATCGTTCGGCGGCGTACATGGCGCGCTACATCGCGAAGAACATCGTGGCCGCTGGCCTCGCTGACCGCGCTGAAGTGCAGCTTGCGTACGCGATCGGCGTGGTTGAGCCGGTTTCGATCCGCATCGACACCTTCGGTACGGGCAAGGCGAGCGAGAAACGCCTGATCGAGCTCGTGCGCGAGAACTTCCAGCTGACGCCGAAGGGCATTATCGAGAGCCTGAACCTGCGCCGCCCGGTCTTCAAGCAGACCGCAGCGTACGGCCACTTCGGCCGCTCGGGTGAAGGCTTCACCTGGGAAGCCACCGACAAGGCTGAGGCCCTCAAGGCCGGCGCCGCTGCAGAGCTCGCTGCCAAGTAAGCTCGCAGGCAGAAATGCGAACGGCAGCCCCAATGGGGCTGCCGTTTTGTTTTCCGCGCAGGCGGTGATCCAAAGCCACAAACCGGGTGCCCCATGTCTCGATTCTGAGACATGGGTTTGCAGGCTTCGTCAGGAAGCGCACGTCGACATCGTCGGTCTCCCACATCTGCTGCGCAGATAGGGGGCACCCGGCAGAGGCGGCCGGGCGAAATTTTAAGTGGAGTGTGTCGGAGCGAAGGCCCTAGGTCGCGAACCAGACGAGGCAGAGCAGCACGCAGACGCCGATGCTGGCTGCAAATATCCGGTTGGCCTTGAGCAGTACCTCGGTCATGCTCTTTGTGACGCGAAAACCCGCGCTGGGGTTGACCCGAGGCTACTTCTCCACGGAAATTTCCGTGCGCAGCGTTGGCGGGTGCGTCAGCGTGTTGTGCAGAATGCACTTGCCGACGGCGGCTTCCACGCCCTCGCGGTGTTCCCTGGAAAGCTCCGTCGGGGTGAAGACGCGGGTCAGGATCTCGCCGAGCCGTGCCGGGTTCTTCAGCTTTTCCGCCTCGACCGAGACGCGGACTCCCTCGAACGGCAGCTTGTTGCGCTTCAGATAGTCCACCGCATAGTACGCCGCGCAGGCGCCCAGCCCGCCGAGGAAGATCTCCGGTGGGGTCATCGCTTCGTCGTAGCCACGGTTGTCCTCGGGCTGATCGCTGTAGATCGTGTGGCCGCGCGTGGAGATGGAGAACTGCACGTCGCCCATGTGCTGAATTTCAAGCTTCATCGTTCCTCCTTAGGGCACGATGGTGATCGAGCGGACTGTGATCGGCTTCAGCGGCTTGTGGTGAGCGTCGCGCGGCACGCTGCTGATCGCGTCGACCACCTTGAGCGCGTCGGCATCGCACTGGCCAAAGATCGTGTAGTTGCCGTCCAGCCGGTGCTCGGGCGTGGAGGTGATGAAGAACTGGCTGTTGTTCGTCGTCGGGCCGTCATTCGCGTAGGCCAGGCGGCCAGGGCGGTCGAAGCTGATGCCAGGAATGATTTCGTTGGCGAAGGTGAAGCCGATGTCGCCATCCGCAGCGCCGCCGGGCACATCGCTTTGCTGCACCATGAAGTCGGGGATGACGCGCGCGAAATGCACGCCGTTGTAGAACGGCTTGTCGTGCATCGTCTGGTGCGTGATCGGGTGCTTCCAGTCCTTCTTGCCCTCGGCGAGGCCGATGAAGTTCTCCGTTGCAACGGTCGTTTGCGTGAAGAGCTTGCAGCGCATCGCGCCCATCGTCGTATCGATCACTGCGGTGGGGCCGGTCGGCTCCGGTGGAGCGACGGCGGGTGCAGGCTGTGGCGGAAACTGCGGGACGATGCTCGCTGCCGCAGCGTGCGGGGCCACCGCTGGCAGCGGTCGACCCGGCGGGACGATGCTCACATGGTCGATCGCGACCGGTTCGGCCGGGCGGTTGTCCGCCATCAGCAACGCGTGTTGTAGCTTGCGGATCACCTCGATGCTCGCCGCATCGCAGAGGCCGAAGGGCAACATGCGGTGCTCCATCTCGAGGTTTGCGTGCGTCTGGAAGATGAGGCCCGAGGCGGTTTGCTGCGTGCCGTCGCTGATGAGGCGGATGCCGAGCAGGCCGTCATGCAGCAGCGAGACGCCTGCCTTCTCGGTCGGTGTCGGGTCGTCCGCGTAGCCTTTGCCGGAGCCGACGCGGTCGCCTCCGGAGACGCCGCCTGTGATGCCGAGAATCGAGGTCGCGTCGAAGTACGGCGTGCCGCTCATGGTCTTGCCGGTGAACGGGTCCATCCACGGCTTCCTGCCTTCGGCAAGCGCGATGAAGTTCGCCGTAGTCGCGGGCATTTCTTTCGCGTAGAGCTTGCAGGTGATGCGGCCCATCGTCGTATCGAATACGGCGGTGGGGCCGGTCGGCTGCGGCTCCGCGGGCTTATGCGCTGTGTGCGAAGCGACGTGCTGGGCAACGGCGGCGGAGGCGAGCGTCAACGAAAGAAGGCAAGCGGAAGCGAAGCGTTTCACCGCTTCAGTGTAGAGGCTTCGGCCTCGCGCGTGGGCTAGGCCAGCGCGCGGCTGCCTTCGGTCACGTCGAAGAGGGGGAAGACGCAGTTGCGGCCCCGCTGCTTGGCGCGGTACAGGTGTTCGTCGGCGCGCTGCATCAGCGACTCGACGGTGTCGCCGGCCTGGTACGACGCCAGCCCGATGCTCACCGTCAGCTGCAGCGAACGCGGGCTGTTGATCTGCAGTGCCAGCGGCACGAGCAGCTTCTCCACGTTGGAGCGGACGCGCTCCGCGGCGATGCGCGCGGAGGACATATCGGCCTGCGGCAGCAGCGCGCTGAACTCCTCGCCGCCCCAGCGTGCCAGCGTGTCCGAGCCGCGGACGGCGGCCTGCATCGCTTCCACCACGGCCACCAGCGCGGAGTCGCCCACGGCATGGCCGAACTCATCGTTGATCTTCTTGAAGTGGTCGAGGTCGATCATCAGCACGGAGAACGGACGATGGCGCTGGATCGCGGTGCTGAGTTCCTTGTCGCAGACGTTGAGGAAGGTGCGGCGGTTGTACAGCCGCGTCAGCGGATCGGTGCCGGCCATCAATTGCAGCTGCATGGAGAGCTGCACGTTCGACATCCAGAAGAAGGACGAAGCAATGGTGAGCGAAGCCACCAGCAGCGCCACCTGGTGCGCGACGAGCAGACCATCGCTCTGCGGCCGGTGGTGGAGACCCGCAGAGACCAGCATGCCGAAGCGCACCAGCTGGAAGAGGCCGAAGGCGATGAAGACCGCAGAACTGAACCAGGCCGGCAGCGTTTCCTCGTCGTGCGCGGCGCGCAGCAGCAGATAGGTGGTGCGCACACACTTGATCACCAGCGTCAGCGGCATCAGGCTGCGCGCCGCATTCGGCAGCAGATGCAGCGCCACGCCGCCGTCGATGACGCAGACCGCGATCAGCAGCAGGATGCCGACGCTCGGCACCGGCTTGCGCTTGGTCATCATCTCCATCACGGCCACGTGCATCAGCACAAAGCCGAGCAGCGTGAAGAAGTCGCCCGCAAACTGGCGTGCCCACAGCGGCAGCGGCTGCGCAGCAGAGGTTCCCCAACCCAACAGGCCCGCGAAAAAGGTCGCAGCCAGCCAGCCTACGCCACGCAAGCGCTGGTTCGAGAGGTGGATGAGGAGAAAACTGACGCTACTCAAGGCAAAGAGTATGATCGCCAGCCAAACGACTGTTTGCGGATCCATAAGGGTTCGTACTTTGACTGAATTTGTGGTCTCACCACACCGTCATTACGAGCTGAATGCAAGCAGACTCGACTGACGCACCCGAGGACTTTCACGCTTCCTGTTTGGCGGCTCGCCGTAGCGGGGCCGTCCTGAAATCACGAGCGCTTCATAAGGGCCGAACGAATGTTACTAACCATAGTGATCCAAAATGGATTTTCTATCAATAACTTCCGCGAGGGATCGGGCGTAAATCCCGGATTTTCTTCTAGCTTGTGGACTTGATCGAAGAATTCCGCATCTGACTACAAAAGTTCGATCTCTACTCCGGAAAACTCCTGTGCTGATCAAGTCTGAATTTGACATCCAGTTTCATCTCCCCGCTGAAACGCCGGTGATCGCGTTGCTGCACGCGCACCCTTCGCTGGACGAGCAGCTGCGCTCCTCGGACGTGCTCAAGGTGGAGCACATCCTGCCCGCTGCCGAGCGCGAAAATCCGCTGCAGCTGGCAGTGGAGGAGTACATCGACAGCTTCGGCAATCGTTGCTCGCGCTTCGTCGCTCCCGCCGGGGCTATCCGGCTTTCAGGCGTGCACATCATCAGCGCTCCGGAAACGCCGGACCCGCAGGGCGTTGGGATAGGCGCCACCCCGATTCAGGACGTGCCGGCGGAGGCCCTGCAGTATCTGCTGGCCTCGCGTTACTGCCAGGTCGACCAGTTCGGCGGCATCGCGCAGGACCTCTTCGGCTTCTACGCGCCGGGCTGGGAAACCGCTGCGGCGATTCGCGACTGGGTCCACGAGAAGGTGGCATTCAATTACATGGCCGCCCGCTCGACAAAGACCGCGATGGACGTCTTTACGGAACGCATCGGCGTCTGCCGCGACTTCCAGCATCTGGCGGTCACGCTCACGCGCTGCATGAACATCCCCGCGCGCTATGTGACTGGCTACCTTGGAGATATCCGCGTCCCCGCAGGTGGCGCAGGCGACTTCTCGGCCTGGTATCAGGTGTATCTGGACGGCCGTTGGTGGGACATGGACGCGCGCCACAATGAGCCGCGTTATGGCCGCATTCTGATGGCCGTAGGCCGCGATGCCGCAGATGTCGCGATCACCACGAGCTTCGGCGTGGCCAACCTGACGCACTTCTTCGTGGAGTCGAAGGAGATCGACGCCGACGGAAACCCGGTGCCGCTGCCCGCCAAGGTGCCGCTGGCCGCGTTCCCGGAGGCTGAGGGCGAAGTGCAGGAGCGGTAACTGGCGGTGGCCAACCGCGTCTGCCATACTGAACCCTCGACAACCTATGCCCCCGCACCACGAGCCGCCTCTCGAAAACCCGAAGAAGTTCCCCGTGTGGGCGATGGGCCTGGCGAATGCGCCGACAGGGTTCGTCTACGGCTTCATCTCGACGGCGATGGGCATCATGCTCGCCTCGCGCGGCGTTTCGGTGGCGAAGATCGGTGCGATCTCTGCGCTGGCTTTCTCGCCGACATTCTGGGCGTGGCTCTTCGCTCCTATTCTAGATGTCCGCTTCACCAAGCGCTTCTACGCGTTGATTCTGGCGGTGCTGGCGGCTGTGCTGCTTGCCGGCGCGGTGGTGTCGATGGGCGATCTCTCCCGCTTCGCCATCTTGCTGACGGCTTCAAGCGTGGCGGCGACGCTCTACTCGAACGCTGTCGCGGGCTGGGCGCCGGATGTGCTCGCCGACGAAGAGTTCGACACGATGAGCGGCTGGTTCAACGTCGCGAACCTCGGTGCGGCGGGTGTTTTCAGCATCATCGCCGTGACGCTGATGCATCGCCTGCCAGCGACGACGGCGGCGGCGTTCCTCGCGCTGCTGGTGCTCGCTCCGGCGCTGCTGCTCCTCTGGTTTCCTGCGCCGCGACAGCCGGAAGGCACGCTGGCGGCAAACTTCTCCGCGATGCGCCGCGACCTGTTTCGCGTGCTGCGTGGCAGCCGCATCTGGCTGGGGTTGGCGATCTTCCTCTCGCCCATCGCGTTCGCACTGACGAACATTTTTTCTTCGCTGGGTGACGAGTTCCACGTGCCCGAGCGCTGGGTGACGAACCTCAACGGCCTCGGCGTGGCAGGAGTCTGCTCGATCGGCTGCCTGCTGGCGATCCCGGCGTGCCGTCGCTGGCCGCGGCGAAATGTGTTTGTGCTGGCCGCGGTGGGCGCGGCGATCTTCGCGGCGTTTCTCGCGCTGACGCCGCATACGCTGGGCTGCTACGCCGTCGGCGTGCTGGGTTACAACTTCTTTCAGGGGTTCAACTACACGGCGTTCGTCGCGCTGGCGCTGGAGATCACCGGCCCCGGCAATGCGCTCTCGGGAACGATGATGGCGATGCTGACTGCGTCGATGAACGTGCCGATTGCGGCGCTCATCTGGCTGGATAGCCGCGTGCATGACAGGTGGGGACTGCAGTCGATGCTGTGGTTCGACTGCTTGAGCGCGGTGGTGACGGCGGTGGTGTTGCTCGGCTTCGTCATCCCGCGCATGGAGCGTTGGGTCGCTCGCAGGGAAGGGCATACGGCTTAGCGTTTCGCCGCGCAGACTCGTCGTGGCCTGCGAAACGCTGTAAAGAATGTGTGAGTTACTCGGCGTCGGCGCCAGAACGGCTGGCCACGAGGCAGGGAGCGAGAACCATCATCAGGAAAGCGCCGGCGATCAGAAAGCTGTGCATGTGGAAGAGACTCCTTTGTGCCGCTGTGAGCGAGTACCCTGATCCTCTCGTGGGAGATATCGCCGGTGATATCACGCATCCGCAGCAGCGCCCAAACGTCGGCGTTATCCGGCATCCCACTTTGGTCGTAGTGGTTCCCGTTTCGGCAACTTTCGGGCTGCGGCCATCTTTCTTGCTTTGACCGCAACCAGCGGAGTGCAGCGCGCAGAGCGTGCGATGGACGATACTGGAATGGACACCTTGATGACGACCTCGCGTTCCAAATCGACCCCCGCACCGGCCTTCGCCGGACTCGCCTGGCAACAGGTGCTCGCGCGCGACACTCAGGCGGACGGCCAGTTCGTCTACGCCGTGAAGTCCACCGGCATCTACTGCAAGCCAAGCTGCCCCAGCCGCAAGCCGGAGCGCCGCAATGTCAGCTTCTTCTCCACGCCCGCGCTGGCGGAGGAGGCCGGTTTCCGCGCCTGCCTGCGCTGCCAGCCGCAGCTTGCCACGCCTCGCACGGACCCGCAGGCCGCGCTGGTGGAGCAGGCCTGCGCGCTGCTCTCCAAGCCCGGCAGCCCGGACCTCGAGCGCATTGCGGCCGAGGTAGGGTTGAGCAAGTTCACGATGTCGCGCGCGTTTCAGCGCATCCTCGGCGTAACGCCCGGCGACTATGCGCGCAACGCCCGTCGCACGCGGCTGCGCGAGCGTGTTCGCGAGCCACGGACGACGATCACGGAAGCGATTTACGACGCGGGCTTTGGCTCGTCGAGTCGCGTCTATGAGAGCCTTGACGCGATTCTGGGCATGACGCCCTCCGCGTGGAAGGACGGCGGCAAGGGCGAAACGATTCGCTGGGCGGTGGGGCAATCATTCGCGCTGGGCGAGGTGCTTGCTGCGGCGACGGACCGTGGCCTCTGCGCGGTGTTCTTCGCGGACTCCGAAGGCGAAGCGGCTGCGGAACTCCGCGAGCGCTTCCCGCAAGCGGTGCTGCGGCACGACAACGAAGGCATGGGCGAGATGCTGCGCTCGGTGCTGGCGTATCTCGAGGAGTCCGACGGCGCGCTGAACCTGCCGGTGGACCTTCGCGCCACCGCCTTCCAGCAGCGGGTGTGGAAGGCGCTGTTGGCGATTCCTCGCGGTGAAACGCGCACGTATGCGGAGATCGCCGAGAGCATCGGAGCGCCGAAGTCTGCGCGCGCTGTGGGTACGGCCTGCGGAGCGAACCCTCTGGGCGTGATCATCCCGTGCCACCGCGTTGTTGGTGCGACGGGCGCGCTTACCGGCTATCGCTGGGGCAAAGAGCGCAAGCGCACGTTGCTGGAGCAGGAAAGCCGCTAAGGTTCTCTTTTCCTGATTCACGACAGACGGGTGCCCCACATCTCGATTTTGAGATGTGGGAGAGCACGGGTGCTCGTCGCGCCGATCTATCGGCCTCCACAAACCTCTCTGGAAACCCAGGTCTCCAAAAATCGAGACCTGGGGCACCCGTTCGTGCGGGCTTCGGTCTCCGCAAACCTCTGGAAACCCAGGTCTCCAAGAATCGAGACCTGGGGCACCCGTCGTCCGGGGCTTCGGTCTCCGCAAACCTCTCTGGAAACCCAGGTCTCCAAAAATCGAGACCTGGGGCACCCGTCGTGCGGGCTTCGGTCTCCGCAAACCTCTCTGGAAACCCAGGTCTCCAAAATCGAGACCTGGGGCACCCGTTCGTGGAGCCAGCGGAACCATCCCCGCGGCAAACTCGTAGAATCTAAGGCAACGAGTGCGCTGCTGCGCCGATGGGTTTTCTTCGCTCTATGAAGCTTCGTCCTGTTCTTGTCGTTCTGGTAATTCTGGCTGGGTTTTATCTGCTCACCATGCGGCTGGTGCCGGTGGGGGCGTTGGGCAATCTACTGCACGGCTCTGGCGATGGCACGGCGACGAGCTTCATTAGCGGGCCACTCGGCAGCTTCGGGCTGACCGAGGCCAAGGCCGCGCCTGCGTTCGACGAGGAAGAGCAACAGAACATCGCCGTCTACAAGAAGGCGCTGCCCAGCGTGGTCAACATCACCTCGACCGAGGTGGCCTACGACTTCTTCTATCGCCCGGTGCCGCAGCAGGGCCAGGGCTCGGGCTTCATCCTCAACAAGGATGGCAACATTCTCACGAACAACCACGTCATCGACAACGCGCAGTTGGTCGAGGTGACGCTTTGGAACAAGAAGAAGTACAAGGCGCGCGTGGTGACGGTGGACCGCAATCACGATCTTGCGCTGCTGAAGATTGATGGCGCGCCGGACCTGCAGCCTGCGACGCTGGCGTCAGTGAACAACCTCGTCGTGGGTCAGCGCGTGTACGCGATCGGCAACCCGTTCGGCTTCAGCGGAACGATGACGCGCGGCATCATCTCGGCGATTCGTTCGGTGCAGATGCCGAGCGGCAACAAGATTGAAGACGCGATCCAGACGGACGCGAGCGTGAACCCGGGTAACTCCGGCGGCCCTCTCCTGAACTCTAAGGGCGAGGTCATCGGCATCACGACGATGATCGCGACGAACCCCAACGGTGCGGCGGAGCAGTCGGCGGGCATCGGCTTTGCGATTCCGATTACGACGGCTAAGGCTGTGCTTGATGACTTTGCGCGCTTCGGCCGTGTGCGTCGACCGTCGCTGGATGTGGTGACGTTGCCCATCGGTCCGGATCTCGCCGAACAGATCGGTCTACCTGCGGACTACGGCATTTTGATCGAGCGTGCGTTGCCCGGCGGTGCTGCAGAGCAGGCTGGTTTGCGCGGAGGTACGCAGCGCGCGCTGCTCGGCAATACGCCGATCATGCTGGGTGGCGATCTGATCGTCGGCTTCGACGGCCAACCGATTTCGAATGCGCAGGACCTGTCGAACGCGCTCAACGGCCATCACGCTGGCGATGCGGTGACGCTCACAGTCTTCCGCGGACGCAACCGCATGGCGGTGCATGTGACTCTGTCTGAGGCCAAGCAGATCGTCAACGACAACAACCAGCGCATCTAGATTTGAGCCGACAATCACTTCGATCCAACGAGAAAAAGCCCCGGCGCGATGGCCGGGGCTTTTTGCTTGCGAAGTTGTCGCATTCAAGAGATGCGGTTGCGAAGTGTTAGCGATGAGCAACCGAGGTGTGAACAATATGCGGTCGGGGTGCACGATCGTGTACCGAGATCGATGTGGGATGAGCGGCGATGACCTTTTGGGCAGATGCAACTGCCGGCGCCAGGATCAAGGCCGCAGCGAGCACGCGAAGTGCTGTCTTCATGCGGTCCTCCAATCCAGAAAAGCGTTGTTCCTCGCGAGTCGAACGTTTCCTGTTACGTCTTATACGACGCACGAAGGTTGTACGTGGATTCAGGAAAATAAACGGCCACGTGCGAACATCGAATGGTTCGCGCGTGGCCGTTTATTTCGAAGAACTTGCGTTTAGTAGCGTCCGCTACGCTCACGCTTCTTGACGTCGTGGTCCTTGCGGGCCTTGTTGGCGAGCAGTCCACCACCCGCGCCGACGCCTGCACCGATCAGGGCGCCCTTCGGCCCACCGGCCACCGCACCGATCACTGCTCCGCCAGCGGCTGAGCCACCGACGACCTTCGCCTTCGTGTGGTGCCGCGCATCGGAGCGCTCCTGCGCATGCTTGGCTTCCTCATGCTCGCGATACGTCTGTGCCCCGGCCGCAAGCGGCAACGAGACGACTGAAATCAAAGCGACCTTTGCTGCGATCTTCATCATGTTCATGGCTCAACTCCTCTGGATGCGCTAGGCGCTAGTAGTGGTTCGGGGATGCGTACTTCTGACGCTGCTTGATGGAGTGGTGCTTACGCGCCTTGTTGCCGATCACACCCGCGCCTGCACCGATACCCGCACCTACAACCGCGCCGACAGGACCACCGACCACGGCGCCGGTCGCTGCACCGCCGGCAGCGCCACCGCCCACGAGCTTGGCCTTGTTGTGGTGCTTGGCATCATGCGCCTCTACCTGCGCCTTGGCGTCTGCATGAGACTCCTGCGCGGCGAGCGTGAGTGGGGCGACCGAGAAACTTCCGAGAAGAACAACTGCTGCAAGTCTGGTGACGTTCATGTGCAATCCTCCGACGTCGTACAGGAAAGATGGATGGCTCGGTTTCGCCGTAAGTGGCCTAAAAAGCAGTAAAAAGATACATTTTTCGCGGGCAACCCTTGCGTTTCGGCTTAGTCGGGAGTACGTTAGCTAGGAATGCGTAACTCGTTCAGCCCGTTTTTTGCGTTTCCGTTCCGCTACTGGCCCCCGGTAGCGGCGATGGCGGACTGAGCCTGCACGAAGCTCCAAAGCAACACTGAGACTTCGAAGCAACGCACAAGAACCTCCGAGCCGCGACCCTACCCAGGGCGCGGCTTTTGCTTTAGCACCAACAAACGATCGACAGGAGAAGCAATGAGCGCAGTGGAGACGATGACGAAACCAGCAGCCGAGATCGCAGGACGCTTCGGCGCCTACGGTGGCCGCTACGTGCCGGAGACGCTGATGGCCGCGCTGCTCGAACTCGACCAGTGCTACGCCGACGCGCAGGCTGACCCGGCGTTTCATGCGGAACTCGACCACCTGCTGCACACCTACTGCGGCCGTCCTACGCCGTTGTACTTCGCCAAGCGCCTGAGCGAGCAGCTTGGCGGCGCGAAGATCTACCTGAAGCGCGAAGACCTGCTGCACACCGGCGCGCACAAGATCAACAACGCGCTGGGGCAGGCGTTGCTCGCCAAGCGCATGGGCAAGACGCGCATCATCGCCGAGACAGGCGCGGGCCAGCATGGCGTGGCGACCGCCACGGTCTGCGCGTTGTTTGGGCTGGAGTGCGTGGTCTACATGGGCGAAGAAGATATGCGCCGCCAGGAGCCGAACGTCTACCGTATGCGCTTGCTTGGCGCAGAGGTGCGCGGTGTGGGCGCGGGTTCGGCCACGCTGAAGGACGCGATCAATGAAGCGATGCGCGACTGGGTCACGAACGTGCGCGACACGTTCTACATCCTCGGCTCGGCGCTCGGCTCGCATCCTTACCCGACGATCGTGCGCGACTTCCAGCGCGTCATCTCGCGTGAGTCGCGCGAGCAGATTCTCGCCGCAGAAGGCAAGCTACCGGACACCGTTGTGGCTTGTGTCGGAGGTGGCTCGAACGCGATTGGCGCGTTCTATGAGTACCTGAACGATGCGAGCGTGGCGCTGGTCGGCGTAGAGGCTGGTGGACGCGGCACCGCGCTTGGCGAACACGCTGCACGCTTCCACGGCGGCATCCCCGGCGTGCTGCAGGGCACGTACAGCTATGTGTTGCAGAATGACGCCGGTCAGGTGGCTTCGACGCACTCGGTGAGCGCGGGCCTCGACTACGCGAGCGTCGGCCCCGAGCACGCGATGCTGCATGACTCGGGCCGCGCGACGTACACCTACGCGATGGACCACGAAGCGCTCGACGCGGTGAAGGTGTTGAGCCGCACGGAAGGCATCATCCCGGCGCTGGAGTCGGCACACGCGATTGCTGAGGCGATGAAGCTCGCGCCGAAGATGAGCAAGGATCAGGTGCTGATGGTGAACGTCAGCGGTCGTGGCGATAAGGACCTTGGGATTTTGCGGAACGAGATGAGCTTGGAAGGTGCGGGAGAGAAGTAGTGGTCACCCTGCCAATAAAGAGGAAGCTTTATACCATTCCAGTTGCTTCTACGAGTTTTGTTGAAGAGGCCGTTTGGGATGGTCGTAAGCAAGCAATTATCTTCTCGTACGAATTGGAGTCGAATCCGAAGGAGTTTCGTACAGTTGGTATCCGATTCCAGCGCCCTCAGCTACTCGTGAAACGTTCTGAAGCGATGTGCCGAGCGGAGCAGATCGAAGCTTGCTACGACATCCTCGTAGAGATAGAAAACTCACCTTTGTTGCATGAATACAAAGAAGAGATTGAGCGGGGACGCATAAACCAGGCTCATCACTACATGATTTATCTCGATAGCGTAGGCAGCTTCGAGTTGATTGCAGAAGGTTGGACAGTTGAAGACGTCTTGCAAGAATCGAAAGAAGGTAAGCAGTGATTTCGTTTGCGAATAAGCCCGGCCTCGTTATCTACCTCACCGCGGGCGACCCCGATCTTGCCACTACGCGCGACATGGCGATCGCCGCGATTGACGCAGGTGCGGATGTTATCGAACTCGGTGTGCCGTTCAGCGATCCGTTGGCCGATGGCCCGGTGATTCAGCGTGCGAGTGAGCGTGCGGTGGCGAGGGGAACTCGGCTCGAAGACGTGCTGAAGACCTGCCGTGAGATTCGTGATGCGCGGGCGAGCGCGGGCATCATTCTCTTCAGCTATCTCAACCCTGTGGTGCGCTTTGGCATGAGTGCTTTCGCGAAGGCCGCGAAGGCCGCGGGTGCGGATGGTGTGTTGCTCACCGACATGATCGTGGAAGAGGCGGGCGAGTATCTCGAAGCGATGCGCGCGAATGATCTTGCGCCGGTGTTTCTCGCTGCGCCGACCTCGCCGGATGAACGCCTCAAGGCCATCGCAGAGAACTCGCGCGGATTCGTCTACGCGATCTCGCGCGTGGGCATCACGGGTACGCAGACGGAACTTGCTGCCGATGCAGAGACGCTGGTGAAGCGCCTCAAGCAGTTCGCCCAGGTCCCTGTCGCGCTGGGCTTCGGCATCTCGACGCCGGAGCATGTGAAGACCGTTGCAGGCTTTGCGGACGCGGCTGTGGTGGGTTCGGCGATCGTTGCGCTGGTGGAGAAGACTCCCGCAGCGGATGCGCCTAAGGCCGTTGGCGAGTTTGTTCGCTCGCTCAAGCAAGGAGGCCAGCCTTCAAGCTAAACGCATATCATCAACTGGCACCGACATTCAGATTCTGGCACGGAGAAGCACGATGGAAATAGCGGACTGGCGTAACAAGATTGACGAGATCGACGAGCAGATCACCGTTCTGCTGAACAAGCGCGCAGAGTGCGCCGTCGAGATTGGCAAGCTGAAACTGGCGAATGCTGCTGCAGTGTACGAACCGCAGCGCGAACAGCGTGTCTTTGAGCACGTGAGCGCCGTAAGCACCGGTCCGCTGACCACCGCCGAACTGACTGACATTTATCAGCGCGTCATGGACGTGATGCGCAACAAACAGAGGCCCGCCAAGTAAGCGCGAACAGCCTCGTCGAACTCGACGAAAAGAGGATTGAAGTGATGATCGTTGCCATGCAGGACAACGCAAGTACAGAGCAAATTGTGAACGTGATCGAGCGCATGGAGTCGCTCGGTTTCAACGTGCATCGCACCACCGGCGAAACGCAGACCATCCTCGCGGGTGTCGGCACGCCTTCGCACTTTGAGGTGACCGAGTTTCAGGTGTTGCCGGGTGTGCAGCAGGCGTACCGGATCTCGTCGCCGTACAAGCTGGCGGGTCGCGGCTTCCGCCCGGAAGGCACGCGCATCACCTTCCCCAACGGCGTGGTCGTTGGCGGTGAAGAGATTGTCGTGATGGCGGGTCCGTGCTCGGTGGAGTCGCGCGAGCAGATCATGCTGAGCGCGAAGCAGGTGGCTGCTGCTGGCGGACAGTTCCTGCGTGGTGGTGCGTACAAGCCGCGCTCGTCGCCGTACTCCTTCCAGGGCATGGGCGTCGAAGGCCTGAAGCTGATGCGCGAAGCCGCGGATGAACACGGCCTGCTTGTGATCACCGAGGTGATGGAGATCTCGCAGATCGAAACGATGCTGCCGTACATCGACTGCTTCCAGGTGGGCGCGCGCAACATGCAGAACTTCAACCTGCTGCGTGAGCTGGGCAAGGTGCGCAAGCCGGTGCTGATGAAGCGTGGCATCGCAGCGACGATTGAAGAGACGTTGCTCTCGGCCGAGTATGTGCTTTCGGGTGGCAACTACGACCTGATGCTTTGCGAGCGCGGCATTCGCACGTACGAAACTGCAACGCGCAACACGATGGACATCTCCGCGATTCCAGTGCTGAAGAAGCTGACGCATCTGCCGGTCTTTGGCGATCCGTCGCACGGCGTGGGCATTCGCGCATTCGTTCCGCCGATGGCGCTGGCTGCTGTGGCTGCGGGCGCGGACGGCTTGCTGATGGAGATGCATCCGAACCCGGACAAGGCAATGAGCGATGGCGCTCAGTCGTTGACGCCCGAGCAGTTGAATGAGCTCGTCGCGAAGCTGCGCCAGCTTGCGCCGGTGGTCGATCGCTCGGTGGCTCCGGCTGTTCAGCCTGTGCACGTGTAAGGGCCTTGCTGCGAACACGCAAACGCCCACCGTGCACGATGCCTCGGTGGGCGTTTGTTTGCGCAGTGGTTAGAGCTTCAGCCCGGCTTTCTTCAGCATCGCCACGAACTGTCGCGGTGTGCGGCCATCGATAGCAACGGCAGCGAGCTTGCCTTCGCGATCGAAGACAAAGGTCTTCGGCAGGCTGTTCACCTTGAACTTCGTCGCGGCCTTGTGGTCGCTGTCGAAGAGCACGGTGAGGTGCGGGATGCGCGAGAGGATGGGCTGCACCTTCAGCGAATCTTCATCGGTGAGTGCGAGCACGACGACGTCGTTGGGCAGCTTGTCGGCGATGTTGTCGAGCGCGGGCAGCTCCATGCGGCAGGGTGGGCACCACGTCGCCCAGAAGTTGACGATGACGATCTTGCCGCGCAGTTGGCTCAGCGTCCACTTCTTGCCCTTGATGTCCTTAGCGGTGAAGTCCTGCTTGCTGACCTCTTCGTCGTCCTTCGCGAGCTTGTCGAGCGCGGCGATGTACTGCGGGTTCTGCGCGATGGGGCCGGAGACCTTCATCTCTTCGTAGCGCGCGAGGGTGGCGAGCTCGTTGTACGGCTCGGCGGGCTTGCCGTTGGCTTCAGGCACGGGGAAGCCGTTGGTCGCGGCGGCGAGCGTGTCGGTCACAGCTTGCAGGTTGTCGCGACCGGGGTCGCCTTCGGTGGAGAGATGCGCCAGCCCCAGCGCAAGGCCGAGCTTGGGTTTGCCGTCGGGCAGTGTGGCGATCTCTTTGGCGATGGAGCCGGTGCGCGTGCCGCGCTCGGCTTCGGGCAGCGAGCGCAGCGTGCCGATCTCCTTGCGAATGCTGTCGGGAGTGGCCTGGGCATGCAACGCGGTAGCGGTGAAGAGGAGTGCAGCAGCGGTGAGAGCGAGTACGGGTTTCATGTCGGCGGTGAATAGCTCCTGAGTAGAAGGTGTGCAGGGAGTGTACGACAGGCGCGGGTTTGGCTTGTTATCCTCGAAGTGTCAAAGCAGAAAGCGAGAAGTGGATGCGTCGCATCGTAGTCAAGCTTGGAACGAACGTGATCATGCGCACGGATGGCAAGGTAGCGTTGGGTTTGTTGTGCGGCCTGGTGGAACAGGTGGCGGCGCTGCGTGAGCAGGGCTATGAGGTGTTGGTTGTATCTTCGGGCGCTGTGGGGCTCGGTGTGGAGCGACTGGGGCTGAGCACGCGACCGACGGTACTGGCGCAGGTGCAGGCGTGTGCGGCGATTGGCCAGTCGCGACTGATGGCGCTGTATGGTGACGCATTCGACCGCTTCAACTGCCCGATCGCGCAGGTGCTGCTGACCGAAGATGATTTCCGCGATCCGACACGCCATGCCAATCTGCGCGCGACGCTCGATGCGTTGCTGACGCTGGGCGTGATTCCGATCGTGAACGAGAACGATACGGTTTCGACGATGGAGCTGGAGCGCCCGGCGGAAGGCGCGCCGCAGCGTCTGTTCGGCGACAATGACAAGCTTTCGGCGCTGCTGGTGAAGCACATCAACGCCGACTTGCTGGTGCTGCTTTCGGATGTGGATGGACTTTACGATCGCAATCCAACGGAGCCGGGCGCGCAGGTGTTGCAGCGCGTTGAGGTGATCGACGAGAGCGTGTTGGCGCTGGCGCAGGGCGGCAATGGCCGCGGTCGCGGTGGCATGAGCTCGAAGCTCGAGAGCGCGAACATCGCGCTGCGCGCGGGAAAGCAGGTGGTGATCGCGAACGGTCGCACGCCGCAGGTGCTCGAGCGTTTGCTCGCGGGTGAAGTGCTCGGAACGCGCTTTGCTGCGCCGGTGGCTGCTGGGAGTTGGCGATGAGCGAGCGCACGGTTCGCGAGATCGCTGTCGCTGCCAAAGCGGCTTCGCGTGTGCTCGCGCCACTGGATGAAGCGAAGCGCAACGCTGCGTTGGAAGCGATGGCGGATGCCATTGCAGCAGCGGGGCCGGAGTTGTCTGCAGCGAACGCGGAAGACTTGAAGGCTGCGGAGTCGTTGAGCGGCGAGGATGCACTATCGCCTTCGACGCTCTCGCGCTTGAAGCTGAACAAAGCGAAGTTGCAGGAGATGGTGGAACAGATTCGCTCGGTGGCGGCATTGCCTGATCCTCTTGGTCGGGTGCTGGATGCGACGGAGTTGGACAACGCGAATCCGTTGCCCGGTGGCAGCGTGGATGGCCTGCATCTGCAGAAGATTTCTGTGCCGCTCGGTGTGTTGGCGGTGATCTTTGAAGCACGTCCGGACGCGGTGACGCAGATTGCGGCGCTGGCGCTGAAGAGCGGCAATGCGGTGATGTTGAAGCCGGGCAAAGAAGTGGAACGCACGGCGATTGCGTTGGTGGATGTGTTGCGCAAAGCTGTCGCGGCTGCTGGTTTGCCGAGCGATCTGATTTCGCTGGTGCTGGGGCGGGAGCGCGCAGCAGAGATGCTGGCGATGCACGATGCGATCGATATGATGATCCCGCGCGGCGCGAAGAAGCTGGTGGAGTACGTGCAGGCGAATACGCGCATTCCAGTGTTGGGTCATGCCGAGGGCATCTGCCATATCTATGTCGATCTCGCTGCGGATGAGCAGCTAGCGTTGCGCGTGATTGACGATGCGAAGCTCGATTATCCGGCGGCGTGCAATGCGGTGGAGACGGTGCTGGTGCATCGCGATATCGCCGATGAGTTTGTGCCGAAGCTTGCCGAGCATCTCTCGCGTCGCGGCGTGAAGTTGCATGGTGACAGCGAAGTGTTGAAGCTCACGAAGGATGCAACGCCGGTTGCGGACTGGTCGCATGAGTACGGCGAGCCGGAGATCGCTGTGGGTGTTGTGGACTCGCTCGATGCGGCGATCGCGCACATTCACACGCATGGCTCATCGCACACGGAGAGCATTCTTACGGAGGATGCTGTGGCCGCAGAGCGCTTCCTGCGCGAGGTGGATGCGGCGGGCGTGTATCACAACGCGAGCACGCGTTTTGCTGATGGCTTTCGTTACGGCTTTGGTGCCGAGGTGGGCATCAGCACGAGCAGGTTTCACGCGCGCGGACCCGTGGGGCTAGATGGCTTGACGACGTACAAGTATGTGTTGCGCGGGCGCGGTCATGTGGCTGGCGACTATCGCGGTGTGGCGGGCCGCAGCTTCACGCACAGGAAAGAAAGCTAGACCAGGACACAACCAATGGCCACGCGCGTTCTCATTCTCGGCACGGGACTCATCGGCGCAAGCATCGGGCTTGCGCTGAAGTCGCTCGGCGCTGCGTTTGAGGGCGAGGTGTTGGGCTGGGACCCGAATGCGGCCGAGTCTGCGGAGGCGCTGCGCATCGGTGCGCTCGATCGCGTGCTGGCTTCGCAGGAGGATGTGCTCGCCCTGAACGCTGCAGATGTGTACGTGCTCGCTGCGCCGGTGTTGCCGATCCTCGATTGGATGGAGCGGCTGGCGCCGGTGCTGAGCGAAGGACAACTGGTGACGGACGTTGGCAGCACGAAAGTTGTGATCTGCGAAAAGGCGAACGCGCTGTTCAATCAGCCGGGGCGCGCAACGTTTTTGCCGGGACATCCGATGGCGGGCAAAGAGTCTGGCGGCGCTGCGATCGCGGAGGCCTCGCTCTTCCGCGGGGCCACCTGGTTGTTTACTTCGCTGGCAGAGCCAACGCCTCTGACGCTGCAGTGGCAGGCGTGGATCGCCGCGTTCGGCGCGGTGCCGCGTGAGATTGAAGCGCTGCGCCATGACAAGGTTTGCGCCTGGGTTTCGCATCTGCCGCAGATGTTGTCGACGGCGTTTGCGGCTTTGCTCGAAGATTCGTTCGGCGAGGACGCGGCGGCGATGGAAGACATCCGCGCGATCGGCGGGCGTGCACTGCGCGAGACGACGCGCCTCGGTGCCAGCCCGTATTCGATGTGGCGCGACATCGCGATGACGAACACGCAGCCGCTTGCGGCGACGCTCTTCGCGCTGGAGCAGCACCTGGCGCATATTCGCGAGAACCTGCGCACGCCGGAGTTGCGCGAAGAGTTCCGCGCCGCGAATCGGTTTCGCTCCACGCGTTAGCGCGCTGTGCCATCATCGAAGCAGCGTCACTTCTCTTTGCGAGGTTGCTCTTGAAGACTCTGTTCCGCTCTGTCTCTGTGCTGGCTGCTGCGTTGGCTCTTAGCTCCGCTGCTCATGCGGGCGATCCGCCGCGGGTGTATCCGACGGGCACGACGGTCTACAACCCGGCGAAGGCGTACAACAGCTATGTCGCGTTCAGCGGGCCTGATGGGCTGATGCACCTGATCGACATGAACGGCCACGAGGTGAAGCGCTGGTCGCATGGCGGCAACCCCGGCGAGGTGCTTGATCCGAAGCTCGTGGGCGGAGCGCGCGGCCACGTGATGCTGCAGCTTGCGGAAAATGGCGACAAACGCGGCGGCATCTTCACGAACAAGACCTTCGGCGAAGCGGACTGGAATGACAAGACCGTGTGGTCGTGGAGCGGCGAGGGCAAGGATGGCTCGGCGTTGCAGAATCACGACTGGGCGCGGCTGCCGAACGGGCATACGCTGATGCTTCGCACGGTGGTGCACGCGGTGCCGATGGTTGGGCCGACGGTGATCGGCGATCAGGGCATCGTCGAGGTCGATCAGCAGGGCAAGGTGGTGTGGACGTGGGACGCGGGCGATCATCTCGCGGAGTTCGGCTTCTCGCCGGAGGGCATCAGGTATCTGCAGGCGCGTGTGGCCAAGAACGGTGCGGAGCCGTATGGCTATCTCGAGATCAACGACATGCAGGTGCTCGGGCCGAACCAGTGGTTCGACGCAGGCGACAAGCGCTTTGACCCCGAGAACATCATGATCGACGCCCGCAAGGGCAACGTGGTGCTGATCATTTCAAAGCGCACAGGCAAGGTGGTCTGGAGCCTTGGGCCGAACTTTCCGGGCGATGAGCTGTCGCCGGACCAGCGCATCGGCAACAAGACGCTGCCGCGTCCGGTGGACCAGATCTCGGGCCAGCACAACGCGCATTTGATCGCGAAGGGCCTGCCGGGTGCAGGGCATCTGCTGCTCTTTGACGACGAAGGCGGCGCAGGCTTTCCGCCTGCAGCGTTGGGAATTTATGCGGGCTCGCGCATTCTGGAGATCGACCCGGTGAAGAAGCAGATCGTGTGGCAGTACACGGGCGAAGACTCCGGCCGGCCAACGTGGACGTTCTTTTCGTCGTTCGTGTCGAGCGCGCATCGTCTGCCGAACGGCAACACGTTGATCTGCGAGGGCATGTATGGACGCCTCTTCCAGATCACGCCGACGGGCGAGATCGTGTGGGAGTACGTAGTGCCGTACCTCGGCCACGGCAAGCGTGGCGACAAGCCGTTCGAGTCGATGCTGACGTATCGCGCGCAGGCGGTGCCGTATGACTGGGTTCCCGAAGGCACGCCGCACACGGAGACGCCGGTGCAGGAACTCGACATCACGAGCTATCGCGTGGGGCAACCGTAGACGCTTACCGGTCGGCGAAGTTTGCGCGGCGGCGGTGCTGCGCTATCATCAAAGGCGACAGTATTACGGCATAAGGAGTGATCGAGATGGAAGAGCACGTACACGCGCAGCATGATGTGATTGACGAGTGGTGGCCGCTTGGCTTGATTGTGTTTGGCGTGAGCTGCGTTTCGTTCCTCATCTTCTTCACCGCCAGCTGGTAAACCGCAAAGATTCGGCAAAAGAAAACGACCGCAAGCCTTAGGGCTGCGGTCGTTTTTTGTTGCTGTGCCGAGGGCCTAGTGCGTGCGGCTGCCGCGCGCGTTGGGGGCAGGCGGCGGATAGATCGCCTTGCGCTTCGGCGCCTTCTCGATCTTCGGCTCCGGCTTGGTCGGGTGCGTGAGATCTTCGGTGCGATGCGTGGCGACGGCTTCGGCCATGGCAAACTTCAGCTTCTCGATGCCTTCGCCGGTCACGGCGGAGATCTCAAAGTACGGCAGCTTGCGGCGCTTGGCGTAGGCCTTCAGGTTCTTCAGCTTCTCGGGGTTGGCGGAGTCGATCTTCGTGGCGACGACGATGGTCGGCTTGGCCGCGAGCGCGGGGTCGAAGCTCTTGAGCTCGGCGGTGATGACCTTGAAGTTTTCGACCGGGTCTGCGGTTTCGCCTTCGGCGAGCGCGGCGTCGGTCGTCACCGCGCTGTCGGAAACATCGACGAGGTGCACGAGAACGCTGGTGCGCTCAATGTGGCGCAGAAACTGTACGCCGAGGCCTGCGCCGAGATGCGCGCCTTCGATGAGGCCGGGGACGTCGGCCACGGTAAACGACTGCTCGTAGGGGAAGTCGCCGATCTGCACAACGCCGAGGTTGGGCTCGAGCGTGGTGAAGGCGTAGTTTGCGATCTTCGGCTTTGCGGCGGAAATGCGCGAGATGAGTGTCGACTTGCCGACGTTCGGGAAGCCTACGAGGCCGGCATCGGCGAGCAGACGGAGTTCAAGGCGCAGTGTGCGCGCTTCGCCGGGGCGACCGAGTTCGTGCTCGCGGGGGGCCTGGTGCGTGCTGGTGGCGAAGTGCTGGTTGCCTCGTCCGCCGCGTCCGCCGCGGGCGATGACGAAGTCTTCGTCCACGTGCTGGAAGTCGTGAATCTGCGCACCGGTCTCTTCGTCGTAGACGACGGTGCCGACGGGGACCTTGAGCACGAGCGGCTCGCCGGAGCGGCCGCTCATGTTGGAGCCGAGGCCATGTTCGCCGCGTTCGCTCTTATGCTCCGGGTTGAAGCGGAAGTGCACGAGCGTGTTGTGCATGCGCGAGCTGCGCAGCACGATGTCGCCACCGTGGCCGCCGTCGCCGCCGGAAGGGCCGCCGCGCGGCACAAATTTCTCGCGCCGGAACGCCATACAACCGTTGCCGCCGTCGCCGGCCTTGATGCGGATTCGCGCTTCGTCAATAAACATCGTGCAGCCCCTGAACTTTCTCCAATCTCCAGTGTAGATGCTTTGCGGCGATCCTCCTATGCCCCGATGCGATTTGCTCTTTGCATCCGCACCGCGACTCACGATACCGTGAAAGAAATTTCTCCTCTTGCGTAGTGAGTGCCTCGGCTCGTTTGCCTCCGAGGCGGAGTGTACGTTTGCGTCTTTGGTGGCGAGTGGCCTGGGCTGGATGCACTGTGTCGGCAGCGTTATGGCTGGCCGGATGCGGGGTGTCGCGCGTGCCTGCGCAGCCGGAAATCGCGCTGGAACCGCCGGAGTGGGAGCAGGTAGAGCTGCAGCGGGTGGACCTCCGCGATGCAACGCTCGCCGACCGCAGCGAAGACGCCGACGCAGACGATGAAAGCACCACTCACCGCGGACAATCTGTCGATCCCGCCAGCGGAGCCAGCTCTGCGGGCCTTGCCACGACCACGAACGACAACACCGTTGATGGACTTTCGGCGTGGCAGTCCTTCCGCGCCAGCACCCGGGGAGCGGCGGCAGGCGCGGCGCGCAGCCGTGCCTCGTTTGCGGGCAGCGCCATCCGCTCGATGGAGGCGGGAAGCGCGAATTTCACCGCAGAGGCCGGCGGTGCAGGAGCGGTCGTTGCGGTGGGCTCGCGGCGCGGGGGCGAGCATCTGCACGGGCGGCTGTTTGCAATCGCGCTGGACGCAGCCTTTGCGGCGACGAACCCTTACTCGGTCGCCACGCGCTACAACAACGGCTCGCCGATCACCTCGCTCGTCAAGCCGCGCGCGGCAACGGTCGAGGTAGGCGGCAGCGTGGGCGGCCCCCTCGCGTTTCGCGGCGCGCCGCACTGGTGGCGCACCCATGCGGCGGGCATTGCCTCGCTGGAGTATGAGTTGCGTGACACGCGCGTGGTGGCGTCGTCGCAATCGCCGAGCTTTTTCACGCTCTCCGCCACGCAGCAGGCGTTGCTGGCCAACCGCGGCGTGACGGCGGTCCAACGCGCGCAGGCGTTGCGCTTCCTCGATAGCCTGATGGGCGAGACGACGCGCGACTCCACGCGGCTGCTCAGCTTCGCGCGGCTCGATCTGAAGCCGACGATGAGTGATTCGCTCGCGCTTGCATTCCTTGGCAACCGCTTCGCTTCGCCGGTGGGTGCATCGTTTGCGGGCCGCTCTGATGCGGTGATGACGCGCGGCGTCGGCAGTCTTGGCGACGCGCGCACGGAGGTCACGGCCTTCACCGCGAGCTGGACGCGCACGCTGCCGCACGGCTGGACGAATGATCTTCGCGCGCAGTGGTCGCACGATCTCGAGTTTGAGCAGCCGCGGGCTCCGCTGGCGCAGGAGCCCGCCGTCGCCAGCGGGGGCCTTTCGCCGCAGGTCACCATCGCGCCGGAAGGCTTCGTCTACGGCACGCCCGCATCGCTGGGGCGAACGGCCTACCCTGACGAACATCGCGTCCAGCTTGTCGAAACGGCATCGTGGCTGCATCGCGGCGTGTTCCTGCGCCTGGGCGCGAACTGGAGTCGCGTGCAGGATCGTATCGACTCAGCGA
The DNA here is from genome assembly GCF_025685575.1 of Granulicella cerasi. Taxonomy (NCBI): domain Bacteria; kingdom Pseudomonadati; phylum Acidobacteriota; class Terriglobia; order Terriglobales; family Acidobacteriaceae; genus Granulicella; species Granulicella cerasi. The sequence continues at coordinate 854,165 of NZ_JAGSYD010000001.1, forward strand.
CGAATACGAACGGCACCTTTCGCTACTCCAGCGGTGATACGAACGGCCGCGCGGGCGGGCTTGTCGACTGGATGACCGACTACATTTACGGCGTGAACGCATACCCCAATGCCGCGTGCCCGAGTATCACCGCGAGCGTGCACCGCTTCTGCTTCCTGAGCTACACGCAGACCTTCGGCGCGCAGCAGACGGAGTTCGCCACGCACGAGATCGCAGGCTTTGCGCAGGCGGAGTGGAGCGCGTGGCAGCGCTTGCACTTCACGCTCGGGTTGCGCGGCGAGTACACCCTGCTTCCGTTGCCGCAGCGCTCGAACCCTGCGCTGAACCTCGCGTTGCGCTCGCTCAACGACCCGCGCGCAGGCTCGACGGCGGTCTTTCCCGAGGACCGCAACAACTTCGGCCCGCGTGTCAGCGTGGCGTGGCGCGCGCCTCTGGGCATTACGGCGACGGCTGGTTACGGTCTCTTCTTCGGCAGGCTTGCGGGCGAGACCACGCGTGCGGCGCTCACGGAAAATGCGCTCGCCACGGGCATCGAACGCGTGCGCATCACGCCACGCACCGAGGTGCTTTGCCCGCAGACGCCGACGGTGAGCTTCGGCTATCCGTGTTCGTTCACCGGCGCGGCTCCGTCAGCCGTGGCGGAGACCGCACGAGCGCTCGTCTTCGCCCCGCACTTTCGGTTGCCTGCCGTGCAGCGCTTCTCGCTGACGCTGCAGCGCGAAATCGCGCGCGGCTGGCAGGCGCACGTGGCCTACGCAGGAGCGCTTGCCACGCAGCTTCCTGGAACAGTGGATCTGAACGTGCAACCGTCGACGACGCTCACCACGTTTCAGCTGCAGGGCGGCGTAAATCGCCTTGGCGCGCGTGCGGGGACGACGTTTTCCGTGCCGCTTTACAGCGCGCGCAAGCTCAACGGTTACGGTCCGCTGACGGCGTTGCTCTCGGACGATAACGCGACCTTCCATGCGTTGGACGCGTCTCTGCGCGGACGCTGGCGCACGTTGCAACTGCAACGGCCTACGCATGGTCGCGCGCCATCGACTACGCTCCGCTGCAGGGCGCCGCTCCGCATACGGACACGCAGTTCGACCCGTTTGCGAACGGTTACGACAAAGGCCGCTCGTCGCTCGACTACACGCACCACTTCTTCGGCACCGTGCAGTGGCGGCCGACGTTTGCAGGGGGCGCGTTGTGGCAACGCTCTGCCTTCCGCGATTGGACCGTCGGCGCGACGGGGATTGCGGGCAGCGGCGCACCGTTCAGCATGATGATCGACGGCGGCACCGAGCTGTCCGGGGGCAGTGAGACGATCAACGGTTCGGGCGGTGCGAAGTATTTGCCCACGGTGGGCCGCAATACGCTGCGCTTGCCTGTGCGCAGCAACGTGGACCTTCGCCTGGAGCGGACGGTCACGTTACCGGGTCGTTGGCGCGCGAGCTTCGCGGCAGAGACCTTCAATCTGCTCAACACGCCCAGCACCAGCGTGGAAACGCGTGCTTTCGCGCCCGGCACTGTCACCGGCGGGGTCACGCCACTCGTCTTTCAGGACACCACCGCCCTTGCCGCCGAGGGCGACACCACGACCACGCCCTTCGGCCAGCCGCTCTCTTCTACCACCGGCATCCTGCACGAACGGCGGCTGCAACTCAGCGCGCGCTTTGTGTTTTAGGCGGGAAACAGCGGATTTTCACGTGCGGGAATCTACTTCGTAACGCCTACCGTAAACTCTGCATCCTAGTAGCCAGAACCTTCCTCGTTTCCGGAGCCGCAGTCGCCATGCATCTGCTCGACGCCATCATGCACCACGGTTATGTGGCGACGGCTGTGATCCTGTTTGTCGCGGCCTGCGGCGTGCCGCTGCCGCTCAGCTTAGTGCTGCTGACTGCAGGGGCAGCCGCCCATGCGGGCACGCTTTCGTTTCCGACGCTTGTAGCCTGCGCGGTCATCGCGGGCGTTTGTGGCGACACGCTGATGTACTTCGGCGGACGCTTCACTGGCTGGTGGCTGCTCGCGGGGTTGTGCCGCCTGAGCGTGAACCCGGAAACCTGCATCTTCGGCTCGGCGCGCTCGTTCTACAAGCGCGGCCCGCGAACGCTGCTCTTCGCGAAGTTCGTGCCAGGGCTCGCGACCGTAGCCGCCCCGCTTGCGGGCAGTCTGTACATGCGCCCGTCGCGGTTCTTGCGGCTGGACCTTCTCGGTGTCACTTTCTATGTGCTCACGTGGACGACGCTTGGCTACTTCTTCTCGCACGCGCTGCGCACGCTCACCGCGTGGGTGATCGGCTTCGGCCATGTCACGGCGGCGATGTTCACGACGCTGTTCGTGCTGTACCTGCTGTATCTCATCATCGCGACGCTGCGCGACACGCGCTTCACCACGGTAGAACGCGTCGCTGCGGTGGAGCTGCGCCAGCGCCTCTCGCTGCATAAGGCGCATGAGCGCGTGGTGGTGATCGCCGATGTGCGCTCGCACGGGTATTACGATCCGAAGGCGACGCGCATCAAGAACTCGATTCGCATTGAGCCGAACCGTCTGCGCGAAGAGCTTTCTGCGCTGCGTGAGTTCATGGCACCGGAGTGCGATATCTATCTCTACTGCTCGTGCGCGCACGACGCCACGAGCGTCCGCGTCGCGAAGGTGCTGGAGCAGGAGAACTGCCATACGAAGGTGATTCGTGGCGGCCTGCGGGCGTGGGTGAAGGCGGGTGGCGAGGTCGAGCCTGTGCCGCACAGCGAGATGGAACATCTACCGCGTTTCGAGTAGTGGTTGCCATATCGGTGGCGCAGATGCCGAGGGTCCTTGGCTCGCTTGCATCCTGCAAAACCCATGTCTCAAAGTCGAGACATGGGGCACCCGGTCTGTGGCGCAGATGCCGCAAAACCCCTGTCTCAAAGTCTAGACAGGGGGGGCGCCCGGTCTGTGGCGCGATGGATTAGCTAAGGTGGTTAGCTAGCTGGCCCATCGTGCGAGGGTGGCGAGCAGTTTTGTCTTGCCGACACCGTCGGCGTAGGTCTTCAGCACGAGGTTACGCAGCAGCGGCCAGCGCATCACCTTGAAGCCGCGCGCGGGCTCGCGATAGAACGAACGCGATGCGCGATCGGAGAACGCGAGCACCTCTTGCAGCGGACGCAGATGATGCGCGTAGCCTTCTGCCATGGCATAGGGTGCGCCGAGGATCGCTGCTGCTGCCGCCTGTCCGCTCACGAGCGCAGAGTGGATGCCTTCGCCGGTCAGGGGATCGACGAGCCCCGCAGCATCGCCGACGAGCAGTACGCGGCCACGCGGCGCGTAGCGATGACCGCCCATGCCGAGGTACTGTCCGGTCACCTCGGCAGGAAGCTCCACGCCAAGCTTGGTGCGGGTGTACTCGGCGAGCAGCGCGCGCGTTACCGTCTTCAGCTTCGCGTTGATCGGATCGTTGTCGGGGGCGAATGCGCCGACGCCGATGTTGATGTGATCGCCCTTGGGGAACAGCCAGCCGTAGCCATCGGCGAGCGGAGCGAAGTCGAAGACCAGGTCCTGCGGACCGTCTCCTTCGGGCAGCGGTACGGGGAGGCTCGTGTACGGCACCATCGCCTCGAGCGCGAAGCCGCGCATGTACCACTGCGGCTCTTCGCCGGTAAGGAGTTTGCTCTGCGTGGAGAGGCGACGCGTCTGGCCGTTGGAGCCGTCGGCGCCGATGAGCACAGGCGCGGTGAAGGTCTGCGGGCCATCGTTGGTGGCCACGGTCAGGGCGACGTGGTCGGGCTGTTCGTCCAGCGTGAGGATGTTATCGATCTTCATCCACTCGGCGCTGCCGCCTTTGGCGCCGGCCTTCAGCGTCTGCTCAAGGCAATAGGCATCGAACTTCTCGCGCACGGCCATCGCGGCGATGGGCGTCTTTGCCTTCACGCGAATCTCCTGCGACTTGTCGGCGACGGTGCCGCTCGTTGCGCGTTGCAGCACGATCTCGTCGCACACGCGCTCAACCACGGGATCGACGGAGTAGCGCAGCGCCGCGAGTGTCTTGCGTGTGAGCCCGCAGGCGCAGGCTTTGGGGCGAGGGAAGAGCCGCTTGTCGAGCAGCAGAACGCGCTTGCCGTTGCGGGCAAGATCAAAGGCCGCGGCGCAGCCAGCCGGTCCGGAGCCGACGATCAGAGCATCGTAGGAGAAAGCCATCGCTACTGAGTGTAACGAGTGCGGGCTAAAGCTCGAAGGCCTCGGCCAGCAGCGAGTAGCTGCGCTTGCGCGCTTCGTGGGAATGCGTGATGGTGTTCACGATCAGCTCGCGCAGTTCAAGCTCGCGGGCGATGCGGAGCAACTCGTCGCGCACCTTGGCGGGCGTACCGACGACGTAGCGCGGGTACTCGGTCTCCGGCTGGTCGATCGCGCCGGCGAGCACAGGCCAGGGCTGCCGTGGGACCGCAGGCGGCACGTTGAGTTCGCGCAGCGCCTCTTCGGGCGTGGCTACCGGGCGGCGGTCATCCTGGCGGATGCGTCGCTGCAGCAGGCGGACGGAGGCGTGCAGATGGTCGGCTTCTTCCTGCGTGGGGGCGACGATCGCGCCGATGGCGATCATCGCTTCAGGCTTCTGCAGCTCGGCGCTGGGCACGAAGCTGCGCTGGTAATGCGTAATCGCCTCACGTGTGCCCTGACCGGAGAAGAAGTGCGCAAAGGCGTACGGCAGGCCCTCCTGCGCGGCGGTCACAGACGACCACATGGAGGAGCCAAGCAGCCAGACGCGCGGCGTCGTCTCCGCGCTGGGCATCACGCGAATCTTCGAGAACGGATGTGGACCGCGGGCGTCGCGATAGTTGTCCCAGCGCGAGTTGTCGAGGAACGCGCGCAGTTCGGCGAGCTGTTGCGGAAAGTCATCGCGCGAGGGGGCTTCGCGGTCGCGCTTGAGCGCGTAGGCCTCGAGCTGCCCGCCGCCGGGTGCGCGACCGATGCCGAGATCGATACGGCCGGGGAACATCGCTTCCAGCGTGCGGAAGACTTCAGCCACCTTCAGCGAAGCGTAGTGCGGCAGCATCACGCCGCCGGAGCCGACGCGGATCTGCTTGGTAAAGGTGGCGGCGCGGGTGATGAGGATCTCCGGCGCGGTGCAGGCCAGCAGGTCCATCGCATGGTGCTCGCTGTACCAGAGGCGTGTATATCCGAGCGCGTCCACATGCTGCGCGAGGTCGAGCGAATTGGCCAGCGTCTGTGCAGGCGTGGAGCCTGTGACGACGGGCGACTGATCGAGCACGGAGAGGCGAATCGGCGATGCCATACGAAGTATTGGAGTACGAAAGCGGCCCGAAAGGTTCAATCGGTGTCGAAAGATAACGTTCGGCGCGCGGCGAAGTCCAAGTACGCTAAAGAGCAGCCGTGCTGCATGGGAAGAGGGGAGTCTGCTTGCGACGCTGGGAATGGGTTGCCGCGATGATGTTGAGTGCAGCGTCCATGACGCTGTCCGCGCAGTCGACGCACTACTCCCATGCTGCAGATGACCCTTCGCTGACCGCGCTGCGGACAGGCACCCTGAACGTCTGGGTGGTACGCAAAGCCGCACCGGGATGGAAGCCCGCCGGCAGCGATACGGCTCTGATGGGCAACTTGCCCACGACGATGGCGGAGCAGACCGCTGGCAGCTTCGGCACGGCCTCCAGCAACTACGGGCAGACGGCAAGCACTTACGGCCACAACGCTTCAAGCGTTGGCAGCAATGCCAGCGACGTGGGCCAGACCGCCGGAAGCGTCGGGCAGACGGCGGGAAACTTCGGTACGGCTTCGAGCAATTACGGCACGGCCTCCAGCAACTACGGCCAGACTGCGGGCAGCTACGGGCAAACGGCCGGGAGCTTCTCCGGCACGGGAACGGCCGCGCCCGGCGCGACGACAGGGCCACGTCTGGTGCGGGGAAGTGACCCGGTGTGGAGCGCCACCTTTGCGCGTTTGCGCACGGACTTTCCTGAGCTGCACACGCATGTGTCCACCGTGCGCGAAGAGGACCTTGTCGATGCTCTGCAGGCAACGCAGGGCACGACGATCGCGCCGGACCTGCTGCTGATCTCGCCGAACGGATGGAGCTGGGCCGAGACCGGGCAAGGTGCTGCATGGTCCTCCGTGATGGTGCCGTTGGGGGCACTGCGCTTTCCGTCGCAGATGGAAGGCCTCACCGGCGCCACGATCACGGCGGCGCTGCCGACCGTGCTGCGCGGAGCGGGGCATCCGCTGTCTGCGCGGGCCTTTGCTGTCTGGCTGCAGAGCTTCCGCCGCTGTGATGCGTGCACACCGATCATTCCCGCGAGCTACAGCGATCAGGAGCGGCTGGCGGCCGCGGCGGCGCGCAGCGTTCTGGTGTCCGACACTGCCGACGGCAGCGCGGACTCGGCGTATGCGACCTCCGACGCTTCGCTGGTGCGCGCGGAGATTTTGCAGGGGCCGCACACGGTCGCGCTCGACAGTCTGCAGTTACGCAGCGATGTGATCGATTCCGTCTCGGGCGATGTCTTTGCGTTGGTGAGCGTGCGGGTGACGGCGGAGGTCAACAGCGGCTTCGGCGTGGTGCAGGCGATGGTCGTCGAGCGCAGAGACAACGACGGCAACTGGCACGTGCTGCATGTCACGCCCGACATGTCTGCGTCGATGGAGATGCGCGCGAAGAAGTATCTTTCTGCGTACGCCATCACGGCGGAGAAGGTGGTTCCGGCGGAGGTCGTTACGCTGGATTCGCCGAAGGACGGAGCGTTCACCACACTGCGTCCGGAGCTCGGCTGGGAGCACAAAGGCGCGCCAACGCTCGAGGTGATCGAGTGGCAGCGCGGCGGGCCTGAGCACTGGGGCGCGGCATCGATGTTCCTGGTGCCGGACGACGGACAGCACTTACGCACGCGTGCCACGGCAGACTTCGTGGCGCGCCCGGGCCAGTATCGCTGGCGCGTCTGGGCGTTGAGCCCGAGCGGTGACCTTGCCGTTTCGGAGTGGTCGAGCTTCGCGGCGGACCACTGAGGTCCGCGTGTCGGCTATCCTCGAAGAGTTGATGTCTGCTGCTGAAACTACTCCGTTGCTCGAGGTGCGTGACCTGCGCGTGCGTTTTGGTGCGTTTGAGGCCGTGCATGGCGCGAGCTTCTCGCTGGCACCGGGGGAAACCCTGGGCCTCGTCGGCGAGTCCGGCTCGGGCAAGTCGGCGACGAGCCTTGCGCTGATGGGGCTGTTGCCCGCGACGGCGAGCACGGAGGGCGCGGTGCGGCTCGGCGGGGCGAACCTGCTGGCGCTGGATGAGGCTGCGATGCGTCGCCAGCGCGGCAGCGAGATCGCGATGATCTTCCAGGAGCCGATGACGGCGCTGAATCCCGTGATGCCGATTGGCCGGCAGATCGCCGAGGCCGTCGAAGCGCACCATCCGAAGCTGAAGCGGAGCGAGGTGAAGGAGCGTGTGCTGCGCGTGTTGCACGACGTTGCGCTGCCCGACCCGGAGCGCCGTTACAACGACTATCCGCACCAGTTTTCCGGCGGACAGCGCCAGCGCATCGTCATCGCGATGGCTCTGGTGAACCGCCCAAAGCTCGTCATTGCCGATGAGCCGACCACCGCGCTCGACGTCACCGTGCAGGCGCAGGTGCTTACGCTGCTGCGCCGCCTGCGCGCGGAGTACGGCCTGGCGATGATCTTCATCTCGCATGACCTTGCGGTGGTGGGACAGGTGGCGGATCGCATCGCCGTGATGCAGCGCGGGCACATCGTGGAGATGGGCGAGGCCGCGCAGGTGCTGCGCGCGCCGCAACATGCGTATACGCAGCAGTTGCTCGCCGCATTGCCGACGATGACCACCGATCGCACGCGTCCGCTGGCCTCGGTCGCACCGCCTGCCGTATCGTGATCTCCATGGACTGCCTTTTCTGCAAGATCGTATCGGGCGACATCCCCGCGACACGCGTTTACGAGGACGAGCAGGTGCTGGCCTTCCCGGACATCCATCCGCAGGCCCCGACGCACCTCCTCATCATTCCGAAGAAGCACATCCGCTCGCACGCCGAAGCCGCCGCAGGCGACAAGGAGATGCTCGGTCACCTGATGTTTGCCGCAGGCGAACTCGCACGCGAGAAGAAGCTCGATGGCGGCTATCGCCTCGTCATCAACACCGGCCCGGACGGCGGCCAGACGGTCGACCACATGCATGTGCACCTGCTCGGAGGCCGCCCCATGCACTGGCCTCCGGGCTAGTCGTGAAAGAGCGTCGAGTGCCCTTATCTGCACGGCTTCTTGCATAGAGGTGGGAGCGAGAATCGGGACTCTGCGACATCCTGCAAACGCACCTCTCCAAAGGCGAGATGTGGGGCACCCGAACCTTAAGGGAGCTGAAAGCATCCAATCGATATGAGCATTTTCAGCAAGCCTAAGCGCACCGAACCGATCCCCGCACCGCTGCACGACATCGTCGCGCCGGAAGCTGGCTACGACGCTGGCCAGACGGAAACCGCTGTCTTTGCGGGCGGATGTTTCTGGGGAGTGCAGTCTGTTTTCCAGCGAGTTCGCGGAGTGATCGACACGGAGGTCGGTTACACCGGCGGCGCCGCAGAAACGGCGAATTACCGCACTGTCTGCGAAGACTGGACCGGCCACGCCGAAGCGATCCGGATCACCTTCGATCCGAACGTCGTCACCTACGGCACATTGCTGCGCATTCTGTTTTCGGTGGTGAGCGATCCTACGCAGGCCAACGGGCAGGGCAATGATCTCGGGACGAGCTACCGCTCGTCGATCTTCACCAGCGATGAGCAGCAGGCGCGGGTGGCCAGCGAGTACATCGCGCAGCTCGACGCGGCGCACGTCTTCCATGCACCGATCGTCACGAAGATAGAGCCACTGATCGCGTTCTACCGCGGCGAGGAATACCACCAGGACTTCGGCATGAAGAACCCCGCACATCCGTACGTGCAGGTCTGCGATGTCCCCAAGGTGGCCGCGCTCGAAACGCAATTTCCTGAGCTGCTGCAGGAGTATCGCCAGCGGTAGGGCAAGGGTTTGGCGTAGGGATAGGGTGTAGGGTTTCGAAGAGCCGGGCCGCTCCGTGGGAGCGGCCTTTCTTTTGCCATAGTTTGCTGTCCCTTATCCCCTTGCTTTTCTCAGCCATCCACAGCGCGTTTCATTGCGTCAAAGCCATTACCTAGTTGTAAAAGTTCTGCCCGAGGATGTACCCGCTCGTGAATCGACGATCTGTTTCTCTCGCCGCTGCTCTTCTGTTGACCACGGTTCCCGCATCCAGCGCGTTCGCGCAGGCCGCCTCGGCGGCGCAGCCTGTCATAGACGGGCAGCAGGTGCTACAGTCGGGCAAGGGCAACGGCCGCTCGGCAGCGAACACCGCCGCGGGCGTCGGCTCGAAGGACGCTCCTTCGCAGACGGACAAGCAGGCCGCTCCGGCGGGGCAGGACAAGAGCTCGGCATCGAAACCCGCGACCGGCGGTTCTTCCGAAGTCTCGGCCTCGGTCACGAAGCTGAAGCTGGGTCCGCTCGACCCCTCCACGCCCCCGACGAATGTACCGCATAACCGACCGGTGATCGGCGTTGCGATGGGCGGCGGCGCAGCGCTCGGCATGAGCGAAATCGGCACGTTGCAGTGGATGGAAGAGCATCACATCCCGGTCGATGTGATCGCGGGTACGAGCATGGGCTCGATCCTCGCCGCGCTGTACTCCACCGGCAAGACGCCCGAGCAGATGAAGCACATCCTCACGGACCAGAGCGTGAACCGCGTCTTCCGCATCGGTGCAGATTATGAAGGCCTCAATTACCGCCGCCGCGAGGAGTCGCGTGAGATTCCCGCTGGTCTCGGCGTTGGCCTGAAGCATGGCGTCAGCCTGCGCAACTCGCTGCTCACCGATACCGGCTTGAACGAGCTGCTCGATCGCGAGTTCATGGCCTACAACGACCAGACCGACTTCAACAATTTGCCGATCCCGTTCCGTTGCCAGGCCACGGACCTCAACGATGCGAAGACCGTCACCTTCGCGCGCGGCTCGCTGCAGAACGCGGTGCGTGCGTCCGCGTCGATCCCCGGGGTTTTCCGTCCGTTTGAGATGAACGGCCACGAGTTCGTCGACGGTGCGATCCTGCAGAACCTGCCGACGCAGGACCTGAAGTCGATGAAGGCCGATGTCATCATCGCGATCAGTCTGCCGCTCAGCCCGGTGGGTAAGGGCGATCTCGACTCCATCCTCGGTGTGCTGCAGCGTGCGTTCTCCGTGGGTATCGAGGCGAACGAAGCGAATAGCCGCAAGCTCGCAAACGTCGTCGTCATGCCGGATACGAGCGGCTTTACGGCGAACAGCTATCTCGAAACCGATAAGCTCGCCAAGCGCGGTTACGAGGCTGCGGAGAAGCACAAGGACGAGCTGATGAAGTACGCGCTCTCCGACGCGGACTGGGACGCCTACATCGCGCACAAGCGGTCGCTCATGCGCCCGGCGCCGGGCAACGTGATTCGCGTAACGGTGCATGCGCCCAACTCGCAGGTGAAGAGCGTCGTGGAGACGATCTTCGCGCCTGTCGCGGGTAAGCCGATCAACCTCGACGACGTTGAGAAGCGTCTTTCGGACGTGCGCTCCGATGGCCGCTACGATGCGGATTACACCATCGGCTATGCGGACGCAGACTCGAACGAGCCGATCATCCTCGTCGATGTGCGTGACAAGAAGACCGGCCCGCCGTTCCTCGATCTTGGCTTCGATCTGCAGGCGCAGACCGGCGGCGTGACGCGCGCCACGGTCGCCACGATCTTCAAGTGGCAGGATCTCGGCGGCTACGGTTCGAGTTTGCGAGCGAACATTGACCTCGGATTCCGCACCCGCGCTGAACTCGAGTACTACTGGAAGCCGCAGCCGCTTGGACACTTCTTCCTTGCGCCGCGCGCGGGCATCACGCGCCGACCGTACTACATCTATCAGGGCGACTATCGCGTCTCCGAGCGCCAGTCACAGTACACCGGCGTCGCAGGTGATGCAGGTTGGAGCGACAACAAGTATCAGGAAGCGCGCGTCGGCATCGACTTCGAAAACGTGCAGTGGACCGCCACGACGGGCTTCGACAACTACCCCGATTACGGTGGCAACGCGACGCTCTTCCACGGTCACTATGTCTACGACAATCAGGACCGCGCGTTGGTGCCGAGCCGCGGTATGCGCGCCGTCTTCGATGCGGGCTACTGGCGCAACACCACGCTCTCCGCGCTGACGAACACCGTTAGCGCAGGCGCACCGAAGTTCACCGGCCAGATCGAAGCCGCACACACACTGAGCAAGAAGAATACCTTCCTCTTCAACATCGAGGGCGGCACGCTCGGCAACCATAACGTGGCGCAGCCGTATCGCTTTACGCTCGGCGGCCCGCTGCGCCTGGCGGCTTCGGCTATCGATCAATACCGAGGCACCGACTACTGGCTGGCGACGCCCGGATACCTGCATCGCATCGCTAAGCTGCCAGCACCGCTTGGTCAGTCGATCTATGTGGGCGGAGCGTATGAGATCGGCCAGATGCGCGCGCCGGATGCGGCGACCATCACACGTCAGGATGTGTACTTCGGCCTCTTCGCCGAGACACCGCTCGGCGTCGTGACGCTCGCACCGTCCTTCGGCGATCACGGCGAACGCAAGTTCACCTTCACACTCGGCAAGTTCTTCTAAGCCACAAACAGCAAAGGAGGCGCGATGATGATCGCGCCTCCTTTGCTGTTTCTATGCTTTATCGACCCGTCTCAAGTCGTGCGGCCAAACGCTCGGGCAAGCCCGCACCGCGAATCGCCTTTTGCGCACCGGCCACGTCGTAGGGGATGCGATGAAACGTAAGCTGTCCGGCGGTATCGTCGTAGATCGCAAACGCTGCGCGCCAGTCGTTGTCACGTGGCTGGCCCACGGATCCGGGGTTGAGCAGATGCCGGGATCCTTCGGGCAGCTCGATCGTCCAGGTCTCCGCATCGTTCTGCGTGGCATAGCGGGGACGGAATTCTTCCCAATCCTGAAAGTGTTGTGAGAAGCCGCCCTGCACATGCGTGTGCCCGAAGAAGGTGATCGGCGTCTCCATCTTCTGTAGCGGTCCCCAGGCGTCGCGCATCGTCACGATGTACTGGTCTTCGTGGATGGGTGAACCGTGCGCGCAAGAAGCCTTGATCGTCGCTTGAATCGGCCCTTGCGGCCATGCGCGAATCCACTCGAGGTTGGCGACGGTCAGCTTCTGCTTCGTCCACGAAGCCGCTTCTGCAGCGACGGGATTGAAGCCATGCGTGCTCGTCAGGCCGGAGCAGGCGCGGTCATGATTGCCGCGCACATGCAGCGTTGCGTGCTCGCGCAGAAGGTTCAGCACTTCGTTCGGGTTCGCACCATAACCGACCGCATCGCCGAGGTTCCAGAGCTCGTCCCAACCCTGCGCCGCCTGTAGCACGGCCTCGAGTGCGTGAACGTTGCCGTGAATGTCGGAGAGAATAAGTGCGCGCATGACGAGTTTCAGTGACGTTTCAGTGTAGCGCAGCACAAGCGGTTGCATCGTGCTTCGAAGCGCACCTCGCGTGGTACTTCCGTGCGATCAAACTCAGCGTGGAAAGTACTTCGGCCTCATGCCCGCGGCCCACGGATCGTAGGCGTGGGCAAACGCCGCGCGGCGGCCCAGCGCAGGATGATTGCCCAGCAACGTCTCCTCCCACAACGGCTCGTTCGGCACAGCAAAGCTGTTCTCGCCGAGCCGGACCATTGCGCCCTGCATCGCTGCCTGCGGATCAGCCACCAGACCATGCACAGCCTCCTGCCCATAGACATCGGCATCATGCTCCACATGGCGGCTCATCGTGTTGGCGAGCGGTTCAATGAAGAGTCCGAAGAGGCTGAAGACGAAGAACAGCACCGCGAAGGTGCCCCAGTCCTGAAGCCGTGGGATGCGCCACGCTGCCCCGAAGCGCGCAAGCATCCAACGCACGATAAACGCTGCGAGCCACATACCGACGAAAAGCCCGGCGAGACCCATAGCGACGCCGTTGCGCACATGGTTCAGCACGTAGTGGCCGCTCTCGTGGCCGAAGACCGTGACGACTTCCTCGGGCTTCATGCGATCGATCGTGGTGTCCCACACGACGACGCGCTTGGATGCGCCAAAGCCCTCGACGTCTGCGTTCATCGTCGTCACCTTAGCGCTGGCCTTCATGACGAACATGCGGTCCAGCGGGATGTCCATATGGCCGCGCTGCGCAACCTGTTCGAGCTGTTGTGCGAGCGCGGCGTGATGCAGCGTCATCGGCTCGTACTGGTTGAAGGCGAAGTTGATGTACGGATCGGCGAAGACGAGGAAGAGCGTCACAGGGACCGCGCAGATGGCGAAAGCCAGCCACCAGCGGCGAGGGAAGCGCGTGAGCGCCCACATGGTTCCGCGGGCGAGCAGCGTATAAAGCGCCCACGACAGCGCGAGCGACTTCAGCTTATCGACAAACCAGCTTCCCCAGCCCTGCACCGAAAGCCCGTACTGCAAGCCGAGATGATGTCCGTACAGGCGCAGCGGAAGATCGAGCACAAACAACGCGAGCCCCAGCCAGAAGCAGAAGACGGCGGCCTGCGCCCAGCGGTTCTCCGCAGCGTGCTCAGCGCGGTCGCGCATCCAGCCGATGATGCCGAGCCACAGCAGCAGCGCGATCTGCACGACGCTCCACACGGTATCGACGGCGACGATTCTCATGCTGATCGCGTGAAGATGCTGTGCCCTGGCGAGCTTGTCTGCGGGCAGCGAATAGTCGGGCAGATTGCCGAGCGCAGGATGCGATGCGAGCTCCTGCGCAGCGTACACATTCGCCACATGCTCGGCGGGCGTCTCCGCAGCGTGCATCGCTCGCGGAGAAAACAGGGCCACAGCCAACATCATCACCAGCAGCCAGCGCATACGCATCGAGAGGTCCTCGCACTCAGGGAAGTTGCGCTCCAGTGTCGCACAGCGTTCGCGCCATGCGTATGCGCTGATAGCATCTTCACAACGCCGCTCACGACGGCGACAGGAGACCAGATTTCATGCGTACTTGGATGACAACAGCGCTGCTCGCAGCAGCGGTCTGCGGTGTGGCTTCGGCTCAGACCGGCGCGGTGGCCAGCGGCCCGGCCGCACCCCGGCAAGTTCCGCTGACGGCGATGCCGTACTCGCCTTCGCTCGACACCACCAGCATGGACCGCTCGGTGAACCCCTGCGAAGACTTCTACAAGTACACCTGCGGCGGCTGGCAGCAGCGCAACCCCATCCCCGCCGACCAGTCGCATTGGGACGTCTACGCGAAGCTTGCGAATGACAATATGCAGTTCCTCTGGGGTGTGCTCGCGGAAGATGCGAAGGCCACCAGGCGTGATGCCGTGCAACAGAAGGTCGGCGACTACTTCGGCTCCTGCATGAATACCAGCGCCATCGACGCGCTCGGCGACAAGCCACTGCGTCCTGCACTGGCAAAGCTCGCGAACATCAAGAGCCGCGAGGCGTTCATCGCTGCACTCGCTGCGATACAGCGTGACAACTTCGGCAGCCCGTTCTTCGAGTCCGGCACAGACCAGGACGCGGTGAACTCTTCGGTGATCATCGTGGAGCTCGGCGCGGGCGGTCTCGGCCTGCCTGACCGCGATTACTACCTGAAGACGGACGACCGCAGCGTGAAGCTGCGTGAACAGTATGTCGCGTTCCTCGAAAAGCTCCTGACGCTCTACGGCGAAACACCCGCGCAGGCCAAGGCCGACGCTGCTGCTACGCTGAAGATCGAAACGTCGCTCGCGAAGGCTTCGCTCTCGCGGGTTGATCGCCGCGATCCGCACAAGGTGTACCACATCATGACGGTCGGCGAACTCAGCCAGATCGCGCCGTCGATCCACTGGGCGGAGTACTTCAGCGAAGCGGGTGGTGTGCATCCTGAGAAGCTGAACGTCTCGCAGCCTGAGTTTTTCAAGGCCCTCAACACGGTGCTCACGACCGAGTCGCTGGAAGAGCTGAAGGCGTACACCCGCGTTCACCTGATGACAGGCGCCGCACCGTATCTGGCGACGCCGTTTGTCGAGGCGAACTTCGACTTCTACTCGCGCACGCTGCGCGGCACGCCACAGATGCCGCCGCGCTGGAAAACGTGTGTGCGTGGTGTCGATCGCAACCTCGGCGAAGCGCTGGGGCAGGAGTTCGTGCGCCGCACCTTCTCCGCGGAGATGAAGGCCAAGACCGTGCTGATGACGCAGCAGATCGAAGACGCCATGAAGGTCGAGATCGAAGGCCTTACCTGGATGTCGCCCGAGACGAAGACCGAGGCGCTGCGCAAGCTGCACGCGATCCGCAACAAGGTCGGCTATCCCGACCAGTGGCGCGACTACTCGGCGCTTACGGTGAAGCCCTCGGACTACTTCGGCAACGCGCGTCGCGCTGGCGAGTTTGAAGACAAGCGCCAGTGGAACAAGCTCGGCAAGCCGGTTGACCTGAACGAGTGGGGCATGACGCCGCCGACCGTGAACGCCTACTTCAACCCGCAGATGAACGACATCAACTTCCCTGCGGGTGTGCTGCAGCCACCGCTGTATGACCCCAAGATGGACGACGCGCCGAACTATGGCAACACCGGTTCGACCATCGGCCACGAACTTACTCACGCCTTCGACGATGAAGGCCGCCAGTTCGACTGGCAGGGCAATCTGCGCGACTGGTGGACGCCCGCCGACGCGAAGGGCTTCGAAGACCGCATCAACTGCGTACGCGACCAGTATGCGGGCTACGTCGTGGTGGACGATCAGCACATCAACTCGAAGCTGACGAGCGGCGAAGATGTGGCCGATCTCGGTGGCACGCTGCTCGCCTACATGGCGTGGAAGAAGCAGACCGCAGGCCTCGACCTGAAGACCGTCGATGGGCTGACGCCGGACCAGCGTTACTTCGTCGGCATGGCGCAGTGGGCGTGCGAAAACTCGCGCCCCGAGCAGCTTCGCCTGCAGGTGGCCACGGACCCGCACTCGCCGGGCTTCGCGCGCATCAACGGCGTGGTGAGCAATCTGCCGGAGTTCCAGAAGGCGTTCGGCTGCAAGGCCGGTCAGCCCATGGTGCACACGCCCACCTGCAAGGTCTGGTAAGCGGCCTTCAGAGCGCGCAAAGGCCACCACGGATCGTGGTGGCCTTTGCTGTCTTCAAGCGGTTGCGGGGGCCTTTGGGTCGCGACCCGATCTGTATACTCGGGCACATGCGAACTTCAGGCAGAGCAGTCCTCGCAGCGTTTCTGTGCGCGTCCGTGGCAGGTTGCGCGACGTCAAACTCCGTCACCAGTGACCCGGGCAATCCCGGCCAGGCTACGTCGCTGACGCTGACGCCGAGCGCAACGGATTTCGCGTTTGGTGATACTGCTTCGTTGAAGGCAACGCTCAATACCTCGGTGACGCAGGGCAGTGTCGAGTTCACGGACAAGACGACGAACCAGACGGTGCTGACCAGTTTTACTGGAAGCACGACGAGCGTTCCTCTTCTGGGTTCGGCATCAACCGTTGATCTGCAGAACCTGAGCGCTCCGATCGGGGCGCACCTCTACTCGGCGAAATTTGATCAGGTCGGCAACTACAAAGCGAGCACTTCGGGGACGGTGCGCGTCACGATCCATGCACCCAACGCGAATTGTGGACTCGGTGGAGCGACGGTCTACGCCGGCGGCACGGTGCCTGCAGCGGGTGCGACGATCACCGCAGCATCCACAGACAGCAGTGCTGTCTGTGCGAGCTCGTCACGCTCGCTCACGCTGACCTCCCCCGTCATTACAGGTACAGGAGCGACGCTGTTCTACAACGACGGCGGCACCGGCGCCGCAGTACTCGCATTCAGCAACAATGACCAAGTGCTCGACGGTGGCGTTGTCACGATCAACGGCGGAAGCATCGTCAACAACCAGCCCACAGGCGGTGCCGTGATGGCGACCGGCCTGCCGTCGATGGTGGTGCTGAAGAACGTGAACACGTCCACGACGATGGGCACGGTGGTGGTCGCGGGTGGCCAGTCCGTCCTCGCGGGCTACGCTATCGGTGCCGCACGTCATGGCATCGTCTCTCTGCTGGGCGGTTCGGTAACGAGCCAACCGTTCGCGAGTGCTTTCTCGGTTCCGCTTTTCTGGGTCGCGAGCGGAGGTCAGGTGCAGGCTTCGGGCACTACTCTGGTTGCGAATGGAGCCGTTGCGGAACTGGAGGGGGCGGCTTCCCTGAACCTCACTGGTGTCAATCTCGACATGAGCCATAGCACGGGATTCGGGGTGGGGCCGACGGATGAGAACGGGAACACAGGCACAGCGCAGATGAGCCTGTCGAACAGCACGTTTGTATTGCCCGCGACACTGAACTTTGGGCTCTTCAGCGTCAACGGGAGCGCTCAGATCACGCTTTCGCACAATGCTCCGCTCTCGGCACAGTACCTTCTCGAAGAAAACATCCTGAGCACTTCGGGCAACTATCAGCTTTCGCTCGATGGCCAGACTGTCACGGGTGGGGTGGAACTCGAGGGCGGGAATCTCTCGATGTCGCTCGCCAACAACTCGCAGTGGACTGGCTTCGTGAATCCCGACAGAGGCACAGCAGCGTTGACGCTCGATGCGGGCAGCATCTGGACGCTGACTTACGATTGTGCTCTGACGACTTTGACCGACCCCGCGATCACCGCGACGGATGTGCCAAACATCGTGGGCAACGGCCACACGTTGACCTATGTGGCGAGCAAGAACCCTGCGCTTGGCGGTAAGACGTACACGCTGGCCGGCGGCGGAACACTCAAGTCTGCGAGCTAGGACGGCAAAGCGGAAAACGCGCGTCCGTGGCTTCCACAACAGGTGGAAGCCTTCGCCTTTTCTGCGATTTGCAGCGGCCGATTTCCGTACTCCCTGCGTGGTACACTGGAAGAGCTAAATAACGCCTCAATCGCCAATATTTTCAAGGGTTTTTGAGGCGTTTGCGCCGGCCTTACCGCCCGCTGAATGGAGAACACGAACCTCGTGCCAGAAGAGCAGAACCTTCCCGCGTCGCAGCCTGAAACCAAGACCCCTCCTCCTGCCGCCAACAGCGATTACTCCGGCGAAAGCATTACCGTGCTCGAGGGCCTTGCGGCCGTCCGCCTGCGTCCGGCCATGTACATCGGCTCGACGGGCGAGCAGGGCCTGCACCACCTCGTTTACGAGGTCGTCGACAACTCCGTCGACGAGGCGTTGGCTGGCCACGCCAGCAAGATCGACGTCACCATCCATGTCGACAACTCGATTACCGTCGTCGACGACGGCCGCGGTATTCCTGTCGACAACAAGATCATGCCGAACGGCGAGAGCCTGCCTGCGGTGCAGGTGGTGCTCACCGTGCTGCACGCCGGCGGCAAGTTCGATGCGTCGAACTACAAGGTCTCGGGCGGTCTGCACGGCGTCGGCGTAAGCTGCGTGAACGCACTCAGCGAGCAGTTCGATGTGGAGATCTGGCGCGATGGCTTTGCCTGGGAGATGGACTTTTCCAAGGGCGATCCGATTTCGCCGCTGCGCAAGATGGGCCCCAGCACCCGCAAGGGTACCAAGGTCCACTTCCTTCCCGACAAGAGCATCTTCACGGTGCACGAGTACTCGTTCGACATCCTCTCGAACCGTCTGCGCCAGCTCGCGTTCCTGAACAAGGGCATCGAGATCAATCTCACCGATGAGCGCGTCGTCGATGCGAAGGGTGAGGTGAAGTCGCAGTCGTACAAGTACAACGACGGCATCGCCGGCTTCATCAAGCACCTGAACAAGGGTAAGCAGGTGCTGCACGAGAAGCCGATCTACATGGAGACCGAGCTGCCGAACCTCGTCATGGAGATCTCGTTGCAGTACAACGACTCCTACTCCGAAACGGTGTTCTCGTTCGCGAACAACATCAACACGGTGGACGGCGGCACGCATCTTTCGGGCTTCCGCACGGCGCTCACGCGCACGGTGAACGCGATCGGCCAGTCTCTCGGTCTCTTCAAGGACCAGAAAGAAAACCTGTCGGGCGATGACGTTCGTGAAGGCCTTGTTGCTGTCGTCTCGGTGAAGCTGCCGCAGCCGCAGTTCGAAGGCCAGACGAAGGGCAAGCTGAACTCCGACGTCGCTGGCCAGGTGCAGGCGTTCGTCAACGAGCGCCTCGGTGCGTTCCTCGAGCAGAACCCGCAGGTTGCCAAGAAGATCATCGGCAAGGCCATCGACGCTTCGCGCGCACGTGAAGCCGCTCGTAAGGCCCGCGACCTCACGCGCCGCAAGGGCGCGCTCGACGGCGGCGGCTTGCCCGGCAAGCTCGCTGATTGCTCGGAGCGCAAGCCGGAGCTCTGCGAACTCTACCTCGTCGAGGGTGAATCGGCAGGCGGAACGGCCAAGCAGGGCCGCGACCGTAAGTTCCAGGCGATCCTTCCGCTGAAGGGTAAGATCCTCAACGTGGAGAAGGCCCGCTACGACAAGATGCTGGGCCACGAAGAAATCCGCGCCATGATCACCGCGCTCGGCTGCGGCATTGGCAAGGACGACTTCGACATCGCAAAGCTTCGCTACGGCAAGCTGATCCTGATGACCGATGCTGACGTCGACGGATCGCACATCCGCACGCTGCTGCTGACGTTCTTCTTCCGCCACATGGGCGAGCTGATCAAGCGTGGCAACGTCTTCATCGCGCAGCCGCCGCTGTACCGCATCAAGAAGGGCAAGTTCGAGCAGTACATCAAGGACGATCGCCAGTATGTGCAGGTGATGGTGAAGCGCGCCTCGGACGGCATGATCATCACGCACGGCGAAGCGGGCGCGAAGCTCGATGGACCGGAGCTGACGAAGTTCATGTCGGGCTTGAATGACTACCTCGGCTTCTTCGACAAGGTGAACAAGCGTCTGCGTGATGAAGAGGTCACGCGTGCGTTCGCCGAAATCTTTGCCAGCCGCGAAGCGGACACGAAGCGCCGCGATGCGTTCGCCTCGGCTGACAAGCTGAAGCAGATGCAGGCGCGCCTCAAGGAGATCGAGCGCACGCACCAGTTCAAGGCCGTCTCTGAGGTGGAGTTCGACGAAGAGCACCAGCTTTACTCGGTGAGCTTCACCGACGCGCAGGGTGCCACGCGCAAGATCGACTGGACGCTCGCTGCGTCGCCGGAGAGCCGTCAGCTTCTCGGCAAGCAGGACGAGATGGCAGGCACGCTGACGGGTCCGTTCCTCATCGAGTACGCCGACAAGAAGGCTCTCGCTGCAGCGAAGACCGCCGAGGAAGCCGCCGAGCAGGAGCTCGAGGACACCGAGGAAGTCGAGCTGGAAGGCGCAACCAACGTGGGCGATGTGCCCCCGGTGGAAGCGGCGAAGCCGGCCAAGCGTAACAGCAAGGCTGCGCAGGATCCGGTCGAGCGCAAGACACCGCGTGAGGTCTTCGAGTACGTCATCGAGCAGGGCCGCAAGGAGTACTCGGTGCAGCGTTACAAGGGTCTTGGCGAAATGACCGCGCCGCAGCTCTGGGACACGACGATGGACCCGGCTCGCCGCACGCTGCTGCAGGTAAAGCTCGAGGACATTGCGGCGACGGAGGAGATCTTCACCACGCTGATGGGCGAAGATGTCGAATCGCGTCGCAAGTTCATCGAAGAGAATGCGCTGGATGTAAAGAACCTCGATATCTAACGCACCACGAACGTCACTGACAACGGCCGCATATCGTGCGGCCGTTGTCCTGTTTGCGACCAGAAAAGACAGCTTATGGGGCGAGGCTGTCGTCTAATGAACTATGGTCTTTTTGCGAGCCAAAGGCTCCTCTGCATCGCTGGTCGTCTCTGCCTCTCTTGCGCTTGCGCTCACCTGCGCGCCGCTGCTCCGCGCGCAGCAAACAACGGCCGCCGCGCCTCCTGCCAGCGGCAGCACCGCTGCCACAGGGACCACAGCGGCCGCACCGAGCACTGGATCTACGGCCGCTACCGGGAGTACAGCCGCTGCGAGCGCTCCTCACGCGGACGCGCCTGCGACCACGTCGC
This sequence comes from Granulicella cerasi, assembly GCF_025685575.1. Classification (NCBI taxonomy): domain Bacteria; kingdom Pseudomonadati; phylum Acidobacteriota; class Terriglobia; order Terriglobales; family Acidobacteriaceae; genus Granulicella; species Granulicella cerasi. The sequence continues at coordinate 875,126 of NZ_JAGSYD010000001.1, forward strand.
ACACCACTTCGTCGAGCCAGCAACAGATCGCAAAGCTGCCGCCGCTGACGAACACCGGAATCGACGTAAAGACGCAGAGCGATCGCATCCGCGACCATCTCGGCGTCGTGTTGCGCTTCTATCGCAACAGCACCACGAGCGTGCAGAAGACCGGTGAGTCCAGCGACATTCTCTACCAGGACCAGGCGCGCGCCGAGGCCACGAACATTGCGCAGCTCGCTTTCCAGGCTGCGCGTAACGCGGCTGCGCTGCTCTCGCACATTAGCGGCAGCGATGCGCCTGCGGACGCCGCGCCCACGAATCCGAACGACACGCTCGCACGCCTGAACGCCGCGAAGACGAGCAATCAGCAGCGGCTCACGACGCTGCAGCAGCAGAAGCAGAGCATCGTCGCTCAGCTTGCTACGGCAAACGCGAAGACGCGTCCGCAACTGCTGCAGCAGCAGGAGCAGATCGACGGGGGCCTCGAACTCGCGCAGGCGACCAACGACGCGCTCAACCGCATCACGCGCTTCTCCAGCAACCAGAACGCGCACACCGGCCTTCTCGGCGACATCGATCATCTTGAGGCATCCGCGCCTGAGCTGGCAACGGCTTCCTCGACCAAGGCAAACGCCGAAGCCCCGCTGGGCAGCCTTGCCGACGCGCAGCAAGCGGGCCTCGTCACACAGGCAGGGGCGCTGTTCGATCTACTTTCTACGCGCCGCAGCATCGATCAGCAGATCGCCATCATCGATCAGCTTCGTCAGCAGGTAGACGCTCTGCGCAGCCCGTTCATCAAGGTGCTGCGCACCACCATGAGCCAGGGTGAAACACTCACGCAGCAGACGATCAATCTCTCCGCGACTCCGACCAGCGATGTGCAGGACCGCACGAACACGCGTAAGCAGTTCGATCAGCTCACCACCACCTTCCGCGTGATGTCCGACGCGACCTTCCCGCTTTCGCAGGAGTCGCTGGTGCTGGACAGCGCACGCGGCACGTTGAGCGGTTGGCGCGTTGCCGTGGACACGGAGTATCGCAGCATCCTGCGCTCGTTGCTCATCCGTGTCGGCAGCATCGCGCTGGCGCTCGGCCTGCTCGCGCTCGTCGGCCATTTCTGGAGCCGCGCAACGATCCGCTACGTTAGCGATCTGCGCCGTCGTCGGCAACTACTCGTCGTGCGTCGCATGGTCATCGGCTTCGCCAGCGGCATTGTGTTGCTCTTCGGCTTCGTCACGCAGTTCAACTCGCTGGCGACCTTCGCGGGCTTCATCTCGGCGGGCATCGCGGTCGGTCTGCAGACGATTCTGCTGTCGGTGGCGGCGTACTTCTTCATCATCGGTCGCTACGGTGTGCGCGTGGGCGATCGCATCACCGTCGCTGGCGTTACGGGCACGGTCATCGAGGTGGGCATCGCGCGCTTCTACATGATGGAGCTCGTCGGCACCGGTACCGAGCTGCATTCGACCGGTCGCGTTGCGGTCTTTGCGAACTCGGTGCTCTTCCAGACCGGCACGCCGCTCTACAAGCAGCTCCCCGGCACCGAGTACGCCTGGCATGAGCTGACGGCGAAGCTGAAGCCCGAGGCCGACACCGATGCGGTGCTCAAGCAGCTATGCAGTATCGTGGAGCGCATCTACTCGAGCTATCAGCCGATCATTGACCGCCAGCAGAAGCAGATCGAAGCCTGGGCGGGCACGGCGATCGACCCGCCGCGCATCGACTCGCACCTGCGCCTGATGGACGATGGCCTGCAGGTGGCGGTGCTTTTCCCGGTACAGATCGCCGACGCTGCTGAAGCGGACGCGGCGATCGCCAAGGCCGTGATGCAGGAGTGGAAGCAGGAAGGCGTGTTGCGCGATGGGCTTGCGGCGACGCCGGTCATCAAGGCCGCAGTCAAGAGCTAATCGCGAAGAGCTAATCGCAGTCTTCACGCCCAAAAAGCAAGGCCCGCCGGAGGCAGCGGGCAAAGGAAAGCGAGCAGAAAAAAGCGGGGAGGAGCGCCCATACTGTCCTCAGGAGACGCACCCTCGCTCACTCCCCACCCCATAAGACGGGAGGGTTCAGACCGGGTTTACACGAGGTGTAATGTTTTTTCAGGGGCTGCGTTTTTCTGGATGAGAGCGGGCTTTCGCGCCGCTCCGCGAAAGGAAACTGCCATGAAGAATACTTGCACTTGCGAAGATTGCACCTGCGTCGTCTGCCACTGCACTGCGTGTTCCTGCCCGTCCTGCTAACCCCGAACGAGGTCGCTGCCGATGTCTGAAACCGCGCTCAACACGTTGCTCCGAAGCCGCGAGAGGTTCCTCGCCTTCGTCAGCCGCCGTGTGCGCAGCCGCGACCTCGCCGAGGACATTCTGCAAGCCGCTTATATGCGCGCGCTGGAGAAAGCTCCGCAAGATGCCGACGAGGACGGGCTGCATGCGTGGTTCTTCAGCGTCCTGCGCCACGCGGTCATCGATAGCTTCCGCCGCAGTACCAGCGAGGCGGCGGCGATGGACCGCTGGGCCTTTGAGCTGGGCCCCGAGGAGCCTGCTGCAGTTGATCCGTTCGCGCCGAAGTTCCTCTGCGGCTGCATTCAGCGGGTGCTGCCGACGATGCGCCCGGCCTATGCGGAGATTTTGCGGGAAGTGGACCTGAACGAGCGCCCGTTGAACGAGTACGCGAACGCCCACAACCTCACGCCGAACAACGCTGCCGTTCGCGCACACCGAGCGCGCACCGCGCTGCGCAAAGAACTCGAACGCGTCTGCGGCTCGTGCTCCACGCAGGCTTGCCTGGAGTGCTTCTGCAAGCTGGAAGACGAGTCCGCGCTGGCGTAACAGATTGAAAGATTGCTGATGATTTTGAAGAAGAAGATCGCCGCGATGCTTGCGCTTCCTGCGCTCGTGGCTGCTGCCCAAACGCCGAACGCGCCTCAGGTGATGACCGCCACGACGCTCCGTGAGGCCATTCTGCAACACGGCTCCTCCGGCACTTCGATCGAGCCTGCATCCACGCCCGTGCCCATGTGGATGGGCATGAAGTCCGGCTGGACGCTGATGCTGCACGCCAACGCGTTTGCCGCGAACGAGCAGCAGCAGGCCGCGAGCGAACGTGGCCGCGATGCGTGGTTCTCCACCAACTGGATCATGCCGATGGCGCAGCGACAGCTTGGCCCGGGCGAACTCACGCTGCGCGCGATGTTCTCCGCCGAACCCGGCACGATGCAGCAGCGCAACTATCCACTACTCTTCCAGCAGGGCGAAACGGCTTACGGCGCGCCGATCGTGGACGGCCAGCACCCGCATGACTTCTTCATGGAGGTCGCCGCGCTTTACGACGTGAAGCTCGGCAAGAACGCGCTGCTCAGCTTCTACGCCGCGCCGATCGGCGACCCGGCGATTGGCCCGACGGCGTATCCGCATCGCCAGTCGGCGAGCGAAGACCCCGTCGCTGCGCTGGGGCATCATCAGGAAGACTCGACGCACATCGCCTTCAACGTCTTCACCGGCGGCCTGACGTACAAGTGGGCGCGCGCTGAGGTCTCGGGCTTCCACGGTGGAGAGCCGAGCGAAGCCCATTGGCACTTCCAGCCCTCGCCCAACGGTCACGCGGTGGATTCGTGGGCGACGCGCCTCACCGTTTCGCCGAACGCGGACTGGAGCGGCCAATACTCTTACGCGCACGTTGCCTCGCCGGAGGCGCTCTACCCGCACGAAGACCAGCAGCGCCAGACAGCCAGCGTGATGTATCACCACACCTTCAAATCCGAAGCCGCGCCCGCGAAGCACGACGACGCGATGGCGGGCATGGACATGAGCGGCGACATGGCGGGTATGGATATGTCTGGCATGGACCATTCGCAGATGAACCATGCTGCGGCCACTTCCGCCGCGCCGCCGATGAAGATGCCGTCGATGTCGATGCACATGGCGGCGCAGCCGGTGAACGATCTCTCCATCACCGCGCTCTGGGGCCGCACGAAGTCGCTCGACGCGGACGCGAGCAAGCAGAACAGTTATCTGCTCGAAGCGCTGTATCGCTTCAAGGGCAAGAACTACGTGTGGACGCGCATGGAGAACGCGGGCCGTTCGAGCGAACTGCTGCTCACTCCCGGCACGTCGCTGCCTACTGGCTTCCACGAAGATCCTGTCGGCCATGTCGCGGCGTTTACTTTTGGCTATGACCGCGACTTTGCGGTGGGCCGTCATCTGCTTGCCGCACCCGGCGCTCAGGTCACGCTCTATCGCTCGCCCGCACTGCTCGCGAAGGCTTACGGCGACACCCCGACAGGGGAGGTTTTCTTCGTGCGGTTTCGTCTGCGATAAACAAAAAAATGCGGGAGCCTTTTGGGCCCCCGCTCCTGAAAATCGAAGCGCGTTATTCGCTGCTCAAGACCATGCCGCCGCCTTTGTCGAGCGTAGCGATGAGGTTTGGCGCCTGGCAGTTCTGAACGTAGTTGAACGCGTACTGGTGCTGCATCGGCACCTTGTAGGGCGGGTCGGCCACATGCAGCAGAAGGAGATGCTCACCGGGCTTCAGCATCAGCGTGGCGATGCCGTCGGTAATCTTGAAGCTTTCTTCCGAGCCGTCGATAAGCAGGTCATAGCTCTTGGACACGCGGTCCGTGCGCGGAAACTTCACGCGGAAGGTGCCATTGCACGCAGGCTGCGCCACCGGTTGCGCGGCGGCCATCGATGAGCGTGCCGCCGTCATGAGCGAGTTGCCTGTCGCGGCATCAAGCACCTGCGCGGCGAGCTTCTGTGCAGCTTTGCCGATAGGCTGCTTCACGAACGCGCGGCTGCCGGTCGCTCCGCCCCAGTGCGAGTGGTACGTTTCGACGACGAGTTCCTCCGGCTTGATCTTTTCGCGGAAGGTGCCGAGCGGCGTGGCCGATCCCGTTGCAGATTGCACGAGCGAAGCGGTCACCACGAGGAAGCCGTCCTTGAACTTGCCCTTCGGAAACTCCACCTGGTTGAGCTGCGTGACGAGCACGAGCGCAGTGTTGCTGCCTTGTCCGTAGCCCTGGATCAAGTCGTTGTCGCTCGGCAGATAGACGCCGCCGGGGTTGAGCAGCGTTGTCGCCACGCCGCGCGACTCGAGCTGCTGCAGCAGGATCAACGTGGTGCCCTCGGTGAACTCCTGTCCGATGCTTTCAAGCGAGTTGTCGTAGACCGGCATCACGCCGACGGTCTGCGCGGGAAGCGCAGCCGCCAGCATGAGCAGGCCGAGGAAGGATGCCAGCAGCCGCACCCGCATCCTAGTGCTTCGCCGCCGAGGTGCGCTTCACCGCAGGCTTCGTCGCCGGAGCATCGGCCACCGCCGGCACCATGCGGACCGACGATCCCGTCGCGTCCATCGTCATCTTCACCAGCGTCGGCGCGTCGGGAATCGCTGTGCCCGTTGCTGAAGTCTGGATCGCCACGGCGCCCGTTGCGCGCGTGGAGATGGAGGACGACGGCGGCAGGAAGAAGCTCGTATCGCCGCTCTGCGTCAGGTAGTCGTAAATCACGAGTACGTCCGCCGGCAGCGCGCCTGCGTGGTCGCGCTGATAGAGCGCCACGTAGCTCTTCAGGTTGTCGGCGATCTTCGCGTCGCTGTCGCCGGTCTTGTCCGAAGACATCATGAGCACAGCCGCATCGAGGAAAGGCTCCGGATAGGCGCCGCGCTTCTCGTCGTACTTGATGGCGAGCAGCGTGTGGCTCATGGCCTCGCGACGGTCCTCGGGAGTCTGTGCGGTGAGCGCAAGCAGCCGGCCGAGCGCACCTTGCGCGCGCGAGTCATCCGAGCGCAGCGCGACCGCGTCCATCAGGTTGTCCTTGGCCATCGCGAAGAGATCGTAGTCCAGGCTGGCGATGCCGTTGTCGCGCTTCAGATCGGCCATCAGCAGTGCGAATTGCGGTGTCGAACCCTTCAAGCCGCCGGAACGCAGACGCTCTTCGATGACACCCTTGTACTCCCCGCCGATCGCGCCCTGCATGTAGCTGATGCGCTCCTTCACGCGCTTCGAGTTCCCCATGAAGCCGAGGCCGATGCGTGCGTCCGTAGTTGTCTGATGGTCGAGGCGAGCGAGCAGCTTCGGCACTTCGCGCGCGTCGTACTGCTGGTCGAGCATGTACTTGAGGCCGAGCTGATCGGCCTCGTTCTCCTCCACCGTGTTCCACTCGGTGGGTTCGAACTTGTTGCGGAAGATGAAGTTCGATGCGATGAGGCCGCCCGTTGCGCCGAGCGCTGCACCGGCCAACGCGCCACCCGCGCCGTTCAGGCTCGCGCCCATCGCTGCACCGGCGACGGCGGTCACCGCGGTGAAGAGCGCCTTCTTCTTATTGACGTCCGCTTCCTTCTCTTCGCCGAGCTTCTGCTCGAGCACCGAGTTGCGGACGCGTTCGTATTCGTGCCCCTTCTCGATGTGGGCGATCTCGTGCGCGAGTACGTAGCTCAACTGAGCTTCGTTATCGAGCAATGAGACGAGGCCGCTCGAAACGTAGATCGTGCCCGTAGAAATCGACTCCGCGCGCGGAACCGGATCGAGCAGAATGCGGAAGGCGTAGAGGTTGTTCGAACCCTTCGGCACGAGGCGCTGGCCGATGACCGTGACGTACTGCGAGAGCGCCGGGTTGTCGTAGAGTTCGCCGTACTTGCTGCGATAGTCGGCGAAGACCGACGGTGCAAGGCGTGCCATCTCAATCGACTTGTTGACGTTGTAGGCGTACTGCATGTCGTTGCGCTGAATCTCGGACCAGCGCTTCGCGATCGTCGCCTGCACTTCGGGGCGCTGGGCGATTTCGCCAAGCTTCTTTTTGTCTTTCTCGCTGTAGTTGTTCTGCGCTACGGAGGTCAGGGCCATGCTGCTGAGCAGGCTGAACGTGATCGCACGACGAAGGATTGCCATGGGGTGACTCCACGAAGGAAATGATGGCTCGCGCCAAATCGCTGAAACTAAGGGTGTCCCAAGGAGAGCGCGACAGGTTTTGTGAGTCAACAGCAAAGCGGCGCTCGCAGCGCGCCTGCGGAAGATTGCTCCCAAATGGGAGCGGCCGCAACGGGGCTGCGAGCCATTACAGTCGTTGTATGTTTCCAGCGTTTCGACTTCGCACGGCGGCGGTGGCCGCTGCTATCGCGTGCTCTTCGTTCAGCTACGCGTCCCCGGCCTCGAGCTTTGATGTGGCTCTTTCGGCAGCGGGGCAGACGGCCCGGCCGGGCGGAACGATCACGTTGCCGCAACGCGAGCTGTATGACTTTATGCTGGACGTCGCGCCGAAGGTCGGCCATGTACGCTACGGCAGCCTGCGTGTGAAGCTGCTTCCCGCAGGCGCGGAGAGCGAAGAATCACTGGCCACGTTTACGACACTGACGGGCGTTGGTGAAGGCTTCCACTGCGCTGTGCACCTGAAGCCGCAGGCCTATGTGGCGCTGAAGCCGGGTGTGAATCGTATCGCGCTGGAGTGGTCGGACACCTGGAATAATGACCACCGCGAAGAGTTCACGGTGGTCTTGAAAGGATGAAACGCAGGAGCGCGCGAACGGCCTAGGCCTTCGCCAGCTCCTGCTTCACGAGTTCGCTGACGAGCTTGCCGTCGGCGCGAACGCCGTCGGCGAGCAGGCGCTGCTGCACGACCTTCATCACCGCACCCATATCGCGGGGCGTGGCCTTCGTGCCGCCGTTGTCGGCTTCGATCTTCGCAATGGCACCCTGCACCACGGGCAGCAGCTCGTCGGCGCCCGCGGCCTTGGGCATGTAGCTTTCGATCAACGCGATCTCGACGGTTTCCTTCGCGGCCAGCTCGGGGCGATCGCCCTTGGTAAACTGCTCCACCGACTCGCGGCGCTGCTTGAGCATCGTGGTCAGCATGGACTGCTCTTCGGCGTCGGTCAGGGGCTCGCGCTTGTCGATCTCCTTGGACTTCAACGCGGCCTTTACCATGCGCAGCGTGGTCAGTTTCTCGGCTTCCTTTGCCTTCATCGCGACAATAATGTCCGCGTCAATCTTCGTTCCAATCGTGGCCATCTTCGTTCACTTCCTTCAGAGGAAGTGTAGCAGCGAGAGCCCAAGAAAAAGCCCCGAGCCGTGGCTCGGGGCTTTGCTTGCCGTGTGGGGTTAGACGAGCGGAACTGCCGAAATCGATCCGGTGGGAGCGGCTACGCCCAGGATCTGCAGCACCGGGTAGGTCGGAGCCGCGGTGTTCACGAGCCATACCGAACCCGAAGGATCGACCGCGACGCCAGGAAGCGGCGAGGTGCCCGTCGTGACGATGGTGGTGGTTGCCGATGCCAGAACGCTGGCACCGGTAGCGTCTACGGGCTCCAGACCATCGCCGTAGGTCTTAGCCGAGGTCGAGTAGCCATCGATCAGGCCACCGTTGGTCAGGTACTTGCCCGAAGCGGTGTTGAACAGGAAGAGGTTCGCTCCGCCCGAGAGCTGCGAGGCGGGCGCGAAGATCATGTTGTTGGAGTCGATGGCGATCGTCGAACCGAAGTAGTTCGTGGTGTACGCCAATGCCGTGGAACCGTAAGGCTGCGGGAAGAAGTACTTCGAGCTGCAGCCCGCAGTGTTCGTGGTGCTGACGCAGACGCCGCCGTAACCGGCAGAGTACGAGGACGACGTGCTGCCGATGATTGCGGTCCACGCTGCGCCGGATGCGGTGAACGCGCTGCCACCCGAGTGGTAGTTCGTCGTGGTCGTACCCTGCGCCACTGCGCCGGTATACGGCGAGAGGAAGTTGTAGAAGCCCGAACCCGTTCCATTGCCCAGAATGTCTCCGGTCGTGGGGCTGACGGCGACGTAACGCGATCCGACGGACGTGGAAGGGAAGGTCGGGGTGCCGGCATAGCTGGTATCGGGTGTGATGGAGCTTGCCGGGATGCGACCGAAGTAGCCGAGGCTGCTGCTCTTGTAGGTGCCGAACCAGACGTTGTTGCTCGCATCCACCGAGATGCCGTAGGGGTTGCCGGCGACTGCGGTCGTGCTGGAGGTGCTGCCCGCGATGTAGATCGCCGTGGGAACCGTGATCTGCGTGGTAGTCGCGGTGCTGGGGGTGTACTTCCAGACATAGCCGCTGCTATCGGCGAGCCACAGGTTCAGCGGCGATGCGGCGTCGATCGCCAGCTGCTTGCCGGTCGTCACGGCCTGCAGGGCGGAGCTGCCCCAGCCGCCGCTCGGCGAGAGCAGAGCGCCGTTGGCCGAGAGCTCTACGAGCGGAGCGCTGGCCATGCCGGCCACCCAGATGTTGCCGCTGCCGTCCACGCGCACATCGCTGGGGCCGGTTGCGGCGGTGGTGCCGTTAGACTGCGTGCCGCCCGCGTACTGGATGGCCACCGAAAGATCATGCGGTGCCGCAGCCAGCGCAGGGGTATAGAAGTTGGTCGCCGAGGTCGCGTTTGCAAAGACGGTTGCCGCGTTCGACATCGGATACTTGGCCCACTGCAGCGCAATCTGCCAGGTGTTTGCGGGCGTCACGCCGCCGAAGTCGGCCGTGACAATGGTGGTGCAGCCCGCAGAGCTCAGGCCGGCCGAGTTCACGCACGCGGCCAGGGAGTTACCCAGCGACGCGAGCAGCGTGTAGGGCACCTTGCCGCCGTTTGCGGTGGTCTGCTGCAGCGCACCGGTCAGCGAGATCAGGGAGGTCGCCGTGCCGAACGCGTTCTTCAGGCCAAGCGTGTTGGCAGCGACCGAGCCGATCGCCGTCGAGCTGCCGTCCTGCGTGGAGAAGCCTGCAAGCGCTTCCGCCGCAATCACGGTCGTCAGCTCATTGATCACAACATTGGTGGAGGAGCTGATGCTGGAGCAGCTGCCAAGAGCTTCAACCAATACGTTCGACGTGTTCGTGCTACCCACACCGGGATCACCACCGGCGGCTACCAGATAAAGCTGGTCCGGATCGGAGCAAGTCGTGCTGTTGTGCGAGATGCTGAACGCGCCGGTCGAGTCCGTGGTGCCGGTGCCGAGCACCGTCGGTGCACTGCCGTTGCCGGTTTTACCAGCCCTGTACAGCGTCACGGTGGCACCTGAGATCGGCTGTCGCCCACCCATCGCGTGTCCTGTGACCGCAGAGGCAAGCTGCGAGCTCGAAGTAGCAGTAGTTTGCAGAGCGCAGCCGGACAGAGCCAGTGCGCTAAGAGACGAGAGAGCCACCGCAATGCGAAGTGCTTGTGTCATTTCGTTTCCCTTTGTGGGTGGGGCCTGTATCGACCCGTTTTATGAAGATTTGAGAAAAGAATATCTCGGATAGCGAGACGGGCATGGGCGATTGCGCACCCAAGGTCGATTACCGGACGTTTGTGCAGTGTGCCAGCTCGCTGCGGATCACTCTTCCATCATGCGGCGGATGTCGTCCGCTGTCGGAATGCCGGGCAGCGACAGCAGATCGGAGGGCTGGTCCAGGATGGCGCGGATTTCGGCAAACCGCTTTTCGGCCTGCTCGAGCTGCTTGCCCAGGATGCGGACCTGTTTGTAGCTGCGCATCAGCATGTCAAGCAGCTGATCGCGCGACATGCCCGCGACGCGGGCGCGCATCTGCTGCTCATCGAACTCGGGAACGTACTTGTCGAGATTGTCGGACGGCGCCATGTCGCTCCTTCTGTAAATCGCTTGCTAATGAGGAAAAGGCCGCTATGTGCACCATTCTCCGTGCATGATTCGCGCTTGTGGCCAGGGCGGTTACGAACGAAAATAACACTATGGCGAGCTTCTCCTCTATCGATGCACTGAGCGAAATGCCGGCGGCGCTGCACGCCGAGGTGGCGATCCTCGGAGCGATGATGCTGGACCCGGTCGCTGTGGTGGACGCGTCGGCAAAACTCCGCTCAGAAGACTTTTCGCTCGACTCTCATCAGCGCATCTACTCCGCCATGCTGGAGCTGGTAGCTGTAAGCCACGCGGTGGACTACATCACGGTCATCGACCAGCTCAGCAAGCGTGGCGAACTGGACGCGATCGGCGGTCCCGCCTACCTTGCATCGCTGAGTGAGAACGTCATTCGCAATATGAACGTGGAGAGCTACGTTCGCATCGTGAAGGACAAGAGCCTGTTGCGTCAGCTCATGGGCATCTTCACGGAGGGGCTCGCTTCGGCGGCTGACCACATTGAAGACGCGACCAAGGTGCTGAACGATGTCGAAGTCCGCTTGGCGGAAGTGGCTGATTCGGCCATTCAGCGCGGCTTTTCGAACATCCCGGATATCGTGAAGGAGAGCTTCGGCTCGATCGACGCGCTCTACGAGCAGGGCCGCGAAGTCACGGGGCTTGCGACGCATTACCTCGAGTTCGACAAGATGACCTCCGGCCTGCAGCCGAGCGAAATGATCATTCTGGCTGCGCGTCCGTCGATGGGGAAGACCGCCTGGGCGATCAACATCGGGCAGAATTGCGCGGTGCGCGATAACAAGGTGGTGGCGATCTTCTCGCTGGAAATGTCGAAGGAATCGCTGCTGCGACGTATGTTGGCGTCGGAGGCGATGGTCGGCTCACGTAAGCTGCAGACCGGCTTCATTCCGCGCGAAGACAAGGGCAAGCTCGTCGCGGCGCTTGATCGCCTGATGAACTCGCGCATGTACGTCGACGACACGCCGGGCATCACGCTTGCTGAAATGCGTGCCAAGTGCCGTCGCCTGCTGCAACAGGAAGGCCAGCTTGACCTCATCATCATCGACTACCTGCAGCTGATGACCGGTACGGCCGGTCCGGGTAAGAAGGGCATCGAAAGCCGTACGCAGGAAGTTGCGAGTATCTCGCGCGGCATCAAGGCGTTGGCCAAGGAACTCAAGCTGCCGATCATCGCGCTCTCGCAGCTTTCGCGTAACTCGGAACAGCGCACCGGCGACAAGAAACCGTTGCTTTCCGATCTTCGTGAATCGGGCTCGATCGAGCAGGACGCCGACGTCGTCGCGTTCATCCATCGCGAGGAGTACTACGACCGCGAGAACGAGGACGTCAAGGGCAAGGCGGAGATCATCATCGCCAAGCAGCGTAACGGCCCGACGGGTTCGGTGCAGATGGCGTACATGTCCGACTACACGCGCTTTGAAAATCTCTCTACGGGCGATGACTTCGGTCAGGCGAATGGTGGCGACGCGTACTAAGGATTCTCGAACTGCTGACACGCTCCTGACAGTATGCTGTCAGGAGCGTTTTTCTATCTTGGGCTTCGTAGTCAAAGAGTCATCCCCAAGGAGAAACGTCATGAGCCGTTTTGAGAGCAACGCTGTCACCTGGTTTGAAATCCCCACGTCGGACTTCGAGCGCGCCACGAAATTCTATGAGCATGTGCTGGACATCAAATTCATCCCCTTCGGCGATGGCGACCCGATCAACATATTTCCGTCCGTTGGCGCCGGCGCTACAGGCTGCATCACGAAGCGCCCGCATGGAAAGCCTTCGGTGGATGGCACGCGTGTCTTCCTCAACGCGGATGGCAAGCTCGATGCTTCGATCAAGCGCGCGGAGAAGCTGGGCGCCACCATCGTCACGCCGCGCACGCAGATACCCAACGGCAGCTACTATGCCTGCCTCATCGACTCCGAAGGCAACCACGTCGGCCTGCACAGCTCGCAGTTCTAGAAACTGTCAGGAGGAGCAGCGATGAGACGTGCTGATCGCCTCTTCCGCATTGTACAACTGCTGCGCGCCGGGCGCCTGAAGACCGCTCAAGCTCTTGCTGAGCGGCTTCAAGTGTCGGAGCGCACGATCTATCGCGACATCCGCGATCTGCAACTCGCCGGCCAGCCGATTGAAGGCGAAGCGGGCGTCGGCTACACGATGCGCCGTGAGTTTGATCTGCCGCCGTTGATGTTTACGGTGGAAGAGCTCACAGCGCTCGTCGTCGGTGCGCGACTTGTGCAGGCGTGGGGTGGAGAAGAGTCCTTCGCTGCAGCGAAGAGCGCTCTTGCTCGCATCGAAGCGGTGATCCCCGCAGAGTTGAGTACGCATCTCGACAGCATCGCGCTCTATGCGCCGCCGTTTGTGATGAGCAAAGGGCACCGTCGTCTGCTCGATCAACTGCACCGTGCGTGCCGCGAACTCACCGTAGTGGAGTTCTGGTACACGCGGATCGGTGAAGATATGGCGCAGGCGGAGTATCGTGCGGTGCGACCGCTGGCTCTCGCCTTCTGGTCCGGCTTTTGGACGCTCGCCGCATGGTGCGAGCTGCGCAACGACTTTCGCACCTTCCGCATGGACCGCCTGCACGGCGTCGTTGTCACCGAGCGCAGCTTTGTACGTAAGCGCGGTCAGCGGCTCGAAGACTTTCTACGTAGCGTCGGCAAGCGGAAGCCCGACGCTATGTAGCTAAAGCGTTTCGCCCGGCTGCTGCTTCGGGTTCACCTTGTGCTCGTTCGTGCGATCGGTGGGGTGCTTGGCGATCGCGGCAGCGAGGTCCTTGTCGTAGCCGTAGATGTCTTTGTAGAAGTGCACGGAACCGTCCTCGTCCGCCATCGCGGTGAGGTAAGTGATGCTCACCGGCAGCGTTGTCTTCAGGTTCACGGTCTTGTTGTTCTGGTCGCCGTACATCGCATCGTGGATCTTATCGGCGGTCCAAATAGGCTGCTCCTGCAGCACCCAGTTGGCCATCTTCTCCGCGTCGTTCAGGCGAATGCAACCGTGCGACTTATCGCGGCGCGTGAGGTTGAAGAACTGCATCTCCGGCGTGGAGTGCATGTAGATGTCGTACTCGTTGGGGAACATGAACTTCACGAGTCCGAGCGAGTTCTTCGGTCCAGGCTTCTGGCGCACGACGTAGCGGCCATGCTCGAGGTCGCTCGCCGAGTAACCCGACGCAGGCTGTCCGTTTGCGGTGACGACCTCATAGTCGTGGCTCGCGAGATAGCCGAGGCCGCTGGCGTTGATGTGCTTCATCAACTCTTTCTTGATGATCGAGTTCGGCAGGTTCCAATAGGGGCGGAAGTTCACGTAGCGCATGGAGCGCACGAACATCGGCGTGTCATGATTGCCTTCGGCCTGACCGACGACGACCTTCATCTTGAAGGCAAGCGAGTTGTCTTCGTTGTAGGTGCGCACGATGAACTCGGGCAGGTTCACGAGCACGCGCGGATTCACGAAGTTGTCCGGCAGCCAGCGCCAGCGCTCCAGCGCGAGGTTGAGCTGCTCGACGCGTTCTGTGAGCGGAACGTTGAGTGCGTCCACCGTGAGCTGCGTCAGCTTGCCGTCGGGCGTGAGGCCGTGGCGCGTCTGGAAGTGCTTCACCGCATCGCTGATTTCCTGGCTGTACGCCTGCGTCTGCGGAATCTCCCCTTCGGCGTCGCCAAGCTCCTGCAAGCGGAGGCGTAGCGGCTCGAGGCCCGCGTAGCTTCCGCCAACGCTGATCGGATGCGTCACTGCGGGCAGCGGATCGCTTTGCGCCTGCTGCTTGGCGGCGGCGAGGTACTGCACCAGCGCCTTCTCGGTCGCCGCGTAGATTGCGTTGTGCGGTTCGACAGAACTCACGACGGTCGGCGCGTCACTCGCGTCCACGAGCTGGTCGTTCATGAACTGCGAAAGCTGAAACTGTTCCCGCTTCTGCGGCACATCGATGTCGAAGTTCAGCGTCTGGGGGTTCACGCGACCGGTGTGCAGGTCGCTGATGAAGCGCATCGTGGAAATCGTCATCGCCGCGTCGAACTGCGCGATGACTGTCTCGGCATCGTCGCTTGTGTCCTTACGCTTGCGAATGTCGTCGATGCGTGCGACGCGTTGTGCCCAGCGGCTGGCGTCGTAATCTTCGGGGATCAGCCCCTTCTCATCCGCGTGCGTGAACAGGTTGATTAGCGCGGTGGTCGTCTCGGTCGGCTTGCCGTCGCGCGTCCATGCCAGCTCGAAGTTGCGGTCGTTATAGAACTGCTGCACGAGCGGCTGATAGGCCGAGTAGTTCGACCACTTCATGATCGCAAGCTGTGGCGACTGCACCACCTTCTCGACGTTATCGGCAAACTCGGCGGAGTTGGCCTTCGAGGTCGACTTGCGTTTGTGGAACCACGAGTACACGGTGCGGCGACCGGACTTGCAGCCTTCGGTCGGCAGCAGAATCGTCGTAACCAGAACCGCGCTCAACAGCACGGGAACAACAGTGGACAAGCGTGGTGACTTCACAGGTAGCGACCCTTCGGCAGTGGACGATCTTCCTCTAGGATGCAGAATCGGCGCGCGATGGAGAAGCGCAAAGATCGTTGCCGGCCACGAAGTTGTGGAAGAGTGCCGCTGCTGGTTCGCCCGCTACCGCAGCCAGCCGCCCAGCGTCATCACGCAGAGCCCGGCCTGCGCCACGATGACGCCGCCGGCGAGCAGCAGATACGTCTTGCGGTAGCGCGTCTCCAGCACATCGGCAAACACGCCGCCGATGAACGTCAGCAGGAACGGCACCGCCCACAGCCACGGCGCCGTGATGATCTGCGTGGTGTAGAGCGGCATCAGCGCCAGCACGCAGAGCAGGGGAACGGTGTTGCCGAAGTAGCGCGAGCGCTTTGTCGTGGCATAAAGCAGTAGCGAAACCAGCGCCGCAATCGAGATGCCCGCGTTGGCCGGTTGCAGGAAGAAATGCTTCGCGGCTTCCAGGCCCATCCAGCAGCGCGCGCTGCCGCCGGTGAAGAGATACAGGAAGACTGACGGGCGGAATCCGAAGACGACGAAGAGTACGAGCAGAGCACCGAGCGCGGCGTAAGCCATGATCGGCAGCACCAGCGAGCGGCGACGCTCGGCGACGTAGAAGAAGAACACCGCGCCCAACAGCCAGCCGACGATGCCGGCCAGCGTATGCGCGGAGGCCGTCAGCCCCAGTGCGACGGTGAGCAGCACGATGCGCGGACGCCATTTCTTGCGCGGCCCCTGCAAAGCGTGGCCTACGCCGATCGCCGTGTACACCAGCCCGTACAGCCCCCATAGCGCGAGGATGTCGTTGCTCGGGTGCGTGGCGTGGCGAATGATGGCTGGGCAGAAAACGTAGAGCGCCAGCGCGAGCGCGCCGCCTTCGTTGCCAAAGAGCCTGCGCGAAACCCACCACACGCCGCCGCCCGCCCACAGGGCGAAGAACACAAACGGTAGACGCAGCAGCCACTTCACGCCGACCATTTCGTGGCGTGCTTCCCATAGCGAGCCGTTCAGACTGCCCTCGGTGTAGAGGCGGTTCTCCGGTTTGCGGAAGTGGTCGGTCGCCAGCAGCACGCCGCGTTCCAGGCTCAGGGGCAGAGCGGCCGTGCGGTAGCCGAAGAAGCCATCGCCGTTCAGGTTGCCGCAACTGGTGAAATAGCCCGCGATCGCCTCGGGGCGCTCCCACATTTCGCGCCCACAGCGCGCCACGCGGTAGTCATCGGCGCTCAGCGGCTCGCGCGAGATGTTCCAGGCGCACAGGCCCAGCATAATCAGCAACAACAGGCCCGCAATCTGTTGCGGGCGGGCAATCGTAAAGCCACGGAGTTTCATCGTCACTTACGAGTCTACAGAGCCGGGAGCGCATGTAACCTTAAGCTTGTATGCAATCCTTCACCTTCAAGCCCGGTCTCGCCCTGTTCCTTTCACAATCGCTCAACGGCCGCTGGGCCGTGGTCTTTGAGGACGAAGGCCCAGCCGGATACTGCTACGCCTGCGATCGCCAGCTCGGCGAGGACGAAGAAGGCGTCGTCGACGCCATGCTGATCTACAACGGTGCTTCGCTCGAGGACCGCGAACGCGAGCGCATCGCCAGCGTGCAGTGGTCGCCAGACGGTGACCGCGCGGTGCTCTACCTCGACGGCACGCCGCAGGCGTACATGGATTTCGTCACGCGCGAAAGCTCCTGCCGCATGGATTTCCCGAACTTCCTGGAAGCCAACGACAACCGCCAGTGGCGCCGCTCCACCCACGCCTGGAACGAGGAGCTGGTGAAGCGCTTCGAGGCGGCCCTCTACGTCAACTAGGGCCGCGAGGTTTCGCGGACAAAAAAGAGGACGGCCGAAGCCGTCCTTTGCGTTTTTCCGGGGATGCTTTCCTCGAAAGAAAAAGTCTTTTAGATCTCTTCGTCGGGCGTCGCCTGAACGCGCATTGCCACGAGGCAGGGTGCGAGCAGAATCAGGATGAACGAGCCGGCAACAAGTGCGGAGTGCATAGGTGATGCTCCTGGAAGAGATGGGCCGAAGCCGCTTACAAACCTAGAGTGACATCACTTTTCATCTGCTGAAATACATCCAAGCGATCAGCGGACGAACGCCCGTATTACGCCCATCTTCCCGGAAAGTTGTAGATCGTCTGGGAAGCTATTGATCCTTCGTTTGCTGGATCTGGTTCGCTGCCACAAAAGCGCGTTTCACCACCTGCAGAAGACGTTCCCCGGCGGGGTCTGCCACCGGGTGGATCGGCAGATAGACCAAGGTTTCCTCGCGGCGGCAAAGCACATTGTTCGCAACGATCAGCCGCATGAGTTTCACCGCATCGGGGATGCTGCCGCAGTCCATACCGAGCCACCCGCGGGACTCTACGCCGTTACACGGAAGCCCGGTAAGGGCAGTGAGAGACGCGGCCACCTTTCCGCGCAGTGTGTCAACCTCCGGATGCTCCTGTTCCTGCAGCGTGAACGGGGCCTGCAGTAACGGAGCTTCTGCTTCCATCGCATTCAGCAGATTGCCAACGGCGCGCTGCTGCGCTGGAGCGGTGTGCTGTTGCCAGTAGTGCACCGTCTTCGCGATCGAAGTGATGACGTTTTTGACTTCCTTCTCGACGCGAAAATGCGGGCCCGCGGGAAGGTGCAGCACCATGCCCTGGCAGTGGGCCGAGACGTTCTCCAGTGTGATCGCGCGCGCCAGCCAACCGGCCATCGTCACGCCGACGCAATCGACGTGAATCCAGCCTGGAACATCGGCGGGCTCCGCGATGAGACGAGTCACCAACGCCACGCCGCGACAAAGTTCCT
The DNA here is from genome assembly GCF_025685575.1 of Granulicella cerasi. Classification (NCBI taxonomy): domain Bacteria; kingdom Pseudomonadati; phylum Acidobacteriota; class Terriglobia; order Terriglobales; family Acidobacteriaceae; genus Granulicella; species Granulicella cerasi. The sequence continues at coordinate 892,957 of NZ_JAGSYD010000001.1, forward strand.
TCGTCACTTCGCGATAGCGCGGAGCATCGGCAGCCACTTCATCGCGTGTGGCGGGCAGCAACATGCGGCCTCGATGGGGCGGGCCTCCTGCCATCGCAAGATCGCAGAACGAGCCCCAGATCTCATTCCAGGCGACGCGTCCATCCTCGGCGTACTTCAGCCCGGCCGAACCCATGGAGACAGGCTGCACTTCGTCGTAGCGCTCGCGGTACTCCGCGGGCAGCATCGTCTTCAGCCGCGTTTCAAAGAGGGTGAGGTCGTCCTGGGGCATCACAGTTCCTTCGCCCTCGAGCATATCGCGCTCGAGGGCGACAGTGTTTAGCGGAGGAACTCGAGCAACCCATTGCGCTCGAAGAACTCCTGCATCACGACGGCCTTGCCCGTGCGCGAGCTTTCGATGCCTGCGAAGCAGAGCGCCAGTGTCCGCAGGTGGTCGCGCCCATCGCACGGCGCGGGCAGATTGTGGTCGAGCGCGTGCAGGAAGTCCTCAAGCAGCGCAGCGGTATCGTCGTAGAAGGCTTCTGCGTCTTCAATGGCCACTGGCGTCAACTCTGCGTCGGTCGTCTTCGCGTACGCAAGATCACTGAAGAGCTCGCGCTGCACGAACACGCCGCCTTCGCAATCCGTGCGCCACTCAAAGCCCGGCACGTTCCAACCACCGGACCACGTGCCGAAGTAGTTGATCGCGATGCCGCCTTCGAGCGTGAGCAATGCATGGACGTTGGCGTCGTCGGCATACATGCTCCACGCGGGGTTCCACGTGCGGCACATGATGCTTTCGACTTCGCGGCCGTAGCAGTAGCGAATCAGATCGAGGTGATGGATGCTCTGCTCGAGCATCATCGGCTGTTCCATCGTCAGCGGGTATTTGTTGATGCCCGGTCGGCGGCCATCGCGATGGCGGCGATAGATGAACTCGCCGAAGCCGACAGTGCCGAGGAACTCGCTGGTCAGCAGCTCCTTGTACTTCTGGTGCACCGGCAGATAGCGGAAGTTGAGCCCGACAGAGAGCAGCAGGTTGTGCTGCTCAGCCATCTGGATGATGCGGACAGATTCAGCGAGGTCCAGCGTGAGCGGCTTCTCTGCGAGGATGGGAAGTCCTGCGTGGAAGAGGTCGCTGCACTGTTGCAGGTGGCCGTCCGGCGGAGTGACAAGTGCGGCTGCGGTGAAGGTGATGCCTGCTGCGAGTGCTTCCTGATGCGTTGCGAAGACGGGCACACCGGGATGCGCTGCAGCGAACTCTTCACGCGTTGGCGCGTGAGGGTCGACGGCTGCAGCGATGCGTGCGTTGGGGGAGGCATCGATCACGCGCGTCCACATGCGTCCGCGCGTGCCGAGCCCGATGAGCAGCAACTGATGTGCCGCGTTACTTTGCGTGGACAAAGAGCCGCTCCTTCGCTGCGATGATGCGGTCCATCGCTTCCTGCATGCGCTCAATGGGCTGCAGCAGGCTCATGCGTACGTAGCGTGTGTCTTCGTCGCCGAAGAGCGTGCCGGGGAAGAGCAGCACGCGGCATTCGCGCAGCAGCAGTTCGCAGAACTCCGGTGCAGCGAGGCCCGACTTCTCGACGTTCGCGTAGATGTAGAACGCGCCGCCGGGGTGGCCGTAGGTGAAGCCGACTTCGTCGAGCGCTTTCATCATGTAGTCGCGGCGATCGCGGTATGCCTCGAACATCGCGATGGAGTCATCCTGCGGTCCGGTGAGTGCGGCGAGCGCAGCCCACTGCGACGGCGTGGTGGCGTTGATGCTGAGCGTGTGACGCGGCTCGATGAGCATCTGCACGAAATCTGCAGGAGCAGCGAGGTAGCCGACGCGGAAGCCCGTCATCGCGTAGCTCTTCGAGAAGCCGTTGAGCGTGATCGTGCGTTCTTTCATGCCGGGTAGCGAGCCGATGGAGAGATGCTCGCTGCCGTCGAAGATGATCTTCGCGTAGATCTCGTCGGAGATGACGATGAGGTTGTGCTTCTTCGCGATCTCGGCGAGTTCGCGCACCTGCTCGGGCTCGGTGACTGCGCCGGTCGGGTTGTTCGGCGTGACGAGTACGAGCACCTTGGTACGCGGCGTGATGCGTGCTTCAACGTCTGCGGGCATCAGTGCGAAGTTCGTCTCTTCGCGCGTGGGCACGGGGACGATCTTGCCGCCGCACATGTGCACAGCGGTATCGTACGACGTGAAACGCGGCGAGGGGATCAGCACTTCATCGCCTTCGTTGATGAGCGCCAACATGCAGAGCATCATCGCTTCCTGCACGCCTGCGGTGACGATGATCTCTTCGGTGGTGTAGTCGAGCTTGTACTCGGCCTTGAGCATCGAGGACACCGCCTCGCGCAACTCAGGAATGCCTGCGGGATGCGTGTAGTGCGTCCGGTCGTCGGTGATGGCCTGGCGCGCGGCTTCGGCGATGTGCTCGGGTGTGCGGAAGTCTGGGTCTCCGCGACCCATCGCGATCACGTCCTGCAGCTTCGCGGCGATCTCCACCATCTTCGTGCGGTAGGAGGTGTCTTCTTCATTGATGCGCGCGGCGAGCGCCTTCATCAAAGGGTTCTGTGCGGGGTTCGTGCTCATACCAGGCGCTTTCCTTCCACGAAGGTCATCGTGACGTTATCGAGTGCTTTCAAATCTTCGAGCGGGTTGCCGTCGACGACGACCACGTCCGCGAGCTTGCCGGCTTCGAGCGTGCCGAGCTTGCTGTCGAGCTTGTTCATCTTGGCCGCTACGCTGGTCGCGCTGCGGATGGCCGCGTAGTTGTCCTTCACCACGCCGACCTTCACCATGAACTGCATCTCGGGCGAGACGACTTCGTGACCCACGGCAGGGCTGCCGGCATCGGTGCCGAAGACGATAGGCACGCCAGCTTCGGCGGCCTTCTTCAAGCCTTCGTAGCGGGACTTATCCGCCACGGCCTTCTGGCGTTCTGCGAGCTTCCAGTCGGGCACGTTGAACTTGCGCGCGATTTCAGGAACGCTCTGCTGCACGATCGGCGCGAAGGTCGTCACGATGGGCACCTTGCGCTCAAGCAGCAGCGCGATCGTCTCGTCGGAGAGTGAGCCGCCGTGCTCGACGACGTCGATGCCAAACTTCACGACGCGGTGGATGATGGAGTCAAAGGTCGCATGTGCGGTGATGGGCAGGCCGTTGCGATGCGTCTCGTCGATGACGGCTTCGAGCTCTTCATCGGTGAACTCATGCAGGTCGTGCGAGGCCATGATTTTGATGAGGTCGGCGCCACCGCGAACCTGCTCGCGCACAGCACGGCGCATCTCGTCTGCGCCTGAGGCTTCGCGGCAGCACCAGTAGGTGTGGCCGCCGGTCTGCACGATCGCTTCGCCGCAGATGAGCAAGCGCGGACCGGGGAAGATGCCCTGCGCGACGGCTTGCTTCGCTGCGAAGTTCGACTGGTTCATGCCGAGATCGCGCACGGTGGTGATGCCTGCGCGAAGGCTCTTCAGCATGTTCGTTGCTGACTTGTACGCGCTGATCTCAGGAGAGTCATCGAGCGCCTGGCGCGCGAGGTCATGCACTCCGTCCCACGCGAGATGTGCGTGGCTGTTGAACATGCCGGGGAGGATCGTGCCGTTGGTCTTCACGACGTATGTGGCATCGAGGTCCGTGCGATCGGATGCCTTGCCCACTGCGACGATGGCACCGTCCTTGATTTCGACGAAGCCGTTTTCAATGACCTCATCGCCGACCGCTGTGAGCACGCGGCCAACGAGAACCTTGTGCTCTACGGGGATATCCATGATCGGCGCGGTGATCTTTTGAAAGCGCCATGCTGCTGCTTCGGGCATCGTAATTCTCCTTTAGTTCTTGGGCTTGTAGCCGAGTTCTTCCAGCGCGCGTGCGCCGCCATCGAGGTTGCTGAGGTTCATGCCTGCGTAGTTCGGCGAGTAGACGAGGCCCTTGCCGCCAGCGCGGAAGGTTGCGTGAACGCTGCGGTAGACGGTGTCCGGCGTGCATACGGCTTGCTCGGTGAGAATGCGCGGAGCATCGACGCCGATGCCCATGTAGACCGGCACCTTGCCTTGCACGCCACGCACGGCGTCCGCGCATTGGCCGAAGACGTAGGTGTCGGGGTCCATGCCCGCGGCGATGACTTCGTTCGCAGGCGCCTCGTTCATGCCGAGCAGAGCGTACATCGCAGGCACAAACTCTTCGCGTGTGAAGTCGCGCAGCAGCGTGCCGCCGAAGTAGTTCATCTCGCGAATGAAGACCTCGCCTGCCTGATGCTGGTACGTGATCGGCTTCACCCAGTCGCAGTACGTGGTCTGTTCAAGCCACGGCCACTGCGCCTTGCGGATGGGGTTGAAGTGATTGCGGTTCCACACGTTCAGGCCGAAGGTGAGCGCGGGGTTGCACCACTTCACGATGCCGTAGAGTTCGCGGTCGAGGTCCTTGCTGCGCTCCAGCCAGAACTTCTCCCAGACGAGCACCTCGGGGTTCGCAAGCAGCACGCGGAGAAACTCAATGAACGCGCCATCGACGAAGGTCTCGCCTGCGCGGACCTTCTGGAAGAACTCATAGACCGGCGCGAATGCGAGCTTGGTGCGTTCGACGTCGATGTTGCGTTCGGCGGCTTCCTTGCGGCACTGCGGGCAGAAGCAGCCCGGTGCCTGACCCTGCATCATGCGGTCAAGCGGCGAGTTGCGCTCGTTGCACCACATGATGCCGTCGATGTCGTAGTTGCGGCAGTGCTCCTCGATGATGCCGTGCCACCAGCGGCGATAGTCGGGGTTCGACGTGCAGGGTTCGCCGGCGATGCGGCCGAAGAGGTCAATCTCCATGCACTGCGGCATGTTCGGGATGAGCACCGCCGCCGCCGATCCGTGGCCCGCGTACTTGAAGAGCGGCTCCATAAACTCGGGGATCACCTTTATGCCGCGCTTCTTCGCCTCGGGGATGACGAGATCGAGGATGTCCTGCCCCGCAAGTTCAGGGTCCGTGGAGGCGAACTGCTTGATGTGCGTATTCGTGTAGTACTCCGGGCGCTCCTTGATGTAGGAGCCGCCCTGCATCGTGTACGGCGCGGGGACGCCGTGGTCCGGCCAGCCTTCGAGTTCGGCCGAGATGCGGCGACCGACCTTCAGGCCCAGCCAGGAGATCGTGCCGATCATCAGCGCGTTGACGCCGACCCGGTTCTGCAGCGTGTTCAGGCACGCCTCCACGCCCTCATCGATGAAGCTGATGGGGGAAATCTGCATGCCGATCATCGGATCGGCCACGGTCGGGGGAGTAGACATCAGCGTTCGGACTCTTTTCATGGGTTGGCTTGAGAAAGGTATAACTGTATAACAAACTAATAATGACGACACTCGCTTGTCAATGCGATTCGCCGCATCGACGCCTACAGGTAGGGGTTGAATCCAGCGGGGAAGCGGCCGCTTGGCGCTATGAACTCGTAGGCGTCCCGCGCGAGGAATCGGCCGGCGCCTGGTTCGCTGAGCACGCGGTCGTCGGCGAAGGCGAGTTGGCCGCGCAGGTAGGTGCGCACAGGGACGCCCACCGTTTCGAGGCCCTCGTAGGGTGTGTGGTCGGGGCCGTGGTGCATGGTGGCGTTGGTCAGGGTGCGTGCGGCGTTGGCGTCCCACAGCACGAGGTCGGCGTCGCTGCCGAGAGCGATGGCGCCCTTCTGCGGGTAGAGTCCGAAGAGTTTCGCGGGGTTGGTGCTGACCAGGTCAACGAACTTGCGCAGGTCGATGCGGCCCTCGTGAACGCCGAGCGTGTAGACGATCGGCAGCCGCGCGGCGAGCCCCGGAATGCCGTTGGGGATCTTCGAGAACGGAGCGCCTTCGCCTGCGAAGAGCTTGCCATGGGCGTCGAAGTTCAGCGGCGAGTGGTCCGAGGAAACAACGGTGATCGTGCCGTCCTGAATGCGCTGCCAGAGATCCTCCTGATCGGCCAGCGTGCGTGGCGCGGGGGCAAACATATACTTCGCGCCCTCCATGCCGGGCCGGTCGAGGTCCTTGGCGGTCAGCAAGAAGTACTGCGTGCAGGTCTCGGCCCACACCTTTACGCCGCGCGCCTGCGCGCGGGCCACTTCCTCGGCGGAGCTATGTCCGGAAACGTGAAAGATCTGCAGCGGCGCGTCCAGCGCTTCGGCCAGCGCGATCACGCGGTGCGTCGCTTCCCGCTCCACGATCATCGGTTTGGCGAGCGCGAGCGCCCTAGGTTCGGTGATGCCCTGTGCGAGCAGTCGAGCGGTGAGCCACTCGATCAGCTCATGGTGTTCGGCGTGCACGCAGACGAGCGCGCCGTGCTGTCGCGCGGCTGCGAGCACCGGCAACATTTGCGCGTCTGTGAGTCGCGTACTGGCGTTCGCCATGAAGATCTTGATGGAGCGATGGCCCTGCGCGATCAGCTCGGGGAGTTCCTGCTCGAGCACCTCGGGCGTGGGGTCGGTGATGGTGAGGTGGAAGCTGTGGTCGCAGCGCGAGCGCTCGGAAAGCTTATGCTGATGCGCGGCGGCGTGCTTGAGCGAACCTCCGCGCGGTTGCATGACGAAGCTGATGATCGTCGTCGTGCCACCTGCGAGCGCCGAAGCCGTTCCACTCGCGAAGTCATCCGCGATCTGCGCGCCGGAGGAGAAGGTCTGGTCAACGTGCACGTGCGAATCCACGCCGCCGGGCAGCACGAGCAGGCCGGTGGCGTCCACGTCCTCGCGGCCTGCGGGCAGAATAGGCTCAATCGCGACGATCTTGCCGTCGCGGACGCCGAGGTCGCAGACGGAAATCGAGTCCGGGAGCACCACGGTGCCACGGCGAATCGTAAGGTCAAACATAGTTAGCTCCTGGAAGTCGGGTCGGTAGAAAGGAAGTCGTAATGGAAGAGTTGTGGGTTCGGCTGGGCGAGACGCGTTACCGCGTGGAACGCCCGTTTGGCGAGGTGCCGGGGGCGTCGCAGGGCGGCGTTTCGGATGTCACGGTGAACGCGCAGGGACACATCTTTGTGCTGCTGAGGCGTGACCCTTTGCTCACGGCGCCCACTCCCGCTGTGATCGAGCTCGCGCCCGACGGCCGCCGCTTGCGCGCCTGGGGCGAAGAGATTGCGGACGCGCACATGCTGGCCTGCCACCCCGTCACGCAGGAGGTCTTCGTGGTCGACCGCGACGCGCATGAGGTGCGCCGCTACAGCGCGGGAGGTACTTTCCTCGGCGCGCTGGGCCTGCGTCATCGTCCGGGAGAGCCCTTCAGCCACCCAACGGATGTGGCCTTCATGCCCGGCGGCGAGATCATCGTGACCGACGGATACGGCAATGCGCAGGTGCACATCTTCAGCGCGGACGGCGAGCGGCTGCGCTCCCTCGGCAAGCTCGGCACGCTGCCCGGTGAGTTTCTGACGCCGCACTCCGTCTGTGCGATCGATGCAGAACGATTCGTCGTTGTGGACCGCGAAAATCATCGCCTGCAGGTCTTCACGCTCGGCGGCGACCTCGTCGATCTGTGGACCGGCTTCTTCCGGCCGCAATCTGTGTGGAGCGATGGGCAGCATGTCTACGTGACCGATGCTGTGCCGTCGTTGAGTCTGCTCAGCCACGCAGGAGCGCGCATTTCGCGCTGCCGCCCGGTGCTGAACGGCGCGCACGGCCTTCACGGCGACCCAAAGACCGGCTGCCTTTTCCTGGCAGAGGGCAGCCCTAGCCGCGTTACGCGGTTGACTCCCGAGGCTGATTAGACTCCGCATATTGTATAATCATTATACAAAGCATTTCAGTTGTCTATTCCCGCTCGGACGCTCGCGCAGGGAGTAGGAAGGACAGAAAAGATGGCATTTGTCGTGGATTTTTCAGCGTGTGTGCAGGAGTTGAGCGCGCTGCAGCCTGTGCCCCTGGAAGGCGCGGAGGCGGCCGGCTCCTGGGGGCCGATGGCGGCTGCCGCATCGGAGGCGCTTTCGCGCGGCGAAACGCATTACACCGACCGCCCGGGCATTTTGCCGTTGCGCCAGAAGGTCAGCGGTCTGCTGGCGAAGCAGTTTGCGCTGGAGGTGGATGCGAAGTCCGCTGCGGTGATCACTTGCGGCGTGGTTGAAGCGCGCTTTGTGGCGTTGCAGCAGGTGCTCGCTGCGGGGGATGCGGTGTGGACGCCGGAGTCGCTGGCCGCGCGCATCGCCGGAGCCGCAGGTCTGCGTCGCGCGCTGCTGACGAAGGCTCCTGAGTCGGCCAAGCTCGTCTACCTGGCGAGCAGCCTTGGCGAAGAAGCGCTGCGTGGCACGCTGGCGAAGGTTTCTGCGGACGCGCTAGTGCTCTTTGAGGCTGACGACGCCCAGGCGAGCTTCCATCCGGCGGCTGTTGAGGGTTTCGCGGAGCGCGTCATCACGATCGGTCAACTCGGCGAGCCCGCGTGGCAGATGGGCTATCTCGTCGCCCCGGCGAAGCTCTCGGCGGGGCTGCGCGACTTCAAGCAGGCGCTCACGATCTGCTCCACCAACCTTTCGCAGTGGGCGATGCTTGCTGCTCTGGAGAACTAATGAACGAACTCGCAGAAATCCAGTCGCTGGATGGCACCAAGCTGCGCTATGCGCTGATGGAGCTGTCGAAATCCATCCCTGACGCCATCGCGCTGGGTCGTGGAGACCCAGACATGGACACGCCGTCGTTCATCGTCGAGGCTGCGCGCAAGGCGCTGGGCGAAGGCCCGCTGCCGGTGGCGCCGATCCTCGGCCTGCCAGAGTTGCGTGAGGCGATCGCCCGCAATGCGGCGCGTGATCACGCCTGCACGATCGGCCCGGAGAATGTGCTCGTCACTACCGGCGGACAGGAAGCGCTCTTCCTCGTGATGACGCTGCTGCTGAACCCCGGCGACGAGATCCTGGTGCCGGATCCGCGCTACACCTCTTACGACCAAGCCATCGAGCACACGGGCGCGACCACGATCAGCGTTCCGACCTTCGCGAAGGACGGCTTCGATCTCGACCCGGCCGAGGTGGAGAAGCGCATCACGCCGCGCACGAAGGCGCTGCTGCTCGTCACGCCGAGCAATCCGACCGGCGGCATCCTGACGCCGGAGAGCGCTCGCGGTCTTGCGGAGCTGGCGCGCAAACACAACTTCGTCATCGTCTCCGATGAGATCTACGGCAAGTTTGTGTGGGAGCCGTTCCAGCACACGAGCATCGCCGGAGAGCCGGGCATGGCTGATCGCGTGATCACGATCTCGGGCTTCTCGAAGGCGTATGCGATGACCGGCTGGCGCGTCGGCTACATCCTCGCGGCGCAGGAAGCGATCGAAGCGATGGGGCGCATCAAGGCGCACACCACCGGCCCGGTGGCTGCGTTGAGTCAGCGTGCTGCGCTTGCGGCAGCTCTCTCGGACGACCAGTGCGTTCGCGACTTCCGCAAGATCTACATCGAGCGTCGTGACTTGCTCGGTGCAGGGTTGAAGCAGATGGGACTCACCTACGGCGAACCCCGCGGCGGCTTCTTCTTCTGGGCAGATAGCTCATCGACAGGTATGCGCGCGCTGGAGCTTTGCTACCTGATGCTGAAGCACGCACGCGTACTGATCTTCCCCGGCACGGCCTTCGGTCAGACGTGGAACGATTACCTCCGCATCACCACGCTGCAACCGACCTCGGTGTTGGCTGAAGCCGTGGAGCGCATGAACCCCGTGATGGAGCGCGTGCGCGAACAGAGCGGAGTTGCGAAGTAGCTCTCTGCTGGGCAACAAGGAAGGCGTGCTCCCTGGAGCACGCCTACCTTGTTGTAGCTCGGCTTACGTCTTGGCGCGCTCGGCAATCTCTGCCGCGCTCAGGCGCTTGCCCGAAAGCGATGCGTCCGGCTGGCCCGCGAGATAGACAAACGCTGGCGCAAGTTCACTCGGTTCCACCCAGCGCTGCTTCAGCGACTCCGGATAGTTCTGCTCGGACATCGGCGTGCGCATCGGCTTACCCGGAGTGACCGTGTGCGTGTAGACACCCTTCTCCGTGCCCTCGAGCCCCAGCGCGGAGGAGAACCCTTCCAGCGCATGCTTGGTCGCCGCATAGGGCGCCTCGCCCCAGTCGGCGCGGATGCCTGAGTTCGACGACACATAGATGCCGCATCCCGACCCGGCGGCGAGCCAGCGGTTCCAGTAGGCGCGCGTGAAGAGATATGCCGCCTGCATGCCGACGTTGAAGGTGAGGTTCCAGCGCTCCTCGGTCATCTCCGCAAACGCCTGCGGTACGAGGAAGCCCGCGTTGTGCACGAGCGTATCCACCTGCGGATGCTCGGCGTCGATCGCCGCAATCGCTGCGCGCGTGGCACTCACGTCCGAAAGGTCGACCGCGTAGATCGTGCTCCCCGGCAACTCCCGCCGCAACTCGGCGAGCGCTGCTGCGTCGTAGTCCACCAGCGCCACCTGGGCGCCGGCGGCGTGAAATGCCTCGGCGATCGCCTTGCCGAGGCCCTTCGCGGCCCCCGTAATCACTACATGCTGCTCGCTAACGGCGCGTGGCATAACGATGAACCTCGTGGGAAAGTTTCGGAGGACGCTTGTGCATCCATCGGTTAGTTGTTAGATTGTATTACAAACATCTGTCATCCGCCGTTCCGCTCCACCAACGCGGGAAAGGACGAAAGTGCTTCGAACGAATGCCGAACAGCTAGTCATGATGGCCGTTGCCGGGACGGTGAGCCAGCCGACCGTGCGCCATCCGGGCTACATTCCCGACAACGAGGGCAAGAGCGTGCTGCTGCCCGGCATGTCGGGCATCACGTACAACGTTCGCACAGGCGACAAGGCTTTCGGCTGGGCGGGCGACCATGTGGAGCCGGGCGTTTCGATCGCCGCTGGCAACGAGGGCAACGATTTCGCGCTGCATTACCTGACCTGCATGGGCAACGAAGCAGTGGTGACCTCGGGTATGGCTGCCGGCGCACGCGGCATCGTCACTGGCGAGCACGCGCGCATGTTGGTGGATTTCGACAGCGAGGTCTATGACGGTCTTGCTGTGGGCGACAGCGTGCAGATCGCCGCTTATGGTCGCGGCCTGAAGCTGCTGGATTATCCGCACATCGAGTTGAAGAAGATGAGCCCTGCGCTGCTCGAGGCGATGGGGATCGAGGCTCTTGATGCACGTCGTATCCGTGTGCGCGTGGCGATGGAGTTGCCGATCCGCATCATGGGCTCGGGCGCGGAGCTGAACAGCGAGTTCGTCGATCAGGACCTGATGTCCGGAGATCGTTGCCTGATGAAGCAGCTTCGCATCGACCAGCTGCGCCTGGGCGATGTGGTGGTGATCAACCATGCGGACCATCGCTTCGGCCGCAGCTTCCGCACCGGCGCGGTGAGCATCGCGCTTTGCATTCATGGCGACTCGGTGATGACGGGCCACGGCCCGGGCATCATGACGATCATGACCTGCCCTGAGCCCTGCATCGAGTGGGTCATCGACCCGAACGCAAATCTTGGAACGTACTTTGGCCTTGGGAAAGGAGCGGCATGAGCGTCGCATTCAATGAAGACAAGCTGGTGATGGTCTCGGTCATGGGACAGATCGTGCATCCGTCCTTTCCGGGCCTGCCCGCCGAGCCTTACCGCTTCGCTGCGGATGGCTCCGCGTTCCTGCTGCCGACCTACGGCGGCATCGTCTACAACGTCTCCGTGGGCGATGACGCATTCGGTTGGATGGCGGACTGCATTCACCCCGGCGTCAGCATCTCGCTGCCTGCTGACACCAGCAACCGCGGCCTGAACACCTTCGCCTGCGTGGGCAATGACGCCATCGTGATGACCGGCGAAGGCAAAGGCACGCGCGGCATAGTGACGGGCAAGAGCGGTCGCTTTTCCGAGCAGGTGATCGTGCACTTCCCGAAGGACGCGCGCACGAAGTTCGCGGTGAACGACAAGATCGTGATCCGCTCCTGTGGCGTCGGCATGGCGCTGGAGAATCACCCGGAGATCTACTGCAAGAGCATGGGGCCGCAGCTGCTCGAAGCGCTCGATGTGGTGGAGCTGGAAGATCGCATTCAGGTGCCGGTCGTTGCGACGATCCCCGCGCATCTCGTCGGGGCAGGTGCAGGCCTCACCAGCGAAGGTGGCAGCATTCATCTACAGACGACGGACCGCGCCGAGATCGCCGCGCTGGGCCTGGACAAGCTGCGCCTTGGAGACATTGTTGCGCTGGAGGACTATGACAGTCGCTACCAGCATGGATACCTGCGCGAGGCCGTCGGCATCGCCGTGGTTGGTCAAACCGACGGCCCGCGTGCAGGTTACGGCCCAGGCATGACGTTGCTGATGACGGCCACCAAGGGCCGCATCGAGCCGCTCATCACGCCGGGCACGAACCTCGTAGAACTGCTCGAGATCGAGGCCTAACGCATGTCTGCTTCTGTTGCCGAAGTGCCGATGGTGAAGGTGGATCTCGAAGATATGCGCAGCTTCGCGCGCGAAGCGCTGCTTGCGATGGGCTGCAATGCTGAGGAAGCCGCGGCGACCAGCGAAGCGCTGATCTACAGCGAGCTGCGCTTTCATCCGGGGCAAGGCCAAGGTGTGCGTCGCCTGGTGAACTACCGTAAGCGCGTCGCTGAAGGATTCATCAGCATCGGTGCGCAGTTTGAAGTGCTGAAAGAAAGCCCGGCGCTTGCGCTCGTCGATGCGCACAACGGTATGGGCAGCCTCGTTGGCCAGCGTGCGATGCGTCTTGCGATTGCCAAGGCGAAGGTCTGCGGTATCGGCGTCGTCGTTGTTCGCGGAGGCACGCATTATGGCTCGTCGGCGGTTCACGCCGCTGAAGCTGAGCGCGAAGGCTGTGTCGGCGTCGCCTTCACCAACGCCGGACCGGAGATGGCCGCGTGGGGCGGCGCAACGCCGGTGGTCGGCACCAACCCGTGGGCGATCGCAGCGCCGGGTGGCGACGGCTTCCCTGTGGTCCTCGACATCGCATTGACCACCGCAGGCAAGGGCATGATGCGTTGGCACGAGCGCGAAGGCAAGCCCATGCCGATCGACTGGGCACTGACGCCTGAAGGCGAAGAGACGACTGACCCCACGGCGGCGATGGCGGGCGCGTTGCTCGGCATCGGGCAGTACAAAGGCTACGGCCTCTCGCTGATGACCGACGTGATGACGGGCGTGCTCTCCGGCGGAGGCTTTGGCATAGAGCCGTACAGCAACCCCGCGCGCACGGACGTGTCGCATACCTTTATCGCCTTCGACATCGCATGGTTTATGCCGGTGGATGAATTCCGCGCGCGCATGAAGCGCTTTGGCGAGATGATTCGCGCGAGCCGCTTGCGCCCTGGCTTCAGTGAAGTGCTGCTGCCCGGCGAGCAGGAGCATCGCCGCGAAACGCAGAAGCGCGCTGCAGGCGTGCCGCTGGCCGACCACGTATTCGCAGAGCTGCAGGCGCTTGCCGCCGAGCTTGGCATCAAGCCTCTTCAGCAGCAGTAAAAATCGAAAGGGAAGTCATGAGTTACGCGCAGTTTCTGGAACAGATGGGCACGGTGAATGATCTGCTTTGCTCGGCATCGATGTTGAGCTGGGATGCACGCACGATGATGCCTGCGGGCGCCGTTGAAGTGCGCGGGCAACAGATCGCCACGCTGATGACACTCGCGCGCACGACGCTGCTTTCGGATGAAACATTGCGTCGTCTCGAAGCCGCTGAACGCAGCACGCGCGATCTTGCGGAAGACTCCGCGGAACGCCGAGCCATCTCGCAGACGCAATACGCGATCGCGCTGCACAAGCGGATTCCTGATGAGTTGCAGGAGGAGCGTGTAGCTCTGCGCGAGGTCTCGCGCGCTGCGTGGGTGAAGGCCCGCGCCGAAGATCGCTTTGAAGACTTCGCGCCCTACCTCGAGAAGGTGGTCGCGCTCGCGCGTCGCGTCGCCGAGTCCATCGGCTATGAGCAGCATCCCTACGACGCGTTGCTCTCGCTCTTCGAGCCGGGGGAAACCGTTGTCTCACTCGATAAGCTCTTTGGTCGTCTGCGTGAATCGCTCATCCCCTTGCTGCGCGCGGTGCAGGCGAAGCCGCAGGTGCGCTGGGACTTCCTCGAGCGTGACTTCCCCGAAGACGCGCAGCGCGACTTCGGCCTGAAGATGGCTGAGGCTTTCGGCTACGATCTGCGCCACGGTCGGCTCGACAATACGGTGCACCCGTTTGAGATCTCGTTCACGCGCGAAGACGTTCGCATCACCACGCGCTACAAGCGTAACTACCTGCCTGCATCGCTTTTTGGCACGCTGCATGAGACCGGTCACGCGCTCTACGAGCAAGGCGTGGACCCCGCGTACACGCGGACTCCGCTTGCGACCGATATGCCGGGGATGTACGCCGTTGGAGGGGTCAGCTTCGGGGCGCATGAGAGCCAGTCGCGACTCTACGAAAACCATATCGCGCGCAGCAAGGCCTTCTGGGACCTGCACTATCCTTCGCTCGTGGCGGCCTTCCCGAGCCAGCTCGCTGACGTGGATGCTGCGGCCTTCCATCGTGCTGTCAACCGCGTCCAGCCTGGCCTCATCCGTGTCGAAGCCGACGAGATGACCTACGACTTCCACATCATGCTGCGTACGGAGATTGAGCGTGACCTGATCGCAGGCACGCTCGAAGTGAAGGACCTGCCCGAGCGTTGGAACGCCGCGATGAAGAGCGACCTGGGCCTCGACGTGCCGAACAATCGCCTTGGCGTATTGCAGGACACGCACTGGTCCACCGGGCAGATCGGCACCTTCTGCAACTACACTATCGGCAACGTGATGGCTGCACAGCTCTTCAAAACCGCGGTCGAGACCGATGCAAGCATTCAGCCTGGACTCGACGAAGGCAACTATGCGCCACTGCGTCATTACCTGCGCGAAACGGTACACCAGCACGGCCGCCGCTTCTCGCGTGACGAGCTTTTGCTGAAAGCTACCGGCCGCACCCTCGATCCTGAGCCCTACATCGAGTACCTCACAAAGAAGTACACAGAGCTGTACGAACTGGGTTAGTTTTCCGACGAGCGCACATGCTTCGTCGAGAGGGAAAGGAGTTCCGCATGAGGTCCAACGTGGTTGCACTCTCGGAGCAAACGTCTGCAGCCGCGCCGCTGCTGGACGTGCGGAACCTTCGCGTGCGTTTCGGCACAGACGCTGGCATGGTCACAGCGGTTGATGATGTGAGCTTCAGTGTGAAGCGCGGCGAAACCCTGGCCGTTGTGGGCGAATCGGGCTCCGGCAAATCGGTGAGCTCGCTCGCGATCATGGGGTTGCTGCCCAAGTCGAAACGTCGCGAGATCAGCGGCGAGATTCTCTTCGAAGGCCGCGATCTGCTGAAGACCACCGAAGCGCAGATGCTCCGCATGCGTGGCACAGAGGTCGGCATGATCTTCCAGGAGCCGATGACGAGCCTCAACCCGGTGCTGCGCATCGGCGAGCAGATCGCCGAGCGGCTCGAAGTGCATGAGAAGCTTTCACCGCGCGCGGCGTGGGAACGCACGGTCGACATTCTTTCGATGGTGCGCATCCCCGATCCTGCGAAGCGCGCGATGGTCTATCCGCACCAGATGTCCGGCGGCATGAGGCAGCGCGTGATGATTGCGATGGCGCTCGCCTGCAAGCCGAAGCTGCTGATCGCCGACGAGCCCACGACCGCGCTCGACGTCACGATTCAGGCGCAGATTCTCGAGCTGATGCGCACACTGCAGAAGGAGATGAACATGGCGATTCTCTTCATCACGCATGACCTCGGCGTCGTGGCGGAGATGGCGGATCGTGTCGTCGTCATGTATGCAGGGCGTGCTGTGGAAGCTGCGCCGGTGCGTGAAATCTTCGCCCGTCCGCGTATGCCCTACACGCGCGGCTTACTGCGTTCTGTGCCGCGTGTCGATCGCGCTGCGCAGCATCAACAGCAGCTCGAAGCGATCCGCGGCAGTGTGCCAAGCCCCTTGCATCTGCCCGCAGGGTGCACCTTTCATCCGCGGTGTGACTATCTCATCGACGCCTGCAAGTCAGGTGTGCCGATGCTTGAACCTGTCGCCGAAAATCATCTCGTGCGCTGCGTTCGCTCGCAGGAGCTTGTGCAGCTCGAGGCCGCATCATGACCGAGTCGCAAGCGGTTCAGCCGCTGCTTGAAGTCACTTCGCTACGCAAATATTTCCCGACGAGCAAAGGTCTCTTCTCGCGCAGTGCGCCAGTCGTCAAGGCCGTGGATGACGTCAGCTTTCAGGTGAACGCTGGTGAGATTGTCGGCCTCGTCGGAGAGTCCGGCTCTGGCAAAACTACGATCGGCCGCAGTGTGCTTCGCCTGCTTGAGCCCACATCCGGCTCCGTGCGCTTCGACGGCAAGGAACTCACTTCGCTCAACGAAGCCGAGATGCGCGCGATGCGCAAGGACATGCAGATCGTGTTTCAGGATCCGTTTGCGAGCCTGAATCCGCGCATGACTGCTGAACAAATTCTCACGCAGGCGTTGAAGATCCACGGTCTCGCCGAGGGCAATGCGCGCGACACGGTGGTCTCGTTGTTGGAGCGCGTTGGCCTTTCGGCAACGCATCTCACGCGCTTCCCGCATGAGTTCTCCGGCGGCCAACGTCAGCGCATCGGCATTGCGCGCGCCATCTCGTTGCGCCCTCGCTTTCTCGTCGCGGATGAGCCGGTCTCTGCACTCGATGTGTCGGTGCAGGCGCAGGTCGTCAATCTGTTGCAAGGCCTGCAGCGAGAGATGAATCTTGCAATGCTCTTCGTCGCGCATGACCTCAGCGTGGTGGAGTACATCAGCGACCGTGTCATCGTGCTTTACCTCGGGCGCATCATGGAGGTTGGCCGTGGTCGCGATCTTTACACGAACCCACATCATCCTTATACGGAAGCTCTGCTCTCCGCCGTGCCTGTGCCTGACCCCACCGTGCAGCGCAAGCGCGTCTTCCTTGAAGGCGATATTCCGAGCCCGCTGAATCCACCCTCGGGCTGCGTGTTTCGTACACGTTGCCCCATCGCCACAGAGGTTTGCGCGCGCGAAGTGCCTCCGCTGGTCGAGATCGCGCCCGCACACTTCAAAGCTTGTCATCACCGCTAAACGCGCCGTTGCGCGACAGAGAGAGTTTCCACGACGTGTCCTATATCGAACAAAGAAGGAAGAGACGCATTCTCGTCGTCATCACGATGTTGATCGTGGTGGCCCTTCTGGCGTGGGTGAATGCAGAGCATCATCGCCACGCTTCGAAGCAGGGAAAACGCAGCGCCCATGCAGGCGATCCAGGCACCATCGTGATCGCGCAGGCGAACGACGCTGACACGCTCGATCCTTCTGACGTTGGCTCGGCAGACACGCTGAACGTGGCACGCATGTTGTTCGGCACGCTCTATGACGTGTCGCCGGAAGGTAATCTGCAGCCATTCCTCGCGGAGTCTTATACCTACAGCGAGGATGGTCGCGCGATTCACTTCAAGCTGCGCTCAGGCCTTGCTTGCGAAGATGGATCGCCACTCACCGCAAGCGATGTGGCTTACTCCTTTCAGCGCGCTGCGAATCCGAGCAACCACTTCACGGGTAACGCGTCGGGGTTCCTGATCCCTTCCATCGAGTACACAGGCGTCACGGTCGAAGGCCCGCTTGATGTGACGGTGCACACGTCGAAGTACAACCCCATCGCGATCGGATTGATCAGCGAGCTTTCGATCATGTGCCGTGTGCCGTATGAGCATATGTCGCTGCGTGAAGCCTCCACGCACCCCAGTGCGACCGGCCCCTACAAGCTCGCCGAGTGGGTGCATGATGATCGCATCGTGCTTGAGCGCAATCCTGAGTTCAAGCTGCGTACGCCGCGCTACGATCGCGTGATCTGGCGCGTGATTCCTGAGGGTTCTACGCGCACAGCAGAACTGCTTGCCGGAGACATCGACCTCACTACGGGCGTGCCGCCCGACCAGATCGACGCGGTACGCAACAGCGAGACCGCGAAGATCGAAACGGTCACGAGCACGCGTCGTATTTACGTCGGCTTCAATATGCGCAAGAAATTTCAGGACACCGACGGTGGCCGTGCGATCCAGGATGTGCGTGTGAGGCAGGCGTTGCAATACGCCATCGATGTGCCGACGGTGTGTGAGGCGCTGCTGCGCACGCCTTGCCAGCGCGCGGCCACGCTCGTCGTTCCGCGCAATGATACGTCGGGCGTTCCTGCGTTTCCGTTTGATCCCGATAAGGCAGAGAAGCTGCTGGACGCCGCAGGCTATCCGCGCGGCAAAGACGGTGTGCGTTTCCATTTGCGCCTGCAGGCCCCGCGTACGCTCTATGGCGATGGCAACGTAGCGCAGGCCATCGGGCAATATCTCAGTGACATTGGCGTGGATACGCAGGTCGACCTGCTTGATCTCTCGGTGTATGTTCTGCTCACGCGCCAGCATGAGGCCGGCCCGCTGTTTCTGCTCGGCACCGGCGGCTCGACCTGGAGCGCTCTCTACGACATGAGCGATCTTTCGGCGCCGAACGCCGGTACGAACTACACCGGCTGGCATGACCCCGCGTTCTTCGCAGGATGGAAGCAGCTGGAGCAGACCAAGGATGCCGCCGAGCAGCAACGCATCATGAACGAGATGCTGCAGGAGTTTCACGCAGGAGCGCCGTGGCTGATGCTCTACTTCCAGCCCGACGTCTACGGCGTCAGCAACAGAATCCACTGGACGCCGAGGGCGGATGAAAACATCACGGTCTACTAACGCAGCGCACAAGGCGGAAAGGCGGCACAAACGATGATCGGTTTTGTTGCGCGACGACTGTGGCAAAGTCTGCTCGTGATCTTTGGCGTCACGCTGGTCACGTTCCTCTCCATGCACATGGGCGGCGACCCTACCTATCTCTACGTGAACGAACACGCCAGCGACGCGGAGATTGCCGCGACGCGTGCTGCGTTGGGCTTCGATAAGCCGCTACCGGTGCAGTATCTGCGCTATGCGAACGGCTTGCTGCATGGCGATATGGGGACCTCGCTCACCTACCGCACGCCTGCTGTGGACGTGGTGCTGCACCACTTTCCTGCAACGCTGGAGCTCGCTCTCTTTGCACTGATCGTGGCGCTTATCTTCGCAGTACCGCTTGGTATTCTCGCGGCCATGAAGCGCGGCACTCCGCTCGATGGCGGCATCATGCTCGTCGCCATGTTCGGCCAGTCCATTCCGAGTTTCTGGCTCGGCATCATGATGATTCTTGCGGTGGGTCTCGGCCTGCGATGGTTGCCAATCTCCGGTCGCGTGCCGGTGCTTGATGAGATTTTTGCGGGCAACATCGCCGAAGGCCTTGCCAACATTCCGCACGCGATTCCGTACCTCATCATGCCCGGCATGACGATCGCATTCTTCACGCTGGCACGCACTACGCGACTCGTCCGCGCGTCGATGCTCGAGGTGCTTTCGCTGGACTACGTGCGCACCGCGCGCTCCAAAGGCCTGAGCGAACTACGCGTCGTCGGCTATCACGCGATGCGCAACGCCATGCTGCCCGTGGTCACGATGCTTGGCCTGGAGATGGGCTTTCTGCTCAGCGGCGTCGTCGTGGTGGAAACGATCTTCTCGTGGCCTGGCGTCGGACGCCTCGTTTACAACGCCATCAACCATCGCGACATTCCGCTCGTGCAGACGGCGGTGATCCTCTTCGCCGTCACGTTTCTTGTGCTCAACCTCGCAGTGGACCTGCTCTACGCGCAGCTCGATCCGCGCATTCGCCTGAACGGATAACGCCGATGACGATTCCGCACTCGACCGCTCCCGCTACTCCCGATCGTCGCAACGCCGCGCGCCGTATCTGGCGCAGTCTTTGCCGCGCCAAGTGGCCGCTCGTTGCGCTGGTCATTCTCGCGCTCATCGTCTTCGCCGCTGTCTTCGGACCGATGCTTGCCACGCACGATCCCAATCGGCAGGACATCATTGCCCGCCTCAAACCACCGATGTCTTCAGCGCATCGCGGCAAGCTCTTCTTCCTGCTGGGTACCGATGGCCTCGGCCGCGACGTGCTCGCACGTCTGCTCTTCGGCGCTCGCGTCTCGCTCATCGTGGCGAGCATCTCGGTGCTCGTCGGCGGCGTGATAGGAACAATTCTCGGCACGATCTCCGGCTATTTCGGCGGTTGGCTCGACGACGTCCTCATGCGCATCGCCGACATCCAGCTCGCCTTTCCGTTCATCCTGCTCGCCATCATCTTCATGCTGGTCCTCGGGCCAGGCATGGCGAACCTCATTCTTGTGCTCGGCATCGGGCAGTGGGTTACGTACGCCCGCATCGCTCGCGGGCAGACCATGATGCAGCGGGAGCGGGAGTATATTGAGGCCGCCAAGGCGATCGGTCAGAAGACGCCCGGCATCCTCTTCACCGGCATCTTGCCGAACATTCTCTCGCCGCTGATCATCATCGGCTCATTCAACATCGCGAGCGTCATTCTCGCCGAAGCGGCGCTCTCGTTCCTCGGTCTGGGCGTCCCGACCACGACGCCGACCTGGGGCGGAATGCTGGCAGAAAGCCGCGATCAGCTCCTTGCAGGACGCTGGTGGCTGGCCCTCTTTCCGGGCATCGCCATCATGCTCACAGTGCTTTCGTTCAATCTTTTGGGCGATTGGCTGCGAGATTTCCTCGATCCCCGCCTCGCAAACGAGGGCTAAGTGTTGCGAAATGAGTCAGAAGCACGAAAGTGCTCTGACTGGGTGAACTTTGCTTTAATTTAGATTGCAAGTTTATTAGATTGTTATACAATCTAACCAAAAGCAGCACAGTATCTCTGTCAGCGGGCGAACCGGCCCCAAGACTTTGTCCTACGTTCGGCGCATCCTCCGCCGAACGGTCTGAACGATATCTCTGAAGCTTCACTTCCAGGAGTTCCTTGTATGCGTCTTGGCTCAAGGCAGTTCGTCCGGCCTCTGCTTTCCTCTCTCTTGTTTGCAACGGCTTTGAGCGCGAGCGCTCAGACCTTTCGTGGCGGCATCAATGGCACAGTGACCGACCCCACGGGTGCGGTAGTGCCGGGAGCCGTCGTTATTGCCACCGATGAAAGCACCGGCCTCGTCCACACGATGAAGGCAACCGGTTCGGGCGACTTCACGTTCTCGGATCTGCCGCTGGACTCGTACACGATCACTGTGACGGCCAATGGTTTCGCCGTGCAGAAGATTCAGCATGTACAGGTATCGCAGGGCAGCATTTACACCGCGCAGGTGAAGCTGTCTCTGGCGAGCTCGGGACAGGAGATTTCGGTCTCGGCAAATCAGCTTGCGCTGGACACGACCTCGACGACGCAGACGACGGTGATCACCGGTAAATCGGTGGATGCGATGCCGCTGAACGGTCGCGACTTCACGCAGATGGTGGCGATCACGCCGGGCTTCGCGGGCTACGCGATCGGCGGCGGCGGCACGGGCATGGGCGCGCTGAACGGCACGCGCTTCGACCAGATGAACTGGCAGATCGACGGCGTGGACAACAATGACTTCTACGCGAACGTGCCGGCTGTGAACCAGGGCGGCATCCTCGGTATCCCCGGTGTGGTGATGCCGATCGACGCGGTGGATCAGTTCTCGGTGCAGACGCAGGGTAACGCGGAAGCGGGTCGTAACCCGGGTGGTGTGGTCAACCTCGGCATCAAGTCGGGCGGCAACCAGTTCCACGGAACGGCGTACTACTACAACCGTAATGAGCTGTACTCGGCGCCCTCTCCGTTCCTCGCGGCGGGCGAAACGAAGAAGCGCAACCGCAATTACAACGCGGGCTTCTCGTTCGGCGGACCGATCATCAAGGACAAGCTCTTCTTCTTCAGCTCGCTCGAAACGCAGACCTTCTCCATCGGCCAGAATGGCTTGGCGACGGAGCCGTCGTACGCGTATCAGGCGCAGGCGAAGGCGCTGCTCGCCAAGTACGGTGTCGCGGTGAACCCCGTGGGTCAGAACATCCTGAACACCTTCTACCCGGCCTATGCGCTCGGCGGTGCGGCTGCGGCGAACAACTATTCGAGCAACATTCCGCAGTCAGGACATAGCTGGAACGGCGTCCTAAAGCTCGACTATGCCATCAACGAGAAGAATACGCTGTCCGTGCGTGGCTTCGGTGGTGAAGGCAATCAGACCGCTCCGAACGGCTCGGAACTGGCTCCTTACTATGAGGTCGGCCCGATCCACGTATGGAACTACGCCGTGGTGCTGAACACCATGGCGACCTCGAAGATCAGCAATCAGTTGTTGCTTGGCGTGAACTACTTCAACCAGCTCTTCAACAACGCGGACCAGAACTTCAACGTCGCTGGCACGGGTCTCGTCACGGGGAGTCAGTATCCGTCGGAAGCTCCGAAGATCCGCATCTCCGGCTTCGATAAGGCTGGCATCATCGCTCCTTCGGGCCGTAACGACATCACGGGTCACTTGAACGATACGGTGTCGTACACGGTAGGCTCGCATGCCTTCCGCTTCGGTGGCGAGTTCCGCCGCGGCTATGTGAACGTCTTCAACTCGGGTAACTCGACGGGGCAGTTCAACTTTACGGGCCAAGGGAGCAAGGTATCTGCGACCAATCCTGGCTGGTCTGCTGACACCACCTACGGATCGAGCGTAAACGCTCTGGCCGACTTGCTCGCAGGCTACTATTCCACCGCGACGATCGCTATTGGTAGCCCTCAGCGCTGGGTCTATGCCAATGCATTTGACTTCTTCGCGCAGGACTCCTGGCGTCTCGGTCAGCGTCTGACGCTGAACTACGGCATTCGCTACGACTACGAAGGTCCGCTGTATGACAACGATAAGGATCTTAGCGTCTTCATCCCCGGCAAGGGCGTGCAGGTTCTGGGCAACGGTATCGACTCGCTGTACCCGTCAGACAAGAATAACTTCGCCCCGCGTCTTGGCTTCTCGTACCAGCCCTTTGGTGCAAGCAGCACGATGGTCATCCGTGGCGGCGTCGGCATGTACTACGACCAACCGATCATGGCAGCCTTCCTGAACAACTCGACGAGCAACAGCTCGCCGCTCGGTGTTCAGGCCAATCCGGACACGAGCTTCCAGTACTACTCGATCACGGCGACGGGCGGCCCGACGCATGCTCTAACGACCGGTGTGAACCCGTTCGGTGGCGTCACACGTAGCTGCTCGCCGAGCACTCCTTGCGGTGCCTTTTCGATAGATCAGAACATGCGTACGCCGTATGTCTGGAACTACAACCTGAACGTTGAGCAGCAGCTTGGCTCGAAGATTCTGGCTCAGCTCGGCTATGTAGGTAACGAGTCACGTAAGTTGCTGGGCATCCGCGACATCAATCAGGCCAAGCTGCAGGCGAACGGTTCTCCCTCGACCGCAGCTGACCAGCTCACGCAGCAGATGAGCCGCCCGTACTCCAACCTTTATCCGAATTACGGCAACATCAACCAGGTTGGCACCTTCCAGACCGGCAACTACAACTCGCTGCAGGCTACTGTGAAGATGCAGGCGGTTCACGGCTTCACCGCACAGGCTGCGTATACCTGGGCCCATGCCTTCGACGAAGGCTCGGTCTCGCGCTCGCAGCTTCCGCAGAACAGCAACAACATCAAGGGTGAGTACGGCAACGCAGCCACGGACACGCGTCACACCTTCGTCGGCCTCGTGACCTACACGCCTCCGACTGTCAGCGGATCCTTTGAGCGTCTGCGTAACGGTTGGCAGTTCAACTCGATGGTGAACTTCCACACTGGCGCACCGTTCACGGTCTACGCCAGTGCCGATACCAGCGGTACGGACGAAGGCGCACAGCGTGCCAACCTTGTCGGCAACCCGTACTCCGGCATCAGCCGCGCCTTCGACGCAACCAACAAGAGCGAGACCTGGATCAACGCAGCAGCCTTCGCTGATCCGGCAAACGGCACCTACGGCACCACGGCCCGCAACGCCTTCTACGGCCCTGGCTTCGGCGATGTCGACATCTCGGTCTACAAGGCAACGAAGATCACGCAGGGTGTCGCCGTGCAGATTCGTGCGGAGATGTTCAACGTCTTCAACCGCAAGAACTTTGCTCCGCCGAACAACACCATCGGCGACAGCCTCGGTACCGTCTCCAGCACCATCGGCGAGTACTCGGGCGCACCGAGCATCGGCCCCGGCGAACCGTTCAGCATGCAGCTCGGCGCGAAGATCATCTTCTAACCCACTGCAACCTATCTACCTCCGAATTTGGCTGCAATCCTGACCGGGATTGCAGCCTCTTTTTTTGCTTCGGAAGCGAGTTGCAGACGCAAAAAGACGACGGCCGAGGCCGTCGTCTTCTTCATGCTGCGAGGTGCCTACTTGGCGAAGACCTGGCTCATGTCGGCGAACGCCTTGAACTCCAACGCATTGCCCGAAGGATCGAGGAAGAACATCGTCGCCTGCTCGCCGACCTTGCCCTGAAAACGGATCTGCGGCTCGAGCTCGAACTTGATGCCCGCGGCCTTCAGACGCTCCGCGAAGGTGTGGAAGACCTCCATCGTCAGCACGACGCCGAAGTGCGGCACCGGTACGTTGTGGCCGTCCACGTGGCTGTGGTTCGCGCCGGCGACAACGCTGTCCGCCGGTCGCAGATGCGCCACGACCTGGTGGCCGAAGAGGTTGAAGTCGATCCAGTTGGCCGAGCTGCGGCCCTCCTCACAACCCAGCACCGTGCCGTAAAAGTGGCGCGAAGCCTCGAGGTCGGTGACAGGAAACGCAATATGAAACGGGGTCAAAGACATTGCCGCTGTTCTCCTCAAAAGAAGCAGCATTCGGCGAGAATCCTGCGAAAAGTGCGTGCAGAAACGCGTCAAAATGCTTGAACTAAGTGTATAACAATCTTACAAAGATCAGATTTCAAAGGTCAGGCAAATTATCCGTCTTCTCATCACAGGATCGACCGGCTTCCTCGGCAGCGCTTTGCTGCGGGTGCTGTCCGGTCGTGACGAGGTGCAGGCGGTGTTGGCGTGTGACTGCGTTCCCTCTGGCGAAGAGTTCGGTGAACAACGTCTGCTCGATGTGCGTGACCGCGAGGCTTGCGAGGCGGTCGTTCGTGAGTGGCGGCCGACCCACATTCTTCATGCGGCGGCTGTGACCGCCGGCGATGACGAGACCTGCTTTGCCGTGAATGCGATGGGTACGAGCAACATGGTGCGAGCGGCTGTCGAAGCAGGCACCGTGGAACGCATGGTGGTGTTGAGCAGCAGCGGTGTCTATGGTGCTTCGCAAACTTCGCTACCGTGCGACGAAGAGCATCCGCTCGACCTCAGTAGTGCTTACGCGGAAAGCAAGCGCTCGGCGGAGTTGTGCGCGCTGCTTGCAGAGGCGCGCTCGGGCATCGCGCTGGTGGCTGCACGCGTGGGGCCTTGCTATGGTTCGGAAGAGACGCCGTCACTCTTTCGTCCGCGGCAAAGTCTTATCGCAGAGCTGCGCGCTGCATTGCTGAGTGCGAAGCCTGTGCGCGTCTACGGTCCTGGCTACGCTCGCGACTGGACGCATACGAACGATCTTTGCGCGGCGATGGCTGGCCTTCTGTTGGCGCCGCGTCTGCAGCATCGGATCTACAACGTCAGCTCCGGCATTGCCGTTAGTAGCGATGAGTTGCTGGAGACCTTTGAGGACTTCGGCCTGCAGGTGCAGCGCGTCAGCGATGCCGCGCAGGCCGATCTTTTGTTGTTGCCCGAGCACGAGCGCAAGGCGATGGTGATCGATCGCCTGCACGCCGATACGGGTTTTACTCCTTCCATCGGACTGCATGAGGGCATCGCCCTTCTTTTGCAGCACGACACCCCTGACGCGCCTCGGTTTCGCGGGCGTATCCAACTGCAACACAATGAACGTGGAGAGAATGATGGCAAGCAGCACGCGCTTTGATCGCTACTACACCTACGACGAAATGACCGAGCAGTTGCAGGCGCTCGTCGCCGCGCATCCTGATCTGGCAACGCTCCGCTCGCTGGGCCAGAGCTTCGCCGGCCGCGAGGTGTGGCTGGTTGAGATTACGAACCATGCCACGGGACCGGCGCTGGAGAAGCCCGGCTTCTACATCGATGCGCAGATCCACGCGGAAGAGCACGCCACCAGCGCGACCGCTCTCTACGCGATCTGGCATCTGCTCGAAAACTACGGTAAGGATGAGGAAGCGACCCGCCTTGTCGACACGCAGGTCTTCTACGTGCTGCCGCGCATCAACCCCGACGGGGCAGAGATGTCGCTGGTTCCGCCGTTCCAGAACTGGTGCGGCAACGGTCGTTACACGCCGGAGACTGCGCGCCATGAAGGTCTCATCGCCGAAGACGTGAATGGCGACGGCTACCTCGCCTGGATGCGCGTACCGGATGCAAAGGGCGAATGGAAGAAGAGCGCGACGAATCCCGATGTGATGATTCAGCGAGCGCCGGGTGAAGAAGGCGGCGAGTACTTCCGCTTGTATCCCGAAGGCTCCATCCGCAACTTCGACGGCGTCGACGTGAAGGTGGAGAAGCCCTTCGACGGCAACATGAATCGCAACTTCCCGGCGAACTGGTCGCGCGAAGAGTACGGTGCGGGTGAGTATCCGCTCTCGGAACCGGAAGCTGCGGCGATGGCGCGCTTCATCCTCGATCATCCGAACATCTGCGGCATGTGCGCGTATCACACGCACGGCGGCGTCATCCTGCGCCCCAGCATGACGCGTCCTGACGCTGCGATGCCTGCGCGCGACCTTGCGCTCTACGATGCGATCGGCAAGGTGGGCACGGAGATCACCGGCTACCCGACGATCAGCATCTACGAAGGCTTCACGCCGGACAAGTCGAAGCCACGTCGCGGCGGCTTGATGGACTGGACCTATGAGGAAATGGGCATCATCAGCATCGGCACTGAGCTGTGGGACCTCGAGGCTGCGGCGGGCGTCAACAAGACGAGCCACTACAACCTGCATCCCGCTGACGGCGAAGCGCAGATGAAGATCTACGAGTTCGTGCGCAAGCATCTCGGGGATCGCGGCTGGCGTCCGTGGACGACCTTCGAGCATCCGCAGCTTGGAACGATCGAGATCGGCGGCATGGTGAACATCTGGGCTTATCGCAATCCGCCTGAGCCCATGCTGGAGAAGGTCTGCCGTGACAACGCGCTCTTCAACCTGCGCCACGCAGCGGCCTCGCCGCGTGTGCTGGTCGATGCGGTCACCGTCGAGTCACTCGGTGCGGATCTCTACAAGGTGCGCGCGGTCGTGAGCAACCACGGTTATCTGCCCACGAACCTTTCGGATGTTGCGATCGAAAAGGGCATCGCGAAGCCGGTGGAAGTTTCGATCAGCATCGATGGTGGTGAGGTTGTGATGAACCCTGCGAAGGTCGAGCTGGGCCACCTGGCAGGACGCAATGAACGCTTCGCTCCGTGGTCACCGTGGGGCCAGCAGTGGACCGCTGTGAGCAAGCCTGTGGAGTGGCTCGTGCGTGCGCCGCAGGGCAGCGCTATCGAGGTTACGGCAAAGTCAGAGAAGGGTGGAACGCATCGCGTCAAGCAGCAGGCCAGCT
Organism: Granulicella cerasi; assembly: GCF_025685575.1. Taxonomy (NCBI): domain Bacteria; kingdom Pseudomonadati; phylum Acidobacteriota; class Terriglobia; order Terriglobales; family Acidobacteriaceae; genus Granulicella; species Granulicella cerasi. The sequence continues at coordinate 920,341 of NZ_JAGSYD010000001.1, forward strand.
AGGTCTACTGCTTTGACTCGGCGAGGAGTTCCAGCGGCTCGGTCAGCGTGAGGAACTCATCGTCGTCGCGGTCGTTGCGCCACATGCAGACGGCGAAGTGCGCCTTCGCATCGAGCGCGGTGGCACCCATGTGCCAGGTCATCGCGCGATACACCACGCCGACGTTGCCCGGCGCGACGAAGCATCGCGCGCGAGCAAGATCGGGCGAGCCATCGGGCAGACTCGGCGTCACGACGATGAGGTAGCGTGAAGCCTCCAGCGGCAGAAAGATCTGCGCTGCATGAGGATGACGCTCCAGCACCGTTGCGGTGATGGGCAACATGCTTTGCGGCACAAAGTTCACATGCAAGCGCGGAGTGGCGTCCTGCGCGGTAGCGCCCAGCCACTGCGTATAAAAAGCACGCTCCCCCGGAGCCTCTGGTGGCAACACAAGGGTCCCGAAGGGAGCGAATGCTTCAGCCGTTACGGGTTCGGCGCGTAGCTGCATCGTCTAGGCGACCTCAGCAGGGAAGCGCGCGATCCAGTGGCGAGCGATGTCTTCGCGACGGCAGACGTAGACGTCGTCGAGCGTCTTCACGTAATCGAGGAAGCGCGCCAGGCCGGCCGCGCGTCCAGGATGTCCGAGAATGCGAAGGTGCATGCCGACGTTCATCATGCGCGGCTGCGTTTTGCCTTCTTCGCGCAACAGGTCGAGCGAGTCTCGCAGGAACGCAAAGTACGCATCGCCGGTCGTCATGCCACCCCGCAGCAGGCGCGCATCATTGATGGTCAGTGAGTAAGGCACCACAAGATGCGGACGCACACCGGAACGGTCCCAGTACGGCAGATCGTCATTGTAGGCGTCGCTGTCGTAGAGGAAGCCGCCTTCTTCGATCAGCAAGCGGCGCGTGAAGACGGCAGGCGCATAGCGGCAGTACCAGCCCACAGGGCGCTTGCCCAGCGTGCGCTCAAACGATGCGACAGCTTCGGCGATTTCGCGGCGCTGCTCTTCTTCGGTGAGCGTGAACTGCTCGCTCCAGCGCAGACCATGCGAGCAGATGTCCCAGTCGAGGCGACGGATCGCCGCAGCGGCTTCGGGGTTGCGCTCGATCGCCTGCGCGCACGCGAAGACGGTGACCGGCAGCGCGCGCGATTCGAAGATGCGCAGCAGACGCCAGAAGCCCACGCGCGTGCCGTACTCATACATCGACTCTGCAGCGAGATCGCGATCCCCTTGCGCTACGCGCGAGTTCGCGACTTCCAGCAGAGCGCGTTCGGAGTACTCGTCTCCGTCAGGAATCGAATACTCCGAGCCTTCCTCGAAGTTCATCACGAAGTTCAGCGCGACGGACGCCTTTCCGGGCCACTGCGGGTCCGGCGGGTTCTGTCCGTAGCCGCAAAAATCGCGCGGGTGGGAGTCGGGAAGTGCAAGAGGGCCTGTCATTAGTCGCGGAACCCATCCGTTTTGCCGTAGAAGCAGCACCACTCGCCCGTCATCACATTGGGCAGCGCGCGAAGACCGAAGATCATGCCATCGGCAGGAGCCACCAGCGTGCCGACGACATCCCCCCACACATCGACGATCGTAGCGACAGCATCGCCCTTCTTCATCGGCTTCTGGCAAGCCACACCTTCCGCCGGAACGAAGACGCCGCTCGCCGGTGCGAGCAGAGCTTCCTGCACGCCCTTCCAACGCTTCTCGGGGTAATGCGCAACGCCGGCGATCATGCCGTAGTGGCGCATCACGTTGCGCATCGCTTCGCTCAAAATCTCAACGACCTTGCGCATGCCTTCGGGTGAAGTTGCAGGACGTCCGCCGAGTTCGACGGTGATGCCGCTCTTGCCCGCTTCGAGCATCGTTGCCATCGGGTTGCCCTTCGGGCTGATCGCCGAAAGCACGAGCTCCCATCCACGGCCCATCGCCTTCGCAAGCTCCACCGACATCGGATCTTCGTTCACGAAGATCGTCTCGGAGAGATACGAGTGCGCGCCGCCGGAGTGAATGGAGATCTCGTAGTCGGCTACGGTCTTCATGAACTCCGCATGGGCCCAGGCGATGCGCTCGGTCAGGTAGCCGTTTGCGCGACCCGGATAGATGCGGTTCATGTCATACGAGAAGGTGTCGAGCGGATTGCCGCGCTGGCCTGCTTCAAACGCCGGTGCGTTCATCGCGGGCACGAGCACGAGCGTGCCCGCAAGCTCCGCTGGATTGATCTCAGCCGCCAGCGTGTGGCAGGTCAACGTACCCTCCGGTTCATCGCCGTGGATGCATGCGTCGATCCAGAGGCAGGGGCCGGGCTTCGCGCCGTTGATGACGATGACCGCGATCGAAATCTCGCCGCCCGTTCCGGTCTTCGTGACTGGAATGTGGCCGCGCACAACGGTGCCGGGGAGAGCGACTGCGGTTCCTACGGTGATGGTCTTTGCTTCCTGCGCCATGTCGCTTAGATCCCCTTTACAGCGTTGTATTTTTCAAGCTCTTCCGCGTTGTACACCTGCATGAATTCGATCTCGATGCCGCCGGCGTCGTTGTCGAGAAACGCAACGTAGCCTTCCGGATGGACGTGGCTGCCGGTGATCTTGCAAGCCTTGCACTCGCGCAGCGTAGCGCCTTTTTGCTGCGCTTCGGCGAGGGCCTTTTCGATGTCGGCGACCTCATAGCAGATGTGGTGAAGACCTTCGGCGCCGCGCGCGGCGATCCACGAAGCGAAGCGGCCGTCAGCGTCCATCGACTGCGAGAGCTGATACTCGATGCCGCCGAGCATGAACAGTGCCACGCGGTTGCGCGACTTCGGATACTCGGTCACCGGCGTGTCGGCAGGTACGCCGAGGAAGCGCACATAGGTGTCCAGCGCCGCTTCCGCATTACGGACGGCAAATGCCATGTGCTTGATGGATTTCACGTTGTCGCTCAAGTTCAACAGTCCTTTCGTCGAGGGGGAGGGAAAGAGTCAATGACGACGAGCGCGCTAGGTAGCGACGCGTCCGCCGTCGATCAGAAGTCCAATGCCGGTGGTGAAGGAAGACTGGTCCGATGCGAGATACAGCACGGTTTCGGCGATCTCTTCGCCCGTCCCCATGCGGCCCATCGGTGTCGCTGACATCCATTTCTCGGCCAGCGCATCGGGGTCTGCAGCCAGGTCGAGATTGCGGCGGTTCATGCCGGTGTCGATCACGCCGGGGCAGATCGCGTTCACACGAATGTTGCGGCGCGCATACTCGATCGCAAGCACGCGCGTGAGCGACATGATCGCGCCCTTCGATGCGGCGTAAGACAGGTTGCCGCCAACGTTCGCATAAGCGCTCACGGAGCTGTTGTTCACGATGACGCCGCCGCCCGTGCGCAGAAACGACTGGATCGCGTACTTGCAACCGAGAAACGTGCCCTTCAGGTTCACGTCGATCACGCGCTCGAAGAGCGCCGTGTCCAGGACATCAGAGGCCGTCAACGGCTGCTCGATGCCCGCGTTGTTGAAGAGAATGTCGAGTTTGCCGAATTGCGTTTCGGCGGTCTGCACGAGCGCGGAAACCTCGGACTCCACCTGCATGTCGCAGGGCTGGAAGAGGATCCGTCCGCCTGCGGCGCGAATCTCCGCCGCGGCTGCTTCGCCAGCCGTCTTGTCCACGTCGCCGAGGACGATCGAAGCACCTTCGCGGGCAAAGAGCGCGGCCGTGGCACGCCCCATTCCGCTGGCGCCGCCTGTGATGATCGCTACTTTATTGCTAAGCCGCATGGGTCCCGCTTTTTCGCCGCTGCCAGAAGGCCGCGAGCGATGGGCTGATGGTGCTGTCGATAAATGCGCCGATGTACTTATGTATGATTGTATAACAAGTGATATATAGGGTTGTCCAGCTATTTCGGCAATCGCTTGCACACCACCCCGTAAACTCGCTCAGACAGGCGGTTTCGGGCATCCGAAAAAGGGTTTAGGAGTCCACAGTATGCGCGTCGGCATTATCGGAGCCAGTTTTGCAAAAGCAGCGTTTCTGCCGGCGTTTCGGCACGTCCCCGGCGCGGAGGTCGTCGCGCTGGCCAGCTCGCGGCTGGAAAGTGCGGAAGCTGCGGCCAAGCCGTATGGCATTCAGCATGTGTACACCGACTGGCAGAAGATGCTCGCCGAGCATCAGTTCGACCTCGTGTGCATCGCGACGCCCACAGTGACGCATGCGCCGATGGTGCTGGCCGCGCTGGAAGCGGGCGCGCATGTGCTCAGCGAAAAGCCCACCGCGATGGATGCGACGGAAGCCGCCGCTATGCTCGCGAAGGCGGAAGAGCTTGGCCGCGTGCATATGATCGACCACGAGCTGCGCTTCAACGCCAAGCGTCGTAAGCTGCACGAGCTGGTGCACTCGGGCACGATCGGCGAGGTACGCCACGCGGTCGTGCACAACGTCGGGGGAAGCTGGGCCGATCCGGCATCGCGGCCTGCGGGCGACTGGTGGTCGCTGGCCTCGCAGGGCGGTGGACGCCTCGGCGCGAACGGATCGCATCAGGTGGACCTGCTGCGTTGGTGGCTGGGGGAGATTACCGCGGTCTCCGGCACGGTGAAGACGATGGTGCCGAACCGCATCGACAAGAAGACCGGCGAGGCGTGGACCGCGACCGCTGACGACTTTGTGCAGTTCTCTGCGGAGTTTGCCTCGGGCGCGCTCGCGACGGTGCTGATAAGCACCATCGCTCGCCACGGCGCGGCCAACGAAGTAACAATCTACGGCAGCGAAGGCACGGTAACGCTCTCCAACGACACGGAAAAGCTGATGTTCGGCAAGGTCGGCGAGCCGCTCGCCGAGGTCGAAGTGGCGAACCCCTTTGACGGCCTCGAAGGCGTCAACAGCGGCATCTGGAACCAGTCGGTCGTCGGTGCGTTGCAGGAGCTCTGCGCGGCGATTCAGGAGAAGCGTCCGCTGCGCGACGGCGCGACCTTCGTGGACGGCCTGCGGAATCAACGAGTGCTCGACGCCATCAAGCTCTCGGAAAAGACGCGCCAGTGGATCGCTATTCCGCAGTAAAGAGCCGCAAACGAGAGAGGCGGAGCCATTGCGGCTCCGCCTCTTTTTCTTGCGCTGCTCCTAGGCAAACTTGCGGCGCTGGCGATCAATCAGCAGGATGTGGCTTTCCATCGCTTCGCCGATCACTTCATCCGGGCCGGGGTTCTTGATCTGCTCGAAGATGAAGTCGCGGAACTGCTCATGCTGCTTGGGAATCGCCATCAGGTTCTTGTCGCGATAGCGCTCGAAGTTGAAGACGATCGTGACGTGGCGCGCGATGGTGTCCCACAGCGTACCCGCGATGGGATTATGCGCAGCGTTGCGGATGATGCGGTGGAACTCGAGGTCCGCCAGCAGGGAGCCGGGGATGTCCTCAGACTTTGCGGCGCGCTCCATCTCCGCGATCGCTGCGTTGAGCTCGTTGGGGTCTTCCAGGCCGCTACGCCAGTTCGCCAGCGCATCACGCAGCAGGAAGGTTTCCAGCATGAGTCGCACTTCGAGGATCTGCTGCGTCGTCTCGGCGTCGAAGGTCGCGACATGATATCCGCGGTGGCCGCCGCCGGTCAGAATTCCCTGCGCATGCAGCACCTTCAGCGCCTCGCGGATGGGTACGCGGCTGACTCCAAGCTTCTCCGCCAGCGTCGTTTCGACGATGCGCTCGCCCGGCATCAGGCGGCGGGTAGCGATCGAATTTGCTACCAGGTTGGCGATGTTGTCGGCCAGCGAGGTCCAGAGAGGCTTTCTCAAAAAGTCGGAACTGCCGTTACTCTGCGGTGCGTCAATCGACACGGGAACCCCTTCCAAAGTGGCTGATTGTATAATTTTATACAATCAGCGGGACTAACAGTAATGTTCTGCCTAGAATACGTCGCTCTACCGTGTTCTTCGGCATTTTCTTCAATTTCCCTGTTGGAAACGCCGCAGAATGGCTGAACTCTCTATGGGGCAGGCTCCGGGTGTCGATCGGTCGATGATGGCGTGGCTGCAACTGCTGCAGCTCTCTGACAGCGCGCTGCCTATTGGGGCGCTCTCGCACAGCTTTGGGGTGGAGTCTCTGGTCGCCGAGGGCGGACTTGATACCGCCGATCTTCCTCGCTTCTACGCCGAGTGGCTCGCCGGCGCGGGCCACGCCGACGCGGTACTCTGCGCGATGGCTCACGCGGTGGATTCGCCTGGAGCCTGGCAGCAGCTTAACGCGATGGCTTCGGCGATGCGTCCTGCACGCGAAAGCCGCGACGCAAGCACGCGGCTGGGCCGACGATTCCTGGGGCTTGCCGCGCAGTTAGAAAACGATGAGCGCTTGCGGTATCCCGGCGACGGGCATCTCGCGGCGGCTTTTGGTCTCGTAGCTGCCGTTCTCGGCATCGGAGCCGCCGAAGCCGCCGGAGCTTATCTGCACCAGACGCTCTTTGGCTCTGTTTCCGCCTGCCAGCGTCTGCTGCCGCTGGGGCAGACCGTGGCGATGCAGCTGTTGTGGAGCATGAAGCCGCGCATGATGGCGGTGATCGAGCAGGCCTGCGCGGCGCCGCAGTGGGAAACGCTCTGGAACCTGCAGCCCGCGCTCGAAGTAGCGTCGATGCGTCATCCGCAGCTGCACACGAGGTTATTCATCAGTTGACCACCAACGCAGCCGAGCTTCGATTGCTGGTGGAGGGCCGCCGCGGCGCCACGCAGTTCCGTACGCAGCGGCTGGACCCGCCGTGGAAGGTCGTGCGTGGCTTTCAGCGCGAGGGCGCGGAGTGCCTGTATCACCTGAACAATGTCTCTGGTGGCATCTTCGGCGGAGATTCGCTGACGCTTGAAGTTGATGTGCTGCCCGGTGCGGAAGCGCAGATTACGACTACCGGTTCAACGCGGCTTTATCGTCCGCGCGTCGATGCCAGCGAAGCTGAGTTGCGCTCCACGTTTCACATCGGCGAGGACGCGTTGCTCGAGTACCTGCCTGACTCGCTGATTCCGTTTGAGAACTCGCGCGCACTGCAGCAGACGAGCTTTCACCTCGAGCGTGGTGCCACGCTTTTTGCGTGGGACGTGCTCGCGCCGGGACGCAAAGCGTCGGGCGAGACATTCCGCTACGAGCGGCTGAAGCTCATCACCGAAGTCTTCGTCGACGGCACACCGATTCTGCACGACCGTCTGTTGCTCGAGCCGCGCAGGTGGAGTGTTCACTCACCCGGAAGACTGGGGCGCGGCACGGAGTATCTCGTGACGTTTCTCGCGGTACAGGCGGGCGCGAACGCACTCGCGCTGCGCACGCTGGAGTCAGAGTTGGCAGACGTTCTCGCATCGCATTCGCGCGTGGGTGGCAGCCTATGGGGTGCTACCACCTTGCCCGCGCACGGCTTGATGGTTCGTGGCATCGTCGCGTCCCCGTTGGAGATTCCCGCCGTGCTGCAAGCGGTGTGGTCGCAGTGCAAGCAGTCGCTGATGGGCCGGGAAGCTGTGCCGCCCCGAAAGATTTATTAGGAACGGAAAGGAACCTATGCACCTTACTCCCCGAGAGCAGGAACGGCTGATGCTTCATACCGCTGCCGATGTGGCGACGCGTCGCAAGGCACGCGGACTGAAGCTGAACTACCCGGAGGCCGTCGCGTATCTTTCGTCCGCAGTGATGGAGTCCGCGCGCGATGGCATGAGTGTGGCGGAGTTGATGGTGCACGGCACGACGTTGCTCACCAGCGCTGACGTGATGGACGGCGTGGCCTCAATGCTGCATGAACTGCAGATGGAAGCGACGTTCCCCGATGGCACGAAGCTCGTGACATTGCACGATCCTATCCGCGTGCTGCCCGATGCGCCCGCGGGCATCATCCCCGGCGAGTATCTGCTGAATGACGACGACATCACCATCAACAACGGTCGTCGCACTACAACCATTACGGTGGGCAACACGGGCGATCGTCCGATACAGGTGGGCAGCCACTACCACTTCTATGAGGTGAACGCAGCGCTGAGCTTCGATCGCGAGGCTGCCTACGGCATGAGGCTCGATACGCCTTCGGGGCTTGCGGTGCGCTTCGAACCCGGCGATGTGAAGCAGGTGCATCTTGTGGAACTCGCGGGTACGCGCATGATGCATGGCCATCGCGGCATGGTCGATGGGCCGTTGGCCGCACGCAACGAAAAGGAGACCGCATGAGCCAGAAGATTTCACGGCAGATGTATGCAGACCTCTACGGTCCTACGACGGGCGATCGTGTTCGACTTGCGGACACGGAGCTGATCGTCGAAGTCGAGAAGGACTTCACCGTCTATGGCGATGAGGTCGTCTTCGGCGGCGGCAAGACGATCCGCGATGGCATGGGGCAAAGCGCTGGTGCGGAGCGTCGCGCATCGCAGGGCGTGCTTGATCTCGTCATCACGAACGCGCTCATCATCGACCACTGGGGCATCGTGAAGGCCGACGTCGGCATACGCGATGGCAAGATCGTGAAAGTCGGTAAGGCAGGGAATCCCGACACGATGCAGGGCGTTGATCCTGAGCTGATCATCGGCGCGTCGACCGAGGTCATCGCAGGAGAGAACCACATTCTCACTGCGGGGGCGATCGATAGTCACATCCACTTCATCGCTCCGCAGCAGATCTACGAAGCGCTCTCCAACGGCATCACCACGATGCTTGGAGGTGGCACAGGCCCCGCCACAGGAACTTGTGCAACGACCTGCACCCCGGGGGAGTGGAACCTTGCGCGCATGTTTGAAGCGGCCGAAGCGTGGCCGATGAACCTGGGCTTCCTCGGCAAGGGCAACGCTGGCAAGCCGGGGCCGCTGGAAGAGCAGATCATCGCTGGCGCGTGCGGCCTGAAGCTGCATGAAGACTGGGGATCGACGCCTGCTGCGATCGATGCCTGCCTGCGCGTGGCCGACGCGATGGACGTACAGGTGGCGATCCACACGGACACCATTAACGAAGCGGGCTTCGTTGAGGACACGATCGCCGCGATCAACGGGCGTACGATTCACACTTACCACACCGAAGGTGCGGGCGGAGGCCATGCGCCGGACATCATCCGCATCGCTGCGTTGAGCAACGTGCTGCCTTCGTCCACAAACCCCACGCGGCCGTTCACGAAGAACACGATCGCCGAACATCTCGACATGCTGATGGTCTGCCATCACCTGAATCCGATGGTGCCGGAAGATGTCGCTTTCGCCGAAAGCCGCATTCGTCCTGAGACGATCGCCGCTGAAGACATCCTGCATGACCTGGGCGTCTTCTCGATGATCTCGAGCGATTCGCAGGCTATGGGCCGTGTCGGCGAAGTGGTGCTGCGTACCTGGCAGACCGCGCACAAGATGAAGGTGCAGCGCGGTGCGCTCGTCGGCGACAGTTCACGCAACGACAACACGCGCATCAAGCGCTACGTCGCGAAGTACACGATCAACCCTGCGCTCGCGCACGGCATCGCGCACGCGGTCGGCTCTATCGAGCCGGGCAAGCTTGCGGACCTCGTGCTGTGGAAGCCTGCGTTCTTCGGTGTGAAGCCGGAGATCATTCTCAAGGGCGGAACGATCGCCTGGAGCACGATGGGCGATGCGAACGCGTCGATTCCCACGCCGCAACCGGTGATCTATCGCCCCATGTTCGGCTCATTCGGCAAGGTGCCTGCATCGTCGAGTGTGCTCTTCACTTCGCAAGCTGCGATGGAGGCGGGCACGCTTGAGAAGCTGCATCTGCAGAAGCGCCCGATGGCCGTGAGGGGCTGTCGTTCGGTGACGAAGGCGGACCTCATTCACAACTCCGCAACGCCGCATCTTGAAGTGAACCCGGAGACGTACGAGGTGCGCGCCGACGGCGAACTGCTCACCTGCGAACCACTCAGTGAGCTGCCGATGGCGCAGCGTTACTTCCTCTTCTAACCGATCCGCAACAGGAGAAAAGCGCATGAGCACTTCGCAGCAAAGAGCATTTCGCATCGGCGTCGCCGGGCCTGTGGGCTCCGGCAAGACCGCGCTGGTTGACGCGCTGAGCCGCCGTCTGCGCGACGAAATCAATCTCGCCGTCGTCACCAACGATATCTACACGATGGAGGATGCGCAGTTCCTCATGCGCCAGGGCACGCTGGATGTCTCGCGCATTCGCGGCGTAGAGACGGGTGGTTGCCCGCACGCAGCGATCCGCGAAGATGCCTCGATGAACCTCGAAGCGATTGAGGATCTCGAGCGCGAGCATGCTGGGCTTGAACTGATCCTTGTCGAGAGCGGTGGCGACAACCTCTCGGCTGCGTTCAGCCCTGAGCTCGTCGATGAGTGGATCTATGTGATCGATGTAGCAGGTGGCGACAAGGTGCCGCGCAAAGGTGGGCCTGGTGTCACGCGCTCGTCGCTGCTGGTGATCAACAAGATCGACCTCGCCGAGATGGTCGGCTCGTCGCTTGAAGTGATGGACCGCGACTCGCGCAAGATGCGCGGCGAGCGTCCGTTTTTGTTTACGGACCTCAAGAGCGGTAAGGGCTTGAGCAACGTCGTTGCGTGGATCAAAGAGCAGCTCGCAAGTCCTGAGCGTCGTGAACTCGGCACTGTCGAGATGCCCGGAGGGCTTACGCTCGGCGGCCATAGCCACTCGCACGGCTCGCTCACCGAGTGGGACAGCCTGCACACGCACTTCGATGGCACGACGCATGAACACACGCTGCGCTATGGCAGTGTGGCGAAGCCTGAAGGTGAAAAGTAACTTAGCGCCTGGGCTGTATCGACATCACGTCGAGCAACTCATCGCGTCGCGCATGAAAGACAACGCGCGGGCCATACGCATAGAAGTCCGGTTGGAAATACAGAAAGATCCAGGGGGCCTCGTCACGGAACACCTGCTGCATGTGGTTGATGATCGCGGTTTCCTGCGCGGGGTCGCGCACGCCTTCGAGCGCGTGCAGGTCCTCACGCCAGGCCTTGCTGTCCCACTCGCCGGTGTTGGTGTTCGCAAGCTTGGTGGGGAAGAGCGAGAGGTCAAAGAGCGGACTCCACAACGCGCCGCCGTTGCCGGAAAGGAAGAGTTCTCCGACCTCGTGCTGTCGTGCACGCGGAGCGAAGACGCTATTGAAGTCCATCGCCTCAACGGTGGTCGCGACACCGACGTCGCCGAGATATTGCGCGACGGCCTGCGCTACGTTCACGTCCTCGAGATAGCGCGAACGCGGCCCTTGCAGCGTGAGATGAAAGCGCACACCATCCGTCTTGCGCGGATACCCCGCAGCGTCGAGCAGATGCTCGGCCTTGTCGGGATCGTAGGGGTACGCTGCAACGCTCGTGTGCTCCTTCTGCACGGGGCTTGCCATTCGCTCACACGGATGCTGCAGCAATTGTGCGCAGAGTGTCGGCACATCGACGGCGTACTCCAGAGCCTGTCGCACAGCCTTCTTCTGGATAGCCGCACCACCTTCCGTCTGCGAGAACTTCGGCGACAGGTTGAACCCGACGAAGATGCGTCGCGTGCCGTTTACGGCTTGCACCTTCGCGCTGCCCGACGTGTTGATAGCTGCCACCTGGTCCGGCGGAACATTGGAGATCACATCGAGATTGCCTGCAAGCAATTCAGCAACACGCGTGCTTGCTTCGGGAATGATGCGGAACACCACGCGCGCAAACGGCGCCTTCACCAGCGTGTACTGCGGGTTGCGCTCCAGCACGATGCGGTCGTCGCGTGCCCACTCCACCATGCGATAGGGGCCTGTCGCGTATGCGTGCGAGGCCGCAGCCGCAGGAGCAAGATGTTCGTAGTCTTTGCGGCAGAGCATGTACGCCTGCGACAACATGCCCGGCACTTGCGAAGAGTAGGCTCGTACGCGGACCGTTGCATCGCTGTCGTTGTTCGCCCATGCCTTCTCAAAACCGATTGCGGAGTACACGAACGCAGGCAGATTGCCGTAGAAGCCATTGCTGTGGTCGGCCGCGCGGTTCAGCGTGTAGACCACGTCCTGCGCGGTGAATCGCGAGCCGTCGCCGCAGTGAAGATCGTTGCGAAGATGAAAAGTAATCTCATTGCCCGCATCGTTCCACGTGTAGCTCGAAGCCATCGAAGGAACGACCTGACCCTCTGCGGTGATCGTCAGCAGCCTGCCCCACAGCAAGTTCGCGATGTTCACCGACGAGGCGGAGTTCAGGTTGTCGGGCTCCATCGACTCCATGTCCGACGACTGCGCAACGACCAGCGTATCGGCCTTGGCCGTAGCAGCATGGTGTGCATGACGTGTGCGAACGATGACCCAAAGTACAAGCAGAAAGAGAAGCGTCAGAGCCACAGCGGCCTTCCGCAAAATGCGTCGATACATGGCAGCAGTCCTGATTCTATGCGGGGATCCGCTGAGTCGAGCATAGCAATGCTTTCGCTCGAGTGCGGAGTCAGTGAACCAACCTACAAGGAAATTTTGCGATGAAGATTTTCTCTTTGCGCGCATCATGGCGAAGCTTGCGTTCGCGCGGCCTCGTGCTTTGTATCGGGCTACTCCTCTTCAACATCGTCGCGTGGCTCTGGGCGCTCGCGGTGTTTCATGGGCATCCTGTATTGCTCGGCACGGCGTTTCTCGCGTACAGCTTTGGCCTGCGCCATGCCGTTGACGCGGACCACATTGCAGCCATCGACAACGTGACGCGCAAGCTGATGCAGCAAGGCCAGCAACCCGTTACGGTAGGGCTGCTCTTCTCGCTCGGCCACTCGACCATCGTGGTCATCGGTTCGGTGCTTATGGCTTCGGGCACACTGTTGCTGCAGCATCGGCTCGCAGCCTTTCGCGATGTCGGGAGCATCATTGGTACGTGTGTGTCAGTGGCTTTTCTCTTCGGAATCGCGGTGCTCAACCTCGGCGTTTTCCGTTCGGTGTACGCGTCGTTTACGCGCGTACGCAAGGGAGCACCGTATATCGAAGTAGATGCCGATGCGCTGCTGGCAAACGGTGGTTTGCTTTCCCGCTTGCTGCGTCCGGTCTTCGGCATGGTGCAACAAAGCTGGCACATGTATCCACTCGGCGTGCTCTTTGGCCTGGGCTTTGATACAGCCACGGAGATTGGCCTGCTCAGCATCTCGGCCACAGAGGCATCGCGCGGTGTGTCACTGCATGCGACGCTGGTGTTTCCTGTGTTGTTCGCCGCAGGTATGTCTCTCGTGGACACCGCTGATAACCTGCTGATGATTGGCGCCTATGGATGGGCGTTCGTGAAGCCTGTGCGCAAGCTCTACTACAACATGACGCTGACGCTGGTCTCCGTCGTGGTGGCGTTTGCGATTGGTGGCGTTGAAGCTGCAGGGCTGCTTGCGGATCAGTTCCATCTGCGTGGCTCCCTGTGGGACCTCACTCGCTCGCTCAACGACAACCTTGGCAGATTGGGCTACGGCATCATTGCGTTCTTCGTGCTGAGCTGGCTGCTCTCTGCGTTGATCTATCGCTGGAACGGATTCGACGATCTCAATCCCGCAGACGCTTCGCCGGAGTAGACGCGCAAAGCAAACGCCTCTGCATCGGAAGATGCAGAGGCGTTCGTTGGTGAGCGCTGTAAGAACTAGTGTGCGTCCAGAGTGATTTTTCCCACGATCTTCGGTGGCCGCTTTAGCAGCAAGACTAGCGGTAGCAGCGCGATGAGGAGGTAGGCAAACAGCCTGAACTGGTCCATGTACGCCAGCAAAGCCGCCTGCGTCTGCACCTGGTGATACAGCATTGCGAGCCCGGCGTAGTGCTGATCGGATGGACTTCCCAGCGTGGCCGAACCAGTCGCGCGAACGGTGGCCGCAGCAAGTCCGTTCGACGCTGTAATCTGCGCACCCAGATAAGTCTGGTGCACCTGCGTCATGCGTTGCAGGAAGGTACTGGAGAGCGCAATGCCAATCGAACCGCCTTCGTTACGCACCAGCGCATAGATGCCAGCGGCGTTGCTCGTCTGATCTGCAGGAAGGAAGCGGAACATGATCGTCGATAGCGGCACCGTGGTCATGCCGAGGCCCATCACCTGGATGATGCGCGGGAAGATCAGGCTTGCTTCGCCTACGCCGAGGTTCATCATGGACGCCCAGTAAGTGCCGACGGTCATCGTGACGATGCCCACGGCGATCATGCGGCGTGCGTCGTTTCCGCGGCTCAGCAGCCAGCCGACGAGCGGCACCTCGAGCATCGTGACGAGGCCTGCAGGCGACACCGCAATGCCGGCCGTCGTCGCGTCATAGCCCATCAGTTCCTGCATGTACTGCGGCAGCAGGAAGGTGGTTGCGTACAGCGACGTGTACATGCCCAACACGATGATGCAGCAGAAGAGGAAGTTGCGTTCACCCAGCAGGCGCAGGTTCACCACCGGGTTCTTGACGCGAAGCTCCCAGATGATGGCACCGACGATCGCGAAGACGGCGATGATCGCTGTCCACGTGATGAACGTGCTGCCGAGCCAGTCGAGTTCCTGTCCGCGGTCGAGCACGATTTCTGTTGCTGCAAGGCCGAGCGAAACGAGGCCAAGGCCGATCGCGTCGATCTTCAGAGGATGCTTTTTCAGCAGCGCGCGCGCTTTGACGAGATGCGGCGGGTCCTGCAGCACCATGCGCGTGAAGAATGCGCAGAGCACGCCGACCGGGATGTTGATGTAAAAGATCCAACGCCACGAGTAGTTATCAGTGATCCAGCCACCAAGCGTGGGGCCAAGCACTGGAGCGCAGAGGATCGCGACCGTGTAGACGGCCATCGCCATGCCGCGCTTTTCGCCGGGGAAGGCGTCGGCAAGAATGGCCTGCACGGAAGGCTGCAAGCCGCCGCCGCTCAGTCCCTGCAGCACGCGGAAGATGACCAGCGCGCCGAGTGTCGGAGCCAGACCGCAGGCGGCCGAAAACACAGTGAAGAGCACCACGGAGATCAGATAAAAGTTCTTGCGACCGACCACGCTGGAGATCCAGCCGCTGATCGGAAGAATGATCGCATTGGCGACGAGGTAGCTCGTCAGCACCCAGGTGCTTTCGTCCTGCGACGCCGAAAGGCTGCCTGCGATGTGCGGCAGCGCGACGTTTGCGATGGAGGTATCGAGCACCTCCATGAAGGTACCCATCGTGACCACCAGTGCGATGATCCACGGATTGAATACACGCGGCCCCGGCGCGGCTGCGGTTTCGAGCGGCACTCCGGGCTCGAACTCTGGCGCGCTCGGCGCGAGAGAATCCTCTGCGCGTTCTGCGGCCTCTTCTAAAGTGGCGTGACTCACCCACCGACTCCCAAAAATAGAAATAGCGTTCCGTCGTCAAAATGACCGAGGAGTCATAAAATGACTATACAGTCATTCGATGCGGTGAAATCCCGTAGGACTCAAGCGTTTCAACAGCGGATTCACCCAAATCGCTGTGGTATTTTGGGTTCGTGCCCGCTGTCACGAAAACTTCACGCACATCGTCTCGCCTGCGTTTGCGGCGTCGTCGTGAGCGCGCTGACCTCCGGCGATCCGAGATCATCACCGCAGCGCTGACGGTTTTCGCAAAACATGGATTCGCGAACACTCGCGCCGAAGATGTGGCAGAGCAGGCTGGCATCGCCAAAGGCACACTCTACCTTTACTTCGACTCTAAGGAAGCCATCTATGAGGCCGCCCTGGAGTACGCGATGACGCAACTGCGCGAGCTTGTCTCCGAGCGTTTGCAGAGCGCGACGACGGCTGCAGAGCGCATGCGAGTCTTTGTCGGAACGCGTATGGAGTTCTGGAGCGCGCAGGGCGAGCTGTACCAGATGATCATGACGGTCGGCCGCGAGAAGCACCAGAAGAAGCGTACGGCGAAGATCATCCGCGAGAGCGTCGACCAGATCAACCTGCTGTTGCGTGAAGGCATTGAGCGCGGGGAGCTGCGCGAGCGTCCTGTGGAGATGGTCGGCTGGGCCGTGATGGACCTCATCCGAGGCATGAATGAACGCCGCGTCGATGGCGCTCAACCCACGACGATCGCGCAGGACGCAGAGTTCATCACGGGTATCGCTCTTAGTTACTTCCGCTGATTTTCGAAGCGTGTGTTCTCGAAGAGCGCGCGCCACTCTGGATCTAGTGTGCGCGGCGTTGCACGAGCGTGATGTGACGTCCCACGTTGCTCTCGCGCGTCAGCAGAACAGTCTTCCCATCATGCGAAACCGTGAGTCCTTGAAAGGGAGGCGGCGTCAACGAAAGCACGGCGAAGGTATGAGACTTCGCTTCTTGCGGATCATAGATACGAATCTCTGAGGGCGTGGTCGAGGTGTCCAGATAGAAGATGCCGTGCGGCGTCACCTGCCAGTAGCCCCAGTATCCTGCCGCAGGCTGCGGCTGGACCATCGACTCTCCGCTGCCGTCCAACGCAACGCGCCAAAGGCCCGCGGCCTCGGCGTGCGTGTAGTAGAGATACTTGCCGTCGGCAGACTCCTGCGCGGCCATGCCATCCGTCGATGTCACCGGTTGGGGCGTGCCGCCGTTGCTTGAGACCTTCCACACCTGCCACCGGCCGCCGCGATTTGAGCGGAAGTAAACGGTCTGGTCGTCGTTGGACCAGCGCGGAATGATGTCGTTCACCGCACCGAAGGTCAGTTGCTTCGGTGCTCCTCCGCTCGCGGGAATCGAGAAGATATGCGAATGGCCATCGGGGCGTGAGTCGTAGAGGATCCTGTCCCCGCGATGCGACCAGGATGGGCTGCCGGTAACGGGCCCTTGCGACATTGTGAGCTGGCGTAGCTGCACGCCATCGGCGGAGGAAACCCAGATCTCCTGGTTGCCAGAGCGTCGCGACTGGAAGGCGAAGGCGTGGTCGTCCGGTGCCATCGTTGGCGCGGAGTCCTCCTGCGTGGAGGAGAGAATGCTGTTCTCGGGGCTGTGGCCGTCCTCGCCCATGTGGACACGGTCGGTATTCCAGATGGCGGCACCCTGCGAATACGCAAGCTGGCCGGGCAGAGGGCCTACCGCTGGCTGGGTCGCATCTTCTGAGCCGACCGGCATCCGTACCGGCTGCTCACCGTTCAGCTTGATGCGCCAGAGCGAAGATTTGCCCGCGCGGTTGGAGGCGAAGACGATGTGCGAGCTGTCGCGCTCCCAGGCAAAGCCTTCGATGTTCATCCGGTCGTGCGTCAGCGGATGGAGCACACCGTCCACAAGGGTGATCCAGTAGAGATCGCGGACAGCCGTTTCGGTGGCGCGGGTAAAGGCGACCTTCTTGCCGTCGGGAGAGTACTGCGGGCTTAGGTCGCCTTCAGCGCCATCCGGTGGATTAGTAATGACCTGTGCGCGGAGCGTCGCGAGATCGAGCTGATAGATGGACGCACTCGCTTCGTTACCTACATGGTCGGAGAAGAGCAGAAACTTGCCGTCGGGCGACCATGAGAGCCCACCCTGCTCCCAGGAGCTGGTCTCCTGAGGAATGTAGACCTTCCTCGGGGCGGCATTCGGCTGATTGGTCGCAGCTATATAAATGCCGAGGCCCGCGTCCGATCGCCCGAAGTAGGCGATCTCTTTCCCGTCAGGGGACCAGACGGGGCTGAACTGCTGGATGCCATCGTTGTTCAGGCTGCGCTTGGACTCTTGTCCTATGTTTTTCAGATAGATCCGCCGGCTGGCGATGTTCGTGTTTACCTGAACATAGGCGATCGTCTTGCCGCTCGGCGAGAAGGCCGGCTGAAGCTGCTCTCCTGCGTCGCCGGTGAGCGCCGTGGTTTCGAGCGATGCAGCATCGAGGGTACGGGTCTTCATGTACCAGATGGTGCCGCCGATAGCGCAAAGCACGAGAGCCAAGGTTGTAGCTGCTGCTGCCAGCAGGAAGGTCGAACGGGTACGACGCTCTTCGAGGACCGCAAGCGGAAGCGTCTCTACAAGAGGAGGCGCTTCGAGGATTTGGATCTGAGGTGCCGTCGGCTCGATCGCGGGCGGGAGATACTCGACGGCCTCTCCGAGCGCAGGGACCTCTTCGGCTTCTTCGAGGGCGAAGCTGACGGGAGCCACCAGACGGTAGCCGACCTTGGGGATGGTCTGAATATAGTGCGGGTCCTGCGGTGCATCTTCCACCACTCGACGGAGGATGGAGATGCACCGAGTCAACGCATCGTCGCTGACGAAGGTGTTCGGCCAGACGGTGGCGACCAGCTCTTCTTTCGTGAAGACCTTGCCTTGCCGCTGGGCCAAAGTGACGAGCACTTTCATCACCTTCGGCTCGATGTGATGTTCCTGATGATCGCGAATCAGGGTGTTCGCGGTAGGGTCGACCGTCCAGTCTCCGACCTGGAACGGCGTATTCCCTTCGTTCGGCTTCACGTGTAACCCCTTCACAGAAAAGAACTTCTCGGGCGACCTAACGCCATCAGAAAACCATCAGAACAAGATCGGTCGAGCCATCGGGACTATCATGCAACGCCGTTCCTATAGTTTACGACGCTTCAGGAACACCCTTTTGGAGGTCATCTTGTTTACGAACAAGGCAGGACAGAAACACGCAGTGAAGAGGCCGCTGGCATGGGGACGTACCCGTGACATCGCCTCGGACATCTTCTCTTTACGCGCCGCCGCACCGATCGTGTTCGCCATGGCGGCCGCGTCCGCGGGCGCACAGGTCACCTCAGGCTCCATCTTCGGTACGGTTCAGGACTCCACAGGAGCTGTGATCCCCGGCGCCAAGATTGTAGCGTCTGCGCCGAGCATCGGCGCGAGCCGCACAGTGACGTCGTCGGGTAACGGCACGTTTTCGATTCCGAACCTGCCGCCGGGGTCGTACACGCTGACGATCACGGCGAAGGGCTTCAGCTCGCTGGTGAAGGATGGCGTGATTCTGAACCCGGCCGATCACCTGAGCGCAGGTACGCTGGCGCTGCAGGTCGGATCCGAATCGGCCTCGGTCACCGTCAGTGCTGACACTGGCCAGTTGCAGATCCAGGCGAACTCGGGCGAGCGCTCCGACCTGATTACGGGCAAGCAGTTGAATGACATCGCGCTGAATGGACGCAATGTGCTGGACATCCTTCGCGTGATCCCGGGCGTTTCCGGCACCGGCACCTTCGGTGCGTCGAGCACCGGCGGCCTGGACACGTATAGCGTGAACGGCACGCGCACGAACCAGCACCAGTTCACCATGGACGGCGCCTCAAACGTGGACACCGGCAACAACGGCGGCACGCAGGTGACGTTGAACACCGACGCCATCGCGGAGGTGAAGGTGCTGACCTCGAACTTCCAGGCGGAGTTCGGCAAGGCCGGCGGTGGATCCATTGCGGTCACTTCGCGCGGCGGCACCAACGACTTCCATGGCAACGCTCACTTCTTCCATCGCAATGAAGGCCTGAACGCCAACGATTGGGTGAGCGACCATAACGGCACCTCAAAGCCGCTGTATCGCTACAACACCTTCGGCTACCAGGTGGGCGGACCGATCAAGAAGGACAAGCTGTATTTCTTCTTCTCGAACGAGTTCTACCGCCAGTTGATTCCTGCGGGTCTGGTGCAGTACCGCACGCCGACGGCGCTTGAGCGCACGGGCGACTTTTCGCGGAGCGTGGACAGCGGCGGAAACGCGCTGCAGATTGTGAACCCGGCAACGGGTACGGCGTTTGTGAATAACACGATCACCGCCGCGCAGATGACCGCGGCGGAGACGGCGGCGTTTGCGCAGACGCAGCGGATCCTGGCGCTCTTCCCGCTGCCGAACGTGGCGAACAACAATTCCTACAACCGTCAGGACCCGCAGTCCGATCAGCATCCGCGAACGGAGTACGTGGGCCGTGTGGACTACCAGATCACGCCGAACGAACGCCTGTTCGCGCGCTACATCAACAACCAGGACACGCAGACCGGGCCTGTCGGAACCTTTGGCCTGATCTGCAATGGCACGCTGATCATCCCGGGCGGATGCACCGACAAGCAGCCGGGCTGGAACCTTTCCGTGGACCTCACCAGCACGCTTTCGCCGCGAGTGCTGAACGAAGTAAGCATCGGGCCGAGCGTCTACAAGTCGCAGATCACGGGCAACAACGGCAACCTCTCGCGTCAGTCCAACAATATCGATCTGCCGCTGCTGTATCCGGTCGCGGCCGATAGCTCGATTCCGGACATCTCCTTTACGGGCAACGGCGCGAGCTATCCGGGATCGTACTTCGGTGCCACGCCGTGGCACCAGGCTTCGACGACGATCGACGCCAACGATAACCTGACCTGGAGCCTGCACAGCCACACGCTGAAGTTTGGCGTGTTCTACCAGCGCGCGCGCAAGGACCAGATTGCGTGGGGCAATGCGAACGGCCAGTACAGCTTCAGCAACTGCTCGACGTCGGCGCCGGGTTGCGTAGCGGGTGCGAGCTCGGCGCAGGGTTCGCCGATCGCCAGCGCGCTTCTCGGTTATTTCACTAGCTTCGATCAGTCGAGCGCACGTCCTACGGGATACTTCCGCTACAACCAGGTGGAGTTCTACGCGCAGGACACGTGGCAGGTAACGCCGCGCTTCACGCTCGACTACGGTGTGCGCTTCGTCTACATTCCGCCGCAGTATGACGCGCACAACCAGATTGCGTTGTTCACGCCGTCGGCATACCGCGCGGCGGATGCGGTGACGATCGATACGAGCGGCAACATCGTTCCAGGCACGGGCAATCCGCTGAACGGCATGACCTACTCCAATAACGGCACGCTGCCGAAGGGCGGATGGAACGGCCAGGGCATTATGCCGGAGCCTCGCGTGGGCTTTGCGTGGGACTTCTACGGCGACCACAAGGGCGTGATCCGTGGCGGCTTCGGCACGTCGCATGATCGCTCGCAGGGCAATCTGGTATTCAACACCGTCTTCGGGAACCCGGCGGTGGTGACGACGCCGAGCATCTCCAACAACACCTTCGCGGGCATCAGCTCGTCGGCGGTAAACGCGAGCACCGGTGTGCTGAGCGGCATCTACGGTGCCGATCGCAGCGGACAGGTGCCGGTGACGTACAGCTACTCGCTGGGCGTACAGCGTGAGGTGGGCGGTGGCGTCAGCCTGGATGTCGCGTATGTGGGCAACGTCGGTCGCCACCAGGTGACGGCGCGCGACCTGAACACGATTCCCTACGGCACTACGTTCACACGTGCCGCACAGAACCCTGCCAACTTCGCCGGCGGCGTAGTGCCGACGGTCGAACCGAACCTTCCGCCGGAGTATGCGGCCGCAGGTTACAGCTTCAGCGGTCAGTATGCCTATCAGCAGAACTACCTGTCGCCGTACAAGGGCTATGGGCAGATGGAGTACTACAAGTTCGACGGTACTTCGAGCTACAACTCGCTGCAGGCTTCGGTGCTGAAGCGCTACAGCCGTTCGCTTACCTTCGGCGGCTTCTATACGTGGTCGAAGACGCTGACGACTTCGAGCTCGGATGAGAGCTTCGTCGATCCGTTCAACCCGCGCAAGTACAGCTATGGCGTGGCATCCTATGACCGCCGCAGCGTGGCTGCGATCAACTACGTGTACAGCCTGCCGAACTTCTCGCAGCTCTTTCATGCTGCGCGCTGGATGGGCGTGATCACCGACGGCTTCCAGCTTTCGGGACTCGCGAGCATGCAGAGCGGTGCGCCGGTGATCAATGCGCTGTGGTATCCGGCCAACCAGTTGACCGGCGGCTCGCAGTGGAGCAAGATTCCGCCGGCGTTCGTCGGCGTGGACTCGCTCGGTAACCTCATCAAGCCGACGATCGGCTACCCGACACTGGCGGCCCGTGGCAGCCTGCGTCAGGGTGGGCTTGTGACGTGGGACCAGTCCATCTTCAAGAACTTCAACTTCGGCAAGGAGTCGAAGGGCCGCTATCTGCAGATTCGTGGCGAGTTCTTCAACATCCTGAACCACCCCAACATCGCGGCTCGCGACTACAACGCGAACGTGACGCTGCCTTCGTACAACGGAACGTACACGCCGTTGTCGGTGAGCAAGGACTCGAACTGGGGCCAGCCCACCAGCGCGTTCAGCAACCTGGGACCTGGCGGACCACGCGTCATCCAGCTTGCTGGGAAGCTGTACTTCTAAGTTGCCTCCAGGCAAATCGCTGGGCATCCGGAGCCTCGGGTGTCCAGCGTCTTTTTCTCTTCATCTTTTGAGCAACGAGGTCCCCTTGATACGTCGCGTTGTCGCATTCTCTACTCTTGCCGTGCTCACCTGCTGTGCAGCGTCGCCAGCGCAGGAAGTCCGCTCTTACAAGACCTCCTCAGATCTCAGCATGAAGCTGCAACCGCAGCCGCTCCAACATTTCTCCAGCGCGTCGCGTGCTGATGCGGCCGCCAGCAAAGAACTCACAATCACCGTTGATCCGAAGCAGCGCTTTCAGACGATCGACGGCTTCGGCGGTTCGATCACCGATGGCACTTCGTGGTTGGTCGAAGCGAAGATTCCTGCCGAGTTACGCGAGCAAGTGATGCAGGCGCTCTTCAGTCGCGAGCATGGCATCGCGCTCAGCTTTCTGCGTCAGCCGCTAGGTGCATCCGATCTCTCTCGCGCGGCTTCTACCTTCGACGACATGCCCGCCGGGCAGCAGGACCCTGATCTGAAGCACTTCTCCATCGCGCTCGATCAGCAATACACCATCCCGATGCTGAAGGAGGCGTTGAAGATCAATCCTGCGATCACCCTGATGGCCACGCCGTGGAGCCCGCCTGCATGGATGAAGGCGAACGGCTCGCTGAGCGGTGGAACGCTGCGCGACGACTCCTACGCCGTCTTCGCAAAGTACGTCACGAAGTCGCTGCTCGACTATAAAGCGGCGGGCATCGACTTCAAGTACATGACGATTCAGAACGAGCCGCTCTACAGCACGAAGGATTATCCGGGCATGTTCGTGCCGGATAAGACCGCTGTGACGTTGGTGGGGAAGTTCGTCGGGCCTGAAATGCGCAATGCAGGCTTGTCGACGGAGGTCCTGGCCTACGACCACAACTGGGACCATCCCGAGTATCCGCTGCATCTGTTAGAAGATCCTGATGCTGCTAAGTATGTCGCGGGTTCAGCGATGCATTGCTATGGTGGCGATGTTGCCGCACAAGACGGCATCCATGATGCTTTCCCTGCGAAGGGCATCTGGTTGACCGAATGCTCCGGTGGCACATGGGACAAGCAGCCCGCGCTGATGAAGACCTCGCATCTGCTGATTGAATCCACGCGCCATTGGGCGAAGGCTGTGTCGTTGTGGGGGATGGTGCTTGATTCCGATCGCGGGCCACACTCTGGCGGCTGCGGCACATGTCGTGGTCTGGTCACGTTGGACCTGCATGGCAACACACCGCAGGCAAGCTACACCGGCGACTACTATGCTCTTGGCCACGCCAGTAAATTCCTGATGCCAGGAGCCGTGCGCATCGCCTCGGACTCCTTCGGCGAGTCCAGCCTGCAGACGGTAGCGTTCCAGAATACAGATCAAAGCATCGTGCTTCTCGTGCTGAACAACAGCAGTGATGCGAAGAGTTTTCGTGTTCGCGCCAACGGCAAAGAACTCAAGCTCAAGCTCGAACCGACGACACTCGCAACGTACATGTGGAAGCCCTGACGTTTGGCGACGTAGGCCGACGCGTCTACGTCGCCGACCTGCGAAACTGGTGCATTAAGGGATTTCGGCTACCATCGTCCCGAAGGGTTGCAGGGTGATCTCGGTGGCGTCTTGCTTTGCGCCCAACGAGCTTCCTTCCACGAGAAGTGGAGTCGCTTTGCGCGGCATGATTCTCGCAGCGGATAGATCAAGATGCACAGTCTGGGGCACAGCGCTCATGTTGAGTGAGACAACGATGGCGCGTTTGCCGAGTACGCGCATATAGCTCAGCACGCTCTCGTTCGTTACATCGAGCAGCAACATTGAGCCGTGCCGCATGACCGGATCTGACGAGCGCAGCTTGAGCAGTGTGCGATTCCAGGTGAGCAACGAGTGCGGATCGGCGAGTTCGCTTTGCACGTTGATGCTCTTGTATGTGGGTTCGACGGGGAGCCACGTGTTGGGATTCGTGCTGAAGCCTGCTTGTGGTCCTGGCGTCCACTGCATCGGCGTGCGTTCGCCGTCGCGACCTTTCTCTTTCGGCCAGCCGGTGATGCCGATAGGGTCGCGCACATCCCCTTTTCGTGTGGGTGTTTGCGTGGTCATGCCGAGCTCTGCGCCGTAGTAGGTCATGGCTGTTGCAGGGGTGGTGTAGAGGACGGTGGAGAGAATACGAGCGATCTGTGGATCGTGCTTGCCGTCGCCGAAGCGGTTCCACGAGCGCGGGTTATCGTGGTTATCGAAGACGAGCAGCGATTGGGCGTTACGCAGCACAGTCTGCTCCTCGGTCAGCACTGTGCGGAAGTGCGTAGCGTCGAGGTGGTTCGCGTTCTTGCTGTTGAAGCCGAGGCGCATATCCATCGGCAACTGGAGTTCATTGAGCTTATCGCCGCCGTACCAAGCGAGCATGGCCTGGGCATTGGGCAGGTAAGTTTCGCCAATGAGGACGCGGTCTCCGGGGTAGGAGTCGACGATGGCTCGCATCTTGCGCATGACATCGTGCACCTCAGGCAGATTGTTGGTGTAGATGTCGCGAAGGTTCGGGTCGCCCTGCGCGTTGATGCCGCCGCGCTCCGGTTCGTTACGCAGCTGGGTGTCCTCGAAAAGTGTAGGCACGGCGTCGAGACGGAAGCCCGCTACGCCGCGATCGAGCCAGAAGCGGATAACGTCGTACATCGCTTTTTCGACAGCTGGATTGCGCCAGTTGAGGTCCGGTTGTTGCTTGTAGAACTTGTGATAGTAGAACTGCTGTCGCGCGGGCACCCACTCCCACGCAGAGCCGCCGAAGCCGGACTTCCAGTTGTTGGGCGGCACGACGGGGCCGTGGTTGCTTTGCTGCACCCAGCGCTTCTGATAAGCACCGACGTTGGGGCCATCCGCTGGCACGCCATCGTTCCACACATACCAATCTGCCTTGGGGTTCGTGCGCGAGCTGGCCGATTCGAGGAACCACTTGTGTTTATCAGAGGTGTGGTTGAGTACGAAGTCGAGCACCACGCGGATGTGGTGCTGCCTGGCCGATGCCATCATCTCGTCGAAGTCGGCCATGGTGCCGTACTCCGGTGCAACGGCCACGTAGTCGGAGATGTCATAGCCGAAGTCAACCTGCGGTGAGGGGTACATGGGGGCAATCCAGATGGTGTCGACGCCGAGCTGGTTCAGGTAGCCCATGTGTGCGGTGATGCCGTTGAGGTCGCCGAGGCCGTCGCCGTTCGTGTCGCCGAAGCTGCGCGGGTAAATCTCGTAGATGGCGGCGTGCTTCCACCATGGATCTTTGGCGGGCGTCGTTTGCGCGTGCATCGCGAGCGCGGCGCAGAGCGTGGAAGCGAGGAGAGCGATGCCGGTGGCGGTACGTTTCATGAAATACCTTCTAGCTTGCGTGGATCTCTGGAGAAATTAACGAGGGCCGTCGTGAAAGATCGAGGTGGACGTGGGCGCGATGGTCGCCGCCCCAGTGCGCGTGTCAATGCTCCAAGGCTGTGGCGCGGGCAGCTTCATCTTGCCATCGCGGAGTTGCAGCGGCATCCAGAGGTAGCGCGAGTCGGGGAGGTCCTTCTCGTTCCATCGATCTCCGGCGTAAACGATCGTCTCGCTCTTGCCGGTGCCCACGGTGATGAGGCCTGCGGATTGCGAGCCATAGGTGTTGGTCTCTGGCGGGGCGATGTTCTGGAAGCTGCTCCACGGGCCTGCGAGGCTGGATGCCGTCGCGTACACGTTCGGATTAGGCGACCAGTCGGAGAGGTGCGAGCCGACGAAGTAGTAGAGCCCATCATGTCGAACGATGGAGCCAGCTTCGAGCGGCGTAGGAATGAAGGCGACTTCGCGCTCGACGTTCAGGTAGTCGTCAGAGAGTTTCGCGATGTAGAAGCCGCCGGTCGGACGTGATTCGAAGATGAGGTAGGCTGTGCCATCGTTGTCGACGAACTGCCCGATGTCGCGGCTCTCTTTACCGAGCGGGCGAAAACTGCGCACATAGCTGTACTCTCCATCCACGGCGTCGCTGGTAACTACAGCAACGCGCGCGTAGTTGTAGTGACCACCTTCGCCTCCAGGCGCGTCAAGGTGCAGGTACATTACAAAGCGCTTCGTTTTCGCGTTATAGAAGACCTTCGGGCGCTCGACGACGAAGTGCGGGCCGAGATGTTCGGGGTCAGCAAGCGCAAGCACCTGGCGGCGGAAGCTCCAGTGCACGAGATCTGTTGAGGAGTAGCAGGCTACGTAGCGTCTGGCCCGATCATTCTCTGGCGAGCGGTCTTCGCCGAACCAGTAGAAGGTGTCGCCGAGATGGAGGAAGCTGCCTCCGTGGGCCTGTATCGGCTTGCCGCGATCGTCGAGCCATACCTCTCCGGGGCGGATGACATTGGTCTGCGCATGGGCGCAAGCAAGCAGTGTGCTGAACGCAAGAACGAGGGAGGCGGCGATGTGGCGAGTCTGCAAGAGTGTTACTCCGAGAAGGCGTAAAGGATCTGAGCGGCCCGAATGCGGGTGAGGGGCTGGTTTCCAAAAGTGAATGCTGGTTTGCTGGTGATAAGGTGGGCTCTCTTGGCGGCTTCGAGAAACTGTTCGGCGGTGGTGATCGCCCCTGACTGTAATGTGAGGTGGGGGAAAGCCTGGGTGAGCATCTGATGAGCTTGCTCCGGCGTTACGATTTCGTCCGGCAGGAAATTGCCTCGGTTCGCTTCCATCCAATGATGGACGAGCGCAAACTGCGCGGCCTGCCATGCAGGGGAACCATGTGGCATGTCCTTGAGATCGTCATAAGCGAGCGTTGAGCCGTTCGCCAGCAGGCTGCGCTGCACCTCTTCCACGCGTACATAGCGAGGCTGCATATTCTCTTTGCTTGCGATTGCGGCAAGCGTGCCCACAGCTTGCCCCGTCAGCATGACGATGGGCTGCAGGCGTGTAGAACCGTTCACAAAGCGGCTTTGCGAGATGTTTTTCTCTGCCGCGAGCAGGCCATCGACCTTGAGTGGAATCAGGCTTTCGATAGGAATCTGAAACGGGCCCGCCGGATGATCGATCTCCGGGCGGTCAGCCTCGTGTTCGAGATCATGCTCGAGCGTGGGTTCCTGGAAGCAGCCGTGAAGATCCGGGCGATAGTCGTTGGTGGCGATGGAGCTGGTGAAAGATACTGCGGCGCGCGGGTTTGCGGTCGTGCGGAGGA
This sequence comes from Granulicella cerasi, assembly GCF_025685575.1. Classification (NCBI taxonomy): domain Bacteria; kingdom Pseudomonadati; phylum Acidobacteriota; class Terriglobia; order Terriglobales; family Acidobacteriaceae; genus Granulicella; species Granulicella cerasi. The sequence continues at coordinate 947,395 of NZ_JAGSYD010000001.1, forward strand.
TCTCTCCTCCGGTCAACGTGTGTTCGCCGATGAGGCGTCGGCTCTCGCGAACATACGGCTCCTGTGGCATGTTGCGCTCGATCGCGCGGAATTCTTCGGGAATGTTGGCGCAGTGATGTTGCTGGTTGTAGGCAGTGTCGTAACCCTCGTCGTTGGCCACGGACCAGAGCGATTCGCCGAGGTCATGCTGTATGTAGTAGAGGTTCTGCAGTGTCTTCAGCTTTGCTTCGCAGACCGTCTTCTCGCGTTGCTTAGCGGTGAAGTCTTTGGCACGCATCGGCAGGTCGTTGAACCAGTTGATCTCCGTCTTGGTGATCTGTTCCGGCATGGTGGCGTCGTAGTTCTGCGGGTTGGAAGAGTCGGGCAGGCCGCGATACGCGTTGTGGCGGACGAAGTCCACCGGGGCTTGATACTCCTTGCCAACGGGCGCGCCAGCGTAGAGGCTCTTGGAGAAGATGTCCTTGTTGTAGCCGGGCGGAGGGTTCTTCATCTGCAGTCCGGGAGGAACGCCGTTGGGATATTTCTTAATGATCGCCACCCAGGTGAGCCCTTGCACGCAGGCCGCAGGATCGAGCTTGTCGCTCTTCGCATTCGCCAGACGGTACGCGGCGGGCGTGAGCGGAAGTACATCGCCAAACTCCGTAGCGTCGACCAGAATATGCGATTGCAGCGTGAGGCCTGTATCGGTGATGGCTCCCGTAACGGTGTTGCCGTTGCTCAAGACTTTCGTGACGTGCGCATGGAGGTAGACATCGAGCGTCTGTCCGCCTTTGTGAGCGTCGCCGATCATCTCGTAGAGCACTGCTTGCACTGCGGAAGGCTCGCCGCAATGATGCGACTTGCGGTAGTAGCAGGTGCCGATAGATTTGCCGAGCTTGTCGTAATGCGCCTTCAGGCGACCGAGGAACTCCGCGTAGATGCCGGAGTCCACTTCGAGCGGCCCGCCTTCGTCCATGGATGAAACACCGGCTGCGCCCATCTGCCCGCCGAGGTAGTCGGTCTCTTCGATCAGAGCCACCTTTGCGCCGAGGCGTGCAGCCTGCACGGCTGCAGCGGTTCCTCCCGCGCCGCCACCGACGATGACGACGTCATAGCGCTTGGTTTCCGCCGCGTGTAGCGCAAGGGCCGGACACACGATCGCGGCGAAGAGAAGTCGACGGAAGAGCATAGTTCTCCTGCAACTGAATCGGGCGTCTACTGCGCGTGGAGCAGGGAGGCAGCGATGTAGTCGCCCTGTAGGATCTGCATGGCTTTGTCGTAGTGCGCGTGGTCAACACGATGCGCATCGGCGTCGTGGCTCACGGTGAAGCTGTAGAGATCGATGATGGAAACGCCTTTGTCGCCGAGTACCGTCTGCGCGATCTTGTTGTACTGCTGCACGTCGGCGTTGTAGCGGAAGAAGCCCATGCCCGGCTTATTGTGCCTGGCGTCGTTGATGGGCGTGGTGTTGATCCAGATGAGCTTTGCGTGATGCTCGCGCGCCAACGAGTCGATGTCGGCAAGGTTCTGCGCGTACTTCTCCGGCGTGATGACGATCTCGTTGGTCTTCGGGTTGCGCTTGATGTCGTGCAGGCCCGCGTTCACCAGCAGGATGTCAGGGTGAAAGTTCGGATCGGCGTACTTCTGCTTCAAGTAGCCGAGCACCATGCGTGAGTCGCCGCCGTTCGAGCCTCCGGGAATATCGAGGCTGGGTGTCTCTGGACCGTTCTTCCGTTCGAACTTGTAGTGCCCCTGCAGATCTTTGCTCAACTCGTAGGTGTACTGCATGGAGATGCTGTCGCCGATCAGATAAAGGGATGGCAGCTGCTTGCCACGCTTGGGTTCCTGCGCGCGCAGTGTGGAGACAAAGAAGCAACATGCCAGAGCGATCATCAAGAGGCGTCGTGTCATTACGGGGTATTGCCTTTCGTGCCGAGGGTTGAGGTTGTTGTCGAGAGCTTCAGCCACGTGTCATGCAGCAGGCCGACCATGCGATCGCCGTCTTTGCTCAACCACGGGCCCTGCTGCTGCACCATGAAGACGGTGATGAGGTCATGTTGCGTATCGAGGCGCATCTCCGTCTTGTATGCGCCGGGATGGCCGACGCCGTCGGAGCGAATGTAGAGTCCGAGGCCGTAGCGCGCAGGATTGCCGGAACCATCGGTTGCCGTAGGCGCTGCCTGATTCGCGAACATCGTCGCCACGGCAGAGTCGCTCAGCAATCGACGTCCCTGGTACACGCCATGGCCGAGCAACATCTGGCAGAAGTGCGCCACGTCTGTAGCCGTGGAGAAGAGCCCGCCGGCTGGCATCGGGTACCGCTTGCTGTGGTCGCTGAAGGGTGGCGTGAGCTGATCGTTCGTTGCGGGGTCATTGGTGCGGCTCGCTTGGTCGGCGCGGTAGGTCGTAGCGAGGCGCGCAAGCTGCTTCCCGCTGGGCCAGAAGGTAGTGTCGGTCATTCCGAGAGGATCGAAGATTCGCTGCTGCAGGAAGAGTTCGTAGGGCTTCCCGGTGATCACCTCGAGTACTCGCGCCGCGGTGCTGAAACCTTCATTGGAGTAGAGGAAGCTGGTGCCCGGTTGGCAGCGAAGCGGCTCGAAGGCGAACTCGGCTACGGCCACCTTGAGCGGGCGCTGGTCGAGCTTGCCGTGCGCCCGCTCCCAGGAGGAAGAGAACGGAAGACATGAGGTGCTGCTCAGCACCTCGCGCAGCAGAATGGGGTGGATCGCCGGGACGAGCTTGCCGCCCACTAAAACCTGTTGGCCGCGAAACTCTGGCAGATACTTCTCGACGGGATCATTCAGGCTCAGCTTGCCATCGTCGACAAGCATCGTGACGGCGGCCGCAGTGAAGGCCTTCGTCATGGAGGCGATCCAAAACTCATCGGAGGTCGTCATCGCCTGGTGCTGCGCCACGTCTCGGCTGCCAAAAGCTTCGAGGTCGAGAATGCGTTCTTGGTCGGCGGTAAGGATGACCGCCCCGGTAAGGATGCCCTTATCGAGAAACGGCTGGAGGACCGCGGTCATCGGCGTTTGGGGTACGACAGAGGATTGAACTTGAGCGATCAAGCCGGGCCTCGAAAGGAAGCCCGTGGTGGTGAAGACAACCGCCGTTATCGCTGTGTGAAGCTGCTTCCTGATCACTCGACTCCCTGCGCATTGCCGCTCGGCGTATTCCTTTGCCTGCGGCGACTGTCGGTAATACTCTGCCGCGCAGAGTTGCCGCTGGCAACCGCTTAGCGGATAAGTCCACGATAAGACCGGGCTGTATCGCGTCGGCAAGTGATAGAAACGCTTTGAGGAGACCTTCGTTGCGCCCTTCCATGACCGTTACTCGCGCCGTTCGCTCTATGGCTCTCTCTGCTTCCTTCGCTCTGCCCTCAGTGCTCTGGGCGGGCGCGCCCAAGCCGCAAGCAGCTCCAGCGCATTGGGTGGCGAGCTGGACAGCATCGGCGATGACGGTAGAGAACAAGCACACACTCGAGGCTGACAGCACCGTCCGCAACGTAGTGCATTTGTCGGTGGGCGGTGCTGCATTCCGGGTGATCCTGACCAACGAGTATGGCGTGGAGCCGCTGGTGATCGGCGGAGCGAGCGCAGCGCTTTCAGCCGGAGCGGATGCGATCCTGCCGGCGAACTCGCACCCGCTCTTGTTTCACGGAAAGCCTTCTCTCGTGATCCCCGCAGGAGCGGTCATGGTAAGCGATCCCATAGAGATGTCGGTGAAGCCGTTCGCCGATGTGGCCATCAGCCTCTTCGTGCCGGGACAAAAGCTGCATACGCTCACCGGGCACAGCATCAGCCTTACAGCCAACTTCGAAGCACCCGGCAACCAGATCGACGCGCCGAGTCTGAGCCAGGCGACGAAGGTGCGTCCGTGGCGGTTTGTCCGCGCGGTGGACGTGCTGGCCGCAGCTGACGCAGCTACGATCGTGGCCTTCGGCGACTCCATCAGCGAAGGCTTTTCGAGCGCAGAAGGCATGAACCACCGCTGGCCGAATCGACTGGCCGAGCGGCTCGCCGCGCGGCCTGAGACCGCGCGTTTTGCCGTTGCGGATGAAGCCATTAGCGGCAATCGCGTGCTGCACGACGATACCGGCCCGGCGGCGCTGCGCCGTTTCGACGCGGACGTGCTGGCCGTCAGCGGGTTGAAGTACTTGATCATCCTCGAGAGCATCAACGACATCGGACACATGACGTCGCACCCGGAGAGCACGGAGCGGCCGGTGACGGCGGAAGACTTGATCAACGGGCTGAACCAGATGATCGAGCGCGCTCACGCGCACGGCATCAGGGTCTACGGCGCAACTCTCACGCCGTTTGAGGGCGTTCACTCCTACAGCGCGTCGGGCGAGGCCATCCGCCAGCAGATCAACGAGTTCATTCGTCACGGCGGACGCTTTGATGATGTGATCGATTTCGACAAACTCGTCGCCGATCCGTCACACCCCACCCGCATCCTTCCGGAATGGGACAAGGACCACATCCACCCCAACGACGCGGGCTACATGAAGATGGGCGATGCGGTTGAGTTGAAGCTGTTCCGCTGAAGTGCACCAAAGGTTAACGATAAGAGCCCAGATAAGAGCTGTAACCGCATTTGAAAAGAGTGGTTTGCTGGAGCTGCCGAAAGTGCGGAATCTCGGAAATACGCCCGGCAAAAGCCGGTATGGACGGTTCTGCCCCTCTGCTCATATGATGGTGCACCTCCGAGAGGTCGCCATATTATGCAAGCGCAGATAGAAGTGGGCGGTTGGGTGCCCACCACGAAGAGCGATAAGGATGCGGTGCGGGAAGAGCTCGAGCGTCTGCTCGCTCACCCCTATTTCAGCCAAAGCAAGCGCTACCCTCAATTTCTGCGGCATGTGGTGGGGCACACGCTGGCGGGCGACGACTCGGTCGTGAAAGAGAGGGTTCTCGGCATCGAGATTTTCGGGCGCACTCCGGATTACGACACCGGCACGGATCCAGTAGTGCGCGTCACCGCGACGGAGATCCGCAAGCGCCTCATCCTTTATTACCAACAGCCCGAGCATCAGCAAGGTATTCGGATCATTCTTCCTGCGGGTTCTTATTCTCCGCGGTTTCAGCTTCCAGATGAAGTGCATGACGCGAAGCCCGATAATGCTGTACCCATCGAAGAGCCCGCCGAAGCGATGCACGAGGAGGCGCCGCTTCTACTGACCGTCGCAGCCGAAGAGCCTGTAGCGGAACAGCCAGCAGGGGCAGTTGCGGAGCCAGCAGCATCTGCAACCGCCCGTCGCTTTCCGCACTGGTGGATGATCGCAGCCTGCGCTCTGGTGCTCCTGGTCGGTGCGGCTTATGCTGTTCGGCGAGGAATGCAACCGCCGCCGCAGCAAGGTTTCTGGGCGCCGATGATGGGTTCAACCGACCCGGTCTTGATTTGTATTCCGGACCAGATGAACGATTCGCAGTTAGTGCTTTGGGATGCGTCGAACCCGAAGAAGCCGACTACTGTGCCGGTACGCCGGTCAGAGGTGGCGATGACGGATCTGCCGCCGCTGTTGAACATCGTAGCGGCGCTCGATCAGCATAAGCGGCCGTTTCACATCAAAGGCTCGGCGGTCACGGGATTGGACGACCTTCGCCAATCTGACGCCATTCTGATCGGTTCCTTCAATAACCCGTGGACACTGCGCTTCACGCAGACCCTTCGTTTCCACTTTGCCAACGACGCGGATGTGAAGCGGCTGAGGATCGAGGATCGCGAGCACCCTGAGAGTGCGGCCTGGACGCGCGATACCTCGAGGCTCTATCAGGACACGTATTACGAGGATTACTCCATTCTTGCGCGCTTCCTCAACCCGGACACGGGTCGCTATGTGGTGATGGTGGCGGGACTCGGTCACGGCGCGACGCTCGCGACCGGTGCATTTCTCGCGTCCGATGAAGACACGGCAGCGCTGATGCGCCTTGCGCCTGCAGGTTGGAAGGGACAAGGGATGGAGGCCGTGCTGAAGACCTCAGTCGCAGGTGATGAAGCAGGCGCACCGCATGTTGTCGCTACCTATTTCTGGTAGTTCAGCGAGCCCAGGAATTCCCAGAGAACGACCGCAGCTGAGAGTGCGTGTTTATCAGGCTCTTATCATGCGTTGTAAAAATGCCGAAAAGTCGCGCTATTGAGGCATTCGCGCAGCTTTAGCGTCACGAATCCAGAGCTTATCTGTAAACGGCTTGCTACATATTCCTGCAGCCTCCTATAAACGTGCGGTTCAAGTAGCCGCAGGTTGACGCGAGCTGTACGCCATCCCGAGAGAAGTGAAGGGTGGACGTTTCGAGGAGTAGGGTCGGGATGGTTATGGTGGAAGCATGGAGAACGCTGCGGGACTGGTCGCAAGTTCTGCACAAGCGGTTGTGGGTTCGGCTGGGAGTGTTTCTCGGAGCGTTGCTGACGCTGGGCCTTCTGGCTCCGGCAACGGTCTTTGCTCAAGGACAGAACACGGGCACCATCAGCGGCAACGTAAAGGACCCTCAGGGCGCCGCCGTGGCCAACGCGGAGGCAACACTCTTCTCCGTCGATGAGCAGTCAAGCATCAAGGTGAAGGTGAATGGCCGCGGAGAGTACCTCTTTCCGACCGTGAAGCCGGGGCGGTACACGGTCACGGTGAGCGCGCCTGCGTTTCAGAATTACACGGGTGACGGCATCGTGATCAACGCGGGCGAGAACATCCGCTTCGATGCCGCGCTGCAGATCGGCGCGCCGACAGAGACGATTACGGTAGACACGGACTCAGCAACCGTGGACACGCGCTCGGCCACAGTTGCGGCCGTCATCGATCCGGTACTGGTGCAGAACCTTCCTGTGGATGGCAACAATGTCGTGTCGCTGGCGGCTCTGTTGCCTGGAGTCACGGACGTTTCGGCGCCGACGACCTTCACGTCCGACGCTGGTGGCCCCAGCTATATTTCCTCCGGCTCGCGTGCCAACCAGAACCTGTTTCAGCTCGACGGCATGATGTGGAACAACGTGTACTACAACAGCGGCCTGAACTTCCCGCCGCCGTTCATGCTGCAGGAAGTCTCTGTACAGCTTGTGAATTTCAAGGCCCAGTACGGGCGCAATGTCGGTAGCGTCTTCAATGCGATTACGTCGTCGGGCACCACGCGCTTTCACGGCACGGTGTGGGAGTACATCCAGAATCAGGCGTTGAATGCTTCGGATTATCTCTCGCACACGAATCCACATCTGGTGCAGAACCAGTTCGGCATGACCTTGGGCGGTCCGGCGTGGAAAGACAAAGCGTACTTCTTCGTCGGCGTACAGGACCTGCGGAGTTCGGCGGAGGTAATCTCGAACACGCAGCTGCCCACGGCGGCAGAGCGCGGACTGAATCCTGATGGAACACCGCGGCCGTGTGTGAGCTCCATCTGGGCGGGCAAGACTTGTGCGAGCTTCGCTGGCGACTATCCGGCGACGACGGACTTCACCAAGGCAGGCGTCGCGAATCCGTTCTTCAAGACAAGCTCTTCGAGCGCAGGCACGCAGGCGTTGGTGGCGATTGCGCAATCGCAGATCGCCTCTACGGCTGCAACCGCTGCAGGGCAGGCACAGGGCGCGCAAAATTGCTACGACGATTTGAACAATCTGGTGGCGTCCAGCTCGGTTCGCTTCATGCCGAATGCTGAAATCCCGTCCGAGTGCTTCAACCCGGTGACGCAGAACCTCTACAAAAAGTACATTCCGATCCCGACGCAGAATGGCGTGCCCGTCACCGTGCCGACCACGCTTCCCACGATGGCGCGCCAACCCCGCAACGACTGGGACGGCCTGGCACGCGCGGACGTGCATTTTGGCCAGCACGCACTGGAAGCGAAATACTACGTCACGAGCGTGAATGACGTGACGGCTAACAGCGTTTCGCCGAACGGAACAGCTGATGCGAACTATAACCTGGATGCAAACTCCGGCGGCATCATCTCCGGCAATGTGGGCGACACCTGGGCCATTCGCCCGAACCTGTTGAACATCTTCCGCGCCGGGTACAAGCGGTACAACTACAACATCGTTCCGATCGACACGACGACGCTGCTGGATCTGGGGGGAAACTTCACCGATCCAGGCTATCCTACGCTGCCGCGTTTTTCGGCGAACGCACGTTTCACCATCGGCTCTGGAAACTCGGCATGGAACTACACGGCAAACGCGAGCACGGAGTTCAGCAACAATACCTCGCTGACGCATGGAAACCATAATCTCCAGTTCGGTGCGCAGTACCTCTTCCTGCAATACGTCACGCGGAATGACTACGCGCCGGGCCTGACTGCGTCCTCCGTCTTCACGACGCTGGGCATGGCTGACTTCGCGATGGGCATGATTGGAAGCCTGGCAGTTGGCAACTCTCGCGACTTCGGCGCAAACAGCAACTCGTTCTACGTCTACGTGCAGGACGACTGGCGCGCAACTCCGCGATTGACCGTGAACCTCGGCCTTCGCTATGAGCTGCCGCGGCCCTGGTATCAGCCCAACGGTCGCGGCGTTACCTTTATTCGCGGCTACCAGTCGAACCGCTTCCTGAACTCGCCAGAAGGCTTTGCGTTCCAGGGCGATCCCGGTATTCCGAACGCGATCATCAAGAACACGTACAACGACTTCGGTCCGCGCATCGGCTTTGCGTACGACCTCTTCGGCAACGGCAGGACTGCGATTCGCGGTGGCTTTGGCATCTTCTTCGATGCGCTGAACGCGAACACCTCCGGTAGCGGTGCGCCGTATACCTATCGTGCGCAATACACGAACCCAAACGGCAGCTTCTCGCAGCCGTTGTTGGGAAACCCCTCGGTGCCAGCCAACTACACCACGCCCGATAAGGCGAAGTTCGGCCAGCCTCTTTCAATCAGCTTTGCCGATCCGGATGTGACGCCAGCGTATACCGAGGCGATCAACCTGAGCCTTCAGCAGAAGATCAAGTCGGCGACGGTCGAGATGCTGTACGTGGGAAAGCTCTCGCGTCACCTGCTCGCAGCCTATGATCTCAACCCCTCGATCTACGATTGCTCTGGTCTCTACTTCCAGGCAGATCCGGTGAAGTATTGCACGGGCGCATCCACGTCTTCGGACTCATACTCGGCCCGTTCTCGCTATCCCGGTTTCAACTACGGCGGACAGGGGCTGGTGAACCTGAATTCGATTGCTTCTTCCAGCTACAACGGCTTTGAAGTGATCTACATTCAGCGCGCCAGAAACTTCCTGAATACGACGATGTCGTACACCTACTCGAAGTCACTGGATACGGGTAGCAACAATACGTCGAACTACGCTTCGACGCCGAACCCAGACAACATCAACCTCGACTACGGACCTTCGGACTTCAACTCTACGCACATCCTCAATATGGGCTGGACGCTGCAGTCGCCCAAGATGAAGCGGGGCAATGCGTTCACAAAGATGTTGCTCAACGACTGGCAGTTTGGCGGCATCTTCAACGCGCGCACCGGGCATCCTTTCAGCCCGACGTTGACCATCGATGCATCGCTGACTGGCGAGCCGAACCAGAGACCGCCATTGGCTCCGGGCTATACGCACTATGTTCCCTTGCCCAGCAATCGCCACCGCGTGGACAAGGTAAACGAATGGTTCAACGTGTGTTCCTTTGCGTCCAACGCGAGCAGCACGGCGAATACCTGCGGCGTCGCTTCGCCCATTCCGGCTGGTTACAAGAATGGTGTGTCGCGCAACTCGCTGGTGGGTCCAGCTTTCATTGAGAGCGATTTCAGTCTGCGCCGCGCACTTCGCGTCAACCACGAAAAGTGGCAGCTGCAGCTCAGGGCGGACGCGTTCAATATCTGGAATACGCCGAACCTAGCGAATCCGCTCACAGCCATTTCGCCATCGGCCTCGACTGCAAACAGTCTGCCCGCTGGCAAGATTCTCGCCACAGTGGGCAAGGGTGGCAGCGTGGGCACGAATGGCAGGCGTGTGCAATTGGCGTTCATCATTCGCTACTAAGAGTTTGTTGGAACCGGCAATACGAGAGACGTAAGGAACACGGAGCAACACATGAAGAAGTTGTTTCAGCTCGCACAGATTCTAGCCGTGACCGCACCGGCCTTTATCGGGCTGCAGGCCGCAGGTCAGACCAACACGCTGATCCCCGAGCCCTTCGCAACACTCTCGATGGGCATCGCGGCGGGTAGTGGTAATACGCTTTGCACCACCAGCATCAAGAACGCTGGCGGGCAAAGCCTTGGTGATGGATGCCTCCCGAACCAAGTCGCAATGACGACGCTGTATGACTCGCAGGTTGATTCCCTGGGCAACGTTTATGTTTCCGAACAGGGAACGGGCACAGCCGGTGGCTTCGACATCCGTGTGCTCTACAAAGGTGGAAGCGCACTGACGGCAGCTTTGCTTGCGGCCAACGGGAACACGACCAACTTCACGCTAACGCCCGGCCGAGTGTATACCATCGCTGGCGGGCAGACGGTCAATCTGACGAAAAATCTCGGAGTCTACTACTGCAACAACGCCGGCACCGGCGCAGTGGCGATGGACCTCTCCGGCAACGGCTGTCCGGCTGCGCAGGCACGCATCGGTGCGAAGGGCATTGCGATCGACAAGTACGGCAACATCTTCTTCGCGAACACCGTGAATCAGGCGAGCATTCGTGTGGTCTACGTGGGCGGCGATGATGTTGCGAAGCTCATCACGTTGGAGAATCCCACGATCAGCGCGCCGCAGGTCGGCTATGTGTATCAGCTCGCCGGCGCGGGCGCGACCGGAGCCGAAGGCGATGGGGGCCTGGCGAGCGCCGCGGGATTCATCAACCCGCGTTACATCGCCGTGGGGCCGGATGGCAACATCTACCTGTCGGATGGCGGTGCGGGGTCCGCAACCGTGATCGCCGCAGGTAACAACGTGCGCATGATCGACGGCAAGACGGGCTTGATCAGCACGGTGGCAGGAGAAAACACTTGCGGGAACACCGCGTATAACTCTGCGGTGGGTTGCCCGTTCGGCTACTCAGGCGATGGTGGTCCGGCCGCGGGCGCGCTGATGAACTCGCCGTACGTCCTGTTTCTCGATGCCAGCAATAACCTCTTCATCTCGGACTACACGAACGCACGCTTCCGCGTCGTATATCGCGGCGGCACGGTGGGTGGGCTCACGAACCCTGTGGTGGGTTACATCTACACCTATGCGGGCGCAGGAACCGCTACAGCGAACGGTACTGTAGCGCAGAACGTAAAGCTCGCAGCAAGCACTGATCTCAGCGGCGGCGTGGATCCGGCTGGCAACATCTACATCTTCGACGCACTCAATGTGAGGCTCTGGAAGTTCGACGCACTCACGGGCGTTGGGAACGTCATCGGCGGATTGAACGCGGCGATGACTCCGGGCATCTACTGCTCTGGAAACTCGGGGCCAATGTCGCAGGACAACTACGGTGACGGCTGTCCTGCATTGCAGGCGCGCGGCAAGATCATCGGCAAGATCACCTTCGATAAGACCGGCGACTTTTACACCGCAGGCGACGGCACCAACACGGTGCAGCGCTGGACCTTCAACAGCGACTTCGGCTCCAGTCCGGACGGTACGACAGTCAAGCAATATGTGGCTTTCACGGCCACGCCCGCTGCGGCAACGGGGCTTACGGGCCGCACCTTCACGCTGAACGGTGGCAATACGGCGGAATTCGCCGATGCTGGCGGAACAGTGTGCACAGCAGCAGCCAGCATTTCCAATCGCGGCACCTGTGTGATCAACGTGGCGTTTACGCCAGCGCATCCTGGTCGACGCTCTGGCTCCATCCGCCTCACCTCCGCTGCAGGCGTGGTGGGGACTGCGTATCTCACCGGCTCCGGCATGGCTTCTGACCTCGCCGTGGATTCCAGCACGACCTCCAGCATCGGCAGCGGAGTGACGGCCGGCGGCATCACCACGGACTTGAACGGAAACGTGTACGTGACCGATAGCGCGAGCGGCAGCTTGCTGAAGGGCAGCACGACGGGCACCGCACTGACGACGCTTGTGAGCGGATTAAAGTCGCCCTCACAGGTTGCGATCGACAACGCGGGCAATCTCTACATCGCCGATACAGGGAACAATCGCGTCCTGGTGACGGATCCCACGGGCAATACGCTCGCCACGCTGGGCACCAGCCTGTCTTCGCCGCAGGGTGTTGCGGTGGATGCGTACGGCAACATCTTCGTCGCGGATACCGGTAACAATCAGGTGCTCAAGTTTTCGCTGAATAACATCAGCAGCGTAGCCTCACCGCTGGGCTTGACGACCGCTCTTTCGAAGCCGACGCAACTGTCAATCGACTCGACGAACGACCTCTATATTCTCGACTCGGGCAACGCGCGCATCACGCGTACGGGGTTCGCGAGCGGAGTGACCGACATTCTGCAGCTCGATTCAGGCGTGGTGCCTACGGGCCTTGCCGTTGATGTCGCTGGCGATGTCTACATCACCGATAGCGGCTCTTCGAGTGTGATCGCGTATCCGCTCGGCACGGCTCCGGGCAACGTTCTCGCCAGCGGTCTAACGAGACCCGTAGGCATCGCCACTGACGCGGACGCAAGTCTCTACATTGCTGACGCTGGCGTGACGAGCGTGAAGGCCTTTCATCGCAGCGCGGGCAGCATCGTCTTCCCGACTACCAACCTCAACTCCACCTCAATGGCCAGCATCTCGTTGAGCAACGTTGGTAACGCGGATCTCACCTTCCCCAGCGCGCCTGCTACAACGCTTACCGGCAGCTCGTTGTTTTCGGTCGCGCCCTCTACGTCCAGAGGATGCGCCGTGGGTACGAACTACGCGGCGGGGAATGGTTGCAACTTCACGGGTAGTTTCTCGCCGACGATATCGGCCACGGCGACAGCTACGGAAACCTTCAACACGAACGCTGCGAACAACGGAAGCGTGAGCGCGCTACTCTCCGCCGTGGGCAAGGTGCTTGTGCCAACAACGACGAGCGCCACGGTCGCTCCTACAGGCGCTGTCTACTACAGCCAGACCACCACGCTTACGATTACGGTAAAGCCAAACACTACAACCGTTGCGCCAACGGGTAGCTTCACTCTGACGCGCGATGGATCCACTTTGCCGATGGTGTCGATCGGCAACGGAACATACGTCGTCACGATGAACCTCGCAGTAGGCACACATGCCATTACGGCAACCTACAGCGGCGATACGAACTACGCCAGTAGTTCCACCTCGATCTCGATTGTTGTTCAACCGGCACCGACGACGACGGCGTTGAGCATTACGCCGGTGCTGGTGAACAACACGGCCGCCCTGAAGTTTACGGCGACCGTGAATGCAACCACGGCCGCCGGGCCTACTGGAACGGTGGTCTTCTACGCAGGCGGTGTTGCAATCAACCCCACGCCGATCGCTATTGACGTGAACGGTCAGGCGACCTACATGACCACCGTGCTGAACTACGCCAGCAGCCAGTACACGGCGCAGTACAGCGGGAGCACTAACGGAAACTTCGCACCTTCAACTTCTGCCGTCTTTGCCACAGGTGGCGGAGATTTCGAGGTCGCACCGACCGTTACCGCGCTCACGATTCCGCAGGGGGGCATTGCGAACTTCAGCGTGCTGGTCTCGGGCATCCTCGGTGCAAACGCGACGCTTACAGCGTCCTGCAAGGGACTGCCTGCGAACTCGGTGTGCCGCTTCTTACCGAGCACGATCGCGGTCAGCAGCACGCCGGTGCCGGTTTCGATCCAGGTCGTTACCAATGTGTCGAGCACACTGGCGAGCAACGAGCATGATCGCGGTCAGCGCGGGCTCTACCTGGCGTTCCTCGCTCCACTGACAATCGGCCTCTTCGCGTCGCGCAAACGTCGACGTCTGACGAGCGGTGCGCTCACGCTGTCGGTGCTGCTCGGGACGAGTTACCTTCTGTCCGGTTGCGGCAACGGCAGCATGCTGCGATCCAACACCGGGCTGGTGACGCCGACCGGAACTTCCACCATCACGGTCACCATCACCGGTACGAACGGAGTTTCTACCACGCATTCCATCAACCTCACACTCACGGTGATCGGCTCGAACTAACAGAGTTATCCAGCAGAAGAAATTCACGTTACCACCATCGGCGAAGCGGATATGCGCTTCGGAGATGCGGAGCAGTGTTGCCCCAAAAATGCGGTGATTTTCCCAGTTTTCGGATCACTAAAGGAGTTTCAATGAAACATTTGTCTTCAAAAGTCGTGGCGAGTTTCGCGGTGTTCGGCCTCGGTTTGATGGTGGGTTGTTCTGCCGGTTCGGTGCAAGGCGCAACGTCGGGCACGAGCGACAACATTGTGTCCGCGTTCCACGGCACCATTCATGGCGGGCCGAATCCCGTTGTTGGCGCGCGTGTCGTTATCTACTCCACGAGTTCGAGCGGCTATGGCGTGGGCAACATGCTGCAGGAAGCCAATCAGACGGGTTCTTCGCCGCATCAGGATACGGACGGTAACGGCTCCTTCAGCTTTGCCGGTGGGTTTACGTGCCCGCAAGGGCAATATGCCTACGTCGTGGCCTACGGCGGTAATACTGGCGCGAATGCGAGCAATCCGAACTCGATTCTCGTCACGCCCGTTGGCTCCTGCGACACGATGTACAGCGGCACAACGTACACGGGTGGAAACCTCTGGATCAATGAGCTGACAACGGTAGCGATGGGCTACGCGCTCAGCAATTTCATCAATGTCACCGGCAACGCCGTGAACGGCTACACCGTGGGTATCGGCGGGCCAGCAACGAACAGCGCCACCGCCGGTTGCATCGCGAACAGCTTCTACACCACAAGCAATGGCTTCTCGACGAACTGCACTACCACTACCGCAGCTGGGCTCAAGCACGCGTTCCAGAACGCGATGCTGCTGGTGGACAATCACAGCGGGAATCCCGTCGCGACCACTTCCAATGGCGCCATCGTTCCTGTGCAGGAGATCAAGACACTCGGCAACATTCTGCAGGCCTGCGTGAACAGCCGTGGTGGTGGCACTGATGCTGCATCCGGCGCACCCACCACAACGACGACCGCAAGCGGCACTTCGCACGATGGCACTCCATGCGGCAAACTCTTCGCCTACTCGAGCTATACGGTGGATGGAACGACTACCGGTACGTTGACGGCGGCGGGTAACACGCTCGATGCGATCAAGAACCTCGCCAAGCGTCCTGCCGGCAGCGCGACTCTGTTTGATACCGCGTGCTCTTCCAATGGCACTGGCTCTACCTCAGCCGCGACCTGCATTTATAACCTGGCCGCGGCAACGGGCTTCTACCAGAGCGCGTTGACCAGTGCACCTCCGGACTGGATGCTCGGCATCTCCTACCGCAAGGCCTCGCTCTCTACAGGAGCAAGCACTACGGGTTCGGCGTGTAGTGGAGCGCCAACGACACGCGGTCTTACCTATCCCATGGTCGTGAGCGTCGACATCGACGACAACGTCACCATCATGAACTACGATGCGTCGGCAGCGAAGTGCTTCAACCTGATTCGCATTCGACCGGACGGCACGCCGTTTGCCTCTACTGACTTCGACACCAATACGCTCGCACCGATACAGACGGTGACGGACGGCTACGGCCACATCATCCAGCCGATCTCCGGTTCTACTGCGGCGTTGAACGGTGTGCAGATCTACGCATCATCGCCGAATAGCAGCGCGATCACGCTCTTGAAAACGCTGGTGAACACGGACTTCGGTTTGGCGAGTACGGTGCTGATAAACCCGAAGTACGTCGTGGTCGATCCTTCGGACACGATCTATTTCGATGCCAACTATGCGAACAACTCTACGGGTAAGGCTGTCGTCTCGGGCGCGGAGTCGTTCAATGCTCCTGCCTACACAGGCTCTATGACGGGAGGAACCTCTGCAACAATGGGGCAGATCTCGCTGGATCCTGCGGGCAACTCGATGTCCTTCGCGGTGAATACCGCAGGCGCCGCGCGAGTATACGGCCTGGCTGCAGGCGGATCAGCGGTGGCCTTGACGAACCACCTTGGTGGTACCAGTGCGAACTTCTACAACGCACTGGCCGCAGACTCGAGCTCGACCGCAGGCTACGGCATCTACATCAATGCGAATAGCAATCCGACCGCGACGCTGGTCAGCAAATTCACCTATAGCGCGATCGGTGGAAGCTTCAGCTTCAACACGCAGCCTGACGCGACAGCGCCGACGTACACGTTCTCCACGCTGACCTCCGGGCCGATCTCTGCCGTCACGGATAGCAACAATGTCATCTGGTTTGGTGAGCGTGCGAACGTATCGCCGACGCCTGGTCATGTGCGTGGCTACGACACTGTTCATAACTATGGAACGCCCGCGTATGTCGGCTGTCAGATGCAAACAGCAACGACTACGGTGTGTGGAACTACGAGCCTGAACAACTCGATTCCATATCTCGCTTTCTCTGTGCGATCGCTCGCGATCGACGCCGCGGGAGATATCTGGGTGGCCAATGGCGGGCAAGGCGGAATTAGTGAGATCTTCGGTCTCGCCGCACCGACTTTCCCGAGCTACGTCAAGTTCACTACAACGATGGCATCGGCAAATCCCGCGCCAGCAGGCCCTGTGACCACCGTCGACTCCACCACGCAGCTGGCGGACTTTGAGGGAGCTGCTGGCGAGCCTGCCGTCACCACGACAGCTGCTACCGCGAGCATGAGCACCGACTATGCAACGGTAGGAGCGCATTCCCTGCGCGTGGACATGCAAGCGAACCAACCGTATCCGGGCTTCCGGTTCAACTTCTCGCCGAATAAGAACTGGGGTGCGTACCCGGGCATTGCCTTCGACGTGTACAACCCGCAGAGCACCGCAGTGAAACTGCGCATCCGCATGGACGATCCAACGACAGCGCCTACAGAGGGGGATGGGACGACCATCCTCCCTCCAAAGGCGTGGACGACAGCGGTATTCATGTTCGAGGCTCCGTATCCGCAGGACGTCGACATGAAGACCCTGCCGCTGCTGCCCGGTTATGGCTTGATGACAGGTGGAGGTGAGCCTATCGCTGGCACCAGCGTGGCTGACCTCATCCTGTACGTCCCCGCCACGGCCGCACCGACAACGCTCTACTACGACAACATGCGGCTGATCAATCCGTATGACAACCAGACCGCGCGCCAGAGTGCGAAGACTCTGCTCTTCCAGCAGATCGTCGATCGCTATGGACAGTTCACCAAGGCCTCGTGGGCTGAGAAAGTGCTGGCCGATTCAGATCTGGCGAGCAACACTCCATTGCCTTCGCCGCCAGCATATCGCGATCGTTACGGTGGTTCCACAAACCTGTCCGGCTATGGCGCTTCAGGGTTCTTCAAAACCACGAAGCTGACAAACGGTACGTGGTGGTTTGTCGATCCAGATGGCAATCTCTTCTTCTCCGCAGGTGTGGACTCAGTGGGCACCGAGCAAATCGGTGGTGCGCCGTATCGTGCCAGCAGCCTGACGTATGTGGGATCGGACCCCGTTGCAGTGGACCAGACTCCACGCTTCACATGGTTTTCGGCGCTTCCTTCTTCCGCCGATCCGTTGGCGATCTACTACGCGCACGGCACGGGCGAGGGCCACTACTGCGACACCAACACCTCGAGCGCAGGCTGCGCCTACGACTTCTTCAGCGCCAATCTGCAGCGCAAGTATGGCACATCAAACTTCATCGCGACGTGGGACCGCGAAGTACTTGATCGGCTCGAAGCGTGGGGCTTCAACACGATCGGAGACTTTAGCGATCCTGTGCTCGCGCAGGGGACAGCCACCGATGGCAGCCGTATCCCGTACACGATCAAGGCTGCGGTGACGCCGAGTCGTTCGCTGTACAAGAACATCACGGTAACGCTCGTGAAGGGGTCCTACCAGATCGCCGATCCGTTTGATACAGCGTTCGAGCCGGCCATGGAGACCACCATGACCAACACGCTGAACAACGATACGAATAGCAATCCGGGTCAGATGACCAGCGACCCGTATTTGATCGGCTACTTCGTGGACAACGAGATTCCGTGGTCGAACAATGCATCGACCACGCCGGCATCTGCTACGGGAGCGGACGATGCCACCTACTTTCCTGTGCCGTACGCTGTGCTGGCGTCGCCGTCGAGCGAACCCGCCAAGCTCTATTGGGAGCAAAGCGTGTTGATGCCGGAGTACAGCAACAATATTGCCAACCTGAATACGGCGTGGGGTACGGCGTATGCGTCCTGGCCTGACTTCATGAACAGCACCGCGCAGCCAACGATCGCAAGCTCGGCGATGCGCGCAGACTTCAGCACCTTCCTGGGGTTTTACGCGCAGCAGTACTACCGCCTGGTGGCGCAGGCGGTTCACGCCAAGGATCCGAACCACCTCTACCTTGGCTCGAAGTACTCGGGCTTCACGCCGGAGGTGGTCGCGGCCTGCGGAATGTACTGCGACGTCATCAGCTTTGATCTCTATGCCACGTCGATTGATCCAGTCACGTACTCTGCCATGCTGTTGCCTACGAACAAACCAGCGCTCTCGGGCGAGTTCCACTTCGGCGCGTTAGACCGCGGCATGTTCAGCGGTGGTCTGGTTCCGGTGGCGGATCAAAGCGCGAGAGCCACGGCGTACGACTCTTACTTGCGCTCGTTGTGTGCGAACCCACTCTTCATTGGCGCTCATTGGTATCAGTATGCCGACGAGCCGTTGACGGGACGCCAGAGCGATGGCGAAGACTACGAGATTGGCCTCGTCACGGTAACGGACAAGCCTTATCCCGAACTGACCACTGGGGTGCGTGCCACCAACAGCATCATCTATGACCCCTCCAGCGGAGGGCGTTTTCACTGATGCTTCGCAGGGGCGGGCGCCTGCGGTTTCCATAACCACTTCAAAAACTCAGGAGACGTATGCTTTCGAGAAGAAAGTTTCTTGGTGTTGCTTCCGCAGCCGTGGCCTCTGCTACCGCTGCGCGGTCACTCGGTTTGCATGCAGCGCCGTTGAATGCAGAGGACCTTTGCCAGTATGCAGATCCGCGTGTCGGCACAGGCGGGTTGGGACATTGCTTCCCCGCCGCGACGGTGCCGTTCGGCGCGGTGCAGCTCGGGCCGGACACACTCAACTCCACGTGGGATCGCTGCGCGGGCTACCACTGGAATGACACGTCCATCATGGGTTTTAGCCACACGCACTTGAGCGGTACAGGCATCGGCGATCTGCTGGACTTCCTCGTGATGGCTGGAACCGGCCAGGCCAAGTTAGTGCCGGGCACACTCAAAAATCCGGAGCAGGGCTATCGTTCGCGCTTTCGTCATGAGGACGAAGATGCGTCGCCTGGTTACTACTCGGTGTTGCTGCAGGACTACAAGGTGCGCGCCGAGCTGACGGCGACCGAGCGCGCTGGCTTCCATCGCTACACGTTCCCGCAGAGCGACGAGTCATACCTCATCGTCGATCTCGCGCATTCGTATCAGCATCACGGAGAGTCGACGGTCTCGCAGGCGAGCTTACAGCAAGTGAATGATTCAACACTGATGGGGGGACATGTCACGAACGCATGGGCGAAAGGGAGACATGCGTTTCTCTACCTGCAGCTTTCCAAAAAGCCAACGAAGGTCGCTTTCTATAACGGCGAGCAGGAATCTTCGGCGGCGGAAGGCAAGGCGCTGAAGTGCGTGCTGCACTTCAAGACTGCAGCTCACGAGCAGATCTT
Source organism: Granulicella cerasi (assembly GCF_025685575.1). Lineage (NCBI taxonomy): Bacteria > Pseudomonadati > Acidobacteriota > Terriglobia > Terriglobales > Acidobacteriaceae > Granulicella > Granulicella cerasi. The sequence continues at coordinate 967,024 of NZ_JAGSYD010000001.1, forward strand.
GGTGAAGGTCGGCCTCTCGGCGTGCAGTGCGGAGGGCGCGCGCAGAAACCTCGAACAGGAGATTCCGCACTGGGACTTCGACCGCACACGCACAGAAGCACGTGCGCGTTGGCAAACGCAGCTGGCGAAGATTCGCGTAAAAGGTGCGGACGATGAAGCTCGCCGCACGTTCTACTCCTCGATGTATCACTTGTGCCTCGGCCCCACCTTGTTCGATGATGTCGACGGCCGATACCGCGGCATGGACAACGAAGTTCATACTCTTCCCGTAGGGCAGCACAACTACACGACTTACTCACTGTGGGACACCTATCGGGCAGCGCATCCTGCCTTCACACTCATCGAACCGCAGCGCACACCAGACTTCGTCAGCACGCTTATTCGCATGGCCGAAGAGAGCCCGGAAGGTATGCCGGTGTGGCCACTGCAGGGATACGAGACCGACTGCATGACGGGGTACCATTCCGCAGCTGTTATCGCAGAAGCCTGCAATAAAGGCATCGCGAGGGTGGACTACGAGCGTGCCTATCCGCTGATGCGCAAGCGCGCTATGGTGGACGATTACAGGGGACTCGATCTCTATCGGAAGTACGGCTACATTCCGGCGGACCGCGAGAAGGAGTCCGTCAGCAAGACGATCGAGTATTGCTACGATGACTGGGCGATCGCTCACGTGGCGAAGGCGCTTGGCAAGAGCGACGACGCTGCGTTGCTGTCGAAGCGTTCGCTGAACTACCGCAACTACTTCGATCCAAAGACGAGGTTCATGCGCGCGAGGCTGGAGAACGGAGCGTGGGCCGAGCCGTTCGACCCGAAGTCTACAGGTCATTCGGACAAGTGGCGCGACTATACGGAATCCGACGCCTGGCAGGCAAGCTTTGCCATTCAGCATGATCCGCAGGGGTTGATCGATGCCTTCGGCGGACGCGAGGCGTTCACGACGAAGCTAGATCGCTTCTTCGTGGAGAGCTCGGAGGTGCATGGTGACGTACCGCCGGACATCACTGGCATGATCGGGCAGTATGCGCATGGCAATGAGCCGTCGCATCACATCGCGTACCTCTACGTATATGCGGGGCAGCCGCACAAGACGCAAGCGTTGGTGAAGAAATTACTAGCCACCATGTATGCTTCCAGACCTGATGGTTTGCAGGGCAACGACGACGTTGGACAGATGTCAGCGTGGTACATCCTGAGCGCGCTGGGCTTCTATCCGGTGGATCCGGTCAGCGGCAACTACATTCTCGGCGCGCCGCTTTTTGACCGCGCGACAGTAGATCTCGGCGGTGGCAAGTTCCTTTGCGTGGAGGCCAAGCGAGTAACGAGCAGCGACGCATACGTGCAGGGTGTATCGCTCAACGGAAAGCCGCAGCGTCGGGCATGGTTTCATCATCGCGAGATCGCACAGGGCGGCACGCTGGTGTTCACCATGGGCGCGGAGCCCTCGGCAACGTTCGCTACCGCGCCTGAAGATGCTCCGCCTTCCTTCGTGCTGGAGAAGGCTTAATTGGATTTCAACAACAGGAAGCGAACCGCTACCTCAGGAGATGAAGCAATGAATCGTAGAAAGTTTCTCGGTGTTGTTCCCGGCGCTCTGGCCCTCCACACGTTGCCGGCGCCCTTGCTGTGGGCAGAGACGAAGACCGCGCGTGTCATGAGCGTGCGCGCAAATGGCGCGAAGGGAACCGGCACGGATTTAGATACCGACGCGTTGCAAAAGGCGATCGATGAGTGCGCTGCGATGGGCGGTGGAATCGTGAGAGTCGAGGCCGGCACCTACTTGACCGGCCCTCTGCGGTTGCGCAGTCATGTCACATTGCAACTCGATAAAGGCGCGACGATTCTCGGGCTACCAAGCGCTGGCAAGGACGCCAACGCACCCGGCAGCATGTCGCCGCTGATCTCGGCATATCGGGCGAACAACATTTCGATCGTCGGGCAAGGCACCATCAACGGCAATGGCAAAACATATTGGGTTCGCAGAACAGACCGCCATCCGGTAACGCCTGATCGCGAGTGGAGAGATGTCACGCAGTTCAACTACAACGCGCTCCCGCATCCGGGGCAGATGGTGAACCTCACCGATTGCAGGAACGTGCTCGTCTCTGGCGTGACGTTGACGCAGTCGACGGCGTGGACGCTGCGACTCTTCCAGTGCGACGGCGTTAAGGTGCAGGGCATTACCATCGACAATCCGCGTTATGGCCTGAACACGGATGGGATAGATATTCATTGCACCAGCAACGTGCTTGTGGAAGACTGCCACATCACGACGGGCGACGATGGTGTCTGCCTGAAGAGCGAAGGGCATCCGGAGGAGATTCGTCCGGTGCGCAACATCATTGTCCGTCGCTGCGTGATCGATACACCTTGCAACGCTTTAAAGATCGGCACCGGAACGCAGGGGTTGTTTGAAAATATCAGCTTCAGCGACTGCAACGTGTTCTCGCACTACCCCTACATTGGTGACCGCATGCTCGCGGCGGTGGCGTTGGAGATTGTCGATGGCGGCGCGATTCGCGGAGTTTCCGTCAAGAACATCACGGCCGACAAAGTGCGTTCGCCCATCTTCATTCGTCTTGGCAATCGCGGGACGGGGCAAACGAAGAAAGTGCCGGGGTCGGTGAAGGACGTGGTCATCGCGAATTTTAAGGCGACGAACGCCTCTGTGACGAGTTCGATCACTGGACTCGTCGGAACAAAGGTTGAAAATGTTCGGCTGGAAAACATCGATATCTCGACAGATGAAGCGGGCACGGCGGAGTGGGCGAGCCGTACGATTCCTGAGGCGGACCACGAGTATCCGGAGTCCACGGTCTTCGGCAGACTGCCTGCATCGGGCTTCTATTGCCGACACGTGAAGGGCCTCGTGTTTGACAACGTCAGGGTAACGAGCCTCGTTCCGGACTTCCGTCCGACGCTGGTGTGTGATGACGTGAGCGAGTTGACGGTAAGCAAGCTCGACGTCTCCAAGCCGCAAGCAGAGGTGCCTGCCGTGGTGTTGACGGAGGTGCGCAGTGCAACGCTGAAGGACTGCATCGCACCGAAGGATTCGGACGTTTATCTACGCGTGACCGGAAGCGGTAGCTCCGGGATTGCGTTGCAGCACAGCGATATGCGCGGAGCGAAGAAGCCCGTTGACGCGGCCGCTGGAGTCGTTACTGTGCAAGCGCAGGCGTAGTCCCTGTGAATGGAGACACTGAGGAGCTGAAATATGAATTGGAAATGGATGCTGTGTGCATGGATGCTCGGAGCGTTGACGTGTGCGGCGGAGGTTCGACTGCCGCATGTGTTCTCCGACCATGCGGTGTTGCAACGGGAGATGCCGTTGCGCGTATGGGGATGGTCGCTGCCCGGCGAAGAGGTCAGCGTCAGCTTTCATGACCAGACCGTGAAGGCAACGGCTGATGATTCGGGCGAATGGGAACTCTTCCTGAAGCCCGAGAAGGCCGGCGGCCCGTACGCCATGAAGGTCTCAGGGACATCGACCAGCAAGCCTGTGGTGGTGAACGATCTGCTTGTGGGCGACGTGTGGGTGGCTTCGGGGCAATCGAATATGGAATTCCCCTTGAGGGGCTGGCCCGGTGCTCCCATGAAGGATTCCGCCAAGGAAATCGCGAGCGCAAGCCGGCCTCAGATTCGCTTGATGCATCTGAAGCGGGCCGCGACTGCGAGCGAACTCGCGGACACAGCGGCAATGTGGCAGGAGTGCACACCAGAAACGGCACAGTCGTTTTCCGCCGTCGCCTACCTCTTCGGACGCGAACTCAACGATCAGGAGCATGTGCCGATTGGTTTGATTGACACGACATGGGGAGGCACTCCGGTATCCTCATGGATCAGCACAGATGGCATCGCTGCGGGAAACCTTACCAGCACGTTGGCTGACGAAGCGACGGTAGTGCAGGCGCAGTCGCACGCAGATGCCGCTATCGCGAATCTCAATGCGCAGAACGCTCTGCTGAAGGCTGCGGGCAAACCGCAGTTGAAGATGCCGCGTGTGGGCGGCGATCATCAGGGCGCGTGGTTAGTCTCTTCGCTGTACAACGGTATGATTGCGCCGCTGACGCGCTATGGTATCAAGGGCGTGATCTGGTATCAGGGCGAGTCCGATGAGATTGCTCCGCGTGCGCGCAACTACTTCCGCGCGTTTCCGGCGTTGATTACTGACTGGCGTCACCAATGGGGTGAGGGTGATTTCCCGTTCCTCTACGTGCAGATCTCGAGCTATATGCGCCATCAAGAGATGTGGGGTGCCGTGCGTGATGCGCAGCGTCGAACACTTTCGTTGCGCGGGACGGGGCAGGCGGTTTCGCTCGATGTAGGTGAGTTCAACCAGATTCATCCGGCGGACAAGCAGTCCGTAGGGCACCGACTTGCTTTGCTGGCTCGAAGCGATGTCTACGGCGAAAATGTTGAGTCGCACTCGCCGGAGTTTCTGCGCGCGACGCCAGAGGGTTCGGCCATGCGCGTATGGCTTGCTCATGGCGAGGCGCTGAGCCACCGCACTGTTGGAGATCAGAAGGATGTCGAGGTCGCGGCTGCGGATGGGAACTTCGCGGCTGCGGATGTGAAGATCGAGATGATCAATGGTCAGGCGACGTTGCTTGTCTCCTCACCGAAGGTGACGCATCCGGTCTTTGTTCGCTACGCCTGGGGCGGCGCTGTCGGAGAGTACTTCTACAACAAGGCGGGACTTCCGCTCGGCACGTTTACGACCGCACCGCTGCAGTAATGTAAATGGGCGAAGCGGCCGCGAGCGCTTCGCCCAACTCTTCGAGGAACGATCTTTATGAAGTTTTGGTTTGCTCTCGTAGCTGCTGTATTGACGGGCACTTTGGCACATTCGCAAAACATGCCAGCGCAAAGACCGCCGATGGGTTGGAATAGCTGGAACCACTTCGGTGGCAAGGTCACGGACGCAGACATTCGTTCCGCTGCGGACGCGCTTGTAAGCACGGGAATGCGCGACGCTGGCTATGTGTATGTCAACGTCGATGACACGTGGCAAGGACAACGCGATGCGAACGGAGTGATCCACCCCAACGAGCGCTTTCCTGACATGAAGGCGTTGGGAGACTACATTCACTCGAAGGGTCTCAAGTTCGGCATCTACTCTTCGCCTGGCCCGAAAACCTGTGCACGCTTTGAAGGCAGCATGGCGCATGAAGAGCAGGATGCGAAAACTTACGCTGCATGGGGCGTCGACTTTCTGAAGTACGACCTCTGCACCTTTCAAGACGTGATGAAAGCCGAGCCTGATCCTCTTTTGCGCAAGAAGCTGATGGTCGATGCCTATACCAAGATGGGCGCGGCGCTGCGTGCGACAGGTCGTCCGATTCTCTATAGCCTTTGCCAATACGGCTTTGACGATGTGTGGGACTGGGGGCCGCAGGTGGGTGCGTCCATGTGGCGCACGACGGACGACATCAAGGACCGCTACGAGCGCATGTTCATCATCGGCAACAGCGAAGCGGAGCTTGCACGCTACGCTGCACCCGGGCATTGGAACGACCCTGACATGCTTGAGATCGGCAACGGCAAGATGACGGAAGAAGAGTACCGCACACACATGAGCTTGTGGGCGCTGCTGGCTGCGCCGCTACTTGCTGGCAATGACCTGACGAAGATGTCTCCGGCCGACCGCGAGATCCTGATGAACAAAGACGTCATCGCCATTGATCAGGATGCGCTGGGCAAGCAGGCTGTGCGCGTGTATCAGCGGGGTGAGTTCTCTGTGTGGACAAAGCAGTTGAGTGGCGGTCGTACTGCCGTCGGCCTCTTCAACAGCTCGTGGACCAACTTCGCGCCGGCGGTCGATCTGGGGAAGATCGCTGTGGAGCATGGCGGCCATATCCACGATGTATGGATGCATGAGGACCTGGGCGTCTCTCACGGAGAGCTTTCGCTCCCTGTGAAGAGCCACGGCGTACGGCTTCTCATCATCGATCCGCAGTAGCTCTGTCCAAAGGAGCAGGACGGACAGCTCGTCTGTTGCGTCTGTCTCTTATCCCCTCACAAAAGCCAAGTGTTCGTAGTAGTTGAGCGTGTTATCTGTATCGGGCTGACTCTTATCTGCAAATCTATTGCCGCATCTCTCTCAAGGTGCCTATAAGGGGCGCGCTCAAGACGGTTGCGAAGCCTAGATCGCGAATCGGCAGTCTGCGTTTTCTACCGTGTGACTGTGAGAGCCTCTTTGAGGAGAGCCATGAGAAAGTTCTTCAAACCGGTTTCGACGCTTCATCTTATCGGCATAAGTCTTGCCGTGCTGGCAGGCTGCCCAAGCCTTCTGGCCAACACGTTGCCTCAAGCAGTCAAGAGTGGCACCGTGCCCTTGGTCCATACGCGCGTTGCGTCTGTGAACACCATGATCGGTGCGGCCCCGTCCACGACGCCGATCACCACGGCGGAGCCTTCCACGCTCTTCGACTCATTCGAAGCAACAGCTACGGACCCTTCGTACGCCACACTCACGGCGACAGCTACATCGAGTACGCAGTATGCAACACAAGGTACGCACTCGCTGCAGGTCGTGATGGCGGCGAATCAGCCTTATCCAACGCTGAAATGGACCTTCAGCACACCGAAGGACTGGTCGATGTATCCGGGGCTGGTGGTGGATATCTACAATCCGCAGACAGTGCCGGTAACTTTTTACGGTCGCATCGACGACTCTTCGTCCTATACGCAGACGGACACGGTGACGTTGCTTCCGCAGGCGCTCACTTCGGTGTTGCTTCCGTTTTCCGAGCCGCTGCCCGCGAAGCTCAACCTGAAGACCGGCGCGCGGCTGCCGGGGTATGCTGTGATGGCTCTGGGTGGCGCCCCTGTGAACACCACCAGCGTTTCGGGCTTCCGCTTCTTCGTGAACACCACAAACGGTTCGGCGATCACGCTTTACTTCGACAACCTCCGCCTCGTGGACGGCTACGCCTCGATGAGCGGTGCGGCCAGCGCGGTCGCGTTGCTCTATCAAGGCATCGTGGACAAGTACGGACAGTTCACCAAGGAGACCTGGACGGGCAAGGTGTTGCAGGACTCGGACCTCAACGCGCCCGAGACGTTGCCGATGCCACCAAGCGATCGCGACATCTACGGCGGCGCGAACAACTACACCGGCTCCACAGCAACGGGCTACTTCCACACGACGAAGTTATCAAACGGCAACTGGTGGTTCGTCGATCCGCTTGGCAAGCTGTTCTTCTCCATCGGCATGGACACGATGGGCTCGCAGGCCTGGGGTGGCAGTACGCAGACTGCGCGTGTGCCTACCTACATCGGGCCGGAGTCTGGAACAGCCGGAGGCGTCGCAGGTCTGGATCGCACAGCGTGGTTCACGAGTCTGCCTACCTCCACCGATCCGTTGGCGATCTTCTATGGTCGCCAGTCCGGCGAAGGCTATTTCTGCGATGTCACGTCGCAACAGGATTGCGCCTTCGACTTCTTCAGCGCCAATCTGCAGCGCAAGTATGGAAGCTCTTTCATCAGCCAATGGAATCTCTCCTCCGTGAATCGCCTCTACGCGTGGGGTTTCAATACGATGGGCGACTTCAGCGATCCTGTGATGGAGCGAACCATCGGATCGAGCGGCCAAAAGATTCCGTACACGATCAAAGTACTCATCAACCACGCTGCGGACTACAACAACATCACAGTGCCGGTAACGGGTTTTGGCAGAGGAGGAGCGATGCCTGATCCGTGGGACTCCAACTTTGAGGCGGCAGTGGAGGCTGAGATGAACCTTACGCTTAATACGGACACGAATGACTCGCCGTCGCTGATCACGAATGATCCTTACATGCTCGGCTACTTTGTAGACAACGAGATGCCGTGGACGAATGCGCCGTATGCTTCGACTGCGGCTTCCGATGGATCGGATGATCTCAACTACTTTCCCCTCGTCTACGGCGTGATCGAGACAGCCAATGCGAACCAGCCAGCGAAGGTGGCGTTTGCAAACATCATGGGCGGGCAGTACACCACGATCGCCAACATGAACGCGGCGTGGGGTACCAGCTACACATCGTTCACCGATTTTCGCAACCACACCAACGTTCCTCCCATGACGCCGGCGATGCGTGCGGACTTCAGCAACTTTCTCCGTCGCTATGCCGAGAAGTACTACATCCTCGTCGCGCAGGCTGTTCATGCGGTGGACACGAACCATCTCTATCTCGGCTCGAAGTATAGTGTCTTCACGCCTGAAGTGGTGAAGGCCTGCAGCGAGTTCGCCGACGTCATCAGCTTTGACACGTATGCCTCGACGCTGACCGCGGCCAATTATCCAACCACGCTTTCGACAATGAACAAGCCGTCGATCGTCGCCGAGTATCACTTCGGCGCGCCCGATCGCGGTGGGTTCAACGGCGGGCTTGCGCCGGTGGCCACGCAGACGCAACGCGGCGTGGCCTATGACCAATATCTGCGCTCGGTGTACGCGAACCCGCTGTTCATCGGAGCGCAGTGGTATCAGTATCAGGACGAGATGATCACGGGCCGACAATCGGATGGTGAAAACTATCCCATCGGTTTCGTGACAATCACCGATAAGGTCTATTCGGAGTTGAGCAATGCAGCGCGCACGACGAATGGGTATGTTTACGACACGACAAACGGAGGCCGAGCACATTAACGGACGCGCCGGCTCGTTCGCGCGCTCCACGGATCATCTGTTGGAGCGCGCGGTCGTAATTCTTCTACTCTCAACGAAAGTGATGTTGCTATGAACCTTGTTTGCCTGCGGGGTTTTGCCCTTGGATTGCTTGCCGCCGGCGTGTCGGCTGCGGTTGGTCAATCTGCCGCTGCGCGTATCAGTTACAACCCAGAGAGCCATGTCTTCCGTCTCTCCGGTGGAGACGCGGAGTATGCCTTCGGGGTCAACAGCAAAGGCGCGCTGCAGACCGTGTACTGGGGTGGTCGTCTCGCTGAGGCGGACTCCCTTCCGCAACCAAACCCAGTAGATCGTGCGTTTGAAATCGACGACACACCGCAGGAGTTTGCCGGCTGGGGTGGCGGATTGCTGGCAGAGTCCGCGTTAAAGATCACCTTCGCGGACGGCGACCGTGATCTTGTGCTGCGCTATCAATCTCACACGCTGCGCAAAGACGGTGTGGATGTGCTGCTACGGGATCTCTCGCGCGAAGTGTACGTTACGCTGCACTACACGATCGATGCGGACACAGGCATCTTGGCGCGGAGCGCCACCGTAGAAAATCGCACGAAGGCTACGTTTACTGTCGAACAGGCGTCCGCGGCGCAGTGGAACCTGCCCGCCTCTGCGGAGTATCAGCTTCGCTATCTCGCCGGCCGATGGGCTGGTGAAGATCAGTTGGAGAGCCGCAGCGTGACGCCCGGCTCCACCGTGTTGGAAAGCCGTCGCGGCACCACCGGGCACGAGTTTGCACCGTGGTTCGCACTCGCGCGCAACAGCGCCGTGACAGAGCGCGACGGCGAAGTGTGGTTCGGTAGCCTCGCGTGGAGCGGCTCGTGGCGCATCACGGTGGAGCAGGACCCGATGCAGCAGGTGCGTATCACCGGCGGCTATAACCCGTTTGATTTTGCATATCCACTCAAGCCGGGCGAACGCCTGGAGACTCCTATCTTTTATGGCGGCGTGACGCAGCATGGATATGGCGACATGTCGCGGTTGGAGAGTCTCTACCAGCGCCGACATATCCTGCCGCACGGCCCGAACCCGAAGCCACGGCCCGTGTTGTATAACTCCTGGGAGGCGACGGAGTTTCGTGTTTCCGAAGCGAACCAGATGGCGCTGGCGGAGAAGGCTGCTGCGGTCGGTGTCGAGCGCTTCGTGATGGATGATGGCTGGTTCAGCACGCGCAAGAATGATCGCGCTGGACTCGGCGACTGGTGGGTCGACAAGCAGAAATTTCCGCAGGGACTCAAGCCGCTGATCGAAAAGGTACATGATCTTGGCATGGACTTCGGGCTTTGGGTCGAGCCGGAGATGGTCAACGAGAACAGTGAGATCTATCGCCAGCATCCTGACTGGATCATTCACTTTGAAGGCCGTCCGAGCTCGCAAGCGAGACATCAGTTTGTGCTCAATCTCGCGTTGCCTGCCGTGCAGGAGCATCTGTTTCAGGTGCTCGATACTCTCGTGACGGACAACGACATCGCGTTCCTTAAGTGGGACGCCAATCGCAACTGGTCGGAGCCCGGTTGGCCGCAAGCTCCTGTCGCCGAACAAAAGAAGCTTTACGTGGAGTATGTGCGCGGCTACTACGCGTTGCTGCGCAAACTGCGCGAGAAGCATCCGAAGCTGGAGATCGAGTCCTGCTCCGGCGGCGGCGGGCGCGTGGACCTTGGAGTGATGGCGTTGACCGATGAGGTGTGGCCTTCCGACAACACCGACCCCTTCGACCGTCTACTGATCCAGGACGGCTTCAGCTACGCCTACACCACACAGGCGATGATGGCCTGGGTGACGGACTCGCCGAACTGGGTCAACCACCGCAGCACCTCGCTGGAGTACCGATTCCTGTCGTCGATGCAAGGCTCGCTGGGGCTGGGAGCAGACCTCACCAAGTGGAGCGCCGAGGATGTTGCGACCGCGCGACACATGATCACGGAGTACAAAAATATCCGCTCCACCGTGCAGCAGGGACGCCTCTATCGCCTGGTCTCGCCACGAAGCGGAAGCGATTTCTCGTCCACGGAGTATGTGAGCGGCGACGGCAAGCAGGCGGTCGTCTTCGCCTTTCTGCACTCGCAGCAGATGGGCTATCCGGCGCCGCAGAGCTTGCCTGAGGGACTTGATCCAGCGGCGTTCTATACGATTCGTATGATCTCCGGCAAGCTGACAAAGGGGACACCAGCGCGCGCTTCCGGAGCTTTCTGGATGCAGGCAGGGCTGCACTTTGAGCTCAACGGAGATTACTCCGCTGCGGCGGCCGAACTATCGCGCGAGCCGTGACTTCAAAGCCGAAGGCGAAAGCACTCCAACGAGATGTTCTTTCAAGGTGCTTCTAAGTTGGTGTCGAAGAAGGACCATATTTTGCGTGTGTAAATCTCGCCGCCGGTATCGACCTCTCGTCGAGGGGCCATCTGCGTTGATCCGCTACCTGTAGCTCTTTAGCTGCCTCGCCGGTGGGAAATCAGAAGGGGCGTCCCGCCACAGTTGCGCAGCGGCATCGAACGCCTCTTTGGCTTCCTTCGTTTGGCCATCTTGCTGCAGTGCTTCACCCAACCGCATTTGAGCGAGACCGATGTAGAGAGAGTGAGGAACAATCGCACGATGTTGCAGGATCGTGTTGAACTGCTCCTCGGCATCTTTCCACTGCTTTAGCTGCATGTAGGCCAGGCCGCGGTAGTAGATGGGGATGAACTTCGTCTGCGAGTAAAACTGCAGGGGCGTTGTCCGCTGTAGCAGATCCAGGGCTTCTCTGGGCTTCTGTTGTTTCACGGCGACGACGGCTTGGATGGTGGGGACTTCGAGGTTGTTCAGGATGCTGTTCAGCGGGGCTAGCTGTACCGCTTGATTGGCTCGCTCGATGGCCGCCTGGCTGGAGCCAGCAATGGCTAGAGTCAGAGCCTCGCCCGCCAGAGCATCTGTGTCATGCGTCTTGTCGTAGCCCTGCGGGGAAGCGTGGTCGGCTTGATGAACCATGGCCAGCGCGGTTTGCGAGAAGCCTAGCTCGGCCTCGGCGTTGGACTGGTCGATGTCTACGATGGCCATGAGCTCGGGGAGGTGGTTTTGGTCGGCGCTCTTGCGTGCATGAGCGAACAAGTCGCGCGCGACCATCACGCGGCCATGGGCGAGAGCTGCCAGGGCTGCGGACTGTAGCAGAACACTCTCTTGCGGATTTCCTTGTGCCCAGCGAAGCTCTCGCTGCATGTCTGTTTCGTCGTTACGGCCTACTGCTCCGAGGAAACAGATGTTGTGCAGAACGACCATCGGGCTCGTGCGGGTGGAGTCTTGATGGCAGATCGCTGTCAGCGGTGCATATTGGCCGCTCGTCAGATACGCCTGCGCCAGCGTGGCGGTGGCCAGAGGTGATGCGGGATTGATTGCGACAGCCTGCTGCGCATAGCGCAGCGCCTCCTCGGGGTGGCCGAGCATGTCGTAGAGGTTGGCGAGGTTGTTGGCGGCGCCGAAGTCGTTGGGATACAGGTTACGCCAGAGCTGATAGGTGTCGATCGCCTGCGTATACTCGCCGGTGACATCGGTGTAGTAGTGGGCGGCGATGTAGAGCCGTTCGCGGTCGGTTGTGTGGTCGCGGAGCTGAAACGCCTTCTGGTAGTAGCCCACGCCGATGCTCTGCTCCTGCGCATTCAGGTAGATCGTTCCTAGCCGGGCGTATGCGAGGGCGAACTGCGGATCGAGATCTGCTGCGAGCTTGTAGCTGGCTACGGCTTCCAGCGCATGTCCCTGTTTCAGCTTCTCTTCGCCCTGAGTGAAGGCTTCGAGCGCGGCCAGAGAGTTTGTCGTGGCCTGCGTCAGCGGCATGTTGAAGCGTTGGCGGACGCCGCCAGGTTCGCCGAGCCGCTGACGCATCTTGTCCGTGACGACATCGATCGCGCTCAGGATGGACGCATCGGAGTCGGCATCGGCGGATTCGGTGGCGAGTAGTTTGCCGTCGCTGCAGCGCGATGTCATGAGGGCAATCTCGTAGCCCTGACCGCGTGGCTTTAGTTCGCCGTCGATCAGTAGTTGTCCGCCGAGTTGGGAGCAGGCCTGTAGCTGGTTCTCGTGGCTGCTTTCACTTGATTCGCCGACGAATGGCTGTCCGCGCTGTGGCTGCACCAGCTCAAAGGTGGGAGACTCCTGAAACTTCAACTGCACCGCGAATCCCAGGGTCTGAGTCAGCTCGGACTTCGTGGTTTCGTTGCGAAAGCTGCTGATGAGGATGCGGTCATGCGGTTTGTAGATCGGGGTATGCTCGCTTCGGTAGTGAAGGAATGCAAGCACCACCGCGAGAACGCAGAGCGCACCGCCGAAGGAAAGGGCAGGGGCGTGCCAGCGCGAACGAGGTGGTGAGTTTTCCGAGACCACGGCCCCTTCCGCTGCTTCGGTCGAGCCCGGCTCCGGTTGCGGAGTGGCCGTCGCGACTGTCGGTGCTTCTTCCACCGACGGGGCTGGGAGCTTGCGCGTAACGATTGTCCCAATGAACCGATAACCTCGGCCCGGGACGGTCTGGATGAATCGCGGCTGGCGGGCGGTGTCTTCCAGCAACTCGCGCAGCTTGGAGACGATGACGTAGAGGTTCTGGTCGACTTCGACGAAGGTGTCGTTGCCCCACAGGCGATCGCGCAGCTCCTCCTTGCTCACCATCTGGCCGGCGCGTTCCAGCAGCGCAAGCAGAAGTTGCAGGGGCAGGTATTGGATCCGAACGACCTCTCCTTCTTTATAGAGAGCGTTCGTCAAAGACGACACTTCGAACCCGCCGAATGTGTAAACAGCCTCGAATTGTTTGTCAGGCGAGACTTCCATGAGGCTTCTTCCAAGTATATCGAGTTGACGATCGGAGGCCGCTTCGGCCCGACGCGAACCCTGAGCCTTCGAGTCAACTATTGCAAAAGAAGCGCTTATCGACCAAGACAGGCCAACTTAGATCATTTGAGATCTGGTTAGTTGACCGTGAAGAGACGAGCCGTTGAGATGTGGCTAACGCTTTTCAAATTTCCTGTCTTTGTAGATGAAGGAGTCCCATGGGAATCCCGGGGTCGATGTATCTGCGGCGCGCTTTGCTCGCCCTCTTGATGGTGAGGATGGGCCAGTCGGTGTGCGTCGCGCAGGGGCAGAGGTCTGCTCACACTCCTCCCGCGACGTCTCATGCGTCGGAGAATGTCTCCGGAGACCCCTTCGCGCGGGTCATCGGTTCGCACCTGGTGGACTGGATGAAACCGGGCGTCGCAGGGAAATCTCCTGCCGGGACTTTGGGCGTGAGGAAGGAGATTGGCCCGGCCTTGCCGTCCGGCCTGCGGGTGAATGCGCCGTCGTTTGTGGCGGCCCCGTTTGCTTCTCTGCCAGCAACCTCATCCAATGGCACCGCAGGGCTGGTCGCGGCTGATCTCAGAAAGAGCGGGAAGCTCGACGCCGTCGTCGCCCGAGGCGACGGCACGCTGGACATCTTCCTCAACCCCGGTTCGTTCGCTTCGCTGCCGACGCTGGCCAGCACGCAGGACACCAGCGCGTTGCAGTACTCGCCCGCGATTCAGGAGCTCTACGCCGCCGACCTGAACGGAGATTCGTATCCCGACCTCGTCGCTATGGACCTTCAAAACTCGGCTGTGCTCGTCTGGATCGGCAACGGCGACGGCACCTTCAAGAGCGCGGTCAGCTATCCGGTCTCGATGGCCTCGGGTGCGAACTGGCTGAACAGCAACGGCGGCATCTGCATTATCGGCGACTTCAATAAGGATGGCCTGCCGGACCTAGCGCTGATTGCCAAGAATCAGTTGCAGCCCGGTCAGACGACGACCCTGCTCAGCGAGCAGACCTTCATCAACGTCGGCGGCGGCAAGTTCACCCCTGGCAAAGAGGTTGACGTCACCTTCAACGATATTTACCAGCTCCAGTATGGAGGCGGTGATCTCCTCACGACCGACGGCAAGACCGTCAGCGGCATCGTTTTTCCGATCGCGGACTCGGGCGCGTCGAATCCTGCCAAAGCCGGCTCCAGCCTGCTCGTGATGACCAGCAATGGCGACGGAAGTTTTACGGCGCCGATTGAGCCTACAGCCGCGCTCTTCTCGAACGCCGTTCTGGAGATTCTCCACGCGACGAACCTCACCGCCAACTTCAAGAACTTCCCGCTCAAGTACGGCAGCATCCTCGGCACGGGCATGGCGTCGACGGATATTCTTTCGGTTGTCAATGGAGCGCTCTACGACAGCCCGTATACGGCTGGCTCGGGGAGCCCGACCAGCGCCAGGCTACTCGTCGGCGCGTATCAGGGGGCAGGCTTCCAGACTTCGCCGACCGGGCCGAACACGACCTTCCCGATTTCCAACGATACGAACCTGCAGATAGCGGACTTCGACGGCGACGGTTACCTCGATGC
Organism: Granulicella cerasi; assembly: GCF_025685575.1. Lineage (NCBI taxonomy): Bacteria > Pseudomonadati > Acidobacteriota > Terriglobia > Terriglobales > Acidobacteriaceae > Granulicella > Granulicella cerasi. Next base: position 982,047 of record NZ_JAGSYD010000001.1, read on the forward strand.
CATAGTGACGATGCCGGGCAGCGCCTATGTGTTTCCCAACGGCGGAGCCGCCGCGTTTGCCACGCCGCCGTCGCAGATCGTCACCCCCGGTGGCACTGCTTTTGTCGCGGGAGACTTCGATGGCTCCGGCTATGCGTCGCTGCTCTGGGGCGACAACACGCTGCCGCAGTTGGCGTACTACCAAAACCTTGGTGTGAAGAATGTTGCGCAGGCAGGGGAGTTCTATGCCGCGCCTACGCTGGCGGGTACAGCGCTCAACAACGGTGCTACCTATAACGTCTTTGGTGGAAACATTCACACCTTTGAAGCGGTCGACCTCAACGGCGACGGGCTGCTGGACGTCCTCGCTTCTGACGCTTCCAGCGAATATCTGGTCGGTCCGAACCAGGTTACGCCCATCGTCGTGGGTTTCAACACAGGTGCCGCACCGAGTGTGAGCCAGAAGAGCGGCTTCAAATATGTCACCGCACTTTCGAGCGCGACGCTTTCTTCGCTCTTTGCCAACCAATATGTAGTTCATCCCACGCTGATCAGGAGCGGCAAAAACGTACGCATCGTTTTGAGTGACGGCGCTGCCACCTCCAACGCTATTTATGTGGCAACTCTCGATCCCACCGGCACCGCCGGTTCGCCGATAAAGCTCACCTTTGCCGCTGATCAGCCAGGCTGCAATATGAACTTCGCCGACAGCGGCGACCTGAACGGCGACGGCATTCCCGATATCGTTGTCGCCTACGGCGGCGACTTCGTCTGCGTCAACAACACGCCGGGAAGTGGCGTGCTTCCTGGTGGGTTCTTCACCTTCTTCGGCAACGCTGACGGCACTTTTCAGTCCGGTCAATTCACCGCTCTGGGCACGGAGATCTACAAGATCAAGCTGATGGACCTTACTGGCACCGGCAAGCTCGACGCCGTGGCTATTGACGCGCATTCTGCTAACTCTGCCTTCGGCCATCCCGGAGTCACCACTTACAACGTCTACCTGCTTACGGGTAACGGTGTCGGCGGTTTCACCTCTGCAATCAACATTGCGCCGAACTACATCGCCACCGACGCAATCGCCGGTGACTTTAACGGCGACGGCATCCCCGACCTTACGCTGACGACCGAAGGCTACTACGACGCTGCAGGTGGTGGAGTGATTGCTGGCACTTCGGGGGTGCTGCAGTTCGCTGGTAAAGGCAGCTATAGCTTTGCTCCGCCATTGCTGGTCGACGAAGGCCACTTTCCTGCAACGGCCACCTATGCGGACATGAACGCGGACGGCACCAGGGACCTCGTGGTTTCGGAGTTCACCAGCGGGCCCGGCGGTGCGGTGACCGCTCCGCAATTGGAGATCTATCCCAACGTCGGCGGTGGTGTGCTGGCGCCCGGATACACCGAGGCGATGGTGCCGTTTGATTTTCAGGACACGGGCGCAGCGCAGTTCATCGCCTCGCCTCTCTTCGTGGGCAACTGGGGCAGTGGAGGCAACGCCGATCTGCTTGTCCAGGGCACCTTCACCTCGGCGGTCTTTCTCAATCGAGGCGCGCCCGCGCTATCGCTATCGGCGAGCACCGCGACTGCAAATCAAAACGCGGCAGTGAGCTTTATCGCGACGCTTTCGCAGGGTGGCGCGACGCTCACCTCTGCCACGGGCGTGGTCACATTCTCTGCAGGCGGCACCACGCTTGGCTCCACTACGATCACTGCCGGTGTGGCGACTCTTACGACGAACGCACTGCCAGTCGGTGCGAACGTGGTCACGGCTTCGTACACCGGAGACGCTGACGCTGTTTCTCCGACGGCGTCTACCAACGTCACGGTCAACGCCGTCACACCTGCGTTCACGATGACCGCAGAGACGGGCAGCGTCTCGCTCCCTCAGGGTGCGTCCACCTCCATCGTGCTCACGCTTGTGGCGAACCCCACCTTCAGTGGGCCGATCACGCTGACCTGCTCCGGTGCTCCGGCAGAGTCCACGTGCATGGTGAGTCCGTCCAGCGTGAGCCTCACGCCCGGACAGAGCGCGAGCGCATCGGTCGTCATTGCGACCACTGCAAAGAACAACCACTATCACGCGAGCAATCGAACCAATTGGAAGGATCTCCCCGCTGGCGTGAGCCTTGCGGGCGTTCTTCTTCTCCTGCTGCCACGCAAGCGTAGACGTCGCTCGCTCGGTGTTCTTTGCATGGCCGTCCTGGCTGTCACATCGCTTGTGCTGATCGCAGGCTGCGACAACGGCGGCGATGCGTATCCGGGCACACCGGTGGGCACGACGACGTTGACCATCTCGGCCACATCGGGAAGCCTCACGCAATCGCAGACCATCGCCATGACCGTCACTTCCTCCGGCCAGTAACGAATGCCGCGCCAACGCTCAGGATTCGCGCGTAACGCGCCTCAACGCTCTTTCAACACCAAGGGGATTTTCATGCGAGCTTCATCCATCCTTCGATGTGCGTTCACGCTGTTGTTTGGCGGCTCTTCCGCCCTTGTCGTTGTTTGGCGGCTCTTCCGCCCTTGTCGCGAATGCTCAGGTCGCCCATACTCCCGTCGTTGCTTCGCCGCGAGTGAACGCCAGCATGATTGACGCAAGCAACCGCGCTTCGTTGAAGGGCTCTCTCCATCCGCTGGCGACGCACGCTGCTGATCGCGGCATCGCACCGGACTCTCTTGAGTTGGGTAGAACGATCCTCCTTCTACAACGAAGCGCCGCGCAGCAGAAGGCGCTCGACCAACTGGCACAGGATCAGCAGAACCCGCAGTCGCCGCGTTATCACAAGTGGATTACGCCTGAGCAGTTCGGCGTGCAGTACGGCGTTGCCACGCAGGACATCGATGCAGTCGACAAATGGCTGCAGAGCTTTGGACTTCAAGTGGAGCCCACGATGCCAGGGCATAACATTGTGGCCTTCACCGGTACGCATGCTCAGCTCAAGGCTGCTTTCAACACAGAGCTTCACCGCTATGACGTAAACGGAACGCAGTACTACGCAAACGCCACCAGGCCGAGCATTCCTGCCGCCCTTGCGCCTGTGATCGCCGGGTTCGCATCGCTGAACAACTTCCCCAAGCCGGGGCAACATACCAAGACACAAAGCCTGCATCATGCAGGTGGCGCGTGGTCGCCGCAGGCAGGCACTCATGCTGCGTTCTCGCGCTACCAGCCTAACGACACGACGAGTCTCGGTGGTCAAAACTTTTACGCTCTCGCTCCGTACGACCTCGCCACTATCTATAACCTTCGTCCGCTTTGGGATGCAGGTATCGATGGCACCGGCCAGTCCATTGCGATCATCGGGGACGCTGATATCGACACCGCCGACGTCGACTACTTCCGCAAAGCATTCGGCCTACCCGCTACGAAACTCAACGTTATCCACTATGGCCCTGACCCCGGCGGCGGCGATGGCTCGGGTGTCGAAGAAGCAAGTCTTGATGTTGAATGGGCAGGCGCTGTCGCAAAGAATGCGACGATCGATCTCGTGATCTCGCCGAATACGGCCACCTCCGCCGGTATCGACTCGGCTGCGATCTACGTGATCGAGAACAACCTGACCTCCATCCTGAACGCAAGCTTCGGCGAGTGCGAAATCGGACTCGGCACCGCGGGCAATGAGTTCTATTCCGAGATTTGGGAGCAAGCCGCAGCGCAGGGCATCACTGTAACCGTTGCTGCCGGAGACTCCGGTTCGGCGACCTGCGATCAAGGCAGCTCTGCAGCGTTCAACGGACTTACCGTCAGCGGCATCGCGTCGACTCCGTATAACGTTGCAGTCGGCGGCACCGACCTTTACGGCACATATCTCGACCCCAGCAGATACTGGACGACGAGCAACGATCCCACGACGCTTCAATCCGCGCGATCCTACGTGCCGGAGCTTCCCTGGAACAACAGTTGCGGTAGCCCGCAGGTGCTTGCCTACATGCAGTCGCTGGGAGCTACCGACACCACCACGGAAGCGCTCTGCAACGACTACAACGTGCAGGGAGTGTTGACGACGGCCGGCGGTTCCGGCGGTGTGAGCAGTTGCGCCTCTGCAGATCCCAACACCGGCCAGTGTCTTGGTGGTTATGCAAAACCCGCGTGGCAGAGCCAGCTGCAAGGGGTTCCTGCAGATGGCGCGCGTGACCTGCCCGATATTTCCCTCATGTCCGGGAGCGGTTCCTGGGGCTCGCTCTATCTCTTCTGCGCATCGCTTGGTGGAGGAAGCTGCGATGTGAACAGTAACATCTCGGGTGCTGGCGGCACCTCTTTTGCAAGCCCCATCTTCGCCGGACTGATGGCGCTCGTGCAGCAGAAAACTTCTTCGGCACAAGGCAATCCCAACTACATCCTCTACAAGCTCGCGCAGACGCAGCTCGCTGGCGGCAATGCTTCCGCTTGCGCCACGTCAAACCTCCTCACAGGCAATAGCTGCGTCTTCTATGACATAACGGCTGGAACCAATGCGGTGCCGTGCTTCTCTGGTACGCTCGACTGCACGCTGTCCAACTCTGCAGATCTCTATGGCGTGCTGCCTGGCTATGCCGCGAACGCGGGATATGACCTTGCCACCGGCATTGGCTCTATCAACTTCACCAACATGGTGAACGCCTGGCAGAGCGCAGCTTCATCCTTCACCGCATCTTCAACGGCCCTGACTTCGACCAACACGACGATCAACTATGGCTCGCCGCTGAGCTTGAATGTAGCGGTCGGCGCTGTGAGCCCAGCGACAGGAACGCCGACAGGCGATATCTCTGTCGTAAGCAACAGTAGCGTGCTGAATAGCAACGCCATCGCTGGCGAAACGCTGGTCAATGGTGCGTCGAGCATCACAGCAACGCTGCTGCCCGGTGGTACGTATCAACTCTCCGCACACTACACGGGCGACATGACCTTCGCGCCGAGTGAGTCGGCTCCGCTCACCGTGCACATCATGCCGTATCCCATCACGAACCTCGCGCTCGACGCATCTACTGCGAGCATAGTGCCCAACCAAAACGTCACGCTCTCGATCACCGTTCCCGGCCTTAGTGGCGGCGTCACGCCTACGGGAACCGTAACCTTCACCAACGCGACTTCGAACGCCGTACTCGGCACGGCGACGTTGAGTTCTGTTGCAGGCGCGACGAATGCGACAGGATACCTCACCGTTTCTTCTTCGCAACTGCAACCCGGTGCGAACTCGCTCACGGCCACCTTCTCAGGCGACCTCGACTACAGCCGTGTTACGACGGCTGCTACAACGGTTGTGCTTGGCAATCCGTTTGCGGCTTCCATCAATCCATCTGCGCTCACGCTTTCGGCGAACACTGCCGGTACTGCAACGGTAACGCTCACGCCGCTCGGCTCTCTCGCACTCAACCCTGCAAACATCAGCCTCAAATGCCCTGCAACGCTACCTGCTGGGTTGAACTGCGTCTTCAGCACGCCGGTTGCGGGAGCGAATGGCACGGTGCTCTCTACGTTGTCGTTGCAGACAGCATCCCCACTCATCACCATCCATCCGCTTTCCGCTAAAGCCGTGCCAACCCACAACGCAAATTGGCTTCTCCATGGCTCGGTTCTGAGCATGGCGGGACTCATGTTGTTTGGCGTACGTCGTCGTCGACTTAGCTTGAGTGTTGCAACGGCCATACTGCTGAGCTCTGCGGCATTTCTCGTTGGCTGCAGCAATAACAGCAACTCACAGAACAGTCCGACGGCGCCCTTGTCCGCAACCGTCACTACGCTCTCGGCCTCTTCGGCGACAGCGGCGTTGAAGTCGCCGATCACGTTCACTGCAAGCGTGGCACCTGCTTCCGGTAGCGGGTCACCTTCCGGCGCTGTCACCTTCACGTCAGCGTCTGGCACAGTCGGCACGGCGGCTGTCAACGCGGGCACGGCAAGCCTGACGCTGAGCTCTCTGCCTGCGGGGACGCAGAGCCTCACGGCGACCTATAGCGGTGATGCTGTCTTCGCTTCGTCCACTTCAGCCGCACGCGCGGTTGACATCACGTTCGCCACAACTCTCACGATCACCGCTTCTGATACCTACGGAGATACGACAACCGCGAACCTCGATTTGAATGTGAACTAGTCTCGTTTCTCAGGAATCCCTGCAAGGTAGCTGTCACGAAGAGGCTTCTTGCAGGGATATTTTTTCACGCGCTCTGGCGCGAAGGCGTGCCTAACCCCATGAGGGCGCTTGCCTGAACTCTTGCACGAGTCTTCATTCATGAAGGATGGCTGACCGTAAGGCGGTTCGCAAATTGCGCGCATGTTTGCAAGAAGCAGGAAGGCGAGGCGCCGGACATATCCATAGCGACGATAGCGGCACCAAGGAACTTTACCGTGGACTGCATGGGCAGAACGTTTCCCTGTTCTTCGCTTCGTAGCAAAGAGTCGCGAATCCACAAACACGCTCGGTTCTGCAAAGAGCTCATTCACCTCGCCGGTCTACGCTGATGCAAAGAAGCGACGCCTTTCACGTTCTGCAAAGGCACATCTTGAAGAAGCGGAGCAGCTTCCATGAAGCCAGGCCAGAAGAGTGTTGTGATTGTCGGCGCGGGGTTTGCGGGACTCAACTGTGCGCAGAGACTTGCAGCGAATCCTGAGATCCACATCACGCTGCTGGACCGCAACAACTACCAGCAGTTTCAGCCGTTGCTCTATCAGGTGGCGAGCGGGATGTTGTCTGCGGACAACGCGGCCTTCAACTTGAGGACGGTTCTCGCGGAGCACGATAACGTCGACATCGTGATGGCCGAGGTCAGCTCGGTCGACTTGGCGAATCGTACAGCGTACTCCGCCGAAGGCAAAACTTATACGGGCGACTTCCTCGTGCTGGCTGCGGGCGCAGAGCCCAACTTCTTTGGCATTCCCGGCGTTCAGGAGCATGCCTTCCCGTTGTATTCGCTGCTCGACGCCGAGCGGCTGCGCTCCAGAATTCTTGCATTGCTCGAAGCCGCAGATCGCGAGAGTGCGAAGCGGAATGTGCCACTGGAGTTTGTTGTGATTGGAGGCGGCCCCACGGGTGTTGAGATTGCAGGAGCTATCGGCGATGTTTTCCAGCGCACTTCGAGCCAAGCTTTTAAGCACCTGGATTTGAAGTCTGCCTCCATCACGCTTGTGGACATGGCGAAGACCGTACTGACTCCATTCGGCACTCACTCGAAAGAGTACGCAGAGGAGGCGTTGAAGAGTCGAAGCGTGAAGCTGATGCTTGGTGTCACGGTAAGCGAGGTCACGCGCGAGGGTGTGAAGTTTGCCGATGGAACACATCTTCCTGCGCAGCTCGTTGTCTGGGCTGGCGGCCTCAAGGCATCAGGGCTCTCCACCTCTGTGGGCATCAAGACTGGCCGCGGCGGCCGGATTGATGTGCAGTCCGACCTGAGTGTCGCTGGCTTTCCCGGCGTCTATGCGCTTGGCGACTTCGCCAACTTCAAGTCTGCAGACGGAACGGCCCTCCCTCAACTTGCTTCCGTTGCACAGCAGGCTGGGCGCCACTGCGCAAAGAACATTGCTGCCGTGGTTGGGGGCGACGAGACCCATCCGTTCGAATACTTCGACAAAGGCATCATGGCGATGGTTGGTCGCAATGCTGCCGTGGCAGAGGTTGGCGTGGGCCGTCATGCGATCACCGGCATCCTTGCATTCGCAGCATGGCTTGGAGTCCACGCGGCGTTGCTAACGACAGTTCGTGCTCAGGTTGAGACATTCCTCGAATGGGCGTGGGAGTACTTCGGCGATGTTCACGTGGATGCTCTGCTGGATCGCCCCGGCCTCAATTGGTCGCACGGCAAGACGCCGACGAACTCGAAGTAGCTTTTGCCGACAAGACTCATTGCGTCGCGATAGATCGACGCTCGGTTTGTTGGTTCGCCAAAGAAATGGGCACTTGCCCTCTCACCGAGATCAAACAGGAGAAATCAATGTCAGCGCAAACACCAGTCCGTAGCATCGTGGTTGTGGGTACGGGCGTCATCGGAGCAAGCTGGGCGGCCTTTTATCTCTCGCGCGGATTCGACGTGATCGCAACCGATCCTGCGCCGGGCGCGGAAGATCGCCTGCGTCAGTACGTTGATGAAGCTTGGACGCTGCTCGCGAGTCACGGTACCGCTTCTGATGCCTCGAAGGATCGTCTCTCGTTCAACGCTTCGATGCAGGACGCGGTGAGCAAGGCGGACTTCGTACAGGAGAACGGCCCTGAGCGTCCTGACTTGAAGACGAAGCTCTTCGCCGATATGGACGAGGCTGCGGCACCGCATGTGCTGCTGGCTTCGAGCTCCTCGGGGCTCACGATGGACGTCATCCAATCGCAGTGCAAGCACCCTGAGCGCTGCGTGATCGGGCATCCATTCAATCCGCCACACATCATTCCCCTAGTCGAAGTCGTTGGCGGCGCAAAGACTTCGGAGGAGACGATCCAGCGAGCGCTCGACTTCTATGCTTCGGTTGGCAAGAAGGCTGTTCGTCTCAACAAGGCTTTGCCAGGGCATGTAGCCAATCGCTTCCAGGCCGCACTCTACAAAGAGGTGCTCTACCTTGTACAGGCCGGCGTGCTGAGTGTGGAGGATGCGGATATCGCTATCGCATACGGTCCAGGCTTGCGTTGGGGCGTGATGGGCCCGAGCCTTCAGTGGCACCTCGGCGGTGGCCCTGGTGGTATTCAACACTTCATGGAACATCTGATGCCGCCGCTTACTGGCTTGATGGGCGCGCTCGCTGCGCCGCAGGTGACGGATGAGCTGAAGCAGACCGTGATCAATGGCGTGATGAAGGAGACGAAGGGGCTCACGGTCGACCAACTCACGGGCAAAGAGAATGAAGTGCTGTTGGGGCTTCTTGCTTTGCGTGAGAAGGCTGGATTCTAATCCGTTGCTTTTCAAAGAAGTCGCCTTCCGGCGGCTTCTTTTCTTTTGTCGTCTAGTGGCTTTCCGATTTCAATACAGAGGCCCAATGCTTGACCTCGCTGTATCGTGCCAACGTGTTATGGACGTATTGATTGCTCGGTAGGCCGGCGACTTCCTGCGTTGCCTCTGAGTTGCGTGGCGTGGTCTTACTTCCGGTCAGGACGTTCTCCATCTCGAATGCCAGGTCTAAGAGCTGGTGCGCAATCACACTACGCAACCGCATCGAGGCCGGGTCTTTGCCGAGATCGCTGAGGGCGTCCTCGTGAAGCAGCACAGCCTGGTCCCACAGAAGTCCAATGAGCTCTGTCGCGAAGCTGAGGATCGTGTTTCCGGTGCTTACCATGGCGCGGTGCCCGGGCCCGAACTCGTACAGGGTCGCGTCTTGTAGGCTACGCAGACTGCCGATTTTCACGCGAAGCTGTGTCTGAAGGTTCGTCGATTCGGCTTCGATTGCAGGGGCGTCGCCGGGCGCGTCAACGAGCGTAACGATCTGCGCTGCGTCTCGGAGGATGGAAGCGAGTACCTGCCGCATGACGGTGACGGTTCGTACAGGCCATATCTGGTCCATTACAAACCACATCACGAAGGTTGCGAGGAGGATTCCCGCGAGTCGATCGCGTGCTGGATTCAATTGTGCAGGCGCGACGAATCCGCCCAGAGTTGTGACGTAGAACGCAAATGCTACTTGGAGTCCGATGTAACTGAAGCGCTCTCCAGCGCTACCCCAGGCTGAGATGAAACTGACGAGACCAACGAGGATGACCAGCGACGTGATCGAGTCCGTAAGAGGGAAGAGGAGGATGACCGCTCCCATGCCGAGCAGCAGGCCTCCGATGACTCCGCCGATAAGGCGGAACGTCAGTTTCTGCTTCATCGCCCCTGTTTGGCCGAGGCCCGTGACGATCACCGTGATGACGGCCGTGTTGATCCCCGGCCAGTTGATGGCGTGATACGCAATGAAGCAAAGCGTCGCACATAAGCTGATCTTCATTGCGAAGAAGACGTTCTCTGGTTTCGTTAGTTCTCCGGGGAGAATGAGCGGTGTCTTCGCATTCGGCACTGAAGCTTGCGAGGGCACCTCTCCTTGAACTTCGTTGCTCTGCACAGCACGCAGCAGTGTCTCTACTTCACGCAGATGTTCTATCGGATGACCAAACGTCTCACTCTCGTTGAGGGTTTCGTGCTTCCTGATGGAGAGATCGTTCGCGAATGCTGAGAAGCGATGCGCGAGGCTGCTGCACTGCTCGCGGATCTCGTCGCTCTGTTGCTCGCTGTCGAATGCAAAGGCGGCTGCATGTTCCAGTAGATCGAGAAGCGCCAGTACATGCCGAAGCGGGCTCACGCTGAACTCCGCGCTGGTAGCATGATGCTTGCTCATCTCGCGATAGAGCTCAAGCATCTCTGCGTTACCCTGCGTGGCGAGCAAAGAAACCTGTACCGCTGTCTCCGCTCTGTGTTCTATCGAATCATTCTTTGCGATGGCATCGAAGCAATCCGCCAGTGCTATGTATCGTGTGCGGATCAGTTCACTCAGGCGCTGCGCTGCGGTGCGGCTGGCGAAGATGTACTCCACCGCAATCGATGTTCCGATCGCGATGCCGAATGTGCCGACAAGCCACATCGTGTTCTTCACGAGGCGGTCCGCAGGCACGTGGTTGTCCCAGAAGCTGATGCCGAGAAAGAAGACTTGGCCGATCCCCGAGCCAATTGCCGGAATGCTTGTCGCAACAGAGATCATCGCGGCTACAAAGACCACGACCATCAGGCTCAGCACGCGGACCATCGGATCGTTATCCGTGAGAATGACGGTGAGCAGCACCGAGCCGAGCGTGACGACGATAGCGATCATCAGCGCGAAGCCGATGCGCAGCATCTGCGTCGGGCTCTTGAAGCCCAGCGTCAGAATGACGTACACCGCATAGGAGGCGAATGGCGCCTGCAGCACCATCATGATGACCAGCGCCACAACGGAGGCGAGCGCGACACGCAGAGAGTAGCTCAGTCTTTCCGGACGTGGAAACATGTCCTGCTTCCACGCATCGAACCATGACTTTCTGTGTCCCAGATTGCGGATCATCATCGCTACCTCACAATCGTTACGGCAGTAGCTCCGATGCGAAATAAGCTGGGATCGGGATCCTTCACCAGAACGCGGACGGGGAATCGCGTGGAGAGGTGCACCCAATTCAAAGTTCGTTCAATGTTCGGTAGCCCGTCGGCGACATTGCCGTCTTCAGGGAAGACGCCATAGCCTGCGCTCTCGACAACGCCGTCGAAGTGACGTTCAGGGTGCCCCATGAGGTACACGTCGACCCGGTCACCCGCGTGGATGTACCGCATCTTGCCTTCGCGATAGTTGGCGATCACCCACCAGCGTCGGTCATCGATCAGCGTGAACATCGGTGTACCGGGATGTGCGTAAGCGCCTTCCGAGATGTTCAACTCGGTAACGTAGCCATCGAATGGAGCCACGACGCGGCACCGTTGCAAGTCGAGACGAGCTTTGTCTACTCGCGCGGCCAAGGCCGCTCGCTGCGATTCAAGAATGTCCAACGTGTCAACAACGTGCATAGCCTGCCCGAGTTTGGCTTTCGAGACGATGGTCTCATCGCCAGCCTGTGACTCACGCAGCTCCGCTTGTGTTTCCGTTGCCTGTGCTTCAAGCAACGCGGCTTCGGCTTGATCGTATTGCCCTTGTGCTTCGTGCATCGCAGTCGTTGCCTGATCGACTTGGTCCACAGTCACGTACTGCTTCGCAAGCAACGGTTCGAGCCGATGGAGGTCGCTTATCGAATAAGTCAGCCGTGCCTTCGTTGCATCGGCTGTTGCCCGAGCGCGCGCCACGCCCGCGCGTGCCAGGTCGACACCGCTTCCTGCAGTCTTTACTCCTGTCATGGAGGTGCGAACGGCTGCATGCGCTGCATCCACGGCGTTGTTTTCGGCCGCGATCTTTCTACGTGTATCTATGATCCGCTGCTCAAGATTGTCTTGATCCGCAACGGCCTGTTGCAGCGCGTATGCGTAATCGCGAGGGTCAATCTCGAAGAGCAAATCGCCTTTGTGCACGCGCGCATTGTCGTGCGCAGGCAGAGAGATGACACGCCCTCCTACCTCGGGAGCCATGGCGATGAAGTTAGCGCGCACGCTGGCGTCGTCAGTGCGCGGATGAGTTCCGCTGTCGAAGATGACCACCAGCAATGCAATCGCGGCAAGGCCCATGACTGTATTGCGGATGGTGCGTCCGCCTCTCGCTTTTTGTAGATCGTTATCTATCGTCATGGACGCTCCTAGCGATAAAAAATCAGCCACACTGCGCAGGCCGTAAGAACAACCACGGAGGGATAGAAGAGCCACAAAGGGGCGACATGGTCTTCGAGTTGACGTCGCAGCAGGGACGTTCGTGCAAACGCTGCGGCGAAGATTCCCGCGATGAGGCAGATCATCCAGACAGGGAAGAAGGAGCCCACAATCGAGATGGAAGGGGCGTGGCTGCAGCCAGAGAGCATCAACGCGAGCATCATCGTCGCGGTGGATTGAAGCATCCTGTGTTTCACTATTCCCTCTCCTCGCTCGTTGTCGTTGCAGAAGGTAGAGTTCGCAACAGGTTACCGGTGACCTTTTCGAGATCAACCGCCTCGGTAAAGAGCCGAGACCTCGCCGCCACAGAAGAAAGGCGTGCTTGCGCCAGTTGCTTCTCTGCAGTGACTACATCGACAAGATTCTTCACGCCATTCTGGTAGGCATCGAGCGAGGCCGAGTAGGACATATTCGCTGCCTTGAGCAGAGCCACGGCGGCTTCTTCCTGACGAAGCGCGGTGCGGAAGCCAATGTAGCTGTTCCAAACTTCGCGCCGTATACGGTCTTTTCGTTCTCGAAGTTCATCGAGTGATAAGCGCTTTGCTGACTCGGCTGCCGCGACACGATTCTTGCGCACGCCTCCGTCGAAGATGGTCCACCTTGCCTGAACAGCCGCAGACCATGTCGGCACGCTTGCATGCCCAAGCATGCCGTAGTCGACTGTTGGCCACACGGAGGTCTGGGCACCTTTAGCAGCGAGGCTAATCTCGGGACGATACGCAGATTTCGCAACGCGTAGCTCCGCATCGGCTCGCTTCACCTCGTCCATCTGCGCGATCAGGTCTGGCCGGTCGGCTAAGGAGCGCTGAATCAACTCGTCGATGGAGAGCGCAAGAGCGGAGGGCAACGCTGCCTGCATGTTCGTATCGGTCTTCAGCTCTGGCGAAGGCTCTACACCGATGGCCTCGGAGAGCGTAACGCGCGCAATCTTCGCTGCGCCATCGGCAGCTTCTAAATCGAAGGCTGCCTGGGCGCGTTCTGCGCTGGCGTTCAATAGATCAGGAAGCGTAGCGCGACCATTGTCGAGCCTTGCACGCGCCGCAGCCTCTGTTGTCTGTGCAGTCTTCAACGTCTCCTGCGCAGAGGCGAGGCGTTCGTCTGCGGTCATCACAGCATAGAATCCAGTGGCGACGATGGCGGCTACTTGTTGGTTTGCTTGGATGAAGTGCGCTCCTGCAGAGAGCGCCGCTGCTCGTGCCGCATCTACGCGGCCATGCCGCCCACCGAAGTCGACCAGAAGGTATTGAAGCGAGACAGATGGCTCTACGACTGGAACTTCAACGACAGTGTAGCCACGCGGGGCGAGTGGTTTGGGGAAGGGACTGATAGCGCGTTGATCTGCGAAGAGGGCGACAGCCGCCAGTTGAGGAAAGTACTCCGCCTTCTCGATACCGAGAGCCTTCGCTCGCTGCCGCGCAGCTTCCCACGCGATGCGTGCGCTCGGATTGTTGAGCTCTCCGATATCGATCAACTCGGCGAGCGTATAGGCGTGCGCAGCGTCGAGAGAGGCGATCTTATCGCTGGGGATATGGTTGGCTGCGCAGGTGGATGCCGCTTTGTCGGTGGATGCGATTGCTGCGCATTGTGCATGAGCGTGACCCAATGCTGTGGCGGCCACAATCGCGGCAAGGCATCTCCGCAGTCCTCTCTTGTGTGCGCGCAACGAAGCGACCCCGTCACAACCGCACAGATGCATGACGCCGGAGCTTTTCCCAACGCGCGGTTCGTCGTGAATGGCGCTCATGGGCAGGGTCTCCGTGTCGTGAGCGAGAGTCGATGGTGGGCGGAAGGGCGCAGAGGCTATGCCATCTCCTGAAACGCGATACCGGTGAGTGGTTGCTTCAACTCTGCAATCACCTCAGCGGTGGTGAAGTCCGGTCCATTGAATCGCTTGATGAAGCCGCCAAGGTCGCTCGTGAAAATCGCATTGTGCGAGGCTGCACGGGCAATTCCGATGCCTTCTGCGAGTCCGACTGCCAGCACTTCGTGACCGCCAAGCTGTGGCAAAAGCTTCGCGCGGTTGAGCGAGTTGCCCGTTGGCGGATCGCCGCGGTCGGTCCAGTACAGATACTCGCTGGTGTCGTCGAGTTCGAGGTCAATCGGTTCAGGCAGTTGATCGAAAAGAAGTTCTACATCGCTGCGCTTCGCAGGCTCTTCACCCTGCGGAAGTTCGAGACCTGCTCTGAAGATTCGTCCCTTGCCACCGTTCGGCGGGCCCTTCTGCGTCCAGTAGATGTGCTTCGACTTGGTGTCGATAGCAACGCCGACGCAGTGGCGCGTTTCATCGAGACGATCGGCGTCCGACGAGCCGGTCTTCACAAGGACTTCGATATGGCTGCCATCGAGGTTGGCGCGCATGACGCGCATGCCTTCGCGATCGGACCAATACATTTTGTCGTTCGGAAGATCCAGGACAAGTTGCTTCGGCGTGTAGGTTTGACCTGGCTTGATCAACGTCTCTATGTTCGAGTCGTCCAGACGCATCCGCTGAATGTAGCCATCGTTCTCAGCGAAGTTGGCGCCCATGTTCGTCCAGTAGACAAAGCCATTCTTCGCGTCGACAGCGATGCCGTCGGGTGTGTCGTGTGCATCGGCGAGAAGATCTTGTACATCGCTTCCATCGCTCTGCATCGTGATTAATTTGGGCGGTCTTGCCACGAGGATGAACAGCTTGCCGATACTCTGGGTCTTCATCGAGGGATCCTTTCACTTCTGAAACGATGCGTTTATGTGTCTCGGTTGAGACCAGAATGTATGGAGAGAGTAAGGAGGCGGAAGGCGATGGTTCTTGCCGAAATTGCGCTCAATTTGCGATTCGCGCTCTGTCTTTCCGGCTGAGTCTGCGAGTCTCATCGGCGCCCCGTCGCACTCGGTCAAGGCAGATGCCCGCTCGGCGTTACACCAAGTCGTCATGAAGCCAGGCCATCGTCAGATTTGCGAAAAACTTCGCGTTTCTTCAAGAAGCCACGCTGAGAGACATGCAACCGTTTCATTGCGGAGCAACAGCAGGCTGGGTTGAGACCAGTGCTACTGAGCTCATCGAAGCTGGCAATGAGAACGGAGAGACAAATGAACACGTTGGATCATGTCCTGCAATCAGTAGCCATCCCCGACAGCAAACTGGCGAAAGATATCTCCGAGTACATCCGCGATCAAGAGACCGAGTTGCTTTTCAACCATTCGAGCCGCGTCTACTACTTCGGGGCGTTGGCGGGGGTGCGGCGCGGTCTTCATTTCGACCGCGAACTTCTGTACGCAGGCGCGATGTTTCATGACCTCGGCCTCATGCCGGATCACTGGAGCGATACGGAACGCTTCGAAGTGGATGGCGCAAACGCCGCGCGCGACTTCCTGAAATCCTACGGTGTTGATGAGTCCGATCTGACGAAGGTGTGGACCGCCATCGCGCTTCACACCACGCCGGGGATTCCGCAGCACATGCATCCCGTCGTAGCACTGGTCACGGCGGGAGTCGAGATGGACGTACTCGGCTTAACCTATGCGCAATATCCCGATGCCGAGCGGGATGCCGTAGTTGAGCTCTTCCCACGAACGTCCGCATTCAAGGAGGACATCCTCCAGGCGTTCTATGACGGAATCAAGCATAGGCCGGACACGACCTTCGGCAACGTGAAGGCAGACGTTCTTGCCGATAAGGACGCGACCTTCAAGCGCGGTAATTTCTGTTCTGTAATTCGTAGTTCTCCGTGGCGCTGATTCCGCGGCTTCGTCACAGAGCATATGCACTGCAAGCATGCTGAGCGTTCGGGATTCTCTCGTCCTTATGCAGTTCACTGAACATGTCGGCGCGAAGGAGACGGCACTAAGATGAAAGCGATTCAATATCAGGCGTACGGTGATTACTCCACGAATCAATTCATAGAGATGGACCCTCCTCACTTCGATGGCGAGGGCGTCTTGGTGCGCATGGAGTTTGCTGGTGTCAATCCACTCGACAATACTTTTCGTAGTGGGCATTTTCCCGCATCGACGCCGCAAAACCTTCCGCGCATCGGCGGACAGACGGGAGTTGGTGTGGTCGCCCGATCTTCCTATCCGACGTTTCCAGTGGGCACTAGAGTCTTCGTAATGGGCCTTGGGATGGGAGTGATCGCAGATGGCACATGGCGCGAGTTCCTCGTCGCTGCAGAGAGCAGTCTGATCCCCATTCCGGATCACGTCTCTTCGGAATCCGCTGCGGCATTCCTCGCTGGGGGAGGCTACGTCACCGGCTATCTCGCGCTCATGGAGTTAGCGCGCCTGCGCCCAGGACAAAGTGTTCTGGCTCCAGGAGTCGGTGGGGCTGTCGGCATGGAGACCGTCCAGATTGCGGAGCAACTCGGTGTTTCCATCGCGATCTCGACTGCGAGTACTAAGGAGAAAGCGGAGCTGGCAAGATCTGAGGGGTATCAAAACGTCATCGATCTCTCCTCGCAAAATCTCACCGAAGAGATGTATCGACTGACCGATGGCAAGGGGGTGGATGTCATCGTGGATGGCGTGGCGGGAGACCTCTACCCACAGTTGCTGAAGGGGCTGGCCTTTGGCGGTTCATACATCGTCGTTGGTTACTCCGGCGGCCGTGATGTTCAACAAGCTGTGACCGATGTCATCTGGAAGGCAGCTTCCATTCGAGGCTTCAACCCTCGTGCCATTTCGGCCTCTGCATTCAAGTCCGCGATGTCAGCTTGCATCGAACTTCTCGCCGCAGGGAAGCTGCGTCCTACCGTCTCAAGCATCTTTCCGCTCGAAGAGGCTGCAGATGCCGTCAGGTTCTTGATCGAAGAGCGTCCCTTCGGCCGTGTCCTGCTTAGCATCAGTGGTCAGTAGTCATCCCGCGCAAACACATGGAGCGAGTCACAAAGAAGCGGGCCATCAAGCAGCGCGTGCGCCGCAGTCGGCGTGTTCTGGCAGCGCCAGTTGCGTAGTGATGACGGCGTATGAAGCAAGGAAGCGCGTATAACTTCTGCGCGCTTCCTTGCATGGATCGATCGAAAATCAATCCTCGCCGAGAACCTCACCCAGCCGAAGTTCGGCCGCTCGCGAGCTCCCAAAACCTTTCGCGATGGCCTTCTTGATCACGACCTGAGACTCTGGATCCTTGATCCCGGCTGAGAAGGCATCCGAGTCCTCTCGAAAATTATCGGTGGGACGAAGCGTTAAGTGATTCACTCTTGCCTTGATCTGTCGAAGGCCGTGTGTCGGAAACCTGGCGATGCGGTAGGCCATCTTCGAAACGAAATCAGCAATCTCCGCCTGAGGGATCGCACGATTGATCCACCCGTAAAGCTCGGCGATGTCTGCGTTGTGGTCTTCAGCCGCTAAGAGGACTTCAAGCGCACGCCCTCGCGACATGAGGCTTGTGAGGTATTGGATAGCACCGCCTCCTGGGAGCGCGCCCATGCCGCCCTCATTCTGGTTGAAGATCGCAGTCTCCTTCGCCGCGAATCGCATATCGCAGGACATAACGAACTCACTGCCCGCTCCACGAACGCGACCTTCGATCTGCGCAATCGTTACGGCCTTCGTCTGACTCAGCCGACGGAAGAGCAGTGCAATGGATGCTTCTCCGGTCAGCGCCGCTGCCGCCTGGCGATACTCCGTGACCTTATCGAGATCAACATGCGAGATGAAGAACTCCGGATCAGCGCTCGAGAAGACCACGACCTTATGAGGCGTGCCGGTATCGAGTGTCTGGATGAGTTCTACGAGGTCGCTGACCAGTTCGGGGCCTAGTTGGTTCAGAGGCGGAGCGCTGATCTTTACAAAAAGCACTCCGTCGTCCGCGCTCAGTGTCAGCGTTCCGTGTGTCGAAGTCGTCGTATTCATGATGCCTCCAAGAGATAGCTGCACGCCGTGCGAGGGGCATGGAGAAGATGTGCTCGGCGTACTCGCTAGGAGGTTAGCGAAATCGCCTCGAACGGTATTGGCAATTCCGATCAAGTTTCTCGATTTCTCGTTCTAATCCGATGGCCCGTAGACAGCATCGAGAATCGTGACGTCTGCACCTCGGTGGACGGCGCGGAGGTACTTGCCTGTGCCTGCTGAGGGCGGACGGATTTGTAGAGGGAGACTTAACACAAAATGGGGGACTCCTCGTAGGAGACCCCCATTTTGCATTTGCTTCTAAAAGTTGGTGCCGAAGAAAGGACTCGAACCTTCACACCCTTGCGAGTACATGGACCTGAACCATGCGCGTCTGCCAATTCCGCCACTTCGGCTCACTACTCAGCCGGCGCGGGCGCCACTGCTCTCGTGAGTTCTTAGTGTCTCAAGCATTACGTCCTCTGTCAATTTTCCGCGCGGCGTAAGACTGCCAGGAGTACACTCCTCTTGCATCCGTTCGCACTTGGGCCCTCCCCCGCTGTCTCCGCTCAGGCTCGTGTCTGTCCGGGCGTCATCTCACGTCGTCTGCATTCGTGTGTCTGCAAGGAGTAAGTTTCCACCGTGACCAGTTCCCCCACGCCTCAAATTCCTGAAGAGCTTGCGCTCGAAATCCGTCGCCTCGCGCATGAACTTTCGAACGCGCTCGAGATCATCGTGCAAACCGGCTACCTGCTCGGTATGGCTGAGTTGAAGCCGCCGGCTGACGAGTGGCTTCGCATGTTGGAGAGCGGCACCAACAAGGCGCTCGACACCAATCTTCAGCTCCGCGAATACATCAAGCGCAACACCCCTCACTAGAACGCGCGCGCAGTCCGGATGCCCATATCTGCACTGTTGCAGATTGGGCACCCGGACGCCGAAGTCTCCCCGGCTTCCTACTGCGCCGCGATCGCCTCGACGATCGCATCCATCACCTCGCGGTCGCCCGAGCTTCCCGGTGTGTGATCTTCGGTAAAGATCGCAAACGCCAGCGGATCCTTTCCCGGCATCTCGATATACCCTGCCAGCCCACGCGACTCGCCCAGCGTTCCTGTCTTCGCAAAGACGTGTCCCTTCGCCGCAGAGCTCTTGAAGCGCGAGCCGAGTGTGCCGTCGAAGCCCGCGATCGGCAGCGCCATCTTCCACTGCGGGAACCATGCTTGCTGCCGCGCAAACAGCAGCAGCGCGACCGTCGAGCGCGGCGTCACCAGGTCTTTGGCGCTCATGCCCGAGCCGTCGTAGAACATGAAGTCATCGCTCTTCAGCCCTGCCGTGTTCACCAGAAAGCTACGCTCGACCTGCAGTGCGCGCTTGAGCGATGGATCGCAGGTCTTCTCAACGCCGGTGTTGCGCAGCATCATCTCGGCGTGCAGGTTCTGCGACTCCTTCAGCGTGTAGACCGCGTCCTCGGCCAGCGTGGGCGAACGAAGCTCCGCGACCATCGTCTGCGGAGTCGGTTGACTCGCCGCAGCAGGAGCGACATGCGGCTCTGCCGGGCATGTCGCGGGGAGTGGAAGCACCTTGCGCACCTCCGCCGAGAAGGACGCCTCCTGTGTCTCGGGCAGCGCTGAAAGTTCCGTTGAGTTCTGCGGTCCAAAGCCGCCCTGCTGCATCGCCTGCCGAAACGCTGACATCGCGTACGCGTTCGGCTGCTCAATCGCGAGATGCTCGTGGTCCATGCCAAGCTTGCCGTTGAGCACCCCGCTCACGCGGAGCTTACCCGGCTGATCGCCGCGCGTCACGAACACCTGATTCGACGGATACGTCGGACCTACGTTCAGCAAGCTCGCATCAACGACGAAGTATGGCACTTGAGGATCGACCGCGACGTCCGCCCTGCGCGGACCAGCATCTCCGGGCGCAGGGTCGGTGATCAGCACGTCCACCATGTTGTCGTGGACGACCAGCGCGCTCGCCGGAGCACCGTAGCCCCAGAGCAGATCGTCCACGGACCAGCCTTCGCCATAGGGCGTGTCTTCAAAGCGCGTGACGTCGAGGCCAATGCTGCCGTCGATGCGCCGGATGCCATGCGACTTCACCTGCGCGACCAGCGTGTCGAAGTCGGCAAGCCCCGGCCCCTTGGTTGGCTTCGCGCCCTTTGGCAGGCTCGACGGCGCTACATAGGGAATCGGCTCACGCCCCGCGAAGTTCGCATCGCCACCGCCGATCAACATCAGCTTGCCATGCAGCGTGCCCTCGGCATCGATCGGGCCATACGCCATGATCTTGGTGCTGAACCGCTTCTCTGGGCCTAGCAGCGCGAACGCCGTCGCCGAGGTGTAGAGCTTCGTCACCGAAGCCGGGCGAAAGTGCTTACCCGCATCGTGCATGTAGACCGGCGTGCCATCGAGCTTCGTTACCGCGACGCCAATGTGCGCGCTCTCTGCGCGAGGATCGTTCAGCAGCGCATCAATCTGCGCTGCGATCGGAGACTGCGCTTTCGCGGCGGCAGTACCTACGGTGAAAGCGAGGAGCGCAAAGGCGGGCAGTCGGCGCATCGAGAACATGCGAACAGGGTACACGCGCACGCGTCGCGGCGGGGCTAGCCCCGAGCGTTCCCTCTCTCGATTCTGAGCCAAGGGTTTGCAGGGTGCCAGGGGAATCACAGCATAGGTTGATTCCAAGGACGCGTCCTGCAAAAGCCCCTCTGCAAAAGCAGATGTGGGACACCCGATCTTCAGCTCGCGCGGCGGATATCATCGAATCCGATGGCCTTCCTTCCGCGCCCGCGCTTTCTCTGGCAAACCCGCACTCGCTCGCTGGAGTTGGGGCAGCGCACGCTCGTCATGGGTATCGTGAACCTGACGCCCGACAGCTTTTCCGGCGACGGTCTCTCGCAGCAGGGAATCGACGAAGCGCTTGCGCACGCCGCCGCACAGCTGGATGCTGGTGCCGACATCCTCGACCTCGGCGCGGAGTCCACGCGCCCCAATGCCGCGGCCATCAGCCCTGAGGAAGAGCAGCAGCGCCTGCTTCCCGCGCTCGAAGCCATCCTCCGCGAACGCGCCGACGCGGTTGTCTCCATCGACACGTATCACGCGTCCACCGCACGCGCGGCCGCGGCGCTCGGTGCAGAGATCATCAACGACGTCAGCGGCCTGAGCTGGGACGAAGCGATGCCAGCCGCCGTCGCCGCTTCCGGCTGTGGGCTCGTGCTGATGCACACGCGCGGCCGGCCGACTGAGTGGGGTTCTCTGCCTCCGCTGTCGTGCGAGCAGGTCCTGCCGCTGGTCGTAGACGGCCTCACCATGCAGCTCGCCATCGCGCGCGCTGCCGGCATCGCGCAGCAGCAGATCGTGCTCGACCCAGGCTTCGGCTTCGGCAAGCGAGGCGCGGAAAACTTCACGCTGCTCGCAGGCCTTCACGAGCTGCAAGGTTTCGATCTGCCGCTGCTGATCGGCCTTTCGCGCAAAGGATTCCTCGGCGGTGCGAATGCTGCCGAACGACTGCCTGCAACGATCGCGGCAAACGTCGCCAGCATCCTCAACGGTGCGCACCTTATCCGCGTGCACGACGTTCGCGAGGCGAGGGAAGCGGCGAACATCGCCGATGCTCTTCTCGCGAAAGGCTCGTAGCCACCGACGAAAACGGCGAGCCCGCAGGCCCGCCGTTTCTTGGAAGCGATGACGAGATCAGATCGTCATGACTTCCTTTTCCTTGGCCTTGAAGTTCTCCTCAAGACGCTTGATCTCCGCGTCCGTCAAAGCCTGAATCTCGTCATTCGCCTTCTTCTCGTCGTCGGACGAGATCAGCTTGTCCTTGGCCGCCTTCTTCACCTGGTCATTGCCATCGCGGCGGATGTTGCGGATCGAGGTCTTGTGGTCCTCGAGGACGCCCGCAAGCTGCTTGACCGCTTCCTTGCGGCGCTCCTCGGTCATCGGAGGAACCGGCACACGCACGATCTTGCCGTCATTCATGGGATTGAAGCCCTGGTTCGATCCGCGGATCGCCTTCTCAATCGCGCCCAGGATGCTCTTGTCCCACGGCTCGACCGTCAGCGAGGTCGCATCGGGGGCCTTCAGGGTGCCCACCTGCGAAAGCGGCACTTCCGAGCCGTACTGCTCTACGCGAATGCTGTCCAGCATGTGCACCGAAGCGCGGCCGGTGCGAACACTCGACAGATGAGTGCGGAAGTCCTCCACAGTCTTGTTCATGCGGGACTTAAGGTTTTCCCCGACGCTCTTCAGCGCTTCGATATTTGCCATCGCCGATGCCATTGCTCGTTCTCTCCTCTGCAGCCAAGAGCTGCCAACGCCTGATTGTACAAAGGAACGGGCCGAGGGCTGAAATCGCGCGGCGAGAAGTTATATTTAGGGGCAGATATCGAGGGACGATGTAGTTTCCTACTCCCTTTGTAACTATTACTTTCGTCCTCATGAACAGGAAGTGGCGGTATGCCCCGGTTTTTCGTGGACTTACGGCCGGAATACCCCTAGCATAGGAACTGCATCAAACGTAGTATTGCTCCCTGCGGTAGCCCGATAGATAGTTATTCATGTAAGACATGGGTTCGCAGCTCGCAAAATCCACTCCTGGCCACACGGTTTAGGCCCCGAAGGATTTCATATGAAGAAGGCAATTCTTTACACCTCCACTCTGATCGCTCTTGTCGCGCTGGCACACCCGGCGTTGGCGCAGTCTGGTTGTTCAGACTCGCCTGAAAATCCAACGCTGATCCTTGCCGGTCTGGCAGGCGGCGTTTATGGGTTGAACACCCTGCGTATGCGCATCCGCGCACGTCGCGCCCCGAAGAACTAAGTACGTAAGGACACGATCGCCTGCTTCGGTCGAGCTTATTGACGGACGTATAGTGACCCCATCAGAAGGCGTGTCCAGCAGTTTCTTAAAGCCCCGTACCGCGGTTGCATTGGCTTGCCTTTGCTCCGTGGCGGGGCTTTTTACGATTTACCCCACGGCCCGCCAACTGCTGCTGCTTTGGGGAAATGACGATCTGAAGAGCATGGGCGCTGTCGTGCCCCTGATTTCGATGGCGCTCATTCTTCGCGTCTGGCGCCGGCTCGGTTGGGAAACGGAAGGCTCCTGGTGGGGCTTTGCGATGCTCGCCGTCACGGTCGCGCTGGTCTATATCCAGTCGCAGACGCTCTTCGTGGTCATGGTGAACAAGCACTGGCTGGTGCAGTTGCCGCCGTTCCCGGTGGTGGCAATTGCCTATACAGCCAGCATGGTGCTGCTTTTCGGCGGTTGGCGCCTGCTGCGTGAGGCGTGGTTCCCGGTGCTTTTCATGGGGGCCGTGATCCCTATTCCGCAGAGCTTCACGAACCTCGTCGACCTTCCGCTGCAGCATGCGTCCGCCACGGTGGCGCGCGGCTTCGCCCACCTGCTCGGCGAGCAGCTTACGCAGGACCGTCTGCGCCTCATGTTCACGCCGGAGTATGGCATGTTCATCGCGCCGGGCTGCAACGGCATTCGCGGCGCGATCACGCTGGGCATGGCCGCGCTCGTCGTCGGCTATCTGTATCGCTTCCGCTGGTGGGTTTTCGCGCCGGTCGTCGCGGGCGCCGTGCTGCTCGGCTATCTCTTCAACTTCCTGCGACTCTGCCTGCTCGTCGTGTACTACAAGCTGACGCTGCAGCTTCCGTGGTTCCAGGTGCGCGCCAAGCAGGGCGACTACGTCATTGGCGGCGTGCTCTTCGTCTGCGCGCTCCTTATCTTCTTCGCTCTGGCGAACAAGCTGCGCCGCGATCCCGCCGATACGCTGCCGCCCATCGCTGATCAGCCGGTTCGGCGCCCGACGCATGCTCGCGCGTACCTCGCGCGCGTTGCGGTGGTGCTGGTGCTGGCAGCGATCTTCGCGGGCGACACGGTCCACGTGATCCGCGCCGAGAAACTGAATACCATGCAGGTGGACGCCGCTCCGCTCCCCGACCAGCTCGGCAACTGGCACAAAGTGCGTCAGTGGGACGATCGCCTTGTCACCGGCTGGATCGTTTACACCTGGGCGGAGTACCAATCGCCCGATCTGGCACAAAAAGTTGCGCTCGGTGTTTCGCCGCGTCTCAGCCAGCATGACGCTGAGATTTGCCACCTCGCGCGGGGTGAAGATCCTACCTGGCACGGCCACCGCGACATCCCCACGCCGCAGGGCGTGGTCGCGGTCAGCGAGGCCATGTACAACAACGGCGCGCTGCAGTGGCTGGAGGCCGCCTCGGTCTGCCAGAACGGCCGTTGTGAGCAGTATTCCGGGGAAAATCAGCATGTGACCATGGTGGTGGCGCCCCCCGAAGGGCGGCTCCCGATGCAGTCTTCGCGCGGCCCCGTGCCGGTGCTGCTGCGGGTGGAAACTACCGATAGCATGACGCCTGTCGAGCAGATGCGGCCTCGTCTGGACGCCGCTCTGACGGCCTTTCTGGGCCAGGCGAAGTTGGGTGACACGGCGATGCCGTATGGTCATCGGCAGTAATAACGCAGGTTCAGTTTCCCGCTGTCGCGTCTGGTCGCCTATAATCAAGACTCCACTCGTGGGCAGGTTTTAGCGACTGTTGGCGGCGGGTTTCATCTTGTTTCATCGAGCAGTGAGGGTGTGGTCATCTTTTCCGGAAAGCCTGTGAGCGCGAGCGCTCCGAACCGTACTTCTGAAGCTGTGCGCACGCGCTCCAGCCGCATCCTCTCGACGCTGCTTGCGCCGTGTCTGGCGTTCGCCGTTATGGCAAATGCCCCGGCAGCGTCCGAAGCTCAGGTCCGCGCGACTCCGCAGTTCACCGCGGCCAGCGCACCGCAGATTCTTTGCCCCACGCAGGTCGTGGGCAATCGCCGTATCCCTCGTGAATCCGTGCTTGCGCGTCTATTCTCGCGTCCCGGCGATCAGTACGATCCCGCGATGGTGGAGCGTGACTTCAACTCGCTCTGGAACACCGGCTACTTCGAAGATGTGCGCATCGAGCGCGTAGACGATCCCAACTGCGTGCAGATGATCGTTTACGTCCGCGAAAAGCCCACCATCCGCGAGATCAACTACAAGGGCCTCAACGCCGTCAGCGTTTCCGACGTGCTCGAGCGCTTCAAGAAGGCCAAGGTTGGCCTTTCGGTGGAGAGCCAGTATGACCCTACGCGTGTGAAGCGCGCTGAAGTCGTGCTGAAGGAACTGCTCGGCGAACACGGCCATCAGTTCGCCATCATCCGCACCGAAATCAAGACCATTCCGCCCGCTGCCGTGGCCCTCACCTTCAACGTGAAGGAAGGCCCGACGGTCAAGGTCGGCAAGATCCAGTTCACGGGCAACGATCACGTTCCCGCTCGCGATCTGCGCGCATCGATGCGTAACCTGAAGCCCATCGGTGTACCGCACTCCATCTTCCTCGAAGACATTCTGCCGCGCACGTATGACGCGTCGAAGCTCGACGAAGATGCCGAGCGCGTCCGCCAGGCGTACCGCGATCGCGGCTACGCGAAGGCGACCTACGGCGAGCCGGAAACGAACGTACGCAACGCGGGCGGCATCAACCCGCTCACGCTGCGCCCGTCCACCGGCAAGCGCGTCGATATCCTGATCCCGATCGAAGAAGGCGAGCGTTACCGCCTCGGCGGCATCACCTTCACCGGCAACAAGACGCTGAACAACGCCAAGGCCCTGCGCTCGCAGTTTGCCATCAAGGACGGCGACTGGTTCAACGCGACCGCATTCGGCAAGGGCCTGCAGGCTCTGCAGAAGGCTTACGGTTCCTACGGCTTCATCAACTTCGTCGGTACGCCGACTCCGCGCTTCGATGAAGCCAAGCACCTCGTCTATCTCGACATCGATATCGACGAAGGCAAGCAGTTCTACATCTCGCGCATCGAGTTCTCCGGCAACACGCTGACGCGTGACCGCGTGATCCGTCGCGAACTGATGGTGGAGGAAGGTCAGAAGTACAGCTCGCAGCTTGTCGAGTACTCGCTGCAGCGCCTCAACCAGCTCTCGTACTTCGAAAACCTCAAGGTGGATGAAGACGTCGAAACGCGCCAGAACGCAGACGCGGGCACGGTGGACCTCCTCATCAAGCTGAAGGAGAAGGGCAAGAACTCCATCGGCCTCAACGGTGGTCTCTCGGGCCAGTCTGGTTCGTTCATCGGTCTCAACTACGAGACGAACAACTTCCTCGGCTTCGGCGAAACGCTGTCGGTCAACGCCAACATCGGCGACATGTCGCGCAACCTCTCGTTCGGCTTCACGGAGCCTTACCTGCGCAACAAGCCGGTCTCGCTCGGCGTGCAGGTCTTCACGACCAAGCTCGACTACAACCCGGCGAAGAGCTACGCGATTGCCAACGGCCAGAGCGCGAACCTGACCAATCAGCAGAACTCGCTGCTCACCAACTACAACCAGTCGTCGACCGGTTTCACCATCTCCACCTCGTCGGCACTGCGTCGCTTCCTGCGCCTTTCGGGTGTATCGCGCCTCGGTCTGTCGTACTCGCTCTCGCGCTCCGGCGTGACGGCGTTCAACGACAACACGCGCAATGTGTTCTCGACCCTGGCGTTCCGTTCGGGCGTCGCTGGTCAGAACTCGCTCGACGGTATCGTGAGCTCGATCATCTCGCCGAGCTTCTCGTTCTCGACGCTGGATCGCGGCGTCGGTCCGCACTCGGGTCGTGACTTCAACATGGTCATCCAGTTCGCTGGACTCGGCGGCAACACGAAGTACGTTGCTCCCACGATCTCGTTCCGCCAGTTCTACCCGATGAAGGGGCTGCGCATTAACAAGGAAGGCCACAACGTCCTCGCCATGCGCGCGCAGTACTCCAGCGTGTACGGTTATGGCGGCCAGGTCGCTCCTCCGTTTGCCCGCATCTATGGTGGTGGCGAAAACGACGTCCGCGGCTTCGATATCCGTTCGTCGTCACCTTACACCTTCGTTCCGGTCCGCCAGCTCTATAACCTGACGAACCCCGACGGTTCGCTGGTGCCGCGCGATCCCACGAACCCCTCGCTGGGGAATGTGCAGATCCCGCTGCCGCTCTTCAACCTGTCGTCGGTGGGTGCTGATACCAGCTTCACCGGTAACGTGGAGTACCGCATTCCGATCATGAATCAGGTCACCTTCGCCCTGTTCACGGACTTCGGTATGGCCTTCGATACGTCCAACGCCCAGCTTCGTCAAAGCGTTCTCGGTCTGTCGCAGCTGAACGCTCCGCTCTACGGTTGCCCGCAGGTCGTCAACGGCAACTGCTTCGGCGGCAAGCAGGTGAACTTCCCGCTCGAGCTGCCGGTGGTGCCGGGTACGAACTTCGTTCCGCGTATGTCGAACGGTGCGGAAATTCAGTTCGTGCTGCCGGTCGTCAACGCTCCGCTGCGTATCTACTACGCGTACAACCCGCTCCGTCTCTACAAGGACGTGGCTCCGCAACTGCCGGTTTCCACCTCGGAGTTCCGCAGCTTCTTCCCGTCGAACGGTGCAGGCAACTACACCTACGCGGAGGCGGTACGACTCTACGGCGGACAGAACACCTACCAGTTCCGCGAACCGCGTAAGACCTTCCGCCTGACGGTATCCACCACCTTCTAGTCGGAGTCCAAGCATGAGAAAGCCCGCCAATCGGCGGGCTTTCTTGCGTTATAGGAGGGACGCTAGTTGCGCGGATCGTTATCCTTGAACGGCTCATACGACTTGTGCTTCAAGTGCGCCACCATCAGGATGTCCGGACGGAACTCGTTGAAGATGTTGGTCAGCATCGCGCCACCCAGCGAGGAGCCGAAGCTCGACGCGAAGTTGTCCCAGCCGCGGTTTACCGACGGATAGTAAATCTGTGTCATCGCCGCCGTGCCCAAATAGCCTGCGAGCTCGGCCGTGTTGACGGTCGTGCTCGTCGTGTCGCGTCGCGCTATCAGCACGCGGCTGGCCGCATACAGCGTGCGCTGCACCACGTTGTAGCGCGGTCCCTTCACGTAGTAGCGAAGGTCCTGGTGCAGCAACGGAGCGAAGACCATATCCGTCAGCACGCCCTGCGAGGTGGAGCGCAGCGCGGCGGCGCCCAGGCGCTCGCCGTAGGCACCCTTGTCCGTGCCGTAGTTCGGCGAGCTGTTGATCAGGTGACTCCAGCCGGAAGAGATGAACCAGCCGGCGATGGTGCCCGGTGAGTAAAGATCGCGCGCACCGGTGATTACCTTCTCATGCACCGTCTGCGGGTGCGTCACATAGCCGGCGGGGATGTACTTTTCGTACTGGCTTACTGCAGGACGGCCCGGATGGTTGATCGCGCGACCGGCGGCTGCGGGCACGGCGGGAATGCGCGGGTCCTGCTTCTTCTCCTTCAGGATCTGCGCGGAAGGCGCCTCGGGCAGTTCGGCCTCGGCGGTGTTCTCCGCCACGGTCGACGAGCTGTATGCGGCAAACGGGCTGCTTTCATGCGCCAGTTCCGCAAAGCTCGCGGTGGCGGGCAGTGCGGTTGCGACCAACATCGGCTCGGCTACCGTGTGCAACGCCTGCGCCTTGGTGCAGGCTGCGACTCCGAGCAGCATTCCGGCGACTGCCGCCGGTCGAGAAATCTTCATCCACTTCTTCATTTGAATCCTTGTCCTTTCGCTCCGCGCTCTGCGGTGGGCTGCGCGAGCGAAGTACTTTTTCATGCTGTCTCCAAAGGGACGCAAGAACCGGCGATGCGGTTGTATTTCTTGCAGTTTCATCAACAGCTTTCTCGCGCGGCAGCTTTCCATTTCCGGCTTCAGCGTTACCACTTCGGCAACAGACGCCCGAAAGCCGTTGACCCTGCCGCGCCGCGCCGCGATGCTCAAAGCTGGAGAACCTGCGCGCCATGCCGAACGATCCGTACGCGAAAGACTGGGAAGCACGCCTGCGCGATGCCGCCACGCGCATCGAGGCGGAACTGCGTCAGGCCGCAAACACGATCGACACCGAGGTTGTGCCCGAGGTGCGCCGCCATAGCTCCAACGCGCTGCGTTCACTGGCGGCCAAGCTCGACCAGCTCGCTGCGCATATGGACGACGCCCGTCGCGGCACTCCGTCGACCCCGCCGCGCGCCTCTGAGGCATCGTCATCCGCCCCGCGTCCCGACTCGCCCTATCCGCGCTCGGCCTACGATGATCCCACGGACGGCCGATCCGAATGAGCTTCCGTCTTCACCTTCGAGTGGCGTTGCTCGCACTGCTTTGCGTCGGACTGGCTGGTTGCCACCATCACGCCAAGTACGCCAGCAACCAGGCGCCGGATCGTCCGGACTGGTCTTCGGGCTACCCGCCGAAGCATCGTAAGCCCGCGCCGAGCAGCGGCGATCGTGCCTCCGCGACCCCGCGTCCGACTGCGCCTCGGCCGTCCGCTCCGGCGCCTGACACCTCGAACCTCACCCTCACCGGCAAGCCCATCATGACCGAAACCGGCATGGCGAGCTGGTACGGACCCTCGTTCCACAACCGCAAAGCCGCAGACGGCAGCACCTACGACCAGAATGGCCTCACCGCGGCGCACCGTACGCTGCCGCTGGGCTCGCTGGCCCGCGTGACGAACCTGGCCACCAATGAAAGCGTCATCGTCCGCATTACGGACCGCGGCCCCTTCGTGCGCGGCCGCCTCATGGACCTCTCCGAAGGCGCGGCCAAGCGGATCGACCTCTACCGCATGGGCGTCGCCAAGGTGAAGGTCGAGGCCTACTCGCCTTCGTCCGCGACGGTTGAAAAGCCCGGTCTGTGGGCGGTGCAGGCAGGCGCGTTCTCCACGCAGCGCGACGCGAATGACCTCCGCGACGCGCTCGCCAAGCGCTACGCCACGGCGAGGATTCAGGAGTTCCAGGGGCCGACAGGCTACTGGGTCCGCATCGACCCGCCCGGCCGCGTGAAAGAGCAGGCGCAGGCCATCCGGGAGTGGATCGGCAAGCCTGACGATCAGGCCGATGCGTTCCTCGTGCGCCTGGACTAAGAGAAAATCCACAGTTCTGCTATACTGAATCCTGCAACAAACCCCTCGGTCGCTCTTCAAGCATCACAGAAGGCACCGCAGAAAGCATACCCATGCCAAAGTTGAAGACCCACTCGGGCGCGGCGAAGCGCTTCAAGAAGACTGCATCCGGCAAGTTCAAGCGCGGCCAGTCCAAGATGCGCCACATCCTTACGTCGAAGTCGGTGAAGACGAAGCGTCATCTTCGTCAGATCACCCTCGTCTCCGTAGCGGATACGCCGAAGGTCGCCCGCATGCTTCCTTACGCTTAAAGCGTAAGAAGCAGTAGAGGTTTCTCCATCAAGTCAGCCGAACATGCGTCCATGGCTGCTGGGCTAGCAAATCGCGAACCCCATTGAGATGTGAGGAGAGCAACAAGCGTGTGAAGTGGCCCTCTTGCCACCAGCCGCTCAACCGAAGTACGCAAACAGGAGCACACGATGCCTCGTGTAAAACGCAGTACAAAGCGCGCTGATCGCCGCCGCAAGATTCTTAAGCGCGCCAGCGGCTATTTCCTCACCAAGTCCAAGCTCTATCAGGCCGCTCAGGAAGCCGTCGAGCGCGGTCTCAAGTTCGCCTACATCGGCCGTAAGCAGAAGAAGCGTCAGTACCGCTCGCTGTGGATCGTCCGTATCGGCGCAGCAGCCAAGCTGAACGGCATGAGCTACTCGACCTTCATCAACGGCCTCAAGAAGGCTGGCAACGGCCTCGATCGCAAGATCCTTGCTGACATCGCCGCCAACGACGCAGCAGGCTTCACGGCCCTCGTCGCGCAGGCGAAGGCTGGCCTCGCAGCCGCCAAGAAGTAACCGATTCCGCAACACAGCAAAAGGCGTGGCCCTTGGCCACGCCTTTTGTTGTGTTGCACGGAGTTGGGGAGGCGAGTGCGTAGGGGTGGGGTTTTCGAGCCGAGATGGGTGAGGTCCCGGGTATAGGCTTGAGGTCGGGGGAAACCCGCATCCTTGAGCATCCTGCAAACCCACATCTCAAAAATCGAGATGTGGGGCACCCGTTCGTCGCCAAGCCTAACCCCTACACCCTATCCCTTACACCCTGGGCCCTACACCCTGAGCCCTGGGCCCTCAAACCAGCGTTACCCTGCAGCGGCCATGGCTCGCTCGGCCTTGCGCTGACGCTTCTGTTCGTACATGATCTCGTCGGCCTGTGCGAGCAGGTCTTCGATGCTGCCGCCCTGCTTAGCCGGATCGCAGACCACCGAGCCGAGGCTCAGTGAAAGCTCGAACGGGTAGCGGTGCTTCGCGTTCGTGGCTTCGACTTCGCTGCGAATGCGGTCGCAAAGCTCTGCCGCCAGCTCCGGGCTGCCGTCGAGCGCTACGGCGGCGAACTCGTCGCCACCCATGCGGCCGATCACGTCGCTCTTGCGGAAGCTCGACATCAGCAACTCGCCCACACGCTTCAGGGCCTCGTCGCCCATCTTGTGGCCGTGCGTATCGTTGATCTGCTTGAAGAGATCGAGGTCGATGTAGATCAGCAGCAGCGGCGTGCGCAGCTTCTGTGCCTTCACCCAGTGCGCCTGCGCAAACGCCATGAAGCCGCGGCGGTTGTAGAGTCCCGTTAGCTGATCGGTGAAGACCATCTCGCGCAACGCAGCCTGGCGACGCAGGAACGCGATGATGCCGAAGAGCAGCACTGCCAGCACCGCGAGTACGCCCGCGAGCCAGCTCAGGTGCTCTGCGCTCCACCACGGCGCGCCGTGCACGACGACCACATCCTCCGGCACGCGCATCATTACGACGACTGCCTTCGGCTCGCGCGACTGGTCCACGATCATCATGGCCACGCCAGTGACGCTCAACGTGCTGCCCTTGCTGTACTCGCGGTGCATCGCCGAGTGCGGAATGCGCGCGCTGAAAACAGTGTTGCCATCCTGCAGCAGCAGCACTTCTTCGTTGCCGCGTTCGAACTGCTCGCGCAGCTTGCCGCTCAGCTTCACCAGTTGCGAATCATGCGGAGCGACCTGAAAGCCATCGCGGTTCACGATCATCTCGCTCGCGCGCACTTCCAGCGGACGTAGCGGCGGAGCGCTGCCCAACTCCTGGAAGATCGCGTTCTCCATCTGCGGCGCGTAGGTGCCCTTGCCGGGGTAGCCCACTGCCTCCACACGCGTGCCCAGCGGCACCTTGCGGTCAAGTCCGCTCTGTACGAAGAGGCTTCCGCCCTCGTTGTCTTCCAGGTAAAGGCCTTCGCCGGCGCGTGACCACGTCACCGTGCCGGTGACCTTCACCATGTCCACGCCGTCGCGGCCCTGGCGGAACTGCAGCATCGCGTTCAGCGGACGGTTCGGCAGATCGAACGGCTCCCGCGGGGCCGGGCGCTCGATCGCAATGTCGTCCAGGTCGGTCACGAAGAGTCGAATGCCAATGTACTGGCGGCGGTCGTTGAAGACCGTGCCGCAAACGCCTTTGAGCCGCACCACGGCGGCCGTCAGCGCGTGAACATCCTCAGGCTTGAACGCCTGCACGACCGCAGTCACGAGCAGGCTGTCGCCGATGTCTACGGTGAGGACCAGGCGTGGGTGTCCCCACAGCGTCTGGATCGCCGCGGTGCGCACGATGCCGCGCACGGCAACGCGTTCGCTGTCATGGACTCCGCCCTGCAGGTCGGCCGCAGGCAGCAGCTTCGGCTCGGCCAGCGACTGGTGTCCGGTGACGGTCACATTGTCCGCCACGACAATCGGCGCAAACAGTCCCGGCTCGGTGTGCCCGTGCACCGTCACGCGATCGCCCGCGGCGGTTAGCGGAGCCTGCGTCAGGCGATCAATCGAGATGCCGCCGGTGCTGTCCGCGAGAAAGAAGCTGTTCTTCCAGCCGGAGAGCGCGGTGACGGTGCCCGATAGCTCCACCGGGCGGTGCTCCGAGGCCATCTCCGGCGCCAGTGAGCGGATGGAGGTGACCGTGGTCATGGGTGTCTGCGCAGCAGCAGGCAAAGCGCTCAAAAGCAGCGCAAAAAACAACGATTTGGGGCAGGAGGACATTGTCTTGTTCAGGATACGAACCGGCGCGGGCTTTGGATGCTACCCGAATGCGAAGCAGGGGTGACACATTAGGGTCACGTTACCGTCTTACCGCAATCCGCCGGCGAAAGAATGCCCCTACAAAATGCTTTCAGCGGCAGCGTAGACTGATCGCCATGAATCTCCGCGCTGCCGTTTCCGTCGTCTGCCTGCTCGCCTCCACTGCCTGCCTTGCGCAGCAGCCTACGGTCGCCCCTGCCGCGAAAACCGCGCCTGCACAGGAAAAGAAGCCGGGCCAGCTCGCGATCACCTTCGACGACCTGCCGGAGCACAGCTCGCTGCCGCAGGGCATGACGCGCCTCGAGATCGCGCAGCGCATCCTCAAGGTGATTCAGCAGGAGCACCTGCCGCCGATCACCGGCATGGTCAACGGTTTCTGGCTGGAGCGCGACCCTAAGGGCTCCGCCGGCGTGCTCGAGGCCTGGCGTGACGCAGGCCAGCCCATCGCGAGCCACACCTGGTCGCACATGAACCTCAACGAGAAGCCGCTGGAGCAGTGGACCGCGGACGTCGAAAAGAACGAGCCGCTGCTGCAGAAGATGGCGGCGTACCCGGCCTCGGCACCGCAGAAGCAGTCGTGGAAGTACCTCCGCTATCCGTTCCTCGCCGAGGGCGAGACGCCCGAGAAGAAGGCTGCCGCCGTCGCGTGGCTCACGCAGCACGGCTATATGATCGCCGACGTCACCATGAGCTGGGGCGACTACAACTGGAACTCCGTCTACGCGCGCTGCGTCGCCAAACAGGAGAAGACCGCCATCCAGCGCCTACACGACACCTATCTCGCTGCGGCGCGGCAGAACATGTGGGCCGAGCGCCTGACGAGCCTGCAGGCTTTCCAGCGCGACATCCCGCACGTCGTGCTCATGCACATCGGAGCCTTTGACGCGATGATGTTCCCCGAGCTGATCGCGCAGATGCGTGCGGATGGCTACACCTTCGTCTCGCTGCCGCAAGCGGAGATGGACCCGGCCTACAGCACTCCTCTCTCGAGGCGCGCAGGCGGTGGCTTCCTCGAAGACCAGGTCGCCCACGCAAAGGGCCTGCCCATCCAGCATCGCGATGACTACTCCAAGGAGCTCGAAGCGATGTGCCGCTAACGGCTCGATCTTCCTCTGCGCTCCAACATAACGTTGGGTGTCCCATCCGTGCCGGGTGCCCCACCCGTGCGCCGCTCTTGGCGAACGGGTGGGAGCCACGAACTCTGACGCGCCACCACACCCACCGCACTCTGTGCGAGACTCCCAACATGCACCTCCGCCGTCTCGGCCTCGCGTGGTTGTTCTTCGTTGCGATGGCGGCGGCTGCGCATGCGCAGGGTCCACAGGTGGTCTTCACGTTCGACGACCTTCCCGCACACGGCCCGCTGCCCCCGGGCATGACGCGCCCGATGCCGGTAAAGAGCATTCTTGCCACGCTGAAAGCTGAGAAGATGCCGCCGGTCTACGGCTTCGCGAACGGCTATCGCGTCGCGCAGTACCCCTACCAGATCGAGATCCTCGACGCGTGGCGCGCGGCCGGTGAACCCATCGGCAGCCACACCTGGTCGCACCCCGAGCTCGACCTGATGACGGCGCAGGGCTACATCGACGACATCAAGCAGAATGAGCCGCTGCTCAAGCGCGTGCATCCTGTCGGCGACTGGCACTGGTTCCGCTACCCGTTCCTCGAAGAAGGCAACACGCTCGCCAAGCGGGACGCCGTGCGCTCGTGGCTCTTCAGGAACGGCTATCACGTCGCCGAAATCTCGCTCGACTTCCAGGATTACAACTGGAACGACGCTTACGCGCGCTGCGCGCTGAAGCATGATGAGCGCGCGATCAAAGACCTGCACGACACCTATCTGCAAGCCGCGTCGGAAGCTTCGAAGGCTTTCCGTCAGCTCTCGCACACGCTCTATGGCCGCGACATCCCGTACATCCTGCTGATGCATGTCGGCGCCTTCGACGCGAAGATGCTGCCCGAACTCATTCAGCAATTCCGCAGCGAAGGCTACAGCTTCATCAAGCTGGAACAGGCCGAAGCCGATGATGCCTACCAGTTCGATCCGCACGTCACCACCAAGGGCGGCTCGACCTTCATGGAGCAGGTCGCCGCCGCACGCAAGGTGACCGTCCCCGAGCTGCCTGACTTCACTGACGAGCTCAATAAAGCCTGCCGCGAATCAAAAGAATCGGGAAAGGTGAAGGAGTAGGCAAGAACGGGTGCCCCACATCGTGCTTTTTGAGATGTGGGTTTGCAGGACTCAACCGCTCGAGATCCGTACCGCCATCCATTCCCACCGCATCCGCTATCCTAGAGACCTATGCCCGACACCCCCACGCAAGAGCCTCTGCTGCACACGCGCACGGCCCCCGATGAACCCTTCACCGGCACGCCTCCGTTCGAGTCATGGGGGCGCTATCCACGCTTCAACGCGACCGTGAAGGAACTGCACTGGCAGAGCGACTTTCCGCGCATCATCGACGGCGTGCATGAAGGCGCGCTCGCCGTGGGCATGGGGCGCAGCTACGGCGACGTAGGTCTGCTCAAAGACGGCACGCTGGTTCACACCACCAGCATGAACCGCTTGCTGCACTGGGACCCTGAGACCGGCGTGCTTACCGCAGAAGCTGGCATCACGCTGGCGCAGATCCTTGACTTCGCCGTGCCGCGCGGCTTCTTCCTGCCCGTTACGCCCGGCACGAAGTTCGTGACGCTCGGCGGCGCGATCGCCAACGACGTACACGGCAAGAACCACGAGGCCGCAGGCTCCTTCGGCAATCACGTCCCACGCTTTGAACTCGTACGCTCCGACGGCACGCGCTTGTTGTGCTCAGCCACCGAGAACCCCGACCTGTTTGCGGCCACCATCGGCGGTATGGGGCTCACAGGTGTCATTGTCTGGGCGCAGCTTCGCCTGAAGCCCATCGTCAGCCGCATGATCGACTACGAGGGCATCCAGTTCCACGGCATCGACGAGTTCCTCGACATCAAGAAGGCGTACCCCAACGTGGAGTACACCGTGTCATGGCTCGACTGTGTTTCGCAGGGCAAGAACTTCGCGCGCGGTATCTACATGCTCGGCGACCACTCGAAGGACCCCGGCGAACTCAAGCCCTCCGGCAAGCCCAAGCTCACGTTCCCCATCGAAGCCCCGGGCTTCATGCTGAACAAGCTCTCGATCTCCGCGTTCAACACGGTCTTCTTCCATAAGCAGATGAAGAAGCACGTCATCACCAAGCAGGACTACGAGCCGTTCTTCTACCCGCTCGACGCCGTGCACAAGTGGAACCGCATGTACGGTAAGCGTGGCCTTGTGCAGTTCCAGTTCGCCTTGCCGTGGGAGACCAGCAAGGAAGGCACCATCGCCATGCTGCAGGAGATCACCAAGTCCGGCCTCGCCAGCTTCCTCGCTGTGCTCAAGACCTTCGGCGACGTGCCTTCGCTCGGCATGATGAGCTTCCCGATGCCCGGCTTCATGTTCGCGCTCGACTTCCCCATCAAGGACATCACCTTCCCGCTCATGCAGCGCCTCGGCGACATGACGAAGGACTACGGCGGCCGCCTCTACCCGGCCAAGGACGCCTGCATGACGCCCGAACAGTTCCGCGCCTACTACCCGCAGTTCGAGCGCTTCGCGCGCTACAAGGACCCCGCCATCACGTCGAGCTTCTGGGAGCGCGTCGCAGGAGGTTCGCGATGAGCAACATGCCTGCCACTACTACTCCAAACGCTACAGGCTCCAACGCTGCCGTCATTGCTGCCACAAAGAAGGGAAGCACCGAGCCTTACACGCCGAAGCGCATCTTGATCCTCGGCGCGACCAGCGGCATGGCGGAAGAGACCGCGCGCCTGTGGGCCGAGCGCGGCGATAGCCTCTTCCTCGTCGCACGCGACAGCAACAAGCTCGCCGCCGTTGCTGCGGACCTCAAGATTCGCGGCGCATCGTACGTGGACTCCGCTGTGGCCGACCTCGACGACACCGCGCGCCACCCAGAGCTGCTCGCGCACGCAATCAACTCGCTCGGCGGTCTTGATGTGGCCTTCGTCGTCATGGGACTGCTCGGCGATCAGACCGCGTCGGAGAAGAACTTCACGGACGCACACCGTGTGCTGCACACGAACTACACCGCCCCGGCGAGCCTGCTCACCTGGCTCGGCAACTACTGCGCGCAGCGTCACTCGGGCACGCTTGCCGTCGTGAGTTCGGTGGCGGGCGAGCGCGGCCGCAAGTCGAACTACGTGTACGGCTCAGCAAAATCTGGCCTCACGGCGTTCACGGACGGCCTTCGCAATCGTATTGATCGCGACGGCGTTCGCGTGATGACGATCAAGCCCGGCCCGGTGAAGACCGCGATGACCGAGTCGATGACGAACCCGCCTCCGGGTATGATCTCAGTCGAGTCCGCCGCACAGATCCTCGTTCGCGGCATCGACAAGGGCACGGACATCCTCTACGTCCCCGGCAAGTTTCGCCTGATCATGGCAATCATCCGCGCCATCCCTGAAAGCATCTTCAAGAAGCTCAATCTCTAACAACCAAACAGCTTTGCCCCAGCGCCTCTCTCCGGAGAGGCGTTTTGCGATGCGTTCGATAGCTCTTCGCAACTATCTTTCGATGTCGCCTCGCGACGGGTTATGGAAATACGATGCGTTTCCATTCTGTGCGTATGACGCGCCATCATGCATCGTTCTGCGATGCCGCAGAAGTTGCAGCAATATGAAGATTTCGAGGCAACCAAATCTTTGGCACGCTAATTGCTTCTTGGCAGACTGACGCCTTCACCAGACTTCAAAGCTCCTCCCCATAAGGTGTCGCTTCATTCCATCCGAGGTAACAACTGCATGTTCGATCCCTCTAATTTTCGCGTAGCCAAGGCCGTCCGTCGTGGACTTCTCGTCCTTGCCTGCGTTGCTGCTGTGACCGCCGGTCATGCGCAGTCCGCTCGTGGCGTCATCACCGGTACGGTGCAGGATCCCAGCGGCGCCACTGTGCCCAACGCCAATGTGACACTGCGTTCGCCCTCGCAGGGCACCACTACCGGTGTGCACACGAACTCGGCCGGCATCTATCGCTTTGAAGGTGTGAACCCCGGCGACTACGTTGTCACCGTCGCGGCTCCTGGCTTCTCGAAGTCGGAAGTTCCTGCAACGGTTCACGTCGGCGACACGGTCGGTCGCGACTTCAAGATGGCCGTGGGCGCAGCCTCGGACACCGTCGAAGTCAGCACCAGCAATCTGGAACTGCAGACCGAAGATGCTGTTCGTGGAAGCACGATCACCTCGAAGGAACTGGCGGAGCTTCCGCTCGCCAGCCTGAACTCGCTGAACCTGATTACGACCAACCCGGGCGTGGTTCGCTCCAACCAGGGTGGTTCGCTCGATAGCGGTATCGGCGGCGTCAATGGCGCGCGCGCCCGCTCGAACAACTTCCTGATTGACGGTTTGAACAACAACGACATCTCCGTCGCTGGCCCTCAGGCGACCATCACGAATAACGATGAGTTGTCGGAAGTGAACTTCCAGACTTCGAACTTCTCACCCGAGTTTGGTCGCGCTGGCGGTGCTGTTGTTTCGCAGATCACCAAGTCGGGCACCAACAAGTGGCACGGCACGATCGCCACGGAATATCGTAGCCAGTACTTCAACGCCAGCACGCAGACACAGCGCAACGCCTATACCAGCGCTTTGGCGACCTACAACACAGCTGTTCTGACCAATCCGAACTACCCTGTTCCGATGCTCAAGAACAAGTTCCACGATATCTACCCGGCGATCACGATCGGCGGACCGCTGGTGATTCCGCACTTGTACGACGGGCATGATCGCACCTTCATCTTCGGTGGCGGCCAGCTGGACCGTTACGTCGCGAACTCACTGGCGACGTTCTCGAACGTGCCTACGGATGCCGGTATCGCCACGCTGCAAACGCTGGCTTCCTCCTGCCCGAACGTTGCTTTCTACCTGAACCTGCTGCAGCAGGCGGGGAACCCCCGCGGCTCCGCGTCCGGCGTGGGTACCGGCACCGTCGACATTTCGGCTCCGACTTCGGCCGCTGCGCCGACGTGCAACGGTGTTGCACGCACCGGTTCGGTCTCCTACGGCCAGTTCTATCGTTATGCCCGCGACGTCTACCAGGATGACAATTTCCTTGTCCGCGTGGATCACAAGGCTTCCAGCAAGCAGGACATGATGTTCCGTTTCCTGTTTGACGACAACAACGAAACTCTTGGCGGTGCAGAAGGCCTCGGCCCGCAGTTTGACGTACCGGGTCGCTATCGCAACATGGGCGCTGCGTTCACCGACGTCTATCAGATCCGCAACAATCTCGTGAACGAGTTCCGCTTCGGATTCGTGCGCAACAACCTGCGCTACGACATTCCGAGCGACCATACTTTGGCTCAGACTCTTCCTGCGTATGGCTTCTCGGGCACGGGTACCCTGGCAATTCCTTCGGTCAGCTCGTCCTTTAACCAGGGCCGTATCTCGAACAACTTCGAG
The DNA here is from genome assembly GCF_025685575.1 of Granulicella cerasi. Lineage (NCBI taxonomy): Bacteria > Pseudomonadati > Acidobacteriota > Terriglobia > Terriglobales > Acidobacteriaceae > Granulicella > Granulicella cerasi. The sequence goes on from NZ_JAGSYD010000001.1 coordinate 1,021,529, forward strand.
TATGAAGACGTCGTAACCTACATCAAGGGTCATCACGCCTTCAAGTTCGGCGTCGAAATTCAGCGCCAGCTCGCTATCCAGCAGGCACCGTTCAACGGACGCGGTACGGTTACTTACACGGCCTGCACCACGACGAGCTGCTCGCCGGGCGGTATCTCCACCACGATCTCCGCGTTCTCGAACTTCATCGACAACTACGCTGGTGTCACCACCAGCCCGGTTGCGAAGGTGTTCGATACGGTGTATCCGAATCAGCCGGGCAAGTACCGTCCGAACCTGTTCTCTTACTCGTTCTTCGTGCAGGACACGTACAAGATGACGCCGAACCTCAGCATCGTCTACGGCGTGCGCTATGAGAACTTCGGCCAGCCCGCAAACGGAGCGCTGAGCCATCCCGCCTTCAATGGCTACGGCACGAACGACTTCGCCGGCATCTCGAAGGTGAACGTAGACAACAACAATATTGGACCCACCATCGGCTTCTCCTACCAGCCGCATACGGGTTCCGGTCTCTTCAACGGCCGCACCGTGATCCGCGGTGGCTACCAGTTGACCTACGACACGTTCTTCAACAATCTGCTGTCGAACGCCAAGGCTGCATCGCCGAACTCGCCGTCGAACCTGCCGGTTCCTAGCACCTCGACGACGACGACACCTCGTGGTCTCAGCAATCCGGCTGCTCTTCTTGCCTCGGCGGTTCCGACGCTGACGCCGTACACCACGGAAATGTCGGACCTCAAGAAGGACCTCCGCAACCCTTACTATCACCACTTCTCGCTCGGCATCCAGGAAGAACTGCCTGGCCACATCCTGCTCGACATCGCTTACGTTGGAACGCAGGGTCGTCAGCTCTTCTTCACCGATCCCCTGAACCCGGCGCTGCCGAACGCTACCTTCACGGGCACGGCGACGCAGACCACTTCGCTCTACGGCTCGCAGACTCTGCGCCTGTATGCGAACCGCGGCACGATCCAGATTCGTGACGGCGGTGCGACGTCCAACTACAACTCGGTGCAGGTGCAGGTTCGCCACTCCGGTCTCAAGACCGTAGCCGGCCGCCTCTACTTCACCAGCTCGTACACCTATGGCAAGAGCCTCGACGTCATCTCGGAGACCTTCGCCACCAACTCTTCGGCTCAGAACCCTTCGCGTTCGCCCGCAGTGGCTGATATTCGTTCGCTCGATTACGGTCCCTCGGACAATGATCGCCGTCACGTATCCTCCACCGTCGTCAACTTCCAGGTTCGTGGACCGGAAAGCGGCGTTCTGGCACGCGTACTCGGTGGCTGGTCCATCGCTCCGATCCTCACGGTTCAGAGCGGTACTCCGTACACCGTCCTGAACGGTGTTGACCGCGATCTCGATGGTTCATCCATCGGCGACCGCGCAGACATCGGCAACAAGAATGCTCCGTTTGATTCGCGTGGCATGGTCACCACGGCCTGCGCAAGTGGTCTGTATGACGGCGGCAAGTACGCTGCTGCTGTGGCTGCCGGTGTGGCTACGGCCACGGCCATCTCCACCAACTGCACCACGCGTGACCAGGTCCGCTTTGTACAGGTCACCAACTACAACGTGAACCAGACGCAGGGCCGTAACTCGCAGTACACGACGCGCTACCTCAACCTCGACACGAACGTTCTGAAGAAGATCAAGATCACCGGCCGCGTGAATGCCGAAGTGGGCGCGACCTTCCTCAACGTGACGAACAACCAGAACTTCGATACTCCGTCTGCCTACATCACCTCGCTGTCGACGTACGGCAACACTTCGAACTTCCTCAACTACTCGATCCCCTCCGGCGGATCGCGCACCATGCGTCTCCGCGCGAAGATCCTGTTCTAACGGAACGCAGTCAAACAAGAAGGGCCGCCTCTCGAGGGCGGCCCTTCTTGTTGTCCTACTCCTTGTTTCTTCCTGCTCGTCGCTCTTTGCGGGTGCTACTGCTGTTGCTGCGCCTGCTGTAGTTGCTTCAGGCTGGGCAGTGGCTGCTCCGGTAGGGCCTGCGCCTTCTCGACGAGGATCACCCAGTCTTCTGGCACCGGAAGCTCGCGGTCCAGCGACGGTGTGCCTTCGCTCGGCTCCACGCGCACCGCGACCGAAAGCTCGCTCTTCGTGCGGCCGCGGTAGATGCCGTGCGTCGGCGGTACGTCCGAATAGTCGCGGCCAATCGCTGTGCGGATGTGGCGATCGCCGGCGACGAGGTTGTTCGTCGGGTCGAAGCCTACCCAGCCCAGCTCCGGCAGCAGGCACTCTACCCAGGCGTGCGTGGCCTGGTCGTCGGAGCGGTCCTTGAACTGCGCGCCGTGATACAGATAGCCCGACACATAGCGGCAGGGCATCTTCAGATAAGTGCGCACCAGCGTGATCATGATGTGCGAGAAGTCCTGGCAGACGCCGCCGCGTGTCTCCAACGCGAGGTCGATCGGCGAGTCCGCACGCGTCGTGCGCGGCTGGTAGTCGAAAGCACGATAGAGCTGTTCGTTCAGGCGATGCAGCGTCGTCAGCGGATCATCTGTGCGGTCAAGCTTCAACTCTGCGGCCAGCTTCTCCAGCTGCTCGGTCGGCGTGCAGAAGTTGCTGGCCAGCAGCATCTCCCAGTAGTCGCCTTCCCGCACCATGCGGTCGATCTCTTCCCACGAGCCCGGCGGCAGCGATGCCGGAATCTCCGGGTGCTGCGTCATTTCCACCAGCGCCTCGGCCACGATGACGAGTTGCGAGTGCTGCCCGGGGATATCGAAGTGATGGATATGGTTGTTCAAGTGGTCACGATAGCTGAACACGCGACAGCGCGGCGACACGGAGAGATGAAACGTCAGACATCGCTGCTCAGCGTCGGAGCGCGGATGCATACGCGTCTCCATGATGCTTTCACTCACAGGCGATTCATACGCAAACTTGGTCAAGTGGCGAATCGAGTAGTACATCGGTCCCTCGGGGAGTGACAGAAATGGCGATAAAGGGTCTTTCATCTGCTTTGATGCACTTTCACTTGTGGCAAAAACGGTGGAACGGTAGAACTCGCGCGTGAAGCTCAGCCAGCGAGCGCGGCTTGAACGGAGTAGTCGACGTAGAGGTGGTAGATGGCTTCGTGCATGTCCTGGCAACGCGCCTGGATGTTGCGCAGATACGCGACCACATCGCCTTGGAGGATCTCGTCGACGCTGGCGTAGGCCAGCGCAGAGGCGGCACGGCCCGCAAGCTTACGCAGCGGCTCGGCACGTGTGCCGCCCGCATCGTCCTGAATGCGATCAAGCGCCTGACGAATGCTTTCGATCGAGAAACGAATCGAATGCGGAAACTCTTCATCGAGCAGCAGGAACTCGAGGATCTTCTCGGGTGTGAGGTCGGCGGTGTAGACCTTGCAGTACGCTTCAAACGCCGTGGCCGAACGCAGCAGACCCATCCATTCCAGGTACTCGTTGCTCTCGACGCGCTTGTCGTTTTCGGCCCAAAGCTCGGTGTGATACGCCTCCAGCAGCAGCGCGGTTGCGGTCGCGCGCTCGAGGAATCGGCCCACCTGAATGAAGTGCCAGCCTTCGCCGTGCGACATCGTGGAGTCGGTCACACCCTGGAACTGATGCACGGCTTCCATCACCTGCTGCAGAAACGCCGTCGGCGCATCGCTCGAGGGCTGCGCGGCTTCAGAAGCCATCAGCGTACGTAGCTCTGGTCGCGTCACGTCGAGGTACAGCGAGTTCAGGCGATGCCACTGCTCGGTGGAGATCTGCTCGCGCACGTGGCGCGCGTTCTCACGCGCCTTCATGATGCAGCTCAGCACGCTGGAGTCCACGGTGACTTCCACGCTCAACGCATGGGTCATCGCATACGGATTGCCCTTCCACTCCACGCGCTTTGGCTTGCCCAGCGAGGCCAGCAGACGTTCCCAGCGGCGGTCCGCAGAGTTTGCGTTCTCGTCCAGCATCAGGTTCAGATTCACATCCAGCAGGCGCGCCGTGTGTTCGGCGCGTTCCAGATAACGTGACATCCAGTACAGCGAGTCAGCGACGCGAGAAAGCATCCGTGGAGAGGACCCCTTTACAGCAAAGTTACGGGACGATTGCATTTACTCTACAGCACCTTTTCTCGTGAATCGCACACGCGTGACAACTTCTTCCGCCGAGTATCGCGCGAGAGTCTTGAATTCATCCTCAACGCGCCTCACTTCTGTGGCGGAGCCTTCATCAGCTCCACAAACATTCGATCAAATCGCGCGCTGTCGAGCTCTTCCTGAACATGCACCAGCTGCACATCGCGCTCGGGCTTCGTCTTCGCGCTCCACGAAAGCGTGTTGCCGTAGTTCGGCCCGCGCGTCAGGTCCACGTCGATGTACAGCTCGCGTTCCTTCGTGATGATCTTCGGATCGATCCACGCTGCGGCCTCAAGCTCGTCCCACAGGTAGTGATACTCGGTGGTCCACTTCGCCACATACTGCGCCGCAGGCGTATGCGCGGCGGCGATCTGCTGCATCATCTCTTTCGTGAAGAGCGTCTTTACGCTGATGTCGACGGTCGTCAGGTCAATGCGCGGCCAGTGCGCGCGCAGCACGATATGGGCGGCTTCAGGATCGAACCAGAAGTTGAACTCATGGCGCGGGTCCGTTGCAAACTCCGGATCGTCCGTGCGCGGCTCCAGGCTTCCGCCCATGATGACGATGCCCCTGGTCCACTCCGCAAACTGCGGATCCAGCTTCAGCGCGAGTGCGATGTTCGTGAGCGGCCCGGCGGCGTAGATCGTCACCTCATGCGGATGCGCATGCACCTGGCGCACCATGAAGTGCGCAGCGTCTTCGTCCGCGGGCTTCGTCGTCGGCATGCCTTCGGCCAGCGGAGGCACCACCATCGGTGCGTGATACGGCTGCCCGCTGTTGTGTTCGGCGGAGTCGCCCCATGCGCCGTACCAGACGGACTTGCCGTACTGCTTGCGGTCCTCGCGCGCTTCGGCCTCGTCATGCACCAGCGGGAAGACCGCTCCCGGAACCACCGGCACGTCGGTGCGATGAATCAGTTCCAACATGCGCAGCGTGTGTGCGGTCTCTTCCGGCTCCCACGCATTGCCACTCACCATCGTGAGCCCCAGCACGCGCACGGCAGGCGACTGCAGCAAGACCATCATCGCCATCTGGTTCGATCCACCCGGCCCCGAGCCATCCTGGTCGACGATCACGAGCCGTTGTTGTGCAAACAGAGAGCAGGGAAGAGCAACGGCCGCAGCCAAAAGCGTTCGTAGAAGAGTTGAGCGCATACCTCGATGATACGAGAGCCCCCGCGCGCAACGGTCACCCACGTCGCGTTACCCCTGGGTGCCGACGGAATTGTCTCCATCGGTTGCCGTAGCAAGTTTTCTGCGAGGCAGTTCTCGGGTGCGCCACATCTGCGCTTCTGCAGATGTGGGTTCGCAGGATGCTCGTCGGAGCCACTCATCCCGCACGCTCTCAATGGGCGAGACACGCAGCCTGCATTCGTGGAGAGCAGGAACCGCCCTCCACCGCCCACAAAAATCCCCACTCATGACGGGCATGAGTGGGGTCTCCTGAGTTACAACCTTGTACGAAAACTTGATGGGACTAGAAGCGTACCATCAGAGCGCTCGCTGCCGGCACGTCGAAGGTGGCGGAAGACGCCTTTTTGCCTTCAGCGTTGTTGCGCGAGAAATCGCGGCCACCGGTCCACTTCGGCGTCTTCGATAGCAGCGAATCCGCCGTCAGCGTTGCCACCGCGGCATCCTTCGCCCCGGGAATATTCACGCTTACCGCCTGCTTCTCGTCCTTGTTGATGATCGCGACCAGCATCTTGCCATTCGCCAGCTTCGCCGCATAGGCGGTCGCGTTCGCGCCGGGAGCAAAGTCCAGCCCGATCATCTGCGCGCCTGCAAACTGCTGTCCGAAGAGCAGGCCGAAGAACGTCGGCTCCGGCACATACTGGCCGTCCACATACGCAATCGGCGTGTAGAACGGGCGCGCGTGCGGCTCCTTCGGGTCCTTCATCAGCGCTTCGCCGGGCAGCGTGCCGCCGAGCGAGGCTGCGACCTGATCGCCACCGCCGCCGTGCAGGTTCACGCCCGCGTAGCCGTCCTTCGCCAGCGTCAGCGCATAATCTGCCGCCCACAGCGAAGCCGCAAACACATCGGACACGCCCGGCTTGCCGCCGCGATAGCAGGTGTTGCCTTCGGTCATGCGATACGGCACGTTGATGCGCGCGGCCGCTGCGGTGATGTTCTTGGCCAGCGTGTCCACCTTCTCGCTGTGCTTCAGCAGGCGATCGATGTTGACGTCGGGGTTCGCGGGCGGTCCGCCAAAGTAGTAGTGGTGGCTCAGCGCGGCGAGCTTCGGGCGCTCCGCAGGAGGCAGTGCCAGCCAGCGGTCGACGACCTTCGCGTACCACTCGGGGTTGCCGGAGGTATCGGGAATCGCGAACTGCGCGCTCGGCACGACCTTCATGATGGCCTGCGCAACAGCCAGCCATTCGTCAAAGAACTTGTCCGCCGACCACGTCTTCGGATCACGCATGTGCTCCTTGAAGAGGTCCGGCTCATTGCCCACCTGGAAGTACTGCAGCTTTGCACCGAGCGTCTTCGCGACAAAGGCGGATTCTTCAGCCGCGCGCGCCGGCGTATTGGTGCCGAGATTGATGCCGTAAAGGCAGCTCCAGCCGGTCGCGTCGAGGAAGCCGCGCAGGTTGCGAATCGCCTCCGGCGTAATCGCAAACGCCTGCTTGCCCGAAGGCTCACCGACGGCTTCGCGGAAGAGGTGCACCTCTGGCTGCTTGGACTCAGGCGTCGCCTTCCACCAGCCGACGTCTGACGTGTTGCCACCAATCCGCAGTACGCCATGCGGCGCGAGTTTCTCCATGGTGGCGATCAGCCCGGTGTTCTTCGTCGAGAAGAAGTTCGGGTCCGAGAGCTGCTGCGTCTCGTACGAAAGGCCGATGAAGTTCGACGGCACCTTGGCACCCAACTGCTCAGGATGCAGCGTCAACACAACAGGCGACGTAGTCTGCGCGAGAGCACGGACAGAAACGGCAGCGGCGGCCGTGGCGAAGACAAACTGGCGGCGGTTCAAATGCGACATGGCAGACAGACTAAGCCTCTCGATAGGTCGAAGTAAACCGATTGAATGAAAATTTTTGAAGGCGCGGAGAAGAAAAAATGCGAGGGAGTCGGAAGTAGGCGGGAGTCGATGTCGGAACTCGCACGAACGTATGCCCCAAGTCTCGAATCCTGAGACGTGGGGCACCCGTTCGTGCCTGCTTCCTCACATTTCCTACGCCCTGGCTCTAACTCAGCACCCAGGTGTCCTTCGAGCCGCCGCCCTGCGAGCTGTTCACCACCAGCGAGCCGCGCTTGAGCGCGACGCGCGTCAGTCCGCCCGGGACGATCGTCACCTTGTCGCCGTACAGCACGTACGGACGCAGATCGACGTGGCGCGGCTCCAGCTCATCGCCGATGAGGCACGGAGCGCGCGAGAACGAGATCGTCGGCTGCGCAATGTAGTTGTTCGGGTTGGCGCGAATCTTCTCCGCAAACTGCGCGCGCTCGGTCGGCGTCGCATGCGGGCCGATCAACATGCCGTAGCCGCCCGACTCACCTACCGCCTTCACCACCAGCTTGTCGAGGTTCGCCAGCACGTGCTCGCGCTCCTTATCGATGCGGCAGAGGAAGGTCTTTACGTTGTTCAGGATGGGGTCTTCGCCGAGGTAGTACTTGATGATCGACGGTACGTACGCATAGAGCGCCTTATCGTCGGCCACGCCGGTGCCGAAGGCGTTCGCCAGCGTCACGTTGCCGGCGCGATACGCGTTGAAGATGCCAGCCACGCCCAGGATGGTGTCCGGTCGGAACGAGAGCGGATCCATGAAGTCGTCGTCCACGCGGCGGTAGATCACGTCCACGCGACGCAGGCCGCTGGTCGTGCGCATGTAGCAAATGTTGTCGTGCACGACGAGGTCGCGGCCTTCGACGAGCTCGATGCCCATCTGGCGCGCAAGGTACGCGTGCTCGAAGTACGCCGAGTTGAAAACGCCCGGCGAGAGCAGCACAATGTTCGGCTCGGGGCGGCCTTCCGGCGCCAGCGAGCGCAGCGTGCCCAGCAGCACCTGCGTGTAGTGCTCGATCGGCTTCACGTTGTAGTTGCGGAAGAGCTGCGGGAAGATGCGCTTCATCACGCGGCGGTTCGTCAGCATGTAGCTCACGCCGCTCGGCACGCGCAGGTTGTCTTCGAGAACGACGAACTCGCCGTTCTGCATACGGATCAGGTCCGTTCCGCAGATGGCGACGTACACATTGCGCGGCACCTGCATGCCCACCATGTGGCGACGATACTGCGGGCACGAGTACACCAGCTCGCGCGGCACGATGCCGTCCTTCAGGATGCGGCCTTCGTTATAGATGTCCTTCAGGAACATGTTCAGCGCGGTGATGCGCTGCGTCAGTCCGCGCTCCACGCGCGCCCACTCGGCGCTAGTGATGATGCGCGGCAGCAGGTCATACGGAAAGATCTTCTCGGTGCCTTCGTCGCGGCCATAGACCGTGAACGTGATGCCCTGATTGAGGAAGCTGAGATCGGCGGCCTGTTTGCGGCGCTGCACTTCGTCCGGCGGGAGCTCGGCGAAGTGCTCCAGCAGAGGACCGTAGTTCTCGCGCAACTGGCCTTGGCCAGCAAACATCTCGTCGTACGCTTCGTCAAGCTGATAATTTCGCAGCGCCTCGAGGTCCGGCGCGTCGATCACGTTCTCGGGGGAGAGATTGTCCATGGGTGTGCCGTCAGTATAGGCGAAGTCGCGCGCAAAGCCAGCAGCGGGCTCCTATAGAATCCTCGCAGAGCGCAGCGGCAGATTTTTGCCAGAGCTCTTCTATTCCCCTGAATATCACCCTAGCCGCTTTCCACAAGGAGCTGTCTTGTCACAGGCCGCCGCAGTGCCGACCAGCGTACAGGTCGCGAAAAAACACTCCTCGCACATCGCGGGACTCGATGGCATTCGCGCGATTGCGGTACTGCTGGTCATGCTGTCGCACACGGCTCCAGGCCGTCTGGGACTTTTCATCCCCGCGGGGCTGGGTGTGACTATCTTCTTCTTCCTTAGCGGATTTCTCATTACGACATTGCTGCGCCGTGAGTGGAGCAAGACCGGCGACGTCAGTCTTCGTAACTTCTACGGGCGCCGTGCGCTGCGCATCTTGCCGCCGCTCTATCTTTGTTATGCCGTGGCGGAGATCTTCGATCGCGTCATCCTGCACACGCCGGTGAGTACCAAGGAAGGCTTCTTCAGCCTCCTCTTCTACTACTTCAACTACGGCTATGCGCTCGATGCTTACGTGCATCTCCACACGTTCCTGCCGCATGGGCTTAGCGTTGCCTGGTCTCTATGCGTGGAAGAGCATTTTTATCTGATCTTCCCGCTGGTCTTCCTGTGGCTGGGGCGGTCGTCGTGGCCTCGTCGTAAGCAGGCGGGTGTTTTGCTGGGCTTCTGCGTCCTGGAGTTGGCCTGGCGTGCCACGATGGTGCTCACGCATATGCGCGGAGCCGATGGTTGGAGCTACTACGCGACGGATGCACGCCTGGATTCGATCCTTTGGGGCGCGTGGCTGGCTCTCTTCGCGAACCCGCTGTTTCAGGACCGCCCTTTGCTGCCGGCGCGGCTCCTCACGCCTGCCTTCTGGTTCGCCGTAGTCGCACTCATCGCTTCGAGCGCTTTACGAGGGCAGCTCTACCGCGACGCAATCCGTTACTCACTGCATGGTGTGCTGCTGTTGGCGATCTTCAGCTTCGTCGCAGCCAGGCAGCAGCACTGGGTGGTGCGCGCGCTGGAGACACCCGCGCTGCGCTACATCGGCTGGATCTCCTACACGCTTTACCTCAGCCACTACATCTTTCTTGAGGCCTTCGAGGCTTGGTGGCCACAGTCGCCAGTGGCGCGTATGGCCGCGACGTTGCTTGCGGCATTCGTGTTCAGCGCCCTCATGCGTTTTGCCGTGGAAACCCCGCTGCTGCGCTGGCGAAACCGCCTCCATCGCGAACCACACACCCCTGAGGCTGCGTAAACTGCTGAGCATTCTCGGAAACTTCACGCGTCTTCCAGTAAAATAAAAGGGAATCGGCGTTCTCGCGAGAATCACTCACTCTTGAGCAGAGGTTGACAACGGCACATGCCGTTCCCCGGCACTGCGCGCGTCCTGCCCCGTTTCAACCAAAAGAAGAACGACCAAAGGAAACCTTCCGCAAGTTATGTCTCAGACGATCCGCAATATCGCCATCATCGCGCACGTTGACCACGGCAAGACCACCCTCGTAGACGCCATGCTCCGCCAGTCCGGTACCTTCCGCTCCAACGAGGCCGTTACCGACCGCGTCATGGACTCGAATGACCTGGAAAAAGAGCGCGGCATCACGATTCTTGCTAAGAACACCGCGATCCACTACAAGAACGACAAGATCAACATCGTCGACACCCCGGGCCACGCCGACTTCGGCGGCGAAGTCGAGCGCGCCCTCAAGATGGTTGACGGCGTCGTTCTGCTCGTGGACGCTTCGGAAGGTCCGCTGCCGCAGACCCGCTACGTGCTCTCGAAGGCCCTCGAAGCCAAGCTCACCCCGATCCTCGTGATCAACAAGATCGACCGTCCGGACGCGCGTGTTTCGGAAGTGCTGAACGAGGTGTATGACCTCTTCATCGACCTCGATGCCGATGAGTCGGTCCTCGAGTTCCCGGTGATCTACACGAACGGCAAGGCCGGTACCGCGACCATGGACATGGCCAACCCCGGCACCGATCTGCAGCCGCTCTTCGAGCTCATCACGGCGACGATTCCTCCCGCACCGGGCTCGGCCGACGGCGACCTCCAGGTCCTCGTCACCAACCTCGACTACTCGGACTATTTGGGCCGCTTGGCGATTGGCCGTGTTTTCAACGGCACGCTGAAGACCGGTCAGGAAGTGAACGTTTCGCGCGCTGACGGTTCGCTGGCGCCCGTGAAGATCACCAAGCTCTTCACCTACGACGGCCTCAAGCGCGTCGACACCACCGAGACCACCGTGGGTGACATCGTTGCCGTTGCCGGCATCGAGAACATCACCATCGGCGACAGCCTCTGCGCGATCGAGAACCCCAAGCCGCTCCCCGGCATCAAGATCGATGACCCCACCATCGCGATGGTCTTCACCGTCAACAACGGCCCCTTCGCGGGTAAGGAAGGCAAGCTCGTCACCTCGCGCAACATCAAGGAGCGCCTTGATCGCGAGCTGCTGACGAACGTGTCGATCCGCGTGGAAGACACCGGCTCCCCTGACTCGTTCAAGGTGATGGGCCGTGGCGAGCTGCAGCTCTCGGTGCTCATCGAAACGATGCGCCGCGAAGGCTTCGAGCTCATGGTTTCGCGTCCGACGATCGTCACCAAGCGCATCGACGGCGCGCTGTTTGAGCCCAGCGAAGTTCTCTCGGTCGACGTGCCGGAAGAGTTCTCGGGCACGGTGATCCAGAAGCTTGGACCGCGCAAGGGCGAAATGACCAAGATGTCGAACCACGGCTCGGGCCGCGTTCGCATGGAGTTCAACGTTCCGTCGCGTGGCCTCATCGGTCTCCGCAACGAAATGCTGACGGAAACCCGCGGCACGATCATCATGAACTCGATCGCTGGCGAGTACATCCCGTACACCGGTGAGATCCCGCAGCGTCCCACGGGCGCTCTGATCTCCGATCGTCAGGGTTCGACGACCATCTATGCACTCGATGGCCTGCAGGACCGCGGCATTCTCTTCGTTCCGGATGGCATCGAAGTGTACGAAGGCATGATCGTCGGCGAGCACTCGCGCGACAACGATCTCGACGTGAACTGCGTTCGCGAAAAGAAGCTGACGAACATGCGTGCATCGGGTTCGGACGACGCTCTCCGCCTCGTGCCTTACAAGCAGCTCACGCTCGAGCAGACGATCGAATTCCTCGCTGACGACGAACTCGTCGAGGTCACCCCGAAGTCGCTCCGCATGCGCAAGAAGATCCTGCAGGCGAACAAGCGCCCGAAGGGCACGCGCGGCGGCTCCACCCTCGAGTAAGCCACAGCACAAGCAGTACCGAACGCCGGCTCCTTACGTGAGGAGCCGGCGTTCTTTTGTGCGCCCAAGCTGAAAATCTCTCTCTACGACTAAAATCGTATAAAGACACATATGGCCGGAGCCTCGTATCGCTCAATGCAGAGAGAACGAAGGCCGTGCCGCAATGGTTGAGGAGAGCTTCTTGTTTTCTGTGATGCGACGTGGCGTTTTCGGTAGTGCGGTGTTGTTGGCCGCGCCTGTTCTGGTGGTAACTGCAGCTCATGCGCAAAGCGCGGGCAGCGTCAGGGGAATCGTGCGCGACGCCGCGCAGCTTCCCGTAGCCAACGCGCAGGTCTCGCTCGATGGCGATGACGTGCACCTGCGCTTTACGACGGACGCGAACGGGACGTACACGCTGACGAACGTGCCGCCCGGCAATTACACACTGACCGCGCAGCGCGCCGATTTCCAGCCGGTCTCGCTGCAGCTCCGCGTCGTCAGCGGTCCGGCTTTCGCGCAGGACCTGATCTTCACGCGCGCCCGCAGCGATGCGAGTGTCACCGTGACTGCACCCACAACCGGCACCACGGCGCAGGGCTACTACATCGACCGCGTCGACCGCGGCGTGCTCGGTGAAACGCCTATCGTCGACCAGCCCGCCGTCATCACCACCGCGTCGGCCGACCTGCTGCAGAACCTGCAGGTGAAGAGCTTCCGCGACGCCATGCACTACATGCCGCTCGTGCAGTTCACCGAGCAGCAGGGCCCCGAAGTTCTGCGCCCCGCCACGCGCGGTATGCAGGGTTCCATCGCGCAGAACACCCGCATGGACGGCATGGCGATGGCGATCACCGGCGCCAACCCGATGGAGCAATACCAGGAGTTGCAGGTGCAGAACGGCCTCGGCGCCGCGATGTACGGCCCTGCGAACCCGTCGGGCATGTTCGACTTCGTGCTGAAGCGCCCCACTGACGCGCCGACGCGCAACATCTACCTCGAGCAGGACTCGTCCTCCGTCGGCACCATCTACGGCGACTTCTCCGACCGTCTCGGCAAGCACAAGTGGTTCGGCTACCGCACGAACCTGCTCTTCGGCGACGGCACGCAGTTCGTCGAAGCCAGCCGTCTGCGCCGCCGCCTCGGCATGTTCGCGTTCGACGCGCGCATCACGCCGACGACCACGATCGACGCCCACTATAGCGCCTATGACCTCGTGCAGCGTGGCTACCCCGGCTGGTTCACCTACGGACCCAACACCGCTGCCGGCGGCACCACGCAGAACCCCGCACCGAGCTTCGTGCTGCCCGCTGCTCCTGACCCACGCGTGCGCGGCTTCGGCCAGGCGTATGCCGGTGTCAACCTCACCACACAGAGCACCAGCGCGCGCATTCTGCATGACTTCTCGCCGAACTGGCACGCCGCCGCCGGCGGCCTTGCGCAACGCCTTGACCGCTTCATCGACACGCCGGTGAACGTGATCACCTCCAACAACGGCGACTATCGCCAGTCGCTGGCGACCGGCTTTGCCCCGCGCTTCGGCGTGGAAAGCGACCTCGGCTACATCACCGGCATCCTCCGCAAATGGGGCCTGCAGCAGGATGTCGTCGTTGCCAGCGAAGGCTACCGCTTCAACCAGTACGCCTATACCGCACCTGCGGCTGCAAGCGTTCTGCTGGGCACCGCGAACGTGGCGCATCCGGTCATCTTCGCGCCGCCGGCGGCGGGCCTGCCGAAGAACACCGACCTTCGCCAGAGCGCGGTCGTGCACCAGCAGGGCTTCAACCTCGGTGACTTCATTCACTTCCCACACGGCCTCGGCATCCGCGTCGCCGCGAGCCAGGACTGGATCGGCGCGGATAACTACACCTGGACCGCTGCCACCCGCACCAACGCGCGTACCAGTGGTTCGAACAAGCAGGGCATCAGCCCTTCGGCCAGCGTGCTCTACAAGTTCGGCTCGACGCTCACCGCGTACGGCACCTTCGCCAGCAGCCTGCAGCAGGGCGATCTCGCGCCGACCTCAGCCGCGCTCGTCAACAGCGGGCAGTCGCTTGCGCCTTACCGCAGCAAGCAGTGGGAGATGGGCGTGAAGTCTGATCCGCGCCCCATCGCCTTCACCGCCGCGCTCTTCCGCCTGGAGCGTCCGTTCGCCAACACGGTCGCGTACAACGGCAGCGCGACGCAAACGATCTTCAAGATCGTCGGCCAGCAGGTGAACTTCGGCGCAGAGTTGCAGGCGCAGGGCACGCTCTTCAACCGTCTGCTGATTGACGGCGGCTTCACCGCGTTGAACTCCCGCCTGAACGGCACGCAGATCGCCGCCACGGACGGCAAGCGCTTCGTCGGTATCCCCGGCTACCGCGCTGGTCTCTACAGTGAATACCGCGTACCCGGCGTGCAGCGTCTCAGTCTCACGGGCTCATGGCAGTTCATCGGGCAGCGTCCGCAGGACGACGAAAACCTGCACACCACACCCGGATCGAGCACCTTCGACTTCGGTTTCCGCTACGCGCGCACCGTGCACAAGATGCTCGCGACGCTGCGCTTCAACTGCCAGAACATCACCGACACGCGCTACTACTCGACGATCGCTGCGGGAGACATTACCGGCACCAACGCCAGCAGTAACGTCGCCCACATCGGCACGCCGCGCACCATCTCCAGCGGTCTGCAGCTCGGCTTCTAACTCTACGGCCACCGCGTAGAGGCTCACGCTAGTATCATTCGCACAAGCATGAACCTCTACGCGATCGTCCTCGGCATCATCGTCATCACGCTGCTCAGCGTCTCGCTGGCGCGGCTCGGCAAGGTCAAAACCAAGGCCGACTACCTGGTCGCCGGGCGCTCGCTGCCTGCGTTCGTGCTCGTCTTCACGCTGCTCTCCAGCTGGATCGGCTCGGGGTCGCTGCTCGGCGGTGCCGAGAACGCCTACCGCCACGGTTTCGGTGCGCTGTGGCAGGCCGCAGGCGGATGGGCGGGGCTGCTGCTCATCTACTTCATCGCACCGCGCGCGCGAAAGTTCGCGCAGTTCACCATCCCTGATCTGCTGGAGTCGCGCTACAACCAGACCGCGCGCCTGCTCGGCGTCATCGCCGTGTTGTTCACGTACACCGCGATCACGAGTTACCAGTTCATCGGCGGCGGCGACATCATCCACCTCATCTTCCCGGGCATCTCGTCCACGCACGGCGCGTACATTCTCGCGGGCTTCGTCATCGTCTTCACGGCGATCGCAGGTATGGGCTCGGTCGCTTACATGGACGTCGTGATCGGCATGTTGGCAACGATCACGCTCATCGTGGCTCTGCCGGTGTTGATCCACCTCGCTGGCGGCTGGTCGGGCGTGCACGCAGCGTTGCCTGCCTCGCACTTCACGGCCTTCGGCGAGATCAAACCCATCGCCGCGCTCGAGCTCTTCCTGCCGACGTGCCTGCTCATGCTCGGCAATCAGAGCATGTACCAGAAGTTCTTCTCGGCGAAGACCGAGCGCGACGCGACCGTCGCCGTCGGCGGCTGGATGATCGGCACGATCATCCTCGAAACCGTGATCGTTGGTGTTGCCGTCGTGGGTTCGGCGCTCTTCCGCACCGGTGAGGTCGCCGACCATCCGCGCGAAATTCTCGCATACACCGCGACGCATGCTTTTGGCGGCTCACCGCTGCTCAGCATCCTCGGTGCGCTGCTCGTCGGAGCGATCTTCGCGAAGGTCGTCTCGACTGCGAACAACTACCTCTTCTCGCCCGCGACGAATCTCGTCAACGACGTCTTCGTGCGCTACATCCGCCCCGAGGCAGGCAACGGCGAAATCCTCGGCGTCTCGCGCCTCATGGTGGTCGCGCTGGGTTGCTGGGCGCTGCTGCAGGCGCTGCGCATCAAGAGCGTGCTGGCGATGAGCCTCTATGCATACACGATCTACTCGGCTGCGCTGACGCCGGTGATCCTCGCGGCGTTCTTCTGGCGTCGCGCGACCGCCGCAGGCGCGGTGGCTTCGATCGCCGCGGGAACCGCAGTCACGGTGAGCTGGCAGTATGTCGCGCCGCACCTCCCCGCAGTGCTTGCGCAGCGTGACGCGATCCTCCCGGCGCTCATCCTCTCGCTCATCGGCCTCGTTTGCGTAAGCCTCGCCACACCCGCACCGAGCGAAGCGAAGTTGCGGCCCTTCGAAGGCTAGTCGCAACGCCACAAAACACCAGGTCCCGATTCTGAGACCTGGGCTCACAGGAGGCAAGCGAAGATCGGCGAACGCGTCCGAGTCTTCCTCTCCAGATCACCACGGCTCCTCAACCTGCATCCAATCCACCACGGCGCGCGAAACGCCCTTGGAGGACTGCCATGTTTGCTGCTACGAACGATCCCATCGACCCCATCAAGCAGATCGGCGATGACGCCACCGCAACCTTCGAGAACGATCCGAAGTTCATCGAGCCCACGCCCGGCTCCGAAGGCTCCAGCGACAATGTCGAAGAGCAGCAGGCTCTGCATGCGCGCGACACGGACGACAGTGCAGACTCCGACGCCGAGCTCGAGAACGACGGCGAACTTGACGACGATGCCGACGATATCGACCTCGGCGCAGACGAGGATGCGCTCTACCGCGAGAAGGAAGACGACATCGACACCGACCGCCTCGTCGCCTCGGCGATGCACGTCTTCTCACACCACGCAGCGGCCATGACGGACCAACTTTTGCACGGAGCTTCACGCTAGATGACGAAGTCGCAGGAACGTTCTCTCTGGAAGGGGCTCCTAGCCGGAGCCATCGCCGGCCTCGTTGCCACGGCCGCGAAGACTGCAGCCGAGCGTTTCGGCCCGCAGCATCGTGAACGCGCCGACAGCGCCTCGGCCGAAATGCATTGGGGCGTGGGCATCGCAGCCGGGGCAGCCTACGGTGCGGTCGCAGAGTTCTTCCCCGCAGCGACGGCGAAGGAAGGCGCAGCCTTCGGTCTTACCCTCATGTCCGTAACGCAGCGCGGTGTGCTGCCTGCGCTCGGCATGGCCCCTGCGGCAGAGGACGAGACGCTCGGCGAAGAAACCGCCGAAGCCGCGACGCATATCGTCTATGGCGTTGTCGCGGAGAAGGTGCGCGGCATCGTTCGCCCCCTGCTCTAACACCCCTGATATCCTTGCAAGCGAACGCAATAACGCAAGGAGCACTACGACACATGCCTACTGCCGAACTCACGCAGACCCTGCCGTACAAGGTCGCCGACATCTCTCTCGCCGACTGGGGCCGCAAGGAACTGACCATCGCCGAGCACGAAATGCCGGGCCTCATGGCCATCCGCCGCAAGTACGCACCGTCGCAGCCGCTCGCTGGCGTGCGCATCACCGGCTCGCTGCACATGACCATCCAGACCGGCGTGCTCATCGAGACGCTCGTCGCGCTCGGCGCCACGGTCCGCTGGGCATCGTGCAACATCTTCTCCACGCAGGACCACGCTGCTGCTGCCATCGCTGCCGCTGGCGTTCCCGTCTTCGCCTGGAAGGGCGAGACGCTCGAAGAGTACTGGTGGTGCACCGATCAGGCTCTGCGTCACGAAGGTGGCCTCGGGCCGCAGCTCGTCGTCGATGACGGCGGCGACGTCACCCTGCTCATCCACAAGGGCTACGAGCTCGAGAACGGTGAGAAGGAGTGGGTCGACGCAGAAGCTCACTCGACCGAAGAGGCTGTCATCAAGAAGCTCCTGAAGGCCGTGCACGCAGAAGATCCGCAGCGCTGGAACAAGACCGTGAAGGAGTGGCGCGGCGTTTCCGAAGAGACGACCACCGGCGTCCACCGCCTCTACAAGATGATGGAAGAGGGCAAGCTCCTCATCCCCGCCATCAACGTCAACGACTCGGTCACGAAGTCGAAGTTTGACAACCTCTACGGCTGCCGCGAGTCGCTCGTGGACGGCATCAAGCGCGCCACCGACGTCATGGTCGCCGGTAAGGTCGCCGTTGTTTGCGGCTACGGCGACGTGGGCAAGGGAAGCGCGGCTTCGCTGCGTGGCCTTGGCGCTCGCGTCATCGTCACCGAGATCGACCCGATCAATGCACTGCAGGCTGCGATGGAAGGCTACGAAGTCACGACGATCGAGGACACGCTCGGCCGCGGCGACATCTACGTCACCTGCACCGGCAACCTCGACATCATCACGCTCGAGCACATGCGCAAGATGAAGGACCAGGCCATCGTCTGCAACATCGGCCACTTCGACAACGAGATCCAGATGGCCGAGCTCGAAGGCTCCGACGCCGTGCGCTTGAACATCAAGCCGCAGGTCGATCAGTACACCTTCCCGGGCGGCCCGTCGATCTTCATCCTTGCGGAAGGCCGCCTGGTGAACCTCGGTTGCGCCACCGGTCACCCCTCGTTCGTCATGTCGAACAGCTTCGCGAACCAGACGCTCGCGCAGCTCGACCTCTGGAAGAACAAGGACACCTACAAGGTCGGCGTCTACGTACTCCCCAAGCACCTCGACGAAGAAGTAGCCCGCCTCCACCTCGAGAAGATCGGCGTGAAGCTCACGACGCTCTCGAAGAAGCAGGCCGACTACCTCGGCGTCTCGCCGGACGGCCCGTACAAGGCTGACCACTACCGCTACTAAGGCGAGGGTCAGGGCTTAGGGCCCAGGGTCCAGGAAACACGAAGGCCGCCAGCAATGGCGGCCTTTCTGTTTTTGTCAGCAGGATTGGGTGCACTCCGTCTCGACGTGTACGAACGGGTGCCCCAGGTCTCGATTTTGAGACCTGGGTTTGCAGGATTCCCCCTCGGTCACAAAAGCAAAAGGCCTGCGATCATCGCAGGCCAAACAAAACACCGGTCCAAAGATTCTAGTTGTAGTCCGCCAGCGTGATCGCCTGCAGTACAGGGTTCGTCACCAGTTTGTTGTCGTCTATCAGAATCGTGCGCACCGCGCCAGACGCAAACGTCGTCTGCGAGCCGGTGTAGTACGTCACGGTCGTGGTGGTCACCACCGTGCCGTTCGCGACGATCTCCAGCTGATACGTTCCCGCCGGCACCGTGATGTAGCCCGTCGTGCCCGAGAACGTCAGCCCGGTGTAGAGCGGGTTCGTCGTCACGATCGTGCTACCCGTCGGAATCAGGTAGATATCCAACGCGCCTGTGGCGGTCGAAAGGTCCACCAGACGAATGCTGAACTGGCCGCTCGGCGCCGGGCCGTACTGGTCGGTCAGAGCGATCAGCTGCATGCTCGCCTGCACATTCGCGGCGATCGCCGTGTAGTGCTTCGCCGTCTGGATCGTCAGGCTCGTGGAGGCCAGGGAGGTCGTGTCGGCGCCATACTGCGCTGCCGCCACGGTGTAGGTGCCCGGCGAAACATACAGATAGTTCGGCGTGTAGGAGTTGTAGCCGAGGTTATAGGTCTGCACGTTCTTATTCAGCAGGAAGTCGAGGCCGGGTGCGTCGGGCGAAGCCGCCACGAAGCGGATGCCTGCGGTCGTGGAGCTGGTGCCCTGCACGCTCTGGCAACCGGAAAGGCCGACGGCAGCGACCGCCGCCGCTGCGAGGCGCAGCGCACACTTCCGAAATGTCAGCACGTCAAACACCGGCATCCATGGTTCCATTCAGGCTGTCAGGCTCAACGCCGGAAGCTTCTGACAGCTTACCCGATTTCGGTGCATTCGCGGAACGCTTTGTGCTCGCCTGACTCGGAAGCGAAGTCGAGCGCGAGCTTTGTTTGTCATCGCCGCAGGGGATCTATGTCTCGCTCGCAAAGCCACGAAAGCCGGTTGCCCACATCTCGATCCTGCGATGTGGGAGACCACAGAAGCCTGGCCCGCCGCAATCCGGCAAGCCCACAGAAGCGTTGAGGGGCGGCACTCGGCTCGTTGGCTCTTAGCTGCCTCAACAGGCGGCCACCAAAAAATCAGCCCTGTGGTCGGCGAGACATTGTCTCAGCTCACACCACAGGGCTAGCTCTTGTTTGCTGCGACGGAGATAATACACGCCGCAGTACACAATTGGCATCCGAGCGGAAATTATTTTTCCACAGGCTGCTTGGGCCTGTGGGCGACGACCAGATCTGCGATCCGCAGATACTCCTGCTGGGGCAGCACGCCGCGCGTAACCAACTGATTTTTCGCTGTATACGGCCTCCCGGCGATCACCCGCCGCACGTACTCCTTGCCCATGCCGGGCAGGCCCGCAAGTTGTTGCGGAGAAGCCGTATTCAGGTCGAGTTTGCCGTCAGAAAGCTGCGCGGACGCCATCGCGGCGCCCAGTAGCAGCACGGAAACCCAGCGCGCGCGCATCGGCCTTAGAGGCTTCCACGCGCCGCTTCAATCCCCGTCACCTGGCCGTCGCGCATCGTGATGATGCGGTCGGCGATCTGTGCGGCTTCGGGGTTATGCGTAATCATCAACACCGTCTGGTTGAACTCGCGGCTTGCCTTGCGCAGCATCTCGAGCACGGCGATCGAGTTTTCGGTGTCGAGGTTGCCGGTCGGCTCGTCGGCCAGCACAATCGCCGGACGCGTGATCAGCGCGCGCGCGATCGCCACACGCTGTTGCTGTCCGCCGGAAAGCTCATTGGGGCGATGCTGCAGGCGGCCCTCGAGTCCCAGCAGGCCGCTCAGCTCGGTCAGCAGAGCCTTGTCGAACGGCTTGCCGGTGTCGGCGATCTGGTGCGCGAGCTCGATGTTGTCATACGCCGAGATCGTCGGCAGCAGGTTGAAGCGCTGGAAGACGAAGCCGATGTGCGCACGGCGGAGCTTGGTGCGCTCCGCGTCCGAAAGCCGCGAGAAATCCTGTCCCTGAATGCGCAGTGAACCGGCGGTCGGCGAGGTCAGCCCGCCCAGAATGTAAAACAGCGTCGACTTACCCGAGCCCGAAGGCCCGACGATGGCGACAAACTCACCGCGATTGATCGAGAAGCTGGCGTTCTTGAGCGCCTGCACCTCCAACTTGCCGGTGCGGTAGGTCTTACCCAGTTGCGACGCTTCAATGATCGGTGCGGGAGAAAGGCTCATGACGCTTCTTAGTGTAGCTGGTTGCAGCGCGTGGGGAGGGGATCGGGTTTCGGGGATAGGCGCACCTGCGGGCTTGCCGCGATGTCGTGGGTTCACTCACACCCAGGGCCGCATACCTACGTAGCGCGATGCCGTGGTCTACACCCATCCCCTACAACCTACCCCCTAAACCCTATCCCCTCGCTTCTCAAGCGGCTCCCGCACGCGGCATCAGTTCCGCTGCCAGATTTACCTCGTCCAGAAAGCTGATCGCCAACCCCAGCGTCACCACACGATGTTCGGCCGCGCGCTGCCGATACTTCCGCAGCGTGCACAGCGCGTGGAGGCTCAGGTGACTGTCGCGCGTCAGCTCCAAACCGCTGGCGATCAGCGCTGCGTAGACCTCCAGCGCCTCCCGCACCGCCAGCTCGAACCGCAGTTGTACTTCGGTGGCGGAGAGGTTGCGCCGTCCCAGCACCCAGCATCCGCTGCGTTCCAGCGCGTCCACGGCGTCGGCGAGCACCTTGCGGCGGTCTTCATAGGTAAACGCCGTCAGCAACAGCAGCGGTTCGGCGAGCGGTTCATCGGTACGGCTCCTGAGGCCGTCCAGATTTTCGAGAGGAAGAGACATAAGGGGTCCGGGTAACGCGTCCTGCCTCCTCTTCATCGGACACCCTGCCGCGCCCGCGACCGGTGGCCGCAACCGCTACACTGGCCACATGATCATCGGCATCGGCACAGACCTCATCGAGATCGCGCGCATTGAGCACTCACTGGCTCGCTTCGGCCCGGCCTTCCTTGGCCGCGTCTACACCGAAGGCGAAATCGCCTACTGCCAGCGCAAGGTGAAGACCTCCGCCGAAAGCTTCGCCGCCCGCTTCGCCGCGAAGGAAGCCGGAGCCAAGGCACTCGGCACCGGCATCAGCCGCGGCGTGAACTGGAAGGAGTTCGAGGTGACGCGCAAACCCGGCCAGCGCCCGGAGCTCGTCCTCCACGGCCGCGCCCGCGAAATCGCCGATCGCCTCGGCATTCATCGCCTGAACCTCAGCCTCACCCACTCCCGCACCGAGGCCATGGCGATCGTCATCGCGGAGGGCGATGAAAGAAAGTAGGTGAAGCGGGCAAGTCGGGCAAGACCGGGAGCCGGCTCTCGATTCTGAGCCCTGGGTTTGCAGGATGCTGGAGAAATCCGTGGATCCCCACCCGTCCGCCTGAGGCCGTATGGCAGACCTGCTTCCTGCTCCCTCGCCTTTCCTACTCCTCGCCTCTCCTGTACTTTGAAAGAAAAGCAGCCAAAACCACCGAGCTGCGCTCTAACAGATATCAAACCGCCGCAAGAGAGAGGTCTATGCCCAGTCAGCAGGAATTGAAGTGGTCGCAGCTTAAGGTTGGTGTGCTGACGTTGGCATCGCTTGCCCTGTTGTGCATCCTGCTCTTCCTCATGACCTCGGCTTCGGGCATGAGCCTCTTCACGAAGAAGATCATCGTGGACTCCTACTTCTCCTCCTCCAACGGCCTGAAGAAGGGCGGAGAGGTGCAGCTGGAAGGCGTCACCATCGGCGAAGTGACGCACGTGCAGATCTCCCACGACCCCGCGCGCAAGCAGCGGCCGGTGCACGTCATCATGAAGCTGAGCCCGAAGTACCAGACGGACATTCACGCTGACTCGATCGCTTCGCTGGGCAAGGTTGGCCTCGTCGGCGACACCGTCGTCAACCTCGACAGCCGCACCGCCGTTGGTCCGGAGATCCAGACGGGCATGACGCTGCCGGTGGATGAAGGCGGCGGCCTCGACGCCGTGATGTCGCAGTCCAAAGACACGCTCGCCACGCTGAACACGACGCTCACCAAGCTCAACGCCGTCGTCGACGGCATCCAGCAGGGGCAGGGCACTGTCGGCCAGCTCATCAAGAACCGCGAGCTCTTCGACAACCTCAACGGCACCATCCGCGACCTGCACCTGATGGTGGCGAACATCAACGCCGGCCGCGGCTCCGCCGGCAAGTTGCTGCATGACGACGCGTTCTACAACCACCTGAATGACACCGCGGCGAAGCTCGACTCGGTGGCCACGAATCTGCAGCAGGGCAAGGGCTCGGCAGGCAAGCTGCTCACGGACGACTCGCTCTACAACAACCTGAACCAGTCGGTTGGCCACTTGAACTCGCTGCTGGCTGAGGCCGATGCCGGCAAGGGCGCGCTCGGCCTGCTCTCCAAGGACCCCGCGTTTGCCAGGAAGCTCGACCACACGGTCACCAACCTCGACGACCTGCTCTCGGGCGTGAATCAAGGCAAGGGAACGCTCGGCAAGTTCGCCACTGACCCCGCAGCCTACAACCACCTCGATGACCTGTTGAAGAATTCCAACGAGCTCGTCACCATGTTCCGCCAGGACCCGAAGAAGTACCTGACCATCCACATGAAGGTGTTCTAGGCGTCGTCTACGAAGGGATGCGTGAGTGCAACGGCCTGCAGATGCGGGCCGTTTGCTTGTCTGCGGTTTCGCACAGGGGGCGGGCATCGGTCCCGACCGGTTGCAGATTACGGACTCTAATGCTCCTATATCGTCTTCCGCACGATAAAATGGACGCACCATGAGTGAAACCGCCACCGCGCCCGCGGCCGCAAAGGCCCACAGCAAGTACACCCGCAACCAGCCCTATACCTCGCGCGTTCTCGTGAACCGCCGCATGACCGGGCCGGAGTCGGAAAAGGAAACGATCCACATCGAGCTGGAGCTCGAAGAGGGCATGACCTACACGCCCGGCGACGCGGTCGGCATCAACCCCACCAACCGCGAAGAGCAGGTGGCGGAGAACCTCGCAGCCCTCGGCTTCAACGGTACGGAGCGCGTGCTCGATCACTACAAGGTCGAGATTTCGCTGCACGAAGCGCTCACCACGCGCCTCGGCATCGGCAAACTCGCCCGCGGTGCGGTCAACCAGTACGCCAAGCTCTTCGGCGAGAACGTTCCCGCTGACCTGAAGGCGCTGCTCGGCCAGGAAAACAAGCTCCTGGCTGAGGAGTACGTCTGGGGCCGCGAGTTCGTCGATCTCGTCAAGCAGTTCCCCGGCGCGGTGCAGAACCCGCAGGAGCTCTTCAACGTGCTGCAGCGCCTGACGCCGCGCATGTACTCGATTGCGTCCTCGCAGGCTGCGCACCCGGACCAGGTTCACACCACGGTGCGCGTGATCCGCTACCACGCGCACGGCGCCGATCGCCAGGGCGTCTGCTCCGGCCACCTCGGCGAGCGCGCTCCCGAAGGCGCGACCATGCCGATCTTCCTGCATGAGAACAACGCCTTCCGCCTGCCCGAAGACACCAACGCGCCGGTGATCATGATCGGCCCGGGCACCGGCATCGCGCCGTTCCGCGCCTTCCTCGAGCATCGCCAGACGCTCGGCCAGAAGGGCAAGAACTGGCTCATCTTCGGCGAACAGCGCCGCGTTTCGGACTTCCTCTACGAAGACCAGTGGAACGGTATGCTGGCCGACGGCACGCTGACCAAGCTCGACACCGCGTTCTCGCGCGACCAGGGCAAGAAGGTCTACGTGCAGGACCGCATGAGCGAGAACGCTGCGGAGCTCTACAAGTGGCTGCAGGAAGGCGCGTACTTCTATGTCTGCGGCGATGCTTCGCGTATGGCGAAGGACGTCGAAACGGCCCTGCTCGACGCGATCGCGAACGGCTCCGGCCAGACGCCCGAGCACGCGCAGGAGTACCTCAACGACATGAAGAAGGCCAAGCGCTACCAGCGCGACGTCTACTAGACCTCAGTCGCAACGAACGTAAAACGGCCCACTCGTCCGAGTGGGCCGTTTTCACGTTTGCAACGAACGGGTGCCCCAGGTCTCGATTTTGAGACCTGGGTTTGCAGGATGCCCGTGGACGCCAGCACGTCTCTCCAAGCTCACCTCAGGGGCTAAAGCCCCGATCTGCGCGCAACGAAAATGGCACGGCTGAAGCCGTGCCCTACCGTTCTTGCCTCACTGCGATGTTGGTTGAGTATCGAGATGTCGGTTGAGAATTTCGACCTGAGTTGATCATGCGGTCGAACATGCCGGGTGCCCCATATCTCGATTTTGAGATGTGGGAGACCACAAAATCTGGACTCGCCGGGTGCTCCATCCGTACGCGGCATCATGCGGACTGGGGGCTGCCGCGAATCTGATCACTCCAGAAACATCCTGCAAACCCATGTCTCAAAATCGAGACATGGGGCACCCTTTCGTGCTGGGAGAGATAAGCACCCGTTCGTGCTCGGGGACATAAGCACCGGTTCGTGCTGCCTACACGCGCTGATGGTCCGCGCGCCAGCTCTTGATGGCTTCCTTGATCGCCTTCGGCTCCATCTTCTCGCGCACCGCGCGACGGGCCAGTTCCGGCAACTCCGCATTCGACGCAAAGCGCAGCGCGACAAGCTGCTTCACCGTCAACGACTCCAACTCGACCATCTCGCTCGGCGTGCAAAGCTGCGTCAAGCGCAACTGCTCTTCCAGCCGGATCACGCGGTCCTGCACGGTCAGCGTATAGGTCCGCACCTTCATCACCAGTACGAGCAACGCCACGGCAACCACAATCGCCCACGGCCCGCTGTGCGCATGCTGCCAGCGATGATGCCAGTACCAGACCGACACCGCGCCGATGTTCAGCAGAAAGATCAAGGCCGCAGCCATGAAGGGAATGTCCCGCCGTACGTGATTGCTGTAATTCTGCTGCTCCATCAAGTTCTCCGCGGTCAGTGGACCGTTCCTCCGTGATCTTACCGGTTACGTTCCCACCAGCGATCACGCCGGGTGAGCGGCGAGGACAGCGCGAACCTTTTGCAAACCCAGGTCTAAAAGGCGAGACCTGAGGTATCCGGCTGTCGCGGCTACACCAGCGGATCATGCGCCCACTGCAGCAAACCTTGGCGTTGCTTCAGACGCTTCTGCGCGTTGGGATGGTCGGGGTTTCCATGCGCCGGCGCGTGCTTGCGCACCTGCGCGGAGTGCCGCGCGCCGAAGCTCTTCCAACGCGCAATCTGCTTGGCATCATGCTCACCGCGCCGCCCCATGTAGAAGCGGCAATACCACTCGAACCACCCACGCGGGTCTTCCTTGAAGATCCATCCGCTCGATCGCCAATCCGCCAGCGAGCGCCGCGACTTCACGCCGAAGTAGTTGTTCGCTACATCGCTTTCGGGTTTGAGGAGCTTGCGCCATGACTCGGGGAACTCCGCGCTCTTCGGGTCAAGATACCGTCCCTCGAAGACGCCCATGCGCAGCATCTGCAGCGGCGTGTAGTACGGCGTGAACTCGGGATGGTCCTTCATATCGCCCGCGCGCCGCGTGCGGTAGTAGGTGTAGCCCTTCTGCATGGAGTCGTGGACGGTGACTTTTTCTTTCATAGGAGAGATCAGAAATCAGAGATAAGAGATCAGTGGAGTCAGATGGCAACATCGATTCTTATGGATGCTACACGCCGTCGAATTTGCTGGAGCGATGGTGCTCGCCGTGCCGCCGTGGCCATCTCTTCTCTCTGATTTCTTATCTCTCAGCTCGCTGCGATACCCTAAACGCCTATGTCTAAGAAGCGAATCGGCGCACACTTCTCCACGCAAGGCGGCCCCTGGATGGCCGTCGAACGCGCCCACGCAGCGGGTGCAAACGCTCTGCAAATCTTCTCCTCCAGCCCGCGCACGTGGAAGAAATCCGCCGTGAAGCCGGAGGACGCCGACAAGCTGAAGAAGCTGCGTGCACACTACGACATCGGCCCGCTGACGATCCACGCCAGCTTCCTCATCAACCTCTGCTCGCAGACCGAGAGCGTGCGCGCGTCGTCCGTCGAGGCGCTGCGTGCCGAGGTGCAGCAGGGCCTCGCGCTCGGTGCCGAGTACCTCGTGCTGCATCCCGGCTCGTGGAAGGGGCTGACGCGCGATGAAGGTCTACGCTTCGCCGCCGAAGGCGTGGAGAAGGCTGTCGAGGGACTCGACCTCGCTGGTGCGGGCTTCGAACTGCTCGTGGAGAACATGGCCGGTGCCGAGTTCTCGCTCGGCAGCACCTTCGAGCAGGTCGGCGAACTTGTCGACATTCTGCGCCCGCACATGCCCGTCAACGTCTGCCTCGACACCTGCCACACGCACGTCGCGGGCTATGACATCGTCACCGCCGAAGGCTACGAAGAGACGATGCGCCAGATCGCGCAGACGATCGGCTTCGAGGCCGTGAAGGTCTGGCACTCCAACGACGCGAAGGCCGCGATGGGCAGCAAGCTCGACCGCCATGAACACATCGGCGAAGGCACCATCGGCGCCGAGGCATTCCGCCGTCTGCTGCACGACTCGCGCTTCGAGCACACTGCCTTCATCGCCGAGACGCCGGACGACGAAGAAGGTGACAACGAGCGCAACGTCATGACGCTCCGCGTCCTCAGCGCAGGCTAGGCCATTCCACAACGGGTGCCCCGGGTCTCGATTTTGAGGCCTGGGTTTGCAGGATGTTCTGGTATCCGTGGCCGCCCACCCGTCCGCAGAAAGTCGCGTACGGATGGGGCACCTAACCTTCATCACCCGGTCGTCATCACCCGCCTGAGCTTTTGTTTGTCGTTCCCTGCGTGGATGACGAACAAGGGTGTGAGATCGTTTCTCATCCATTCAGGTTTCCACCGCAGTATCATCACCCAAAACGGAGGCAGCAAATATGCGCTTCACTCGCACCGCAGCCCTGGCCCTGGCCATCGGCCTTTCGGCATTCGCCGCCCACGCGCAGACGCCCATCGGCTACGACACGCTGCCCAAGAGCTTCACGCAGCCTGCATCGCCGGCAAAGGACTACGACCGCCGCGTCGTCATGATGCCCATGCATGACGGCGTGAAGCTCTACACGGTGATCTACGTGCCGCACGGTGCGAAGAACATGCCGATCATCTTCACGCGCACGCCGTACGACGCCGAGCATCATCGCCGCAGCAAGGGCGATGACCACGCCCAGCACCTTATCGACGAGCTTTCGCTCGCCGATGAAGACTTCGTCCGCGCCGGATACATCCGCGTCTACCAGGATGTGCGCGGCAAGTGGGGCTCCGAGGGCGCGTATCTGATGACGCCGCCGCCCGTCGACTCCGGCTTCAACAAGACCGGTGCTGACGACACCACCGACGCTTACGACGCCATCGACTGGCTCGTGAAGAACGTCCCCGAAACCAACGGTCGCGTCGGCATGATCGGCTCGTCGTACGAAGGTTTCACCGTGGTGATGGCGCTGCTGAAGCCGCACCCCGCGCTGCGCGCCGCCGTTCCGGAAAGCCCCATGGTTGACGGCTGGATGGGCGATGACTGGTACCACTACGGCGCCTTCCGCCAGCCCAACATCGACTACTTCATCGGCCAGACCGGCGGCCGTGTGCCGGTACCGGTTCACACGCTGCCCGGCGACCAGTACGCGAACGATCTCGCCATCGGTTCGGCGGGAGATCTCGCCCGCTCCAAGGGCGCCGACCAGCTCGATGCCTGGAAGATCATGAAGGAGCATCCGGCCTATGACGCCTTCTGGAAGGCGCAGGCGCTCGATCACCTCATCGAAAAGATGCCGCTGACCGTACCCACGCTGTGGGAGCAGGGACTCTACGACCAGGAAGACATGTGGGGCGCCATCCACTCCTACCGCGCGTGGGAGCCGAAGGACAAGGCCAACAACATGAACTTCATCACCATGGGTCCGTGGTTCCATTCGCAGGTCAACCGCCCGGGCTTCGGCCTCGGCCCCATGACCTGGTCCGGTGACACTACCGCCGAGTGGCGCCGCGACATCGTCACCCCGTTCTTCAACGAGCACCTGCAGAACGACGGCAAGCCCGCGCACACGCCGCCGGTCTTCATCTACGACACCGGCGCCAATCACTGGGACCGCCTCGAGAGCTTCCCCACCAGCTGCGAGCAGGGCTGCGCGATCGCGTCGAAGCCTGTGTACCTGGCGGCTGGCGGGAAGCTGAGCTTCAACGCTCCGGCAAAGGCCGCTGGCGAGATGCGCTTCACCGAGTACGTCTCCGACCCGGCCAAGCCCGTACCGTACCGTGAGCGTCCTGTGCTCGACCGCGAAAACCAGGACGGCATCGGCTGGCGCGAGTGGCTGGTCGGCGACCAGCGCTTTGTGGATAGCCGCACGGATGTCGTCAGCTTTGTCAGCGAGCCGCTGACCGAGCCGATGAAGCTCTCCGGCGAGCCCGTCGTCCACCTCGTCGCTTCGACCAGCGGTACGGACTCCGATTGGGTGGTGAAGGTCATCGATGTCTATCCCGACACCGATGTCGAACCCGCAAGCGGTGAGGGCGCGTACCCCGGCGTGGTGCCGCACCCGTACAACATGAGCGGCTACGAGCTGCCGATGGCGACCGACATCTTCCGCGGCCGTTACCGCACCAGCTTCGAGAAGCCCGAAGCGCTGAAGCCGAACGCGCCGCTGGCCTACACCTTCGGCCTGCCGATGATCGAGCGCACGATCCCCGCTGGCCACCGCATCATGGTGCAGGTGCAGTCGTCGCTCTACCCGCTCTACGACCGCAACCCGCAGAGCTTCGTGCCGAACATCTTCAACGCGAAGCCCGCGGATTACACCAAGGCCACGCAGCGCATCTGGCACACCTCCGGCGATGCCAGCTACGTCACGCTGCCCATCGTCCCGGTACAGTAAACGCACTTCTATTCAGGAGTCCCGCATCTCAAGGCCGAGGTGTGGGACGCCTTTTCAGTTGCTATCCAGACAAAATCCCTCGCCACGCGAAGGGTTCGGGCGCAGAATGTTTCGCAGAGGGAATTCATGGCTTTCCGTGACGCTATTCTGGCCTTCACCTTCGCTGCGCCGCTCATCGCGCAAGCGCCTGCCAACACGCCGACGCCAAGCCGCCACCTCTTCCGTAACGATCCACTCGTCGGTGCATCGCTGGAGAACATGAGGATCGACAAGAACCGTCCCTTCTCTGTCACCGAAAACGAAACCTCGACGACCACCGGCACCGACGGCAGGAAACGCACCACGACTACTGTCATCCACTTCAGCCGCGACTCCGAGGGAAGGGTGCGTCAGGAATCTCAGCACACTCCGCAACAGGGCGAACCGTATACCTTCATCACCATATTCGATCCCATTGCGCTTCTTTATCTGCGTATCAATGCTCAGTCTCACACCGTTTATTACTCGCATCTCAAGCCAGCAACAGCGCATCCTCAAAATGCTTCGTCTCCGATGGACGCTTTCTGGCAAAAGTGGGAGGCAAATCAACTTGCGTTAGCCACAGGCACCCCCACGCAGAGCGCAGATGGCTCTGCCACCGAGCCGCTCGGCACACGCAAGATCGCTGGCGTTGAGGTGATTGGTATTCGTTACATTCGTAAGCCGTCCCATCCCACGGCATCAACCACGGCTGACGCTCGCTCCACTGACGAGCAGTGGCTGTCACAAGACCTCCACATGATCCTGGAGCGCCGCATCGATCATCCGGCATCCAGTTCGACCACTTTGATCACGTCCGATCTCAGTGTCACGGAGCCCGCACCGGCGCTCTTCCGTGCCCCCGAGGGTTACAGGATGGTCGAAGAGTTTGGCGCGGCTTCTGCCGCCGCTCAGTAATCGCACCACCCCTTGCCAACCTCCGTACAATAGAACTTGTATGAGTTCTGCTGAAAACACCGCGCCGACGCGCCCCGACGAAGTCCGTTACAACCCCGCCGAGATCGAACCCCGCTGGCAGCAGCGCTGGGACGCCGACCCGGCCCTTTATCGCGCCGCCGACCACACCTCCGGCAAGCCGAAGTTCTACTGCCTTGAAATGCTGCCGTACCCCTCCGGCCAGCTCCACATGGGCCACGTGCGCAACTACTCCATCGGCGATGCGCTTGCCCGCTTCATGCGCATGCGCGGCTTCAACGTGCTGCACCCCATGGGCTGGGACGCCTTCGGCCTGCCCGCAGAAAACGCCGCGCTGAAGAACAACACGCCGCCGCGCCAGTGGACGCTCGCCAACATTGAGCAGATGAAGGTGCAGATGCGCCGCCTCGGCCTCGGCTACGACTGGGAAGGCACCGAGATCGCCACCTGCCTGCCCGAGTACTACCGCTGGAACCAGTGGATCTTCCTGAAGATGTACGAGAAGGGCCTGGCGTACAAGAAGACCTCCAAGCTGAACTGGTGCCCGAAGTGCGCGACCGTTTTGGCGAACGAGCAGGTCGTCGGCGGTTGCTGCTGGCGCCATGAGGACACGCTCGTCGAGCAGCGCGAAATGGAGCAGTGGTTCCTGCGCATCACTGCGTACGCGGACGAGTTGCTGACCGGCCTTGACCAGCTGCCCGGCTGGCCCGAGAAGGTGCGCACCATGCAGCGCAACTGGATCGGCAAGAGCGAAGGCACGGAAGTGACCTTCGCCATCGACCAGTGCACGGACAACATGACCGTGACGGTCTTCACTACGCGCGTCGATACGATCTACGGCGCCACCTCGATCCAGCTCGCGCCCGAGCATCCGATCGTGAAGCACTGGGCCTCGTTTGATGAAGCGCTCGCGCCGCAGGTCGAGCAGATGATCGCGCAGCAGCAGGCCGCGAAGGAAGCGGGCGACATCGGCAACATCGAGAAGCATGGCGTCTTCACCGGCCGCCACGCGGTCAACCCGTTCACGGGCGAGAAGCTCCCCGTCTGGGTCGCGAACTACATCCTCGCCGACTACGGCACGGGCGCGATCATGAGCGTGCCTGCGCACGACGAGCGCGATTTTGAGTTCGCCACGAAGTACGGCCTGCCGATCAAGCGCGTCCTCGCGCCGGCGCTCTCTGGCGGTGCGGACGACAACACCGGCGACCTCGAACTGCCGTACACGGCTGAAGAAGAAGCCGTGCTCATCAACTCCGGTGAGTTCACCGGCGAGCCCGCGCTTGAAGCGCAGGAGAAGATGGGCAAGCACGCCGAGGCGAAGGGCTTCGGCAAGCGCACCACGACCTTCCGCCTGAAGGACTGGGGCGTCTCGCGTCAGCGTTACTGGGGCACGCCGATCCCCGTCATCTACTGCGAAGAGCACGGCGCTGTCGCTGTGCCGGAGTCGCAACTCCCCGTGCTGTTGCCGGAGAACATCGAGATCACGCAGCAGGGCGGCTCGCCGCTCGCGAAGGTGCCTGAGTTCGTCAACGTGCCTTGCCCGACCTGCGGCAAGCCTGCGCGTCGCGAGACCGACACGATGGACACCTTCGTCGACTCAAGCTGGTACTTCTATCGCTACACGGACGCGCACAATAGCAGCGCGCCGTTCGACTCCGCGAAGGCCAACTACTGGTTCCCCATCGACCAGTACATCGGCGGCGTCGAGCACGCGATTCTGCACCTCATCTACTCGCGCTTCTGGACGAAGGTGATGCGCGACCTCGAGCTGATCAAGAATGACGAGCCCGCCACGCGTCTCTTCACGCAGGGCATGGTCATCAAAGACGGCGCGAAGATGTCGAAGTCCAAGGGCAACGTCGTCTCTCCCGATGAGATGATCGGCCGCTACGGCGCGGATGCGACGCGTATGTACGCGCTCTTCGCCGCACCGCCGGACCGCGATCTCGAGTGGCAGGAAGAAGGCGTCGCTGGCGTCGCTCGTTTCCTTGCGCGCGTCTATCGCCTCGCCGTGAAGTACACGCCAATCATCAAGTCGGCCCAGCACGCGCACGGTGATGAGATCGCTCCGTCGGCCTTTGCCGCGCAAAGCGAAGCAGGCACCAAGCTGCTGCGCACGCTGCACCAGACGATCGCGAAGATCACCGAAGACTTCTCCGGGCGCTGGCACTTCAACACCTGCATCGCGGCGATCATGATCCTCGTCAACGAGATCAGCGGTGCGGAGCAGGCCATCGACGCAGGCGAAGTCGCCCCGGCAACGCTGGCTGAACTCTTCCACACGCTCACGCTGATCATCGCTCCGTTTGCTGCGTTTCTCGCTGCAGAACTCTGGGAGATGCTCGGCGGCAAGGGCTTGATCCTCGACGCACCGTGGCCCATTGCGAACGCCGAACTCGCCAAGGAGAGCGAGCTTGAGATCCCCGTGCAGGCGAACGGCAAGCTCATCGTCGTCATCAAGGTCGCAGCGGACGCCGACGAGGAAACCATCAAGGCCACCGCACTCGCCGACGAGAAAGTGCAGCAGCGCCTCGAAGGTAAGCAGCTCGTGAAGACGCTCGTCATCAAGGGCAAGCTCGTCAACCTCGTCCTGAAGTAAACGCACGCGCACCACGCCGCAAAGCTCGAAAGGGAAGTAGTGAGTCAGAAGCCTAAGGGACGCTCCACGCAAACGTTCGTCAACATGATGGCGCAGACGTGGAAGCGTCCCACGCTCACACTCGTCGAGCTCGGCTGGCGTTGGCTCGCAGGCATTCCGCTCATCCTCTGGGCGCTGAAGTGGGCACAACCCCACCTGCCGGAGCTCGAAGCCATCTGGGCGCAGCTCGGCACGATGACCTTCTTCCATCCCGCAGAGATGGCCGCGACCATCGGCGTCTCATCACGTCAACTGCTCGCGATCGCGCGTCCACTCCTGCCCGTCTTCATCCCCGTCGCGGTTCTCTGGTGGGTTGCTGTAGGTACGTTCGGACAGGTGCTCTACGCACGCCGCACGCTCGGTGCGGAGTCCCGTGCGAGCCTCGGCGTCTTCTTCGTTTTGCGCCTCGTGCGCTCGCTCGGCGTGATGCTCTGCTGGACGATTTGGCTGAACATCCTGCTCGCTGTCGCGCACCGCGAACTCCACACCACGGCCACGCTTGGCGCTGAGCCGGACGTGCTCGTCTTCGCCGCGCTGAGCATCGTGGCTACGCTTGCACTCTTCGTCGGCTGGGCGGGCATCAGCTGGCCGCTCACGCTCGCCATGAACTGGAACGCCGTCCACGGCGATAGCCTCTTCGCCAGCCTGCGCAGCGCGGTGACACAACGCGCGGTCCGCGCAGAGGTCATGGAGATCGCGCTCGTCATGTGCATCGTGAAGCTTGCGCTGCTGGTGCTCGCGCTCACGTTCTCGGCCACGCCGCTACCGTTCTCCGCAGTGGCCACGCCGGAGTTCCTGCGCAACTGGTGGATCGGCCTGATCATCCTCTACAGCTTCATGAGCGACTACTTCCACGGCGTCCGCTTCCGCTACTACAGCGTGGTCTGCCGCGACCTCGCCGAGTAAGTCGTCGGCGGTCCACATCCATTCCTGCACCGCGCGACCACACTTTACCGCGAATCTGCATCACATCACTCCGTAGCCGCAAAATCCACGGAGGCGTTATGTCATTCGGCCTTTATACAATCGGCACCATCATTTTGATCGCGGGCGTGATCTACGTCTGCCACCTCGCGCATATGCCATCACACTGGGTTGCGGCGATCGCCATCGTGCTGCTCGGCGCGGGCATCATGGGCGCGGTCAACAACACTCGCCAGAAGGACCCCAATTAGGGGGTGATCACGACGCTCTTCATGACCGCATCCAGGTGATACTGCAGCGCGCGGGTTTCGTTAGTGGTCAACGCGCGCTTGCCGTCGCCCGCACCGTTGCACTCGGTGTTGAAGTCCCGCTCGAAGAGCAGGCACGCGCCGTTGCTATACGTCACGTCGAGCGTCGCGGTCTGCGCGTGACACATGCCCGCGTTGGTTCCCGTCAGCTCGCGAAAGCTACGGCCGTTGTAGGTCGCTGTGCTCGCCGTGCTGCCGTTCGCGGGTACGCTGGCGAAACACGCAGCTTCGTCTTTGGCAGGTCGCGCCGCGTAGCTGAACACCAGGCCCTGCAACAGCGTTTTCTCGTAGAGATTGCCTTGCGGTGAAAACGCAAACGATGCGCGCGGCTTGTACTCCGCCGGCATGTTCGGCCCCAGATACATGGGTGCCTTCTCGCTCGGTAGCCACACATCGGGATACTCAAAACTCACCCCGGTCGCCGCGTCGCGATACGTCGCCAGGTGCTTCGTCATCGGCACGGATGCACTCGCCTTCGTCTGCACCGCAGGCTTCGCTGCTGTCGGCGCATCCACCTTGCCCCTGGACGAGCACCCAGCGACAAATATCAGCAAAATCAGGCCCGAAACTCGCATAGTTATCTTGGATGCGCCAAGCGGCTACACTGGACAGGTGAGCACGCCGACCACTTCCACCATCGTTATCCTCGATTTTGGCTCGCAGTACACGCAGTTGATCGCCCGCCGCATCCGCGAATTCAACGTTTTCAGCGTCGTTCTGCCTTGCACCACGCCGCTTGAAAAAGTTCTCGAGCTGCAGCCCAAGGGCATCATTCTCTCGGGCGGTCCGTCCAGCGTCTATGACGATGCCGCGCCCAAGGCCGACCCCGCTGTCCTCGCGACCGGCCTGCCGCTGCTCGGCATCTGCTACGGCCTGCAGTTCATGACGCACCACCTCGGCGGCAACGTCGTCCCCGCACCTGCGCGTGAGTACGGCCACGCTGAAGTCGAAGTGCTGCAGCAAAGCGCTCTCTTCCACGGCCTGCCGCAGACCATCGACGTCTGGATGTCGCACGGCGATCACGCCGAAACTCTCGCACCGGGATTCCAGATCATCGCGCAGACGAAGAACGCTATCGCCGCGCTTGCCAACGAGGATCGTCGCATGTGGGCCGTGCAGTTCCACCCCGAGGTCGCGCACACGCGCCAAGGCATGGAGCTGCTGAAGAACTTCGTCGTCAACATCTGCGGCGCCGAGCAGAACTGGACGCCCGCACACTTCATCGAAACCACCGTTGCACGCATCCGCGAGCAGGTCGGCCCCGCCGGCCACGCCATCTGCGCGCTGAGCGGCGGCGTTGATTCGTCGGTCGCTGCGGTGCTCGTCTCGAAGGCGATCGGCGATCGCCTCACCTGCGTCTTCGTCAACAACGGCGTGCTGCGTAAGGATGAGTTTGAGAAGGTGCAGCGCACTATGCGCGAAGACCTTCACCTGAACCTCATCGCCGTTGACTCGTCGGAGCGCTTCCTCTCGAAGCTCGCCGGCGTCACCGACCCTGAGAAGAAACGCAAGATCATCGGCAACGAATTTATCGCGGTCTTCGATGACGAGTCGAAGAAGATCTTTGAAGCGGAGAAGTCCGCAGGCGAAGAGATTGCCTGGCTCGTGCAGGGCACGCTCTACCCCGATGTCATCGAATCGGCCAGTGTTCATGGGCCTTCGCACGTCATCAAGTCGCACCACAACGTCGGCGGCTTGCCCGAGGACATGAAGCTCAAGCTCATCGAGCCGCTGCGCGATCTGTTCAAGGACGAGGTGCGCCGCATCGGTCGCGACCTCGACATGCCTGCCGAAATCCTCGAGCGCCAGCCGTTCCCCGGCCCCGGTCTCGCGGTGCGCATCCTCGGCGAGGTCTCGTCCGACCGCGTGGCGATTCTGCAGGAGGCCGACGCGATCTGCACGGAAGAGATCAAGAAGGCTGGGCTCTATCGCCAGCTTTGGCAGAGCTTTGCGGTGCTGCTGCCGGTGAAGACCGTCGGCGTGATGGGCGACCAGCGCACGTACGCGTACACCTGCGCGATCCGCGCCGTGGAGAGTGAAGACGGCATGACCGCCGACTGGGCTCCACTGCCGTACGAGGTGCTACGCAGCATCTCCAGCCGCATCGTCAGCGAAGTGCACGGCATCAACCGCGTGGTGTACGACATCACCTCGAAGCCGCCGGGAACGATTGAGTGGGAGTAAAGACAGTCGTAAGTGTGAAGTGATACGTCATAAGTAGTTCGTGAAACGCTTGAATGCAGAGGTCGCCAGCGATGGCGGCCTCTCTTCTTTCGTTTGTCATTTCCGCAAGGCCAGGCGTCTCGAAGTGTCGCCCATTCGCAAGGTCGCTTACGACTTAAGACTTCACACTTACGACTGCCTTACCGCACCGTAATCGTCTGCACTTTGCGCCCGCTCTGGAAGAACGAAAGATACACGTCCACCGTATGCGTCGCGGGATACGCGATCGTCTTCCACGTTCCGGTGTAAGGCGCGAGGGAAGCGATGGCCGTATTGTTCTTGATGAATCCGCTGACGTACACCGAGTCGAACGCATCACCCTGCTTCACCTTGAAATACTTGTCGAAGTCAGCCTGCGCCTTCGGGTCGAGCCCGTCGGTGTTCGCCTTATTGAGTTTGTACACTTCGCCCGGTGTCACCGCGACCGCGTAGCTCACCGTCTTCGCGGCTTCATCGAATGTAGGCGTCGCGACGATCACGACATCCATGTATCCCTTGCTGCGATACGCGTCATCGAGTGGCTTGAGCGATTCACGCAGCAGCTTCTCGCTCGCAACATCACCTGCGTGGAGCTTCACGCCCTTGGCGAAATCCTCGCTAGACATCAGGGGCGTGCCCGCAAAGTTCACCGCGCCGATCTTGTACACATCGCCCGCAGCCAGGGTCGCGTGCAGGACCACACCCATGTGGTTGCCCACCGCCGTCGGCGGCTCCAGAGACACGTCACTCAGCGACGCCTTCGCATAGCCTGCATCTCGCAGCGGCAGCAGAATGACTTCGCTCGTTACATCACCGCCTAAACCTGCGTTGTACGGCTTATGCGCCGTCGCGTTCACGGACTTCTGCAGCAGCGGTACAAGCGCCGTCGTCACGCCGCCGAGCTTCACGTTCTCCACCGTCAGCTGCGGCTTACTCACGCGATACTCCACCACGCGTACTGGATGCACGAGCGTCGGCTCGGCGGTGTCGTGCACCACCTTTGCCTGCACGCCCTTCGCGGCGAGCGCGGCCACCAATGCGACATCCACATCATCAAGCTGCGTACTGCCTTCCATCAGGCGACCGTTGTAGAGCGGCAGCTTCGCGCGAATCGCTGCTTGCACCTCTTCCGGCGTGAGCCACACGAGGTTCTCAAACCCCAGCGGCAGATACTGCGACACATCCGTCGGCTTCAGCACAAACTCCGCGCCGCGATTGGTGGGCGTACCGGTCACGCCTGCGGTCACGTTGTCGAAAAAGCCTGTGTCGGCGAGCTTCTGCGCGGCGTCGGTCAACGACTGCACGGTGAAGCTCATGCCGGGATGCAGCCCTGCGGCGGCCTCCAGTTGCGCTTGCGAAAACGTTCCGGGATTCTTGAACTCCACGCGCTTACAAACCCACGTCTGCGCAAACGCAGGAGCAACAACAAAGCAGGCCGAAAGACTCAGCAGGGACAGCTTCTTTTGGAGGGACATTGTCCCGCGAGTCTAGCACGCGTTCGAGAATCCGCAGTCATTCGTGAAAGTACGGACGGGTGCCCCAGGTCTCGCTTCTGAGACCTGGGTTTCCAGAATGCGTGCGGAGAGCGTGAATCCGATTTGGCGTTCAATCCTCCGTGAAGTTCTTCTCCACCGCAAAACACCCACGTCTCAAAGTCGAGACGTGGGGCACCGGTCTTCGCGCAGCTTTGATCGTGCCTCGCCCTCACGGGTCTTCCCTTCGCGGCATACAATCAAAGCAGCATGGTCTTCGTTCTCGACAACTACGACAGCTTCACCTACAACCTCGTGCAGTACATCGGCGAGCTTGCCCCCGGCGAAGAAATCGTCGTGCGTCGCAACGACGAGCTGACGCCTGACGAGATCATCGCCCTGCGCCCGGACCGCATTCTGCTCTCGCCCGGCCCGTGCACGCCGCAGGAGGCAGGGCAGTTGATCCCGCTCATCCAGCGCCTCGCGGAGCTGCCGAAGAGCGAGCAGATCCCCACGCTCGGCGTCTGCCTCGGGCATCAAGCCATCGGTGCGGCGTTTGGCGGCGAAGTCGTCCGCGCGCCGAACCTCATGCACGGCAAGACCTCGGCCATCGCGCACAACAACGCAGGTGTCTTCGCTGGCATTCCCGAGCCGATGACCTGCACGCGCTACCACTCGCTCATCGTGCGCGAGGAGTCGCTGCCGGACACGCTCGAGATCACCGCGCGCGTGGCTGACGATGGCACAGCGCCGGACCCCGGCACGATCATGGCGCTGCGCCACAAGACACTGCCCATCGAGGGCGTGCAGTTTCACCCGGAGTCCGTGCTCACCGACCACGGCAAGCAGTTGATGGCGAATTTCCTCAAGCAGAAGTAGGCTCCATGCGCGATCGCGAATACCTCATCCTCGTGGCTCTCGCGCTCGTCTCGCTGCCCCTTCGCGCCCAGCAGCCGATGGCTTCCATGAACCTCGCCGATGCGAAGCTCACGGGCACCATGGATGTTCATTCGCCGCGCACGACGCTCATGGGCAACGCCAGCATTGTCGCGCTCGACCACACCGCGCCCCTCGATCTCGCGCGCGGCGGCGTAGCACTCGTCTGCTCCACCTCTGAGCTGCGCCTGATGCACTCCGGACCTGGGGACGGCTTGCTCTTCGGCCTCAACCGAGGAGCGATGGAACTCCACGGCGGCGCCTCGATCGCCGACGTCGTTCTCACGCCGGACATCCGCTTCAGCATGGCGACCCCCGGCCACTACGATCTCCGCATCCGCGTCACGCGCTCCGGCGATACCTGCGTCGAAAACCGAGGCAAGGAAGCGCCCGTGCTCATGCTCTCTTCGGCCTTCGGTGACGCCACCTACCGCATCCTGCCCGACCAGCATGTGCTCTTTGAGCACGGCAATCTGCGCGAGGTCGTCGACAAGGAGCGCAGCTCCTGCGGCTGCCCGAACTCCGCGCCGCCGCAACAACTCGCGGCCAATGCGACCCCGGCGCAACGTGCCGCCGCGGCGCACCCGTTTCCAGAGGCCGAAAGCCAGGGGCTGACCGCTGCCTCGGATCAGCCTGCGGTCGTCGCCGACCAGACCGCGACGATCAGCTACAACGCCAACGGCGGCACCATCCAGACAAATCCCGTTCCGCCGCCCATCGAGAAGCCCGCAGGCTCTGCGGCGCCGAGGAAGCCCGGCTTCTTCGGCGCAATCGGCCACTTCTTCGCTCGCCTCTTCTCCAGCGACGACGCGAAGTAACGCGAGGCTCGAGTCGGGAGCACGACTTCAGTCGTGCCGTGGTCGCCGAGCGAAGGCGTCCCCGCCCGTCAAAATGCACAAGAAAATCGCAATGATTTTCACAGTTCGCGATCATCGCGGAAGTGGCTCAAAAAGCGTCAGCTAAAGCCGCTTGACAAGGCAAATTTCCATCGTATGCCGATCTGGATGTCACTTTTATGTCATTCCGAAAGTTACGTGGACTTGTTACTAACGTGGT
Source organism: Granulicella cerasi (assembly GCF_025685575.1). Classification (NCBI taxonomy): domain Bacteria; kingdom Pseudomonadati; phylum Acidobacteriota; class Terriglobia; order Terriglobales; family Acidobacteriaceae; genus Granulicella; species Granulicella cerasi. The sequence continues at coordinate 1,061,664 of NZ_JAGSYD010000001.1, forward strand.
ATCGCCTCTTTTTGAGCCACGCCGGTGCTTCCGCCGTCGTGCGCCGGGCTAAGGATACCGTTTCGATGAGAAAGTCTCTGTTTCACCTTGCTGTTCTTGCGGCATCGGCTGCATCCACTCTTGCTCTCACCGGCTGCTCGGCCATGAATGTGACCGCCTCCAGCCCACTACAGTCAGCCGGTGTCGCCCTCAAGGGCAACGTCCACGGCGGCAGCCAGCCGGTCTCCGGTGCGAACATCTATCTCCTCGCCGCGAACCAGAACGGCTACTCGACCTCGAACACCAACACCTCCGTCAGCCTGCTGACCTCGGCCACGGGCAGCCGCTATGGTGCGCTCGGTTACTACACGACCACGGACGCGAACGGTAACTTCTCCATCAGCGGCGACTACACCTGCACCGCCGGCCAGCAGGTCTATCTCGTTGCCGTCGGCGGCGACCCCGGCACGGGCGTCACCAACAACCAGGCAATCCTCGAAGCCACGATCCTCGGCGCCTGCCCCTCCAGCGGCAACTTCGCCAGCGCCACGCCGTACCTTTCGGTCAACGAGGTCACCACGGTGGCTGCGGCTTATTCGCTGGCAGGCTACGCGGTTGACGGGTACCACGTCGGCGCTCCCGCCAGCACCGCGCTCGCGGCGGCGCATCCTACCTCGGCCGCCGGCCTCGCCAACGCCTTCGGCACCTTCCCGCTGCTCGTGAACGTCGGCACCGGCGTGGCGAACACCAACACCGGCGCCACCGCAGGCAAGGGCGTCGTGCCGCAGGCGGAGATCAACACGCTCGCCAACATTCTCTCGTCGTGCGTGAACTCGACGAACTCCAACTCGAGCGCTTCCGCCAACTGCACTACGCTTTTTGCCAACGCCACCAGCGACGGCACAAGCAATGGCACGGTCCCCACGGAGATCTTCTCCGCTGCGCTGAACATTGCGCACAATCCTGCCGCGAACATCAATGCTCTCTGCAGTCTGCAGTCCGGCACCGGAGCACCGTTCCAGCCCTCGCTGCCATGCACGACGAACAACCTGCCCAACGATTTCACCATCAGCATCCAGTACCCCGAATCCAACGGCTCCTCCTTGAACGACCTGGCCGTCGACAATGCGGGCAATATCGTGGTGGCCGGTTCGGGCGGTGTTATCGCCGTCTACTCTGCGGCCTCTGGCTACAAGGAGTCGTCTCTGCCCCTTGGCACGTCGCGCAACTTCACGAAGGTGGCCGTCAGCAACAACCGCATCGTGGCCTCCGCCACCTCCACCGCCGGCGTTTCCTCCGACGGTCTGGCGGTCTTGTCCACCGACTTCAATTCCTTTAAGTGGCTACCGAGCAACAACCCGAATAACACTGCGGTCGCACCGGGCGGTGCCTCCTTCTCGCCGGATCAGTCCACCTTCTATGTGGCTGATAGCACCTCCGGCGCTGGCGGCATCCTCCGCTATGGCATCACCTTCGGCGATTCCGCCGGCTCCGACACGTACACCCTGCTCGGCGAATCCACCACCAACTTCAACCAGCCGGTTCGCACCGCAGTAGACTTTTCCGGCAACGTGTACGCCAACAACCTGAGCAACTACATCGTCGCAGAGGTCGATGCCGCTGGTGCGACCGTTGGCACCCGTTCGCTGGCATACTCCAATGGCTCGTCCGGCCTGGCCGTGGACCAGCTCGGTCGCATCTGGGTCACCTCGGTTTCCGGCGGCGCAGCCGGCTGGATCAGCTCCAGCTCATCCGCCTATAGCGGTGCCAACTCCGGTCAGTACTACGCTACCGGCGTTGCGATCGACGGCGCCAACCACGCCTGGCTTTCCAACACCGTGAAGAGTGGTGTGCAGTCCATCTCCGAGTCCGCTGCGGATGCCAGCGGCCTCTCGGGAGCGAACGGCTTCCGTCCCACCACCAGCGACGCCACGACCTTCAGCAGCATCGCTGTCGACGGCTCGGGCAACGTATGGGTCACCAGTGCCTCGCATCTGTACGAGTTCGTCGGCGCAGCTACCCCGGTGGTCACGCCGATCGTCGCCAGCCTGGCTTCGCCGTACACCACGGCTGCCTCCAAGCCGTAAACCGCCTCACACCGCGACGGCCGGAGCTCAGAAGCTCCGGCCGTTCGTTTTCCCGGCAGGGGAGCGCTGGTCCCGGAAGGCTCGCGAGAGGACCCGCAAACATAGACTCCCGCGCGCGGAGATCACTCCGCGATACCCTAACCCCATGCAGCCTATGGACCGTCGCCGTTTCCTGCTCGCCTCCGCCGCAGCCGCCGCTCTGCCCGCCTTCGCGCAGTCCGAGCCGACCGTCGCCACGATCGCCCTGCACCTCGAGAAGCCCGGTGCGAAGATTCCCGCCAACTTCATCGGCCTGAGCTATGAAACCGAGCAGCTCTCTGACCCGGCGTACTTCGCACCGACCAACACCGGCCTCATCGAGCAGTTCCGAGCGCTGGCGCCGCACGGCGTGCTGCGCATCGGCGGCAGCACCTCAGACGTCGCCTGGTGGAAGCCCACGCCCTCCAGCCAGCAGCCACCGCTGCCTCCCACGGTTACGCCGCAGCCTCCAAGCCCCGGCGCAAAGCCTTTCCAGGAGCTTGCCTACGCGGTCACGCCGCAGGCTGTCGTGAACCTCCGCGCCTTCCTCGACGCCACCGGCTGGACGTGCCTCTACGGCATCAACCTCGCGACAAACACCCCGACGCTCGCCGCCGAGCAAGCGGCTTTCGTCGCGAAGACCCTCGGCCCACACCTCGAATACTTTCAGCTTGGCAACGAGCCCGACGGCTTCTGGCGCCGTTTCAAGGTCAAAGACCAGTGGACCGCCGACGCCTACTTCGACGAATGGTTCGCGGCGGTGCAAGCGATTCTCACCCGCGTACCCCACGCCAGGTTCGGCCTGCCGGACACCGCGTCGCAACCCGAGTGGACGTCCCGTGTTGCCGACCGACTCACCGCGTTGCCGGATCATTCCTTTGTCGCCGCGCTCTCGCACCATCACTACTTCACAGGGCCACCCTCCAACCCCAAGGCCAACCCGCACGACATGCTGCAGCCTGACCCCACCGTGCTGGCGACAGCAGCCGTCACCCGCGCCGCCGCAGAAAAGCTCAACACGCTTTACCGCATGACCGAGGGCAACACCTGCTACCTCGGCGGCAAACCCGGCCTCTCCGACGTCTTCGCCTCCACGCTGTGGGCGGCGGACTACGCGCTGCTGCTCGCGCAACTCGGCTACGCCGGGCTGAACCTCCACGGCGGCAGCGGCCAGGCCGTCGCCAACTCGCTCGGCGGCCACCTCCCCGGCGAACTCCTCATGGCCGATCCGCACGCGCCGCACCCGCGCCCGTTCTATACGCCGATCGCGGAGATCGACGGCAAATACATTGCGGAGCCCGTCTTCTACGGCCTACTCTTCGCCCAGCGCTTCGCCGGAGCCACCATGGTCCCGCTCACCTTCGACCCCGGCGCGGTGAATGCAACGGCCTACGCCGCGAAGACCCCGGACGGCAAGCTGCTGCTCGCGATCATCAACAAAGACGAAAACCGCGACCTGCGCATCGACCTTCCCGGCGGAGCCTTCACGGAAACCCTCCGCCTCACCGCTCCATCGCTCACCTCAAACGACCTCCGCACCACCACAGCAAACACCCGCGGCAAGGCCTGGACCATCCCGCGCGCCTCGATCCTTCTCCTCGCCCAACAGCCTCGCTGACGTACTGAACCCTGACTCACCGACAAACTGGAAGGCCCTTCACGCGCTGGACTTCTGGATCACTCGACCTCTGGCAATCTGTTGTGCACTCGGCCTGTTGTGCGACCGCGCCGCGCAACATCCTCACAACACTTGCATCTACACTCAAGAGCGAAAGCGAAGGAGTCCTCGAAGCTTATGTGTGGAATCGTCGGTTACATCGGTCCGAAGCCCTGCGTCCCCGTCATCATGGAAGGCCTTGCGCGCCTCGAATACCGCGGCTATGACTCCGCGGGCATCGCCGTCGCTGGCGGCGGCCATCCGCTCCAGCTCCGCCGCGCTCCGGGCAAGCTCCGCAACCTCGACGCCATCCTCGCCAAGGACCCGGTCGAAGGCACCTACGGCATCGGCCACACTCGCTGGGCCACCCACGGCCGCCCCACCGAGGAGAACGCCCACCCGCACCGCGACGGCACCGGCACCCTCGTCGTCGTGCACAACGGCATCGTCGAAAACTACCTCAAGCTCAAGAACGACCTCATCGCCAAGGGCCACAAGTTCTCGTCCGAAACCGACACCGAGATCATCGCGCACGTCATTCAGGACGAGCTTGAAATCGCCGCAGGCATGCCCGAGCGCCTGACCAACACCGACGCCGCCGACTCCAACACCTCGCAGGCCGTCATCATGGGCGCGCTGCCGCAGAGCCTGCCGCTCGAAGAAGCCGTGCGCCGCGCCGTCAAGCGCCTCACCGGAGCCTTCGCCATCGGCGTGCTTTCGGCGGCTGAGCCGGACAAGATGGTCGCCGCGCGCATGGGGCCGCCCGCCGTGCTCGGCCTCGGCGACGGCGAGTTCTTCCTCGCCTCCGACGTCCCCGGCATCCTCCACCACACTCGCGACATTTACTTCCTGCAGGACGGCGAAGTCGCCGTGCTCACCAAGCAGGGCATCACCCTCACCGACTTCGACGCGCAGCCCAAAACGCTCACCCCGCAGCGCATCACCTGGGACCCCATCCAGGCCGAAAAGGCTGGCTACAAGCACTTCATGCTCAAGGAGATCGACGAGCAGCCGCGCGCCGTCCGCGACACCACCCTCGGCCGCGTCTCGCTCGACACCGGCAAGGTCTTCCTGCCGGACATGAAGATCACGGACGACGAATTCCGCGCGGCGACAGGCATCACCATCGCCGCCTGCGGCACCTCTTGGCACGCCGGCCTTGCGGGCAAGTTCATGATCGAGCGCCTCGCCCGCCTACCGGTGGACGTCGACTACGCCAGCGAATACCGCTACCGCGACCCCATCCCGAACCCCTCCGAGCTCGGCCTGCTCATCACGCAGTCGGGCGAAACCGCCGACACCATCGCCGCGCAGCAGGAGCTCATCGCCAAAGGCTCGAAGACCCTCGCCATCTGCAACGTCGTCGGCTCAGCCGTCACGCGTCTGGCCGCAGGCGTCATCACCACCAACGCCGGCCCCGAGATCGGCGTAGCTTCCACCAAGGCCTTCACCGCGCAGCTTACCGCGCTCTTCACGTTGGCGCTGCACCTCGCGCAGGTCCGCAGCACGGTCACGCCGGAGCAGTCGCTCCACCTCGTCACCGAACTAGCCGCGGTCCCCGGCAAGATCGAAACCATCCTCCGCTCGGTGGACGACCAGTGCTGCGACCTGGCGAAGATCTACGGCAACGCCCGCGACTTCCTCTTCCTCGGCCGCGGCATCCACTACCCCATCGCGCTCGAAGGCGCGCTCAAGCTCAAGGAAATCAGCTACATCCACGCTGAAGGCTACCCCGCCGGCGAGATGAAGCACGGCCCCAACGCCCTCATCGACGAGTCCTTGCCTGTCGTCTGCATTGCGACGCAGGACCCCACCGACCCCAGCTCCGTCCTCAAGTACGAGAAGACCCTCTCGAACATCCAGGAGGTCACGGCCCGCAGCGGCCGCGTCATCGCCATCGCCATCGAGGGTGACGAGCACATCGGCCAGCTCGTCGAGCACGTCATCTACATCCCACAGAGCCACGAACTCCTCCTCCCCATCCTGGAAGTCGTCCCCCTGCAACTGCTGGCGTATCACATCGCCGTCCGCCGCGGCTGCGACGTCGACCAGCCGAGAAACCTTGCTAAGAGCGTGACGGTGGAATAAGAGCAAGCTCCGTATCTGATCAGAATGGCACAACGCCGCCCACCATAATGGGCGGCGTTGTGCCGTTTACACGTTTGGAGTCAGTTGAGGATTATTCGCTCTTTATTCGATTGAGGTAACCCTCTGTTTATTATTTAGTAACTCTCGAACCTAGCAAGTCATTCATAATGAGGAAGATGTAAATATGAGTCACGGCTGCTCATATTTGCAAAAATCCTCTTGACGATTAGCACTCTTCCGTGGAGACTGCCAGTAGGCGTTCAAATCTTAGGTTGTGAGGCTGAGCAAATGAGTAAGGGATTGGACAATCGGCATCGTGATTCAGATGGTCGCATCAGCGAGAAGCACGGAAACACTCAAGTGGGAACTTTGCGTGAAACCTACGGTGCAAATTTCTTGGCTGGCAGGCGTGCAGACACGCATCTTGAAACCGTTCGAGCTGAAACAGGTAAAAGTTTGAGCCAGCTTGTGCGAGAGCACCAGAGCGATAAATAGATTTAGTCCGTGAATGTCGGAGGCAGGTATGGCAGCAGAATCGATTCAAATCTCGATGCGTGGCCTTGCAGAAGTCTCGGCCACTGCGCCTAAGCGAAAGCAAACAGTGCTCAGGCGGTTCAAATTCAAAAAGTCCGATGAAAGTGTCGGGCGTTCGAATTACTACGTAAAAGCGCTCAGCGCGATAAAGCGGCACCATAAAGGCGATCATGTAGGAGTTCAGAGCATTCTGAAGGATCTATTGACCGCTGGATTGCTGGAGACAGATACGAAGAAGCGTGCAAAACTGCTGAACAACCATCGTGCGATTACGGACTATTTGAAGAATTTTGGTAATCGCGACCTCACGATATGTCCTGGAAAGCGGCTCTACTTTGTGAGTGAGGATGTTGTTGTAAGCGCGCAGCCAGATATGGTTGTAGAAGAAAATGGTCAAATGAAGCTATTCAAGCTAAATATGGGCAAAGATGACTATGTCGGTGGTGTTGGTGCGCTTATGTTGCATACGATGCATGAAGCGGCAGCAGCTTGCGGCCTAGGGCTTGAATCAAATTACGTCGAATGCTTGGAGGTTTCGAGCGGTAATCGTGTAGTTGGGCCGCAATCGGGCTTCCCACCAAAGAAAGTCATTGAAGATGCTTGTAAAGAGCTTTCAGACCTATGGAACGCTGCATGATATTTGAGACGCCCCAGCTTGTCGGGGGCGTCTTTTCTCGGGATGCTCAGCTCCTGAACCTACTGCCACCTTTATATGCCAGCGAGTAGCCGTTGTACGTGTCTAGGCGGGAGGCTACCCGTAACGTTGGGTATCTCATCTATAAGCGGCAGTCGTGAACAGGGACGTGAGAATCTATTGTGCGCCAGGCTAGCCCGCCGCTGCTGTATAAAGCTTCCACCCCTCGTTCTGCAGCACCAACCTCTGAATCACCACAGCGTTCGCCATTCCATCTAACTCTGGCAGCGCCGTGAACTCCGACGGCCAGCAGTGGAAGAGGTCGTAGGCGAGCACCTTCTGCCCGGCTTCGTTGTAGACCTCCAGCACGAGGTCTTTGCGGAACTCCGCCAGTGAAGTCGCTTGCCCGGCGGCGGACGTATTCTTGTAATCCCACACCTTGTTCGCCCACTGCGCGAACTCCGCATCGTGAGTCACGCCGCGCTCCAGCGCGATCGTCGCGTAAGAACTCTGTCCTGTCGCTAGCTTCACCGTACCTGCGGCGTGAGGCTCCACCTCGGTCTCGCGCGTGAGGCCGCTGACGCGCGAGACGCCTGCCACGTAGCGACCCTCGCACTGCAGCAGGAACTTGAAGTTGCGATACGGATTGTAGGGTAGCGGCGTGGTGGGGAACTCAGGGTTCGTCGGCATCTCGCCATCGTACGCGTGAAACTCGCGGCAATTTGCGGGAAATTCATCGTCCTGTCGCTGTATGTCTATGCGGTAAATGGAGACTGACTCCGAACACTACATAGCCTGAGCGCAACGAGCGTCCGACTCCTCCCTAGAGCCTCTGAGACGACGCCACTGCCTCTGTCTCGGAGAAGAAGTCCCCATGTCTGTGATGAAGATGACGCGCGGCCCGCTTGCCCTCGGCGCCGCATCGCTCGCACTCCTGCTCAGCGGTTGCGGAGCCACCACTACTACCTCCACTGCGAACCCCTTCGTCACGACCGCGACGCTCTCCGGCAAGCTGCATGGCGGCAACCAGCCCGTCGTCGGCGCGACTGTTTCGCTCTACGCTGTCGGCACGACCGGCTATGGCTCGGCGGCCACGCTCTACGCGCAGACGACCACCGTTGCTTACGGCAGCTTCAGCTTCAACCAGACAGCGATCACCGGCGCGACCGGCGCACCGTCGTCGATCACCAGCAGCTACGCCTGCCCCACTGGCTCCACCACGAACCCCGACCCGCAGATGTATCTGATCGCCAAGGGTGGCGAGACGCAGGGGACTGGCAACGGCAATAACTCGGCTGCGGCGTTCATCATTGCGATCGGCAAGTGCTCCACCGCCGCCTCGGCGAACGTGGACATGAACGAGGTCACCAGCGTTGCGACCATGGCTGCGCTGCAGCAGTACTTCAACCCGGTCACCGAGTCGCTCGGCTACGCCAGCAGCACGCAGTCGCAGCAGGGATACGTCAATGGACTCGCGGCGATCACGAACCTCGCCGACGTGACGGCTGGCACCGCGAAGACGAGCGTTACGCTCAGCGCCACGCCCACCGGTTCGACCAACGCCGTCACCGTGACGGCAACGCCTGAGTTCAACCAGGTGAACCTGCTCGCAAACATTCTCGCGGCCTGCGTGAACACCACGAGCAACACTTCCACCAACTGCGGCACGCTCTTCACCAACGCGGTGGCACCGTCGGCTTCGGTCACCAGCCAGCCCTCGGCGGACTACAGCTCGATCAACGCGACCAATGAAGATGTGGTGCAAGCGCTCTACTTCATGCTGACGAACCCCGCCGCCGGCGGCTCGGCCAGCTCGATGAACGCGCTCTACGCACTGGTCAACGCGCAGGCTCCGTTCCAGCCGTACTACACGACCGCGCCCACTGACTGGACCGTCGCCATCAGCTACGCGAGCGCAAGCACCTGCACCGTATCCAGCGGCACCACCAGCACGCAGAAGTTCCTCACCGGCGTAAATGCTCCTGCCATCGACGCGCAGGGCAACGTCTGGGCAGCTTCGGTCGGCACCGGCGGCGGACTCTTCGAGATCTCGCCCAACGGCACACCGCTCACCTGCGCCCTCGGTGCCACGGTGAAGGGAACCTCTCCCGCGGCTATCGACATCAACGGCAATGTCTGGGTTGGCTCCACCGTGGCGGCGAACTCCAGCTACAACCTCTACAAGTGGAACAGCATGAACAGCGCGCTGGAGTCCACGTGGCCGATCGGCTCGACGGCTGTGCCGTCCACGCTGGCCACCGATGGCAATGGCAACGTCTTCTACGCCACCACCGGCGGCGTCGTGGGCGAGCTCGTATCTGCTGCGACATCCGGCGCTCCCGTCACCGCGGCCCAGACCCTCGCGTCGCTCGGCAGCTCGCGCACCTTCTACTTCATGCAGGCGGATGCCTCCGGCAATCTCTGGATTCCGGACGTCACGGCCAGCAACCCCTCCTCGATCTTTGAGCTCTTCTCGAGCACGAACACCAGCGGATCCACCTACGAGAACGGCTACGAGACCAGCACGATCTCCTCGTCGAACCTCTACTTCCCCTACGGCATCGCCGTTGGCCAGAACATGGTCTACAGCAGCAACGGTGCAGGCTCAGGATCGCCGGGCGTCAGCTACCGCTGGTCGTTCATCACGCCCGATAGCAGCACGCACACCGCGTCCGTCACTACGAGCTCCGTAGAGCTGGGCGGAAACTACTCCGTGCGCGGCGTCGCCGTCGACGGTGCCAACAACGTCTGGCAGGCGAACAACAACCCAGGGACCGGCAACTGGGTCACGGGCACCTCCACAGGCATCGGCTACGGTTTGGCTGAGATCAGCGCCGCGGGTAACGCTATCTCGGCGACCTCCGCTTCTGGCACCGGCGCCTACGGCACCAACACCGGCGGCTTCCAGAAGCCCTCGCCGTTCTTCTCGATCGGTGCCCGCGGCCCGGCCATCGACTCCACCGGCAACGTCTGGGTTGGCCAGAACAGTGCATCCGCAGCCAACATCACGGAGTACATCGGCGCAGCGGTTCCCGTCATGACGCCGCTCGCCGCAGCCGCACAGAGCAACCTCCTCGGCCAGAAGCCCTAACCTCACTCCAAGGCTCCCCCATCCGTGCGCGGCTTCAAGCGGACGGGTGGGAATGCAATATCAGGAGCCCACCAACCTCAGAATGGCCTCGTCCTCGTCGCTTCCAGCGCACACCGGCGAGGCCTTCTGCATTTCGGCGAACCACGCAAGGCGCACCCGGGGAACTAGCCGACGCCGTCGCCCGCACGCTCCACTAGAATCGCCGCATAGCATGTGGGGCAAGTCAAAATCGTCCGGCGAGCGACATAGCTTTTCGCTCTCCAACCTCGAGCCTGTGGTGGAGGCGCTGCTGCTCGTCATCGGCGCCGGAGCCGTCTTCGGCGTCTTCTTCGTCCCCGCCGTCCGCCACTGGATCCCACTCGCGCCCGACTTCGCCGCCAAACTCGGCGAGTTCTCCTCCGGCTTCTTCGGCCCCATCTTCTCGCTCATCAGCATCGTGCTGCTGGTCTACACGCTGCGCCAACAGCGCGCCTCCGTCGTGCAGCAGGGCTTCGCCAACAAGTACTTTGTGATGCTGGAGATTCACCGCGAAAACGCCAACCAGATCATCTGGCACGGCAACCGCGGCCGCCGTGTCTTCGTGCTCATGGTGCGCGAGCTCCGCAGCGCCATCCCGTACATCCAGCTGATCGCCCGCGACCAGGGCCGGTCGCTCACCCAGCGGCAGATCATCCACATCGCGTATTACTGCTTCTTCTACGGAGTCGGCCCCAGCTCCTCGCGCACGCTCACCATGGCGCTCAAGCAGCACTTCGACCTCGCCCTCATCGAAGAGATCGAGCACACCCTCGGCGACCCGGCCATCAAGCAGGAGATCCGCCGCCAGCGCGAGTTCGACTTCGAACCCTTCCGCGGCCACCAGTCGCGCCTCGGCCACTACTACCGGCACCTGTACCAACTGGTGAACTTCGTCGACGAGCAGGACGCGAGCGTGGACAAGTACGACTACGTCCGCACGGTGCGCGCGCAGTTCTCCACGCACGAGCAGGCCCTGCTGCTGTTGAACAGCATGTGCCCATTAGGCGCCACCTGGTGGAAGCGCCGCTTCATCACCCGCTACAAACTCGTCCGCAACCTGCCCATGAACTTCTTCGACAAAGACACCGAACTCAACGTCGAAGCGATGTTCGACAAGGATTACTTCGAGTGGCAGGACAAGGATTAAGGGCGGCGAATCTGCATGCTTAAACGAGGCAGCCGCAGATGTTGCACATCCCGCCAATTTCCTGTTCAGGCTGAAGACAGGATGGGCAGGCTCGTCTCGATGTCGATTTCTGCTGCATGTGTTGTGCATGTATAGAGGCAGGCTGCATTTGTGGCGCATATGCGCTCTCTAGCCGAGTAGACGCTTGTGCTTTGACGCGATGTCCACGCGAGGCAACAGCGCAAACCAGAGAGATGATTAAGGGCAGAATTCCGACGCCGCCAAATGGGAAGAGGACAAGCCCAACGAGGGCAATCCAGATAGCAGCATTGCGGAATTTCTTCGCTTGGCGTACGTGGTATTCGGTATTCATCGAGTAAAAATCCTTCGGGTTAAACTTGTGGTCCTAGTTCAGGAACGAAGTCGTAATAAATACGGCATAGCTGGAGTGCTGATGCGGCGCGCGCGTCGCCTAAGTCGGAAGCACGTTGGAAGAACGGCAGGGCTTCACTAAGATCACCTCGGTCTGCAACGACAGCGCCGATCTTCAGCATCGGAGAGCACGACGTCGAGTCTAATGCGATCGCTTCTTGCCAGTGCTTGAGCGCTACGTCGTATTGTCTTTGCAGGATCGCTTGATCGCCGAGCTTCTCCGCGTTCTCCGCCTCGATCTTTCGCTCTAATGCCGCGCGAAGATCGGCAGTTTTCCTCCACCCGCTCCAAGATTTATCCGCTTCGTCTAATTGTTGGCGTGCGCCATCATAGTCTCTGGCTGCAATGCGCGATTTTGCTTCGTTTGCTTGGAGTACCCACGGGACCGGCAGTTCAGTATTTAGCTCGAAAGCTTTGTTCCACGCTTCTCGTGCCGCTGCTAGCTCGTTCTTGGATTTATATGTGTTTCCAAGCAATAAAAAAGCTCGACCGTTTTCAGGCTCAAACTTTGTCGCCGTAATGAACAAGCTGATTGCTTCGTCAGTTTTTGACTCTCGCACAGACAATATGCCGAGCTGAAGGATCGGATCAACCCATAAGGGTTTAAATGATCTTGCTCGGTTGTATAGCGCGCGAGCGTCATCTCCCCGTCCCTCCTCCATAGCCCGCGTTGCATTTGAGAACGCAGTTTCCCATGGCCGAGGCATGGTTCCATCGATTATTGAAGCACGTTCGTAATGCTCCGTGGCATCTGCCAGCCTATTCTTCGCTTCATAAAAGTAGCCGCGCCTTTGCCAAGCGATAGCGTTGTTGGGATCGTTCTCCGTGATCCAGCGCCACACCTTTTCCTCAAGCTCTGAAAAAGAAGGCTTAGGTAAGCGATCTGCGAGCCCTGCTAGTAGCCACCCTTCTGCCCTTACATGATCGATCGAAGATAGGAGCGCACGTGCTCGTTCATTTTGAGAAAGGGCTAGTGAGAAATAGGCAGTTAGGAGCCGCGCTTCGATATTTGATGGATCTTTTGAATAGGCTGTTTCGGATGCTTTTAGCGCTCCATTTGCCTGACCGTTTGCAAATCGCGCTCGCGCCAATCGGCAGAGAATTACTAAGTTGTCGGGGTTGCGCTCAGAGGCTCTCTCTAGAAATCGCAATCCTAGCTCTCGGCGTCGTGCAGCATTACGCTCATTTTGCTCCGTAACTTGATCGCGTGCATCCATCCCTGAGCGTAGGGAATTTGATGCAGCACGACCTCCTATAGAAATGCTGCGCCCTAGAGTCGATAACGATGATGGTGCGTACAGAGCTGCTACCGCAGTGGCGGCAACTGCCAGTGCGGCACCAGTGATGCCGGCAGCCGTTTGAGCTGCCGCTGATTTATCCGAGGGTGGCATCATCTCCGGGTCGTGGTCAGTGACAATATCCCAAAAGCTCATGACTGAGATTATGACATTCTGAAGCCGATGAATTAGGAGCGAATCACACAAGAGAGGAATGGTCTTTGCCTGGCACTAGATCCAGCGCTAGTATGTACCCAACTCCATGCGTCTATCTTTTGAGTTTGACCCACGGAAGGCTGCAAGTAATCTCGTGAAGCATGGTGTTAGCTTCAGTGAGGCGATGACCGTCTTTCATGATCCTCTTGCAGTCACGTTCGCCGATGAAGTCCACTCGGAAGAGGAAGACCGCTGGATCACGATTGGACTATCATCCAGACAGCGACTCCTCTTCATCTCGCATCTGGAGTCCGATGGCAACATCCGGCTCATCGGCGCACGCTTGGCCGAGAAGCCCGAACGAGACGCCTATGAACAGCCATAACGACGCTCCTGAACCCGATGTGGTGGAAGCTGATCCGCTGGAGCCGCGCAAGCTCGATCCTGCAAGGGGTGTTCGCGGCAAGTACTTCAGCCGCGCGCAGGAAGGCACGAACGTTGTGCTGATCGCGCCCGATCTGCTCGAGACCTTTCCTGACTCGGAGTCAGTGAATCGGGCCCTGCGAACGCTGAAAGAGATTGCTGATCGAACTGCTCGTCGCGCATCCTAACTAGCAGATGAACCCATTTGTGGATTGGCAGAACTTCTACGTCATCGTTGGCGGCGCGGCGGGTGCGCTGACGGGGTTGCAGTTTGTCGTCATGGCGCTCATTGCGGACATGCCCGTTGAGGCGCATGAGATTGAGACCGCCAATGCCTTTGCCACGCCGACCATCGTGCACTTCAGCGCGGCGCTGCTCTTTGCGGCCAGCTTTGCCATGCCGTGGGGCGGGCATATGCTGGCGGCGCGCGGGCTGTGGGTGCTGGGTGGAGTGGCTGGGTTGGGGTATGTCGGGCACGTAACGCAGAGGATGCGTCGGCAGGCAGGCTACAAGCCGGTCTTCGAGGACTGGTGCTTTCACTCGCTGCTGCCAGGGGCGGGCTACGCGGCGATCATGGTGTCGGCGGCGGGTCTGAGTGACAAGGCGCGCGAAACGCCGCTGTTCGCGATGGCGTTTGCGCTGCTGTTGCTGCTTGTCGTGGGCATCCACAACGCGTGGGACAACGTGACCTACCTCGTTCTCCTGCGCCATCAGCGCGCGGACGCGCAGAAGGCGCGGCAAGCCGAGTAGTTCGGACTCAGGTATACCGTGGCTCGACGCTAAGCCGCGTCGCTCGAAGACTTTGCGACAGCCTCGGCGGGGGAGGGGGCCATCTCCTCACGGAGCAGCCGTTCCACCACCGCAGCCTGCACCTCGGAGTTCACCTCGGCGCCGAGCAGCAGCGTCAGTCCGGTGACGTAGAACCACGTCAGCAGGATGATCACCGCACCCAGCGAGCCGTAGGTGACCGTGTAGGTGTTGAAGTAGTGCAGGTAGACCCTGAGTCCGATCGAGGCCACGATCCACGTGAGGATCCCGATCGCCGAGCCCGGGGTCAGCCAGTGCCAGCGCTTCGCTTTCAGGTCAGGGGCGAAGTAGTAGATCGTGCTGAACAGCAGGATCAGCAGGGAGATTGTCACCACCCACGTCGTGATGTGGATGAGCCCGAAGAGCAGGTATCCGACCCAGCGATGGACGCTGAAGTGATGCAACGACGCCTTGCCGCCGATGTCGGCGCCGAGGAGCACGGCGAGCATCAGCGTTACCAGTAGGCTGAGCAGCAGTGTGACCAGCATTGCCGAGCCGCGAGCCTTCCAATAGGGCCGCGTCTCCTTCACCTTGTAGACCGTGTTCATGCCGTCCTGAATGGCGGAGAACCCTACCGAAGCCGACCACAGCGCAGCGACGATGCCCAGCACCACCTTGCCCCCGGTGGAGGCAGCCGTTGTCTGCTTGAAGGTGTCGATGACCATCTCGTAGGCGGAGGGAGGCACGATCAGAGCTAGATAATTCAGCAACTGCACGTAAATCTGCGAGGCGTGTTGCGCTGCCAGCCCGAGGATGGAGCTGGCGCTGATGAGCGTTGGAAACAGAGCGAAGAGGAAGTAGTAGCCAAGCTCGGCGGCGCGCGAGAGCAGGTTGTCGTTCAGGAACGACTTGCCGGTGCGCGTAAAGACGTCCTTCAGGGAAAGCCCTTCGAGGTCCCACAGATTGCGCAGCGGTGAGTGAGACACGGTCTCCCAGACCTTCGCCGCCCAGGCGTCGTCAGGCCGATGGTCATGCTGGTTGCGGAAGGTGATGTTGGTGGAATCCATGAGGTCTAGTGCTGCTCCGTCGGCGCGCCGTAGGTCGGCTGTCCACTGTTGCTCTTCGGTCCGGTTGCAGGCTGCGATCCCACGGCCACGCCATCGACGCTGCCCGGCGTGACGCCGTTAGCGCTCGGTTTTTCGTTCGCCGCAACCGCTGTACCTGCCGTGCGGAAGGTCAGTTCCGCGCCTGCAGGCATACCTGCGTTGGTGCCCAGCGCAGGATTCGCATCGCCCACCTCGCGGGAACCGGGTTTGCCACGGAAGGTCTTCGTCTCCGTCACGACATCGGTCTTGCCGACGCGAACGACGGTCAGCGAGAGCTCACCCACTGCATTGATCTTGCCCGCCGGAACGGTTCCCACAACGTTCAGCATCACGGGTGTTCCCGCGGCGAGCGCCGTGCCGTTCTTTGCACGCACCATCATCGATAGCTTGGCCGGAACATCCTGGCCGTTCTTCAGGCTTCCTGAGTCGACAGGCTTCAGCAGCTTTACGTGGAAGCTCGTTCCTGCGGGGAAGCTCATGCCGTTGCCGAGGGAGGGCATCGCACCCAGAGCCGGACTTGCGGGGGCGCTGGCGTCCGTGGCTGCAGGAAGCACCTTCGGCGCAGTGGTGGGACTCGCCTGGGCCGCCGAATCCGTCGCCGACGCGTTACTGTATTGCTGCGCGAGCATGCACGGTGCCACCGTGCTAAAAGTGATAAGAAAAACAGAAGCCAATCGCAGTCGCATAGTCCGCCTCGTTGTTGCCTGTTCGTTCTGATGGCTTTGCAGTCTTTCGCCGTTGCTCCCGCGCGATGTTTCATACTAGGAGTTGCATGATTTCTGCTCTCGCCAGTTCCGCATCCGGCACCTTCGCGTCGGCCACCATTGCTGGTGCGGCCGTGTTGGGCACGGCTTACATTCTCGCGGACGCCACCTTGCGTCCGGAGTCGCAGCTCTTCGGTCGTACGGTCGTTGCTGGTTATGATCCCGCTGAAGTTGCGCTGACTTTTGATGATGGCCCCAACACCGCGATGACACCTGCACTGCTCGATCTGCTGGCGGAGCATCGTGTGCGTGCGACCTTCTTCATGATCGGTCGCTTCGCGCGTGAGGAGAAGATGCTGGCCCGGCGCGTCCACGATGCTGGCCATCTTGTCGGCAATCACACGGTGACGCATCCGTGGCTTGCCTGGCAGAGCTCCGCGCGTGTCCGTGAGGAGCTGCGCGGCTGCAACGCGATGTTGGAGGATGCGATCGGTGCTCCGATTACGGTGTTCCGTCCGCCACATGGCGCTCGTCGTCCGGTGGTTCTGCGCACTGCACAGGAGCTCGGCATGGCGACGGTGCAGTGGAACGCGATGGGGCAGGACTGGCTGCATATCAGCAGCGAGCAAATCGTGAAGAACCTGGGCCGCGGTATGCGTCGCGCGGAGAAGCATCGTCGCGGCAGCAACCTGTTGCTGCACGATGGCTACGACGTGCAGCAGGCGGCGGACCGCTCAGCAACACTTGCTGCGGTACGGATGTTGCTGGAGACCTTGCCAGCGCAGGGCAAACGCTTCGTCGGTGTCGATGAGTGGGTAAGTTCCTGATCCAAAGATAGGCGGTGAGGCGTAACCTCGCTGCAAACGCGCCGCGTCCAAAGAAACGTAAAAAACGTTTACTACGTTGCATTTGGAGCAGCCATGTATCCTTCCACGAGCCGTCGATCCCGTGCGTCTGTACTCAGCCTTTTGATCGCCACCATTGTTGCCTGGGTGGGCATCGTCGGCTGTGGTTCGGGTGGAAGTGGAAGCACCGCCAGCACGAGTGGCACGACCACCACGACGCTCACGTCGTCCGCCACAGCAGCGAGCTATGGCACGGCGATCACGCTGACAGCAACCGTCGCGCCGAGTGGCGCTACGGGTAGCATCATCTTCTACGACGGCTCGACCTCGCTGGGTTCTGTAGCAGTGAGTTCCGGAGCGGCGAGCCTGTCTACCAGTACGCTCGCGGTCGGCACGCATTCGTTGACGGCAATCTACGGTGGAAGCTCGGCTTACTCTGGCAGCACGTCGAGTACGGTCTCGGTGACGATCACCTCCGCGGCTACGACGGCGACCACCACGACGCTGAGTGCAACAACGACTTCGGCTACGTACGGCACGGCGATCACGTTTACGGCTGCGGTATCTCCCAGCGCAGCGACGGGTACCGTCACGTTCTACGATGGCACCACCTCGCTTGGCTCGTCGACATTGAGCTCAGGCAGCACGACGTTGAGCACTTCGGCGCTGGCGGCGGGCACCCATAGCATCACCGCGACCTATGCGGGCGATACGACGTACGCTTCAAGCACATCGAGTGCGCTCTCCGTGACGATCAGCTCCAGCACTTCGACGAGCTGCTCCAGCTATACGGGCACGCCGCTCATCGTATGTCTGGCGCAGGCGTTCTACGCCACGTTGAGCACGACACAGCAGTCGAGCGTGGTGCTTTCTTACACGCTTGCGAATGCAGAGGTGTGGTCGAACCTGCCGACGAGCAACATATCGCGCAATGGTCTGAAGTTCAGCACGCTTTCTTCCACGCAACTGAGCGCGGCGCTTGCACTGGCACAAGCGGTCTTGTCGTCCGACGGCTACACGCAGTTCCTCAACGTGCGCATTGCGGATGATTACCTTGCGTCGAACGGTGGCGGCACGAGCTCTTATGGTTCAGGGCTGTACTACATCGCGTTCCTCGGCACACCGTCTACGACTTCTGCATGGCAGTTGCAGATCGGTGGTCATCACTACGCGCTGAATGCGACCTACAACGGTAACTACCTCAGCGCGACGCCCTTCTTCCTGGGCGTGGAGCCGCCGTCCTTTACCGTGAGCGGCGTGACGTACAAAGTCCTGGAGACGCAGCGCGCTGCAGCGTACAACCTCGGGCAAACGTTGACGAGCAACAGCTCTGCGAAGCTTTCAGGCACCTTCGATGACGTTGTGATGGGCGTGAACAGCAGCACCGGGCATGACACCAACTATCCGCAGACATATCCCACGAGCGGTCGAGGAGTTTTGTACTCCTCGCTGAGCACGGCACAGCAGGCCTTGGTGAAAACCTTTATCGAAGCCTGGGTGAATGATCAGAACAGCACAACTGCTTCCACGCTGCTCGCGTTGTACGAGAGCGACTCTGCGCTCGCGCAAACGTACGTGGGCTATTCGGGCACAGGAGCGTTCACGACGCAGGGCGATTACATCCGCGTCGATGGACCTCGGGTGTGGGTTGAGTTTGTGGTGCAGAACGGCATCGTCTTCCAGAACGCGATCCACTATCACTCACTCTGGCGCGATAAGACTGCGGACTATGGCGGCGACTTCTAACGCGATGTTGGCCGCTGTTCGACGTGCGTTGATGCGTGTGCCGCGATGGTGCTTGTCCGTGCTCTGTATCGCATTGCTGCTGCTCTATGCTGCGGTCGCCGGAGCGCACTCGATGTATCAGACAGCGGTGCTGCTGGACTTTGACGGCAATCGCGTGGGGGCCGAGCTGCAACTGCCTGTAGACAGGCTTTCAATCTCGTTCAAGCAGACGGTGGACGCATCACACTTCGCTGTAGAGAGCGATGCGCTGCGCAATTATGTGTTGGCACATGTGCATCCAGTCACAGAGGATGGTCGGCCCTTCACCGTACAGTTTCTGGACCAGTCGATTCAGACCGTGGAGGGCGCGCCGTACCTGGTGGTGCACTTGATGTTCCTGCCACCGAAGGGTGCAAGCGTTGATCATTTCAAGCTGAACTACGACGTCATCGCGCACGAGATCGTGACGCACGTCGTGCTGATTTCTATCCGCAGCGACAAGCAGCATCCGATCGCGGCGACGGATCCTGTGCTGCTCGGCATGATCCGCTACACCAAGCTTTCGCAGGACGTAGACAGGATGAAGCGGTAACCGCGGATGCAACGAAGCATCACCATTCTCGGCCTGCTGCTCTGCATCATGATGATGCCTGCGCGTGTATTGGCGCACTCGATGTATCAGTCATCGGTGTTGCTCGACGTGCAGGGCCGAGAGGTGCACATCGAGCTTCAACTGCCGCCGAGCCGTCTGGGAGAGGCGCTTGGCTTGCAGCTCAGCGCCGAAAATCTGCAGGCGCACGCCGCGGAGATTCAACGCTACTGCGTGATGAACATCATGCTGCGCGATGAGCGGGGCCGGCTCTGGACACTGGGTGCCCCTTCGACGCCGGAATGGCAGAGCGTGGATGGCGCGCCGTACGTAGTCATGCACATGACGTCGTACGCTGCGGCTGATCAAAGCTCGCGGCGCTTCCAGATCGAAGACCACATCATTACGGACAAGCTGCCATCACACGCCATCCTCGTCACGGTGCGATCGGATTGGCAAGGAAGTACGTTTGCGAGCGATCCGAATCTCGTGAGCATTCTGAATGGCCGCGAGCCGCGAGCGGACGTGGACCTCGGCACGGGCAGTTGGATGAAAGGCTTCACCAGCGTCTTTCGTCTGGGCACACGACACATCGCTGAGGGAACGGACCATCTGCTGTTTCTGATGGTGTTGTTGTTGCCCGCACCGCTGGCGTTTGCTGGGCGAAGATGGAGCGGCCCTGTTGCTTCCTCGCGCAGTGTATGGCGCATCGTCGCCATCGCAACGGCCTTTACGGTAGGACACTCATGCACGCTCGCGCTTGCCACATTCAACGTGCTGCATGTTCCCGAGCGGCCGATCGAAGCGCTGATTGCGTTGAGCATTTTCGTCTCAGCGATTCACGCCCTGCGCCCATTGTTCCCAGGGCGTGAGGCCTTCATCGCCGCGGGCTTCGGATGGATACACGGCCTCGCTTTTGCAACGACCCTTGCAGATCTCGGGTTGCGCGGATGGGACCGTGGGCTGGCGCTGTTGGCGTTCAACCTCGGCATTGAAGCGATGCAGATTCTCGTGATCCTCTGCATCCTTCCTTCGCTTGTGCTTTTAAGCCGGACTCGCTTCTACACCGCGTTCCGCTGTGCAGGCGCGGCGTTTGCATTGCTGGTGTCCGTCGGATGGATGATCGAACGCGTCAGCCTTCGCACTCTCGGCGTAGATCGCGTGGTGAACGCGCTTGCGCAGGAGGCGCCATGGTTTGCATTGTCGCTGTTTGGTGCTTCGGTGCTCCTCTACGGCACACGTCGCCTTCCTCTCACCCGGAGTTAGATTTTGAACGAGCACAACGGCTCTCCGTTCAAGCAGTCGAAGGATGTCTGTAGGAAAAGGTGAGGATGGTGCGCCCGAGAAGATTCGAACTTCTGACCTACAGCTTCGGAGGCTGCCGCTCTATCCAGCTGAGCTACGGGCGCACGATGATCGATCGAAGAGCCTGGCATTTGCAAGAATCCAATGCCACGCGTCTTGCCTTTAGCGTAGCATGTCCCTCACAGGAGTCTGCATGAACGTCCGTTTCTCTCGTCTCGCTATCGCCTTTATCTCCTCTGCGCTCGCCGTTACGACGGCCGTCCATGCGCAGGACGCTAAGCCCTGTCCTAACGCGCTGGTGCCGGACCACGGCAAGTCGATGGCCGGTAAGCCGCTGGCTTCGCCTGCTGCTACGGCTGAGGTCACGCTCGGCGGCAAGAAGGTCAGCATCACGTATAACGCGCCCAGCGTTCGTTGCCGCACGGTTATGGGCGGCCTGGTGCCTTATGGCAAGGTGTGGCGCTTCGGTGCGAATGCTGCGACCACGCTCACCACGGATAGCGAACTGAAGATCGGCGATCTGACGGTTCCGGCCGGAACCTATACGCTTTACGCGTTGCCGGCAGCTGCAGGTACGCCCTGGCAGCTCATCGTGAACAAGCAGACGAAGCAGTGGGGAACGGTGTACGACGAAAAGCAGGACTTTGGCCGCACGCCGATGATGTTTACCGCGCTGCCGAAGCTGCAGGAGACCATGACGCTCAGCTTTGAGCACAGCAAGGGTAAGAAGGCCGAACTGCACATGCGTTGGGAAAACACCGACGTCTACGTGCCGGTCGTTGCGAAGTAAGCTTTCGCTACAGACGTAAAAAGAGCGGAGGGCCCAGGCCCTCCGCTCTTTTTGTTGCGATGCGATCGTGGACTACCACTCCTTCGCGGCGCTATCCGGGGTGAGCGGCGTTGCCGCGGCGGGAGCCTTCCAGCGCAGCACGGGCTTGCGGGCGGCGGTGGTTTCGTCCAGACGCTGCAGGCGCGTGGTGTGCGGAGCCGTCTTCACGATCTCCGGGTTCTCGTCCGCTTCCCTGGCGATCTGCTCCAGCGCATCGACGAGCAGGTCGAGCTCCTCCTTCGACTCCGACTCGGTCGGCTCGATCATCATCGCGCCCGGGACGACGAGCGGGAAGCTTACCGTGTAGGCGTGGAAGCCGTAGTCGATGAGACGCTTGCCCATGTCGCCGGTCTTCACGCCGTTCTTCGTCTGGCGCTTGTCGCTGAAGACGACTTCGTGCATCGAGGGCGCGTCGAAGGGCAGATCGAAGAGGTGCTTGAGCTTGGCGCGAAGGTAGTTCGCGTTGAGCACAGCATCTTCGGTGGTCTGGCGCAGGCCGTCCGGCCCGTTGGCGAGGATGTACGCCAGCGCGCGGATGAACATGCCGAAGTTGCCGTACCACGCACGCACGCGGCCGACGGTCTGCGGGCGGTTGTACTCGAGGCCAAGCAGGCCATTCTCGCGCTCGACCACCACCGGCGTCGGCAGGAACGGCTCAAGGATCTTCTTGCAGGCGACAGGACCCGAGCCCGGGCCACCACCACCGTGCGGGGTAGAGAAGGTCTTGTGCAGGTTCAGGTGCATCACGTCGGCGCCGAAGTCGCCAGGACGCGTCTTGCCGCAGAGCGCGTTCATGTTCGCGCCGTCCATGTAGAGCAGCGCGCCCTTCGCGTGCAGAATGTCGGCGATCTTGTGGATGTCGGACTCGAAGACGCCGATGGTCGACGGGTTTGTGAGCATCAGCGCGGCGACGTCTTCATCAACGGCTTTCTCGAGCTCGGCCAGATCGACCATGCCCTTGGCGTTCGACTTCAGATTGGCA
Organism: Granulicella cerasi; assembly: GCF_025685575.1. Classification (NCBI taxonomy): domain Bacteria; kingdom Pseudomonadati; phylum Acidobacteriota; class Terriglobia; order Terriglobales; family Acidobacteriaceae; genus Granulicella; species Granulicella cerasi. The sequence continues at coordinate 1,084,016 of NZ_JAGSYD010000001.1, forward strand.
ACCTGGTAGCCGCAAACCGCAGCGGTCGCAGGGTTGGTGCCATGAGCCGAGTCGGGGATGAGGATCTTCTTGCGCGGGTTGCCGTTCGCGGTGTGGAAGGCCTTGGCCAACAGGATGCCGGTGAACTCACCGTGCGCGCCGGCTGCGGGCTGCAGCGTGATCGCGTCCATGCCGGTGATCTCGATGAGGCACTCGGAGAGCAGCTTCATGATGCCGAGCGCGCCCTGCGAGAGCGACTCCGGCTGATACGGATGCGCTTCGGCCAAGCCTTCAAGACGCGAGACCAGCTCGTTGATGCGCGGGTTGTACTTCATCGTGCAGGAGCCGAGCGGGTACATGCCGAGGTCGATCGCGTAGTTCCACGTGGAGAGGCGCGTGAAGTGGCGGATGATCTCGATCTCGCTCAACTCCGGCATCACGCCGAGGTCTTTGCGTGTGTGCTCGCCGAGCAGGGAGGCCGCATCGACGGCGGGAACGTCGAGCTCGGCGAGGCGATACGCCTTCTTGCCGGGGGACGACTTCTCGAAGATCAGGTCTTCGTTCTGATTGACGTGCGTGGACACCTTGCGCGGTGTGCCGACGAATTTCTCCGACATGCAGAAAGCTCCTTGCGATGCGCACAGGCCGTGCCTCAACTACGCAGACGCTACTCTCAGCTTCTCATATCTGGCAGCGGTTTTTACGCAGTCGCGGAGCGGGAAGCGGAAGGCTTGTGCGAACACCGCTCTTCAATTCGTTTTCACGCGATCATGGGAATTTTGCGTGTGCCTGAGTAACGATCCTTGTTCACCTGCGGATTTCCACGGAGCCTTCACAAGATTTTCGCCACACGAGGTAATTCACTGGTTCAGGCAACCGTCTGCCTCCGCCGAAGTGACTGCGCCGTGCGTGCTCCCTCTCGGGCGTCTCTTCGTTAACCCATTTCAATTTGGAGCTTACCCCCATGCATCTATGGACGGACTTTGAAGGCAAGGTCGTCAACGGCGACTACACGCTCGGCAAGCTGCTGCGCTCGGAAGGCCGCAACGGCTTCTTCTCGGCAGCGGACAGCAAAGGCCAGCAGGCGGTGATGCGTCTGACTGAAGCGCACTTCGATGAGGAGGAGCAGCTTGGCCGCTGGCAGAAGGTGGCGACGCTCAAGCAGGAGCACTTGATCGGTATCGAGCGCACGGGCAAGACGGCGTTCGATGGGGTCTCGCTGACCTATGCGCTGATGGAGTCTGACGACGCGAACCTTGAGGACGTGCTGAAGGAGCGTCCGCTGACGGCAGCGGAGGGCTTGCAGGTGGCGCGGGCGGTGACCGAGGCCCTGCGCGCGCTGCATGGAAGCGGCATGGTGCATGAGCATATCGAGCCGGCGAATGTGTATGCCGTGGGTGAGGTCGTGAAGCTGCGCAGCGACTGCGTTCGCGAGTGCGTGGCCGACCAGGAGTTTTTGACCGCGGAAGGTTGCGCGGAGAAGCGTCGCAAGGATGTGCATGATCTCGGCAAGTTACTGCTGCGCTGCATGACGCTGGAGTCGGAGTGGCATCCGCTGGTGCGCTTGCCAGAGCCGCTGTATCGCGTGGTGCCGGGAGCGATCGAAGGCACGCTGACGCTGGACCAGATCGACACGATGCTGGGGCGCGAAGAGGCTCCAAAGCCGGTTGCGGCTGCGCCGACGGAGGCGACGGCGAAGCCTCCCGTGACCACCCCACCCGTAGCGGCAGCGCCGGTGCAGACGCCTGTGGCTGCGGCTGCTGTAGCCGAAGAGAAGCCGCAGGAGCAGGCGCGGAACTTCCGCCCTCGCAACGATCTGTCGTCGCGCCGCAACGCGGAGGCGAAGCAGGATCAGAGCAAACGTCTGTTGATGATCGCCGGCTGTGCTGTGGTGTTCCTGTTGGCAATCATCGCGGTGTGGCGCATGGTTTCGAGCAAGCCGAAGCCTGAGGCAGAAGCTGCGGCACCGGTGGCGGCGGCTCCTGTGGTCGCGCAGCGTGCGGCTCCGCAGCCGATGGCCGCGCCAGTTGCGCCAAAGGTGGTGGCGCATGGCTGGCATGTGGTGGCGTTCACCTACAACCACGCCGGGCAGGCTCAGGCGAAGGCCGATAGCCTTGCTGCGAAGCACGCGGGTTTGTCGCCGCAGGTCTTCAGCCCCAGCGGACATGCACCGTACTACGTGGCTCTGGGCGGAGTGATGAGCGAGCCGGAGGCGAAGGCTCTGCTGCAGCGCGCACGTCGCTCCGGCATGCCGCGCGATACCTTCATGCGCAACTTCTAGGCAGTCTGCACGAACGGGTGCCCCAGGTCTCGATCTTGAGACCTGGGTTTCCAGAGAAGTTGGCGGAGACCGAGGGTTTGAGGCGGGTATGCACCTGCGGCTCCCACCCGTCCGCGTCACGCCGCGTACGGATGGGGCGTGACGCGGCATCGAAACCCTGCGTCCCTAAAGCGTCTTGTCCTGCTGCCGTTCGCGTGCTTTGCGGCGGCGGTAGGTCTGCACTGCGGCAAGAAACATGATGGCGGCGCAGATGCCTTCGCAGGCGCGCTGCCACGGATTCCCGTGTGGCAGATACATCGATGCGACCCAGATGGAAAAGACCGCTCCGCTCAGAAAGAGCAGGCCATAAAGGCGTAGCGTGGCTTTGATCACGGGAGTCATCGCTTGGCTCGCTGCTGCTTCGCGTACGCGCGGCGTATTTGCAGATTGAACACCAGGGCCGTGCAGGGAATCAGCACGAGCGCGCTGATGGCGAAGACCTTCTCCGGCACGGACTTCACCAGCACCATCAGCACGATGACGAGTCCGCCGAAGACGAGCAGCGCGCTCTTCAGCATGTAGTTGCGGAACTCGCGTGTGACTTTCGGGCGCGGAGCGGAAGGCATCTAGAACTCTTCCGTGGCGTTGTCGGAACCGTCTTCGGAGTAACTTCCCGCTTCGGGGCCGTCGAGGTCTTCTTCGCGGAGGCTGAGCGCGATCACGGTGCCGGACTCGAACTCCACGGTCAGCGCCTCGAACTCTTCGAGCGAAGCCTTCGCGACCATCTCGCCGATCTGCGCGCAGATGCCGTTGCGGTACTCCGGCTCGCCGTAGGCGAGAGAGAAGTCCGACAACAACAGGTGCGGCCACGAGTAGAGCGTGAGCATGGGACCATCGAAGCGCAGACGCAGGTAGTCGCTGACGAATTCAACGGCGGTCAGTTCTTGTCCTTCGAGTGCGCTGATGTCCATTTACTCAAACCTCTTGGAGTTGTAATAGTACGTCCGTTCCGAAGGCTGTGTGGAGTCTTCGCCGGGAGCGACCACGCGGCTCAGCACGCGCGATTGGTTGAATCTAAGTTTAGCGATATAGCTTCCGGCTGCGTCGCCACCAGTGATCGTTAGCAGGTAGTCGCTGCCAGAGCGGCTTAGCGTGAGTTGCCCCATATCGCCAAGGTCTGCATAGGCTGAATATTGCGTCCATACTGGATGACCATTGACCGAAAGCTCAAGCGAGTCGGTGAGAACACAAGGGATTCTGCTCGCCGTGCATGGCGAGTTGCGTTGGAGTTCGTAAAGGTCAGTCCCTTCTGGCGCCTTCGCTTCATGCGTGTGGACTTTGACCATCACTCGATGCGTTGTAGTTCCAAGCAAGAGTATTGTTTCGCCGTTCAGCTTCACTTTAACTGAAGACTTCGCCTGTGCGTGAGCCAGCGCAGAGGTGGCTAGCGCGAGCATCAGCACAGGCGTTTTCATCATTTCTTACAGAGCCTCAGTTACGGCATCCATCTGGGCCTTTGTCGTCAATTCAGTGGCGCACCAGAGCGATGCGCCCTCGCCGAGTTCGGGATACCACTGCGAGAGCGAGAGGCCGCCGATGATCTGGCTGTCGAGCAGCTTCGCGTTCGTGGCTTCCGCGGAGGCAGGGAGCGACACGGCGAACTCGTTGAAGCTCGGGCCGGTGAAGAGCTTCTTCGCTCCGGCCTTCTCGAGTGCAGAGTGCAGGTACGCGGCCTTGGCGAGGTTCTGTTCGGCGAGGTCGCGCAGACCCTGCTTGCCGTAGACCGTGAGGTACACGGTGACCATCAGCGAGACGAGCGCCTGGTTGGTGCAGATGTTCGAGGTCGCCTTCTCGCGGCGGATGTGCTGCTCGCGCGTGGAGAGCGTGAGCACGAAGCCGCGCTTGCCGTTAACGTCCTTCGTCTCACCGCAGAGGCGGCCGGGCATCTGGCGCAGGAACTTTTCCTTGCATGCGAGCACGCCGCAGTACGGTCCGCCGAAGCCGACGGCCACGCCGAAGCTCTGCGCTTCGAGCGAGACGATGTCGGCGTCCACGGGCGGCTGAACGATACCGAGCGAGAGCGCTTCAGCGATCGAAACGATGAGCAGCGCGCCCTTCTTGTGCGCGATCTCGGCGATCGCCTTCACGTCTTCGATGGTGCCGAAGAAGTTCGGGCTCTGGATGAGGACGCAGGCGGTGTCGTCGTTGATCGCTGCGTCGAGTGCAGCGAGATCAACCGCGCCGGACTCGCGCATGTACTCGACTTCGCTCACCGGGATACCCTGGTGCTGCACGGTCGTGCGCAGGACTTCGCGATACTCCGGGTGTACGGTGCGCGCGACGATGGCGCTCGAGCGGCCGGTGATGCGGACGGCCATCATCACAGCCTCAGCGCAGCCGGTCGAGCCGTCGTACATCGACGCGTTGGCGATCTCCATGCCGGTGAGCTCGCAGATCATCGTCTGGAACTCGAAGGTGGCCTGCAGCGTGCCCTGCGCGATCTCGGGCTGGTACGGCGTGTAGCTGGTGAGGAACTCGCCGCGCTGCACGAGCGAGTCGATGACGACCGGGCGATAGTGGCGGTACGCGCCTGCGCCGAGGAAGCTCGCATACTGCTTCGCGGGCTTGGCTTCGGCGATCTCGCCGCTGGCGATGTTCGCCGCGAAGGCCTTGAAGCGGTCGAGCACTTCGCTCTCGGAGTGCTGGCGCGGGATGTTGAGGTCGCGCGTAAGGCGGTACTCCGCGGGCACGCTCTCAAAGAGGCTATCGACGTTCGGCACGCCGATGGCGTCGAGCATTTCAACGCGGTCGGCTGGAGATTTCGGCAAGTAACGCATGGAGTGTTCCAGTTCTTCTTTGAGTCGGTCGTGCGTGAATCGGAGCCTTCAGCACAAAGCGGTGGAAGGACCACCGCTTGTGCTGTGCAGCATTAGAAACTTAGTGGCCGGTCTCTTCGGCGACGAACTTTTCGTAATCCTCGGCGCTGAGCAGCGCGTTGGCTTCGTCGGTGTTGGTGACGGCGAGCTTGATGAGCCAAACGTTGTTCGCGTCGGAGTTGATGGTCTCGGGCGCGTCATTCAGCGCTTCGTTCACCTCGGTGACGGTGCCGCTGACGGGTGCGTACAGATCGCTGACCGCCTTGACGCTCTCGACCGAGCCAAAGGTCGAACCGGCTTCCACCTGCTGACCCACCTTGGGCAGTTCGACGAAGACGATATCGCCGAGCGAGCTCTGCGCGTAGTCGGTGATGCCGACGGTTCCGTTCTCGCCCTCGAGCGAGAGCCATTCGTGCGATTTGGCGAAGCGATAGTTAGCGGGATAGCTCATAGGGCTAATTGTATGCGGACGCATGGGGTGCGGAAAAACCGGCTCGCCGATAAACGATGAATCTTTTACTTCGATATCTAATCATATGAAGTGAAAGTAATTCGGCGAGCCGCCGAAGAGGAAAGGAAAGACACCATGAACCCCATTGTTGGCCTCCACCACGTGACCGCGATCGCTTCGGACCCGCAGCAGAACCTCGACTTCTATACGGAGGTGCTGGGCCTGCGTCTGGTGAAGCGCACGGTGAACTTCGATGACCCCGGCACGTACCACTTCTACTTTGGCGACGACACGGGAACGCCTGGCACGGTGCTCACGTTCTTCCCGTGGCCGCACGCTCGTCGCGGTTCAGCCGGCGCTGGTGAGGTGACGCACACGGCGTTCAGCATTCCTGCAAACGCGGTCGAGTACTGGCACCAGCGCCTGACAGAAAAGGGCGTGCTGGTGGAGCGCAGCGGCAAACGTTTCGACGGCGCGGAAGATGTCCTGACGCTGGCTGACCCCGACGGCATGAAGCTCGAACTCGTCGCGATCGCCGATGCGCCGGAGCTGACCGGCTCGCGCTATGCGGATGTGCCGCAGGAGTATGCGATTCGCGGCTTCTTCGGTGTGACGATGCTGCATCTCGAGCTGGCGCCGAGTGAAGGGGCGTTGAATCTGCTGGGCTTTGTGCGCACGGCGGAGGAGGGCAATCGCTTCCGCTTCCGCTCGCCGGACGGCGCGGTGCTGGGCAATCAGCTCGACATCGTCGTGGACCCGAACGCGGGCTATGGCCGCTCGGGTGCGGGCAGCGTGCACCACATCGCCTTCCGCGCCACGGACGACGCGAGCGAGGTGGCGTGGCAGCAGAAGATCGGCACCGCGCTGAGCGTCACGCCGGTGCTCGACCGTCAGTACTTCCACTCGGTCTACTTCCGCGAGCCGGGCGGCGTGCTGTACGAGCTCGCTACGGACAACCCGGGCTTCCTCTACGACGAGGACGCGGCCACGCTGGGCGAGATGCTGAAGTTGCCGACGTGGATCGAACCGCAGCGTGAGTTGGTGGAAGCGCGTGTGTTGCCGATCACGATGTCGCAAAGCTCGACGACCGCAAAGGAGGCAGAATGAATCCGCACGCAAACACCCCGACGCTCTATGGTGGAGCGCCAATCGATGCGGCCAAGGCTGCGATCGTGCTGTTGCACGGTCGTGGCGGCTCGGCCGAAGACATCCTCACGCTGGGGCCGGTGATCGCGCCCGAAGGCGTGGCGTTTGTGGCGCCCCAGGCGGCGTCGCACACGTGGTATCCGCAATCGTTTCTTGCGCCGCGTCAGGCGAACGAGCCGTATCTATCGTCTGCACTGGCGCGTGTGAAGAGCGAGGTGGAGAAGCTGGTCGAGCAGGGCATTGCTCGCGAGCGAATCTTCGTTGCGGGTTTCTCCCAGGGCGCTTGCTTGTCGAGTGAGTTCGTGGCGTCGAACCCTGCGCGCTATGCGGGCTTGATCGCGTTCACCGGCGGGCTTGTGGGGCCATTGGATAGCGATCTCACGCATGTCGGCTCGCTTGCGGGTATGCCTGCGCTGTTGCTCTCGGGCGATCCTGACCCGCATGTGCCGTGGGCGCGCGTGGAGTCCACCAAGAAGGTACTTGAGGGCATGGGCGCGGTCGTGCAAGCGCATCGTTATCCGGGACGTCCGCACACGGTGACCGGCGAAGAGGTCGCGCTGGCGAAGCAGTTCGTCAAACTGGCGTTAGGATGAAGTCGATGGCTTCCTCGCAACAAAACTCGAAGGCCGCGTCTGCTCAAAGCTCTACGAGCAGCGCGGCCTTGTGGGTGGTGTTGGCGCGCGCGTATCGATCGATGGCGACCTTCGTTGAGCACTCGATTGCGAGCCTCGGCATTGGCTTGAGCGACTTCATGATCCTCGAGGCGCTGCTGCACAAAGGCGCGCTGACGATGAGTGCGTTGTGCGAGGTAGCGCTGCTGAAGAACGCTTCGATGACCGCAGCGGTGGACCGTCTGGAGAGCCGCAGCCTGGTACTGCGCGTGCCTCATGCGACGGACCGCCGTGTGCATCTGGTGGAGCTGACCAGGGAAGGCCGCTCGCTCATCACGAAGCTCTACACGCAGCATGAGAAGGACATCGACGCAGTCATGGCGGGCGTGGCGATCAGTGATCGCGCAGCTGTGCGTGAGGCGTTGAAGACGATTGGATTGGCGGCACAAGAACGCGCAAGCGTGAAGTAGACGCTTCCACGTCTTGCACCCGAAGCGGGCGCCCCAGGTCTCGCTTCTGAAACCTGGGTTTGCAGGATGCTTCCGGACGTCTAGGAGATCTATGGCCGCCCACCCGTCCGCATGCAGCCGCGTACGGATGGGGCAGTCGGCGATTGTGCTGGGGCGTCAGGCGAGCATTCTCGCTCTCCCACGTCTCAAAAATCGAGACGTGGGGCACCCGACTTGATGGGGTAGCGAGATATCGAGCACCCGATCCTGTCGGCGAAGAGGGCAGCAAAAAGACCAGAGTTGATGGAGGTGAAGCGGCGAACCGCAGCACTCCAACAATCTCTGATCTCTGATTTCTTGTCTCTTGAACGAATCGCTTACGCGGTGGGCTTGGTGGTTTCGTCAGCCTTGGGCGTTACGGTGTGAGCGGTTTCGCCGGGCTTGGCGTCCTTCGCTTCGTCGGTGACGCCCTTGACGCCTTCCTTGAAGCCGCGAAGACCTTCGCCGAGACCCTTACCCAGTTCGGGCAGCTTCTTGCCGCCGAAGAGCACGATGGCCACGATGGCCAGAACAATGAGATGTGTGGGCGTAAAGAGTTCACCCATAGGACTTCCTCCTGCACGGAGCGCGGGAACGCGCTCCTGCCTGCAACGCCTCCATTGTCGCACGTTCTCGTGCCGGAATGCTCGCGTGAGCCGCTTTGCCGGTATATCCTGATAGGTAGATAAGCGGGCCGTTCTGCTAGAGCGTGCGCGCACCGAGGACGATGGGTTTCACACGTTTTGCGCTTCAATCTACGGCCCGCGCAGCCGTTGCCTTCTTTGCCTTGACCGCTGCTGCCGCTTCGACGGCGCACGCACAGGTGGCCGCGCCGGGTTCGCGCGCGATGTCCACGGAGACCGTCAAGCCGCTCACCGCTTACACCGGACCTAAGTATGACAACCGCTGGGAAGTCTACGGCGGGCTGCAGTTCTCCAACGGTCAGGCCGGCCAGAACCTACCCCGCAAGTATTCGATGGGCGGCGGCGAGGTCATGGGCACGTACTGGCTCGGATCTGCTCCGGTGAAGAAGTTCGGCGTCATCGCGGACTATCGCTTCGGGGCGGGTACGTCGCAGACCGGTCTGATCGGCGCGAAGTACGGCCTGAACCGTATTCTCGTCATGCAGAACATCGTTTCCGGCGGCATGCAGTGGCGCGGACCGCGTAATCGCTACGCGGCGATCGATCTTCATGCACTCGTGGGTGGCGCGTTTGGCGACTTCAACTATGCGCTGACGCATTACCCCGGCTACCCCGCCAGCATCCCTGTGACGGACTGCCCGGCGCACATTTCGGCGAACCAGCCGGTGTCGCTCGGCATGTACTGCAACAGCTCGACGCCGTGGGGCGCGATCGGCGGTTCGATCGACTTCAATCAGAGCCAGAAGGTGGCTATTCGCCTTTCGCCGGATATGAACTTCGAGCACTATGGCACGGAGACGCGTGAGTTCTTCTCGATCTCCGCGGGTATCCTCTATCGCTTCGGCGATACCGGTACGCCGAAGCATAAGGTGATCAAGAACAAGTAAGCGAGGGTGTAGGGGATAGGGTGTAGGGCGTAGAAAATCTATCCTCTGTCCGCCGAAACTCGTAACAAAGGCCACCTCCTCGGAGGTGGCCTTTGTCGTTTTCTATGCCTTGAACTCTATTGCTCTCCTCAGAAGTTCTGTGAGAGGAACTCGGGGCTGACGGGGTTTTCATAGACCGAGTAGTCACGCGTGACGACGGTGAGGCCGCTTTCGGTGACGAAGTAATTCTTGCGGTCTTCGGCCGGATCGTAGCCGATCACCGTGCCGTCCGGGATATGCACGTCGCGATCGATGATCGCGTGGCGAATGCGGCAGTGGCGGCCGATGTTCACGTGCGAGAAGATCACCGAGCTGTCGACGTCGGCATAGCTGTTCACGCGCACATCGTGCGAAAGCACGGAGTCGCGCACTACAGCGCCTGAGATGATCGAGCCCGAGCTGACGATGGAGTTGATGCCCATGCCCGTGCGGCCCGGTTCACCGAAGACGAACTTCGCAGGAGGGTACTGGTAGGCGCGCGTGCGCATCGGCCAGGCCTTGTCATAGAGGTTGAAGGTCGGTGCGACGGCGGCGACGTCCATGTTGGCTTCGTAGTAGGCGTCGAGCGTACCTACATCGCGCCAGTAGAGCGCATGCTGCTTGTTCTCGTCGACGAAGTTGTAGGCGTTGACGCGGAAGCGGCCGAGCAGCTTCGGCAGAATGTTGTGGCCGAAGTCATGCTTTGAGTTGGGATCTTCGGCGTCCTTCATCAGCTCGGGCAGCAGGACGTCTGTGTTGAAGATGTAAATGCCCATCGACGCGTCGACCATGTCGGGGTTGAAGGGCGAGCGGATCTTGGTTTCCTTCGGCTTCTCAATGAAGCCGGTGACCTCGCCGTTCTTCGCGACTTCCACGACACCGAACTGCGACACCTCTTCGGGCTCAATCGGCAGCGTTGCGATGGTCACATCCGCGCCGCTCTGCTGATGCTGCTCGAGCATCAGCGCGTAGTTCATCTTGTAGATGTGGTCGCCCGAGAGGATGAGCACGTACTTCGGCTCTTCCGAGCCGATCGAGTAGATGTTCTGGAAGACGGCGTCGGCCGTGCCCTGATACCAGCTCTTGGAAACGCGCTGCATCGGCGGGATGATTTCGATGAACTCGCCGAGTTCCGAGGCGACGACCGAACCCCAGCCTTCGCGGATGTGGCGGTTCAGGCTGAGGGCCTTGTACTGCGTCAGGATGTAGACGTGGCGCAGGTCAGAGTTGATGCAGTTCGACAGCGTGATGTCGATGATGCGGTACTGCCCGGCGAAGGGAACAGCCGGCTTGGCGCGATCGCGCGTCAACGGAAACAGTCGCTCGCCGGCTCCACCCGCCAGCAGTACTCCAAGGGTATCTCTCATGTTTGCCACAGACCTCTAATTTCCCAACCGTCTTCGCGTCGTTCCGCTGGATTGAAAGTGCTTTTGATAGGACGCAGAATACGACAACCTTGATGCCTCATCCTGTCGAGCGTAAGCAACTTTCTTACGCGGCGCGCGGCATGGTCAAGGGAGGCGCAGACGACAACGCCTCCGCGAGGAACGGAGGCGTTGTGAAAACACTGGCTGCTATTCGCTTTTCTCTTCATCCGGCTTAGCGGAGTCACCACTGTCTTCGGTGGTGATGCGAAGACTCTTGAGGAAGCTGAGGTCGTTCTTGGTGAACGGTCCGCCTTCGCTGCCTTCTTCAAGCTGCTCGGTTTCGGACTCTTCGTTCTCGTCCACTTCGTTCAGACCGATCGTGGCTTCGAGCATCAGGAGTACATCGAAACCTTGCTCGCGAATCTCGCGCACAACGCCTGCGATGTCGTCGCTTTCGGCCACCGACTCGTGAATGGCCTCGCCAAGCTTCTGAATGAGATCTTTCACCTGCTGTTTCAATCGCACCTCCCGCGTGAAGAACCTGCGCTCTCAGGAACCGCGGGTGGGTCTTCTCTCCCGGCCCAGCCTGGACACGAAGGAAGAGAACGGCAACTGCGGGAACAACCTGATCTTTAGACTACCCCCGCAGGCAAATCGGCTCAAGTGGCCAAACTCTGTTTCCACCTGTGCAAAACAGCGCGGAAATACTGCGTGGAACGAGTGGGAATCTCTCGCTAGAGGCTGACGAGCATCACGGCCGCAAGCGCCACCAGCATCCCAATCCGCTGCACCCGTGTGGGACGTTCGTGCAGCTTCCATGCGGCGAGAAGGATCGTGCCTGCCGGATAGAGCGAGGCCACAACAGCGGCTTCATCGAGGCGGCCGAGGCGCGTGGCGGCTGTATAGCTCACGTTGCCGCCGGTATCGAGGAGGGCGACGAGTGCGGCCCACTTCCACGCCTCGGGCGACATCGGCGGGAGCGCGCTCTCTTCAGGCTGGCTGCGTCGCACCCACAGCCAGATGAGGCCGCAGGTGATGAGGCTGCCTACGCGCGCGAGCATCATCGGCTCCCAGATGCCGAGCGAGTTCGCCATACGCAGCGCCACGAAATAGATGCCGAAGCCCGCGCCGCCGAGCAGCGCGAAGGGCATGGTGCCGGGGGAGTCCTTGTGGCCGCTCGCGGCGATCATCCAGATAGCGGCGGCGGCGAGCAGAAAGCCGACAACGCGGACGAGGCCTGGCTTGCCGTCGACGAACACGGAGACGACCGCGGGCAGCGCTGCCGCGAGAACGCCGCTCACGGCGGCCGAGGGGCCCATCGACCCGCGCGCCAGGGCCATGTAGAACGCCGTGACGGCAATGCCTGCCGTGACGCCGGCGCCGAGTCCCCACCAGAGCGGTGCGCCGGAGGGCATGGGCGCGGCGGTGAAGAGCGACATACCGCAAAGGAAGAGGAAACTCATGCCGCTGCCGAGCATGATGATGCGCAGCGCCGCGGCCGTGGATCCGCCGGAGGCCTTGGTGCCCATGCCGCCGGAAAAATCGCCTCCGCCCCAAGAAATAGCGGCCGCCAGGGCGACCGCCATCTGTGTCAGATTCGTGCGAAACACTACGGCTTTACCGCCGCGGGTGCAGGCGTTGGCGTGGGAGCCGGGCGATCGCTCGGCGAAGGATAGTAGCCTTCCTTCGCGATCACGGTCAGGCCGCCGCGCGCCACGCGGACTTCCACTTTGCGGTACTTGCCGTCGAGGATCGGCTCATGCGAGTAGTAGCCGACGGTGTACTGCGTGCGGACTTCCTCGGTGATCTTGGCAAAGCTCTGCTGAATGCCGCGCGGACGGAACTCGGGATCGACCTGCCCACCGGTGGCCGCTGCATATTGCGGCAGGATGTCGTTGCGCATCGTCATCGGAAGGTGAATGCGGTCCAGGAAGCCGACGCCGGGGATCGAGGTGTCGCCAACGATGGTGGCGTAAACAGCGACCTTGTTCGTCTGCAGGTAACGGATGACGTCCTTCATCTTCGCGGTCGAGCCAGACTCCTTGCCGTCGGAGATGACGAAGACGACGCGACGGCGACCACGTCCCGCCTTGGCGGTCTCGCGGGCGGCGGTCAGGATGGCGTCATTGAGGGTGTGGAACTCACGCTCCGGCTTGTCAAAGCCGTGCTTGCCCGCGTAGCTGGCGGTGTTGGGGTCCACGTTCATGTTGTTCTTGAAGTTGGTCTGGGCCAGCGGTCCACCGAGCGGCATCAGCGGCTCACGGCCCGGGCTCTTGGCCTGCTCGAGCTCCTGCGTGAGGCGTGAGCTCTGCGCAGCGGTGAACTGGCCGTTGCCGATCATCTTCACGCTGTTGTTGTAGGTGAAGACGGCGACTTCGTCGTACGGCGTGAATGCTCCCTGCAGGGCGCGGAGCGAATCGTTGATCTTCTCCATCGTCTGGAAGGGCACGCTTTGATCAATGACGATCGCGACCGAAAGCGGGAAGGGGTCGGTGGTGAAGACAACCGGCTTCTGGCGCAGGTTGTTCTCATACACGCTGACATCGCGACCCGTAATGCCCGGGACGAGCGCGCCGTGCGAGTCCTTCACCGTGAAGGGTACTTCGACGAAGTTCACCTGGACGCGCAGGGGCGTCAGCATCGCTTCGGCCTCACCCGCAGCGGGGGTGGGGATGGAATCATCGGTGGCCTGCTGTGCCTGCGGCGTGGGGCTGGGCGTGGACGGCAGCGAAGACGGTACGGAGTCTGCGGTGGTGGCGGGAGCAGCGGGCGCAGGTGCGCTGGGCGCAGCCGGAGCAACGGGGGTGATCGTGTTCAGCGTGGGAAGCGTCTGCGGCTTGGGGCCGTCGGGCAACGCCGTCTGCGAAGACGTGGTCGTCTTCTGGTCCTGCTGCTGTGCCACCGCCATCACGCCGACGGCCATTGCCGCGGCGGCGACCGCTACGCGAACACCCTTGTTGCCTGTGCCAAACTGCATTCGAGTTCCTCTTCTTCTCGGGGAAGTGGCGCCACGGCGCGCAGATATCCCCACAATGAGACTACCAGCGGGTCCACATCTGCCGCTACCACGGAGCGGGCAAAGTGCTGGAAACGGGAAGCCTCACTCCTTCAGACGCAGAGCCCCCCTGTTTCGTTGTGCTGTTCGCAGGCGGTGGCCATTGTCCGTCGCCTAAATCGTCGGCTGTATCGTCTAATCAGATATGCGCCTCCGCCGCTTCCTGCTCGCTTCAGCTCTTGCTGTCTCTGTGATGCCCCTCGCATTTGCGCAGGAGGCCACCTCCACCGATGCTCCTCCGCCGAAGTCCAAGGTGGCTCCACCTCCGCAGGAGGAACTCGACCAGGCGGCGACGCTGCAGGTGAACGTCAACCTCGTGAACGTGTACTTTTCGGTGCGCGACAAGAGCGGCTTCGTCAGCGGTTTGACCATCAACGACTGCCAGCTTGCCGAGAACAACGATCCGCAGACGCTGAAGCGCCTGACGCAGGAAAAGAACCTGCCGCTGACGATCGGCATTCTGCTCGACACCTCTGGCTCGCAGGAGCACGTGCTGCCGCTCGAGCAGGAGTCCGGCGGCCGCTTTCTGCGCGAAGTGCTGCAGAAAAAGGACGAGGCGTTCCTCATCTCCTTCGACGTGAACGTGGACCTGCTCTCCGACTACACGAACAGCCCCAACGAACTGACACGTGCGATCAATAAGGCGAGCATCAACGCAGCTTCCTCGTCGGCGGGTATTCCGGGCATCGGCGGTGGACCGCTGCCGACGAGCAATCCGCGTGGCACGCTGCTTTACGACGCGGTCTATCTGGCCGCGCATGACAAACTGCAGTCGCAAACCGGCCGCAAGATTCTGGTGATCCTGACCGACGGTCAGGACCAGGGTTCGCAGGAGACGATCAAGAGCGCCATCGAAGCGGCGCAGAAGGCGAACACGATCGTCTATCCGATTCTGATTGCCGATCGCGCGGGGTATTTGTCGGCGGGCATGATCTACACGGGCAGCTCGCAGATGCAGCAACTCGCCGAGCAGACCGGTGGCCGCGTGATCAACGTCGGCAACTCCGGCCGCAAGCTCGAGGATGCGTTCGACCAGATCCAGGACGAACTCCGCACGCAATACCTCGCCAGCTACACGCCGAAGAACAAGACGGCGGATGGTAAGTTCCGCAAGATCGACATGGACTGCGGCAAGGGCATGAAGGTGCAGGCGCGCAAGGGCTACTATGCGCTGTCCGGCGATCAGCCGCAGGATTAGCCTTCTGCACGAGTAGAAAAGCCTCGGCCATCGCCGAGGCTTTTCTATTTCCGCATCAGGAACTACTTCACATCCACGGGCTCCATCTTCGCGTCTGTCAGTTTCACCCCCAGAAGCTCTGCGAGCGTCGGAGCGATCTGGCGCATGTCGATCACGCCGACATCTTTGCCAGCCTTCACTCCTTCACCCTTCACCATGAAGGTCGAGCGCATCGCAGGCCGCGTCGGCAGATATCCATGCATGCCGGTGTGCGGCGCGGGGACGACGGACTTACCGGTGAACTCATAGCCCATATCCCAGCCGTCCTTGAAGTCCACCACGAAGGTCGCGTGCGGGAACCCGCCCATCGCCACAGCCTGATCATGCGTCAGCAGGTTGTCGAGGCCAAGCGCGGGGTCAGACTTCCACTTCAGCAGCAGCGCGTGCACCTTCTCCACCATCGCCTTGTCGTTGGGGTTGCGAAGAACGATGGCTACTGATCCGCCTGCGGGCCATGCCTGCGCCTGCCAGCTGGTGATCGTCGGCTTCTTCGAGCCGGGCTTCGGCGCGCCGAGCGTAATCAGGCCCGCATCCACGAAGAGCTTGTTGAGGTTCGTATGTTGATCGACCGGCAGGAAGCCGTGGTCGCTGACGATCGCGATACGCGTGCGCGGATCGGCTGCGTGCGCGGCGTCTTCGATGCGCTTCACCTCGGCATCGATCTTCAGCAGGGCCTCATCGGCTTCTTTGCTGAACGGGCCGTAGCCATGCTGGAAGTGATCGAGTGAAACCAGGTGCACGAGCAGCAGGCCGGGCTTCCACTTCTTCAGGATCGCGATGGACTGCGCGGTCTTGGTCTCATCGCCATTCATCGTCAGGTCCTCGGCGTCCTTCGGAGTGGGAAAGCCGAGCTGCGCGAGGATGTTCGGTGGGTTGTAGCCGGGAATCTTCGAGGCGTCCGTGCGCTCGGACTGGGCGCCCTCTGCAATGTTGTAATCGATCGGCGCGCCGACGGTGACGGGCCAGCTCACCGCGCCGGTCTTGATGCCAGCCTTATCCGCGGCCTGATAGAGCGTCTGTGCCTTCACATAACGGAACTCCCAGTACCACTGGCCCGGGTGCTCGTTCATGGGGTCGAAGGTGGTGTTGTCCTCGACGCCATGCACGAGCGGCGAAACACCGGTGACGAGCGTCGTGTGGCTCGGGTAAGTGACGGTGGGCAGCACGCCTTGCACGCCTTCTGCGTAGGTGCCCTGCGCGAGGAAGCTCTCGAGCTCGGGAAGTTTGAGGCCGTGTTCCTTGGCCCGGGTGACATACTCCGGCTTCATGCCGTCGATCGAAATCAGCACTAACGGCGCGGGCTTTTGCGCCACCGCGGCCACGCCGCAACTCACCAACACACATGCCAAACCACGAAGCTTGTTCATGTGATTATGGTCGCACGCGGGATGCGAGCGAATGTGATCGCACGATTACAGAGCATGATGCAAACGCACGAAAGCCTCAGCAGTGCGCCGAGGCTTTGATGAAAAGTACGTGTGAGCTAAGCCTGCATCGCGCCTGAATACACAGCCATCCCCGCAACAGCATCCACGCCCATCGTATCGAGCTCATCCACCTCGGACTGCTCCTTGATGCCGCCGGCAACGATGAGCTGCTTCGCAGTGGTCGAGCGCAGAATCGCGGCGACCTCGATCGGGAAGCCCTGCATCGTGCCTTCGGTGTCTACGTGTGTGTAGAGGAACGATGAGCAGGAATCTTCGAGCCACGTCACGGCTTCTTCCGGCGTCAGCGAAACGGTGTCCTTCCAGCCCTTCACCGCGACGTTGCCGCCCTTGGTGTCGACCGAGAAGCAGAGCGCGTCTTCGCCGAGCTCTTTCTTCAGGCTCTCTGCAAACTCCAGCTTGATCAGCTTGTGGCGACGCTTCTCGCCTTCTTCTGCGGTGCCGAAGAGCGACGAGCCAAAGATCACGCGTTTGGCGCCGGCATCGAGTAGGCGCTTCGCATCCTCTACGGTGCGGAGACCGCCGCCGACCTGCACCGGCAAGCGCTTGGCGATCATCTCCACGAGCTCGCGGTTGTCGCCCTGGCGCATCGCCGCATCGAGGTCAATCAACTGCACGAGCGGATACTTCGAGAAGCGCTCGATCCAATAATCAAAGTCATCAAACGACAGCTTGAGCTTTTCGCCCTGCACCAACTGGACGATCTTTCCGCCCATCAAATCAATCGAAGGAATCAGCATGTAGGTAGTATCGCAGGAACACCAGAGTGGCGAGAACTACTCTTCCGCAACACGCCACAGCGTGCTTGCCTCTGCCGCGAGGCTTTCCACCGGCAGGCCCTCCAGCACAACGCGCAGATCACGCTTCGCCTCTGCACTGATGGCTCCAGAGGTCTTCATCTCTTCGAGCAGCGTGCAGATCTCGTCCTCATGCTGCGCGAGTTCGCGGATCGTCATGAGCAATGCATGAAGGTGGTAGTACGCGGGTGTCATTCCCTGCGCTACGTTCGTTTCTTCGCAAGCTTTCGCCATCGGTGCCTCCGCAAACTTGGATGCAGAAACGCGAAGGAGGAACACGTGATGTGTTCCTCCTTCGCTTACTTCGTTTGGATCGCTAGCAGGGCAGCCGCATGGCGACGCCGCTACGCGCGACCTCGGCCTTCAAGGCGCGCGAATCCGTCACGCCGAAGTGGAAGATGCTCGCGGCAAGCGCTGCATCAGCCTTTCCACGCGTGTAGACCTCGGCGAAGTGCGCTGCCGAACCCGCGCCGCCCGAGGCGATCACAGGAATCTGCACGGCTTCACTGACCGCCGCCGTGAGTTCGCAATCGAAGCCGTTGCGCATGCCGTCGGTATCCATGCTGGTCAGCAGAATCTCGCCTGCACCGCGCTGCTCGGCTTCCTTCGCCCACTCCACAACGCGTCGACCTGTCGGCTTGCGTCCGCCGCTGACGAAGACTTCTGCTTCACGCGGGTCTTTGCCTTCACGGCGCGCATCGATCGCCACGATCACCGCTTGCGCGCCGAAGTTGCCGCCGATTTCGCCAATCAACTCCGGGCGAACGATCGCGCTGGAGTTGATCGAAACCTTGTCCGCGCCCGCGTCGAAGACAGCTGCTGCATCTTCAGCGGAGCGAATGCCCCCGCCAACGGTGAAGGGCACAAAGAGCTTCTCTGCCGTGCGCTTCACGGTGTCGAGCAGCGTGCCGCGACCTTCGTGCGTCGCGGTGATGTCGAGCAGCACAATCTCATCGGCACCTGCAGCCGCATGGCGATGCGCCAGCTCCGCAGGATCACCCGCGTCGATGATGTCCAAAAACTGAATGCCCTTCACGACGCGGCCCCCGCGCACATCCAGACAAGCGATCACTCTCTTCGTCAGCATTAGAGCTCCAAAAAATTCTTGAGGATGCGCAGGCCAGTCTCAGCGGACTTCTCGGGGTGGAACTGCACGCCCATCACGTTGTCGCGTTCGACCGCAGCGGTGAACTCGCCGCCATAGATCGTTGCGGCAGCGGTGTCGGCGCTCAGCGGCGCGCGCCACGAGTGCGTGTAGTAAACGAAGCTGCCCGGTTCGACACCGCGCATCAGTTTCGAGTCTGCGCGCAGGTTTTCGAGCGAGTTCCAACCGACGTGCGGCGACTTCAACTCTCCGCCTTCGTGCTGGCCAGGGAAGTGCTCGCACATGCCCGCGAAGTGTCCGAAACCCAGTGTCCCGTGCGCTTCCGTGGAGCCTTCATAGAGCCACTGCAGCCCAACACAGATGCCGAAAAACGGCGTACCCTTCACGACGGCTTCGCGTGCGGCGTCGGTGAGGCCGAGGTCGGTGAGCAGTTGCGTGGACTGGAAGTGTCCCACGCCCGGCAGCACAATCTTGTCGGCGCGGAGCACATCCGCGCGATCTTGCGTGACGACGATGTCGTCCGCGCCGAGATGCTTCAGCGCCTTCACGACGCTGGTCAGATTGCCCGCTTTGTAGTCGATGACTGCGATCATGCGCGTTGGGGTCCCTTGGTCCAGTCTTCCAGTTTCAAGTTCTCGATGTTTGCAAACGCCGCGTCATTTGTGACCAGGACGAGGTCGTTTGCTAATGCGTGCGCTGCAATCATCGTGTCAAAGATGCTTAGAGGCTTCCCTTTGCGCTGTTGCTGAGCGTGAAGGGAGGCGTACTGCACCGCGCAGGATGAAGTCCAGGCCAGGATGTCGATGCGCTGGAAAAACTGCTTCACGAGCAGATGAAGTTTTGCCTCGTCCGGCAAGCGTGCCAAGCCGTAGCGCATTTCAGCTTCGGTGATCACCGAGACGACACTGCTCGATTCAAACTGACGAAAGCGATGATCAAGAGCCGTTGAAGAACCCTTGATGAGAAAGCTCGCGATGTTGGTGTCGAGTAAGAATTGCGCCATCTAGAAGAGGTCTCGTTCAGGTGGAAGCGAACGATCACGCTCTGCCATGAAGTCTTCCGCGACGGGGCCGAGCTCATCACGCAGCTGAAAGAACGCGTCCCAGTCGTGTGCCTTGCGTGAAAGCACCACGTCTCCCGTTGCTTCATCTTTGCGAATGAAGACTTCCTCGCCCTCAAAACGAAACTCGCTGGGTAGCCGAACGGCCTGACTGCGGCCGTTTTTGAAGAGCTTTGCGGTCTGAGCCATCGTACGCCTCCATAGATGGTATATACCGGAGTAAATACTCCTACAGCAAGCCTTTCGTGCTGGGCAGCAGGTCCTTCATGCGCTCGTCCTTGGAGCAGGCGCCGCGCATCGCGCGAGCGAAGGCCTTGAAGATCGCCTCGATCTTGTGATGGTTGTTGCGGCCATACATTGTCTTGATGTGGACGTTGGCCTTAGCACCACGCGCGAAGCCGTCGAAGAAGTCGGGCACGAGTTCGGTGACGAGGTCGCCGACGACCGGCGCGGTGAGTTGATCGTCCACCACGCAAGCGACGCGGCCGGAGAGATCGACCGCAGCAACGGCGAGCGTCTCATCCATCGTCATGACGAAGTAGCCTGCGCGCAGGATGCCGCGCTTGTCGCCGAGTGCTTCAGCGAAGGCCTCGCCGAGTGCGATGCCGACGTCTTCAACGGTGTGATGCTGGTCCACGTCGAGGTCGCCGATGCACTTGAGTTCGAGGTCGAAACCGCCGTGCTTGGCGAAGCTCTCGAGCATGTGGTCGAAGAAGCGGATGCCGGTCGAAACCTTGTAAGTGCCCATGCCGTCGACGTTCAGGCGGAGGTTGATGTCCGTCTCGAGGGTCTTGCGATTGACTGTGCCGACGCGCTCCGTGGGCTGCGTGGTGCCGAGTTCTTCGAGCATGTCGCTCATCGTTGTACGTCCTTTGCTTGTCGCTCTTGAGCGACAGCTTTCTTGATTTCGATCCCAGCCATCACTAGAAGTGAAAGCTGTGCGGCGAGCGGGGCGATTATTCGAAACTTGTGGCCTGGCAACAAGATCGGCCAACCCGCAAAGCACGCGGTTAGGGCGCAGTATATTGACGCTTTGCGCCTATGCGGATTGAGCTTTCGCTTATTCATACTCACGCTCTTCGCCGCTGGAGCGGCCCTGCGCGCTGATGCTTTCGGCTGGCGTCCACTGCATTTCGTCGAAGACCGCGCGCAGAGCGTCGAGGCCCTTGGTCACTTGATCGGCCACGCCGACGGTGATGCGCACGTAGCCATCGCAGCCAGGATCGGCTGAGCGATCGCGCAGCAGTACGCCGTGCTCGCGCATGCGCGTGACGAGTTCCTTGTGGCGCGGACCGATGTCCATCAGCACGAAGTTCGACGCGCTGGGCCAGGTGCGGACGCCCCAGGACTTCAGCGACTGCTGAATGCGCTCGCGGCCTTCGTGGATCGCTTTCACATACCCATTGAGATACTCTTCGTCGGCAAGCGCTTCGGGAAGCACCTCGAGCGCAACGCCGTTGACGTTGTAGGGCGAGGCGACCTTTTTCAGGAAGTTGATGAGGCGCGCGTTGCCGGCCAACATGCCGAGGCGAAGGTTCGCAAGGCCATAGGCCTTGGAGAAGGTGCGGCCGATGATGATGTTCTTCACCGCAGGAATGTCGCGCATCACGGTCTCGCCGAAGAAGTGGAAGTACGCTTCATCGACGAAGATGACGGCCTGCGGCGCGGCGGCGGCGATGGCAAGAATGTGCTCTCGGCTCACGGTCGCGCCGGTGGGGTTGTTCGGCGTGGCGAGCAGCACCATCTTCGTCTGCGGCGTCAGCGAGGCCATCATGCGCTCGAAGGGGAAGCTGAGGTCGTCGCCCGACTGCACGCGCACGATCTTTTGCGTCTGCATGCTGCAGCTCACGTCGTACATGAAGAAGCTCGGCGTGTTGATGACGACTTCGTCATGCGCATCGAGGAACGCGCACGCGAGCAGGTGAATGCCTTCGTCCACGCCGTTGGTCAGCAGCACTTCATCAGGCTCGAGGCCGAAGTACGCTGCTGCTGCGGCATCGCCATGTCCGCGCTCGGGGTAGATGGTGAGGCCTTCCGCGGTAAGCGATTGCAGCTTCGCGAGCACGCGCGGGCTCGGCGCAACGGTGTTCTCGTTGAAGTCGAGACGCAGCAGATCGCGGCTCGCGAGCGGCGGATGATACTCAGGCATCGCGAGCACGGAGGCACGCGGCTGCACCTCGAGCGCGCGCGGCAGGTGGCTCAGGCTGTGTGCGAGTTCTGCGGCATCGTGTCCGCCCTGAGCTTGTAGTTCATCGAGCAACGACTGCGGGATGCCTCCCGCGAGCTTGGCTGCAACGCTCATCGCATCTTCACGCGCACGCTTTCGGCGTGTCCTTTCAAGCCTTCTGCTTCGGCCAGCGCGATGGTGTGCGGGCCGACTTCCTGCAACGCAGCCTTGGTGTACTGCTGCACGGTGATGACCTTGACGAAGTCCACCACACTGAGGCCGCCGCGCAGACGACCGTTGCGGCCGGTGGGCAACACGTGGTTCGGGCCGGAGACGTAGTCGCCCATGGACTGCGGCGTGAAGTGGCCGATGAAGACTGAGCCAGCGTTCTTCACCCAGCGCAGATCGCTGCCGCTATCGACGGTGAGGTGCTCGGGCGCGAGGCGGTTGGTGAGTGCCTGCGCTTCTTCGACGGTCTCGGTGACGAAGGCGTAGCCTTGCGCGGCGAGCGAGATGAGTGCGAGTTCGTTGCCCTCGGCCTGGCGCTGCGCTTCGGCGACGACCTGCTCGGCGAGATCGAGCTTCGAGGTGATGAAGATAGGAAGAGCTTCGGGATCGTGCTCGGCCTGCGCGACGAGGTCTGCGCCGATGCCGACTGGGTCGCCGACTTCGCTGGTCACGACGATTTCGGTGGGGCCTGCGGGCATGTCGATGCCGGTGTCTTCGCGTGAGACAGCTTGCTTCGCCGCGGTGACGTAGAGATTGCCGGGGCCGACGATCTTATCGACCGGCGCGATGGTCTCGGTGCCGTAAGCCATCGCGGCGATCGCCTGCGCGCCGCCGACGCGGTAGAACTCGGTGACGCCGGCAAGGTACGCGGCGGCGAGTGTTTCGGTCGCGGGCTTTGGCGAGCAGACGACGATGCGCTCAACGCCTGCAACCTGTGCGGGTGTGGCGGTCATGAAGAGTGTCGAAGGCAGTGGATAGCGTCCGCCGGGGACGTAGCAGCCGACGGCGCTGAGCGGACGAATGATCTGCCCGACCTCCATGCCTTCGGTGGGGCGGAAGCTCCACGACTTGGGCAACTGGCGCTCGGCGAAGCTGCGAATGTTCGCCTGCGCGATGCGCATGGCGGCCTTCAACTCTTCGCTGATGGCTTCCCACGCGGCGGCCATCTCTTCGCGCGTGACCAGCAGCGGCTGGTCCTCGCGAAGACCATCGAACTTGGCGGAAAACTCACGCAGAGCGGCGTCGCCGCGTGTGCGAACGGCGTCGAGGATCTCGCGCACTACGCCGTCGACCTTGGCGGTGTTGGTTGCGCCGCGCATTTCAAGCTCGCGAAGGACGGCTTCGGTTGCTGCTGCGGATTCGCCGGTTGTCTTCAGAATCTTCATCGTTGCTTCCTTGCTGCTGTACTTAGAAACGCTTCGGACGCTTGTTCATGCCCGGAGGCATGTAGCCGCTGGGCATCTGTGCACCGGTGCCGCGACCGGGGTTGCGCATCTGCGCATCCATCGCACGGCGTTCGACGCGGGAGCCTGTGAGCACAGCGCGCTTGGCCGACTCTGCGCTGGCGGGATAGACGCGCTTCGGGTCCTTCGGGTCGATCACGACGGGGATGCGTGCGCCGGGATTCATGTTGGAGCGTGCATCGATGCGTGTGCGCAACGAGACTTCGCGAGCCGCGGTTTCACCGGGCTCCTGCAGACGCAGCGTCACCTTGTTGAGATCGCCTTGCACCTTGCCGAACATCTTCACCGGCTCGACGGAGACGAGCGTCGCGTAGACGACGGTGCCGGTCGCATCGACCTGCTTTTGGCGACGGCGTTCCAGAAAGAAACGTACCACCGTGACGATCGCCACCGCCAGAATGACGTAACCGAGAATTGCGAATGTTAGCTTCATGGAATGACCTCAACTGCTGGGAGAGATCAGAGATAAGAGATCAGAGATTGGCGTGATGCCACAGCTCTTGCGAATCTCTTATCTCTGTTCTCTTATCTCTTGCTTCTTTACAGCACTACCTTGCTTAGCGGGAACTCGACGATACCCGTTCCGCCAGCGGCCTTCAGCTTCGGCACGATATCGCGCACGGTGTGCTGCTCGAGGATCGTGTTCACCGCGACCCAGTTCTTGTCACGCAGTTCGGAGACCGTCGGTGAGTTCAGCGCGGGCAGCACGTCGAGCACGGCGTCGAGGTTCGTCTTCTCCACGTTGAGCATCAGGCCTATCTGGCTCTGTGCGGCCATCGCGCCGTTGAGCATGAGCGAGAGCGTCTCGATCTTCTTACGCTTGAACTCGTCCTGCCATGCCGCCTTGTTCGCGATGAGTTGCGTTTCCGACTCCATCAGCACTTCGATGATGCGCAGGCGGTTCGCGCGTAGCGAACTGCCGGTCTCGGTCACTTCGACGATCGCATCGGCGAGCATCGGCGGCTTCACTTCGGTCGCGCCCCAGCTGAACTCCACCTTCACCGGGATGTTGCGCTCGGCGAAGAAGCGCTTCGAGTACTCCACGAGTTCGGTCGCGATGGTCTTTCCGGCAAGGTCTTCGGCCTTCTGATAGGGCGAGTCTTCGGGCACGGCGAGCACCCACTTCACCTTGGTGCGGCTGGCCTTCGAGTAGGTGAGCGAGGTAACGCGCTCGACGTCAGCGAGGTTCTCGAGGATCCAGTCATTGCCGGTGAGCCCTGCATCCAGAGCGCCGGTCTCGACGTAGCGGGCCATCTCCTGTGCGCGGACGAGCATGCACTCGATCTCGGTGTCGTCGATCGACGGGAAGTACGAGCGGCCGCTCGCGTAGATGTTCCAGCCTGCGCGCGCGAACAGCGCGATCGTTGCGTCCTGCAGACTGCCCTTTGGAATGCCCAGCTTCAGCTTCTTGCTCATGGTGTCCTTTCAAGGGGCGAGCGATTAGAGATAAGAGATCAGAGATTTTCTGATCGTGCCCCTAACGCCTCGCCTTGTTGCTTATCTCTGATCTCTACGCTTTACGCGATCGGCTTCGTGAAGCAGCTCACCGTGCCTTCGTGGCAGACAAGGCCATCGCCTTCGACCTCTACCTTGAAAAGCAGCGCGTCGTTGTCGCAGTCGGTGGCGGTGGAGACGATCTTCAGGCGGTTGCCGCTGGTCTCGCCCTTCATCCAGAGCTTGGAGCGGGTGCGCGACCAGAAGGTGACGAAGCCGGTCTCGAGCGTCTTCTGCCAGCTCACATCGTTGAGGAAGCCGAGCATGAGCACTTCGCCGGTCTTGGCGTCCTGCACGATGCCGGCCACAAGGCCGCCGGCCTTTTCAAAGTCAATCTTCACTGCGGTGTCTACTGCGGTCATCGTCTTTGTCCTTATTCGCTGCGTGGCTTGAGGTGGATGCTTCCGTTTTCAGTCGCCGCGCAGCAAAAAGCCCGCTCGCTGAAAGAATTCGCGGAGGCGGGCTGCTCGGTGTGTGTTGCTAAACCTGTCTGGAGTCTTGAGGCATTTACTTCGCCAGGCCGGACAGTACCGATCGCCCACTCGCGTGGTGATGATGGTGGTGTCCGTGATGGTGGAGGCCAAGGCTCATGACTTACCACTCTAGGCTAGAGCGGATGCGCCCGCGATGTCAATGTCGCCGGTGCGAACTTTTTCCTTGAGAACCGAACTCTGCGTCGAATGCGGATCTCTCGTTGGCGAAACTTCGCTCGGGGGAACTCCGTTGGCCGAGCGTACTGTTCTTTGCACCCTCCCTGGGTGGAGGCATCGGATGCCTGCGATTGAACTTCGCGATGTCTCAGCAGGCAACGTGTTTGCGCGTCAAAAAAAAACGCGCCGGTGGCGGTGAGGTGAAAGCGATCGCGCTCATTCGCGACTCGTACGCTTGCCGGGCGCAAACATTTGCATCTCTCTTCATGAGCGGCCACTGCCGCAGGGAGATTCGGGATGAGCGACTATCGTGTGAGCGCAGGACAGGCGAAGGAAGATCAAGTAACTGCAGCGATTGAAAGCTACACCTCGCAGGTGCCGTCCAGTGCGTACCTCGGCCTGGCGATTGCATCGATCGGTGCGAGCGTGAGCCTGAAGATCGCCAAGAAGGACACGGCTGCCTTGTTCGTCGGTCAGTGGGTGGCTCCATTCTTGCTGCTGGGCATTTACAACAAGCTTGTAAAGCAGCACGGTTCGGACGCAGACAAGCGTTAGTCGGCGATGAGACAAAGAAGCGGGGCGCTTGGATGCGCCCCGCTTTTCTATGCGGTTTTCGTCGCGAGGAATCTTCGACTGAGATAACGGCGAACCGGCTCGTCGAAGAACTTGAGGCAGAGATAAGCGATAGTCATCGCGGCTACGAAGGTCAACGCGGCTACTTCAACCGAGTGAGCGAGCGTCGGCTTCTTTTCGACGACCCACGCCGTGTAGAGGTAAATCAGCGGATAGTGCGTCACGTAGAGCGGGTACGAAAGATCGCCGAAGAAGCGCGCGATGCGGATGGACGAACCGTCGGCGCGTTGGTCACTCGCGCCGATCAGCACGATGATCGGGAAGAGCACGATGATGCACACGGCTTCGTAAAGACCGTTGATCCAGAGATGCGATGTGCCACCGAAGCGCGGCAGCGCTAGTGCAATGACGAGCAGGATGCTGCTTACCGCGAAGGCGTTCGGTGTAGCGATGCGTTTGCCTATGCGCATGAGCAGCACACCTGCGAAGAACGGGAAGAGCACGCGCGCGAAGCCGATGTGAAGTTGCGGCGTGGCGAGCGCCCATCCACCGATGACATCGCCTTCCACGCCGAAGATCGCCAGATGCGCCAGCAAGAGCGCGGCGACGAAGGTGAGCAAGCCGAGCACGCGATTCGATGCCCGGCGCAGACCGAAGGCGTAGAGGATGTTCGCGATGTACTCGAAGAAGAGCGACCACTGCGGGCCGTTGAGCGGATACGTCTCCTGCCATCCGCGAATGTCCATCGAGGTCGGCACGGGGATCATGGTCATGCCGATGAACATGATCAGCAGCGTCATCCACACGGGCGTCTGCGCGATGTGGGGGAAGGTCGTGCCGGCGCCGAAGTAGAAGAACAGTGCGCCGATGATGCTGGCGAGGATCACCATCGGTTGCAGGCGGATGAGGCGGCGCTTGAAGAAACTGCCGACGGTCATGCGCTGCCAGCGGTCGTCGTATGCGTAGGCGATGACGAAGCCCGAGAGCATGAAGAAGAAATCCACCGCCATGTAGCCATGGTTGATGATCTGCTTGAAGCGGCTGCCGCCGTTGTTGGCCTCGCAGAGATGGAAGAGAATCACCACGATCGAGGCCACGCCGCGCAGACCGTCGAGCACGACGTAGTGCGCTTTGCGTGGAGCGATGGCTGTGGTCGAAGTCGCGGCGGAAGCGTTGTCCAAGAAGACCTCAATGCGGAGAAACTGTGGTTCAACGAACCGCGTACTAGCTTAGTGGGCGCAAGACACGAGTGTCATCAACGCGAAGAAAGGCGGCCCGAGAAGAGTCTCGGGCCGCAGGATAGATAAGGCGATTGCGGTGTTTACCAGAGCACGCCGTGAATCGGTTTCTCGGGTGCGGGCACATCGGTTTCGCCGAGGAGCTGGCGCAGGTTGATCTCGATCGTCTTGCAGATCGCGGTCATCGGCACATCGAAGATGGAGTTATCGAAGGGGTCTTCGAGGTCGCGGCCGATCTTGTCGAGCGCGAGGAACATGAAGCCCACCAGCGTCGAGCCGAGCGGCGTGAACCAGCCAAGTTGCTGCACCATGCCCATCGGCAGCACAAGGCAGTAAAGCTGCACGAACAACTGAGGGAAGTAGTCGTACTGCTTGGGTAATGGAGTGTTCTTGATGCGCTCCAGGCCGCCCTGCGCATCGGCAAGGTCGTCGAGGTTGCGGTCCATCGCCTGCCACGCGAGGTGCGAGGTCCAGCCTTTGTCCTTGGCTTCAAGCAACATGCGGCCCATGCGGAGTTGCAGCTCGAGCGGCACGTTGTTGCGCGTCTTCAGATACTCGATCTCATCCTTCGGCAGGATGCGAGCGAGCTCCTCCCACGGCGGAAGCTGGCGGAGATGCTGACGCAGAGCATGCACGTAAGCGATCTGATGATGCGTCAGCGAAACCTGCAGGGCTTCTACTTCAGGAACCTCGTCGGGGTTATTGGCGCGGATGGCCGAGACCACCTGGCGTGCAAACGAGCGTGAGTTATTCACGACCGCGCCCCACAGCGTGCGGCCCTCCCACCAGCGTCCGTAGGCTGAGTTGTTGCGGAAGCCCACG
Source organism: Granulicella cerasi (assembly GCF_025685575.1). Classification (NCBI taxonomy): domain Bacteria; kingdom Pseudomonadati; phylum Acidobacteriota; class Terriglobia; order Terriglobales; family Acidobacteriaceae; genus Granulicella; species Granulicella cerasi. The sequence goes on from NZ_JAGSYD010000001.1 coordinate 1,111,858, forward strand.
ATGACACCGATGGCAGAACCGTACAGGCCGAGCGGCACATGCGGTGAGCCGAGCCAGGTCCAGTGCATCACCTTGAAGCCGAAGACGACCACGAGGTCGTACAGCGCCATCAGCAATACCGGAAGACCCACGTAGGCGACCATGCGCCGCAGTTGCGGCTCACGAGGAACGATCACGCGGTGGCTCCTACTGCTTCGAAGACGCTCGAGCCATCTTCGGCGATGCGGACTTCGCCGGTGCCGAGGTCATAGACCCAGCCGGAGACGGTCAGCTTTTCCTGTGCGAGCGCGCCTGCGACGGACGGATGCGTCTTCAGGTGCTGAAGCTGCAGCAGAACGTTGCGCTCGGTGAGGCGGCGAAGCTTGTCGTGCGCAGTCTCATCGTCCTTCGCCATCATTTCGGCGACGACCGACGCGGCCTGCGCATTACGCAGCCACTGCTTCACGGTCGGCAGCGAGTCGAGCGACGACGGGTTACGCAGAGCCTTCATCGCGCCGCAATCCGAGTGGCCGCAAACGACGATATGCTGCACACCGAGCGCGTTCACCGCGTACTCGATCACCGCCGAGACGCCACCGAGCATTTCGCCATAGGCCGGCACGAGGTTGCCAACGTTGCGCGTGGTGAAGAGCTCGCCGGGAGCGGCGCTGGTGACGGTTTCGATGTCGATGCGCGAATCAGCGCAGGTGATCATCAGCGTGTGCGGCTTCTGCGGAGTGGTCGCGGCGGTCTTGTACTTTTCTGCGTTCTCCGCGTAGGGGCCGCTTTGGAAGCGGCGAATTCCATCCTTCAAACGATCCAGAGCATTTGGCATGGGGGGGAAGCTATCTCCTGGTCTGTGCCACAAAAGTGTGGGCAATTGTTGCAAACGTGGCGCGCAAACCTGCTGCGCAATTCAGCGCGCCAGACAGCGGCGTGCCTTACATAAGGATGCAGCGAGGCCCTGTTTTGTGAGCAAAGCGTGTGGCAATCTTTCTACCGCAACAAAAGATAGGCAGCAATGGGAAAAGATCGCTTTTCAAGCCTTCCACTTAATGCTGCATCCCAAACTGGCACGCTGATCTTCGCTGGGCTTCTCGCCTGCGAGCACTTCGTCCATGGCGCGACGCAGATCTTCGCCGGTCACCAGCACGTTGTTGCCCGAGCCGTCTGCGCGACGAGGGCGGCTGCCGTCCATCTGTCCGCGATAGACGAGCTCCATGTCGGAGTTGAAGAGGAAGAAGTCAGGCGTACATTCGGCACCGTAGCTGCGGGCCACTTCCTGAGCTTCGTCGAGCAGGTAGGGGAAGTTCCAGCCGAGTCGCTGGGCCTGCTCGCGCATGCCGTCCGGGCCATCAGCGGGATACTGCTCCACGTCATTTGGCTGGATGGCGGCGATGGCGATCTTGCCTGCATAGTCACGACCAATGTTGCCGATTTCGACCTCGAGGTGCTTCACGTAGGGGCAGTGCGCGCATACGAACATCACCAACAGTCCGGCATGTAACCCGGGGGTAGCCTTGGACTCGTCCCACGTCGCAGTGAACACGTCATCGCGACTGAGGGCCTTGCCCGAAATCACGTCCACCAGTTCGAAGGCGGGTGCGAGTGTTCCCAGTTGCACCATTTTTGATTCAACCCTTGCCATTGCTTTTGCGTCCTCCGAAAAAGATCATAACTACCTTGTATGAGAGTGATTGCAGCGTGGTCGCGGTTGCCGTACTCTCAGCACAACGTATCTCCTTGCAACCTCGAGGCATTCATGTCGATCCATTCTCTCGTTCGTAGAGCGTCTTTGCTATTTGTTTCCCTTGCAGCGACCGCGGGCCTTGCAGCACAGACCACCGCCTCGTCACTGCTGAAGCCCGTGGCACAGGTTAATCGCGTGGCGGCCAACGCGGACTTCTCCGCGCATGTGCAGATGCAAAACCAGCTGCCCAAGTGGGTCGCGGCAACGTCGCAGACCACCAGTGGCGTAGACCTCTCCGAGCCGATGTCCGTAACGATCGCCCTGCAGCGCTCGGACGCAGCGGAAGCGGCTTTCGAGCAGATGCTGAGCGATCAGCAGAACGCAGCGTCGCCGCTTTACCACCACTGGCTTACGGGTAATGAGATTGGCAAGCTTTACGGCCCGACGGACAGCGATATCGCTGCCGTGGAAGCCTGGGCCGCCTCCGAAGGACTGACAGTCACCTCGGTCGCATCGTCGCGTATCTCCATCGAAGTGACTGGCCGCATGAGCGCCGTCGCGTCGGCGTTCCGCACCTCGTTTGCGAACTTCAACCAGACCAACGGCGCGACGCGCCTCTCGGCTGTTTCGGAGCCTTCGATTCCCGCAGCGCTCTCCGGCGTGATCAGCCACATCAATGGCCTGACCCAGACCGTGCACCACACCTCGCTGCAGAGCCGCCTCGTGCAGGCCACATCGGCCAACACCGGAAGCAACACCACGGTGCAGCCCAACCTGACCTCGTCCAGCGGATCGCACTACGTGACGCCGTCTGACTTCAACACGATTTACGACATTGCGAGCGTTTTGAGCGGGGGTAACACCGGCTCGAAGATCGGTTCCACCACGCAGCGCCTGGCCATCATCGGTCGTTCGCGCGTAGCTACCACCGACATCCAGAACTTCGACAACCTGACCGGCCTGACGTACGTTGCACCCAACGTCATCCTCGCAGGCACCGACCCCGGCACCACGAATGATGGCAACCAGGACGAAGCCACACTCGACGTCAACCGCGTACAGGGCACAGCGACCGGTGTGCAGACGGACCTCGTCATCGCCAAGAGCACGAATACGCAGGACGGTGTATACATCGCTTCCAACTATGTCGTGAACACGCTGAATGCCAGCACGCTGACCGATCAGATCATGAGTCTGTCCTTCGGCCTCTGCGAACTCGAAGGCGGCTCCAGCGATACCGCAACCTATAACAACCTGTTCAAGACGGCGGCAGCGGAAGGTGTTTCGGTGTTCGTTTCCTCCGGCGACTCCGGCGCCAACGGCTGCTACTCGGCTGGCCAGGCTGCGGTGAACGCTTCGGCATCATCGAACGACCTTTGCGGACAATACGTTACCTGCGTCGGTGGTACTCAGTTTGTCGAAGGTAGCGGAACCTCCTACTGGTCGTCGAGCAACACATCGTCGTTGGGTTCGGCCCAGAGCTACATCCCGGAAGGCGTGTGGAACGAGCCGACCTCCACCTCGAACGGCAAGACGAGCTATGTGATGGCAGCGGGGGGCGGTGCGCCATCGATCTACCTAGCCAAACCCTCCTGGCAAACAGGGACGGGCGTTTCATCAAGCCAGCTCTATCGCATGACGCCTGACGTTTCCTTCACCTCGGCGGGCCACGACGGTTACCTCGGTTGCGTTGCGTACGCGTACCCCACCTACAACATCTGCAACGCCTCGCAGGGAACGTACTACTACCTCATCTTCTCGGGTACTTCAGCCGCCGCTCCGTCGATGGCCGCCATCTCGGCGCTCCTCAATACGAAGATGGGCAGCGCGCAGGGCCTGTTGAATCCGATGCTCTACACCGTGGCCAATGGCAGCTACGCCAGCACGGCTGTGCATGATGTGACGCCGACCACTTCGGGTGTCGGCAGCTCCTGCACCGTGAACACGGTTTCCAACTGCAACAACTCCACCCCCTCGAGCTCCGGTCTCACGGTGAGCGCGACCTCCGGCGTGGTGGGTTATGCCGTCACCACCGGCTATGACATGGCGACGGGCATCGGCTCGCTCGATGTGGCGAACTTCCTCACGGCAGCCGTCGCAACGCAGACCATCAGCACCACGCTGAAGGTGACCGCTGCGCCGACGTCGGTGGCCCTTGGTTCGTCGACGACCGTCACGGCGACGTTGACCCCGTCCTCGACCAACAGCACCGCCGCTACGGGCACGGTGACCTTCTCGGCCACGCCCTCCGGCTCCACCACGGCAACGACCATCGGCACGGCCAGCATCTCGTCGAACGCTGCCAAGCTGGTCTGGACGCCGACCGCAGCCGGAACCTACACCGTCACGGCGACCTACGCTGGTGACAGCAACTACAGCACGTCCACCGATTCCACTGGAACGCAGGTCGTGGTCGCCAACGCCTTCACGATTACCGCGGCTGCTACCAGCTTGCCTGCTTCGGGCACGCTGGTTTCGGGCACGTCTGTAACGGACGCGATCACCGTCACCTCGGTCAACTCCTTCGCGGGCACCGTAGCCCTTACCTGCAAGGTCACTGCGGCTTCCACCTCCACGGCTGACACCGCCGCCGCCGCGGGTGCAGGCTGCTCGCTCACGCCGGCTTCGGCTGCGATCACCGGCAGCACCACCGGCGCGTCGGTGCTCACGATCACGAGCACAGCTGGCACCTCCGGCAGCATCAATGTCGTAGTCAGCGGCACGAGCGGAACCAGCACAGGCTCTTCGCCCACCATCACGGTCAAGCTGACCCCGCCAAGCTTCACGGTCACCTCGTCGCCGACCTCGGTAACGGTGATCAGCGGCACGAGCGGAACCTCCACGCTCACGCTCACCTCGGTGAACGGGTTTGCCGGAGCTGTTGGAAGCTTCAGCTGCACCGCGACGAACTCCAGCGGAACGGCTGCGGGCACCTGCTCGGTTTCGCCGAGCTCGGTCACCCTGGCTTCCGGCGGCACAGGCGTAGCGACGGTAACGGTTTCGCCGACGGCTGGCACGACGGGCGCGCTGAACATCGCACTCTCGGCGACGGGAACGACGACCGGCGCATCCACCTCGTACACGGGAACCTGCCTGAGCGCGGGCAACTACTGCCTCACCGTCACGGTGAGCCCGACGCTGACGATCGCTGCTAACCCGACCTCGCTCGCCTTCACCTCAGGAGCGACCTCAGGTAACACGAGCCTCATCACTCTGCAGACTGCAACCGGCGTGAGTGGAACGGCCTCGGTGAGCTGCACGCTCAGCGGCTCTTCACCTGCATATCCTCCGACCTGCTCGCTCTCGTCCACTTCGGTGACGCTGGCCTCGGCAGGCTCGGGAACGACGACCCTCACGATCGGTTCTACGACCGCTGTGACAGCTGCTTCGAAGTCACTCGCTGGCTTCAGCGGCTGGCGCGTAGGAGCGCTGGCCTTCGGCCTGGCAACGCTGTTTGCCTTCCGTCGCCGTCGCTCGGTCGCATCGCTCGCAGCGTTCGGTCTGCTGTTGCTCGGTCTCACCACGATGACGGGATGCGGTGGAGACACCGCGCCGAAGTCCACGAAGTCCTCGTCGGGAAGCTACACCGCAACCGTAACGGCGACGCTGAACGGACAGTCCGTGAGCACCACGGTCGCGGTCACGATCAACTAACCCTTCAACCCCACATTGATCAAGGCCGGCGCTGATACAGCGCCGGTCTTGATCGTTTATGGCAGCATTTTCCGGTGGTTTCGGCATCCAAATGCGTAGGGAGTTCCGTCATGCGCATACTCACTTCATTCTTTCTCGCGGCTCTTACCGCTTCGGTCGCGGTTGCTCAACAGCAACAGCCCGCACAACCACCACCGCCGCCTGCTCAGCCCGCAGCACCCAACACGGGCCGTAGCCCTGGGGGCGACGTGGGCTCCGGCGCAGGCGACGTCGGCAAAGGCACGGCTGCGGGCGCTGGACGCGTCGGCGAAGGCGTGGGCAAGGGAGCGGGCGATCTGGTCACCTTGCATCCCGTGGCGGGGGCCGAGAACGTGGGCAAAGGCGCCGCAGTGGGAGGCAAGGACATCGGCGTCGGGGCCGCGAAGGGTACCGGCAAGATGGCCAAAGGTGCGGGGCGCGGTATCGGCAAAGGCGTGAAAAAGATCTTCTGATCGGATTTGTTTTGTGCAGCTTAGGGTGGATGTTTTCAGATTTCCGCGGCGGCGCAGCAACATTTCGCGTGACACCGGTGTCTCAGAAAACGTGCTGGCGTTCCCATAACGCAGCAGAAGGAGATGCACCATGAAGAAGACGTTTCTCGCTACCGTTCTCGGAGTCGGTTTGCTCGCGGGTGGCACGCTTGCTGCCGATGCGCAGATCGCTGTTCGTATCGGACCGCCGCCACCTCGTCGTGAAGTGATCCCTCCGCCGCGCCCGGGCTACGTCTGGCACCCCGGCTATCACCGTTGGGACGGTGGCCGCTATGTCTGGGTCCCGGGTGAATATGCCGTTCCGCCGCGCCCCGGCGCCTACTGGGTTCCGGGTCACTGGGCGCATCGCCCCGGCGGTTACGTCTGGATCGAAGGCCACTATCGCTAGACTCCAGTGCGGTACAGTACGAAGGCCGCAGAGCACCCTGCTCTGCGGCTTTCGTTTGCGTTGAGGCTGCATATCGCGAAACACTGGAGGCGATATGAGTGAACTGACCGCACAAGACCGCGCTCGCCGCATCAAGGTACTGCTTTTCGACGTCGATGGCGTCCTCACCAACGGCGACATTACGATCGTCCCCTCGCCGGACGGCGACCGCTCCAAGGCGGTCGAGGTCAAAGGCTTCTCCGCGCATGACGGCATGGGCATCTCCATCGCCCGGCTCGCTGGGCTGAAGGTTGGCTTCGTCACCAAGCGCGAGTCGCAGGTGGTGGCCATCCGCGCCAAGGACCTCAAGATCGACCATCTGTATCAGGGCCAGTCGAACAAGCGCGAAGCTTTCGACAAGGTACTTGCAGACGAGGGCGTGACGGCGGATGAAGTCGCCTTCGTCGGCGACGACATCATCGACCTGCCCGCGCTGCGCGTTGCCGGACTGGCGATCGCCGTTGCCAATGCGCGTCCGCAGGTGAAGGCGATGGCGCACTGGACGACGACGCAGGTCGGCGGACAGGGTGCTGGCCGCGATGCCATCGACTTCATCCTCGAGGCCCAGGGCGTGCTGGATTCGACGATCGAGGCATACCTTGATCCGAGCAATCCTGCGGCGAAAAAAGCGGATATCGGCACAGGGAAAATGTAGCTCGCGCGGCGCAGGTGGTTTCTGCTGAAACACTTGCGCCGCATCAAATCTTCAGGCGAAGACCAGGCGAATCCTGCGCTAGAATGAGCCATGATTTCCGGGCCCACTCCGAGCACTGATGCGCCGCTGACGCACGCCGATCTCGCGTGGGCGCATCCGCTCGTGCAGGAGTGGTTTCTCGGCCGCTTCGGCTCGCCGACCGAGCCGCAGATTGCGGGCTGGCCGGCAATCCTGCGCGGCGAAGCGACGCTGATCTCTGCGCCGACGGGCTCGGGTAAGACGCTCGCTGCATTCCTTGTGTGTATCGACAAGCTGCTGCGCCTCGCCCTCGAAGGAGCGCTGACGCCGCACACGCATGTCGTGTATGTGTCGCCGCTCAAGGCGCTCTCCAACGACGTGCAGAAGAACCTCGACGGACCGCTCGCGGAGATTCGCGAGCTTGCGCTGCAGCGCGGCTATCTCTGTCCGGAGATCCGCACCGGTGTGCGCACCGGCGACACGCTGCAGAAGGAACGCACGGCGATGCTCAAGCAGCCGCCGCACATTCTCGTTACCACCCCGGAGTCGCTGTACATCCTGCTCACGGCAGGCAAGCCGCGCGAGAATCTGCGCCGCGTGCAGACGGTCATCGTCGATGAAATTCATGCGATCGCGGACGACAAGCGCGGTGCGCATCTGGCGCTGACGCTGGAGCGCCTCGACGCGCTCGTGTGCGGAGAGAACCGGCTCGCGCCCGGCGCGATGCTCACCGGCATGAGCACAGCCCCGCAGCGCATCGGGCTAAGCGCCACGCAGAACCCCATTGAACTCGTTGCTGACTTCCTCGTAGGCGGATGCGACGATCACGCACCGCGTGCGCGCGCGACGATTGTGCAGGTAGGGCAGCGCCGCAAGCTCGATCTTGCGATTGAAGTGCCGAGCGATGAACTCGGCTCAATCACCTCGACCGCGATGCGTGAGGAGATGTTCTCGAAGCTTGCGGAGTTTGCAATGGCGCACCGCTCGACGCTCGTCTTCGTCAACACGCGTGCCCTTGTCGAGAAGATCAGCTTTGAACTCGCCGAACGCCTCGGCGCGGACGCTGTCGCCGCGCATCATGGCTCACTGTCACGCGCGCTGCGTCTTGATGCCGAGCAGCGGTTGAAGAATGGTGAGATTCGCATTCTTGTCGCGACGGCATCGCTCGAACTCGGCATCGACATTGGCAACGTTGACCTCGTCTGCCAGATTGCGACGACTCGTTCGGTCGCCGTGGCGATGCAGCGCGTTGGCCGCGCGGGGCATTGGCGCGGCGCGGTGCCGAAGGGCCGTTTTTTTGCGCTCACTCGCGACGATCTGATGGAGCAGGCCGCTCTGCTGCGCAAAATGGTTGCTGGCGAGCTTGATCTGCTTGAAGTGCCTCCTGCGCCGGTCGATGTGTTGATGCAGCAACTCGTCGCGATGTGCGGCGCGGAGAGCTGGAACGAAGATCAACTCTTCGACATCGTGCGTCGTGCGCATCCGTATCGCAACCTCACGCTCGGTGAGTTCGATGAGCTGCTCGCGCTGCTGCATAACGGCATCGAAAACTCGCGTGGCCGCTACGGTGCCTACGTGTTGCGCGATCGCGTACAAGGCCAGGTGCATGCACGCCGTGGATCGCGCATGATTGCGATCTCCAACGGTGGCGCGATCCCCGATACCTCGCTTTTCAGCGTGATGCTGCAGCCGGAGAATGTGCAGATCGCTACGCTCGACGAGCACTTTGCCGTGGACTCTTCGCCGGGCGACGTCGTGCTGCTCGGCAACACGAGCTGGCGCATTCAGCGCATCGATCCTGCGGGCAAGGTGCTGGTCGAAGACGCGCACGGCGCACCGCCCAGCATCCCTTTCTGGGAAGGCGAAGCCCCACAGCGCACCGGCGTACTGAGCGATGCGGTGAGCGATCTGCGCGAGGAGATCGACCAGCGGACACGCAATACGAAGCCAAGTGAAGTGAGTGCCTCTCACGAAGAAGTGGCCGCGTGCATCGCGTGGATGAAGGAGCAATGCTTCGTCAACGATTCCGCTGCGCTGCAGCTCATCAGCTACGTTGTGGCTGGTCGCGCGGTGCTGGGTGCCGTGCCGACGAAGAAGCGCATCATCGCGGAGCGCTTCTTCGATGAAGGCGGCGGGCAACAGCTTATTCTGCATGCGCCTTTCGGCGGACGCTTGAATAAGGCGTGGGGGCTCGCGCTGCGCAAGCGCTTCTGTCGCGGCTTCAACTTCGAGTTGCAGGCTGCGGCGACCGACAACGGCATCAACATCTCGCTTGCCGAGCAGCATAGTTTTCCGCTGGCAGAGGTCTTTCAGTTTCTCTCGACCAACACCGCGCGAGGTCTGCTGGAGCAAGCGGCGATTCCTTCGCCGCTCTTTAAGAACCGTTGGCGCTGGGCGGCGGGGCGTTCGCTGCAACTGCTGCGCATGCAGAAGGGCAAGCGCGTTGCGCCGCAGATTCAGCGCTCGCGTTCGGATGATCTGCTCGCGTCGGTGTTCCCACATGCTTCTGCGTGTCCGGAGACGATGACCGGCGACATTGAAATTCCTGATCATCCGCTGGTCAACGAAGTGATGCGCGACACGCTCTGCGAAGGCATGGACATCTATGGCCTTGAGGAGTTGTTGCAGGCGATTGCGGCAGGCGAGATCGAGTGCCTTGCCGTGGACACGCCTGTGCCGTCGCAGTTTGCGCATGAGCTGGTGAACGCGATGCCGTATGCGTTCCTTGATCCTGAGGATGCGGCGGCGCGTCGTACGCGTGCTGTGTCGCTGCGGCGTTCGTTGCCCGACTCTGTGTCCGATGGTGCAGGCAGGCTCGACCAGGCGGCGATTGATGCTGTGCGCGCGCAGCTTTGGCCGGATGTTCGCAACGAGCACGAGTTGCATGACCTGCTGCTGCAGCTTGTGGCATTACCGGTTGCGTTCCTCGCCGAGCATTGTGACGACAAAGCCAGAGCGATGCAGCATTGGCCGCTGCATTTTGCAAAGCTACATCAGGCAGGCCGCGCGTTTGAGCTTGAGGTTGCGGGCGAGCGCATGTGGTTTGCGGCCGAGCGGCTCGATGACGCGCGCACGCTGTGGCCCGAGGCTGCGTTCCCGGAAGTGAGCGTCGATGTCAGCAAGCGTGAGTTTGTGATCGGCGGCACGGAAGATCGTCCGGCGCAAACGCTCTCGGCGCGCGATGCTGCCACGCTTGCGCTCACGCAGGGATGGTTGCAGATGCTTGGTCCGGTCACGGCATCATCGCTCGGCGCGAGGCTCCATCTCGCGCCGCGATCACTGCATCAGGCTTTCCTCGCGATGGAACTGCAGGGGCTGGCGATGCGCGGCGTCTTCGAGCATCCGCGACCGAGCGACGAGGAGCCGATGCGCATCGAGTGGTGCGAACGACGCATCCTGCAGCGCATTCATCGCCTTACGTTGCGCTCATTGCGGGAGCAGATTGAGCCTGTAACGGCGCAGGTTTTCATGCGCTGGTTATTGGACTGGCAGCACATCGCATCGGAGGAACAACTCAGCGGTGAAGAGGGTGTGCTCGCTGTGCTCGAACAGCTTGAGGGCTTTGAAGCGCCGGCCTGCGAGTGGGAGCGCAACATTCTGCCGCGCCGTGTGAAGGATTATGATCCTCGCTTTCTCGACAATCTTTGCCTCGCAGGGATTGTGGGCTGGGGGCGTTTCTCGCCGCATCCTGCGTGGACGGAAGAGGCTGGCAACGCGCCGCGTCGCGTCATTCCCACCTCGGCTGCGCCCATCACGTTTTATCTGCGCGAGTCTGCGGAGTGGCTGCCGGAGGCGCTTGCGGCAAAGTCAATTAATGAAGAATTGCTCGCGCGTTCGCTCTCTGCGGAGGCGCAGCAGATGCGTGCACTGCTAGCCGAGCGCGGCGCGGCGTTCAGCGCTGATCTGCAGCAGGCAAGCGGCCTCACGAAACAGCAGGTGATGAGCGGGCTGTGGGAGCTGGCGACCGCGGGGCTTGCGTCAGCCGATGGATTCGATCCGCTGCGTGCAATGATGGATCCGCGTCGCAAGTCGATGGCCGTGGAGCAGAAGTCCGCGGTGAGTTTGCGCAAGCGTGCGGCTGCGCGCACGACGACGGGGCGCTGGTCGTTGCTCTTTGCGCCTGTGGTGGAAGTGATGAAGGCAACGCGACGTTCGCTTGAAGCCGCGGACGATGAGCAGCGCGCCACGATGATTGCGAAGGCGAAGCAGCATGAGGCAGCACTTGATGCGCAGGCGCGCATTCTGCTCTGCCGCTATGGCGTGCTCTTCCGCGACCTGCTCGCGCGCGAATCGAATGCGCCGAAGTGGCGCGATCTTGTGCCGGTGTTGCGGCGGCTTGAAGCGCGTGGGGAGATCCGTGGCGGGCGCTTTGTTTCGGGCGCATTTGGTGAACAGTTTGCGTTGCCGGAGGCGGTCGATGCGTTGCGTGCAGCGCGTCGCAAGCATGAGGCGCGTAAGGATGAAGAGGCGATGACGATCTGCGCAGCTGATCCGCTGAATCTCGTAGACGTGATCGTGCCCGGCGTGCGCGAAGCGGCGATCCCTGGGCGCGAAGTGTCATTGCAGAACGGCATGCCACCGCAGCCCGAAGTGGAGGCGGTGGCTATCGCAAAGCCGCGGCGGAGATCGCTCGTAGATGTGGTGCGTGCTGACCTGAACAAAATGCCGATGCCGCGCAGCGAACCGCAAACCAATCTGGGGCTCTTCTCATGAGCGATGAGTTGAAGCCCGCCGCAGCCGCAGAGCCGATGGAGATCGAAGACGGTGACATCTACTTCGAGAACGGCTTCATGGTCTTCACGGAGCAGTATCATCTGCGCCGTGGGTACTGCTGCGGATCGGGATGCAGGCACTGCCCATATCGCGAAGATGAAAGTGAAACCGGGCTCTAAGAGCCCGGTGTGTTTGCGGTGGGTGTTGGCTGAGTTGCAGGCGCTGGCGCGCTTGGCAACGTTGGTGATGCGACAACGCGCAAAGCCATGCGCGGGAAGCTGAAGCTGCCCCCGGCGTCATCGACGACGTTGACCTGGCAGATGTAGTTGCCGGGCTTCAGTTGCGTTGCGGGCACATCGAACTGAAACGCGACGGCGTTGCGTTCCGGGATGTTGACGCGCTCGGCGGTGACTGTGGGTGTCTCAAAGACCTTCGCGCCATTCGACAGGAACTCGATCGATGTGAGCAGCTTCGTCGCGCCACCGTCGTGGCTCTTCATGCCTGCGGGCAGAGGAGCCTGTTTCGCATCTTTCGGCGCGGTGGGGTCATACACCTCATAGAGGAAGTAGAGGTGCTGGTCCTGCCGCACGATGTGCGACACATTGGGCACCCACTCGACGCCGTCACGCACCAGCAGGCTCTGTGTGTGACGCTGCGTGTTGGGCTGGTGCTGCGTGCTGAAGATCACGGAACTCAGCTTCAGCGGGGTGCGCTTCAAATCCGGCACGTTGAGGTCGGTCTCAAACGATCCCATGCTGCCCGTCTCGTTTTCACGGACGACGAACTTCACGTGATAGTGACCGGGCGCGAGCAGGAAACCTGTCGAGTACTGGATATTCTTGCGCGCGGCCTGTTGGTCCTGGTTCACGGCAAGCTTCACGGTGTCGCGCACGTTGCCGAAGTCCACGCCAGAGGCGGAGCCTTCGCTCGCCTTCACCTGACCCATGATGTCGATGCTCGCCTTGTCCGCGTTGCCGTTTTTCACGAAGGGAATGGCTGAGCCCGGCACGAGCAACGTGACCGGAACGTAGAAGTGACCGTCCTGTTCGCGGAGATACGCGGCCTGCAGATATACCGGCAGGTCTGTGGCGGGCAGGTCGCTGCGCATCGCTTCCTTCAGCGCGAGCTCACGGTCTTCCGTGCGTTGATGTGTGAAGTCAGACGGCGCATAGTAGCCGGGGCGATACTCCAGCTTCACGCCTTTGCGGTTGACCGTGACGGTCAGGTGGCGATAGGTGCCGTCCTGTTTCTGGTTGGTCGCGCGGAAGCCCAGGATGTAATACGCCTCGGTGTCGTGCTGCACTTGTTGGAAGGCCGGCGCGAAGTTGTTGGAGTCGAAGAACGCCTTGCCGCCTGTGTCGGTGCTGAGATTGCTCAGCGTGTCCTGCGACGCGAAGTTCGCATTGAACTGGCTGCGAACGGCGGAACCGGTATAAGCCGCAGTGCCGCGCAAGCTGCCCTTGGTGGCATCGCCAACGGGCGGCAACGCCTGCAGGCCGCGAGCGTCGACGCTGTAGATGGCCATGTTCGAGCGTGCGGCGGCGTTTGTGGCAGCGCGCAGACTTGCCTGGTTTTCGATGCCGTTACGTGTGATGCCGCCGGAGAAGAAGAGCATCGACTTGCGCTGCTCGACGCGCTCGAGACTCTTGGCAATCGTGCGAATGGCGAAGAGTTCGCGGTCGGTGTTCAGCGAGTTGAACTCGCTGTCGTCGGCGGCGAAGGAGGAGCCATCATCGCTGGTGCCATCGGTGGAACCCGTGGTGCCGTTCGCAAAACCCTGGTCTTCGCTGCCGTCGTACTTCGAAAGGACACGCAGCAGCGCCTCCTTGTTGCTCGTGAAGTCCTGATCCATCGAGAGCGACGTGGAGAGCGAGACCATGGCGACGAGGTCGGCGGGCTGCATCTGCTTGTTCACGTAGTCACGCGCGGAGGCGACAGCGCGATCAATGTCGTCGTCCTGCATGGTGCTCATGTCGAAGAACATGACGATGAGACGATGGTCCTTGAGCGCCTTTGCGTCCGCGCCGAGATCGTTGTTGAGCAGGTCGGCGATCTTCGCTTGTCCGCTCACCGTCGACGCTTCGTTGAGGATGGCTGCAGCGTCGACGTTCTGGAAGTCGAAGCTCGAGATCTTCTGCGGCTTCTTGTCTTCGCTGATGGTGAAGTCGGCGGCGGTAAGGCCCTTCACGACTTCGCCGGTCTTCGCATCCCGCACGACCACATTGGTCAGCACCATGTTGCTGTTGATCTTCAGCGTATATCCGCCGTTGGCTTGCGGTGCGGCTTCCTGCGCGGCTTCCTGCGCTGTCGCGGCGAGCGTCATCGCGCAGCATAGCGCGGCGGACATCGCCTTCTTGCCGAGGTTGTATCGTGTCTCTCGCATCGTTCGTCTCACTGTGTCCTAGAAGCGGTAGCGTGCGGTGAAGGTGATCTTGCGCATCGAAGCCGCGCCGGTGACCTGGCCGAAGTTGGCTGAGCCGAGCGACGTATTGATGCTGCTGTATTGCACCGTGTTGAAGACGTTGCTGGCAGTCATGCGGGCCTCGAAGGAACGCGTGCTGCCGAGCTGCACATTGCGCGAGAGCGAAGCGTCTGCGGCGACCGTGCCGGGGCCTTCGATGGAGTAGCGCGACGCGGAGCCGTACGTGCCTGTCGGATACACGAACGCAGCCGTGTTGAAGTACGTGGCGTTCGGGTTCTGCGGTCGAGCGGCCTGTCCCGTGCCTTGAACCGGCTGCGAGAAGACGCGGTCCGGACGCAGCGTGTACGTGCCACCCGCCGAGACCTGCGCGGCGGTCGACTGCACGGTGGGCGTGTAGTACGTGCCGGACTGGAAGGTGAAATCGCCGCTCAGCAGGAAGCCGTCGAGGATCTTCGACATGACGCCGCCCTTGTTCAGGAACAGGCGGTTCGGGCCGAACGGCGCTTCGAGCACCCAGTTGCCGGTGAGCTTGTGGCGAACGTCGAAGCTGGAGTTGCCGCGCTCGGCGTGCAGGTCGTTGTCGTTCTGAATGGAGCTTGTGGAGGTCGAGCCGCCGATCGATGACGCATCATCGATCGAGTGCGCGTACTGATACGTGGCGCCGAGCGAGACGCCGTGCTGCATACGTTTCTGCGCGCTCACCGTGAATGCATTGAAGGTGGACTCACCTGTGGAGTCGCGATACGTAAACGCCACGGCGTTTGGCGTGGTGACCGTGTTGACGTTGTGGTTCGGTGCGCGCGTCACATCGAGGTTTGAGCCATGCGAGCCGTTGTAGCCAATGTTGAGCACGATCTGCATGGGCAGCGTCTTCTGAATGTCGGCGTTGTAAACCTGCACCATGCCGAGGCGGTAGTTCGGATTTACAGCGAAGGAGTTCTGGTAGAGCTTGTTGGAGCATCCATAGGGGTTTGCCAGCGTGAGGTTGCTGATGGAGCAACCCGTCGCGTTCGTGGCGGTCGCGAGCACGTTGCTCTGCGTCACGGCGAACGGCGGCTGATAGCTCATCAACTTCGCGAAGGTCGCAAATTGCGCCGTGTTGAAGTTGAGGCCATAGCCCGCGCGCAGTACCGTCTGCTTCAGCCACTTGGGATGCCAGGCCACGCCGAAGCGCGGCGCCACCATGGTGTGGTCGGGGAAGATCAGCGAACCGGTCGGGCCAACGCCGCACTGCAGCGCGCCTGCGGTCACGCCGTTCGGCGTCACGCAACCAACGCTTGTGGTCTGCGAAGAGACGCCGGTCAGGTTGACGAGTCGGCCATTCTTCTCGGTGAAGGGTGCGAAGTATTCGTAGCGAATGCCGTAGTTCAGCGTGATGTTGTCGGTCACGCGGTAGTCGTCCTGGCCGTACAGGTCGAAGACGTTTTCGCGGAGATAGATCTTGTTCGTGCCTGCCTGGATGGTGCTCTGTTGCGGCAGACCGAGCAGGAAGTCAGCGAACGAAGCATAGCCGTTCGTTGTCGTCGACGCGCTGGATGTGCCGGAGGTGTTGATGCCCGTGAAGGTCAGCGTGCCGAGCGCGTTGGAGCCGCCGAGCGAATCCTGATGCAGGCGGCGGATGTCGAAGCCGAAGCGCATGTTGTGCTTCTTCTTGCGCCAGCTCACGCCGTCAGAAAACGAGATCGTCTGCGAGATCGAATCGTTGGGCTGCGTGTTGCTCAGGCCTTGAAAACGCGAGATCGAAATGCCGACAAGGCCGTTGTAGAAATCAGGACGGAAGCCGACCGCGCCGGTGCTGGGCGAGGTGATGCCGGACTGCAGCGTGGGATTCGTGTTCGTATCGGTGAAGTAGTTGCGCGTGAGCGCGTGCGAGCGGTTCCAGGTGACGGTAGCGGTGTTGCTGAGCTTGCCGTAGCTGAGCGTGTGTCCGGCGCTCACGTTGTAGCCATCGCTGAACGTAGTTCCACCCAGCGGCAGGAAGACGTTGCGCTGATCGGATGCGCTGTGCGAGTAGCTGAAGCCGACGTTGATGTTCTGCCGCAGCGTTGCGGGGCCGTTCTGTTGGCGACGCATGCCGGCGAAGGGATTACCCGCGTCCTGGCCGAGGTTGCGCACGTAGCGCATGTTGACGTTTTCGGTGTTCGTGCCTGCGGTGGTCACGGTCTGGTAGTTGTACGCCGTCGAAGGCAGCGTTTCGCAGCCCGCCAGGTTGCAGGCCGGGTAGTAGTTCGCCAGAATTTGTTGCGCCTGCAGCGTGATGCAGCCCGTCTGGCCGGTTGTGGTGCAGGTAGGGATCTTGTTGCCAACGAAGGGCAGGCCCGTGTACGGGTTGTAGATGGTGACGCCGGTTTGCGAGAAGTCACCCGAGCGCAGCAGCGAGGTTGGCACCGTCGCCGTATAGACGGTTGGCGTCGTGTTGCGCACACCCGAGAAGTTGCCGAAGACGAACTGCTTGGTGCTCGGCTTCGTCAGGCCGGGGATGTACGGCGAACCCATGAAGCTCGCACCGTAGGAGTTCTTGTTGTAGCTCGGCTTGTTCACCGCGGTGTACGTCGCAGACCACGGTGCAGAGTCCAGCCCTGAGTACTCGCCGGTGTAGTAGAAGCTGCCGTGCGGCTGCGTGGGGTTGAAGTTGCGGAAGCCGCCCATGCCGCCGCCGCGCGAGCCGCCGCCTCCACGGCCGCCACCGCCAGGCCCGCCACCGCCGGGCCCCATGCCGCCCATCATGGGGCCCAGCACGCTGACGATCGCATTCACGTTGCCGTCGTTGCCGCTCATGCGGCCTTCGGAGCGTGCGCGCTCCATCGCATCCTGCACGCGCTGCTTAATGTCGTCTTCGCTGAAGTTCGCGAGGCCATTCATCTGTGCGCTTTGTCCGCTGACGGAGATGGACTCCGTCGCCACTGAGGCCGACTCATCGAGTGAGCCGAGGGAAGGCATCGAAACACCGCTGTTGCCGGTGCCGGAGGCGCTCGCCGCCGAGGTCGAGCTGTCGTTGCCGCTGAGGCTCAGGCCCTGCAGGCCGCGCGCGAGCTGCGTCGACACGCTGGCCGTTGTGGCGCTCGTGGTGGCGGCTTCCTGCGCGGCTGCGCGGCTGGCAAGCTCCAGCGCGAAGTTGGTGGCGTTCGCAGTAGCTGTGGCGTGGTCCCCACCGAAGACGACCTCGGCGGTGGAGAGCGCGAATCCCATGAACTCGGCGCGAATCACATAGCGGCCATTCTTCGGGATCGCGATCGCGTAGTTGCCGTCGATGTCGGTCGCCGCAGTGTACTTGCGGCCGGTAAGCGTGTTCGTAGCGGTAACGGCGACACCGGGCAGCGGAGTCGCTGCGCCCTTGCCGAGCGCGGCTGCGGTCACGGTGCCGCGAATCGTGCCGCCCTGCGCATCTGCAGGAGCGGTCGTGGCGGTTACGTTCGCCGGTGCGGCAGGAGCGGGTGTGGCGGACTGGGCCGCTGCGTTGGGTGCGATGGCCAGCAGCCACGAGGCTGCGACGGCCAGGGCGGACACGGATCGCGTCGCGCTACTGCGCGTGTGGTTTTGCATCTTCACGTCGAGGTTCGTTCCTTTGCGGCGCGTTTACTTATATTCAGGAGCGCCGGGCATGTTGGGGCGATCTCCGTGCGGAGGGGGCGTCATCACGGTCAGCTCGGCCGGCACAAACGTTCCACCCTTGAGCTGTCCTTTGCCGCTCACGTTGTCGCCGACCTTCACATCGGCGAGCGTGATGCTTTCAAACGTCGGCTGTTGCGGTGTTCCACCACCGGCGCCGCCGCTCATGCGCATGCGCTGCCCACGGCGAAACGAAGTCGACTCATCGAAGAGAATCGTCTGCTCGACACCGTCGCTGCGCTTCACGGTCATCTTCGCGTTGTCGAGGTCCACGGACTGCACTTTGCCGACGATGTACGTCTTGCCGAGGTTGGCCTTCATCGCGGCGAGCGCCGCACCGTCCACGTCCATCACAAACATGGCGTGCAGGGCTTTGTGGTCATCGAACTGACCCGCCGCGGTGATGCCGTCGCCGGGTTTCAGGTCTGTGAGTGTGGCCTGTTGCATGTTGCCGCGCATACCGCCGCCGCCCGGGCCCATGCCGCCGCCACCCATCATGCCAGCACCGCTGCCGCGCATGATGCGCGTGTTGTCGGTGGTGACGATCAGCACCTTGGAGCCGTCCTGTTCCTTCACCGTCAGCGTCTTGCCGTCCACGGCCACCAGTTCGCCCTGCGCGCGCTGCATTCCCGCAAACATCCCACCACCACGCTGGCCCGCAGGCGGTGCATCCTGAGCGCGTATGGCTGCAGGTACGGCAGAACAGAGCAGGGCAATGGACAGAGTCGGCAACAAGGCTACTCGTGGGAACATAGGGAACCTCCAGGAACGGCAACGCAATGGTTTCTAGATTGTAGAGACGTAAGCCTCGTCGAGAAGACGCGGCAGGAGCGATTTTTTCTATCTCTTTTACCGAACGCTTGTACGCTTGTGGAGTCGCTCGCCCGGAACTTCGCATCCAAAGCTGCAAGAGTTTCTACACGCCACCCACAGCCTCAGGAGAAGCGCGCATGTTGACGGAACCCACCCTCGCCCAATCCATTCGTGAGCGTTTCATCGCCGTGCGTGGAGCCACGATGCGCTTCATGGCGCCGCTCACAGCCGAGGACATGATGGTGCAATCCTGCGCAGAGGCCTCGCCGCTCAAGTGGCACATTGCGCACACCACCTGGTTCTTCGAGACCTTCGTCTTGAGCGAGTTTGCCGAGAACTACCAGGAGTTTCATCCTGATTTTCGTTGGCTCTTCAACAGCTACTACAAGTCGCTTGGCGATATGCCTGAGAAGAAGCTGCGTGCTTCGTTTTCGCGTCCGCCGCTGGACCAGATTCTCGAGTATCGCGGTCACGTCGACGCCGCGATCAACAACCTGCTGACCTCTTCGGTGAACGAAGAGGCGTTGCGCCGCATCGTGCTGGGGCTCCAGCATGAGCAGCAGCACCTGGAACTCGCGGCCACTGACATCAAGCATGCGTTCTTCACGAACCCGCTGCATCCCGCGTACACCGAACGCGACCTGATCACCACCGAAGCCATCGCACCGCCGCTTGAATGGATCACCTTCTCGCCGCCTGCGCCGGGAGTCGTGGAGTTCGGCGTCACGCCGCGCGCGGAAGAGGTCGAGGAGTTTGCCTTCGACAACGAAACACCTGCGCACAAACGCTTCCTCGCGCCGTATCGCCTGGCGTCGCGCCTTGTCACCTGTAGTGAGTACCTGGCGTTTATGGACGACGACGCGTATCGCCGCCCGGAGCTCTGGCTCTCTGAAGGCTGGGACCGCATGCGCGAGGAAGGCTGGGAAGCGCCGCTCTACTGGCGTCGCGACACGTCCGCGAGCTCGGGGTGGACCGTCTTCACGTTGGAGGGTTGGCGTCCGCTCGAGACGCTCTCGGAAACTCCGGTGTGCCATCTCAGTTTCTTTGAAGCCGACGCTTTTGCGCGGTGGTCCGGGCATCGTCTGCCTACGGAGTTTGAGTGGGAGTATGCCGCCGTGGTCGCGAACCCCGCCGAAGGAAACTGGCTGGAGGATGGCATCCTGCATCCGGCGGTTGCGCAAGGCGGCGTGGGCGTCGAGCAGCTCTACGGCGATGTGTGGGAGTGGACGCAATCGCCGTACTCGGGGTATCCCGGCTATGCACCGTTGCCCGGTGCGCTGGGCGAGTACAACGGCAAGTTCATGAGCTCGCAGATGGTGCTGCGCGGCGGCTCCTGCGTCACGCCGGAGGCCCACATCCGTGCGACGTACCGCAACTTCTTTGCTCCCGGCACGCGCTGGCAGTTCTCCGGTTTGCGGCTCGCTCGCGACGGAGCCGAGTAACCAAGCGCGCCCTTGGCTGCATCACATCCCTGACGCCTTTCAAACGTTCGCATCGTGAAGGATGGATCCGTTGATCGAAGCACCTGAAGCCCTCGAAGCTCCCACAACCTCGTCCGCCGTTTGCGAGGCTGTCCAGGCCGGCCTGAACGCTACTCCGAAGACCCTGCCCGCGTGGCTCTTTTACGACGAACACGGCTCGCAACTCTTCGAACGCATCACCGAGCTGCCCGAGTACTACCTCACGCGCACCGAGCGCCATCTCTTCGTGGAGATGGCGCCCACGCTCGCCGAGCATGTCGGCACGCCGCTCACGGTGATGGAGCTTGGTGCGGGCACGGCCTCGAAGACAGGCGTGCTGCTCACAGCACTGGCTCAACATCAGACACCCCTGCTCTACCAGCCGATCGACGTCTCGGCGAGCGCGACAGAAGAGGCGGCGAACGTACTCACACGGCTCGTTCCGCAGCTGCAGGTGCAGCCGCAGATCGCGAACTACATCACCGAACGCTACGATGTGGAGCGTCCTGCGAACGCGCGCGTACTTGCGCTGTACATCGGCTCGTCTATCGGAAACTTTTCGCCGGCAGAACAGCAGAACATCCTGCGGAATCTTCGCTCGCACCTCGAGCCGCGCGACACGTTGCTGCTGGGGCTTGATCTCGCACCGGGCGATGCGAAGTCCCACGATGCGTTGCAAAAGGCCTATGACGATGACGCAGGCGTCACCGCGGCCTTCAACAAGAATGTCCTTACGCGTCTCAATCGAGAGATCGACGCCGACTTCAAGCTCGATCAGTTTGCGCATCGTGCGTGTTGGAACGCATCGGAGTCGCGTATCGAGATGCATCTGGAGAGTCTGGTCTCGCAGACCGTGAATGTGTGCGGCGATGCGATCACTCTTTCCAAGGGCGAGACGATTCACACCGAGAACAGCTACAAGTTCACCGACGCTGCGATCAACACGCTGTTGCAGGACTCGGGCTTCAGCATGAATCGCACACTTACCGACGAAAACGGCTGGTATGCCGTGGTGATGGCCGACGCGGTGTAAGCTACGCTCTGCATGTGTGGCCGATACATTCGCCGATCCGACAAGCAGCGCATCACCGAGCACTTTCGCCTGCACGGCGAGCCGCCCTTTCCGCTGCCGCCGGACTTCAACATTGCCCCGACGACCTTCCAGCCGGTGATCCGGCTGCAACGTGACACGCACGAGCGCGAAGCGCTGCTGATGCGCTGGGGCATCGTGCCCTTCACAGCGAAGTCGCTCGATGAGTACAAGGGCATTTCGACGATCAACGCTCGTGCTGAGAGCATTCAAAGTGGCATATGGAAGCGGCTATTTGAGCGGCAGCGCTGCCTGATTCCCGCCGATGGCTTCTACGAGTGGGACACGATTCTGCCGTCGCGATTGAGCGGCCCCAAGAGCACCAAACCTCGCAAGAAGCCCATGCGTTTCTGGCTGAAGAACGACCCTGTCTTCGCCTTCGCAGGGCTTTGGGATGCGTGGCGCAACCCCGACACCGGTGAGTGGTTGCAGAGCTTCGCGATCATCACCACTGAGGCGAACGATCTGCTCGCGAGCATCCACACGCGGATGCCGGTCATTCTGCACCCGCGCGATTATGCACGCTGGATCGATCGCTCTGGCGACAGCCCATTGCCGCTGGATTTGCTGAAGCCGTTCGACGCAGCCGAGATGCAGGCTGCTGAGGCAAACCCGAAGGTGAACAACGCACGCAACAACGGCGAAGAGCTTCTCGATAAGCCAGACGACGAACCGGAGGAAGGGCAGATGTTGTTCTAGCTGCTAGAGCTCGCGTCGATACTCGCCGCTCTTGCCGCCTCGTTTCTCCAGCAGCACGACTTCGCGAATGCGGATGCCTTTGTCGAGCGCCTTGGTCATGTCATAGACCGTCAGTGCCGCAATCGAGGCTGCGGTCATGGCCTCCATCTCGACGCCCGTGCCGGCCACCGTCGCTGCGGTCGCGCGAATTTCCACGCCGCCTGCAACGACCTCTGCGGTGACGTCGACGAAGCTCAGCATCAGCGGATGGCACATGGGAATCAGCTCACTGGTGCGCTTCGCCGCCTGGATGCCTGCAAAGCGTGCAACCTCCAACGGATTGCCCTTCGGGTTCTGCGGTAGTGCGGCCAGCACGGCGTCGTTCAGCTCGACGAATGCGCCGGCGACGGCCTCACGCTTGCTGTTGCTCTTCGCGGAGACATCGACCATGTGCGCTGTACCGGCGTCGTCAAAGTGGGAAAGCTTCTCGCTCACAAATACTCCTTATCGCAACAATACGCGCGCGGTGGCTCCGCGTCCGATCCCTGTTGGGCCCACCACGCAGTAGCAGTTCGCGCGCGCGTTCGCTGCTGTATCGCCTGAGCCCTGCCACTCGACCGGGAAGACACGCACGCCGTTCACGCCGCCTTCAAGGCGCGCAGGGAGGAAGCGCAGCAGTTCGGGCTTGCCTGCGAAAGCGGCTCCTGTAGTGGCTTCGACGAAACACGGCGTCAGCTCGCGGCTTCCTCGCAGAGCGCGCAGTAACGGCGCAACGAAGAGCCGAAAGCAGACGTCTGTGGAGACAGGATTTCCCGGCAAGCCGAAGAAGTATTGCCAACCGCCATGCTGGCGCGGGCGCCGGCCAAAGACCACAGGTTTGCCAGGCTGAATGCGCGCGCCGACGAAGAAGAACTCCGCGCCTGTCGCAGCCAGGGCGTCTTCCACAAAATCGTATTTGCCTGCGGAGACGCCGCCGCTCATCAGCAGCAAATCGCTCAATGCCGCTTCGTCCAGTCGCGCCTTCAGATCGGCCAGCGTGTCGCGCGCGATGGGCAACCGCGTGGCGATCGCCCCTTCTGCTTCCGCGAGGGCGGCCAGTGAGTAGCTGTTGGAGTTGTAAATCTCCCACGGCTGTGGCGCCTGCGCGTTGCCGAGTTCGACAAGTTCATCTCCAGTGGCAATGATCGCCACGGTCGGCTGCGCAAAGACGGTGACGGTGGCCGCACCGCATCCGGCAGCAAGCGCAACGGTGGCCGCATCGACGACTTCACCTGCTGCCAGCACGGTGTCGCCCGCGTGGGCCTCTGAGCCGCGTGGTACGACGTTCGCCCCTGCGGCGATCTCGCGCCCTGCAGTGAGCGTGATGGTGCCGTCTACCGCGTGCACGTGCTCAAGCATCACCACGGCATCCGCCCCGGCGGGCAGGGGAGCGCCGGTCATCAGTTCAATAGCCTCGCCCGCAGCAAGCGACGGGCCTTGCCAGCTTTCGCCAGCCCGCACCTGTCCTACGACTCGCAACCTCGCACCCATATCTGCGGCGCGCAGCGCGTAGCCATCGCGCGTGGAGCGATCGAACGGAGGCAGGTCGCGTGGCGTGCAGATGGGCGCAGCGAGCACGCGGCCCCGCGCCTGCGCGAGAGGCACCTGCTCTGCGCGCTGCGTCGGCGTAAGCGACTGGGCCTCACGCAGAACCACTGCGAGCGCTTCTTCAAAGCTAAGAACCTGCGACACTCTGTTGCTCCTTCTCTTCATTCAACCAGAAAGCAAAAGCCCCGACGCTGTGCGTCGAGGCTTTGCCTTGGTGCCGGAGCGAGCTTACTTCTTCGCGCCTGCGCGGTAGTGCGTCTGGATCTTAATGTTGAGCGATGCCAGCACTTCCTTGACGCTCGCTGCGAACTTTCCGTCCGGAGCCAGGTCGAGGTACTTCTGGTACGCATCTTCGCAACCTGCAGGGAGAACAACCTTCTGCGTCTTCGGGTCCACCGTCGCCTTCTGCAGCAGCATCTGGCCCTTCACGTAGTAGGGATCAGGACGGTTCGGATCGGCAGCAATCGCCTTCTCCGCCGCAGTGAGTGCCGCATCGGCGAGCGAGCTGTCCGACTGGCTGGCGTTGAAGAGCACCGCAGCCTGGTTGCCATAGTACTGGCCAGCGTTTGCAGGCATCAGCTTTACAGCGGACTCATACGAAGCCTGCGCTTCCTGTACCTTGCCCGCGCGAGCCAGCGCGTTGCCCATCTGGTTGTAGGCGGTGGCCTGGTCCAGCGGCGACGGCTTCTTCGAAGCTGCGTTCAGCTCGATGCCCTTCTTGTACGCGGAGACGGCATCGGCGTACTCCTGCTGCACGTCGGCATCAGCCATGGGCGGCTTGCCCTGCGCGCGCAGCGCCTTCGCTGCAGCATCGGCCTTTCCCGTCAGCGCGTCGGCGTAGGTCATCCAGAGGATGCTTTCTTCCGGCTTCTGCGTCGTCGCCTGCTTCATGTCGGCAACGTCCTTGTCCCAGTTCGGGGTCGGAGCATGCATATCGTCGCGCACAGCCTTCAGCGTCGCGTTCAGGTTGTTGATCACCGCGTTACCGGCCACCACCGAAGCGTTCTTCGCCTTGAACTCTTCAATCGCCTTACGCTCTTCCGGCGTGAGCTGCTTCATGTACTCTTCGCGGGTCATGTCGAAGTCCAGCGTGAGGTCGCCGTTCGGCGTTACCTTCAACTGCTGGCGATCCGCGAACTTGTCGCCCTGCACGACGTACACGACGTAGTCACCGGGAGCGATGCCCGTGGCGGAGTATGTGCCGTCGGCGCCCAGAGGGGCCTTGTTCAGCATCTTCGCTTCTTTGCCTGCGGCCGTTACGTCCTTGGTGAACTCCACGTCACCCGTGGTGATCGGCTGTCCAGCAGCGTTGATCACCTTACCGTGAACCTTTGCTGCGTCCTGCTGAGCCATTGCCAGCGTGCCGGTGGTCAACGTGGCCGTCAGGGCCAGCGTCATCATCTTCGCGTTCCAGTTTGTCATGTGTCCTTTGTCCTCTTCGGGCATTGATCGCATTCGCCCGGCAGCATCGCTTAAGTTACTCCACCAGATCGGAGTCGGCAACATGCTCGCCTGCGAGTTCGGCGGCGGTGACCTCTTCCAAAGACGCATCCTGCGCGCCGAGCACTTCGAGCGCGGCGGCTTCATCTTCAGCGCGTACCAGCAGCCGAGCGGTGAAGGCTACAGGAATCAGGCCATTCGCATTCTCGCCCTGTAGAAATCCACTGATGCCCGCTGCTTCCAGAGCAGACAAAGCTACCTGGGCCGAAGCCGGTTCAGGATACGTCGCCACCGTTACAAGGTTGTTGCCCGTTGTTTCGCTCATCGCACTTCCACCTTTCGCGACGCCACTGATTTCTAGCGGAAATCCACCGACTGCAGGTGGAACGTAATCGTTCCCCAGAACAGGCGGGCCTGAACCTGTACCGGCAGATGACGCGCATCGTCGGTGTACCAGATCCAGATGGAGCCGCGGTTTTTCACCACGCCTTCATCAGCGGTCGCTTGAACTTTGACGGTCTGAAAGGTGCCAGCGGGTGTCTTGATTTCTTCCTTAGCTTCAACTTTCATGCCGACCGTTACGGTGCGCATGGAGTCCGCGAGCGGGAAGCTCACTGTCTGCCCCACCACCAGCGGCTGCGACTGCGTATAGAACATCGCGCTCAAA
This sequence comes from Granulicella cerasi, assembly GCF_025685575.1. NCBI lineage: Bacteria > Pseudomonadati > Acidobacteriota > Terriglobia > Terriglobales > Acidobacteriaceae > Granulicella > Granulicella cerasi. The sequence goes on from NZ_JAGSYD010000001.1 coordinate 1,137,290, forward strand.
GAGTCGGTCACGCACGCCGGAATGTTGGCTTCCTTGTGCGTCGCGGTGCCCTTTACGAGATTGCGCTCGTTCTGCGTCTGCTTGCCGTGGGGATAGTCGAAGGCCAGTTCGCTGGCGATCTTGCGACGGCCTTCCTGGATCTGTTTGTTGAAGCCGGTCGAGCAGCCCGTCCTGGGATCGAGACCGGCCTGGAAGCGATCGACGACAGGGAAGAGCATGTTGACCGCACCCGTGGAATCACCGGTCGCCGTGATCTTCAACATGCCGTTCTGCTGGTCCAGATGAAAGATAGCGGTGCCGGCCTGGAAGACGCGCCAGTCCACGCTGAAGGTCAACGTCTGGTGCGCGGGCCAGCTGAAGCCGGGCATCGGCGGCTGCAGGGTAGGAATGGGCTTCTGCGCGACCGGCGGCTTGGCGCCGAAGACCTGCGCCGACGCGGCGAGCGAACATCCGAAAAACAGGCAGAAGGTGGCCGCTCGAGCCAGCACGCGAAGATTCAACAGAGTCCTTCTCCCGTCGCGGAGGTATGGTTTAGAGACGCCCGCGGAGCAGCAGCATCCGCAGCACTAGCAGCGCGTAAATCGCCGCTGCGCCCATGGCAGCATTGTACTCGCGATGATGCAGGTACCGCTCCCGCGAGAAGGCGCCGGCACCGGTGTCCTGGCCTTCGAAACGGGCTGCGGTGAAGCGGGGCAGCAGACGTGGCACGCGGCGGGCATAGTCGTCGAAGCCCGCAAAGTGCTCGCGCAGAAAGGCTTCCTCCGACAGAATCGTCGGCAGGTAGATCATCAGAAACAGCCCGACCAGCAACGCCGCCAGCCACCAGCGACCAGCCGCGATCGCAATGCCGAAGGCGATGCCCATGCTACCAAGGTAAAGAGGATTGCGCGTGTAAGCGTAGGGGCCGGTGCGCGTGAGCTCGGCGTTCTTCTTCACATAACCTGCGGCGTATCCACGCAGCCAGAGTCCCGGCAGCACCAGCACCAGTCCGGCGGCGAGCAGCGGCCACGTAGGACGCGCGAAGATCAGGAAGAGCACGGCCGTGACAAAGCCCAGGGGCACGCGAATCCGTCGCGCGATCTTCTGCCATCCTGTCCGTTGCACTGCAGCCATCTGGCTATTGTCTCAAAGGATCGGCGATCCGGCTTGCCGCATCTGGGTTCACTGCAGTCATCACGTCTTCGACGCTGATGCTCGCGAGCCCCGCCTCGGTTTCGGCGGTGCGCTTGTACGTGGTTTGCGAAAGCGGTCTACGCAGCACGACGCTCGGCCCCGGCCCCCAGGGCCCATTGCGCTCCGGCGAAGTGGGGCCGAAGAGCGCTACCGTTGGCACGGCCAGCGTGGCGGCCAGGTGCATTGGCCCCGAGTCATTGCCCACGCACAGATCGACGCGTCGCATCAGCGCCACCAGCCCGGCCACGTTGCATACCACCATCCGCGCTGCGCCCTCGCTTGCTGCGATCACCTCGAGAGCATCGGGCGCGTCCTTCTTGGCGGCATTCACCACGACGTCGTAGCCGGCTTCGCGCAACTGCGTGGCGAGCGCACCGAACTTTGCGTTCGGCCAACTCTTCGCGCCCCAGCCGCCTCCGGCTGCAAGCAACGCCAGCGGACGTCGCAACACGGCCTCGCGTTCAGCCCATTCCTCGGCCCAGCCGATGCGCGGCAACGCCACGCCCTTCGCCAGCACTGACTCAAGCTCCACGCCCACGGCATCGCCCAGCAGCGACAGACCCTGATCCACCACATGCGTCCCACGCCGCACGCACTTGCGGCCATAGAGGTTTGCCGCAAACCCCTCGCGCGGATCGCTGTACCCAGCCAGCGTCTTTCCGCCAGCCAGTCGCCCGATCAGCGCCGAGCGCAGGGTTCCCTGCATGTCGACGACGAGGTCATACTGCCCGCGCAACTTGCGGAACGCCAGCAACGACGCCAGCGTCTCGCGCGAGAACGGCTTCTGCTTCCACTTGCGGATGGGCACCGCGAAGCTGCGGTCAACGACCGGGCCCGGCTCATCCCAGTTCGTCAGCAGCGGCTGCCATCGTTCATCGATGACCCAGTCGATGCGCGTCTCTGGCCTCATTCGCTTGAGCGCCGCAGCGGCAGGCAGCGCGTGGAGCACATCGCCCATCGCGCCCACGCGCACGATCAACACCTTCATCGCAGACGCTCCTTCAAGTCGTGCAATACCTGGGCCTCGTCCACGAACGAAACGCGCAACTTCGCCACCATCAGCGGACCAAACGCACTCAGCCGCTCGCGCATAGGCGCGGTCAGTTTCACCGCATCTTTTTCCGTCGTCACGAAGCCTGAAGCTCGCAGCTTCTCTGCGGTGGCGATGATCTCGTCCATGTTGCCGAGCGTGTAGGCGTGATGATCGGCAAACGCGATCGTGTCGATGATGCCGCAGCCTGCACTCAGCACGCTCTTTGCAAAGTCCACCGGGCGAGCGATCGCGCAGAAGCCGAGGGGGCGCAGTCCTGCGCCAAGAACTCGTAGCGGTCCATCGAAGTGCAGGTTACGACGAATGCTCCAGAGCTTCGCGTCGGTGCGCATGGCTCGACGCACTCTCGCTTCCACGAACTCACGCTCGTCTTCGCGCACCACGACGACGTCCGCACGTCGTAGCGCGGCCAGGGACTCGCGCAGATTGCCCGCTGGCAGCAGCGCATCGTCAAGATCTTCGCGCGTGAGGAGCACGGCATCGAGCGAACGCGCCAACCGCACATGCTGAAAGCCGTCGTCGAGCAAGTGAATCCGTCGCGCGTTCGTTTCGTTGAGCTCGGTGGCGTCCTCTGCGGCAAGTCCGGCGAGAAAGCGATCGCTGTTGACCCACACTGCTGCTCCGGTGGCCTGTGCCATCATCACAGGCTCGTCACCAAACCACTGCGCATCGACAGCGATATCGCCGCCGCGCTCCGCTGTCAGCAGCTTTACCTGCTCAACACCATCGCCGAGCCGTCGATAGCCGCGCGTCAGCACGTCGACCTCCCAGCCTTCCTGCTGCAGCAGGCGCGCGAGCGCAATCACCACAGGCGTCTTGCCCGCACCCCCTGCGGAGAGGCTGCCCACGCTGAGCACCGGCCAGAAAAGGCTGCGCTGTTGGCTCAGCTTCACCGCCTGCGACATGCGCGACAGGCCGGCATAGATCGGCACGAGCGGCCATGCCCAAGGACGCCGCGCGCTCATGCCTGCACCGCTTTCACGATCTCTGCGACAGCCCGCGCGGTCGCGCCCTGTTGCGACTCGAAGACCGCCCGCCCACGTTCACCCATGGCGCGTGTTTCGTCTGGGCGCGAGAGCATCTCGCGAATCATAGTGATCGCCGCGTGAGACAACGCACTGGGGACATCTTTGGGCGAGATTTGTCTGACTTCTATGTCGGTGGGTACGATGCGAATTGCGTTGGCCTCTTGCATCGCGTTGACGACTCCGCGGAAGTTTTCAAAGGACGGCCCCATGAGAACCGGCACGCCAAACTGCGCGGGCTCCAGTGGATTGTGTCCACCACGCTTTACCAGCGAGCCACCCACGAAAGCCAGATCCGCAACCGCGTACAGAGCCGCGAGATCCCCGATCGTGTCCAGCACTACGATTTGCGTGTTGTCGTCGAATGATCCGCCTTTGATCTCCGTCGCACGTAGCACAGGCTGGTGCTTTGCGATGTTGTAGGCCGCCTCAAAATTCTCAGGATGGCGAGGGGCCAGGACGAGCAGCGGTCTGTCGTCCACGGGAAACGAATTGATGGCTTCGACCATCGTTACATCTTCGGAAGGGTTCTCGCCGAGCGTGCTGCCTGCCACCAGGATGCGGCGACCATGTGCGAGCGCGAGTATTCGATCGGCGAGCGCTGAGTTCTTTGGCGGACGCACGTCGTACTTCAGGTTGCCAGCCGCCTTGGCGTTCGCTGCACCAAGCTCCTGCAGTCGTCGCGCGTCTTCCTCGCTCTGCGCGAGGAACACCGACACCTTCGCCAACACATGCTTCCAAAGCCAGCGCACCTTGAGCGCGCGTCTGTAAGAGCGATCACTTACGCGCGCATTCGCCACGATACGCGGTATACCACGGCGTTGTGCTTCGTGCAGCAGACGCGGCCAAAGCTCACTCTCCATCAGCACAAGAGCTGCGGGCTCCAGTGCGTTGAGATACGCCCGCACCGTCCACGCAAAATCAAGCGGCATGTAGAAGACGCGTTCGGCGCCAAAGCGTTCGCGTGCCAGCGCCTGTCCGGTTCGCGTCGTGGTGGAGATCACCACGCGCCAGCCATCGCCCAGCGCGGCCTCTAACTCGCTGACCAGACGCGTGGCTGCCAGCGTTTCGCCGACGCTCACCGCATGGACCCACACCACACGCCTGCCCGCCACGTAGCTTTGCAGCGCCCGCGGCACCGCTCCCAGGCGCTGCTGCAGGCCTTCGCGATAGCGTGCAGTCGTGGCCATGCGCAGCAGCCACCACGGCGCGCTCACAAGCAGCCCCACCGCCAGCAGCAAGCTGTAGACGAGCATCAACCTCGGCCTCGCACGCCGTAGACCTTCACCGGTTTTGCCTCGTCCATCACAGGGAGAGGATAATCAATCGTGATGCGTCTCCGCACTCTTTCGACGATTCTCGTGCTCGCCACCGCAACTTCGCTGGCCCACGCCGACAAGCCGCGCAAGCCCAAAGCTCCTCTGCCTGCGGCGCAATACGCCATGCACGACGAGCATAAGCAGGAGCACGTCACCATCGCGGCCGAGCCGGGGGACAACAAAGAGACGCGACCCGACACGCGGCTCGATTATCTCGGCCACCAGATGATGCCGATTCGCGTGATCGTCACCAACGACTCGGAGAAGCCCATCACGCTCTCCGATGCACGCATCGACTTCATCACCGGCGACAGCACGAAGGTGCTCGCGGCCACGCCTGATGACCTGAACCGCCGCTTCTTCGAGATGAAGCAGGCCGGGCCGAAGAAGATTCCGCTGCCCGGTCCGCTGCCTTCGATCACGTATCACAAGAAGCCGATCGACACGAAGATCCTCGCCGATGACGCGGACTTCGGCTTCAAGACCACCACCGTGAAGCCGCACGAAACCGTTGCCGGTTACCTCTTCTACGACATGCAGGGGCTCGACACGCCGGTGCTGAAAAACGCCACGCTGGAGCTGCGCAAGGTGCGTTGGGTGAGCGGTGAAAATCAGCAGGGCGACGCGCTCGACAGCTTCGAAATTCCACTGACAGGCACGAAGTAACGATGAGTTTGCAGATCCGCTGGGCAACGCCCGCTGACGTTCCCACGATCCTCGGTTTCATCCGCGAGCTCGCCGAGTATGAGCGTGAACCCGACGCTGTGCTCGCTACAGAAGCTGACCTGCTGCGCGACGGCTTTACCGAGCCGCGGCGCTTTCGCTGCTTCATTGCGCAGTTCGACGGCGCACCCGCAGGCTTTGCGCTCTTCTTCACCAGTTACTCGACGTGGCGCGGTCATCATGGCATTCGCCTCGAAGACCTCTACATAACGCCGTCGCTGCGAAGTCGCGGCATCGGGAAGGCGCTGCTCGCCTCTGTGGCGAAGATCGCCGTGGACGAAGGCTGCCCACGCCTGGAGTGGGACGTGCTCGCGTGGAATGAGCCTGCGATTCGCGTTTACGAACGCATCGGTGCGCACACGCAGACCGAGTGGCGCATCATGCGCATCGCGGACGAAAAGCTGCATGCGCTTGCCGGACAAGCGCCATCGGTCGCAGAAGCATAAACTTAAGAGCGATGAAGAAGATTCACGTTATCGGCGGCGGCCTCGCAGGCCCCGAAGCCGCATTGCAGGCGGCATCCTTCGGTTGCCAGGTTGTCCTCAGCGAGATGCGCCCCATCCGCTCCACCGAAGCGCACCTTACCAGCGACTTCGCGGAACTCGTCTGCTCCAACTCGCTGAAGAGCGAGAGCGAGAACTCTGCGCCCTGGCTGCTGAAGCAGGAGATGCGCCGCGCGAACTCGTTTCTGCTGAAGGCTGCCGATGAATCCAGCGTGCCCGCAGGCCATGCGCTTGCGGTGGACCGCGAAGTCTTCTCGGCGAAGGTTGCCGCCATGATCGAAGCGCACCCGAACATCGAAGTGCGCCGCGAAGAAGTCACCACGCTCATCGAAGTCGACGCGGACACGATCACGATCCTTGCCAGCGGGCCGCTGACTTCTTCGCCGCTCGCGAAGGAGTTGCAGCGCATCACCGGCGCGGACCACCTCGCGTTCTACGATTCCATCGCACCCATCGTGGACGCGAGCTCCATCGACATGGAGAAGGTTTACTTCGCTGCGCGCTGGGACAAGGGCACCGCCGATTACATCAACTGCCCGTTCACGAAGGAAGAGTACGAAGCCTTCATCGACGCGCTCGCGAACGCGGAGAAGATCGAGCACAAGTCGTGGGAGCAGATTCCCGACGTGGACGATGTCGCCGCGAAGGCTGCGGCGGAGAAGGTCAACTACTTTGAAGGCTGCCTGCCCATCGAAGAGATCGCGCGTCGCGGCAAGGACACGCTGCGCTTCGGCCCGATGAAGCCTGCGGGGCTCACGAACCCGCGCACTGGGCGTTGGCCGTATGCCGCTGTGCAGTTGCGACAGGAGAATCTGCGTGCCGACAGCTACAACCTCGTCGGCTTTCAGAACTCGCTGAAGTACGGCGAGCAGGCGCGCATTCTGCGCATGATCCCTGGCCTCGAGAATGCGAAGTTCCTGCGCTACGGCCAGATCCACCGCAACACGTATATTCACGCGCCTTCGTTGCTTACCGAGACGCTGCAGTTGCGTGAGCATCCGAACGTGATGATTGCGGGCCAGCTATCGGGTGTTGAAGGCTATACGGAGTCGATCGCTTCCGGTCTACTCGCTGGCCGTTATGCTGCTGCGCTCGCGCAGGGCAAGCAGCCCACGCCGGCCCCGCGACTCACGGCAAACGGCTCGCTCTCGCACTACATCACGCACGCCGACACCAAGCGCTTCCAACCCGCGAACATTACCTTCGATTTGCTGGTGCCGCTGGAGGAAGAACTGCGCAAGAAGATCCGCGATAAGAAAGAGCGTCACCGCATCCAGTGTGAGCGCGCGCTTGAAGCGTGGGACGCGTGGATGCAGAATTCATAGGCTCGTGGCGCGAGGCGTGATACTCTCCTCGCACCAAACCCATGAGAAGCCTCGGTCCTGTTGACGCTATTTCGCCCGCCTTGGAGCGCACGAAACTTGTGCTTTTTGCTCCATTTCGTTTCGGCCGCACCTGGAAAATTTCAGCCACCGCCTACGCGGCGATGCTTGGATTGATCTTCTTTCCGTGGCCGCTGGTGTACTTCCTCGCCTGGTCGCGCTTCCTCCCACATACCGCCGTCTTCACGATGAAGCCATTCCTCATGGGAGTGATGCTGGTCGCGCTCGTGCTCTTTACGTGGCTCTTCATGCTCTGCTCGAAGCTGCGCTTCGCGGTCTTCGGCATGGTGCTGGATCGTGAGCCGTTTGTGCGCAATGCTTGGCGTACCTATGGCGGCGCTGCGCTACCGTGGACCCTCTTCAAAATGGTCGTCGGCAGCATCGTTACGCTGCTTGTGGCGATCCCTTTCATGAAGATGATGGTAGCGATGATGCCGGTGATCGCGATGTCGCAGCCCAAGCCCGGACAACCGTTCAATCCTGAACAGTTCCATGCGTTGATGCTGGTGTACGCCTCATTCTTCGGGCTCTATCTCGGCTTCGGCGTCTTCATGTGGCTGCTCTCGCTGGTGGAGGATTTCGTTGCCCCCTCGATCATCCTCGAGCGGGTGACGCTTCGTGAGGGCTTCCGTCGCTTCTTCGCACTCGTCAGGCAGGAGCCCAGCCAGATGCTCGGGTACGCTCTGATGAAGCCGTTGCTGGCAGTGGCGTTCAGCTTCGCGGCGCTGATCGCGTTCTACATCGCTTTCATCATCGTGATGCTTGTGGTCGTCATCGTTGGCGCGCTGGTCGGCTTCCTACTGCATCTGCTGCACATCCCCGGATGGCTGTTAGTCGTACTCGCCGGCATCGTGCTGGTCCCGGTGTATCTCTTCGGGTGCTTCTACCTGATGTTCGTCCCGATGGGCGCGGTGAAGGTTTTCCTCGAAGCGTACTCGCAATACTTTCTCGGTGGCCGCTATCCGTTGCTTGGTGACGCGCTGGACCGCAGCACGCCACCGCCGGCCCTGCCGCACTACTACGCACCAGCCGCGTTTACGCCGCCACCGCCTCCGTTGGTGTGAGCGGTGCCATGAGAAACGGCGCGTGATCGACTCACGCGCCGTTTTCTTTTGTGCCTGAAGCTATTCCTTTTCTTTCTTCTTCTTGTTGCGCGCCTTCACCTTGAACCAGATGGGTGAGCCGATGAACTTGAACGCATCGCGCACTTCGTTGGCGAGGAAGCGTTCGTAGCTGAAGTGCAGCTTCACATCGCGATCGGTGAAGAGTACAAACGTCGGCGGAGCCACTGCGGCCTGCGTCATGTAGTAGATCTTCACGCGCTTGTTCATCGGGACGCTCGCGCGCTGGAAGTCGACGGAGTCGAGGAAGCGGTTCATGTTGCCGGTGGAAATGCGCTTGCGGCGTTCGCGTGCCACGAGTTGCGTCTTCTTGAAGACCTCTTCCACGTTCAGCTCTTCGAGCGCGGAGATGAAGATCAGCGGCGCGTAGTCGAGATACTTCAGCGCGTGGCGCACCTGTTCTTCATAGGCCTTGCGGTCAGCTGGCGGCTTGCCGTCATACAGCGTCAGCCCATCGGGTCCGACCTTCGTCACCGCATCCCACTTGTTCACCAGGATGATGACGCTGCGACCGCTCTCGTGCGCGTAGCCGCCGATGTTCGCGTCCAGCGCCGTTACACCCTCGGTCGCATCGATGATCAGCAGCGCTACGTCGGCATCTTCCAAATGCTTGCGGCTCATGATGACCGAAAGCTTTTCCGCCATCTCGGTCGTCTTGCCCTTGCGGCGAATACCTGCCGTGTCGATGAAGCGGAAGCTGTGTCCATCGCGTTCGACGACTTCGTCCACCGCATCGCGCGTGGTGCCTGCGATCGGCGAAACGATAGCGCGTTCGGTGCCCGTAAGCGCGTTCAGCAGCGTGGACTTGCCGACGTTCGGGCGGCCGATGATGGCAACCTTGGTCTCGCGAAGCACATGCTCGCCGTGCGATCGCAGCTTGCGCTCACGCGGCGCTTCTTCGTCGTCTTCGTCAGGCTCTTGCGCGCCGGGCAGCGACTGCGGACCGTAGGAGTCTTCATCAAACTCGTCGTCCTCGCCTTCCTGATTCTCTTCCGGCTCTTCGGCGACAAACTCCGGCGGCAACGCAGCCCACACGGCATCGAGCAGATCGCCGATGTTGGAGTTGTGTTCGGCCGAGATCGGCATCACTTCCTTGAAGCCGAGCGTACGGAAGTTCTCCGCACCTGCTTCGAGCTGCGCGGTGTCCATCTTGTTCACCGCAAGGAAGAGCGGCTTGCCGCCGCGCTGCAATAGTCGCGCAAGCTCGATGTCCGGCGACGTGATCTCGGTGCGGCCGTCGATCACCATGATGATCGCGTCGGCTTCTTCCAGACCCACCTTCGCCTGGCGGAAAATCTCGCTCGGAATCAGCGCTTCGTCGTCAGGCACAACGCCGCCGGTGTCCACTAGGCGGACGTTGCGGCCAGCCCACTCGACCTCGCCGTAGATGCGGTCGCGCGTGATGCCGGGCTCATCGCCCACGATGGAGCGGCGCGTGCCGGTCAGGCGATTGAAGAGCGTCGACTTGCCCACGTTCGGGCGTCCGCAGATCGCCACAAGCGGCAGGCGGTCCGGCGTGCGGCCGGCGTTCGCAGCCAGCGCGATCTCGTCGGCGACCTTCTCAAGCTCACGCTGCTCGCGCTCTGCGTGCGAGGAGCCTGCGCCGCCGAGGCGGAACTTCTTCGGACGACCGACAATGTAGCGGTCTTCCTCGTTCTGCTGCAGCGTCACCTTGTGTTCGAACTCAGGCGATTTCTTCGGTGTGCGGGCTGCGGCCTTCTTCGCCGTGCTCTTCGCGGAAATTTCTTTACGCTTCTTCGGCGCAACGCCGGCTATCTGCGCGCCAGTGCGCGGAGCCTTGCCTTGCTTGGGTCGTGTTGTCGCGGAGCGGTGTTTCTTGCCCAGTCGCTTCTTCTGTTCGCGCTTCGGTGCCATAAATCCTCGTCTCTTTTATGGTCGCACGGATGTCGAGGCGAAGAAACGGCGACTATCATAGGAACTGGATGCCTCTGGTCAATCACATCGAAAAGCTGCACGAGCAACGCGCCTCGGATGCGCCATTGCCGTCGCTCTACGAATTCTTCCGCCAGGGCGGCATCCTCGCGCAATCGTCGCTGAACTACGAGCAGCGTCCGGGGCAGTACCAGATGGCCCAGACCATCGAGCAATGCTTCGCCGACAAGCGCCACGCCATCGTGGAGGCAGGCACCGGAACCGGAAAAACGCTGGCATATTTGCTGCCTGCGTTACGTCGCGCGCGCGAGCATAAGCAGCGCATCATCATCTCCACCGGCACCAAAAACCTGCAGGAGCAGCTCTTTTTCAAGGACATTCCGTTCCTCGAATCGCTGCTCGGACCGCTGCGCGTTTGCTACATGAAGGGCCGCGCGAACTACCTCTGCAAGCAGAAGCTCTATGCGCTGCGCGACAATCCCCTGCTGAGCGGGCTCGAAGAAATCGAGCAGTTTCATAACATCGCGCGCTGGGAACGCACCACCGAAACCGGCGACCGAGCCGAGGTGGAGGGCCTGCCCGAGCATTCGCCGCTGTGGCACAAACTCGACGCGCGCAGCGAAGTCTGTCTCGGCCAGACCTGCCCGAACTGGGAGCAATGCTTCATCACGACGATGCGACGCAAGGCGCTTGAAAGCGATCTGGTCATCGTCAATCACCATCTTTTCTTCGCGGATCTGTCCATCAAGATGCAGGCCGCGGACGCGCCTGATGCGGGCATTCTGCCGGAGGCCGCAGCGGTGGTCTTCGACGAAGCGCATGAGCTGGAAGATGTCGCCTCGCAGTACTTCGGCGTGGCGCTGACAAACTCGCGCTTCGACGAACTCGCGCGCGACACCGAAGGTTTGCTGCGAGCGAAGGGCGTGAGCAGCTCCGCGCTGGAGAACGCAACGGCCAACGTGCGTGATCGTGCGCGCATGTTCTTCGGCGCGCTGCCGGTGGGGCCATCCCATCTCGGGCGCCTGGAGTTCACCGACCGCAGCGACTTCCTTGAGCACTCCGGCGATGCGTACCTCGGCGCTTCAAACGCCTTGCTGCGGCTTGAGGGCGAGCTTGAGCGGCTCCGTGAGGTAGAAGAAGCTTCGGGCCTGCGTCGACGCACGGCGGATATTCGCCACCATCTTAAGTTCCTGCTCGAAGGCGACACGCAGAACAACGTTTACTGGATCGAACGTCGTGCGAGCTCGAACCTTCGCAACGCAGCGCGTAATCAGCCGCGCGGCGTGCTGCAGGTGAACGATCCGCTACTCGCGAACGGACAGATCGCAGCGCAGGCTTCGGCGAACATCGCCGCGCGTGTGGCAGAGGCGCAGCTGTTCACCAGCTTCACCACGCACCTGCAGGCCACGCCGATCGACGTCTCCACGCTGCTGCAGCAGACGCTCTTTGAGCGCTACCCGACGGTCGTACTTACGTCCGCGACGATGACTGTGGCCGATTCCACCGGCCAACCTAGCTTCGAGCATCTGAAGAAGCGCCTCGGCATTCCGTTCCCGAAGGAACTCGTCGTCGCCTCGCACTTCGACTACGCGAAGCAGGCGCTGCTTTACCTGCCGCCGACGATGCCTGAGCCGCGCCACCCGGACTTCGTCGCGCAGGCCACCGAGAAGATTCGCCGCGTACTCGAGATCTCGCAGGGCCGCGCGTTCTGCCTCTTCACCAGCTATGCGCAGATGCGTGAGCTGCACGACCGCCTGCTGAGCGAGGTGCCGTATCCGCTGCTGATGCAGGGAACTGCGCCGCGCCATGCGTTGCTGCAGCAGTTCCGCGAGACGCCGAACGCTGTGCTCTTCGGCACGTCGTCGTTCTGGCAGGGCATCGATGTGCAGGGCGAGCAGTTGAGCTGCGTCATCATCGACAAACTGCCCTTCGCCGTACCGTCGGACCCCATCCTGAAAGCGCGCACCGACGCCATCACCGCTGCCGGTGGCAATGCGTTCGCGGAACTGCAGATACCGCAGGCGGTCATCGCACTCAAGCAGGGCTTCGGCCGCCTCATCCGTTCGCTCACTGACCGCGGCGTGCTCATGCTGCTGGACCCGCGCATCCGCACCACGCGCTACGGCAGCATCTTTCTGGACTCGCTGCCGGCCTACCAGCGCACGAACGATATTCGCGATGTAGAGCTCTTCTTCGAAGGGCCGCCCGCGTCCAAGCGCGTAAACTAGAACGAGCGATGGGACGCAATCTTTACATCCTGGCTGCAACGCTCGGCGTGCTTGCATTGGTTTGCGGCGGGCTGTCGTTGGTGCACGTCGCGCAGGGCCCCGGTTCTCCCGGCGATGCCGCGCTGTGGCGCACTACGGGCATCGTTCTCTTCCTCATCGCGATGGTGGTTGGCCTTGGCGGCACGCTCTCTGCGTTGTTTGAACAAGCCGAGCGTCGCCATGAACAGCAACGCGAAGCCGAACGTCGTGCGCGCCGCGAAGGCGCTCGCTAAGGTCACGAAAAAACACCATGTACGAAGTCACCGTCGAAGCTCACTTCTCGTCCGGCCACTACTTGCGCAACTACTACGGCAAGTGCGAGAACCCGCATGGCCACAACTATCGCGTGCTCGTCACGCTGGCGGGTGAAGAGCTCGACGAGACCGGCCTGCTGCTCGACTTCAAGCTGCTCAAGCAGGTGCTTCGCCCCACGGTCGATTACCTCGATCACCAGATGATCAACGATCTGGAGCCGTTCACTACGCTCAATCCTTCGGCGGAAAATCTCGCGCGCTACTTCTTCGACAAGGTGGCCGATGAGGTGCTCCGCGTCAGCGAAGGTCGTGTGCGTGTGAAGGACTGCACGGTCTTCGAGACGAACACCAGCTACGCGCGTTACTCGGCGTAAGAGCGTGTCGCGCGAGGCGATGGCCTGAAGAGCTTCGTGCGCAGCCATACGCTGCCTTCCAGCACGAGCAGTACAGCGACTCCCAACGGATGCATCACCGCAGACCACCACGGCTGCTTGAAGCGGTACGCCGCCCAGAGCCGTGGCACCAGCGCGCAGATGATCGCGATCGCCATCAACAGGCCGCCAAAGAACATCGTGTCGATGTCGAGGTTCTTCGAGCCGTGCAGCAGATCGCTGAAGTCGACGATCGCCGCATAGAGAAGCCAGCCCAGCACGACAGCAGGCGCCAGCTGTGCGAGCTTCAGCAGCGTCGTCACCCAGAACGGCTTGCCCGACATCTCGAAGGTGTCGGCGATGCGTCGGCTCAGGCTGGCCCACGTGGCCCCCGGCGAACGCCGCAGATGCACGCTTGCCAGCTTCGTGAGGTCGACGACGTCGGTGAAGTAACCATGCTCGCGGAAGACGCGAGCGAGCAGCACACCATCGTCGGCGACACCGCGAATCGCCGCGTGGCCACCGCTGGCGAAGTACGCACCACGCTCCACCAGCATCAGCTTGCTCGAGGCCACGCTGTAGCGCTCGTCGGTGGACTCCTGCATCTTGCGCAGCGGCATGTAGGTCAGCAGGAAGAACTGCATCAGCGGTAGCAGCAGCGCGTCGAGAAAGCCCTCATACTCGGTGCGGAGAAAGCCTGAAAGCAGCGAAACGTCCCAGCGTCGCAGCGCCGCAACAGCGCGCGCGATCGCCCAAGGATGCACGCGCACATCGGCGTCCAGGAACAGCAGTAACGGCGCATGAATCGCTTCGCGGGCGAGCTTCCAGCAAGCGTGTTGCTTGCCTTTCCAGCCGCGAATCATCTCGGGGGAGTGGAGCAGGTGCACGCGCTCGTCGGCCTCGCTCATAGCGCGGACGATATGTGTCGTCGCGTCGCTCGAGCCGTCATCGCACACCCAGACTTCCACGGCAACATCTTCGCTGGCGAGCACCGCTTCCACGCATGACTTGATGTTGCGCGCCTCGTTGCGCGCCGGGATCAGCACCGCGACGTACTCGTTCTCCACGTAGCCAAAACGTGGCGACACATACCGCCGCAGGTTGATGATGAACATCGCCGCGGGCACGGCCGCACACAGTGCCATCAGACCCAGCAACAACAGGGCAATCATGTTGTCACCTCCGTGTGGGGTTGGCGGCAGACGTGCATGGCATCATCTTCGCACTCAGCAGGGCGAAGAGCGGAGAAGAAATTTTCCTCGGAAACAGCGTCGGCAACAGGCGTTAGAGCGTGCGTTCGCGCTCCACAAGCTGCTTCCACACCACTTCGGCCTGCGCGCGCAACGCTTCCACGGTGCTGTCGTTGTGAATCACCAGGCACTCGTGTTCGTGTTCGGCATTGGCCTTCTGCTGCGCCAGACGTGCGCGGCCATCGGCCTCGAACGCCGCACGCTCGTCGGCGGAAAGCTCACGTCCGCCGCTGGCACGCGTGACGAAACGGGCGATCTTCACCTCGGTGGGAGCGGTCACCATCACCACCGCATCGAAGCGGTCCTGCCAGCGTTCGCCGGCGCCGGACTTCGCCGAGAAGATCAGCGCAGACTCCACCACCGCGATGGCATGGGGCTTCTCCGCGCGCAGTTGTGCGACGCGCTTGGCCTGCTCGGCCAGCACCGCAGGATGCACCAGCGCGTTCAGCTCCTCGATGCGCGGGTTCTTCGCGTCGAAGGCGATCGCTGCCAGCGTGCGGCGATCCAGTCGGCCGTCGGCGGTCACAATCTCTTTGCCAAAGCGCGCCACGATCTCGTCAAAGACCGCGTGGCCCGGCTCCATCACGGCGCGGCCCATCTCATCGCTGGCGAAGAGGTGCGCGCCGTGTTCACGAAAAACCTCGGCTACGGTCGATTTGCCGCTGCCGAGGTCGCCTGTGAGTCCTACTCGAAGCATTCGTTTACTTTCCGCGCCGCATACGTGCGGCCTTCACGGTGTTGGACATCAGCATCGCGATCGTCAGCGCGCCAACGCCGCCCGGGACCGGCGTATACGCGCCGCTCTTGAGGAACGCTGCAGGCTCAATGTCGCCGATCACCGTCGAGTTGCGCTTGGCAAAACCTTCCAGGCGCGTCTCGCGGTCAGGGTGTCCTTCAGGGAAGAATTGGTGCACTTCGGCATCGTCTGTCAGACGGTTGATGCCAACGTCGATCAGCGTCGCACCGGGCTTCACCATGTCTGCGGTAACGAAACCGGGGCGGCCAATCGCTGCGACCAGAATGTCCGCTTCGCGCGTGAACTTTGCGAGGTCCTTCGTACGCGAGTGGCACACGGTGACCGTGGCGCTTGCGTTGATCAGCATCGCCGCCGCAGGCTTGCCCACGATGTTCGAGCGGCCAACGACGACCGCGTTCGCACCCGCAACGGGGATGCCGCTACGCTGCAGCACTTCCATGATGCCGGCGGGCGTGCACGGTGCCAGCAGGTCCTTCGGGTCGGTGCCGTTCATCAAGCGGCCCGCGTTCAGCGGATGAAAACCGTCGACGTCCTTTGACGCATGAACCGCGTCGAGCAGGCGCTGCGTGTCCACGTGCTTCGGCAAAGGAAGCTGAATGAGGATGCCGTCGATCTCAGGGCGCGCGTTCAGCTCTTCGACGAGCTTCAGCAGTTCCTCGGTCGTCACGCTCTCATCGGGCGTGTGCATCTCGGAGTAGATACCGAGCTCAGCGCAGGTCTTCACCTTGCTGCGCACGTAGATCTGCGAAGCAGCTACATTGCCGACAAGCACTACGGCCAGGCCCGGCGTATAGCCAGCAGCGACGGCGCGCTTTACTTCTTCGGCCACTTCGGCCTTGATTTCAGCGGCGATCTTTACGCCGTCCAACACGCGAGGCGAAGCCTTCGCATTCACATCAGCCACGGGCAGGGAAGCAGTCTCACTCATGCTTCTAGGGTATCCCAGCCGATGGTGGTCTTTGCGCAGGGCAAAACATTCTGCGCGGGCATCGCACAACCTCCTGATACCGCCCTGTTTCTAATCCTGAAACGCCGCAACCAGCGGAAGAGGCCGTCGCGATGACCCAGGAACGCAAGTCCGAGCACACCACGACCGATACCTGTGCGGTAGAGAAGTTCACGCCGTCTGATCTGATCGCCCTGCGCAGTGACCTGCTGCAGAGCGGCATCGACAGCTTTCAGGCGGCGGAAATCGTCGCCAATTTCCTTTCAGGCCGAGGCTACGGCGTCTCTTCGCATGAGGCGCGTGGAATCGCGACCGCCATCGAAAGCCCCGGCATCACGCCCGAGCGTATCCAGCTGGAGCTGGAGCGCGTCGCGCGTGTGATGTAGCTACTGAATCTCGCCTTCGGCTTGGTCGGTGGGCGAGTCGATCTCCGCGTCAAAGCCGTCCACAAGGCGGTCCAGAAAATCTTCGCGATCGAGATTCTTATCGCGCAGGGCTTCTGCATTCACGATATGGCGGGCAAGATCGGCGAGCACCACCCCCCAGGCTGCGGGGTCCTGCCACATGCCGGTGCGAAGGCTTACATGCTGGCCGGACTCAGCCACCCACACGCGCAGAAGCTCAAAAGCTGCGGAGTCGCGGTCGGCTGCAGGAGGGGGATTCAGGGACTTCGTGCTCATCGTGCGCTCGTTTCAGGCCACTCGGGCCACTGAAGTTGCAACATCCAAAAGTATTCGCAAAACGTTCATCTTGCATATCGCGAAAAGACCGCAAACTCACAGGCAAGGGACCCAAACGCATATGATCTTCGCCTACGTCGCGCTTAAGGTCGGTTTTCTGTCGATTGCGGTCTATCGCAAGGTCAACTGGTCGGATCTGCCAGGGCAGCTTCAATCGCTGCATTCACATCTGCTTGCGCAAACTCCGCAGCCACTCGAATCCCATTCATAATGGCGCGGTCGTTTGAGCTGCCGTGGCCGACGATGGCCACGCCGCGAACACCCAGCAGCGGTGCTCCACCGTACTCCGAGTAGTCGAGCCGCTTGCGGAAGGCCTTGAACGCCTTCTGGCTGAGCAGAGCTCCTACCGTAGAGGTCACCGTGGATTTCAGGCTGGCCTTCAGGCTCTCGTTTACCAGCTTCGCAATACCTTCCGACGTCTTCAGCGCGACGTTGCCCACAAAACCATCGCAGACGACCACATCGGCCGCGCCGTTGTAGAGGTCGCGTCCCTCGACGTTGCCGAGGAAGTTGATCACACCGCGCTCGCCGAGTTCGCGCAGCAACGGCAGCGTCTCCTTGGTCAGCGTATTGCCCTTGGAGTCCTCTTCGCCGATGGAGAGCAGGCCGACGCGCGGATTGTGCACGTGCAGCACGTTCTTCGCGTATTCGCTGCCCATTACGGCAAACTGCAGCAGATTCGTCGGATCGGAGTCCACGTTGGCGCCCACGTCGAGCAGGACGCATGGGCCACCACTGGAGGTGGGCAGAATGCTCGCCAGCGCCGGACGGTCAATGCCACCGAGCGAACCCAGCACCATCTTCGCCGTCGCCATCGCCGCGCCGGTGTTGCCCGCCGTCACAAAGCCCGCAGCCTTGCCTTCGCGGACCATCTTCAGGCCGACGCGCATAGAGGAATCGCGCTTGGAGCGCACCGCCAAAGCGGCCTTGTCCTCCATGGAGATCCATTCACTGGCTTGCGAAATGAAGATGGGCAGCTTGGCGCGCTTGGCCGGAACCCCCGGGAAGCTGGGGCCGGCGGCGTTCTTCAGCGCCTCGCGGAGCTTGGGGCGCAGAATCTCCTCCGGCCCAACGAGATGAACGCGAACGTCCAGCGTACGAGCTGCCAGGATTGCTCCCTTGATTTCTGGATCGGGAGCTTTATCGCTTCCCATCGCATCGAGCACGATGTCTATCGGCATAGTCAGGAGTAGTTTACCGGCAGTTCTCTAGGAGTTTTCCGCAAGACACGGAATTTTCACGACAAACAGGAATGGCACGGCCGAAGCCGTGCTGTTCCCAAGGAGTTCTTTGCAGGAAGGACTTAGGCTGCGGTTGCAGTCTTGTCCGGGCCGTACTGACGGCCCTTGTACTGTCCGCACGAAGCGCAAACAGTGTGGGGCACGCGCTTGGCGCCGCAGTTGGGGCAGTTGCCAACACCAGTGTTGGGCGTCAGGAAGTCGTGCGAGCGGCGCTTGGCGGTACGCTGCTTGGAGTGGCGGCGCTTAGGATTCGGCATGGTGTTCCTCTCAAACGTCTTTTGACCGCAGCTTGTCGCGTAACCACCGCAGACTTGAACTGGAAGTCATCAGTACGGGAAATTCAAAATTTGTTGCAGCCGCGTGTGCTGCTAAGCCTTGGGCGGAAGCGAAATTCCAGCCAACGCATTCCAGCGCTGATCGGAAGGAGCTTCGCTGCAATTGCATTCCGTGGTGTTGCGGTTCACGCCGCACGACGGGCAAAGGCCTTTGCAGTCTTCACGACATAGGATCCGTCCGGGCAGGCCTAAAAGCACCTGTTCACGCACGGCGTCCTCGAGTCGCAGGCCGCTTTCTTCATAATAACCGATTTCTGTCTCATCTTCAGTAATTGCGTGTTCGCCTGCTTCAGCGTCCACTCCGCCGGGGCGGAAGATGAGGTCGAACTTGCCCGAAAGCGTGTCGTCGATCGGCTCCAGACAGCGTCCGCAGGTCAGCTCGAACGGGCCTTCGAACTTGCCCCGAAGTCGAATGTCTTCAACGACTTCCTTGCCGCCGCGATGCTCTTCCAGCAGGTCGGCCTGGCCCTTTACGACCAGTGGTCCGGTCTGCTGCACGTCGGGCGCGTACTCAATTTCACCCGCCGCGATCGCCATATCAAAAAAATACGGTTCATCGGCAATCAACTCTGGCGTGATCAACATCGGTCTGCGCCCTCCTGGAAGTATTTTCTCACGCGAGGTCGGCAAAAAGGCGAATCCCGGCGATTCCCGCCGCTCCTGCCTGCAGACAGAGATGCTGATTCACGGCGTTTACCCCGCCCAGCGCGAGCACCGGAACGTCCGCCGCCATGCGGCAGGCTGCTGCGAGCATCGGCAGTCCTGTCCCGTTTTGTACCAGCGCGCCGTCGACCCGCTTCTCAAAGACCGGGCCAAAGACGATGAGATCGGCGCCACCGTTGATGGCGCGCTCGACCTCGGACAAAGAATGCGCGCTCGCGCTGACGAAAGCTCCGGGCATGAGCGCCCGGACCTGCGATGCGGTCAACTCCCCCTTGCGGGCCGTGAGGTGCACTCCATCTGCCCCCGAGGCCTTCGCGATATCGGCCCGGCCGTTCACCACAAGCCTGGTGGCCGACCCCCATAGCGCCTCGCGCCACAGCTCGGCGACCTGGAGGATCGCACCGGCGTCGAGCTCTTTCTCACGCAACTGCACTACATCGATACCAGCCGCAGACCAGCGTAAAACCTGATCAATCGTTGTCCTCGCGTCTGCGATGGCCATGCGTTTCATAGGCACTCAGTGTACGTGTCACGACTCTTCCACCGCCTCACTGGACAAAGAAGCATAGAATAGATAACGGTCCCGCCTGCGCGTTTCAAGGTTTGGGCGTTTGGGCCGATTGATTCCCGGGAGTGCTTTCTCGCAAGGTATGGCTACTGTTTACGATCTCATCGTCATCGGCTCGGGTCCTGCAGGACAACGTGCCGCCATCTACGCCGCCAAGCTCGGCAAGAAAGTCGCACTCGTTGAAAACCGCGAAGTCGTTGGCGGAGCCTGTATCAATACGGGAACCATTCCTTCCAAGACGATGCGCGAAGCGGTGCTGCACCTCTCCGGCTATAACTACAAGTCCATCTATGGCATGAATTACCGGGTGAAGGAACGCATCACGATGGCGGACCTCGCGTTCCGCATTCAGCACGTGATCAAGACCGAGATCGACGTGACCGAAGCGCAGCTTTCGCGCAACAACGTCGAGATGCTCACCGGCACGGCCTCCTTCGATGACCCCACCCACATTCGCGTGTCTAACTCCCGCGGCTCGACGGTGTACGAAGGCAAGAATGTTCTGATCGCCACCGGCACCAAGCCGGCAAGCAGCCCCAAGGTGCCGATCAACGGCACGACGATCATCAACTCCGACCTCATCCTGAACCTGACGAACCTGCCGCAGACGATGATCGTCGTCGGTGGCGGTGTCATCGGCGTTGAGTACTGCTGCATGTTTGCTGCGCTTGGCGTTCGCGTCACGCTCATCGAGCGCCGTCCGCGCCTGCTCGAGTTTGCCGACAGCGAAATCGTGGAAGCGCTGAGCTATCACCTGCGCGATGCGCGCGTGACCATGCGCCTGAACGAAGAAGTAGAGTCTGTCGAAGAGATCGACGGCAAGGTCGTCGCGAACCTCGAATCCAAGAAGAAGCTGCAGGGCGATGTGCTGCTCTACGCCGTCGGCCGCCAGGGCAACGTGGACGAGTTGAACCTCGCGAACGCTGGTGTTGAAGCCGATCCGCGCGGCCGTATCCCGGTCGACAAGGACTTCCGCACCAAGTGCCCGACGGTCTTCGCTGCAGGCGACGTTATCGGATTCCCGTCGCTGGCTTCGGTGTCGATGGAGCAGGGCCGCATCGCTGCGGCGCGCGCCTTTGGCGACGAGACGATCGTTTCCAACCCGAGCTTCTATCCCTACGGCATCTACACGATCCCCGAGATCAGCTTCATCGGCAAGACGGAAGAGCAGCTTACGGAAGAGGATGTGCCGTATGAAGTTGGCCTTGCGTACTACCGCGAGATCGCGCGCGGCCAGATCCGTGGCGATACGAGCGGTCGTCTGAAGCTCATCTTCCACCGCGAGACGCACTCAATTCTTGGCGTACACATCATCGGCGAAGGTGCCAGCGAGCTGCTGCACATCGGCCAGGCCGTGATGGCGCTCGGCGGCAAGATCGACTACTTCGTCGAGACGGTCTTCAACTATCCGACACTTGCAGAAGCGTATAAGGTTGCGGCCTTCAATGGTTTGAACCGCGTTTCCCGCCTCGATTAAGAGGGTGTAAGGGGTACGTTTTACGGTATAGCGCGCAGAGGCACCTAGAGATAGGTGCCTCTGCTAGTTGAGGTCGGTGTTGTTCCTAAACGCTACACCCTGAACGCTGGATCTCCGCTTCAGCGACATAGTGATTGACGACCGCAGTATTTATTCGCTAACGTCACAAAACCCCGCAGCTTCAGCGGTGTTTCCAGCGTCAAACTCAGCAAGCTCAGGGAAAGGAGATCGACCCCCATGTCGACTTCAACCGCATTTGCCGCCGAACCCTCTATTGCCACCGGCACCACCATTGGTGTCATCCTCAGCCAGCGCATCTACGCAGGGCTGCTCGAGGATGGTCGACTCTCCGGTGAACTGAAGGTTTTCCCCGCGACTCCGCTGCCCGACCCTGAGGACGAAGATGACGACATGAGCCTCGTCGAACTGCCGACCGAGTCGATCGTCGAAGCGATCTGCGACAGTGTGCTGTCGCTGGCGAAGTCGCACGAAGCGGAGCTCGCGGCGATAGGCGTGGCGATCCCCGGACTCGTGCGCAATGGCGTCATCGACGAAGCACCGAACTTTCCGCAGCTCAAGGGCGCGAACCTCGAAAGCCGCCTCGAAGGTGCGCTGGCGGAGCGTGGCATCAAGACGCGTGTCTGCATCGTGAACGACGCCGACGCGATGGCAGCGGGGCTTGCGTCGACGCATGGCAAGCTCGACAGCCACATTCGCGTCTGGACGCTCGGCACCGGTATCGGCTACGGCGTGTATCCCTTCATGAAGGGGGTTTGGGAGGCTGGGCACACGGTCGTCACGCTGGATGACCGCGAGAACTACTGCGGTTGCGGCGGACGTGGCCACCTGGAAGGCATCATGGGCCAGCGCGCCATGCGTCTGCGGTTCCTCGACATGGAGCCGGAAGAGGTTTTCGAAGCGGCGAATCGCAAGTCCGATCCTGATCCGCGCTGCCTTGAGTTCAAGAAGCTCTGGCACAAGGCACTGGCGGCGGCGACCTCGAATGCGCTGCATGTTTCTGGCCCCGGCAAGTTCTTCGTCACGGGCTTCAACACCCGCTTCCTCGACACGAATATGCTGCGCCACTACATCGGCGAGATGGTGAAGATGAGTTCGCTGCAGAGCTACTCGCTGGAGGTCGTTGACGACGACCAGTCCGTGCGCGTGATCGGGGCTGCGGTGGCCGCCATGCAGATGTGCGGCGCACAGTAGTTCTCTTCTTTCCAAGCAACAATGTTGGATGCCCACGGCACCCTTGCGCGTTCTGTTTTAGTGCATGGGAACGAAGTCGATGGGGGGACCCGCGTCGGGGTCGGACATCATCGTGCGGTCCATATGCCGTGCCCAGAAGACCATCAGCACCACGACGAACGCCACGAGTGCGCCTGCTGGTGCAAGCCTGCGGTAGTGCAGGCCTTCGCCCAGCAGTACGCCGCCGAGGCTCGCCCCGAGCGCGTTGCCGAGGTTGAACGCACCTTGATTCAGCGTGGAGGCGAGGTTCGGTGCGCGGCGCGCTTTCTCCACAATCCGAGCCTGCAGCGGAGCGCCCGCCGCGAAGTGCACCAGCCCCCAGACGAAGACACAGATCATCATGGGCACGCCGTAGGGGAGTACCACACCCATCACCAGCAGCGACGTGCCTACGGCCGCGTAGCCACCGACGAGCGTGGCGAGTTGACGCCAATCGCTGAGGCGTCCGCCGAGTAGATTGCCCACGGTGATGCCCGCGCCGAAGATGACGAGCACCCAGGTGATCGTGTTCTCTCTCATGTGTGTTTCGGCGGCGAGCATGGGCGCGATGTACGTGAAGACCGTGAAGAGCGAGACCGAGCTGAGCGTCGAGAGCGCGAGCACCAGCAGCACCTTCGGGTTCATCACGGCAGAGATTTCGTGGCGTAGTTCCACCGGTTCGGCGTCCTGCCTGGGCACGAGGAAGATCAGGCCGAGCATCGCGATGAGGCCGATGGGCAGCAGGAAAAGAAAGGTGGAACGCCAACCCAGCGCATGGCCGATGGCTGTGCCTGCGGGCACGCCCAGCACGTTCGCCAGCGTCAGCCCGGTGAACATCGTGGCGATGGCTTGCGCGCGCTTGTTCTTCGGCACGAGGTTTGCGGCGACGATCGCGCCGGTGCCGAAGAAGGCTCCGTGGCAGAGCGCGGTGAGCAGACGTGCAGCAATCATCAACTCAAAGTTCGGGGCAAACGCGCAGCAGAGATTGCCGACGAGGAAGATGCTCATCAGCAGAATGAGCGTGCGTTTGCGCTCGGTTTTGGAGAGCGCGATGGCCACCAGCGGCGAACCGAAGGTGACGCTCAGCGCGTAGGCGGAGACGATCACGCCCGCCTTGGGAATGCTGATGTTGAAGGAGTGCGCCAGGTCCGGCAGCAGGCCCATGATGACGAACTCGGACGTGCCGATGCCGAAGGCCGCAACCGTCAGCGCAAGAATTGCTTTCCGCATAAAGCTCATCGTAGCGCGAATGCGGCTACTTCTGGCACTTTGCGCAATACACCGTGGTTCGTCCGCCCACAACGATCTTCTTCAGCGTGGATCCGCAGTCCTTGCACGGCTCGCCGCTGCGCGAATACACCTTGTGCTCAAGCTGAAAGAAACCTCGTACACCGTCGGCATCTACGTAGTCGGAGACCGACGAGCCGCCGAGTTGGATGGCGTGCGCCAGCACCGCTTGCAGCGCGGCGTGAAGTTTGGCGAGCTCGACTTTTGTGAGTTTGCCTGCGGGCTTCGTCGGTCGAATGCCGGCGCGGAAGAGGCTCTCGTCCGCGTAGATGTTGCCCACGCCGTGCAGGATCGACTGATTGAGCAGTGCGGCTTTGATCGCGATCTTGCGGCCTTTGAAGAGCTGTGAAAACTCTTCCACGGACACGGTCGTCGGCTCGACGCCG
Organism: Granulicella cerasi; assembly: GCF_025685575.1. Classification (NCBI taxonomy): domain Bacteria; kingdom Pseudomonadati; phylum Acidobacteriota; class Terriglobia; order Terriglobales; family Acidobacteriaceae; genus Granulicella; species Granulicella cerasi. The sequence goes on from NZ_JAGSYD010000001.1 coordinate 1,161,252, forward strand.
GGGCCCTCATAGCCGGTCGCGAGTGACAGGCGACCGAAGCGACGCGGGTCGACGAAGCGCACCTCGCGGCCATCGCCGAGCGAGAGCACGGCGTGCGTGTGCGGAGGCAGCGGCACTTCCGCCTTGGAGACGAGCAGACGTCCGGTCATGCCGAGGTGCACGAGAAACTGGCCGGTGTGCTCGCTTTTGCGTGTGAGTTCAACCGCGATCGTCTTGCCGACGCGGTGCACTTTGTCGATGGTCGTTCCGGTGAGAGCTTCGGCAATCTCGTGCTCAGGCGTCTTGAAGGTTTGCGGCTTGCCGCTGGTCCATACTTTCGCGATGCGCTGCCCGCGCACGCGCTCATTCACGCCATTGGCTACGGTTTCGACTTCCGGTAGTTCGGGCATCGCTGTTTAGATGCTCGCAGATTCGCGGAGGCGCATAGCCGCCGCGCTATAGTGGAGGCACCCATGCATTCTCTGCGAGTCCTCAGCCTGTTTGTTGCGGCGACGTGCACGCCGTTGCTCAGCCGCGCGCAAAACGCCTCTCTTCCCGACGCCCCTTTGGCGCCAGCGCCCGCTGCTTCTTTCACACTTCCGTCTGCGAAGAGCATCCTGCAGCCGCCTTCGCCGGATAACGACGAGCCGGGCGCGAAGAAGCCGAAGCTCCTCTGCGGCGCGGAGATTGATGAGGTCTATCAGCAATCGAAGCCGGTGGAGGAGGCTTTTCGCGGGCCTTATGTCGAGTACCTGCGCAACGTCGGTGGCCGCGTTTCCGCGACATGGAACGCGCGGAAGAAGCACGACTTCTCCAACCATATAGGGCGCGAACATGGTGGGCGCGTGCGCATCCTCATCTTTCCGGACGGCACCTTCACGCCACCGCAGTTGACCAAAAGCAGCGGCAACGCCATGGACGATGAACGCTTCCTCGCGGCGATTCGGCACAATGCACCGCTACCGCCCTTGCCTGCGGGCATCCATCATCCCGTCACCTTCTGTCTGAACTTCGAATACAACGGCGATGCCACCGGGATGCAGATCGGAACCGGCGAAGACTGGCTGGACAAGGCCGCCAAGCGACCGGCGCAGCCGTAGCCTAGGCCTTTTTGGTGCGCATGGCGTAGAACGCGTAGCCGAGCGCGTTGACGGCGACGGTGGTGACGATGATCTTTACCGCAAATCCCCACGGGCTGCCGACCGAGACGAACGGGTACGCATTCAGCGCGATGGCGAAGAGCGTCGCCACGGTGCCGAGACCGCAGAGCAAGGCGGCCCAGCGCGGCATCGTGTAGCGTACGCTTGCTGCACCGCAGATGGGGATGAGGAACATCGCGAGGTAGGCGAGGTTGTAGAACTCGCTCGAGGCGTCGTTGAGGATATTGAATGCCTCCGCCGCATGCACGCCTGTGGAGGCGAGCAGCAGCAACGCGACGATGACGAGGCTCGTCAGCAGGATCGAGTTCGCCGGGATCTTGCGATCGTTCAGCTTGGCAAACCATGCGGGGATCAGGTGGTCCCAGCCTGCGGTCATGGGCAGGCGCGTGGCGCCGGTGAAGAGATAGCTCGATGCGCCGATGATGCGGATCTGCAGCAGCAGGATGATGAGTTTCGACACCCACGCCATCGGGCCGTGCTCGCCGAACGCCTGTGCGAGCGTCTGCGGAATGGGCGCGACGTAGTTGATCGGCTCATGCGGATGCAGGCCATGAAAGCTCAGCACCGATGCGGTGCCGAGCGTGAACATCAGGAAAACGATCGGCGTCGCGATGATGACCGAGCGGCTGATCGCACTTTCGGCGGCGTGCGTTTCGCCGGCCATGATGGCGATGTACTCGAGTCCCGCCGCGGCGAAGATCACCTGGCCGAAGAGCGAGAGCGAGGTGGGATCATGCGGCGGCAGATGCAGCGGCGCGGGGTGGTAAGTGATCGGCGCACCGTGCATCCACGCCCACAGCGGCGCGACAATGAGCAGCGCGAAGGCGGCGATCATCGCGGCACCGGAGAGATTGTGGAGCCACTTGCCGAAGCCAAGTCCGCGCAGCGCGGTCCACGTCAGCGCGAGCACGATGACCGCGAGGATCGCATAGACGAGCAGATGGTTTTCCGGCAGAGACGCGGCGCGCGGGCCAATCATGAAGGCCATCTCACTCGGAATCTGGAAGAGGATCGCGGCGATGGAGCTGATCGCATACGCCCAGACGTTGAACGCGACCATGAACCCCATCGCATCGCCGAACGCGCGCTTGGCCCACACGTAGAGGCCGCCTTCGAGCGGCATCGCGCGATTGAGGTAGAAGACCGCCACGGCCATCGGCGCATAGAACGCGGCGAAGGCGACGATCCATGCCACGAACGCGCCGCGCCCCAGGCCTGCGGCGATGCCGACCCACGCGCTGCCGACAACCGTGAGCACCTGCGCGAGCACAAGGTCGCGCATACTCATCTGGCGCTTCAGGCCGTGGTCGCTGGCTTCAGGGGCATGGGTCGCAGAGTCCATTGCCGATATCGTCGCACAGGCGGCGTACGATGGCTGCATGTCTGCGGATGCCAATGACCTTGCCCGAACCTTCATCGACTCTTCGCTTGCCAGCCTTGCACGCAGCGAAATGCAGATCGCGAAGTGCCTGCCACGCTTGAGCGAAGAGCAGATGCGCCATCGCGGCGGGGAACACGAGAACTCCGTGCTCAACCTGCTGCTGCATCTGGAAGGCAACATGCGACAGTGGTTCATCCACGGTGTGGGCGGGCAGCCTGACGTCCGCAAGCGCGACAGCGAATTCTCGCTGGAGCCGTCGATCAGCTCCGCGGAAGCATGGAGGCAACTGCAGCAGGTCATCGCGGAAAGCCGAGAAGTGCTGTCAGCCGTCGGCGCCGAGCGCCTGCTGGAGACGATCGACCCGCAGCCGACAGGAACGCTGCGCCACCCTACGGTGATGGCGGCGATCGTGAAGATCACCGAGCACCTGAGTCATCACGCGGGACAGATCATCCTGCTCACCAAGCAGATGGCCGCCACCGACCTCGACCTGAGCCTGCCCCGGAAACGTTAGGGGCGGATTCTTCGTCTGGCGCGGCTGAGGCGGTATAATGACACAAAGGCGCGGTGGTTTTTCCCGCGTACTTTGTCCCTCGGAGCCTATCCGCTCGTGATCACCAAAACTCTGCCGAAGTCCGCCGTTATCCTTGGAGCCCAGTGGGGCGACGAAGGCAAGGGCAAGATTGTCGACGTCCTCAGCGAGAAGTTCGACATCGTTGCCCGCTATGCGGGCGGCCATAACGCCGGACACACGGTCATCATCGAGGGCAAGAAGATTGTTCTCCAGCTCATCCCCTGCGGCGTGCTGCGCCCCAGCTGCGTGGGCGTTATCGGCAACGGCGTCGTGCTCGACCCCGCCGCCTTCCTCGCGGAAGTGAAGAAGCTGAAGGACGCTGGCCTGCCTGCGCATGACCCCGCAGCCAAGCAGCTCTTCATCTCGAACCGCGCACAGGTCATTCTGCCGTACCACCGCATGATCGAACTCGCTGCAGAGACCGCTCCCGGCCGCCAGACCATCGGCACCACGCGTCGCGGCATCGGCCCAGCGTACGAAGACAAGATTCACCGCAACGGCCTGCGCGTCGCTGACCTGCTGAACACCTCGCTGTTGCGCACGCACATCAACAACGCCTGCCACGAGAAGAACACCATTGCCGCGGCGCTCTTCGGCACGGAGCCGCTCGATCCGAAGCAGATGTACGAGGAGTACGTTCGCTACGCCGAGCAAATCGCTCCCTACGTGACCGACACCGCCGAGCTTCTCAACAAGGCACTCGACAACGGCAAGAGCGTGATGTTCGAAGGCGCACAGGGTGCACTGCTCGACATCGACCACGGTACGTATCCGTTCGTCACCAGCTCCAACTGCACCTCGGGCGGCGCGGTCACCGGTACGGGCGTTGGCCCGACGAAGATCGGCACCGTCATCGGCGTCAGCAAGGCGTACGTCACGCGCGTGGGCGAAGGCCCGTTCCCGACCGAAGACTTCGGTGCGGACGGCGAACTGCTTGCTCGTCGCGGTAATGAGTTCGGCGCTGTGACGGGTCGCCCGCGCCGCTGCGGCTGGCTGGATCTGCCGCTGCTGCGTTACTCGAACATGATCAACTCCACCGAGTGGCTCGTCGTCACGAAGATGGACGTCATGGACGAGCTGCAGGAGATCAAGGTCTGCACGCACTACAAGATCGACGGCAAGCTGACCGACACGATCCCCGGCGACATCCGCGGCTTCAAGACTATTGAGCCGGTTTACACGACCGTCAAGGGCTGGAACTCGTCGACCGCCGGCATCACCGAGTACGACAAGCTGCCGAAGCTCGCGCAGGAGTATCTGGAGTTCATCGCGAAGGAGTCGGGCGTGAAGATCGGCATGATCTCCACCGGTCCGGACCGCGCGGAGACCTTCTCGATGCCCGAGTTCGACGCAATGCTCGCCTAAACGATCCCCACGCATCCCGAGTCCACGTGGCTCGGGATGCGTTTTTCTTTTTGCAAGAAGGATTCCCCGATGATCAGCTTTACCGTCCAGCTCCGCTTCCGCCCTGAAGACCACGCGGAGATTCACAGCATCCTCGAGGAGCTGACGCGTCTTTCGCGCCAGGAGCCCGGCTGCGTTTCTTATATCCCGCACTGGGTCGAAGGCCAGCCCGATACTGTGCTGATCTACGAGCAGTATCAGGACGACGCGGCGACTGAGTTTCACCGCAGCACGGAGCACTTCAAGAAGTACGCGATCGGCGGCCTCTACCAGAAGATGCTCGATCGTCAGGTAGAAACGCTGCACGCCATCGCTTAAGGCGATGTGTAGCTCACCTCTCTGCGCGTTTTCAATCTAAGACTTTGACGCGAGGCCGCAGTTGGGGCTAACATCCGCGTACTGTTGATGGATTCGCCTATGTCCAACTCGCGCATTCGATCCTTCGTCCTGATAGCGATGCTGGTCTCGCTTTGTCTGCCTGCCAGCGCATGGTGGCAGCACGGCAAAAAGACCGGCAAGCGCGACTTGCGTGCCGAAGTTTCGGCGGCGGACACGCAGTGGCGCAACGCGATGCTGAACAGCGACGCGGTGGCGCTCGAGAAGATGCTCTCCGAGGACTACATCGGCATCACCAGCAACGGTCAGGTGATGACGAAGATCCAGTGGATGGACCGCATGCGCAGCCATGCCATGCAGGTGAAGAGCCTCACGGTCGATGACATGAAGGTGAAGCTCGTCGGTCAGCGCGTCGCGATCGTGACCTCGTCGCTCGACCTCGAAGGCGACTTTGATGACCACAAAGTGCATGGTCGCTTCCAGTCCACGCGCGTGTTTCAGCGCATCGACGGCACGTGGAAGATCACGAACTTCGAGTCCACTCGTCAGCGCCCCTACTCGCACAACCAGCAGACCGACTAATCTCGGCGTATGAAGCTTTCTCTGCGTTGGCTGGCTCCGTTCCTGCTCTTCTGCGGTGCCGCGCGCACGCAGTCCATGCCTGCCGCGCCGCAGCAGGTCATCGTCGACACGGATATCGGCGACGATCTGGACGATGCGTATGCGCTGGGCCTGTTGCTGCAGAGTCCTTCGATCCAGCTGCTCGGAGTCACCGCAGACTGGGGCGATACGAAGCTACGCGCGCGTATGCTCGACCGCTTCCTCGCCGAGACAGGGCACGCTGAAATCCCCGTTTTCATCGGGCCTGAGAAGACCTCGCTCGGTATGGCGAGCTTTACGCAAAGGGCCTGGGCGGAGCGTGGCCCGTCGCGTCCGCATGGCGATGCGATCGGCTTTATCATCGACACGGCAAAGCAGCATCCTGGTGAAGTAACGCTCATCGCGCTTGGGCCGATGACGAACCTTGCGGCTGCACTGAAGCGCGATCCGGAGAGCTTCCACAAGCTGCGCCGCATCGTGATGATGGGCGGCTCGGTGCGGCGTGGTTATGGAGAGCCGAGCTTTCTGCCACCAGTGAACCGGCCCTCCGCCGAGTACAACATCAAGATGGACATTGCCAGCGCGCAGGCGGTGTTCAAGAGCGGCGTGCCGATCGCCATGATGCCGCTCGACAGCACGCAGATCATGATGGATGAGACGAAGCGGTCGCTGATCTTCGCCGCCGGCACGCCGCTCACCGACGTTCTCGCTTCGCTGACCGCCGAGTGGTTCGCCAATCAATACTGGCCTGTACCGACCGCCTTCGACGCCGTCGCGGCCCTCTATGCGATCGACCCGGCAAGCTGCCCGGTGACTCCGCTGCGGATCGAGGTCAACGCAGACGGCTTCACGCGGGAGGTTGCCGGGAAGCCGAACGCCGATGTCTGCCTGTCAAACGACCCCGACCGCTTCTTCCAGAGCGCGCTTCCACTCTGGCTGCGGGAAATCCCCGCCAAGCGGTAGCGGCGAAGACGCTATCGGCCGATTTTGCGCAAAAAAGATGCGGCCCGAAGGCCGCCCTGCAAAACACTCGTTGGTTGTTCGCGTTAGGCGACGCGGCTGGCACGCGGAGTCAGCATCTGTACCGGAGCGATCTTCTTCGGCGCAGCGGGCGAGAGAACGTTCAAGCCCATCACGCGGCGGAAGAGCGAACGCGTCATGCCGGTGAGCGCGGCATCCTCCGGCTCCACCTGCTGGCTGCGGTCGTGCGGCTTCATGGTGACTACGGAGGCCTGCATGGCGCCATCCTGCGGCTGAATGTGGTTCGGCTCAGACGCGAAGGCCATGCTGCCGTGGCTGATGCGACGCGAAGCGTTGCGGCTGTTGAGGGGAAGAATCGCTGTGGCGCTCGTCATGGAAAGATCTCCTCATCAGGGTTGGAGCGCCAGGGAAGTCTGGCTGGCTCACTTGGGAAGGGATACCTCAGGTCTCGGCGGCTTGCGCTCGCAGTAGAGGTGATCACTAGTAACTCTGATGGAGAAACTTTCGGGGGAGTTGCACGCGGGGATACCTGAGACGCAGAAAAACCCGCGTGCGGATTACCAGAATCTACGCGGGTTTCATGCAATCAATGAGTCAAAGCTTTGACTGGTTGTAAAGCCGACTCGGTCGGGTCCACCGCGAGCGCGGCACGCAGCTTCCCCCAGCTTTCGGCGAGCATCTCGGGCAACACACGGGTCTCTCCGATCACGGTCATGAAGTTCGTATCGCCGCTCCAGCGGGGCAGCGCGTGCAGATGAATATGCTCGGCCACGCCCGCGCCGGCTGCTTCGCCGAGGTTCAGGCCCATATTGATGCCGTTGGGTCGATACACCGCGCGGAGCACCCGCTCGACGCGCCGTGCGAGGCGCATCATTTCTTCGGCGACCTCCAGCGGGACAGCCGCCAGCGACGAGGCGTGTTGGTAGGGCACGACCATCACGTGGCCGCCGTTGTAGGGATAGGCGTTCAGCACGACAAAGCAGTGTTCGCGGCGCTCGAGAATCCATACGGCTTTTTCTGCTTCGTCGGTGGGCATCCCATGCTCGATTGCCCAGTCGGCCGCGGCGAGCAGGTTGCAGAAGACGCAATGCTTGTCGCCGGGCCACGCGTCCAGCGCCTCGGGAACGCCGCGGCGAGAGGTCTTTTGTTCCGCGCCGGTGACGTACGCATAGCGCCAGGGAGTCCAAAGCCGATCCATCCCCTGAGTATAGAGACAGCGGTGTCGCGGGTATCGGGCGATTACCAGCAGAAATCTTTCGAACGGAAAATCGTTCTGCGACGAAATGGATATTGCTTGCGTCTAACGAAAAGGCAACCGAAAAACGCTGTTTTTCGCGGCAAAGCTCGTCGTCAAAGAGCTTGTCGGCCTGACCTGGAAAATTGACCGCATCATTTTGCGGCTGTACACTTGAGAAGTAGCCCATGCGTGCGGGATCCAATGACGCGATGGGTTTTTGAGCAACACCTTACTCCCGCCCTGACATCATCGACCTGCAGTGCCGGCCTTCGAGGCCGCGTGTCGTCACGCCGCCCGGAAAGCTCGCCCACTGTGAGCCGCGTTGTGCGAGCCCTCTCGCGCAGCAACGATGCGGAGGCCCGAGCGAGCAAACGGATCCCGGAGATATTCATCACTCATGTCCGACCACACTACATCCACCGAGAGCACAGCCCTGAACACCACACTTGAACCCACCTCTAACGACGCGACGACCGAGACCTCGGCGTCGACCGAAACCACCACCACCAACATTGCCGATGAGCAGACCAAGCCGGTCGCCGCTGTAGCCGTCGACGAAGAGCCCGAGTACGACGCGGATGATTTCGCGAAGGCCCTCGAGAACTTCGATCGCGAGCAGGCTGCCGAGAAGGACGCTGCGCAGGCCATGACGAGCGAAGAAGCGATCGTCATCGGTACCGTCGTCAAGATCACCGATAAGTACGTTGTCGTCGACATCGGCCTGAAGAGCGAGGGATTGATTCCCCTGGATCAGGTTGTCGACCACACCGGCGCGCCGAAGTTCAACGTCGGCGACACGGTGGAAGTGGTTGTGGAGCGTGAGGAGTCGGAAGGCGGCTATCTCGTTTCGCACGAGAAGGCACTGCGCCACAAGGTTTGGGACAAGCTGGAAGAGGCTTGCAACTCCAAGACGCCGGTAAAGGGCATGGTCCTTTCGCGCGTCAAGGGTGGCCTGACCGTGGACATCGGCATCAAGGCGTTCTTGCCTGGTTCGCAGGTTGAAGTTCGCCCCGTCCGCAACCTCGATGGCTACATCGGCCAGGAACTCGAAGTTCGCGTGATCAAGCTGAACAAGAAGCGCGGCAACGTCGTGATCTCGCGCAAGGAAATCCTCGAGGAAGAGCAGAACGCCAAGAAGGACGTGACGCTCCAGAACCTCGAAGAGGGCGCAGTCTTCACCGGCGTCGTCAAGAACCTGACCGACTACGGCGCATTCGTGGACATGGGCGGCCTTGATGGCCTGCTGCACATCACCGACATGAGCTGGGGTCGTCTCACCCACCCGCGTGACCTCGTCAACGTGGGCGATGAGATCCAGGTCAAGGTCCTCAAGTTCGACAAGGAAAAGCAGCGCGTATCGCTTGGCTTCAAGCAGCTCACGCCTGATCCGTGGCTCGATGCCGTGGAGCGTTACCCCGTGGGCGCTCAGGTTCGTGGCCGCGTTCTCTCGGTCACCGACTACGGTGCATTCGTGGAGCTCGAGCAGGGTATCGAAGGCCTCGTTCACGTCAGCGAAATGACGTGGTCGAAGCGCATGAAGCACCCGTCGAAGATGGTCAAGCCGGGCGACGAAGTCGACACGGTCATCATCTCGGTGAACCCGAACGATCGCCGCATCTCGCTGGGCATGAAGCAGCTCCAGGAAAACCCCTGGGAAGAGCTCGAAGGCAAGTATCCGGTGGGCATGGAAGTGGAAGGTCGCGTTCGCAACCTCACCGACTTCGGTGCGTTCATCGAGATCGAAGACGGCATCGACGGCCTGGTTCACGTTTCGAACCTGTCGTGGACCAAGCGCATCAAGCATCCGTCGGAAGTGCTCAAGAAGGGTGAGAAGGTCAAGGCTGTTGTTCTCGGCGTTGAGCCGGAGAACCGTCGCCTTTCGCTCGGCATCAAGCAGCTCCAGCCGGACGTTTGGGACACCTTCTTTGCACAGCACCGCGTTGGCGATGTGGTGAAGGGTAAGGTTCTGCGCACCGCTCAGTTTGGCGCATTCGTCGAGCTGGCTGAGGGCGTCGAAGGTCTCTGCCACGTGTCGGAAGCTGTGGACGAGAGCGGCCGTCAGGTCGAGCTCAACGCAGGCGACGAGCACGAGTTCAAGATCGTGAAGATGAGCCAGGACGAGAAGAAGGTTGGTCTGTCGATCAAGGCTGTTGGCGAAGAAGCATCGCGCCAGGAGATCGAGTCGTACAAGGCTGACAACCGTGGTTCGAAGAACCAGGGTGGATCGAACTCCTCCTCGAACGCATCGAACTCCGGTTCGACCACGCTGGGCGACCTGCTCAAGTGGAAGCAGAGCGAGAACGAGTAACTCTCGATCAAGCATCGAAAAAGGCCACCCTTCGGGGTGGCCTTTTCGTTGCTGCGAGGTCGGCGGAGCGAGGAAGTCGTTCGGCGGCGCGGACGGTGTTAGATTTGCAGGATTTCGCCGCGTGCGGAGCTTCGCGTTCAAGGAGCGAGCGGAGCCGCAGCAGAGCGATTGCGCTGAAGCAGCAGCAAGGTCGCGGCGACGATCACTGGCCCGAGGACGAAGCCCGAAATTCCAAACATCGCCAGCCCTCCAAAGATTGCCACGAAGATCACCGCAGTATGCAGTTCTGTCCGTCTGCCGACAAGCGCGGGGTAGAGCAGGTTATCGAGGTTGCTGACGATGACGCCACCCCAGATGGCCAGGATGATCGCGCGCGTCCAACTCTCTGCGAAGCCGAGGTAGATCGTCACCGGTACCCAGATGAGAAACGCCCCGAACGCCGGGATCAGGCAGAGGATCGCCGTAAGCGTACCCCACAGCAGCGCTCCGGGGACGCCGAGCAGCCAGTAGGCGATACCCGAGAGCGCGCCCTGTATTCCGGCGATGAGGAAGCGGCCCAGGAAGATCGCGTGCGTGACCTCGCCGAGCTTGCGCAGAAACGGCAGCGCATCTTCCTCTGGCATCGGCATCATCGACACCAGTGCGCGATGGGCTTTGTCGGAGTCCCGCAGCAGGAAGAAGAGCAGGAAGAGCATCAATACCATCTGCACGATGAACGTAATGAAGTGCCGCAGCCCGAGAGCCGCCCATCCTGCGGCCATTTCGGCCAGGCGCTTGCCCTCGGCATCGGGCGCAAGCTGATCGAGCCCCTGCTGCACCATGCCGCCGAGCTTCTGGTGCTTCACCGCGAAGAGTCGCACGTCGAAAGCGGCATCCCCGCTCACGATGTAGCGTGCGATGTGGATCACCTCGTGCACCAGCGTCTTCACGACGAGAAAGCTGGGCAGTACGACAGCGATGATCACTGCGGCCAGCAACAGCCACGCTGCCATCGTTGAGCTCATCCGCCGGCACAGCCATAGCCGCGCTCGGTGGAGCACTACAGCGAGCGCGACCGCGCCCGTGAGCGGGAAGATGAGCGTGTGCATAAAGCACAGGCACAGCACGACCCCGGTCAGCACCGCGAGATACAGGGTGATCGTCCGCCCGAGCGATTTCGTAGGTTCGGGTTGGAGGTCTGGAGTCAACATGCCTTCCTGCGTTGGATTGATTCGCGCGCGGTGGAGTTGGCTCCTGTGGCTAAAGCTCCGCGCTGCGCGGGCATTTGGAGCGACGACTCGCTGGCCGCTTCGTCATCACGGAAGATGTTGCCCTCGCTCGAGAATCTGTACAGAACGACGCGCTTGCCTGCGCGTGAGAGCTTCAGCGCCAGCAGCACGCCGACGGCTTCTGCGCCAACGATGCGAACATCCGTACGAGGCGGAGCGGGGACGACGGCGTCCTCGAAATCAGTAAGCACTCGCGCTGATGATAGCGGGTCGGTCGCCGCCTGCTCTGTGCGCTGCGTCATCGAGTCACGCCGCGCTCGCGCGCGAAGCAGCTTATGCTAGAGCTTACATGTCCGCTCAAACCCACTTCGTCTCTCGTGCTGGCTCGGTGCCCCTCTTCGCTTCGCATCTGGACGTCTTCGGGGGCGCAGAGCGTAGCTTGCTTGCGTTTGCTGCGTGGCTGCACGCGCAGGAACGTGCCGTGCACCTGGTTACCTATACGAACCGCGCAGAGTTTGCGCAGTACGCGAACTTCGATCTGCCGATTGACGTTCTGCATCCGCAAGGTGGCGGCCCCGCCAAGGTAAAGGCCCTGCGTGCGTACTTCCTGTCGAAGCCGGAAATGTTGCCGCCGCTGGTTTCGGGCTATCAGCCTGCGCTCCATGCGACCTATGCGCGCATCGGCAAGTTTCACTGCCTGATGCACGACACACCGGTGCTGTTCGAGACCGCAGAGCATCGCGACACGTCGCTGAAGACTCGCTTGCGCACAGCATTTTCGAACAAGGTTGTTGGCTTCGGCTTACGGCATGGCGAGACGATCGTCACCAGTGAGTTCCTGCAGCGCGACTGCCTGAAGGAGTTTGGCGTACACGCCAAGATCGCGCGCATGGGCGGTATGGTGAGTGCTGCCGGGTTCGTGCGACGCCGCTTTGAGGGCGAGTTGCGTTTGCTCTCCGTCTGCCGCATCGAGGCGAACAAGCGCATCGACTGGATGCTTAACGCATTGTCTACGCTGGAACAGAAAGGTCTCTCCTCGCAGATTCCGTGGCGTCTCGACATCGTCGGCAAAGGTTCGCAGTTGGACGAGATGCGTGAGCGCACGGCGGCGCTCGGCCTCAGCGATCGCATCGTCTTTCACGGCTTCGTCTCCGACGACGGACTCGCGGAGTTCTACGACCGCGCGCATCTCTTCGTGATGCCTGCGGTGCAGGGTTACGGCATTCCTGCAGTGGAGGCCCTTGCGCGCGGCATCCCCGTGCTGCTGCATCGCGACTCCGGTGTGTCGGACATTCTGCTCGATACGCCCTGGGCCTCGGTGCTGCACGGTGGCGAAGAAGAGCTCGCCCCGAAGCTCGAAGCGATGCTGCACTATCTCGCCGCGAACGAGCAGATGGCCGCTCCACCGCCGCCGGAGCTGCCGACCGAAGATGCCTGGGCTGCGCGAGTAGCGCGCATTTGTGGCTACGTTTAGCGCGACTCCACGCTATGCTTGCGACATGCGTATCGCCTGCACTGTTGCCGCTCTCATCGTCGCCGCTTCCACGCTTTCCGCACAAGCACAACTGTCTGAAAAGACCGCGCAACAGATCGCCGAGATCGCGCAGTAGACCCTGAAGGACACCGGCGTGCCCTCGGCTTCCATCGCCATTGCGAAGGACGGCAAGCTCGCTTACGCCGAGGCCTTCGGTCTGGCGAGAACGCAGCCCGCTCTGCCGGCCAAGGCGTCGATGGCCTACCCCATCGGCTCCATTTCGAAGCAGTTCACTGCGACGGCGATTCTGCTGTTGCAGCAGGACGGCAAGCTTTCGATCGACGACCCCATCGGCAAGTACTTCCCGAACTTCACGCGCGCCAACGACGTGAAGCTGCGCAACCTGCTCACGATGACCTCAGGGTATGAAGACTTCGCGCCGCAGGATTACATCATCCCCGCATGGCTGCAGCCGGTGAAGCCGCTCGAGCTCGCGACCGAGTGGGCGACCAAGCCGCTCGACTTTGAGCCCGGCACGGAGTGGCAATACTCGAACACGAATTTTGTGATCCTCGGTCTGGTCGTGGAGAAGGTCTCGGGCAAGACGCTCCCTGCGTTCCTCAAGGAGCGCGTACTGAAGCCGCTGGCGCTCGAGGGTGTGGTGAACACCTACGACGACCGCGACAAGCTGCCGGTGACTGGCTACGTCTCCTACGCGATGCAGCCGGTGCGCGTCTCCGCGCTGGAGGATGCGGGCTGGTACTTCGGCGACGGCGACCTTGCGATGCCTGCGTCGACGCTCGTGAAGTGGGACCTCACCATCGCGCAGCAAAAGCTGCTTTCGCCCGCGAGCTATAAGGAGATGACGACGGCCTTCACACTGAAGAATGGCAAGAGCGCAAACTACGGCCTCGGCGTCTTCTCGCGCGATGTCAACGGCCATCACATGATCGAGCATAGCGGTGAAGTCGGTGGTTTCGTGGCGGAAAACGTTCTCTTCCCGGATGATGGCGTCGCTATCGTCGTGCTGACGAACGAGGTCGCATCAAGCGCTGCTGGTGCTATCGCGCATCAGTTGTTTCCCTTGCTGATGCCCACGCCCGCGACGACTACGGATTCGCCCGTCGCTGCGGCGCTCAAGCAGTTGTTGCCGCAGTTGCAGCAAGGCAGCATCGATCGCGCGGCGCTGACCTCGAACGCTTCCTCTTACTTCACGGCAGACGCGCTCACCGACTTCCGCGCAACGCTCGCGCCGCTCGGCGCGCTGAAGGACGTGACGCAGCAGCGCACCGCGCTGCGTGGAGGCATGACCTTTGGCCTCTATACAGCGAAGTTCGAGAAGGGCAGCGTCCGCATCAGCACCTACTATACGAAGGACGGCAAGATCGAGCAGCTGCTCATCACCGGCAAGGAGTAGCGCCCGTCATGCACGAGGCCCAATGCTCTTACGCATTGGGCCTTCTGTGTTTTCAGCTTGTAGCGATCAACGGCCTCGCTTCGCATGCTTGGCCTTCTTTGCGCGCTTGTGTTCCTTGGTGCTCTTCTTCTGCTTCTCGGCCTTCTTACGTTCGCCGTACGCGCGTGGCGAGCGAGGGTTCACCGGACGCACTTCGCTCGCGTTGTCCTCGTTTACCTCTGCGTCGACCAAGGCAAATTGCAAGCGTCGCTGCACGCGGTCGATGCGGTCGAGAATCACGGTGACACGCTGCCCGGGTTTGAAGACGTGGCCGCTGTGTACACCGACGATCGTGCGGTCGGTGTCGCGGAAGTGCCACTCGTCTTCCGGGATCGTTGCAATCGGCACCATGCCTTCGATAAACAACTGATCGAGCTCAACGAAGAAACCGTACTTGGTCACCGACAGGATCATGCCACCGAAGTCGTCGCCGACCTTGTCGGCCATGAACTTCATCTTCTTCCACTCAACGAGTTCGCGCTCCGCATCGGAGGCGCGGCGCTCCGTCTTGGAGCATTCATCGGCGATGTCGTTCAACTCTTCCACCGTGATGGGACCGTCCGTCGGCTGCGGCGTGGCTTCATCGCTGCTCCACGGCTGCTTATCGCCGGAGTGGATCGCGCCGCCCCGCGGGGACGCACCTCCGCGTAGCATCGATCGCATCAGGCGATGCACGATGAGGTCCGGGTAGCGACGAATCGGAGAGGTGAAGTGTGTATACGTCGGCGAGGCCAGCGCGAAGTGGCCCTCGTTCTTTTCGGCGTAGCGCGCCTGCTTCAGCGAACGCAGCATCAGGTAGCTGAGGATGCGCTCTTCGGGGTGGCCGTCGATGCGGCGAATGAGCTTCTGATACATCTGCGGCGTGACCGGAATCTTCTCCGGCAACTCGCGCTTCTGCGCTTCGCGACTGTTGCGGCCGCGCGCCTGCAGAGAGCGGCGGTCGGACTTCATCGACAGCTTCTTCGTCGGAATCGCGCCGATGCCAAGCGTCTGGCCAAAGGTCGCCGCTGTCTCTTCGAACTCTACGATGCGCTTCGGATCGGGCATCTCGTGGATGCGGTAGATGGACGGGATCTCCTGCGAGGCGAGCCACGTGGCCACGCACTCGTTGGCGCTCAGCATGAACTCTTCGATGAGGCGATGCGCCCATCCGCGCTCGGTGCGCACGATCGCCTTCATGTTGCCATCGGGATCGAAGAGCACGAGTGGCTCGGGCAGATCAAAGTCGATGGAGCCGCGACGTACGCGCTTGCGGTTCAGGCGCAGCGCAAGCTCCAGCATGTCCTCGAAGCGCTTGGGCATCTCCGGCTGCTCGAGCGCTACGCGCTCGCACTCGGCGATGTCCTCTGCAGAGGCCGGCTTCAGGTGCTCGGGGTGCGACTGACCGACGTTCAGGCACGCCTGCACGCTGGTGTAGGTGCAGCGTCGCGCCGAGCGGATGATGCCCTCCGCAACGCGATAGCGAACGATCTCACCCTCGGCGTCGATCTCCATGATGCAGCTCATCACGAAGCGGTCTTCCTTCGGCAGCAGGGAACACATGCCGCTCGAAAGCGCGTGTGGCAGCATCGGCACGGCGCGGTCCGGGAAGTAGACGCTGTTGCCGCGCACGCGCGCTTCCGTATCTAGCGGCGAGCCGGGGATGACGTACGCGCTCACGTCGGCGATATGCACCTGGAGTTCGGTGTTGCCGTTCGGCAGCGTCTGCACCAGTACGGCATCGTCAAAGTCCTTCGCGGTTTCACCGTCGATGGTGACGACGGGAAGCTCGCGGAAGTCCTCGCGCAGAGCGAGTTCCTCGGCTTCCAGCGTCTCAGGGGTCACCTTGGATCGGTCCTCGGCCTCGACGAGCACGTCGGGTGGAAAGACGTGCGGGATATGGTGCTTGCGGATGACGATCTCAACGTCGACACCGAAATCATCAGGATGACCGAGCACCTCGATCACGCGACCCAGCGCAGGGCGTCCCGCTTGTGGGAAGCGAATGATCTCAACATCGACCGCCATGCCTTCGAGCGCGGGCGAAACCTCATGCGCAAGGCGGCGCTTGCGCTTCTTCGCCTCATCGCCCAGGGTACGGTTGGCGTCCTCGCCCTTCGGCGTGACGATCTCTTCTCCTGCAGGGATGCTGATGCTGCTGCCTATCCGCTCGTCCAGCGGCGTGACGTAGTTCGTCGAAAGCTCTGACTCGTTGTAGCCCGGGGAGCGCCGCGCGGTGCGCGCGTAGTGGAAGATGCCGACGATCGTCGGGTTGCGGCGCGTGAGCACCCGCGCAATGCGGCCGGAGCGGCGCCCGTCGCGGC
The DNA here is from genome assembly GCF_025685575.1 of Granulicella cerasi. Lineage (NCBI taxonomy): Bacteria > Pseudomonadati > Acidobacteriota > Terriglobia > Terriglobales > Acidobacteriaceae > Granulicella > Granulicella cerasi. The sequence goes on from NZ_JAGSYD010000001.1 coordinate 1,177,653, forward strand.
CCGGCGGAAACTCATCCACCAGTACCAGATCGCCTCCCATGGCGCCGTTCAACTCATTGGGAGCAATGAAGATATCGCCCGTCGCCGCGGGGTGGTCCTTCGCCGCATCCGGCCGCACGAATCCGAAGCCGTCGCGGTGAAGATCCAGCTTTCCGCTGACGAGCCGGTCGCGTCCTGAGCGGGATTCCTGCTCCATGCCGTCCCACAAACCACCTCGCCGGGCAGGGCGCCGGGGCTTGTTGGCGTCTTCTGCAGGCCGGGGAACAGCCCAGAGTTCAGGGCTGAGCTTTACCAGTTCTCCGCGTGCCGCGATGCGGGAAAGCTGCTCGAGAAGCAGGCGGCGCTCGCGACCGCCGCCAAGCCCAAGCTCACGAATGAGTTGCTTGTATCCAGCCTTACCGCCGGGAGCCCGGCCGATCCGGTTGAGAAGGTCGCGATCACTGTGAGCGTACGGGCCACGGGACATGCGCCGAGCATAGCAGCCAGCCCGTCTCCGCTGCGAATCCGGGCGACTGATAACCACGAAGCGATGCATTGCGCGATGCCCCAAAGCGGGACGCTTTGCACATAAGAATGTGGGCAGCCGTTATAGAGGCTGAAAACGAAGTAATTGAAACGAAAGTCCTTATTGTGTCGCCCGCCGAAGTAACCCGTGTGTTACTTCGGTAATGTTTACTCAATCCTAAACACTCAACATATTGAATTTATTGGACTTACGTTTGGTTACACCTTACGTTGTAGACATCTGGTTGTCCAGAGAAATCTTTTAGTAACACGAACGACTTTAGCAGCAAACATTCGCAACACGAGATTGATACCTAAGGAGCTTTACCATGAAGAACTTCACCGTCCGCGCTTTCGTCCTGACCCTCGCCCTCACCGGAGCAGTTGCCTCCACCGTTTCGTCCAAGGCCGCGACGAAGTCGAACACCACCAAGGTGACGTTCCTCGATCCGAGCACCCCGGCTCCGATGTGCAGCCCGAAGAGCGCAAGCCTCTGCGGCATCGACTAAGCTTCGACTCCCCGAAGGTTGTAGAAAAAAGTTTGGCTCCGCGCTAGTCCCGGGGTAGCATAAAAGCTACTCCGGGAGTGCGTCCATGACTGCGAAAACCGCCCTTCAACTTGTCGACATCCTCATCGTTCTTCTTGGGGCGAGTAGCCTGATTACACTTTCCAAGAAGCAATTGACTCGTTCATTTGCCGCGCTGGCTGCACTCCTGCTCGTACGTTCGGCAAATGCTGCGGTGGCTATTGGCACCCTTTTCCATCGCCAGCAGCTTGGTCTTTCCCGTCAACTGGCATATTCAATCTATCTCTACAGCTTCTGGACCTCCCAGGCCTTGCAGGCAGCGCTGGAAGTGGTCGTGATCTATGCGATGTATCGCATCGCGATGAAGCCACTCGAGGGCCTTCGTAACATCGGCAGTATCATCTTTGCCTGGGTCTCGTGCGTTTCATTGGTTCTGTCATTCACCGTATTTCTCGGTCCACACACCGACACAATGTATTTCGCTTCGCTGCTCGGTAATCTTCAAGAGTGCATCAACGTACTCTCGATCTGCTTACTTCTCTTCGTTTGCTTTGCTGCGCGTCCGCTTGGGCTCACCTACCGCAGCCGTCCGTTTGGTGTGATGCTCGGGCTGGGAATCAGTTCCACGGCTTCCCTCGTGCTTTCCACATGGGAGCCCACCACGGCCGCCCAATCGGTTTACTCTCCTATTTTCGTAGTGGGAGCGATTGCAGGCGCGGCGTCCATGGTGACTTGGCTGTCGTACTTTGCTCTTCCGGAGCCGGAGCGCCAGATGGTCATGCTGCCGACGACTTCGCCGTACTTTACCTGGAACCGCATCTCTGCGGCGCTGGGTGATGCGCCGGGGATGGTGGTCATCGACGGATTCCGTCCTTCGATGCTGGCGAACGCAGAGGTTGCCGCTTTCAAGGCTGTCGGTGCTGGCGTGAGTGAGTTTGGTGGGCCTTCGGCGAAGGATCCGTCGCTTGCGGCAAGCCTCGCTATGACGGCGTAGCATCCCTCATTCTTCAGGAGCAGGGCCAGCATGGAACCGGTAACGCATGTTCTCACCGGGACTCTGCTGGCCCGTTCTGGTTTCAACCGCCGAGCAGCCTATGCCACCGCGGCCATGGCGATCGCCGCCGAGTTTCCAGACATCGACACGCTCTGGAGCTTGCGTGGGCCAGTTGAAAGCTTCACGCATCATCGTGGGATCACTCATACCTTGTTGGGGCTGCCGTTTGAAGCGGCGCTCATCGTCGCGGTGTTTTACGGCGTGCATCGTTTCCGTGCTGGTCGCAGAGCGGCGCCAGCTACGCGGTCGCTGACCCTGGCACCTGTGCGTTGGGGCACGCTGTATCTCTTGGTGTTGCTGGCGTTGTGCTCGCATCTTCTGCTCGACTTCACCAACAACTACGGCATTCGTCCGTTCGCGCCGTTTCATCCGCAGTGGTACGCGGCGTCCATTGTCTTCATTTTTGATCCGCTGCTGTTTGTCTTGCTCATTGCCGCGCTCCTGTTGCCATCGCTGATGCGGCTGGTGCAGCGCGAAGTTTCAAGCGGCCGCAGCTCGCGCGGCTTCGCGCCGAAGCGTCCAGCGCAGGTGGCGCTTGTGCTCATTGCGGCTTACTACGGTGTGCGCGCCTGGCAGCATGCGCAGGCGATAGTTCTCGCGAACGCGCAAAGCTTCACCTTGCCCCAAGTGACCGCGACATCCGTCGAGCGCGAGCAGCATCCGGCCTACTTCCGCGCGACGCGAAGCCTCGCCAGTCCAGATCCATTCAGCATTTTTCGCTGGCACGTCGTAACCGACTTTGGGCCTGCGTACCAGCTCCAGGAGATTGACACGCGCCAGAGCCTCGCCGCCCCCGCAGGCGAGCCGTTCCTCAAGTCAAACACCGGCGATCCGGCGATTCTGGCTGCGATTCAGTCGCCGCTGGGACGGGCCTATCTCGACTGGTCGCCGATGCCGTGGATTACGGTGGATCGTCCCGATCCTAACGTGATTCCGTTGCAGTCCACCGTGGTTACTCTGCGGGATCCTCGCTTTATGGGCGAGGTCCCGTTGATGAACTCGAACGGTCGAAGCCCACTGACCGCGATCGTCGAGTTGGGGCCGCAGCATGAAGTGGTGATGCAGACGATGGACGGGCGCGAAGAGCGCTAGTTTTCGTCTGCTGCTAGAAAGCTTCGCACTGTGTCGAGAGCTGCCTGTTGCACCGCGTCGTCGTCTCCCGGTCCGTTGAGAAAGTGCATCTCCCCGTCGCGTCGAAACCATGTCATCTGTCGCTTCGCGTAGTTGCGATGCCCTTGCTGCACCTGCGCAATGGCTTCAGGCAGGTCCAACGAACCTTGCAGCACCGCCAACGCCTGTAGGTATCCCAGCGTAGTGAGCGCGCGTGCGTCCGCGCCGTACTGCGCACGGATAGCATCGGTCTCTTGCAACAAACCACGGTCAAACATTTGGGCGGCCCGCACGTTGATGCGCTCGTAGAGCAACGGCCTTGGCGGGTTCAAGCCAAGCTTCAGCACACGAAAACCTTGAAGGGCATCGCGGCCGCTCAACCACTGCTCGGTTTGCGGCGCGCGGCCTGCCAGCGTGACCTCGATGGAGCGAATGATCTTCGGCGTGTCATTCGCGTGGATGGCTGCGGCAGCGCGAGCGTCCAGACGTTGCAGCACGCGATGGATGTAGGCGCTGCCGTGCTTCTCTGCGCGTGCGCGCAACTTGTCGCGCAGCGGCTCGTTGCGCAACGGCGCAGGAGCAAGACCCTCGAGGGTCGCGCGCAGATAGAGCCCGGTGCCACCCGCTATGATCGGCAGTTTTCCGCGCCGGGTGATGTCATCCAGCGTCGCGCGTGCATGACGGGCGTAATCACCTGCCGTAGGGTGCTCGTTGGGGTCGTAGAGATCGAGACCGTGATGCGGCACGCGCGCGCGCTCGGCGGCCGAGGGCTTTGCTGAGCCGACATCCAGCATCCGATAGACCGCCACGGAGTCGCACGAGACGATCTCGCCGCCGAAGGTCTCGGCAAGGAGGAGGCTCAACGCAGTTTTGCCGCTGGCCGTGGGGCCGGCGAGGACGATCAGCGGTTTCACCATTGCCTCCACCAGCCTGCAGGGAAGACCCGCTCGCGGCCAGCGATGAGCGCCAGCCCAACGAGCATGAGCAGCGCGACATAGAGCAAGCCGCGTGTCGCAGCTGTGCGCTCCCGCGTTTGCGCGGCGAACAGGCGCGCCTCCTCGGCGGCGAGTCTTCGCGCGAGCTCAGGCTGTGCCTCTTTCAGCGGTTTGGAGCGAGCATCCAACGCTTACGAGAGTAGCTTATTGCTGCTCGTTTACGGTGTAGTAGAAGCGGACGACGAGGTTCGGTCCATGGAACTCAGAGGGTAGCGGTTGCAGTTTGCCCTGCGTCACTACGGACCCCCATGCCGACTTGTTGATGGCGTCGTCATGCGTCGAACTCTCCAGCTTCCATCCACCGATCGTGCCGTCCGGCAGAATGGTGAGAATCCAGACCGAATGGCCGGACTTGGAAAGCGGCGGATAGATTTCCTCGGGTAGCAGCGGTCCCCAGGCGTTCTTGGTATCGCGGACCAGGCGGGCCATGTACTTGCTGAAATCCACACCCTGCGTGTCGGAGAGGATCTCTGCACCGGAACCGGCAGAGCCTCCACCACGAATGGGGCTTTCAATGCCGCCGCGCGGCAAGCCGCCACCGCCGCGTGAGGGATTACGCGTAATCTCGCTCATCGCAGAGCTGGGGTTGGTCGACGGCTTCGGCAGCAAGCCGTGCGAGCCCGGCTGCGGCGAAGGCGCATCGGCCAGGGCCGGCGACGGATGCGTCGATGGCTGCGGTGTGGGATTGTTCGGCGTCGGCTGCACATGCGGTTGTGGTGCATTGGGCATGTTTGGCGCGTTGTTCGCGGCCATCGTAGGTTGCGGCGTCGGCTGGTCGTGAGGCGGCTGCGTCGTCGGCGGCCGCTCGACGCGGAGCTTGTCGAGCAATTCCTTCGGCGGAAGCTGATTGCGCGGAATTTCCTTCAGGCGCGGCGTCGGCGGCGTGAGCTGTGGCGCGACGAGCATGGTGAGTTCATGCTGCTTCATCGCCTCGCTGGGGAGCACCAGACGCGGCGCATGCCAAAGGACACGCGGGCCGTAGAAGACGAACCATGCGATCGCGAGCCAGACGAAGACCGAGATGTAGATGGATTCGCGGAAACGACCGCGGGCGCGCTCGTCCTCGATGGTGTCCAGCATTCGAACGAGTTCATGGGCTTCCATCTCGCCATACTTGGACGTGCGGATGCGCGTCGCTGCGGACGTGGAGTCGTTCGGTTCCTGCGGGGGAGGAGGTGGCTGCTGCGGATCGAGGAGAGGCATCTATCGTGTCTGTATCTTCTGACGGACGAACCACCTACAAGTTGCGGTGGAAGATCATTTGCCGTGCGTTTTTCGCCGCAGCGCGCGTCCTCTCTATTCTCGCATTTATGCTTGGCAGCATGAGCCTTCAAGGAGTTCGTGCCGTTGTCGTCACTGTCAGCGATCGCTGTTTCGCAGGGACGCAGCAGGATGTTTCCGGCCCAACGCTGGTGCGTTTACTGACCGAGGCCGGCGCAGAAGTCTCGCCCGCAACGGTCGTTGCCGATGACCGCGCTGAGATCGCGGCGATATTGCGTGAGGCATCACAGCAAGCGGAGATCATCCTGACCACTGGCGGCACGGGCGTAGCGGCGCGGGACATCACGCCCGAGGCCACGCTGGATGTTTGCGATCGACTGGTGCCCGGGCTTGCCGAGCATATCCGCCGCGAGGGTTTGGCGGAAACTCCATTTGCGGTGCTGGGCAGAGGCGTTTCAGGCATTTGCGGCGATTGCCTGATTGTGAACCTGCCTGGGTCGCCACGCGGCGCGGAGAGCGGTCTGCGCGCAGTTCTGCCGTTACTGCCTCATGCGGTGGCTTTGCTGCGCGGCGACACCCAACATGCTGAGCCCGCGTAAAATAGAGCGTAGTGAAACTGCATCCTGTTGTTCTCCTCCACAAGTTTTCCGGATTCCTGCTGGCCGTCCTGAAGCCGCTCGGCATTTGGGGCGTTGGCGCGCTGTCGCTCATCGACTCGGCGCTCATTCCGATTCCCGTTTCGATGGACGGCGTGCTCATCGGCTACGTCGCCACCGACCACTCGCGCTTCCTCGCGTACAGCCTGATCGCGGCCGTGGCGTCGGCGATCGGCTCGTTGGTGCCGTATTACATCGGCCGCGCGGGCGGTGAACTGGTGCTGCTGAAGCGCGTGAACCGCGAGCGCTATGAACGCATTCGCGATCGCTTCGAGAAGCAGGAGTTCCTCGCCATCATGATTCCGGCGATGCTGCCGCCGCCCACACCGATGAAGCTCTTCGAGTTCGCTGCTGGTGTGTTTGAAATGAAGCCGGTCACCTATGTGCTGGCTGTCTTCACAGGCAAGCTGATCCAGTTCCTCGTCTGCTCGCTCCTCACCATCTGGTTTGGACCGACGCTGGTACACACGCTCAAGGCGGGCTTCCATGAACACATGGGTCTCACGATCGGCGGCATCTGCGCGGTGCTCTTCCTCATCGTGTTCTGGGTCGTGCGTAAGACCTTTGATAAGAAACGCGGCGCAGAGTCGCTGCCGATCGAAGACTAATCGTCAGGCATCGGGCAAGACAAAGGGAGTCGGCAAAGCAAAGCGCGCGGCGCTAAGCGATGCCTACTCCCTTGTTGTTCTTGCGTTGATTGTGGCTTACTTTCTGGCTTTTACGCGAACCGGTACCGGCTCTTCCGCAGTCGTGATCTCGATCAGTGCAGGAAGCCCGAAGAAAGCCGCTGCGAAGATTGCGGTGGAGATCAGATCGTTGACATAGAAGGGAACCGCAGCCGCGTAGCAATCACCAAGACCCGCTGCGGTGTGAGCGTACATGCCGCTGCTGACCCATACGACAAAGTTGGAGAGCAGGAAGAAACCCGTAGCGGAGGCGAGCACGCCGGCGACCACACGCAGTGCAGTGACCTTGCGCAGCAGCGCGCTGCCGATCAGGCAGACCGCAGCGTACCAGCACCACGTCACAATGTATCCGCGGATGTGAAACGGATACTCGTAGACGACGCGCGTGAGGATGGCATCAGTAACCGCCATGACGGCGACCGCCACGATGGCTTCCCAACGAGGGCGGCGTGAGCCAAAGAAAAGCAGACCTGCGCCGACGGCGGTGAAGTTGACGGCCGTGCCGTGTGCCGAGTGCGGCAGGAAACGGCTAAGCGCAGCGAGAAACAGAATGATAAATGCGAGCATAGGCCTCGCTCTCGTTGAAGATATCGGCGAGCAAACGCCTTCCTTCATTCTATTCCTGTGCGCAAAGAGAAAGAAGGCCAGCCATCGAATGGCTGGCCTTCTCTGCGTTTGCGGCGCAATTAGTGTTGGACGACGAGGTCGTCGGCGAGGCGGAAGTGCTGAATCGACTCTGCCGGGATGACGATGTCGCGGTTGCCGGTGGTACCAGCGATGAGCGTGCCTGCACCTGCGCCCGAAGCTGCACCGATCGCAAGGCCAACGCCGCCCGATGCGATGCCACCGATGAGCATACCGGCGCCGGTCATGCCGCCGATCCAGCCAGCGGTGCGCTTACCCTTGCCCTTCTTGGTGTGCACGTTGTCATGCGTGTCGAGCGCGTACTCGTTGCCGCCGAGCGTCATCGAGGTCAAGCGAAGTTCCAGCACCGAAGCGCCCTTGAAGTGACCGCGGCGATGCGATGCATCGACACGACCGCGCACCGGAACGCCACGCGGAATGACGACGTTGCCGTTCAGGACGACGGGCTCGGCAACCTCACCGGTGAAGTGCGAACCGGCAGGCGTGTGCTTCACATCAATGCGTTCGTTGATGCGGATCGCAAGCGAGGTGCCTGCAGGAACCGTTGCGTTGAACGCTGCGGGCGCCGTAACGGGTGCTGCGCCGTTCGTGGCGGCAGGAGCCACAGTGGTTGTGGTCTGCGAGCCGTCAGTCGGCACAGGGCCAGCTGCGTTCGCAGCGTTCGCTGCCAGCGGAGCTGCACCATACGGCGTTACTACCGGATTGGTCTTCGCGGGCTTGGGGCCGGGCGCGGGAGGCGTTGTGGTCGTCGTGATCTGCTGCGTCTGTCCTGCGACAGGCGGCTGCACGACGGTGGTCACGGTGTCACCGTTGCCATCCACGTACTGGATCTGCTGCGCGGTGTTCGTCGAAGCTGCCGCAGCCTTGGCTTGCTCGAGCGCCTTCTCCTGATCGCTCTTGCAACCAGTGGCCATACCCAGAGCCAGCAATGCTGCGCATGCAGCGAATTGAATCTTTGTCTTGAACATCCGAGCTTCTCCTTGTGGTGCGCCGCGCCAGGTCAGTGGCCACGCGCGTTGCGCAGTGTGTGCGAACAGGGAGTACGATGCCGCGATTTCACGCGGTGCTGCCTAGAGTCTCAAAAAGTTTCATGAACTGGACTTCACTTTCGGTCGCTCCGAAGACGGTGTTGGCGTGTCCGAAAGATAGGGATGCGCTGCGTGTTCGCTATGGAATACTCACGCCAGATGAGCAGAGGACGCGGCCCACAGAGGCCTTGCCAGACGCGCATCGTGCAGTAGGCTCCATCGTTTTTGCAGGTAGTCATGCTGTTGCGGAGTTGGGTCGCAAACGCTGTTCCGCAGCAACATGCAGAACTCCTAAGAGATCGCATGAGGAAAGCAACGATGATTTCATTCCGCCGAGAGAACGACAGAAACGCCTCGGGCAAAGGTTTCTGGCAAGCACAGCTTCCGGTGTTTGCTGCGCTCTTCGTCATGCTGCTCACGCTGAGCATGGGCATTGCAGAGTCTTCGCACAGAGCTTTGAGCGAAGGCGTCGCTGCCGGAGCTGCGGGCAGCGTATTTGCTGCCGCACTGCTCACCTCTAACCCGCGCCGCATGGTGTCACGCCTGCGAACTGCGGCTGCAAGAAAGCAAGCGCCGCTGACCGCAGAGGCGGTCAAAGGCTAGGCCAAACAAGTTTCCGCGCGGCGCGATGTTTGCATCGACACTGCGCGAACCAAGGTTGTCTCTTATAGGGTCGCTACCAACGCCACAGGTAGCGGCCCTCTTTTTTTGAGGGAGGATTCGCTCTTAGATCTTCTGCACGCGCAGCACATCGCGTACGCCTTCGACCTTGCGGAGGTTTTGCGTGAGGCGAGTGAGATGGCGCACATCGACGGTTTCAATCACGAACTCCACATTGACGACGCCGTCCCTGGGAGGCTGCGAGTCGACGGAGCGGATGTTCGTGTTGTCGTCGGAGATGATAGCCGTGAACTCTTTGAGCAGGCCGGAGCGGTCGTCGCAAACGATGACCAGCTTGACCGGATAGGTCGTGGGTTTGGGGCCGCCGGTCTTGCCGGTGGATTCGGGCGTGGCGGACCAGTCCACATCGATGCGGCGATCGGCCTCGTAGAGCAGGTTCTGCACGTTGCTACAGCTTCGTGCGTGGACCGCGACACCCTTGCCGCGCGTGACGTAGCCGATGATGGCTTCGCCGCGAATCGGGTTACAACAGCGCGCGCGGTAGACGAGCAGATCGTCCTGGCCTTCCACCTGCAGCGACTCCGAGCCCTTGCCGAAGAAGACGCGCTTCACGGCGTCGGACATCTGCGACATCGTGTTGCCGACGGGCGTCTCTGCGTGCGGTGCTTCAGCAAGCTGCGTGGAGCCCGGCTCGAGCTTGTTCAGCACCTGACGCGTCGAGTACTTGCCGAAGCCGATGCCGGCGAGCAGGTCTTCTTCACCGCCGAGCCCGTACTCGTGCGCAACGCGGTCGAAGTCCGTAGTGGAGTGCTTGGAGAGGCTGACCTTGTACTTACGGGCTTCGCGGTCCAGCAGCTTCTTGCCGATTTCAATCGCACGCGCGCGCTGGTTCTCGTTCAGCCAGTGCTTGATCTTGTTGCGTGCGCGCGAGCTCTTTGTGAAGCTGAGCCAGTCACGCGAAGGCGCATGGCCGCTCTGCGTGGTGATCTCGACGATGTCGCCGTTGCGCAGGCGCGAGCGCAGCGGAACGATGCGTCCGTTCACCTTGGCGCCGGTGGTGGCGTGGCCCACGTCCGTGTGGATCGCATAGGCGAAGTCCACGGGGCTCGCGTCCTTGGGCAGCACGATCACCTTGCCCTTGGGCGTGAAGGTGTAGACCTCCTCGGGATACATGTCCATCTTCAGCGTGGACATGAACTCGTTGGGGTCGTTCATTTCGCGTTGCCACTCGATGAGCTGACGCAGCCAGGCGAGCCGTTCTTCGTCCTTCGCGCTGACGTTGTCGGTGGCCTTGTACTTCCAGTGCGCGGCGATGCCTTCTTCGGCAACGCGATGCATGTCGTCGGTGCGGATCTGCACCTCGAACTGGTGTCCGCCCTCGGCGATCAGCGTGGTGTGCAGCGACTGATAGAGGTTCGGGCGCGGCATCGCGATGAAGTCTTTGAAGCGTCCGGGCACCGGGCGCCAGGTGGCGTGCAGCAGACCCAGCGCGGCGTAGCAGTCCTGCTCGGTCTGGGTGATGACGCGGACGGCGAAGAGGTCGAAGACCTGATCGACGGGCACGTTGTGCGCGTTCAGCTTCTGCTGAATGGAGTAGAGGCGCTTGATGCGGCTTTCGACGCGCGCCACAATGCCTGAGTCACGCAGCTTGGTTTCCAGCGTGGTGACGATGCGGTTCAGGAAGGCTTCGCCTTCGCCGCGCAGTGCGTCGACTTCCGCAGTGAGCTGCGTATACGTAAAGGGATCGGTGTAGCGGAAGGCGAGGTCTTCGAGCTCGCCGCGCAGCTTACCCATGCCGAGGCGATGCGCGAGCGGGGCATAGACCTCGAGCGTTTCGCGCGCGATGCGTTCCTGCTTCTCGGGCTTCAGGTGCTCGAGCGTGCGCATGTTGTGCAGGCGGTCGGCGAGCTTGATGATGACGACGCGCACGTCGGTGACCATGGCGAGCAGCATCTTGCGGATGTTTTCGGCCTGGTGGTCTTCGCGGTTGGCGAACTTGATCTTGTCGAGCTTGGTGACGCCTTCCACGATGTGTGCGACCTGCTCGCCGAAGCGTTGAGCGATGTCGTCGGGTGTGACGTCGGTATCTTCGACGGCGTCGTGCAGCAGGCCGGCGGCGATGGCGGTCGAGTCCATCTTCAGCTCGGCGAGCACCTGCGCGACTTCGAGCGGATGGATGACGTACGGCTCACCGGAGGCGCGCTTCTGGCCGGCGTGATGCTGCAGGCAGAAGAGCCATGCCCAGCGGATGAGGTTCAGGTCATCGTTCGGGCGGTTGGCGCGAACGGTGGTGAGCAGATGCTCGAAGGTCTGCTCGAGCGGGTCGCCTTCCGGATAGTGCTTGCGCAGATCGACCGGCGGCATGGTGGTCTCTTCATGCGGCTGCGCGGTCTCCAGCGCGAACTCGCCGGCAGGCTCATCGAGCGCCGTCTTGATGGGCACAACAGGAATGGCATGGGGGATAGAGGGCGCCGCGGCTTCAGCGACGAGGCCGCTTTCGCTGGGAGAAAGGGTAGACACGCCAAGCACGGCGTCGGCTTGCAAGCCGAGGGTGCTCGCTGCGTGCGTCTCCGGGTTCGATCCCGCACCAGAGATCGTCATCTCCGGCTTGTTAGAGGCCATAGGCCATTATAAGCGGCGCACGCAATACGCGCGTGAACGGCAACGGGCGGGAACCTTGAGATTTACTGCTTGCCTGCGGCACCGGGTTCCTTCACGCCGGGCTGCAGCGGCTGGTTCTTGGGCAGGTCCTTCACACCGGGCACCGAGAGCGGCGTTTTCGTGGGTTCCTTGCTGGCGGGTGTCAGCAGCTTCAGCAGGCCGGGCTGAGGGCGCGCGCCGTGGTGAACCCATTCGACGAGTTCGTCGAAGGCGCGCAGCTCTTCTGCACCGTTGATGTTGCAGTGGCCCTCGCTGCGCACGTACTGCTGCACGAGGTTGTCACCGAAGCCTTCGAGCTCGACCTGCTGGTTGTACAGCATCAGCGTGCTGGCAGGGATGATCGGGTCGTAGACGGTGTGGACGGCGAGCATCGGCTTGGTGAGACGTCCGCTGGGCGTGTAGTGGCGCAGCAGGTACTCGCGCGCCTTCGGCTCGGCGGCATAGCGCTTCACGCCGTCGTTCAACGCGTAGTCCATGTGCGAGTCGCCGGGAGTGGTGCCGGTGTAGATGTAGTTGCGATTGTCGAAGGGATTGCCACCGCTGCGGCGGATCATGTCCGCAACAACATAGGTGAAGTACGCGATATTTGAGGCCACGCCGGTGTCCGTATGCACGGTGAGCAGGTGGCGCATGATCTCGGCGGACTTCGGGTCCTTCTTCAGCGCGGCCATCACCTTGTCACGCTCGGCGTTGTTGGCGATGTAGTCGTCGGGCACGTTCAGCAGCGACGGCATGACGTTGGGGAAGTAGAAGTCAAAGGCCGCGCGCATGGCGAAGCGGCGATCGAACGAAACGTACGTCGGGCCGACGGCGCCGCAGAGATCGAGCCCACCCATGTAGGGCTTGGGGTTCAACTCCAGCGTCACCATTGTGAGCGCTCCGCCCATCGATCCACCGGAGACGTAGGTTTCCTTCGGCTGGCCGTAGCGCTTCACGAAGTATCGACGCAGCGCTTCGGTTTCGGGGTATGCCTGCGGCAGCGCCCAGCCGGGCTGCGAGTATCCGCTCTGGATCACCGCGTAGTGGCGCTCGAGGAACGGTGCCTGCTGGCCGCCGAGGCGCTCGGCGATGTGGAAGGTCACGTTCGTCATGGAATAGCCGTGGTAGAAGACGACCAGCGAGCCGTTCCAGTCGGCCGGGATGTCGATGCGGTACGGCGCGCCGGTCAGCACACCCACCTCGGTAAGCCCGAGCGGGCCGCGAAGCGTGTCGGTGCTGCTGGGACGTAGCTCTGAAGAGCTTTTGCCGCCGCCAGCGGCGTGCGCCGCGGGCAGGCAGAACAGGGTGGCAACCAGGGGAAGGGCAGCGCAGCGCTTCAACGCGCGTAAGTACGATCGCATGACGGTGTACCGCTGATTCTACTCAACCTGCGAGGTTGCCGCTATCGCTCCCAGCGGCTGGAGTGAAACGCCCACGAAAATCCGACGGTGATGACCGGGTAGAAACGCAGCGGGCTGATGTCGTTGTTGATGTTCTGCACCTGCTGCGCCAGGCTGGTCTGCGCGTCGGGGTCGGTGGCGATGTCACTGCAGCCGTAGCTGCCGTTCTGCGAGCCGCAGGCGCTGCCGGCGAGCACCATCGTCAGCTTTGGCTGCGAGAGGTATTCAAAGCCGATATCGACGGGGATGCTCCAATGACGGCCGCTGCGCGGAATCATGTTGCTGGTGCCGAAGGTGAGGCTGGGGCCGTAGTTTCGCGCGAAGTTCATATGCGCTACGCCGTGTACGGGGTTCGTCGGGTCAGAGGTATAGTCGTCGTCGCCAAGCGAAAACTTGCCCCCGCCGGGCACGTAGGTGGTGGCGTGCAGCGAGTTGCCGCTGTAGATCGTCATGCCGGGCGTGATGCGGAACCAGTTGTTGAACGGCATGATGTCTACGCCAACCGTGCCTGAGCGCAGGAAGAACGCACCGTTGATCTGCATGCCATCGACGTTGAAGTCGCTCGCATAGGAGAAGTACGTGCCGCCGACGCGCAGGTTGAAGCGCTTGGCGAGCGGCGTGGCGAACTCGAGTCCCGTACCCTGCGAACCAGCTTTCATCTGCACGGCCAAGGCGCTGAAGGGGCGCACGCCTTCGCGGTGCACAATCGGCGCGGGCGGAAGGTCGTCTCCTCGCTGTGGCGGTTGCTCGCCGAGAACGCGGCCCTGCAGCGGGGGCTCGCCCACACCCACAGACTGCGGCTGGGGAGCATAGCTCACACCCGGCGGCAGCACGCCGATGGGCATTCCGGTCTGCGGATCAGGCTGCCCCGGTTGCGCATACTGGGTCGGCGGCAGGGGTGACGCGGCCGGAGCTGCGTCCTTCGGCTTGGCGGGAACCGTGTACTGATACGTCGACGGCTGGCCCGGCTGAGCGTACACCGGCGTGCCTGGAGCGGGCTGATCGGCAGCCGCAGCCGTCTTCGGCGCGGGGTAGATTTCATTGCCCAGACCGGGAATGTGGTCGTTGCCTGCGGTCGGGGGCGGAGCCGACTCGTAGACCCCAGTGGGAGTGTGTTGCAGCGGAGCGAGCGTCTCGTTGCTCGGCGCGGGCACGGCGGTCTTCGGATAGATCTCAGTCCCGAGTGGGACGACGTTCTCGCTACCCGCAGGCGCCTGCGCAACATCGTCTGTGCGCGTCGCCGGCTCAGGAATACTGTCCATCGGCGCGAGCGTGCCTTGCGGACGGGCTGGAACCTGCGTTGCGGGCACGATTTCGGTCCCCAGGGGGACGACGGTTTCGCTGCCGGCGGCTCCAGTTGCGGCGTGGTCCTCCGGAGGAAGCGCACGTGCCGGAAGGCGCTGCGTGCGAACCGCCGTGGATCGCGTTCTGACGCGCGTTGTGGGAGCCTGTGTCGTCGCCGCCGCCCCGTTCAGGTCGATGGGGTGGATCTGGTCCTCAGGAACCGGCGGCACGTCAGCCGAATTCACGACGGCAGGCCCGGCCACCTTGCGGCGCACGGGCTTTCGACGCGCATGCGTCACCGGCGTCGTACTGGCCTGAGCGGTGGTTGCATCGGGAGTGATGACGTACGGGGTGCTCGCCTGCGCGAGAGCAAACTCAGGAGCCAAAGCCAGCACACCTGCCAGCGAAACGGAACGAACGAGCTTATTTGTCATGAATAGGCGAGCTGCGACTAGCTCTTCTCCGAGAGTACGACTCTGTCATCACGGGTACATGACACAACGGTACGGTGGAACCACGCGTGGTTCCTCCTTGAAGGCGGTTTAGGATGGAGGCGCGAGACGACGAAGGGTGGAGTTCATGGTTCTGAAGGCGATGGGTTGGGTAGCGCAGGCGGCATTGCTTGCGGGTGCAGTAGCGGCAGGAGCGCAGACCAGGGCGCAGCACAAAGTGGTGGTGATCAGCCTCGATGCCTTCGGCGCAGAAAGCCTGCACGACCCGATGCTGCCCGCGCCGACGCTGCACGCCATGATGCGTGATGGAGCCTACGCTCGCGCCATGAATCCGATCAACCCTTCAGTGACCTGGCCAAACCACACGGCGATGGTGACGGGCGTGAACGCCAGCAAACATCACCTGCTGGTGAACGGCCTGATCGTCGACCAGCGCACGGACAAAGCGCCGAGCAGCGTCGCGCACACACCGAAGAGTGTGCTCGTCGCGGTGCCGACGGTGTATGACGCCGCGCACGCTGCGGGACTGACGACCGCAGAGGTTGACTGGGTCGCCATCGAGAAGGCCGATGGCATCACCTGGCGTTTCACCGAGTACACCGAACCGCATGGCGAGATTGAGCAGGACCTCGTGCAACAGGGCACGATCACCGAAGGCGAGCTCGCACACTGGCACAAAGGCTCGCAGGCCTGGCGCGATCGCATGTACACCGCCGCAGCCAGGGACATCATCCGCAAGCATCACCCGGACCTGCTGCTCGTCCATCTGCTGTCGCTCGACAGCATTGAGCACAAGACCGGCTGGGGCAATGACTCGGGCATCAACACGATCGCGTTTCTCGATGATCGTGTGAAGGAGATCGTCGACGCCGTGCGCGATGCAGGGGATCTCGCCCATACGACCTTCCTGGTGGTTTCCGATCACGGTCAGATGAGTGTGCAGAAGTTCGTCGATCCGAACGACGTGCTGATCAAGGCCGGACTGCAAGGCCCCGGCGTCGCAAACCCCGCGTTCGCGTTGAACGACGGAGGTTTCGCGCTGGTCTACCAGAAGCACGCCACGCCCGACTCCGCAGCGCAACTCAAGAAGCTCTTCACCGGGAGCGAAGGCATTCGTTCCGCCCTGCTGCCGGAAGAGGCAGCGAAGGAAGGCTGGCCCACGCCCGCGCAGACGGACCAGGCAGGTGACCTTCTGCTGTATGCGGCCAACGGCTTCGCTTTTGGCCCTGCGCGTGAGAAGAACAAGGGCGCGCACGGCTACCCCAATACAGAGCCGTTGATGAAGTCGATTTTCATCGCCTCCGGGGCAGGCGTTGCGAAACGCGGAGAGATCCCTGAGTTCAACAACATCGACATCGCGCCGACGATCGCGCGTCTGCTCGGTATCGAGATGAAGAACGTCGATGGCAAGCCTGTCGACGCGATCTTCAGCGGGAGGTAAGCGGTCGAGCGCCTTCAAGGGGGCGGTATACTGGGGCACACCCAAACCCATGAAGCTGCGCTCGCTGGTCCTGTTCACGCTGCTGTTTTTGTCTTCGCTTTCGGCTCTGGCCACGGAGACGTTCTCGAATTCTCGCAAGGTCCCAACGCCGGGCGATCCCGCGTTCCTTATCGTCGGTAACATCAACGGTGACGGCTTGCCGGACATCGCCTGGTCGCTCTCCGTGGCCCCGCCGATTCACGTTCTGTTGCACCGCTAGCTGCTCCACGCTCACCACCGTTTCCACGGGCGGCCAGTCCATGCTGGTGACAGGCACGGATGCAGCCGGACACACGCAGACTGCCACGCTGAATTTGAAGGTGACTCAATGATGCTTCTCCCTCGCAGCCGATCGATGATGGCCGCGGCTCTGCTCTTCGTTTTCGCGGCTCGGTTTTCAGCGGTCAAGGCCCATGCACAAGCCGAGGTCACGGCGGCGCGCGCTATCAGCTTTACGCTCTTTGCAGGCGCCACAGGAACGCGCACCGGCTTTGGCAATACGCGCAATCTGTCTGTGACGGCAGGGTGCGATCTCGACTTTCAGCCCGCGAACCGTCTCGCGTTTTCGCTGGAGTTGCGGGGCACCTACCCGGTCGATCGCGGCTCGTTGGTCGCGCAGAAGAACATCCTGATCGGGCCACGCGTCCGCTATCAATATCGTCGCTTTGAGCCTTACGCGAACGTTCTCGTCGGCAGGGGCTCGCTGGATTTTGGTCCCGACGGCTATCTCGATCCAAACCATCGCTTGACGTATTACACGATTACCGATGGCAATGTATTTGTCGGTGGCGGAGGCCTGCGCTATCGCATGAGCGACGAATGGCGCGTCGTGGTCGATCTCCAGGAGCAGCGTTACGCGACTCCGGTGGCAGCATCCGGTCACGTGATGGCCACCGCAGGAACGATTGGCCTCGCGTATACCTTCCCGCCGCGCAAGCGTGCTTGCTTCTTCTGTCGATAGCCTCGAAAGAAGGGGATACGCCTCACAAAATGTAAGAAGGAAAAAATGGTCGGGACGACTAGATTCGAACTAGCGACCTCACCCACCCCAAGGGTGCGCTCTACCAGGCTGAGCCACGTCCCGACTTGTTACGGAGCGCCAGTTTGTTCAACTCGCGCGGGGTTTCTCTAGTGTAACGCAAAACGGCTTCGCGCGGTGGCGAAGCCGTTTCTGCTGTAGCCACGCAGGTTTAGTGCGTCGGCGCTACGAATTCCTTGGGCAACTCGCCGCCGGAGCCGAAGAAGAACTCGTTCATCTGCTCGACGAGGAACTCCTGCGCTTCACGCGTCCAGGGCTGCAGACGATACTCGTTCAGCAGCATCTTCTGGCGCTCGAGCCACTCGCCCCAGGCCTGCTTGGAAACATTCTTAAAAATCTTCTGTCCGAAATCCGAGTCGAACGGCGGCTCATCGAGCCCTTCCATCTCCTGCTTGTACTTCGTGCAGAACACCATGTGCGCCATGTGCGGAAAATCTCCTTTATTCGCTCTCCAGTTTACAGTGTCGCGGCGGGAATTTCTTCAACGACCGCACGCACGGCCCGGCGACCTATACTGCTTCTTGCCATGTCGAGCGCCCACCAGCAGATCGAAGCCCTCCGCGAAGAACTCCGCCACCACGAGCATCTCTACTACGTGCTCGACGCACCGACCTGGGAAGATTGGCAGTACGACGAGGCGATGAATCGCCTGAAGGCGCTCGAGGCCGAGCATCCTGAACTGGTGACGCCGGACTCGCCGACGCAGCGCGTGGGTGGCAAGCCGAAGGAGGGCTTTGCCAAGGTCGCGCACTCGCGGCCGATGCTTTCGCTCGATAACGCCTATAACGCCGACGAACTTCGTGCCTGGGCTGAGCGGGTGCAGGCTGGGCTCGCGGCTGGCGAGAAGGCAGGCTACGTTTGCGAACTGAAGCTCGACGGCCTTTCGTTGGCCGTGAATTATGTTCCCGGCAGCGGAGGCGAGGCTGTGCTTTCGACCGGCATCACGCGTGGTGATGGAAGCATCGGCGAAGATGTGACGACGAACGTGCGCACGATCCGCTCGGTGCCGTTGCACATCAGCGCGAAGAAGTTGAAGGAAGCGGGCCTGCCGCAGTCCTTCGAGGTGCGTGGTGAAGTCGTGCTGCCGCAGAAGGCTTTTGCAAAGATGAACGAGGAGCGCGTGGCTGCAGGCATGGCCCCTGCGGCGAACCCGCGCAATGCGGCTGCGGGAACGATCCGCACGCTGGAACCGAACATCGTGGCGCAGCGGCGCTTGGAGTACTTCTCTTACTTCCTGCTGCGCGACGGCGAGTCGTTCATCGCGGAGCAGAGTGAGGCGTTGGCGTCGTTGCGTACCGCTGGCTTCCTGGTGAACAAGCAGACGCGCAGCGCGAAGACGATCGACGAAGTGTTGAAGTTCATCGACGACGCCGATGCCGTGCGTGACTCGCTGCCGTATGACATCGACGGCGTCGTGATCAAGGTGGACTCGATTGCGCAACAGCGTCGGCTTGGCTTCACTGGCAAAGCCCCGCGCTGGGCGATCGCTTACAAGTTTCCCGCGCGCGCAGCGAACACTGTGCTCGAAGATGTGTTGTTTCAGGTCGGGCGCACCGGCAAGATCACGCCTGTCGCTGCGTTGAAGCCGGTCTTCATCGGCGGCACGACAGTCGCGCGCGCGACGCTGCATAACGCCGACGAGATTGCGCGCCTCGGTGTAAAGATCGGCGATACAGTTGCCGTCGAACGCGGTGGCGATGTGATCCCGAAGATCACGCATGTGGTCTCTGCTGCGCCGCACGGCCGCTCGGTGGAGTTCCCGCAGATCTGTCCTATCTGCGAAAGCCCGCTGGTGAAGGAGGAGAGCGAGGTTGATTGGCGTTGCGTGAATGAAAGCTGCCCCGCGCGCATTGCGGGCGCGATGCTGCACTGGTCATCGCGTGGCGTGATGAACATTGAAGGCCTCGGCGAGTCGATGGTCGCGCAGTTGCTGGGACAGGCTCTTGAATCGATCACGGAAGACGATGCGGAACTCGAGTCCGAAGCCGTGAGCGAGACCGGCGAGCCGGTACAGGTGCGCGAGCCGCTGGTAACAACGATCGCCGACCTCTATGATCCGGCAAAGGTGAATGTCGCCAAGCTCGTCGAACTCGAGCGCGTCGGCGAAAAGACCGCGCAGGCGTTGGTCGATGAGATCGAACGCAGCAAGCAGCGCGGACTTGCGCGCGTGCTGATGGGGCTTGGCATTCGCTTCGTGGGCGAGCGCACGGCACAGTTGCTTGCACAGCACTTCGGCGATGTGAGCGCGTTGATCGCGGCCTCACGCGAGGAGTTGGAGGCGGTCAACGAAGTCGGGCCCAAGGTCGCCGAGGCGATCGCCGAGTTTTTCGCGGTGGACCGCAACGCAGAGCTCGTGGCGCGTCTGCGCGAACTGGGCGTGGACATGACTGCGGAGAAGCGTGAGATCGGCACGAAGTTTGCAGGACTTACGTTTGTGCTCACGGGCACGCTGCCCACGATGACCCGCGATGATGCGAAGGCGTTGATCGAAGCCGCGGGTGGCAAGGTCTCAGGTTCTGTGTCGAAGAAGACGAGCTATGTCGTCGCTGGCGAAGAAGCGGGATCGAAGCTCGAGAAGGCGCAACAGCTTGGCGTGCCTGTCGTAGATGAAGCAGGCCTGCAGCAACTTCTGTCCGAGTAGCGCACAAAAGTCCTCGCGCCACTGTTGCTCGTGGGTTACAGTCACAGTCAGAGCACCTCTGAACAACCCATAAAGACAACGTGGTTCCAACACCCGAGAGGACAGGTGTACGCGGATGAGCGTGACGCGCCGGCAGTTTCTGGCACGTGTAGGGCAGGCTGGTGGATATTCAGCGGCCGTTGTGGCGATGCAAGGCCTTGGACTTTTTCCCACCTATGCGGAGGCGAGTATCGGCGCTCCCGAGGTGGCTGCGGGCCACGGCAAGGGTGTGAAGGTCGTTGTTCTCGGCGGCGGCATCGCAGGGTTGGTGGCGGCGTATGAACTGCGCGCACGTGGCTACGAGGTGACGCTGCTCGAAGCGCGCTCGCGGCCGGGCGGACGCAACTGGAGCGTGCGTCGCGGCGATAAGATCGAGTTCCTCGACGGCACCGTGCAGCACTGTACATGGGACGAAGGGCACTACCAGAACTTCGGTCCCGCGCGTCTGCCCTCCGTCCACAAACTGATGCTCGGCTATGCGAAGACCTTCGGCGTAGAGCTGCAGGTAGAAGTGAACACCACGCGCTCGAGCTTTCTGCAGAACGACAACGCCAACGGCGGCAAGCCTGTGGTGCAGCGTCAGGCGATCAACGACACGCGTGGCCATGTTTCGGAGTTGCTGTCGAAGTCGATCCTCGGCGGCTCGCTCGATCAGGAGTTCACTGGCCAGGACAAGCAGCGCATGTTGGACTTCCTGCGGCTCTACGGTCCGCTGGATGATGCAGGTAAGTACGCTGGCTCCGACCGCGCAGGTTATGACGTGATGCCCGGCGCAGGTGAACAGACAGGCTCGCTCACCAAGCCGCTTGATATGCATACGTTGCTCGACGCGGAGTTCTGGAACGGCTTGCTGTACGAAGAGACCTTCGATTGGCAGGCAACGATGTTCCAGCCGGTCGGCGGCATGGACCGCATCCCGTATGCGTTTGCGAAGTCGCTCGGCTCGATCATCAAGTATGAGTCGCCAGTGACGGAGATGCGCCGCACGTCCAAGGGCGTTCGCATTGGCTACAAGCACAAGGGTGTCGAAGAGCACCTCGAGGCGGACTACTGCATCTGCGCGATGCCGTTGACGCAGTTGAAGAAGATTCCGAATGACCTCAGCGCGCCGACGCAGAAGATCATCGGCGAATCCGTCTACGGCGACGCCTATAAGATCGCGTGGGAAAGCCGCCGTTTCTGGGAACAGGATTACAACATCTACGGGGGCCTCGAGTTCGTGAACGTAGGCTGCTCGCCGGTGTGGTTCCCCTCGGACAAATTCTTCTCGGAGCGCGGAGTCTTTGTTTCGGGATACACCGAAGAGCACATGACGCCGCTGGCGAAGATGACGCTCGAGCAGAAGTTTGCGGAGAGCCGCAAGACGATCGAGCGGCTGCATCCCGGCAAGGGCAAAGAACTCGAGAAGCCGCTCTACGTGAACTGGGGCAAGATCCCGTTCAACGAGGGCTCGTGGATCGACACCTACGGCGCGGGGCAGGAGCGCAACGCGTCGGCGGTTTCGCAGGGCTCCGCGCGCGCGTCGGCGCGGCCCATCGGATCGAACCAGGCGAACTACGAAGAGCTGCTGCAGCAGGACGGCCCGTTCTTCCTCTCCGGCGACCACATGAGCCACATCGTCGGCTGGCAGGAGGGCGCGGCGGAGAGCAGCCACCGCGTCGTCGGCATGCTCGACAACGTGGTGAAGCACGCTCGACTCGCTACAGCTACCAGGAATGTGAACGCATAACCGAAGGAGATTGCGATGAAGATGAAGTTTGCTCTTGCTGTAACCGTGTTGTGCTCGAGCGCTGCGTTTGCGCAAACCGAAGTGAAGCATATTCAGCCGAGCGAGAAGATGCCGATCGCGAACGCGGTGTGGGCGGGCGATACGCTCTACTGCTCTGGCCAGCTTGCTGATCCGATTACGCCTGCTGATCCAGCGAAGGGAACCGCTGCGGTGTATGGCAACACGGAACAGCAGTCGCTGAGCGCGCTGATGAAGATTCAGGCGTTGCTGAAGTCGCAGGGGCTCGACATGAAGGATGTCGTGAAGATGACGGTCTTCCTCGCAGGCGATCCGGCGAAGGGCGGCAAGCTTGATTTCCCCGGTCTGCAGGCGAGCTACACGAAGTTCTTCGGCACAAAGGAGCAGCCGAACAAGCCTGCGCGTTCGGCGGTGCAGGTTGCCGCGCTCGCAGCGCCGTGGGGGCTGGTGGAGATTGAAGTGATTGCTGTTAGAAGCAAGTAGATAGCGGTTAGCCGTTCGCACGTGACGACAAAGCCTGCGCTGAAGCGCAGGCTTTTGTCTTGCATATGCTGCCCCCAAGCGCTGCCTACTTCGCGCCTCGCGTCACCACATACGCGCTTGCTTGCGCGGTCGGGCAGAGCACCATCGTCTGGATCGACACGTGCGCGGGGCGAGTTGCGGCCCACACGATCGCGTCGGCGATGTCTTCAGCGAGCAGGGGTTCGATGTTCGCGTAGACCTTCGCGGCCTTTTCCTCGTCGCCGCGATAGCGCACGACGCTGAACTCGGTCTCCACCATCCCAGGGTCGATCGTCGTCACGCGCAGGTCGGTGCCGTTCACGTCGATACGCAGGCCGTCGGTGATGTAGCGCTCAGCGACCTTCGTCGCGCAGTAGACCGCGCCGCCGGGATATGCTGCAAGGCCCGCGATGGAGCCGAGGTTGATGACGTGTCCGCTGTTGCGCGCCACCATGCCCGGTACGACCGCACGCGTCACGTAGAGCAAGCCCTTCACGTTCGTGTCGATCATCTCTTCCCAGTTGTCGACGTCATCCTCGTAGAGCTTGTTGAGTCCGCGCGACAAGCCGGCGTTGTTGACGAGGATGTCGATCTCGCGCCACTCGGCGGGCAGCGTTGCGATGGTGCCCTGCACCTCGTCGCGATCGGTGACGTCGAGCTGAAAGCTGAAAACTTCAGGCGCGCCCAGCTCTTTCAGCTCGGCTTCGAGCTTCGTCAGGCGTTCGAGACGACGTGCGCAGATCAGCACGTTTGCGCCCTGCTTGGCGAACTCCTTTGCGGTCGCTTCGCCGATGCCCGCGCTTGCGCCGGTTACAAATACACGCTTGCCCTTGAGAGAAAGTGCCACAGTGTTGCTCCTCGATTCAGTCGTTCGAGCGCGCGGAGTGGCGCACAGTTGTTCTATAGATGGGACGGCGTAAGCCCTTCCCAGGATGCAGGATTGCACGGATCGCCGCTGGAACGCGCTTTCGCCACGTCAATTCCAGTTCAGCGGCGGTTATCGACCGTGGTTCCTGCGCTGCGGAACCCGCACCCTGCTATGGAAGAATTGATTTGCTCTGGTGGTGCTCGGCCTGCCTCCGTGGCGCACCAGCGCTGGCGATGACGTGGCCTGCCCGCGTCTCGTTTCTGTTTTTGAAGGGGACCACGACATGCGACCACAGAGACTCGTTTACGCGCCCACGCGCAGCCGCCGATTGAATGAAATGTTCGGCCTCTGCGTGCTTGCTGGCGCCGGCCTCCTTCTGCTTGCGCTGTTGACCTATACGCCGTCGGATCCCTCCTTCAACACCGTCGCCGCTGTTACCTCAACGCGCCCCGCGCATAACTGGACCGGCGTGGTTGGCGCCTACACCAGCGATCTATTGCTGCAACTCTTCGGCGTGGCGATCTTCGTGCTTCCGCTTGTGCTGATTCGCACTGGCGTCTGCTGGATGCGCTCGCGCGCTGTCGGCGCGCCTGTGGCGAAGTCCATCGGCCTTGTGCTGTGGATGCTTTTCGCACCTGCTGTGATCGCGTTGCTGCCCGTGCATCTCCTGTGGGCCCATGCGCTTCCCATCGCTGGGGTCGAAGGCCGCATCGTGGCGGATGGTCTCGTCCGCTTTGTCAATCTGCCCGGTGCTGCGACGATCGCTGGCCTCATGGTCGCGCTGTCGATCTATCTGTCCACCACCTTCCTCATCGCGATGGCTCGCGAATGGTTCGCCGAACATACCGCATTCGTTGGCAAGACGAAGGTGCGCATCGCATCCTGGCGTTCGGACAAGGAAGAGAATGTTGAACCTGCTGAAGCTGATCTGAACGAGCGCCACTCGCGCGTGGCAGCTCGCCTGAAGTTCGAACCGATGCAGGATGAGGTCGCCGAAGAGCAGCGCAAGAACTCATTGGTCGCAGGCTTCCTCTCGCTCTTCCGTCGCAAGCGTGCTGTGGCTGAGACCGCAGCCGACGACGACCACGATCGTGCTCACTTTGGTGGTGAAACACCCTCGGTGTGGGATTCGCTGCCACGTACCGATGTCGAAGCCATTGGCGCGACCTCGATTGCAAAGGCCGCGGCTGCGGCTGCGCCGTTTGCTGCCGAACTCGCCGCGGCCGCAGCGCCCATTCGCGAAGCGGTGATGCCGATGCACATGGAAGAGCCGACTGTGGCTCGCGCCGAGTCGTATGAGCCGATCGAAGACGATGGTTGGCTGGACGCGCCGGAGCGCGCGACCTTCGGCCGCGCCTCGTTTGAGAGCGTGGACATGCCCGAGCCTCCTCCTGCGCGCATCCCTGTGGCCGAGCCGATGCGTCCGCAGCTCGTGCAGCGTGCGGAGCCGCAGGCCGCGCCAGAGTCGCCGCGTCGCATTCAGCCCGTGCCGCCTCCTCCGCCAATGCCCTCGCCGATGGCAGACCTGCGCGATCAGAACATCGCCTTCGGGCGCCGTGCCGATGCGGACATCAGGTCCATCGCGATCACACCGAAGTCGATCCGCGGCTATAAGCTGCCGCCGTCTTCGCTGCTCTATCGCAGCGAAGAGCAGACCACCGTTCGCGAAGATCAACTTCGCGATGAAGCTCGCATGTTGGTCGAGAAGTGCGCTGAGTTCGGTGTGCAGGGCAAAGTCGAGCAGATCAATCCCGGCCCCGTTGTTACGACGTTTGAATTCAAGCCCGACTCGGGTGTGAAGTACTCCAAGGTGACCGGCCTGGCCGATGATCTTTGCCTCGCGATGGCTGCGGAAAGCGTGCTGATCGAGCGCATGCAAGGCAAGTCCACGGTGGGCATTCAGGTGCCGAACAGCGAGCGCGAAACGATCTGGCTGCGAGATGTGGTCGAGTGCGAATCGTTTGCGCAGTCGAAGTCGCGTCTGGCGATCGCGCTTGGCAAAGACATCAACGGCGCTATCGTGACAGCGGATCTTGCGTCGATGCCCCACGTGCTCATCGCGGGTTCGACGGGCTCCGGCAAGTCCGTGGCGATCAACGCGATGATCATGAGCGTGCTCTTCAAGTCCACGCCCGAGCAGGTGCGCATGATCCTCGTGGATCCGAAGCGCGTGGAACTCGGCATGTACGAGGGCATCCCGCATCTCTTCACGCCGATCATCACCGAAGCCAAACAGGCGGCGAATGCGCTGCGTAACGCGGTGAAGGAGATGGAGCGCCGCCTCAAGCTGCTCGCTGCAAACCACGTTCGCAACATCGACCAGTTCAACAAACTCTTCGACAACGGCAGCGACTATCTCTTCGAGGACGTAAACCAGGAACCGCTGCCGTACATCATGATCATCATCGACGAGCTTGCCGACTTGATGATGCTTGACCGTGCAAACGTCGAAGAGGCGATCACGCGCATCGCGCAGATGGCCCGCGCTGTCGGCATCCATCTTGTGCTCGCAACGCAGCGCCCGTCGGTAGACGTCATCACTGGCTTGCTTAAGGCGAACGTGCCGACGCGTATGAGCTTCCGTCTTGCGACGAAGGTCGACTCGCGCACCATCATCGATTCCAACGGCGCTGAGAGTCTGCTGGGTCGCGGCGACATGCTTTATCTCCCGCCGGGCACCTCGCGTTTGCAGCGTGTTCATGCGCCTTTTGTGACCGAGAAGGAAATCTCCGCCGTGACGGAATTCTGGCGCGCACAGGGTGAGGCCGAGTACGCCGAAGGCTTCCTCGAAGGTCCGAAGGACGAGAACGGGAATCCTGAAGGCGGCTCCGGCGGCGATCGCGAAGACAACGACCCGATGTTCGACGACGCGGTTCGTCTTGTCTTCGAGTTTGGCAAGGCATCGACGTCGTTGCTGCAGCGTCGTTTGCGCATCGGCTATGGGCGCGCGGCAAGCCTGATCGACATGATGGAGCAGGACGGCCTCGTAGGTCCGGCAGATGGCTCGAAGCCACGTGAGATCCTCAAACGTCCGGACTTCTACAGCGAAGTCGATGCGGCGATGCGGTAAACGCGGACCGCGCACCTCGCGAAAAGCCGAGCCTCTGGCTCGGCTTTCTTACTTGTGCGCTGCTCGCGCTCGCAGCCAGCGCATGGTGTCAGCGCGCAGGGTGCGATAGCTCGGCTCCTGCTTGTAGTGACGAATCGTCCCGTGACCCGAACCTGTGTACCAGTTCAGCGCGAACTCTCCGGGTGCGGCGGGGATGTCGTCTTTGCCGATCACCACCTGCGGCGCGCGCTCCAGGGCTGTCTTCGCCGCGTCCGCGCGCTCGAGCGAGATGTACTCGCTGGCCTTGCCTTCAGGGGTGAAGTGTTCGAAGTTATAGCGTGCTTCGGAGCGGCCCATAGGGACGAAGTACTCGCGCACCAGCCACGGCTTACCCGCAACCTCGAAGCTATCGATGAGGTCAGACTCCTTCGCGGAGATGTTGTCTGCACCGCGCACGCGCGCATCATGCAGGAGTTTGCGCTCGCTTTCGAAGTCATCCCAACGACCGAGCTTGGCTTCGACGAGCACGAGGCTCTTGTGCGCGGGCCATAGGTTCGGATCAATCATCACAGCGCGGCGATAGTCGAGTTCCGCAGCTTCGTACTGATGCATCATCAGTTCGGCGTCGCCCATCCCCTGCGGCGCGCGCGCGTCAGTGGGATGTGCCTTGGCGAACTCTTCATAGCGCGTCTTCGCGAGCGCTGGGTTCCGGGCCGTCAGCGCCTCGCGCGCGGAGACCAGAGCAGGAGGCTGCACGTTCTGCGCGTTGGCTGCGATGAACGACGTGAAGACTATGGCTGAGAGGAGAACACGCACCACAACAGAGTAGACGCTTTCGCCGCGAGAAGGTGAGGCACCGAAAGCTGACGTCCTAGCGGTGTCCGCTGCGGTGCTTCATCTGGCTGATGGAGGTCGCTCCGAGGATGGCCACCACTGCGAGCAGGGCGATCCAGAGGAGCTCCGGATGACGCTCGGTAAACGGGCGATGGTCTTCACGCGGCTTGTAGGCGGGGTTCAACTGCTCTGGTCCGAGCAGCGCGGAGCTAGCCGCATCGTTTGCCTGGAAGAGCCGAGCATAGTCGTACACCGGCGCGGTTAGCGAGTTGTCGCCGTACATCAGCTTGTAGTGCGCTTCACTCTCCGCGTGGAAGCAGAGGCGTCGCTCTCGCATCTCCAGCACGGCGCCTGAGAGCGGGAGTGGTTGATCGTTGCCGTTTGCGATGCGCAGTTCGATCGTCGCCGGCTCACGAAGGTTGGCGGCCATGACTGCGTCGACCGTCAGGTGCTCGGAGTGGATGGGCGCAGCTCCGGCGTAGGGCGCGGGCAGATCGACGCGCGATATCTCTCCGTTGAGTTCATCGCCGTGTGCGCCATCGCTGTGCTGCGTCACGTCGCGCAAGCTCACGTTGCGCAGAAAGTTGCCATGGAAGCTCGGAGGCAGCAGCACGCGCAAACGCTCGAGCGGCACATGCGCCGGAACCTGCAAGCGCGCCACGGAGTCATGCCCGTCTTGCTGAAAGCTGCTGGCGCTCGCAACTGCTGTGTACAGCGTTTGTGCCTCACGGCTGGGAGGAACCGTTGCGGACTGCACCGTGCTCGCGGGCAACGTACGCGGTGTGCCGTCGAGCGCGGTGAACCGCAGCACGATGTGGAGACGCGGAAAGGTCTCTTCCGCCAGCGGCAGCGTCGTTGCGCGCCCCAGGTGTTGGGAGGAGAGATCGAAAAGCGTGAAGACGCCGAGCTTGACCGGTGCAGAGCCTGGCACCACGCCAAGGCCGCTGACTTCGGCGGTCGCGACGAAGTCTTTCGCATCGAGTTGCAGGTCGACGGCCGAGTAAGGGCGCGCAGGCATCATGAGGTCGAAGCTCACGCCGTGGTCTGTCGTACCAAGGTTCTGCACGGTGGCGGTGTCAGCGTCGCGCGTGCTGGCGGAACTTTCCGTCAACGCATAGGGCGTCTCGATGTTGCCGTCACGATAGAGTCGCAGATCGCTGCCTGCGCGATCTCGCCCATGCGCAAGCAGCTCCGCGTCCAGCACAATGCAGGATGTTTCCGCATGCGGCGCGCTGACGTTGACGGCGCGTTCAAAACGAAGATGCTGAGGCTCTGCAGAAGGAGCATCGAACTCGGTGGCCTGAAAGAGGAACGCTGAGAGCAAAATGATGGCAGATTTCATGCGGGGTCCTCATCGTCCTGGAGCACCCCGCCAAGATTCAAGAAGCCCTTCTGATAGGCGAAGCTGACAGCCAGTAGCAGCGCCCCAAGCGCGAGGTAGCTGACGATGCGAAAGCCTGTGCTCAGCGTGCGCATGTCGTAGAAGACGACCTTCAGCAGCGTCGCTGCGAGCAGCAGCAGTCCCGTCCAGCGCGCAAGAGCGACACGCTTCATAAATCCTGCCACGAGCATGGCGGTGCCTTGCACGGCGAGCCAGCCAGAATAAGCGAAGCTGCGCAACTCCTGGATGTGGCCGTCATCGCCAGCGCGGTACTGCAGCATATGGTTGATCTGCCGAAATGCCGCGATGCACAGCACGATGTTGAAGAGTGCAAAGGCGAGTATCCCGATGAACGCAGGGTCAGGTGCGCGACGTAATGCGCGTGCCATGCGTGGTGCAAGCATCATCACCGCAGCGAGGACGATCAGCGCGCCTATTTCGGTGCCGAATCCGTGGTGAAAGATCGACTTCGTCGTGGAGCCGAAGATCTCCGGCGCGAAGGTCGCTCCGCCGACTCCGAGCAGCATGGCAACGACGCCCATCCAGCGCACCGCAGCGGATGCGCGCGGCTCCAGCGTGGGCATGGTAGCGATCCATAGCAGGGCTACGGACTCTGCCAGCCATGCGAGCGAGATGCCATGGCCCGTCAGCTTCAGCGGGATCGCGATGGTGATGAACGCAATCGCTATGGAGAGATGGATCGCCGAGGCTGCTGCTCGCGAGCGCCAGCGGGTAGCTACAAGATAGGCGGCCGCGAAAAGCAGCGCTGCCCACGGCTCCCACTGCCTGGCGTGTCCGACTTCGAGAAAGCCGTAGACGGCGAGCCCCCCGAAGAACGCGGTGAGCAAGGGCAACACCACTTGCACCAGTGCGGACTCGTCATCGGCCGCGAGCAGCGGAACTGCCGCGAAGATCGCCCAAAGTATCAGCGTGAGGCACAGGGTTTCGCTCAGCGGGCTCTCCTGGGACCACGAAAACCCCCACATCGTGACATATAGGACCGTTGCAGGCAGAGGCCCCAGCAGCAGTAACGGCCAGCGGCGAGCGCGTTGCAGCGCCAGCACTGCAGCAGCCACAGCCGCAAGATAGCCGAAGAGAAAGGCCTCGTGGTTGCCGCCGCTGGAAAGCAGCGCAGGCGTGAGGTACGCGCCCGTAAGCGCATACGCGGCCAGCAGCGGCGACTCCTGCAGCACAGCCATCGTGGCGTTCCACGCGGTCACCAGCACCATGCCCAGCAGCGCCACCGGCGCAGGGACGAGATGGAAGAGTTGGAAGCTTGCCCACAGCGAGAGATAGAGTACGCCTGTGCCCACAGCCTTCAGCGCGTAGCTGAACGACGGTGTGCCGGTGCGGCGAAAACGCTCAGACCAAACGATGAGACCGCTCCCCGCTGCGAGCCCGATCAACACGCGGCCAGCTGGCCCTACCCAGCGATTGTCAAAGGCCCACTTGAGAAACCATGCTGATCCCACAAGCAGCAGCAGGATCGCGATCTTGCTCAACACTTCAGAGCCGAGTCGTGACTCGAGGTCACGTTTCGGTGCTGCGGGCTCGATGCTGGCGAAGGCGACCGTAGGCGGCGGAGGTGCGGCCGCCACCACACGCTTCACGGGCAGCGTTTGCCCGGCGAGCGCTCGCTGTAGGGCCGCAACCTGAGTCTCCAAACGGGCCACGCGCTCGGCGAGCGCAGCTTCGTTCGACGCAGAAAGAATCGGGGCATCGTCCATGGCTCACACTTTACGCGAGCGCGCTGCGCAGAGCGACGGCATGAAACAAAATATCGTGCCGCAATGCAATCCGATGCGGTGCGCGAGTTACCCTTGAGCCATCCTCATGGTCAAGTCTCTCCACGTCCTGGTGATCGATGACGATCCCATCATGCGCGAAATTCTGGAAGCGCTGCTCAGCCTCTCCGGTTGCACGGTTGAACTCTTCAGCTCCGGCGAACCGGGCGTGGCGCGTTTGCGCGAAGCGGGCAAAGCTGTCGACGTCGTGTTGACCGACCTGCACATGCCCGGACTGCAAGGCGCTGAGTTAGCTGCGGCGCTGCAGGCGGAGCGCACGGAAGGCACCGCGCTGGTCGGCATGAGCGGCAGCTCGCCTACCGAAGATGAGACCCGTCTGCTCGACAGCTTTCTGCAAAAGCCGTTCAACGTGGAGGACTTCTACGCTGCGCTCGAGGCGGCGCAACGGCGCGCTACCGCACCTGCGACCGCTGCAGGCGCTGCTCCTGCGTCGGAGGCTGTGCTGGATGAAGACACCTTCGCGCGCCTGCGTGAAAGCTTCCCGGCCGAAGCTCTGCGCGGACTGTACGAGCTCACGGTGAGCGACGTGCGGCAGCGGATCGAGCGCATGAAGGTCGCAGCGGCTGCGGGCGATCTTGACCTCGTGCATCGCGAAGCCCACGCCATCAAGGGCGGATGCGGCATGGTGGGCGCGGTGGAGTTGGCGCGGCTTGCTACTGCTACGGAAGAGGGAACCGAGTTAGATGCTGAGGGGATTGTGCGATTGCATCTTGCGTGCGAGCGACTCGAGGTTATGCTGGAGAGGAAGCTTGCGCTGTAATCGTAATCATTAGCCCCGACGGAGAACGCGATGCCGAATTCTGCTGTGAAGAAGAGCTCCACCACGCGAAGCAACGCCCCCGAGGTCCGCATCGTTGTTGCCGACGACCACCCAGTGGTGCGGTTCGGCGTGAAGAACATGCTGATGAGCGAAGAGGGCTTCCAGGTCGTGGGCGAAGCCTCTGACGGCGAAGAAGCCATCACCGAAACCATCGAGCATGAGCCGGACATTCTGCTGTTGGACATGCAGATGCCGAAGCTGCCTGGCCTTGAGGCAATGCGCGCCATCATGAGCCGCTCGCCGCGCGTGAAGATCATCCTACTCACCAGCACGATCACGACGCAGCAGATCATCGAAGCGCTGCAGATCGGCGCTCGCGGCATCGTGCTGAAGGATACTGTCGCGGGCGACCTCGGCGAGAGCATCCGCGCCGTGCTCAGCGGCGACTACTGGATCGGCGGCCAGCGCGTCGCGAACCTGCTCGCTGCGTTGCATGACCTGATGCAGCAGGCCGCAGCTGTACCTGAGAAGAAGACCTACGGCCTGACACCGCGCGAACTCGAAGTAGTAACGTGCATCGTCGAAGGCTGCTCGAACAAGGACATCGCCAAGCAGTTCACGATCTCGGAAGAAACGGTCAAGCGCCATCTGTCGAACATCTTCGACAAGACCGGTGTTTCGACGCGCCTCGAACTCGCGCTGTTCGCCATCAGCCACAAGCTGGTGGATCTCGACGCTTAAGGCGTAGCAAGGATCAAACAGCCGCAGCTTCTCGCTGCGGCTGTTTTCTTTGGTGCGCTCTACAATCGATCTATGAGCGAAGATTTCTTTGACGTCCTTGTCATTGGTGCGGGCCCGACCGGGCTTGCGTGCGCGATTGACGCGCAGAACGTCGGGCTGCGCGTTGGCGTGGTCGACAAGGGGTGTCTGACGAACTCGCTCTTTCACTATCCGGCGAACATGGTCTTCTTCACCACGCCGGAGCTGCTTGAGATTGGCAACATCCCGTTTCCGTCGCCGAACCAGAAGCCCACGCGCGCCGAGGCGTTGGAGTACTACCGCAAGGTCGCGCAGCACTACAGGCTCGACACGCGGCTCTATGAGTCGGTGAAGCAGGTGAGCGGCAGCGATGGCGACTTCAGCGTGCAGATCGAAGATCGCTTCGGCCGCGCGAAGGTCTATCGCGCAAAGAAGCTGATCGTCTCTACGGGCTACTACGATCGCCCGAATTACCTCGGCATTCCCGGTGAGGAGCTGTCGAAGGTCGAGCATTACTACGACGATCCGCATCCGTTCTATAACCAGGATGTGCTCGTCATCGGCGGCAAGAACTCTGCGGCGATTGCGGCGCTGGAGCTGTATCGCCACGGCGCGCGCGTCACGTTGATTCATCGCGGCGCCGAGTTGCATCGCCACATCAAGTACTGGATCAAGCCGGACATCGAAAACCGCATCAAGAACGGCGAAGTGCAGGGCTTGATGAACACGACCTGCACGCAGATCACCGAGGACACCGTGACGCTGCAGACGCCGGAGGGCGAGCGCACGATCAAGAACGATTTCGTCTTCGCGCTCACCGGCTATCAGCCGGACTTCAGCTTCATCGAGTCGATGGGCGTGCACCTCGACCCCGACAATGCGCGCTGCCCGGTCTGCAACAAGGAGACCCTGGAGTCGAACGTAGCGGGCATCTATCTCGCGGGCGTTGTCGTCGCAGGCGAGCGCACCAATGAGGTCTTCATCGAGAACGGTCGCTTTCACGGTGCCTTGATTGCGGCGGACCTTGCTGTGAAGTTGAAGGGCGCGGCCGCGCAGCATCTCGAAGCGCCATCGCACACGGTTGCTGCGGAGTAAGCGTCTTCCAACGCAAACGTAGCGTCTAAGTGCAGAAGGAGTTACCTTGATGCGCTTTGCTGCTGCTTTGCTCTTTGCTGCTCTTGCTCTGCCCACCTCTGCACAGGTCTTCAAAGCGAAGGAAGCTTTGACGGTTCCCGGCACCACGACGAACGGCGTCGCCGTGCGCCCCGATGGCAAAGTCTTTCTTGTCATCGCCCGGCAGCCCGGCCAGAACGTGCCGCAGATTGCGGAGTTCGAGCAGGGCAAGCTCATTCCATATCCCAGCGCGGCGTGGAACTCCTACAAGGCCGGCGATGATGCAAGCCAGAAATTCGTGCACGCGAATGCGCTACGATTCGACACGGAAGGCGTGCTCTGGGTGGTCGATGCTGGCGCAGAGGACATCGGTAAGCCCTACGTGAAGGGCGGCCCGAAGCTCGTCTCCATCGATACGCATACGGGCAAGGTGAAGCGTGTGCTCGCGCTCGATGACGACAGCCTGAAGCCGACGAGCTACATCGACGATGTGCGCTTCAACGACGACCACGCCTACATCACCGACGCTGGCGCGCCTGGCCTCATCGCGATGCACACGCCCGACGGCTCCTTCCGGCGTGTGCTGGATGGCGATCCTTCGACGACCGCGCAGCGCCCGGTACGCGCTGCAGGCAAGCAGCTTTCCACCGCGGAGGGTAAGCCGCTGATGGTGCACGCCGATCAACTCGAGGTCTCGCCGGATGGCTCGAAGCTCTACTACCAGCCGCTCTGCGGGCCGATGTCAGTGATCGAAACGCAGTACCTCGATGAGATCGACCTCAGCGAAGCAGAGCGTCACACCCATGTGCAGCACTTTGCGGACACGCCCTGCACAGGTGGAACGGCGATCGACGCGAGTGGCAACATCTACGTCACGGACGTCGATGGGCAGCAGATTCTTCGCTACACGCCGATGGGCGTGCCGACCACGCTCACGCAGGATAAGCGCATCATCTGGGGTGACGCGCTGTGGCTTTCAGCCGATGGCAAGCTATGGATTCCCGACGCGCAGAACAGCCTCTCGGCGGGCATGAACGGCGGCAAGAACGAACAACATTTGCCGGGCAAGGTGTACACGCTGGAAATCGGTGCGAAGCCGCCGATCAACGACCATCGATAGCGAGTGTGCGGGTGTACGCTATCTGCACAGGAGGAAATCGAGCATGGCTGCCGCGATGACTACACCTTTCGTCTCCGTTGACGAATACCTCCGCACATCCTACTCGCCGGACGTTGAGTACCTTGACGGCGTGATCGAGGAACGCAACTTGGGTGAGTTTGACCATTCTGATCTGCAGCGCATTTTGACGACCATCTTCGGCGTGAACGCAAAAGCATGGGGCATCAAAGCGCTGCCGGAGCTTCGTACGCAGGTTGCCCCTATGCGTTACCGCGTGCCCGATCTGCTGGTGATCGAAGCCACTCGCCCGCGCACGCCGATCATCAAGCAGGCGCCCCTGCTTTGCATTGAAATCCTTTCCCCAGAAGACCGCTGGCCGCGCATGGAAGTGAAGCTGCGGGATTATTTTGAAATGGGTGTGCCCGAGGTCTGGGTGTTTGATCCCGAATCCCGCTCCGTCATCGTCGTGAAGAGAGATGGCTCGCGCACGGAGCATCGCGAGGGTGCATTGACGCTTTCCGGCACGCCTGTTCAGTTATCGCTCGCCGAAGTCTTCGCGGTTCTGGATGAAGGTTGAGCCGGAGTCGTATCCTAAGAGGCGCAAAGGAATCCGCCCTTATGACCACGATCCAGCAAGACGACTTTATCGAGAGCGTGCGCGCCGCGCTGCAGTACATCAGCTTCTATCACCCGGTCGATTACATCGAAAACCTCAAACGCGCCTATGAACTGGAGCAGTCGCCTTCGGCCAAGGACGCGATGAAGCAGATCCTCGTGAACTCGCGCATGTGCGCCGAGGGTCATCGCCCCATCTGCCAGGACACCGGCATCGTCACCGTCTTCGTGAAGCTTGGCATGGAGTGCCGCTTCGCCAAGGGCGACGCACCTGCAAGCATGACGCTGCAGGAGATGTGCGACCAGGGCGTGCGCGAAGCGTGGCTCGACCCCGACAACAAGCTGCGCGGCTCTATCCTCGCGGACCCTGCGTTCTCGCGCAAGAACACCAAGGACAACACGCCGTGCGTCGTCGAGGTCTCGCTTGTCGCGGGCAACACTTGCGATGTAACAGTAGCGGCTAAGGGCGGCGGCTCGGAAGCGAAGTCGAAGTTCGCGATGCTCAACCCTTCGGACCCCGTCGTCGATTGGGTGCTGAAGACCGTGCCGACGATGGGCGCGGGATGGTGCCCCCCGGGCATCCTGGGCATCGGCATCGGTGGCACCGCTGAGAAGGCCATGTTGCTCGCCAAGCAGGCGCTGATGGACCCGATCGACATGCAGGAGTTGAAGACGCGCGGGCCGCAGACGAACATCGAGAAGCTGCGCGTCGAGATCTACGACAAGGTAAACGCGCTCGGCATTGGCGCGCAGGGCCTTGGCGGCCTTACGACCGTGCTCGATGTGAAGATCTATGACTGGCCCTCGCACGCAGCGAACTTGCCGGTCGCGATGATACCCAACTGTGCAGCGACGCGTCATGCGCACTTCGTGATGAAAGGTGAAGGCCCGGTGTATCTCGATCCGCCGTCGCTCGAACACTGGCCGTCGATGACTTACGAAGCGCACAATGGCAAGCGTGTGAACCTCGACACGCTGACGCACGAAGAGACGAAGTCGTGGAAGCCTGGCGATGTGTTGCTGTTGAACGGCAAGCTGCTCACCGGCCGCGATGCCGCGCACAAGCGCATGACGGACATGCTGAGCAAAGGCGAGAAGCTCCCCGTCGACTTCACCAACAAGCTCATCTACTACGTTGGCCCGGTGGATCCGGTGCATGGCGAGGTCGTTGGTCCTGCAGGCCCCACGACGGCAACGCGCATGGACAAGTTCACGCGCCAGATGCTCGAGCAGACAGGATTGCTTGGCATGGTGGGCAAAGCTGAGCGTGGCGTCGCAGCGATTGACGCGATTCGCGACAACGAAGCGATCTATCTCATCGCGATTGGCGGCGCGGCATATCTTGTCTCGAAGGCGATCAAGGCATCGAAGCTGCTCGCCTTTGAAGACCTCGGCATGGAGGCGATCTACGAGTTCGATGTCGTGGATATGCCTGTGACCGTTGCGGTCGATAGCAAGGGCAATAGCGTTCACATCACCGGGCCGCAGGAGTGGAAGGAAAAGATTGCGCACTCGATGCAACTCGGCGACGTGGCGATCTTGAATCAGTAAGCGAATCGCCAACAATCATGCAGGTTTCGTAAAGAAGGTTGCCTGCGGAAGAAGTATCTTTCGCGGGCATCGCTTTGTCGCTTTCATCGCATCCATTTCAAATGTTCGCGTAGTTTTGCGCGAGATTTCTTCAGCCAGCATCCTGCAGGCGAAGTGACAGTGCGAGGAGACAAAGATGTTCAGCAAGGCCCAACGACTTACCGGTGTGCTCTCGGCCGCCGCAGTTCTAGCGTTCGTTCCCTTTTTTGCGAACGCGCAGGAAGCCAACCCCACCACCATTGCTCCCGGAGCCAAGCAGGCCGCGATCGTCGCAGACGGCCCGAACGGCATGTACATCTACAAGGTGAAGGTGGTCGAGCGTGACCTTGACGCGGTGAACTACCTGAACCGCTCGGGCTCCACGAAGATCGGTTTCCAGGGCACGAGCCTGCTGCCGCAGGCGACCGGCGAAGGCAAGGTTGATTCCGTCACCGGCAAGACGAACATTCAGGTGAACTTCAAGGGCCTCAAGCAGGCCAATAGCTTTGGTCCTGAGTACCTGACCTATGTGCTGTGGGCTATCTCGGCTGACGGCCGTCCGCAGAATCTCGGCGAGCTCGAGCTCGCAGGCGATAAGGCGAGCCTGCAGGTGAGCTCAGGCTTCCAGTCGTTCGGCATGATCGTCACCGCTGAGCCTTACTACGCTGTCTCGCAGCCCAGCGACGTGGTCGTCCTGCAGAACGTTTTCTCCGACAAGACGCAGGGCATCCTGCAGCACGTGAACATCCACTACTCGCTGCTGCCGAAGGGCCTCTACGCCAACACCGGCGGTCAGAACTCGGTGCAGGATCCGATCACGGACCGCGAGCACTATCCGCTGGCGCTCTACGAGGCGCATAACGCTGCGCGCATCGCGCTTGCTGCTGGTGCGGAGAAGTATGCTCCGGGCGTGGTCGAGCGTATGAACACGAACCTGAAGAACGCTGACGATATGCAGGCCTCAAAGAGCCGCGACGTAAAGATGATCTTTACGCAGGCACGCGAAGCGACACAGCGTGCGGAAGATGCTCGCCTGATCTCACTGCGCAAGCAGGCAGCTGATCGTGCCCAGGCCGAGCGTGATGCGCGCGCTGCTGCTGAAGCCAATGCCGCTGCCTCGCAGCAGCAGGCTGCTGATTCGCAGGCCGCTGCAGACCGCGCCGCCGCCGCCAAGGCTGAAGCCGATGCAGAACGTGCGAAGGCTG
This sequence comes from Granulicella cerasi, assembly GCF_025685575.1. Classification (NCBI taxonomy): domain Bacteria; kingdom Pseudomonadati; phylum Acidobacteriota; class Terriglobia; order Terriglobales; family Acidobacteriaceae; genus Granulicella; species Granulicella cerasi. Next base: position 1,215,001 of record NZ_JAGSYD010000001.1, read on the forward strand.
AAGCTGCAGCAGCTGCTGCGAATGCACAGGCCGCATCGGCCAAGCAGGACGCCGCTGCCACTCGCGAGAAGCTGCGCGCACAGCTCAACAACGTGCTCCAGACCAGCGAAAACGCTCGCGGCCTGATCGTGAACATGAACGATGTGCTCTTCGACACCGGCAAGTACACGCTGAAGCCCGGCACGCAGGTTTCGCTGGCCAAGGTCGCGACGATTCTGCAGCTATATCCTGGCCTGAAGGTGCACGTCGAAGGCTACACCGACTCGGTGGGCGGCGACGACTACAACCAGAAGCTCAGCGAAAATCGCGCCAACGCTGTGAAGGACTTCCTGACGCAGAATGGTGTTCCCGCTGACAACGTTACCTCGCAGGGTTATGGCAAGACGCATCCTGTTGCGGATAACGGCACCAAGGAGGGGCGCGCCCAGAACCGTCGCGTGAACCTCGTGGTCTCCGGTGACGCGATCGGCGTCAAGGAATCCACGCCTGATCAGCAGTAACTTCACTGCACTGAAAACAAGAAGGCCGCGGATAACTCCGCGGCCTTCTTGTTATCCGATGAACATCATCGGCGGCAGCGATAAGACTCATCGAAGACCGGGGCAAACGCCTGCCGATAACTCGCATCCATCTTTATACGTAAGCGCTTTGCGAACAACGCAGGCGCGGGCTTGCTGAGGGCGCGGGGTTTTCGCGATTTCTCTCGCTTGTCGTCAACGGCGGAGAATCGCACACAGTTGACGGACCTCAGCAGCAAACAAGATTAGTTCCGGGGGATAAGGCAATGGCAAACACACTCGAAGGATCGACGAAGAATCAGGAAACAGAGAAGGTATTGCTGGACGTCATCAAGACGCTGGCAGACAGCCAGAAGGGCTTTGCGGACATCGGCGAGCATCTGAAGGACGAGACGATCAAGCGTTTCTTTCTCGCAGAGAGCCTGAAGCGTGCGAACTTCCGCGCGGAGCTCGAGAACGAACTTCATCGTGCAGGTATGCCCGATGTGAAGGAAGGCGGCTCGGTGGCGGGCGCTCTGCATCGCTCGTGGGGTGATCTGAAGGCGAAGCTCGGCGGCGGCGATCACTCGCTGCTGGAGACGGCAGAGCAGGGTGAGGACGAAGCGAAGAAGGCTTATAAGACGGCGCTTGAGAGCGATCTGCCGTTGCCGGTTCGCGAGTTGCTCAGCACGCAGCAGGCGCACATCCTCATGTCGCATGACTTCGTGAAGAATCACCGCGACGCGTTGAAGTCGTAAGTCGTTACAGCTTGTACCAAGCGGCAGCCTTAGTGGCTGCCGTTTGTCTTTGGGGGCAGAATGCGAATTGGTAGGTTGTTGATGGGGGCGATGTACATCGCTGCAGGTATCGCACACTTCGCGTTCACCCGCCGCTATGAGGCGATCATGCCGGAGTATCTTCCAGCGCATCGAGAGCTGGTGCTCGCCAGTGGAGCCGCTGAAATTGCCTGCGGCGTCGGCATTTTGATGACCGCGACACAGTCCGCTGCAGCATGGGGAACCGTCGCGTTGCTGATCGCAGTTTTTCCCGCAAATCTCTGGATGGCGCAGCATCCTGACCGCTTCGCTCCCGTGCCCGTGTGGGCGCTCTACGCGCGCCTCCCATTGCAGTTCCTCCTGATGGCGTGGGCGCTCCGCTATCGTCGGCAAGACGCTGTGTGAGCAAAACAAAAGGCGCGACCGAAGTCGCGCCTATGTCTTGCCGAAGCCTTAGAGATGCATCGGACCGAAGTGCAGGTAGAGCACGACCGCGCTCGCCAGAATGCAGTAGATGCCGAAGAGCCACCAGCGGCCTTCTTCGAGCCATGCGCTGAGCCACTTCAAACCAGCCAGGCCTGCGAAGAAGCTCGCGACCATACCGATAAGCGCGAAGACGAGGCTCGAGTGCAGATCGATCGGCGCACCGGCGGCGGTGGCTTCATGAGAAGCCTTCAGCAAACGCAGCAGCTCGCGACCAATGACAAGTGGGGTGATGATGACAGCCAACGCAAAGGAGAAGCGTTCGGCGCGCTCGCGCTGTGCACCCACCATCATGCCCGCGGAGATCGTCGCGCCGGAGCGCGAGAAGCCGCGGAAGGGCATGCACAGGCCTTGCACGGCGCCCATCCATCCAGCCTGCGCGAAGGTGACGTTGTCGCCCGAGCGTGTCGCTGCGCGCTCATAAGCAAGCGTCCTGTCCTTCTGTTCGCCGCGCTCACGCAGGCCGGAGAGCAGGATCAGCACACCAGCCGCGAACAGTGCGATGCCCACGAGATCAAGGCGGCCAAAGAGCAATTCGATTTCGGCTTTGGGCATGCCTTTGAAGGCCGTCTTCTCGATGACCTTGATGATGGGGTAACCGATGGCGCCGGTCAGCACGGTGGCCCAGCCTGCGCGGATCGCAAAGCGGGCGAACGCGTCGCCGGTCGCGAAGTACGCACGACGCCACTGGTTCAGGAAGTAGACGATGACCGCAAACATCGTGCCGGTGTGCAGCATCACGAGCACGAGCGTCATCTCGGGCGAGCTGGGGTCGAGGTGCAGCAGCTTCTCTGCGACGACAACGTGTGCGGAGCTCGAGACGGGGAGCAACTCAGCAAGGCCCTGGACGATCGCCAGAATCAGAACTTTGAGCAAAGACATGGCCTGATTCTAACGGAGCGCCGCGCCCCGGAATATGACACTTCTTAGTCGCGGTCGCTACCGTAGATGGGAATGTTCTGCGCGACGCGGAAGGCGAGACTCTGCGCGCGCGCCGCGTACTCCGACTGCGGAAACGCCTTCGAGAGCTGGTCGGCGATCTCCTGGCAGTCGTGCTTGGCCTGCTCGGCGCGCCTGGTCTGCTCGTCAACGGTGTACATCGTCACAAGCACGCCCTGCCGGTAGGCCGCGTTGTAGAGCGCCTCGGCGGTCTTTGGCCCGAGCGGGAACTGGTTGGCGTACTTGATGTACAGGCCGGCCTCCATCTCCGGGCACTTCGGCAGGCCCTGCCAGTCGCCGCACAGCTTGTTGTCGATCAGGTCAAACGCCGCCTTCGCTGCCTGCGGCGAGTTGGGATACTGCTTCATCACGCGCTTCAGGTCGCCTTCGAACAACTGTGGCCGCAGGTACGCTTCCTGCTCATGCGCGCTGGGCAGCGTGCTGATGTCCGTCTTGTCGAGCTGCCAGCGAATATCTGCGGAGCGATACGCCGCCTCGGCTGCCAGCGGTGACCGCGGGAAGTAGTCGGCCACGCGCTGGTAGAGCCAGTGCGCTGCCGCGGCAGCACCCTTCGGCGGATGCGGCAGCATCGCCTGCGCCTCAAACTCCAGCGCCGCGCCGTAAAGGATGTTGTCCCCGTTCGGCGTGCCCGGGCTGACGATGCCTTTGTCGCGAATCCAGCCCGTTGAAGGATCGGGATGTACGCCGGGGTCTTCGATCTCCGGCGCTGCGTCGGGATCGGCCTTGTCGGCGCTGTCCGTGTTTGCAAAGACGTTCACCCACGCGCCGTTGCGCGCCACGACCACCACTTCGTGCCCGGGCGTCACCTGCGTCATCGGCGAAGTCCCGCCATCGGCGGTCACGTAGACGTTCGCGGTATGCAGCACCGTCGCACGCGCGGCAAGATCATAACCGGCGAGGTCCTGCTTCTTCTTCTGGGCGAACATGGCCGTGGAGCAAAGCAGCAGGGCAATCGCGACGGTGGTCTTCATGCGGTCCTCGGGGAGTAGCTATCTCTTCGTTAGACGGTGAATCGTCCTCGACCGTTACGCTGTCATCTCCGCGCGCAGCTTCGGGTCGATGTTGCCCCCGCTGACGATTGCGATGAGACGCTCGGCGGGCGGCAGCTCCTCCGTGTGGAAGAGCGCAGCGGCCAACGTTACCGCACCTGAAGGCTCGGCCACAATGTCGGTCGTCGTCAAGAGCAATCGCAGAGCCTCGCGCAGTTCCTCTTCCGTGATCGTGACGATGCCGTCGGTGAAGCGCAAAATGTGCTCGAAGTTCTTAGCGCCCAGCGACTGCGTGCGCAGCCCGTCGGCAAGCGTGCGCGTCGTTTTCTCGGCGGGCCATTCGACCAGCGACTTCGTGCGAAAGCTCTCGGCGGCATCGCCCGCAAGCTCCGGCTCGCAACCCCACACCTGTGGCGCTGTCCATCCGCGTGCTTCGCTGGCCAGCTTCACCCCGGTAGAAACTCCCGAGAGCAGTCCGCCGCCGGACACCGGCGAGAGCAACAATGTCTTCGCCGCTTCTTCAGCGGTCAAAGCGTTCACGATCTCCACGCCGCACGTAGCTTGCCCTGCGATGATGCGCTCGTCATCATACGGAGGAACGACCGTGTAGCCGTGTTCGGCAGACAGCTCTTCCGCTTTGAGCTTGCGTGCCGCGCTCGCCGTGCCGACAAAGACCACCTCCGCGCCCAGCGCGCGCGTAGCCTCCACCTTCACCTGCGGTGCATTGTCTGGCATCACGATCACGGCTTTCGAACCCAACGCACGCGCCGCATACGCAACGCCCTGCGCGTGGTTGCCGCTGGAGTACGTGATGACGCCGCGCCGCAACTGCTCAGGCGTGAGCTGCGCGATCATGTTGTACGCGCCGCGCAGCTTGAAGCTGCCGATCGGCTGCTTGGATTCATCCTTCAGCCAGATGCGCTCATTGAAGCGTACGAGAGGCGTTTCCACCGCGACTCCGTGGATGCGCCTCTGCGCGCCTTCGATCTCCTGCAGTGTGACGAAACTCACTCTTCCTCCGCATCGGCAAGAATCATGCCGAAGAAATGCACCAGCCGCAAGCGGTCGCCTGCGCTGGGCGCGTGTCCATCCAAATCCAGGTGCGAAAGCACCGGCGAGATCAGCACGGCGCGCAAGGACTCGCTCGGAAGCTCCGAGGCCATCCACTGCGTCTCCGCCGCGGGGATGATGTTGTCGCCTTCGCCGTGTAGCAGATACACAGGCGTCATCAGCGTCTTCAGGTGCCCGTCCGGACTGACGCCGGCCATCTCCAGCACATGCTTCAGCTCGGCCTGCGTCAGCATCCGTCGCGTGTCCGGTGAGGTCGTGTCGAGCAACTGCTTCGCCTCGGCACGCTGCGCGTCGCTCATCTGCGCGAGCGCGGCGTTCTCCGCATCATGGTCTTCGTACAAATGCGCGCGCAGCAGCCGGCGCATGGCTTCATGGTCTTGCGCGGGGACAAAGTCCTCCACATGCTCGTACTCGAGCACCAATGCGCCGTACTCATGCGGCGGCAGCAGCTCAGTCTTGCCGTCCGGCATCGTATCTTCGCCGGTGCGGTAATACGAAGCCACGCGCGACATCGCATCCTGCGAGCCTACGGCGACGACGAACTTGATGCTCGGCCGATACGCCGGGTCGGCCGCTGCGAGCAACGAAAGACCGCCCGAGAAGCTCAACCCCATCACCGAAACCGGTCGGCCGCCGCTCTGCTGCGAAAGCCACTTCGCCGTTTCACCGATCGTCTCAATCGAGTTCGCACCGACGTGATAGTCCTTGATGTCGGGCAGCTCCGGCGTCAGCACGCGCAGGCCGCACGACGCGATCGCCGACGCAAAAGCCACGAGCCGCGGCTCGTTCATGCCGAGATGGTGCACGCCATGCAGCACGAGAAACGCCGGCGCGTCGGGCTTCCCGACGGGCTCATACATCCGCGCGGCAACAGGGCCATTCGGTGTGTTGATCGTCACCTCGCGCGTTATCACCTTCGTGCTCACCACGCGTTGTACGAGCGGCGGCACAGGTTGGTTGCCCACCAGGTCGAGCACCGCAATGGCCTGCAAGTGCGCACGCGTCGTGGGCCACACCGCGATGCCAAAGCACACCAGCGCGACGAGCAACATCACCGCCGCGATGAGCCGGCGCTGCGTTTTGCTGCGTTGCTTCCTCTCTTGTTTGCGGTGAATGTCGTCGGCGATGCGTTGTACGCCGCCAAGCTCGCTTGCGTGTTCGCGCATCCGCGTTATCGCCTCACCAGCAGAACGATCATCATGACGACAAGCACAACGGTCATCGCAAAGGACATCGCGACCAGCACACGCAGCGAAGCCACTTTGTTTTCGAGACCCGCAATGCGTTCTTCGGTCGCCACCAGCGCCACGCGCGCGGTACGCACTTCGCTCACGGCGAGATCGATGCGCTCGCTCTGCTCGTTCATCTGGCGATAAACGCTCTCATGCGCGTGCAGCGTCTTGCTCACTTCGACACGCAGCGCGTCAAGGGAGTTGCGTGTCTCTTCGTCGTTGCCACTACGCGACTGCAGGAAGCGGTCGGCCATCGGCACCAGTCGCGAAACATGGGGCAGCAATTCAAGCAGTTGAGGAATCAACTTGGGCCACATAGACGCCTCCTAGGCGACAACGAAACGCTTGCGCATGCGCCACTGCATCCACGTGCCCACGAGGCACAGCGCAACAATCGCCGCGATCAGACTCTGCGACCACACGCAGTAGATGCACCACTTCTGAATGACGAAGGCCTCCAGGTAGCTGAGCACCGCTGCGCCGCCAAAGCCGATCTCCGCCACCTGCAGCGTCAACCAGAACGGAGCAAAGAGCGCCAGCACCGCGATGGCTGCGTAGCCGATGATGCCGAGCGTTGCCACCGGAACGTGCACCGCTTTGCTCGTAGCCGGATCTTCTTCGAGCGACTGCGCAGGGAAGACCGCATAGCGTGAGTGGTTCACCGAGCCGCAGTCCCACTTTTCGCTCACCGCACAGGGCGGCGCCATCGACGGGTCCTGCTTATGAATGCGCAGCGCGAGGAAGGAATCCACCATGCCGCCCAGGGCGATCAACGCGACGAGAAAACGCAGGAAGCGCAAAGCTGTCATGCGCTCCATTGTAGAGTCCCGCGCGGCCGTTCGTGCATCCTTACACTAAGAAGCGAAGGAGTTCCGCCACCGATGGAAGCAATTCAAGACACGCTGCACCTCTGGGCCAACGAAGCGAATGCCGATGCCGCCAAGGCCTGGGTGGAGCATCATCTGAGCGCCGCGCGCGAGCTCGTCGCCGCGCTTACCGCGGAGACCGCGCCGCGCACGGTCGCCAACACGCTCGAGCGCTACGACCGCGCCTGCTGGCATCTGCGCATGGCCGGTTCGCAGGCGCATGTGATGTTCATGGTGCATCCGCTGGCCGCTGTGCGCGACGCCGCACAGGAGCTGTCGCAGGTCGTCTCCGCAGAAGGCGTCGCATTGTCGTTGAACCGCGATGTCTACGACGCGCTGGCGGCTGTTGACGTCTCGCAGGAGGACGAGCGCACGCGTTTCTTCGCCGACCGCGCTTTGCTTGGCTATCGTCTCGCCGGTGTCGACCGCGACGAGGCCATACGCATCAGGATCGGCGAGATCTCTGAGAAGTCCACGATGCTGGCGATGCAATTCAGCCGCGCCGTGCAGGACGACGTCCGCACCATCAACGTCATCGACCCCGAGCAACTGCGCGGCCTGCCCGCCGACTACCTCATGCGCAAGGGCGTCCTCGAAAACGACGGCAAGCTGACCGCCGAAGGCCCGGTGACGATCACGACCGATCCGCCTGATCTCTCGCCCGTCATGAGCTACGCTGCTTCGCGCGAGCTGCGTCGTGAGCTCTACCTCGCCTACAACGGTCGCGGCTATCCTCAGAACAAGCAGGTGCTGCTCGACCTGCTGGCGCTGCGTCAGGAGCTCGCCGAAGTCCTCGGCTTCCGCTCCTATGCCGACCTCGCCACCGTGGACCAGATGATGGGTTCGGCGGCGAAGATGCGCGAGTTCCTTGCCTCTGTCGAAGCTGTTGCGCGCCCTACGGCACAGGTGGAATACGCTGCGCTCGAGAAATTCGTTGCTGCGCAGGACGCCGCCGCGCTGCCGCTCACGCTCTCCGACGCACGCTTCTGGGAAGAGCAGTATCGCCGCGCGCAGTATGACTTCGACTCGCAGTCCGTGCGTCCGTACTTCCCCTACGAGCCGGTGCAGCAGGGCATCCTGCGCACCGCGGGCAAGTTCTTCGCCGTGCGTTTCGAGCGTGACCTCGCCGCCAGGGTCTGGGATCCGAGCGTCGAAGCCTACTCGGTCTTCGACGAAGCCGAAGGTGCGGACAAGACGCGGATCATCGGCCGCATCTACCTCGACATGCACCCGCGCGAAGGCAAGAGCAAGTGGTTCTCGGAGTGCTCGCTGGTCGGTGGCCTGCTTGGCACCGCGTTGCCCGAAGCTTCGCTCGTCTGCAACTTCCCACAGCCCACCGCGGAAGACCCCGGCCTGATGCAGTATGCCGACGTCGTCACCTACTTCCACGAGTTCGGTCACCTGATGCACGAAGTGCTCGGTGGCGCACGTCAGCGCTGGGCATCGCAGAGCGGCATCGCCACCGAGGGCGACTTTGTCGAAGTGCCCTCTCAGATGCTCGAAGAGTTCTTCGAAGATCCCGAGCTGCTACGAACCTTCGCGAAGCACTACGAGACCGGCGAGCCGATCCCGTATGACGCGGTCGCTCGCATGACGCGTGCCGCTGCACATGGTCGCGGGCTCTCCACCTTAACGCAGGTCATGTACGCGACCTACTCCATGGAGACGCACGATCGCCGCGCCGCAGAACTCGACCTCGACACGCTGTTGCGCGATGGCTATGACCGCTTCTCGCGCTACGAGTTCGTCGACGGTAACCGCATGTACGCCGCATTTACGCACCTCATCGGCTACACGTCGAACTACTACACCTACCTCTTCGACAAGGTGATCGCGCTCGAGTTCTTTGCACAGTTCCCGCAGGGCGAGATCGGCGGCACGACGGCGTTGAAGTATCGCCACGAGGTGTTGGAGCCCGGCGGCTCGAAGCCCGCAGCCGATCTGGTGAAGGCGTTCCTTGGTCGCGAAACCAGCATGAACGCGTTGCAGGCGTATATCGAGAAGTCCGTCGAATAATCCTCGCAACACTGAAGGACAGAAGGGCCGCGAGCATCACTCGCGGCCCTTCTCTTGTTTGTCATTCCCTTGGTGCGTCGGCGTCTCGCCGACGCGATGGGCGTTACCGCTTACCCGTTTTCTTCGCGACAGCTTTCTTGGCCGGGGCTGCGGTCTTCGCTACGACTTTCTTCGCCGGGGCCTTCTTGGCAGGCACGGCCTTCTTCAATGCGGGCTTTGGTGCAGCCTTCACCGCGACCTTGGCGGGAGCCTTCTTGGCGACAACTTTCGCGGGCGCCGGCTTGGCCTTGGCCGCGATCTTGATAGGCGCAACCACTTTCCCGGCAGCTTTCACCGGAGCCGGTTCAGGCTTCTTCGTGGCAACCTTCGCCACAGGCGCAGCAGGCTTCGCCGCGACCTTCGGCGCTTCCACCTTCTTCGCTGTACCCTTCGCAGGAGCAGACGCCACGACCGGCGCAAGGGTCGCTGGGGGCGGCGCAGCGGCAGCCTTCTCCGCAGCTACGCTCGCCGTCATCACCTTGGTCGCCGAAGCCGTCGGATCGATGCCGCCCTCCGCCGTTTCGTGGCCCTGGCGCAACGCATGAACGATCACACGCAGCATTTCTTCGGTCGGCGCAGGCTTGCCCGTCCAGATCTCGAACTGGCGCGCACCCTGCGTGACAAACATCTCCACGCCGGTGATCACGGGCAGACCCTTCGCGCGCGCCATCTTCAGCAACGGCGTGTCGATCGGGTTGTAGACCGTGTCGAAGAACAACCGAGCGTTCAACTCTTCCGGCTTCAGCACGTTTGTCAGCTTGTTGCCGAGCATGCCCGCGGGCGTGCAGTTGATGATGACGTCGAAGCTCATCTTCGCCAGCTGCTCGCGCTTGATGACCTTCGCACCCGACTGACGGGCCAGCTTTGCCGCCGTCTCCGGCGTGCGGTTCAGGATGGAGACCTCCGCACCCTTGTCCGCGCAGCCAAAGACTGCAGCACGTGCTGCGCCACCGGCGCCGAGCACCAGCACCTTCGCCCCGCGCAGCTGCAGACGACGCTCCAGCGGGCCGACAATGCCGGCGACATCCGTGTTGAAACCGTAGAACTTGCCGTCCGGCATCCGCGCGATCGTATTCACCGCGCCGATCTTCTGGCTCAGGGCATCGGTGCGTTCCAGGTGCTTGATCACATCCTGCTTCAGAGGCATCGTCACGCTCAGGCCGTGGATCGGCACCTCGCGCATCACCTTGAAGAGGTCATCCACATCGGTCGCGAGCAGCGCCATATACACGGCGTTCACGGTCTCGCGGCGGAAAGCGGTGTTGAGCATCAGCGGCGACATCGACGCGCTGACGGGATTGCCCGCCACGCCGAAAACCTTGGTGGCCTTATCGATCAGCTCAACGCGGTAGGTCTCGATCAGCGTGCGCGCGGCAATCTGGCCGGGTGCGGTCGCTTCATCGGCTACCGCGGCAGCGAAGGTAAACGCCGAGCCGGAGCGCAGACCCAGCACGCGCGACAGGATGCCTGCTTCGCCCATGCAGATACCGATCACCGGCACCGAACCCTTGTCCTGCGCGCTGTCGAGGAAGCGCAGCATGGCGATGTTGTCGGAAAGCTTCTGCGCCGTCGGCACGACCTTCATAAAGTCGGGCTCGTAGACGGCCATGCGCTTGTAGAGCGCATCGAGGTCGGTCGTGCGCTTGAAGTCGTGGTGACTGATCATCACCGTCGCCCCGGTGGAGCGCAGCCTGCTCACGGCGTCCTTCGGCAGTTTCTCGGCGGCCTCCAGTTCGAGATCGATGATCTGGAAGCCAGCCTGGCCAGCCTTCATCAGGATGTCGAAGGCCTGGCTCGGCGAACCGGTAAACTTACCGCCAAAATCCTTACATCGGCAGGTGGCAACGACGACATCCGCTCCGTGCGTCTCCAGCCACGCCTTCATCGCGGGCAGGGCAGCGGCGGGCTTCGGCAGATAATCCAGCCGGAACTCCAGCAGGCTGGTTTCGGCTACGGCCACGTTGGCTTTTTGCAGGATTTCGTCGGCGGTAGCGCCCGTCAAGGCGACGCACAACTTGCCCAGGCGCGAACGCAGAAGGTGGGAGGCGATTTGTGTCTCTGTGCTCATGCTTTAGTGGTTTGCAGTTTCGTACAATCGCGGTATCGTAACGCTGAACTCGAGCCAATGCAAGCACTAAGCGCATTTGACGGCTTCCGCGAAGCGCGGCACCAAGGGTACGTCGCTTCTCGCATCACACCCATTAAGTTGACTCCCACAAAGGTGTTAGGGGCGTCCATCAAAGTAGGAAACTCGAGTCAGCGCACAAAAATTAACACAGTTGTAAAACTTTCCACCGCGAAGAGGCATCTACTACAAGTAACTGAGAGGCATTTCCAAACTGTCCTACCTTTTGTAGTAACCCCTATTTGTCCAGCTTTTTGGACCCATTCACACAATCCTCAGTTTTTTCCTCCCCCTATATGCCTCTCGTGGCCCCGCATGAAAGCGGGGCCAAAATTCTTAAGCCACCTTTTTCGCCGGTAGACTGTCCCCTGTGACTGACTCCGCGAACATCGCTGCTGACATCGAATGTGTCCCCGGCTGGGAGAAGTTTCCCTGGCTGCGCGCTGGCTTCTCGACCCGCCTGCGAGGCGTTTCTACTGTCTACAACTCACACGGCATCGGCGAGCTCAACCTCGGCTGGACCGCCACCGACACGCAGGAAGCGGTCGAAGAGAATCGCCGCCGCTTTCTGGCTGCGGTGAACGATGGCAGCGTCGCGGAACTCGTTACCATCGGCCAGACGCATACGGACGTTACGCAGATCGTCCGCGCTGGGCATGGCAAGCTGTCCACGGACACCGGACGTGCCACGCTCGAGGGCGACGGCCTGGCAACCGCGCTGCCGGGGCTGATGCTCGGCGTACAAACCGCCGATTGCACGCCGGTGCTCGTCGCGGATGTCGAGAAGCGCGTGGTGGCGGCCTTCCACGCCGGCTGGCGCGGCACGGCGGCACGCATTGTGGAGCAGGGGATCGCTCTCCTGGTGCAGGAATACAGTTCCCGGCCGGAGGATATGATCGCGGCGATCGGCCCGGCGATCGGAGCTTGCTGCTACGTCGTCGGCCAGGACCTCAGAGACCAATTCGACGAGCAGTTCCCCTATGCGGGCGATCTCTTCCGCGAGATCGATGGCATACCCGCGCCGCAGTTTCATCTCGATCTGCACGAGGCCAACCGCCGACAGCTACTCGACGCCGGTCTCATGCCGCAACAGATCACCGTTCTCGGCGAGTGCACCGCCTGTACGAGAACGCCAACGGGCCAGCGGAAGTACTTCTCCCATCGCGACGAAAAGGGCTTCACCGGTCGCATGATCTCGGCGATCGGGATTACGGGATGAGGGAATCCAGCAAACCCACATCTGCAGAGGCGCAGACGTGGGTGCCGGCCTGTTGAACGGTGTTGCTTAGCTCTTCTTGCCCAGCTCTTCAAACAGCGCATCGCGACGTTCGAAGGCATAGGCGTCCATTTTGCCGAGGTTCTGCCAGTAGATGAATCCTGCGACCACCGCGAGCGCCGCGAGGATCAGCGGCATCAGCCAGCCGAAGCCGCTGAAGCGCGCCAACTGCATCAGCGACCAACCCACTGCCGCCGAAAGCAGCAGAATGCCCATGCTGATGAGCGCGCTGACGCCATTCGCCTGCTTCTGCGCAGTCTTTTGCAGCTCGATTCTCTTCGGGCTGCTGATCGAGCGGTAGTTGCCGACGGTCATCTCCACCGCCAGCGTTGCCAGCGCCCATAGGACGGAGCTCAAGAGCATCACGGGGCTCGGCGCGCCGATCAGGTACGCGATCAGCGCGATGACGGCGATCATCTCGATCGCCGCGAGGATCGCGTTCAGCAGATTCTTCGCCAGCAGGACATCTCGCATCTTCACCGGCGCCATGAAGTAGAACTGCGTGCCCGTGCCGTCAAGGCCGAAGGCGTTGTAGCTGATCGGCACGATGCCGAGGAGTGCATACGAGAGCGCTGCCGGATAGACCCACTCCGATGACGTGTTCGACGTAACGCGCCCGGCAAAAAGGAAGACCATGACCAGCGGCGCTACGATGCCGTAGAGGATGCCCATGTTGCGGCGGAGGTAAAGAAACTCCTTACCGAGGATGGCCTGAATGGCTCCGACCGGACGCCCCTGCACGGCAGTCGTCGAAGGCACGGTTCTCGACGCTACACGCTGCTCGGTGTTGACGCGCTTCGGCGTACGAACCGCGTTCGCGACGTCGCTCAGGTTCTCACCCGCGAACTCTGCCTTCATGCGCAGGCCAAAGATCGCGAGGAAGAGCGCGCCGTAGAGCACTATCCCCGCCTCTTCCATGACGGCCTTTGCGGGCTGGCCGTTCGCGCTGGAAGCGACGGAATCTCCCATTAACCCCGGAGGCAGCAGACGGAAGTATGGACGCGCCTTGTCCCAGTAGAGCAGCGCGCGGCTCGCGGTCGGGGAGGGCTTCTCCGGCTCGGTAACATGCGTCATGCCCAGCTCGACACTGTCCGGCGTGGTGCTCGTCGCGTGGTGACGATGATGGCGACCGTGGTTGCGGTCCATGTTGTAGTGAACGTTCAGCCACTGCACGCTCATGGACGCGATGAAGATCAGCGCTGTGAAGACCTCGCGCGCGCGTCGCGTGGAGAGCCAGCGGTCCACCCAGGCGAAGACCATGCGCGTGAAAAGCAGATTGACGGCAGCGAAGAGCAGGGCTCCGACCAGCGCCACGAGCCACAGGTGTGCGTTACCCACGATGATACCCACCGCCGCTGCCAGCGACAGCACCACCACGAGCACATTGCCGGGGCTAATGATGCCAAAGAAGAGACGTACGAGCGCGTAGCGACCCACGGTCAGCGGAAAGCGGATGAGCTGCGTCGGATCAAACGTGGTGCCGGGCGAGCCGAGGTTGATGTTGATGAGCTGCGAGAGCACGAAGATGCCCCACATCATGCTCGTCACCAGGCCATACTTGCCTTCGCTCGCCGCATACGCGCAGGCGATGCCGATGCCCGCAGCAAGCCCCGCCGCGATCACCAGCGTCAGCAGGCCCACAAAGAGCCACGACAGGGCTTCGCTCTTGCCACCCTTGCGCCCAAGCATGTTGCGGAAGATGCGCCAGCGCAGCGTAATGATGGCGAGATACTGCGCCTTCGTCTGCTCTGCGGTCCACGGTGCGGAGGTTAGCTCAGCCATGACAGCTCGCCTTCATGTGCCGTATGCTCGGCGCTGTCCTTGCCCACCACGTTCAGGAATATCTGCTCCAGCGTCAGTCGCTCAGTCTGCGCGCCCTGCTCGGTCTGCAGCTTGGCCTGCACGCCTGCGCGCAGCTCTTCCAGTGATCCATTGGCCACAATATGGCCCTTGTCGATGATGGCGATGTGCGAGCACAGGCGCTCTACGATCTCGAGCACATGGGAGGTGAGGAAGATCGTGGCACCGCGTCCGATCATGCCCTGCAGCATCGACTTCAGCGTGCCAGCGGCGACGGCATCGACGCCCTCAAACGGTTCGTCGAGAAAGAGCACCTTTGGCCCGTGGATCACCGCCGCAGCGAGAGCGAGCTTCTTGCCCATACCGTGCGAGTAGTCCGCCAGCAGCTTCTTCGGCTCGTTGGCAAGGTCCATGAACTCCAGCAGCTCCGCTGCGCGCTGGCGCGTGGTTTGGCGGTCGAGCCCATACATCTGCCCCACGAACTCCAGATACTCCGTCGCGGTAAGTTTGCCGAAGAGCGCCATGCCCTCCGGCACGACACCGATCTGCCGCTTCACCTCGAGCGGGTTCGCGAAGAGATCGTTGCCCATGATGCGAATGGAGCCAGACGTCGGGCCGAGCAGGCCGGTCAGCATCTTGATCGTCGTCGACTTGCCCGCACCGTTCGGGCCGAGGAAGCCGAAGAACTGGCCCGGTGCAACTTCAAGGTCGATGTGGTCTACAGCGGTGAAGTTCTGGAAGGTGCGCGTTAGGCCCTGAGCAGAGATGGCTGGCGTCATGCCTACCAACATACGGCATCCCGCAACTCCCACCAATGGATTCGTGCTGTGGCGTTGCACAAACGACAAGAGCGACCTCGCATCGCAAGGTCGCTCTCTCAGGTGCTGCTTGATTCGGTCTAAACTTCTTCGGAAGGGGTTGCGGTAGAGCCGAGCGGCAAGGAACGCACGCCGCCGGGGTTGACCTGATCGCGCAGGTCTTTGCTCGGCTTGAAGAAGGGCACACGCTTTGCCGGTACATCGACCGACGCTCCCGTCTTCGGGTTGCGCCCGGTGCGCGAGTTGCGTTTGCGCGTGCGGAAGCTTCCAAAGCCACGTACCTCTACCTTGTCGTCAGCCTTCAGGGCTTCAGTGATGGAGGCGAAGAGGAGGTCGACGATGGTTTCGCCGTCCCGCCGCGTAAGGTCACCGAGCGCCACTACGTGGTCGACAAGATCGGCTTTCGTCATAGTCGTTCTACTCCCAAGCAAAGTTCAGTCGAGAGACGCGCTCTCGAGAAAAGCGGTGTACCGCGCAATGGTGGTCGTGGGGCCCATGAACTGCCAGCGTTCGTCCGGCATGGAGAAGTTACCAACGGTGCCGCGACGATGGGGTCGTACATTCATCTTGCGCTTTTCCGGCGGCATAAAGCAAATGGCCAACGCTGGCGGAGAAGGTAAAGCGCACAAAAGAAAGGCCCACGCAAAATGCGTGAGCCTTCAAGGTAACTACACCGAAGTTGCTAGACGGTGGTTTAGTACGAGGGGGCAGTTCCTGCAAGGGCCGCACCGCTGGCGATCTGCGCCGAAACCGGCGTGATCGTCGGGTAAGCCTGGCCCGGGAACAGCGTGAGGGTGAAGGAGCCTGGCGTGCAGCTCGTGGTGAGGCAGCCTGAGTTGGCGACCCAGATGTTGCCCTCGTTATCGACCGAGATGCCCTCCGGGTTCGTCAGCGTGTTGCCGTAGCTGCTGTTGTGGTTCAGCACATAACTGGTGAACTGACCGGCGCTGTTGATGTAGTTCGAGTAGGCGCGTCCGGTGCCGCTGTTCTGCGGAACCGAAGCGACCGAAGCCGTCTGGTTATACGCCAGCCACAAGGTGCCCGTACCATCCACCGAGATGCCGGTGGGACGGTTGTAGGTCTTGTTGCCGGCCATCGATGCGCAAGCACCGTTGCCGATGAAGCAGAGGCCGTCTACAGCGTAAGAGGCTCCACCGTTGTTGTAAGCCTTCACTCCGACCAGGTCACCACCAGTCCATGCAGACTGACCCGCGAGATCGTTCGCGAAGCCCTTCTGTGAAGTGGAGGTAGCACCACTGACAACGTAGTAGTCGTAGAAGCGGGGAACCGAGCTGTTGTAGCCGGTGAAGATCAGGTTGCTGCCGTTATCACTCGCAATGCTCTGCGGAATGTAGCTGGCGGCGATGCCCGAGGGGGATCCCGTGACGGTGTAAGCGGTGTGCGCGGAGTCGATCGTACCGAGCTTCGGAGCCGTTCCCACCATGGAGCCGATGCGCACCTGCGAGTTCGAGTCAATCGAAACCGCGTAGCTCGTCGAGTTCGCCAGTGTAAACACCGAGTACGTGGAGGGCGCCGTGGTATTGATGCCAGCCACCTTGGTGCTCTGCGTATCAGTGACCCATGCGTAGCCGTTGCCGTCGATAGCAATCTGCTGCGGATGCGTCAGGCCTGCGCCGTTGTACGGGCCGTTGAAGCTCTGGCTGGTGACATCGAAGTAGCCGATACCCACCTGGCCGGAAGCGTTCGACGGGAACCATACGCGGTTCGACGAGTCCGTATCGATCGTGGCGATGGTGTTGGTATCCACGCCAAGGCCGAAGGACGAAGTCGTGAAGCTGATCGCGAGGCTGAAGTCGTTCGGCTGCGTCGCGAGCGCGGCAGCGAACGCCGGCTGTGTGGGCGGGATCGCGAACAAAGTGCCGACATTCTGCGTCGGGTTCTTTGCGATCGCTACGGCCGCCTGCAGCGTGTCGTTCGGGCGCGAGCTATAGGTGGTTGCAGTGAAGAGCTTGCCGCAGTTCGAGGTCGCGTCCGAGGTGCCGGACTGGCCGGTAGAGTTCACGCAAGCTGCGAGGATGTTACCCAGCAGGCTGACCTTGGTGCTCTCGGTCGTCATCGTGCTGGTGCTCGGCATGGGGTTGCCGGTCGCTACATTGGCGATCAGCCCTGCCGTCGTGTTGCTGCCAAGCACGAGGCCGCGCGAGTACGTGACCACGCTACCGCTCGTAGAGGACGGTCCACCGAAATTGTCACCGGTAACGCCGCCGTTGCTGGCCGCTGTCGTGTAAGACGTGTTGAAGAAGTTTGCCAGCGCATAGGCTGCAGCGACGGTCGTGATTTCATTGATGTTTACGTACGACTGCTTGGCGTTCGTGCAGGTTCCGAGCACGGCTGCCAGGACAGCGTTCGGGTTCGACTGGCCAACGCCAGGGTCGCCGCCCGAAGAAAGCAGGTAAACGGGGGTGTTGCTCTGCGGGCAGGTGTACGCGCCCGAGGCAAAGGAGAAGCTGCCGGTGCTGTCGGTGGTGGTCGATGCAAGCAGCGTCGCTGCCGAACCATAGCCGCCCGTACCGTATTGGTAGACGCCGATGACGGAGCCGATGAGCGGCTGCTGGCCACCCATGAGACGGCCATTCAATTCTCCGGATGCGACGTTGGTCTGAACTTCATTCAGACCCATTCCGCAGCCAGTGAGAGCGAGGGCCAAGCCGCAGCCAAGAAGTCCTGAAATCGTCCGCAGTGGGGAAAAACGCATGTAGTTAGCCTCCAGTCGCCGTGGACTCACGTCGTGCTGTCGCTGGCAACTTATTTCTCACTTGTTCTTGTTTTCTTCAAGGAAGCAGAGAGACTCTTCCTTTGGACAAAGCTATTCACCAAATGGGGTATTGCATTCCGACACGGACTCAGAGTGTTAGAGAGTCGGAGAACATTCAGATGAGAACTTTCTTATCTCTATGATGCTTGGGTTTGTCCATTGTTGCCAGCAAAAAGTGTAGAAAAATCAGCAGTATTACCGTAAGGCCACAAAAAAGTCGTACCCGCGTGGGGTACGACTTTTGAAGTTACCGTGAGGTTACTTTTGCACGTTACTTCCACAGGAAGTAGAAACCCGGCGCCCGGTTCAAAAGCTGTGACGGCGTCGGAATCAGCGATTCGGCGTCGTCGTCGCCCGAGAGAAGGCCGACCAGGCCATGTTTGTCGCGGGGTGTCTTCACGACTTTAGGCTCGCCGGAGATGCCCGCCAGCTTTCCGGTAGCCAGCAATGCTTCGTGGTAGCCACCTTCGCTGTCGATGAGGCCGAGCGGAAGCGCCTGTTCGCCGGTCCAGACCTGTCCGGTGGCCAGCGGCTGGATTCTGGCATCGGTGGAGTGGCGGCCGATGGCGACGTCATGCACGAACTGCGCGTACATGTTGTCGACGAGGCCCTGGAAGTAGGCTTCTTCCTTCGGCGTCAGCTCACGCGTGGGATCGCCGGCGTCTTTCAGTTCGCCTTTGCTGATGGTAATGTTCTTCATCTTGGCCCAGCGCAGCAGGTCGCCGTAGTTGGTCCACTGCATGATGACGCCAATGGACCCAACGACCGAAGCCTGGTTGGCATAGATTTTGTCGCAGGCGGAAGCGATGTAGTAGGCGCCCGAAGCGCCAACGCTTTCTACGCTGGCGACGATCGGCTTATGCGACTCTCTTCGCACGCGCATCACGTCGTGGTAGACCTCTTGCGAGGCGGCAGCACCACCGCCTGGCGAGTTGATGCGCAGCAGGATCGCCTTGACGTTGTCTTGCTTGGCGAACTTCTCAAGCTGCTTGTCGATCTTGTCCGCGTCGAGGATGACGCCGTTGATCTCGACGACGGCCACGGCATCGCCGCCGCCAAAGCCGCTGGAGATCGAATTGTTCTCGCCCTCATGGCTTAGCGACTTAAACGCCGAGGCGAAGATCGCTGCGACGATGATGAAGACCACGCCGACGATTGCGATCGCGACCACAGCCCAGATCCAGCCATTACGACGCGGCGGCGGTAGCGCTACGTAGCCATAGGGTGTCTGCGGCGCTTGAGCGGGATATCCGTAGGGGGAAGGGGGCGGAGGCATGCTCGACATGTGCCGGAGTGTACCAGCCTTCAGGGGTGCGACCCAAAATCCCTGCGGCTGCTGGTGACCGCAAGGACGCGCGGGATGAAAAAGTTGTAACGTTTTGGAGACGGGATACGTCTGTGTCAGTAGAGACTCACGAAGGCCAAGCTCTCTTGCTGTGACGTATTATGGTTTGGTCGAAGGGCTGTCGCGTCTTGCTGGCAGCCTACTGATCATCACTTCTGGGCCCCTTGGATTTCATCAACGAGAGAATGACTGTGTCCTCCTCCAATCCGGACATGACCGAGCGTCCGCCGGCGCTCAGCATCGTGATCCCCGCGTACAACGAGGCCTTGCGCATTGAAGGCACGCTGGAGCGGGTGGTACTCGCCGTCGCGCAGCGACAGTGGGACGCTGAAGTGCTGGTCGTGGACGACGGTTCCAGCGATGAAACGGTCGAGATTGTGCATCACTGGATGGACCGCCATCACTGCATCAAGTTGATCTCCAACCTCGGCAACCGCGGTAAGGGCTTTTCGATCCGCAACGGTCTGCTGCAGGCACAGGGACGCATTGTGATGTTCACGGACGCCGATCTCTCCGCTCCGATCGAAGAAGCCGAGCGACTCTTCGAGGCGCTGGATGCCGGTGCGGACGTGGCGATCGGTTCTCGCTGGCTCGACAAGCAGCGCCAGATCGTTCACCAGCCTTTGTATCGCCGCTTCTTTGGCCGCTGCTTCAACATGGTGACGCGTCTGCTGATCGGCTTGCCGTACAAGGACACGCAGTGCGGCTTCAAGGCGTTCAAGCGCGAGGCGGCACAGGTGATCTTCCGCCTGCAGACCATCGAGCGCTGGGGCTTCGATCCGGAGATTCTCTTCATCGCCCGCAAGCTGAAGTACAAGATCGCGGAAGTGCCCGTGACCTGGGGACACGATGAGCGTTCGCGCATCTCGTATCTCAAGGACGGTCTGAAGATGCTGGAAGAGATGTTGCAGGTCCGCACGAACTCCGTCCGCGGTCGCTACGACGAAGCCATTGCCGCGTTCCGCAATACGTCCACGATGGTGACGCCGCAAGTGAGCGTGCGCACGCTGCTGAACGCAGCTGAGCAGGCCGAAGCCAAGCGCTAGCCGCTGCTGCGGATTCGTTTGATCGCACCCATACTCTGATCGCTTTCTTTCGCGTCGAGTGCAATCGCTTTCCTCAGGTTGAGCGTTCTGGCATATCCTGAGTGACGAACATGCTTCGATCGTTCTTCATCGCCCTTTCGACTAACGCCGCCCTCCGCAAGTTCTCTGAGAGCTCCTCAGTGGGGCGTCGTGTGTCGCGCCGCTTTGTTGCAGGCACGACTGTGGCTGAAGCCGCCGCTGTTGCTGAAGCCCTGAACCACGAAGGCATCGCCGTTACGCTCGACTGCCTGGGCGAGAGCGTGCTGCAGGTCTCGCAGGCTGAGGAGTCGGCCGCAGCCTACCAGCGGACGCTCTTCGAGATCCACGCTCGAGGTTTGAATGCCAACGTCAGCTTGAAGCTGACGCAGATGGGCATGGACATCGGCGGACCCGGAGCAGGGCCTGCGCTGGCCGAACGCATCGTCGGCGAACTCGTGGCGCAAGCCGCTACGGATAACAATTTCGTCCGCATCGATATGGAAGGCTCTCAGTACACCGAGGCCACCGTGCAGATGACCGAACGGCTCTACGCGCAGTATCCCGGATGCGTCGGTACGGTGTTGCAGGCCTACCTGTATCGCACGGAAGCTGATATGGAGCGGCTCTTCGCGAAAGGCATTCGCATCCGCCTGTGCAAGGGCGCTTACAAGGAAGACGCCGACAAGGCGTTTCCCGAGAAGGCGCACGTGGATGCGAACTATGTGAAGCTGATGAAGCGCGCGGTCACCTCGGGCGTCTACTGCGGCATCGCCACGCATGATGAGGCGATCGTCGATCAGCTTTGCCGGTTCGTGGAGTCAGGCGGCACCAGCAAGGACGCCTTTGAGTTCCAGATGCTCTATGGCATCCGCCGCGACCTGCAGCGCAAGCTCGTGCAGCAGGGGTACCGGGTGCGCGTGTACGTGCCCTTCGGCACAGAGTGGTATCCGTACTTCATGCGTCGGCTTGCCGAGCGCCCCGCCAACGTACTCTTCCTGATCAAGAACTTCTTCCGCAGCTAGAGAAGGGTGTAGGGGATAGCGTTTAGGGTGTAGCGTTTAGGGTTTAGAAAAGCGAAGCCGGAAGCGAGGTCACCTCCGCTCCGGCTTTTGTCTTCTAAACCCTAAACGCTACACCCTACACCCTCGCCTTACTGCGGCATGATCGGTTCCACCCGCATCAGTTCGTCAAGGCTCTGCCGTTGCTGTGGCGTCATGGGGCCGTACTGTCCGCTGCTGAGCGCGGCTGCACGCTGATTGGGTGGCATGGAACGTAGATCGCGGAATGCCCGCGACACCGTGCGGCGCTGGTCCGGCGGAAGAGCGCTCAACTGAAGCATAGCGGAGCGGAAGTCCGCTCGCTGCTGCGGCGACATGCGCTCCATCTGCTCGGCGCGGTTGATCATCCGCTGACGCTGGCCGGGGGCCATGCTGTCCAGCTGCGAAAGGCGATCGCGCATGCGTTGCTGCGTTTCCGGCGGCAGGTTGTGGAAGCCGGGCTCACGCCCGAGAGCTTCCTGCCGTTGCTGCGGCGACATATTGCTGTGGCTGTTCATCCACTCGTTCAAGTGCTGGCCGCGCAGCGAACCCGGCGCTTGCACCTGGTCCATGCCGCCTGCACGTCCGGGATTCGGGTTCGCACTCATGCTGTCGCGAGGCCCCATCGGCGCACCACGACGTTCACCGCCACCACCGCCGCGACGCATCCCTTGTGCAGCGAGCGTAGGCGCGAGCAACACGGTCGCCGCCAACACCAAAGTGCTGAGCATTGCGGGCCGGGTTGTGGCGCTGAACTTCATGGGCAATCTTCTGGCCCTGAGGCCGGTGTTTCTTTCAGAACGATGGCCTCATCCTACGTGGGAAGAGGCCATCGCTTCAAATCTCGGGAGTTCCAACAGTGCCTGGAAGTGACGCCGGACTAAGTGCTCGGCGCATCCGTGCTGTTGTCGTCCTGGTTGCTCAACAGTTGGTCCATCTGCTGCAGAGCGGTAGCGTTATTGTCGATGATCTTCAGATCATTGACCGTGGCCGAGGAGCTGGGCTGCGCCTGGTTGGAGTACAGCTCCAGCGCGACGCCACCACCGCAAAGCACCATGACCACGGCCAGCGCACCGGCAGCCATGGGGCGGAACGAGCGTCCCGCGGAGAACATCATCCAGGAGCGAACGCGCTCCATAAAGCTCTCCGGCTTGGCTTCCACCGCTTCGCGGAGTCGCGCGTGCAAGCGCGTATCGAAGTACGGCGTCGGCTCAGGCGCGGTCCATTCATTCATCATCGCCATCGTTGCCAGCAGATCGGCCCATTCCTGGCCACACTCGGCGCACTGCGCCATGTGCGCTTCAAACTCAGGATGCGCGGACAAAAAGCCCGGCTCGAGTAGAGCGTCTGCCATCAACGTTTGGGAAGTCTTGCAATCGATCATCGTGTTCATCATTTTCCTCCCGTTCTACGGCCGGGTCGGTCGTTGGTTCTTTCTTCTTTTGTCTGACGAGGGGAAACCTCATCAGGCCTCAAATCTTTTCTGCGTGCTGCGCTACACAAAGTCCTTCAGCTTCTCGCGCAACGTCTGGTAGGCGCGGAAGAGCAGGCTCTTCGTGGCGGACTCACTCAGTTTCAGCACTTCGCCGATCTGCTTGTAGTCCAGCCCTTCATACTTGTGCATCAACACGGCTGTACGCTGACGCTCCGGCAAGGCCATCACATGGTCGCGGATCGCCTTCATGCGCTCATCGCGCAGGATGTCGGCTTCCACGTTCGGCGTGTCGTCGGCCACGTCCGGCCGGGTGCCCGTTTCCGGGTCCGGATCGTCCAGATAAACCGTCTGCGCCGAGCGCTCGTAACGCGTGTCGCGAGCGTGATTTACGCCGAGGTTCGTAGCGATGCGATACAGCCACGTCGAAAACCGTGCCTCGGCGCGGTACGTCTCGCGCGAGCGATAGACGCGCAGAAAAACTTCCTGGGCCAGCTCTTCTGCCACCGCCTGGTTATGCACCATGCGGAACATGAAGTGGATGATCTGCTTGCGGTACTTGTTCAGCAGCACATCGAAGGCTTGCAGGTTGCCGGCCTTCAGCTCAAGCATCACCTCGGCGTCGTTCAGCTCGGAAAAGTCCCCGCGAGCTACCGCCGCGGCACGCTTTTTCGCCTGTTCCGGCGTCAGTTCGGTGATCACGGCTTCGCGTTCGCTTGCCGCTCCGATTTCTCCGGGATGGATGACCAGCGTGCCCATATCTTCCTCAACCCCGGATTTTTCGGCAGGTTGCGCCGCCTCCTCAATTTCTTCGGGGCGGGGCGCTGTCTCGTCGGGTTGGGGACGCTTGAGGGGCATCAGGGCAGATTGTATCGTCCCGTGGCGACTCCGGGCAGGACCTCAGGTGGTTCGATGTACCATTCCCCGCATGGAGATTCGCCACGGCTGAGTCCTGGGATTAGCGTGTCCTCTCGCAACACTTGTTTCAACTGCCCGCTTTTCTGACCGACTGATTCTCCGCGTGGAACGACCAGAAACTCGTAAGGGCTTTTTCATCCATGTCGGGCAGTACCAATAGGGACCCCTGATCTTGAAGAATTTGCATTGCCGTTGACGTGGCAGTTTGGTCAGTTCTCCAACCCTCTCCGGCCTTCCTGAGTTCCCCTGCGACTAGATCCGCCATTTGTAATGGAAGGCAGGTGGCATCATCCTCCATGAACAGTGAACCCATGAGCGATCCGGCTCTTGGATTCTTGTGTTTCAAAGACTCCCAACTCTCCGTCAAGTTGTGACCGTGCATCTCGCAGCTATCGCAGGTGAAATCGATCTCGCCCTCGTAGCCGGCATTCGAAAGCCCGTAAGCTAACAGCACGATGTGTAAGTGGTATGTAAGTAAATGTGGATCGCGAAGATAATGCTTTGGCAGGGGAGCGACTTTGCGGTGCCTTGAGAAATAGCCTCTGTCCAGGCGCATACCTACTGAGATCATTCCCGAATTTGCGATTGCACGCGCGAACTGCTCCAGCGAGGCGGGCCGTTGTCTGAAATGCCGATGTTTGAAGGGGCGATCTCCCGTCTTTCGAAGAGACCTCCATTCAGTCTCGGCCTTCAACACATCCCGTTCATTCCCGATCACCGCACCTACCGCAAAAACGCCCTCGGGCGCAGGATCAAAACTCTCGTCGAGATAGGCCATAAGCCTTGGCATGTGCTTCTCCATTTCGCGGCGAACTAGACGCCCAACTCCGCGCGAATCTCGTCCGCGATCGCCTTCGAGTGGCGCTGCATGGCCTCTTCGCTCTCGGCCTCGATCATCACGCGTGCCAGCGCCTCGGTGCCCGAATAGCGGATGACGACGCGACCCGAGTCCTTGAGCTCTTCTTCGGCGGCGGCGATGGCGGCGGCGATCTTCGGGAAGCCTTCGAGCGGCTTCTTCTCGCGAACCTTCACGTTCACGATCACCTGCGGAAAGTTCTTGAGGTCGGCGACGAGTTCGCCCAGCGTCTTGCCCGAGCGGTGCACGACGTCGAGCACCAGCAGCGCAGACATGAGGCCGTCGCCCGTGGTCGCGAGCGCGGGGAAGAGGATGTGGCCGCTCTGTTCGCCGCCCAGCGAGGCGTCGTTCTTTTGCATCTCTTCGAGCACATACTTGTCGCCCACCGGCGCGCGCAGCATCCCGATGCCGGAGCGCTTCAGCGCCGCCTCGAAGCCCATGTTGGACATCGTGGTGGCGACGACGAGGTCGTGCTTGAGCAGGCCGCGGGCCTTCAGGTCGCGCGCGCAGACGAGCATCACGGCGTCGCCGTTGATTACGTTGCCGTGCTCGTCGGCAAACATGGCGCGGTCGGCGTCGCCGTCAAAGGTGAAGCCCACCGATGCACCGCGCTCTTTCACTTCGGCGGCGACGATGTGCGGCTTCGTGGCACCGCAGTTCTCGTTGATGTTGCGGCCGTCGGGCGAGGCGTGTGTGACGTCGACGGTGCCCTTCAGCTCTACGAAAAGCTGCGGGGCAACGGCCGAAGCCGCGCCGTTCGCGCAGTCGATGACGACATGCTTGTTGTCGAGCGAAATGCCCGGCACGGCAGCGAGCAGGAACTCGATGTACTCGCGGCGGAAGGCTTCGTTCGCTTCGGGGAGAGCCGTGCCTTCCGGGCCCTGAGCCCTGGCCCCTGGACCCTCTGCCAGCACGGCGTCGATCTCGGCTTCAATGCCGAGTTCCACCGCGTCGGGCAGCTTGTAGCCGTCGCCGCCGAAGATCTTGATGCCGTTGTCCTGCCACGGATTATGCGAGGCGGAGATGACCACGCCTGCAGCGTAGCCGTGCTTGCGCGCGAGGAAGGCGATGGCTGGCGTGGTGATCACGCCTGCGAACTCCGCGGTGGCGCCGCCTTCGCTCAGGCCCGCGATCAGCGTCGCGGCGATCCACTCGCCGGACTCGCGCGTGTCCATGCCGAGCACAACATGCGCGCCTGCGCCGAGCTTGCGCGCCAGGGCCACGCCCACGGCGAAGATGGTGCGCTTGTCCAGCGGGGCCTCTCCTGCCACCGCGCGAATGCCGTCCGTTCCGAAGTACTTCCTCATGCTGTTATCGGTCTCTCCTGCGACGCTTCATTGTACGAAGTTGTGATGCGGGAATGGTGCGCGGGGGGCGAGGTTGCCTGCCACTCCTGTCATGCCTCCCCCCATCACTGTCATCCTTCGCGTTTCTCAGTTGACAGTGGCTTGAGGGTGTCCTTTGGATCTCCTCGGGCATCGTGCAAACCCATGTCTCAAAAAGCGAGATGTGGGGCACCCGTTCTTCCTGGTGTGAGAGTGGGGTAGCCTATTCCGAATACTCGACGCGGGCGCGGACGCGGCCTTCGCCGAAGCGCGCCACGATGCCCTGGCCGGAGTGCAGTTGCGCGGCCTTGCGCACCAGCTTGCCTTCGCTCGTGTAAACCAGCGAATATCCGCGTTCGAGCACAGCGAGCGGGCTCAGCGCGCCCAGCCGCAACGCTGCGCGATCAAGCTGCGTTTGGCGCTGGTCGATCATCTTCGCGCGCTGCTGCTCGAGCCGCGCTGTGAGCGCTTCGAGGCGGCTGCGATCGCCAGCGAGCTTCAGCGCGGGATGGTGTCGGCGCAGTGTCGCTTCCAGGCGGTCCAGCTGCGAGTGCTGCTTGCGAACGCGCTGCTGCACGGCGTTCTCGGCACGGTAGTCGAGCTCATCAACACGCTGTGCGCGGCGGCGCAACAGGTCTTCGATGCGACCGACGAGCCGCTGTTCGCCGAGCCCGGCGAAGCGTTGGCGAGCGCGCAGAAGCTCGTAGCGGCTCGCACGCTGCAGGCGTTGCGTCAGGCGATCGACCTGCTCCTCCACGCGATGTTGCGCGGCCGTGAGCAATTCGGCTGCGGCAGAAGGCGTGGGCGCGCAGACGTCTGCCGCGGCGTCGGCGATCACGCAGTCCGGCGCGTGGCCGATGCCGGTGATGACCGGCACGCTGCAGGCGGCGATGGCGCGCGCGACCTCCTCGGCGTCGAAGCCGTGCAGGTCCTCCCAGCTTCCTCCGCCGCGCGCGACGAGCACCACGTCCACCCGCTCAGGATGCGCGGAGAACCAGCGCACGCCGGCGGCCACTTCGGCAGGGCAGTTCGGCCCCTGAACGGCGGCGTGATAAACGAGCAGATTGACCGCAGCATGGCGTCGTCGGCAGACCTTGACGATGTCGCGCAACGCCGCGCCCTGCAGGCTGGTGACGATGCCAATGCAGCGCGGAAACGCGGGCAGCGGGCGCTGGCGGTCGAAGAGCCCCTCGCGGCGCAGGCGCTCCTTGAGCTGGCGCACGGCCTCGAGCATCGCGCCCAGGCCGACCTGCTCCATGCGCTCGGCGACCATCTGCATCTGGCCGCGCGCTTCGTAGATGCTGAGCGAGCCGGTGATGCGGACGGCATCGCCGTCCTTGGGGCGGAACTTGACGCGCATGGCCTCGCGGCGGAACATGACGATCTGCAACTGCGCGCCGTTGTCCTTGAGCGTGAAGTAGCAGTGGCCGCTCGTCGCCGGACGCCAGTTGGAGATTTCGCCTTCGACGGTGACACTGCCGAAGCGGTTCTCGACGAGGCCGCGAACGCGGCTGATGAGTTGCGAGACGGAGAAGACGGCCGGCTCGGGTGCTGGCGGAGGTGTCGGGGGTTCGAATCCCTCCCTGTCCGCCACGTTCGCCACCGGGGCGAGAGCGGACTTCTTTTCGACGATGACCGCCGGAGGCTCCTCCGCAAACAGCGCCTCGCCAAACAGCGCCTCGCCAAACAACGAGGGCATCGCCGGAGCGTTGGAACGGGCTTTCTTGCGCGCGCCTTTTTTCAGCCAGAGATCGGCTGCGGTCGGCACTGCATCCGGATTGCGGGAGTCCTCGGCCATCGCGTTCCAGTGTACGCGCGGTGGCCGGAGGAATTGCGCCTAGGCGGCGGAGGCTTCGAGCAGATCGCGCGTCTCGCGCAGCAGTTCAACGGGCGGGCAGGGCTTGGCCAGCAGCTTGATCTGGCGCTTGGTACGCTGCGCGTGCACATGCACTTCGCGCATATTGCTGGCGTAGGCGGAGAACATCATCACCTTGCACGAGGGCATCTCGGCGTGAAGCTTCTCGAGCAACGAAAGGCCGTTTTCTTCAGGCATCGTCACGTCGCAGAGCACCATGGAGGGCGCGAAGATGCGCGCTGTCTCCAGACCGGAGGCGGCCGAGTAGCAGGCCTGGCTTTCGTAGCCGTTGGCGCTGTAGATCAGGCTCACGGTGTCGGCAACAAGACGATCGTCATCGACGACAAGAATGCGGTGTTTCATAGGGCCCATCACGCTTTCCCTGATTTTGAGGGTCAGTTGTTTGTTCTTGCGTGAACTACGGCGATGCGCTCTGACGATCGCGAGGAGTGAAGCTTAGTAAACGCCCGTCTCCCGAAAAAATCCAGTGGAATTGTGTCAGGTCACGAGAAATTGCAAAACTGTCACACAAGCAAAGGAAAAGGCCGCCCGAAGGCGGCCTTTTCCGGAGGAGAGCGGTTTACTTCTGTGCCAGACGGCTCGCTGCCACCTGACCAGCCGGTCCGGGGTTGCCCTTGGCATCCTTGTCGGAGTCCTTGAGCTGAGCGTAGATCTTCTTGGCTTCAGCCGGCTTGCCCTGCGACTCGTAAAGCTCTGCAAGCTGGATCTGAGCGAGACCACCGGGGACCGTGGCAGCCTTGCTGGTCGAGAGCTCGTTGTAGAGCGCAATCGCGTCGGCGTCGCGGCCGGTCTGCTGATCAAGCTGCGCGAGCGCGAGCTTGGCGAGAGCGGCGACATCGCCGTTCCAGCTTCCCGAAGCCTGCTTCAGGGTGGTCTCGGCCGAAGCGTTCTGGCCCTGCTCGATGAGCGAAACACCCTGGAAGTATCGGGCGAGCTTGCCGGGCTTGGTCATGCCGTACTGGTCTGCCACTGCCTGGAAGGCCGAGGAGGCTTCGGCGGCACGGGCCTTCTGATCGGAGTACGTCTTTACTCCCGGAGGAACCTGCTGGCCGGGCTGCGCGATCGGCGTCTGGTAGATCGACATAGCGTTGCCGAAGGCCGTCTGTGCGGCTTCCGTACGCTTCTGGAACACCGTAAAGCCGATGGCAATGACCGCGACGAGCACGACGACCGCAATCAAGGTGGCGACGAGCGCCTTGCGGTTGGACTCACCGATGGGGAGACCGTTGTTCAGCGATGTTTCGAGGGAGTTGATCTGGTTGCTTACGTTGCTCAAGTCGTTGCTCTCGATGGATTTCTTTGCCCCGCCGTCGGATCTTGACCCGGGCGGCTCCCGCAGCGCTGCAGAACTGACGCTTTACCGCGGGCGTGGCATCGCTCTCAAGTGTATCAGCCACAGCCGATGGACTCCGGTAGATGCCAGAAAAGGCCATTATTAGAGCGGTTTTCCGAGGTGTCTGGCAGCGACATTTTCTGCTTGCCAATCGCTAATCGGCACGCATAGTATCCGACACGCAATGGGACATTTGCACTATGTCGCAAATTTGTCCGGTTGCGCTCGACCGCTGGCTGTTTCCAACGTTTGAGGCCATTGAGTAGTACCAGACAAATCGCTGCATGAGCAATGTACTCCGCAGCAGAAGAAGCACAGGGAGCAACCGAAACCATGGCGTGGTATGCCTATTGCATCGCAGAACGTAGTGCCTTTCCGGAGTTAGCCCGTCACCGTCGTCCGATGCCTTTGCCGAACGTGACCGGACTTTTCGGAAACCAGACCTTCCTCTTCCCCGCAGCCGACCTGACGGTGATCGTCAGCGAACATCTTCCCGAAGATACCGCCCGCCTCGCAGGCCCTGAAGCTTCTGCCGCCTGCCGCGAGCACGCCAATGTGATCGCGACCGCTTTCAAGCGTTCCACGGTGCTGCCCTTCCGTTTTGCCACCACTTTCCAGGACGACGATGCGTTGCGTCGCTCGGTGCGCTCCAACCAGCGCCACTTCATGGCGAACGTTGAACGTCTGCGTGGCAAGGCTGAGATGCACCTGAAGGTGCTGGTGGACGACGTTTCGAACGAAGCACGCGAGCAGGGCAGCGTTTCTGCGGCCGCTGGTCAGCAGTATCTCGCGCAGATGCGTGAGACGGCGTCGCGCCAGCGCGAGCGCCAGTCCAAGGCCCGCGCATTGACGCTGCAGATGAACCGCATGTTCCTGCCGCTGGAAGAAGAGATCACCTGCAAGCGCATGGACTCCGGCAAGATGCTTATCGACATCGCGCACCTGGTCGACAAGAGCACGGTGGAGCGCTACCAGAACAAGTATTCGACCGCGACGAAGGAGCTGAAGGACCTGGCCATGCAGCTTTCCGGTCCCTGGCCGCCGTATCACTTCGTGCAGCGCGAAACGCGGACCCACGCTTAGGCAAAAGCTTTCGCTGAGCAACTGGAAGGGCGGCCCTCGGGCCGCCCTTCTTGCGTCTGGAGATTCGAGAACTACTTGACGGCGGTGCTGGCCGGTTCGACAGCCTTCTTCTTGCGGCTGAGCACGCTGGTGCGGCGCTTGCGGCGGCTGGAGCTGGCATGCTCGATCTTGTTCCAGAAGGCCACGAAGTAATCCACGGCAGAGATGATCGAGACGATCGTCATCCAGTAGGTGGCCGTCACGGCGATCAGGTGGACGCCGATCGGGAAGCCCCACCAGTTCCAGTAATCCCAGCGGTGGTTCAGAATGACGGCGACCACGGCGACGATCTGGATCACCGTTTTCAGCTTGCCGATCTCGCTGGCGTCGATGGTGAAGCCTTCGCTGGAGGCGATGGAGCGCAGACCTGTGACAAGAAATTCACGACCGATCACCAGTACGGCGATCCACGGCACCATGATGCGCGGGTTATAAGCCACCAGCAGAATCAACGCGGCGGTGACCATGAGCTTGTCGGCCAGCGGGTCGAGCAGCATACCGATCGTGGTGATCTGTCCTCGTTTGCGGGCCAGGTAGCCGTCGAGGCCGTCGGTGATGGAGGCCAGAATGAAGACGCCGGCGGCGATAAATTCCTGTTGGCCGTTCGCGCCACGCAGCGGAAAATGCGGACTCAACACCCAGATCAGCAGCGGGACGGCTGCGATGCGGGAGAGCGTAATGGAGTTCGGCAGGTTCACGGCGAGGCAGCGTTTCGTGCGCGCAAAGGCAACAACGGCAAACACAGTCATTCTGCCACATCAAACGTCGGAGCGTTGGCGCGTGTGTACGCAAATCCTCGCGAAAGCTCGTCTTTACAGGGAGAGAACCTCACCCGTATCCTAGCAACACCTTTTCAGGCCAACCTTTTATGCTGACCCCTTCTTCCGCCCGCCGTTTTGCCGCTCGCTGGATGCCAGCGGCCCTGTGCACCTTGGCCTCTGTCGTTGGCACTGCGGCCTCTGCGCAGACCACCTGCGTCAGCACACCGACCACGATCTCCGGCACCGTCTACACGCCGAACGGCACGGACCCGCTGCCCAACGTGCTGGTCTACGTGCCGACGGCTGGCACGACGTTGCCGACGCTGACCGATGGTGTAGACACCGTGAATGGATGCGCGGCGGTGAGCACCCTGGTTCCGACGACGCTGATCGCCAGCACCACTACGGACGCGAAGGGCAACTTCACGCTGGTGAACAACAATCTGTCCACCGGCACACAGTTGGTGATTCAGGCAGGCAAGTGGCGTCGCGCTTATACGATTGCGCCCACGGCCTGCGCGGTGACGAGCGGTTTCAAGGCCGTGATGCCTTCTACGAAGGATCAGGGCAACATTCCCAAGATTGCTGTTCTTACCGGCAGCGTGGATTCCGCAGAATGCGTGCTGCGCAAGGTTGGTGTGGCGGACACCGAATTTACGAATCCTGCGAACGGTGGCCGTATCAACTTTTATCAGGGGACCGCATCGACGACTTCGGGTGGTGCAAGGATCGATTCATCGACGCCCTCTGAAAGTGCTCTGGTCAATTCGGCATCGACGCTGGATGGCTATGACATGCTGATGCTTCCGTGCCAGGGCACCGATGCTGACTCGCTGGTCACAGCATCTGCAACGAATCGTAGCAACTTCGTCTCCTATGCCAACAATGGTGGTCGTGTTTTTGCAACGCACTTCAGCTATGTCTGGCTCGAGCAGGCGGACACCTTCAAATCTGTAGCGAACGGGTGGGGCAACTCGACGATCAGTGCGTCGACGACTACAAGCTATAACTCCGATATCAATACGACCTCGAACACCGTGGGGCAAGTGCTCTCCGATTGGATGTACTACATCGGTGCGAGCACAACGGCAGGCGTCATTCCCTTGTATGACTCGCGTCAGAATGTGACCTCGGTGAATTCGCCCACGCAGGTGTGGGCTACGTTTGATGATTCACGCCTCCCTGCATACAAAGGCACGGTGATGCAGTTCACCTTCGACACGCCTTTGGGTTCCACGAGTTCGCCCACGCTGGCGACCACGTTTACGAATACCCCTACTGTCATGCAACTCGGCTCTACGGGAAATAGCGTCGCTGTCAATGTGAGCAACTCCGGCAGCGGACCTGCGGATACCACGCTTACGCTGACATTCACCGCAGCTTCGGGCATCACGATCAGCGCAATCACTCCGACTAACGGCTCCGCGTCGGGTTGGATCTGCAACGTGTCTACGCTCTCCTGCAGCCGTACGGTAGCTCTAGCTTCTGGTGCGAGCGATCCCGTCGCCGTGACCCTCAGCGTGGCTTCAACGGCGTCAGTGGGCAACACGAACATCCTGACAGCGGCTCTGACCGGTGGCAATATCTTCAATGTGTCGCAGTGCGGGCGCGTTCTTTTCAACTCCTACCATGTAGAGGAACCAGCGTCCGGGAACACGAATAGGAACATCGTTTTCCCCAATGAATGCACGACGGGCACGATGACCGCGCAGGAGAAGTTCCTCGAGTTCTCGCTGTTCAATCTGTCGAACTTCGTCGCTCCTTCGAACACGGATTCGGTGCTGATCCAGGGCACATCTTCGATCACCTGGACACCCTCGACCACGACGATCTACTACGGTCATCCGCTGGATTCGACGATCCTGGATGCGACCTCGACGGTTGCGGGTACGTTCACGTATTCACCGGTGCTGGGCACCATTCCGCATGTGGCCAATAGCCCGCTGACTGTGACGGCGACGTTTACGCCGACCGATCCGAATTACATCGGTGCCACGCAGACGAAGACCATTACGATCCTGCCGGACCCGACCGCGTCGACGATCACGCAGCTTGATCAGGACATCCACTACGGCGAAGAGATCGGCTATAACAACGGCGTCGATGCACAGCTCAACGTGCTGGTGGCGTCGCCGGGTTACAACCCCGGCAACGCTGCTGATAGCGGCCCCTTCACGGTTTACATCGACTCCACCCTGGTCTGCTCGGGTACTCGTGGTGTGCCGCTCACCGGTCCGCGTGGCAACTGCCCGGACGCCAACTTCCTCGGTTGGAATGCGGGCACGCACTACATGCAGTTGAACTATGCCGGCGATACCGACTACGTGGCCTCGCAGTCGCAAGGCTATCCGGTTGTCGTCGAGCCGGACCATACGACCACGGCCGCGACGCTGGCGAGCCCGTCGGCGGCGGTCTACCAGAACGTGAACTTCAATGCGCAGGTGGCGAACACGGACATTCCCGCTACGATCGCCGTCGGCAACGTAACTTTCTACGACAGCCTGAACGCGACGGCCGCGCAGACGACCAACAACCCGAACACGACTCTCGCGACCTCGAGCATGTATGCGGTCGGAACGTCAGCGGTAGATGCGACCGGCAACGCGTCGCTGCAGTTGGCGAACCTGACGATCGGTACGCATAACATCTCGGCGTGCTATGGCTCGACGATCAACACCTCCGGCACTTACAACTTCCTGAACTCCTGCTCGGCGTCGAGCGTGCAGACGATCACGATTCCGTCCACGGCTCAGCCGGGCACGGCGGTTACGCTGGTCTCGAGCGCGAACCCTTCCACCTACGGTCAGAGCGTCAGCTTCACGGTGCAGGTGAAGACGACCGGCTCGTTTGTCGCGGTCCCGACGGGTACGGTGAACGTGCTCGATGGCTCGACAGTGTTGGGCACGCTGACCCTGGACGCAACTGGCAGCGGCATCTACACGACGGCTTCGCTCGCCGTCGGAACACATCCGCTTACCGCCGTATACAGCGGCTCCGCGACGTATACGTCGAGCAAGTCGGCGACGTTGTCGCAGGTCGTGAACACGGCGATCACGCCGGTGGGCGCGGGCTATCAGCTCATCGTCGATCCGCTGACGGTGCCGATCTATGTCGGCTCGACGGGCGTGGTGAATGTTCAGGTCGTCACGTTCTCGAACTTCAACTCCGCGGTGAAACTAAGCTGTTCGGGCCTGCCTGACCAGTCGACCTGCACCTTCGCGGACTCGATCATCGCGGTCGGTGGCGGCACGACGAAGTTGCTGGTCGGCGCGGGTGCTCCGCACAACTGCAACAGCAACACACCGTACTTCTCGGGCCTGCCAGCGCGCATGGGGCTGCCCATCCTGAGCCTGTCGATGCTGACGCTGTGCGTGGCGCGCCGTCGTCGCAAGCTGCAGGGCATCGCTCTGCTGGCGCTGCTGCTGGCCATGCCGACGGTGCTGACAGGCTGCGGCTCGGGCAACTGCACGGACTTCGGCCTGAAGCCGGGCGACTATAACTTCAGCATCACGGCGACGCCGGTGGACACGCAGTACGCGCCGAAGACGCAGTTGATGTTGATGCATGTGCATTTGTAAGGCAGTCGTAAGTGTGAAGTGGTAAGTCATAAGTGAAACGCCCCAAAAGCGTGACGCCCACGGAGGAATCCGTGGGCGTCACGCTTTTTACTTACGACTTTTCACTTACGACTTCTCACTTACAACTTTTCACTCATGATTACGACTTGCCCTACGCGTAGATGCCGCGCTGCTTCGTCGTGAACGCCACGCGATCGATGGCCAGCATGTAGGCCGCGAGGCGGTTGTTCACGTTGTGCTGCACGGCGTACTGCAACACAGCGTCGAAGCTCTCGATCATCACGCGCTCGAGGCGCTGATTCACGTCATCCTCGGCCCAGAAGTAGCCCATGCGATCCTGCACCCACTCAAAGTAGCTGGTGGTGACGCCGCCAGCGTTCGCGAGAATGTCCGGCACGACGAAGACTCCTTTGTCGGCGAGGATTTCGTCGGCGATCGCGGTCGTCGGGCCGTTCGCGCCCTCCACGAGGATGCGGCATTGCAGGCGCTCAGCGTTGCGGCTCGTGATGACGTTCTCTGTCGCCGCAGGGATCAGCACATCGACCGGCTGCGTGAGCAGTTCATCCTTGTCGAACGGACCCGCACCCGCGAAGCCGTGGATGGTGCCGCGCCTGGTCTTCCACTCGACGAGTTCGCCGATGTCGATGCCGTCAGCGTTGTAGAGCGCGCCGTCGTACTCCCCGATGCCGATGACCTTGTAGCCGCGCTCCCACAGCAGGCGCGCGGAGTGCATGCCGACGTTGCCAAAGCCCTGCACGATCACGGTGGTTTCGCTGGCGTTCATGTTCAGGAACTTGAGCGCCTGGTCGGTGACGGTAGCTACGCCGCGGC
This sequence comes from Granulicella cerasi, assembly GCF_025685575.1. Lineage (NCBI taxonomy): Bacteria > Pseudomonadati > Acidobacteriota > Terriglobia > Terriglobales > Acidobacteriaceae > Granulicella > Granulicella cerasi. The sequence continues at coordinate 1,250,203 of NZ_JAGSYD010000001.1, forward strand.
CTGTGGCTTCACGGCGTCCGCGGGAGCCGCCAAGGCTTACCGGCTTGCCCGTGACGACCGAGGTGACGGTCTGCCCCATGTGCATCGAGTAGGTATCCATGATCCAGGCCATGGTCTGCTCGTTGGTGTTCATGTCCGGCGCCGGGACGTCCTTCTCCGGGCCGAGGAACTCGATCAGCGACGCGGTGTAGCGGCGTGTAAGGCGCTCGAGCTCGCCCTGACTCATATTCTTCGGATCGCAGATCACGCCGCCCTTCGCGCCGCCAAAGGGGATGTTTACCACAGCGCACTTCCAGGTCATCCAGCTGGCGAGCGCGCGCACTTCGTCGAGCGAGACGTCGGGAGCGTAGCGGATGCCGCCTTTGCCGGGGCCGCGTGAGATGGAGTGTTGCACCCGGTAGCCGGTGAAGACCTCGACGGTGCCGTCGTCCATGGTGACGGGAATGTGCACGATGATCTCGCGCGTCGGCTCGCGCAGGATCTTCCAGATGCCTTTGTCGAGGTTGAGCTTCGTAGCCGCTTCATCAAAGCGTGCGGCCTGTGCCTGCCAGGGGTTCGTTTCCTGTTCGAGCGAAGGGGCTGCGTTCACGCGGCCGGTAATACCTTCGATCGCTGCTGCTTTCGGTACCATCGTTCTTTCTTCTTTCATCGGTGTAGCTCTACCTTTCCGCTAATAAGAACGGCTCGCGAAGCGTTGGACTTAGCATCTTTCAAAAGTGCTCGTCTCGCGCATAAAAATTGCGTTAGCCGTCGTAGGAGGCGGACGCGCTTCTCTGCTGCAATCCGCTGGATATCTCTTGCTCTTCTCTGAGCAAACGGAGGCGAGTCTACGCCCCGCGTAATATCGCCATCAACGGGTGCTGTGCGTTATTCGGTCGACGTGACCCATTTTTGACACGAGTACAACGGATGGGTTGCGCCTGTGTCGTGCGCCGCATCCAACGCAGGCAGGAGGACGTTTCCCGATGAAGCTTCGTCATACAGCCTTCGCTGTTCTGGGTAGCACCGCTCTGATGCTGGTGCTGACCGGCTGCCCGCATCACCATCACGATCACTACCCGCCGCCGCCTCCGCCGCCGCACCATGACGACGGCCCGCCGCCGCCTCCTCCGCCGCGCTAGATCGCGGCTCCATAGAAACAACACACGAGGCATCGCTATGATGAATAGCGATGCCTCGTGTTTCTTCAACCCGCTCTTCTGCGCCGGCGAAGCCAGCCAAGCGCAAACCCGCCGCTTCGGTGAACGCCTCACCCACTCCGCGGGAGTTTGCCGCATGGGCCAGGCAGCACACGCTTGTCCCCGTCACGCGCACGGTCGTCGCCGATCTGGAAACGCCGGTGTCGGCGTTTCTGCGCGTCGCTGCGGAAGAGCCGGAAGCGTTCCTGCTGGAGTCGGTTGAAGGCGGCGAGCATGTAGGCCGCTACACCTTCATCGGCATTCGCCCGTACCGCCGCATTACCTCGCGCGGTCGCTCGCTCACCCTGGTCGAGGGCCGCAAGACGCGTCACTTCGAGGGCGATATTTTTGCGGAGTTGAAGTCGGCGCTGGAAGGGCAGAGCATCGCTCGCTTGCCGAACCTGCCGCCGTTCGTTGCGGGAGCGGTGGGCTTCTTCGCATACGACGTTGTGCGCCAGATCGAGAAGCTACCGAGCCATGCCAAGGATGAACTCGGCGCGCCGGATGCGCACCTCATGTTCTTCGACGAGGTACTTGCGTTCGATCACGTGAAGCACGCGATTCACCTGATGGTGACTGCGGGTGCGCGTAAGCCAATCACGTCGGCGAGCTACGCTGACGCGGTGAAGCGGCTGGACCGCCTGGAGAAGACGCTCGCGAATGCGCCGATTCCGAAGCCGAAGAAGTCTCGCAAGCCATTGCCTCCGCTGAAGCTGACGGCGCGCACCAAGCCCGCGCAGTACATGCGCGCGGTGGATGCGGTGAAGGAGTACATCAAGGCCGGCGACATCTTCCAGTGTGTGCTCTCGCAGCGTTTTGATTGCACGCCTGCGGTCGATCCGTTTCAGGTCTATCGCTCGCTGCGCATCGTGAACCCATCGCCGTATATGTACTTCCTGCGCTTCCCGCAGCAGGGCGGAGAAGGGGAAGCGTTGTCGCACATCGTGGGTTCTTCGCCGGAGTTGCTGGTGCGCGTGCACGATGGCCGCGTGGAGTATCGTCCCATCGCTGGCACGCGTCCGCGTGGCGCGGATGAAGCCGCTGACAAGGCGCATGAAGCGTCGCTGCGCGCGGACGCGAAGGAAGTCGCCGAACACGTGATGCTTGTCGATCTCGGACGCAATGATGTGGGGCGCGTGTCGGAGTACGGCTCCGTGAAGGTGACGGACCTGATGTTCATAGAACGCTACTCGCACGTGATGCATCTGGTGTCGAAGATCGAAGGCCAGTTGCGCGATGGCTTGTCGCCTATCGAAGCGTTCAAGAGCTGCTTCCCCGCAGGTACATTGTCGGGCGCGCCGAAGATTCGCGCGATGGAGATCATCGACGAGCTTGAGCCTGCCCGCCGCGGCGTCTATGGCGGTGCCATCGTGTACGCCGACTTCTCCGGCAACTTCGACAGCTGCATCGCGATCCGTACGCTCTTCATGGACGGCGAAGAAGGCCACATCCAGAGCGGCGCTGGCATCGTTGCTGACTCCGTGCCTGAGAAGGAGCATGAGGAGTGCAAGAACAAGGCCGCCGCGGTGGTGCGTGCGATTGAGCGGGCGAGGCTGGTGGTGAGTAGTTAGTAGTTCGTCTGAGACTGCAAAAAGCCTGCGCTGTGGCGCAGGCTTTTGCTTTTCATGTGCTGACGCTCATGGCGTATGACTGACTGCTAGAAGCTATACCGCGCGCCGAACTCGATGCGGCGACCGTTGTCCGCGGTGATCGGTGCGCCGAACTGCGAGTTCAGGCCCGGGGCGGCGGTATTGCCGTTGCTGACGAGCACGCTGTTCACGCTCTGCACGTTGGTGTAGTTGAGGAAGTTTGCCGAGCGCACGTTCACGGTGAGGCTCTGCGGATGCGTGGCCTTCGGATTATGCGTAAGGGCGAAGCTGCGCTGCAGGTTCGCGTCGAGGTGCACGTTCCACGGGATCGTGCCGAGGTTGCGCGTGACCGGGCGAAGCGGCACACCGTTCACGATGGGGCCGTTGTTCGTCAGCACGCCGAACTTCGTGCGGAAGACGTTGACGTTGTCGACGACTGCACCGGGCGCGGCGTACTGCGGGCGATCGTTATAGTTGCCATCGCCGTTGTTGTCACTGCCGGTGGAGAGGTCGTAGCGCTGCTTGCCCTGCATGTAGCCGTCCATGGAGAGCGCAATCTTCAGCGGCAGGTTCACGTTGCCCTGGCCGAAGATCTGCCAGGAACCCTGGTTCGTACGCTGCACGATCTCACCTGCGTTGCTGTAGGCGCTTTGCGGCTGGAAGAAGGTGCTGTCGTTGTTGCTGTCGCGGATGTCGATGTGCACTGCGCCGATAACACCCTGCGCGCGCTTGTTCTTGAAGTTGCTGATGACCAGCACCTCACCGTGGCCGATGCCTTCGGCGCTCGGCTGTACCTGCAGGATGTTCGTGTTCGGCATGAGGGGGCGCGCGCCGTAGGGGTTGGAGTCTGTCGGCGAGTTGATGTTCACCGTGCGGGCCATGTTGAACATGCGGATCTGCACTTCCTGCACGTTCACGTTGAAGCCCTTGGGCAGGTCCTTCGCGACGCCGACCGCGCCCATGATGTAGCTCCCCGGTCCGAGCCCAGGCTGCGTGGTGCGCAGGGTGTGGATGGACGTGGCGCCTGCGAGCGGGTTGCCATAGGTGGGGTTGTAGACGAGGTTGCTGACGCGCTGGATGCCGTCGAGGCGATGCAGTTCCTCGGTCTCATCGGCGTTGTACTGCCCGTTGAAGACGCCGAAGTGCGCGTCGAGGTGCCAGGTCTGCTTCTTGTCCGGCGACCACGCTACGCCGAGGCGCGGGGCGAAGTTGCGATACGTCGCCGGATCGCTCTCGAGGAAGTAGCGCAGACCGTAGGAGAAGGTAAGGTTCGGCTTCAGCTTCATCGTGTCCTGAAAGAAGGCGACGAGTCGCGTCTGGTCGATGATGACGTTCGGGTTGCCGGCGACGTTGCTGAAGCTCTGCGGCTGCTGCGCCAGATACTGCGCGGCGGAAGCGTAGGTGTAGATGCCGTTGAAGTTCGTGTAGAGCAGGCTGTTGCGGTGGATCCAGAAGTACTGGATGCCGGCCTTGATGCTGTGCTGCTTGGTGGTCAGCACGACGTCGTCGTCATACTCCATGCGGCTGCGGTGCTGGATGCTGGGGCCGTACGTCGAGCCGCCGCCGGTGAAGAAGCCGGAGACCTGCACGCTGGGCGCAAGACTGTTGGGCGTGTAGGTTTCGCTGTACCACTCGAAGGCGAGGCGCGACTCATGCATCAGGTGCTCGCTGAAGGTGGTGACGTTGGAGCCGCGCACCGTCTGGTCGAGCCACGAGTCGTCGTAGCCGGTCTCGCGCAGCGACGAGCCGCCAACGCCGCTGTTCGCGGTGTCGTTCGCGTTGGCCGAATAGGTGAGGAAGAGGAAGTCCTTCGGCGAAATCTGGAAGTCCGCACGGCCGGAGGCTTCCCACAGCGACTTCGGCGTGGGCACGTTGTAGATCGTCGCCTGCTGATTGCCTGCAGTGTCGAGCGTGATGGCGTTCACGACGGCAAGCTGATCGATCTGGCGGTGCTCCAGCGAGAGGGAGAAGCTGGATCCCTTCTTGCGAATGGGGCCGGAGAGGTCGAAGCCGTAGCGCTGCTTGCCGAGCTTGCCTGTTGTGGGCGCGAAGGGGTCCTTCGCGTTCATCCAAGAGCTGGAGTTGGTGCCGAAGAGCGAGCCGTGGAAGGCCTTGGCGCCGGGCTTGGTGTAGATTTCCACGCGGCCGCCGTCGCCGAAGGGCGGCTCGCGGTACTCGGCGGAGAAGAGGTCGGGGTTGACGCTGATGAAGGCGATAGAGTCCTTCGGAGGCAGTTGCGCGTCGTCCTGGAAGCCGTCCACAGAGATGTGCGTCTTCGAGGGGATACCGCCGGACATCGCGCCAAGCTGCTGAAGCTGACGCTGCAGATCATCGGGGTCATCGGCGAGCGACTGCAGCATCTTGCCGCTGACGGTCATGCCGTTCACGCCGCCGGGCGCGGTGACCTGCATCAGGTCTTCGTCGGCATCGACGGTCACGCTGGCTTCGGTGGCGGGCACGAGCTTCAGGTGGAGGTCCTGCGTGAAGGGCGTGGTGAGCTTCACGGTGAAGCTCGAGAAACCTTCTGCCGAGGCCGTGAACGAGTGCTTGCCGCTGGCCACGCAGGGGAAGAGGAAGCGGCCCGCGCTGTCGGTCGTCTTCGAGGTGTGTTCGTCAAGCACCACGCGCGCATCGGGGATCAGCGCCTCGGTGGAGTCCACGACGGTACCCGCGAGCTTAGTGCAAGTCGTCTGGGCAGGCGCCAGCGAGGAGGAAGCCACGGGGATCAAGAGCGAAAGCAAAGCAAGGGTGAAGCGCATGGAGAAACTCCTGCCGAGACGGCGGGTGAACTTGGGACGGAAATCCGTCGATGTGTCGGAGTACGCAAGGCTCCTGCGATTGGTTCCCCGGTCGGATGAATATTTCGAGAAGCTCCTGTGCATTTCGCGGGCACGCCGCGGTCGTCGCACAGGGCAACGTAAAATAGAGAACGTTGTGCGTTCGCGGTTGGAACGCAAAAGTTCTCTGAGGGTAACGATCCGAAATGTCTGTGATTCTTGAACAACTGCCCGCTGGCCAGAAGGTCGGCATTGCATTCTCTGGCGGCCTCGACACGTCCGCTGCGCTGCACTGGATGAAGCAGAAGGGCGCGACCCCCTATGCCTACACCGCGAACCTCGGACAGCCGGACGAGACCGACTACGAGGCGATCCCGCGCAAGGCGCTGGAGTACGGCGCCGAGAAGGCCCGCCTCATCGACTGCCGCGCGCAGCTTGTACGCGAAGGCATCGCCGCGCTGCAGGCCGGTGCATTCCACATCACCACCGCTGGCGTCACGTACTTCAACACCACGCCCATCGGCCGCGCCGTGACCGGCACGATGCTCGTGACGGCGATGAAGGAAGACGACGTCAACATCTGGGGCGACGGCTCGACCTTCAAGGGCAACGACATCGAGCGCTTCTATCGCTACGGTCTACTCGTGAACCCGGACCTGCAGGTCTACAAGCCGTGGCTCGATGCGCAGTTCATCGAAGAGCTCGGCGGCCGTAAGGAGATGAGTGAGTTCCTCGTCGCTTCGGGCTTCGACTACAAGATGTCGACCGAGAAGGCGTACTCGACGGATTCGAACATCCTCGGCGCAACGCATGAAGCCAAGGACCTCGAACTGCTTTCGTCCTCGGCGAAGATCGTGCAGCCGATCATGGGCGTGGCGTTCTGGCGCGAAAACGTTGCGGTGAAGGCAGAAGAAGTCACCGTCCGCTTTGAAGAAGGCTTCCCGGTTGCGCTGAACGGCACCGAGTACAGCGATCCCGTTGAGCTGATGCTCGAGGCAAATCGCATTGGTGGACGCCACGGCCTCGGCATGAGCGATCAGATCGAGAACCGCATCATCGAAGCGAAGTCGCGTGGCATCTACGAGGCCCCGGGCATGGCGCTGCTCTTCGCAGCTTACGAGCGCCTCATCACGGGCATTCACAACGAAGACACCATCGAGCAGTACCGCGACAACGGCCGCAAGCTGGGCCGCCTGCTGTACCAGGGCCGCTGGTTTGACTCGCAGGCGCTGATGCTGCGTGAAGCAGCGACGCGTTGGGTGGCCAAGCCGATCACAGGCGAAGTCACCTTCGAGCTGCGTCGCGGCAACGACTACTCGGTGCTCAACACCGAGTCGCGCAACCTGACCTTCATGCCCGAGCGCCTGTCGATGGAGAAGACCGCATCATCGTTCTCGCCGAAGGACCGTATCGGCCAGCTCACCATGCGCAACCTTGACATCACCGACTCGCGCGCGAAGCTGAAGACGTACGCGCAGAGCGGCCTGATCGCGCTGGGCAAGGCTGGCGAGATGCCCAAGCTGCAGGGTGGCGAGTAGCTCAGGCGAGAGAGTCGTAAGTGTGAAGTCGTGAGTCATCAGTAAAAGCAAAACGAACCCCGCAGACGATGTCTGCGGGGTTCACTTTCGTTCTTCACTTATGACTTACGACTACTCACTTACGACTGCCTTTTACCGAATGTTGCCGTCAGCGGGATCGTAAGCCACCACGCCAAGGTCGGTAAGCTTATCGACCGTCTTCTCCACAGAACGACGGATGGCGGGCATAGCATTCGCGGGCACCTTGTGTGCCTCTTCAATCGCCACCACGCGGCCGTAGGGCCACGCGTCCTGTGGAATGGCGGCCAGAGCATCACCCAGCTTGTCGAAGCTGATGTTGAGCACCTGGCGGCGCGCGTTCACCGGGCGCAACATGCCGCCTGCGCCGTAGCTCGAGGGGTTCGGGTCGGCGAGCACTACGCGCAGCTCGAGCATGTTTTCCTGCACGGTCAGCGTGGGGTTCATCCAGTATTCCGTGGAGTGTATGGCCATGAAGCGCGACTTGGCGGGCGGGGGGATGGAGGCGAGCTGCTCGCGCTGCGAGTCTACGAGGGCGTGCTCGGCGGCCTTCGACTGCTCATTGGCCGGGGTGGGGAGCGACGGAGCGTGGCAGCCTGCGAGGGCCAGCACGAGAAAAGTTGAGAAAAAAGCGTTGCGGCGGTTCACCGCAACAGGATATCAAGGTGCGGGTTCAGTATTGTGAAAGAAGAACGTGCGTATTTTCTGCCTTCAGCCCCGTTGTGTTTGGACCCTCTTTGCTGCTGCAGTGACGATGGCGACGCTCTGTACCCCCGCGCACGCGCAACAGGCTGCTCCGCTGCCGCAGGCCCCCTCGGCGACGATCCGCGCCAGTGTTCTGGGCAACGTGGTGGACGAGGACAATGACGTCGTCCCCGAGTCTGTCGTAACGCTCTCGCAGCCATCGTTTACGCGCTCCGTGATGACCGCCGCAGATGGTACTTTCAGCTTCGCCGAGATTCCCGCCGGCAGCTACACGCTCACTGTAGCCAAGGCCGAGTGGGCGCCCGTGACGCGGACGGTGCTGGTCAGCGCTACAGGTTCGATCGAGCTGGGCGCGATTGCGTTTACGACCCCTACGGCGCGCTTCGAAGTCTCCGCGATGACGCAGCACCAGATCTCCGAAATCGAAGTGAAGCAGGCGGAAAAGCAGCGCCTGCTCGGCGTGCTGCCGAACTTCGGGGTGACCTACAACTGGGACGCTCCACCGCTGGACGCCGCGCAGAAGTTTGAGCTCGCCACGCGATTCGTCATCGACCCTGTCTCCATCGGGCTGAACTTCGGAACGGCGGGCATCGGCCGCATCAACGGCGGGTACTCGTCCTTCGGCCCGGGGGCAAAAGGTTACTTCAAGCTGGTCGGCGCGTTCACGCTCGATTCGGTGATCGGCAACGAGCTTTCTGGCGCGGTGCTGCCGGTGATCTTCAAGCAGGACCCGCGCTACTTCTACCGTGGTACGGGCACCCCGGCTTCGCGCACCTGGTACGCGATCACGCGTACGGTGATCTGCCGCAGCGACAAGGGCAAGAGCGAGACGAACTACTCGAACATCATTGGCAGCTTCGCCAGCGGCGCGATCTCGAACCTCTACTACCCGTCCACCGGCACGCGCGGCGCGACGCTGACGCTGGAGAACGGCCTGATCGCCCTGGGTAGCAATGCGGCGGGCAACATCGTGCAGGAGTTCCTCTTCAAGCGCTTCACTCCGAAGGCCAAGCGCAACCTGCCCACCGACGACGCGAAGCGATAACGCGCGCCCACGTGGAGCGGTACAATCGTCTTTATGGTCAAGGGAATTACAACCGTCGTCCAGGTGGCGACGATCGAAGTTTTGGATCGCGCGGGCAGCCTTTTTCAGGCGCTCGGATTCGAGCAGGGTAAAGGTTGGAGCCTCGAGGGAGGCAAGGGTGCGCCGTTTCTCGCGCCCCTAGGCAATCTGGAGCTGGTAGCGGGCCGCGTGCCGGCAGAGCCGTCGTTGCTGGTGGAGGTCACGCACCTCGATCAGGCCTACGAGATTGCGCAGCAGTGGGCCTCTGCCGCAGGCCGCAAGCTGACGCCGGTGACGTCGACGGGCTGGAACTCGCGCCTGTTCACGGTCGAGGTTGTTGAGGGCACGACGCTCGGTTTTTGGGAGTCGGAGAATCCGCTGCACGGTGTGCCTGCGGCGATCGAGGGCGACCTCGTCGTCACCGGGCAGAAGTACGCGATCGTGGTCGCGCGTTGGAACGCGGTGATCACCGACCGCCTGCTGCAGGGCTCGCTCGATGCGCTGCTGCGTTCGGGCGCGAAGCGCGAAGATATTGAGATCGTCCGCGTGCCGGGCGCGTGGGAGATTCCTTCCGCAGCGCGCACGCTGGCGGAGACGAAGAAGTTTGCAGGCATCATCACGCTGGGCGTGCTGCTGCGCGGCGAGACGGCTCACTACGAGGCGATCTACAACGAGGTCGCGCGCGGCATCGGGCAGTCGCAGCAGGAGACCGGCGTGCCGCATGCGTTCGGCGTGCTGACCTGCGAGACGCTCGAGCAGGCGCTCGATCGCGCGGGTCTGAAGGTAGGCAACAAGGGATTTGAAGCTGGAATTGCAGCCATTGAGATGGCGTCGATCCAGAGCAAGCTGGGAGGCGCAAAGTAATGGGAACGCGACGCAAGAGCCGCGAGCTCGCGATGCAGATGTTGTTTCAGGGCGACCTGGGCAAGCAGAAGGCCGAAGATGTCGAGAAGGTCTTCTGGGATACGCGCGACGATGTGGATGACGAGACGCGCGGCTTTGCCGATGAGCTTCATCGCATCGCCACGGTGCGCGAAGATGAAGTTGACGCGCTGATCACCAAGCACGCGCAGAACTGGCGTCTGGAACGCATGGCTGCGGTCGATCGCAACGTGCTGCGCACGGCGGTGGCCGAGATGCTCGGCTTCCCGAAGACGCCCGCTGCGGTGATCATCAACGAGTCGCTCGAGATCGCCCGCCGCTATGCCGCGCCGGAGAGCGTACAGTTCCTCAACGGCGTGTTGGATGCCGTCGGTCGCGAGTTGTTGGAGAAGCGACTGGCGAAGTAAGGATCCAGAGGTTAGCCGCAGATCCCAGCGAGCAAGACCCAAGGGTTGAGGGTGTAGGGGTTAGGGTTTAGGAAAGATCGCCAAGAGAAATGCCCTCCGTTTGGAGGGCATTTCTTGTTTTCATCATGGCGCAGGGTCCTGATTTAGCTCAGCGTCTTGCGCGGGCGCTGGACGATCAGATTCGGCGTAGCCGAGCCAGTACCGGTAAGAGCAGGCAGCGCCGGAAGGAGCTGGCTGCTGTCGGTCACGGTGGGGTTGCCGCTGCTCGGGTAGGTGACCGTGATCAGGTGGATCGCGTTGTCGCCTGCCGTCGTCAGGTAGAAGGTGTTGTTGTCCGTCGCCCACACACCAGCGGTCGGCGCGGTCGGCGTGCCGTTCGTGGTGGAAAGCGTCAGGTAGTTCAGCGTGCCTGCCGTAGCGGAGGTCGTGCTGGGGAAGTAGTAGGGAACCAGACCGTTGCCCGTACCCGTGAAGGTGACGAACGCGACCTGCGAGTTGGTCGATGCCTTCACGCCGGTGATCGCCGAGGGGACGATGCCCGCGAAGGCCTTCTTGCCGAGCGTCGAGGTAAAGGTGACGCCCGTGCTCGCCGTGGTGCAGGCCGAAGCCGTGGTGAACGAAGCGGCGTCGAGGAAGAGGTCCGTCAGGCCCGCGGTCGACGAGGCGCCGAGGATGTGCAGACCGTCCGGCGTGGCCGCAACACGCTCAGCCGCTGAGGCCTTGCTGTCTGCGATCGGCGCGTAGACATTGCTCGCCGTAGCGGGCGTGGTCGTGGTGGTCACCGTCGTCGTCGAGCAGTAGGACCGACCCTCGATGTTCGGCGAACCTCCGAAGTACGCACCCACAGCCGTCGGCGTGACCGCCACGTCGTTGTAGGTGGTGTCCGTGCCGGCGAGGGTGATCGTCTGCCAGTCCACCATGCTGTTGTGCATGAGGATGGTGTTGCCGGTCGTGGTGACGTAGACGGTGGAGCTATCCGGCGACCAGTCTGCGCGGACGCCGACGCCGTTGGTGTAGGTCGAAACCGCGCCGCTCACGACGAGCGAAACCGTCTGACGCACCGTATCGGTAACGACCAGCGTCGTGCCATCCGGCGAAACAGCCAGTACCTTGCCCGGGATCAGCGTGTTGGCCGAGGTGGTATTGGACGAGGTGGAGTAGGTCATCAGGGCGCCCTGACCACCGCTGACGGGGTCAGTGCCGCCCATGTAGACGGTGCTTCCGTCCTGGGTGATCACCATCGAGTTCGGCAGGTATGGCAGCTTCACGAGATTGCCTGTGGTCTGCGTCTGGAAGTCGACCGGGTAGATATACTGCGAGTTCGTGCTGGCCACGTAGATCGCCGTGGTGCTGCGACCGGTGGTGGTGACGGAAACGCCCGGCGAGGTGATCGGCTTACCGTTGCCGAGGTAGCCAAGCTGCGCGGTCGGCGAAGGGTTGCAGGTCGGCGGCTGGCAGACTGCGGTGATCTTCGCCGTGCCCGCGAATGCCGGGGTGACCGAACCGGTGGACGCAGCAGGCTGTGTCTGTGGCGAGGTCGACTGGTAGGTCAGTGTCAAACCGGTCAGCGTAGCGCCAGCGGTATCGACAGCCGTGGCCGTGAAGGGCTGCGTGTTGTTCAACGGCACCGTCAGGTTGGTCGAGCCCGATGCGCCGACGGGCGTCAGCGTGATCGAAGCTGGCGGGCAGACCGAGAAGAAGCCGGTGTTGTAGGCGTTGGCCGAGTTCGACAGCGTGGCCGTGACGAGCGTCGAGCCTGGCAGCAGCGCGGTAGCGACGCCGTTCTGATCAAAGCTCACCAGACCCGAGGAACCGGTGGCTGCCAGCGTGACCTTGCCGGCCATGCAGGTGATGTTGTTCGCCGCGGTCGTGGAGTTGTTCTTGTAGACGCGAACCGGAACCTGGCGCGTGCTGTTCTGCGACACGCAGCTTGCCTGGTCATAGACAGCAGCCGTAGCCACCGTGGTGGAGTCCACCGGGCAGCAGGTCGTGTCGGGATCCACGTACGTTGTGATGTCAGAGCCGGAACAGCTTCTAGCGCTCGACTGGCCGAAGACCACGCCCGTCACAACGGGGTGCACATAGACGGCGATTGCGTTCGAGGTAACGCCGTTGGACACCGCGGTGACGAACGCCTTGTACTGCGTTGTGGTAGCCGGCGCGCTGCAGGTGGTGTAGTCGGCAATGCCTGAACCGGAGTTGCGGTTCCAGGTGCCGCCGCAGGTCTGGCCGGTGGTGGGGTTGATGTCCGCCAGCGCCATGTTGCTGGTGCCGTAGGTCACGGAACCCAGGCCCACCGTGGAGCCCTTGCAGTCGTAGCCGGTGGCCGACAGCGTCGTACCCATCTGGCCGTAGTTCAGCGAAATGCCGGTCGCGGTCAGCGACGGGGACAGCTGAATCGACGCGAGATCACCCACCTTCGGGCCGGAGTCGCCCGAGTTGCAGTACTGGGTGGTGGTGGACTTTTTGCCGCAACCCACAACCGAAACGCCCATGGGCAAGCCCACGAAAAGAACCACGGCCAGAGCTAGCAACCGCTGGGTAATACGCATCGAAAACAACCGCACTTAGAAAACCTCCCCGCTCAATCGGAGTTCGACTGAACGGTGCAAAATCTGCACAACAGCACACAAATCCGAGTTTTCAGTTTACAGGAAGCCCCACGTCGCGCGCGGGCGTTTCCAGCGGTTTTTGTGAGCTGCTCTTCGGACGATTGGCGTCCGGCAAAGGTGAGCAGCGGGTTTCTGTTGCTCCAACAGCAAACGCCCGGCGATGGTCGCCGGGCGTTTGGGGCTTTCCGCCTCTACTTCAGGTTTTCGTCGAACCACTTCTGCGTACGTTCGGCGCGGTCCTTGATGTGCGCCGGGTCACGGAAGCCGTGGCCTTCGTTGGGATAAATGACGAGCTGTGTCTTCACGCCGTGCGCCTTCAGCGCGCTCCAGAACTCGAAGCTCTGCGGGGCAGGGCACTCGCCATCGCGGTCGCCGACGATCACAAGCGTTGGCGTGGTCACGTTCTTGATGAAGGTGATTGGCGAGGACTTGGCATACACCGCGGGATCGTCATAGACGCTTGCGCCGAAGAACGGCACCATCCACTCCGAGATCTGGTTCTGGCCGTAGTAGCTCTGCCAGTTGGCGATGCCCGCTCCTGCCACGGCGGCCTTGAAGCGCGGCGTCTGCGTCACGGAGAACATCGTCATGTAACCACCGTAGCTCCAGCCGGTGACGCCTTCGCGGTTCTTGTCGATCGACGGAATGTCCTGCTCCAGCTTGTCGAGGCCGGTGAGGATGTCGCGGAGATCGCCATAGCCAAAGTCCTTGCGGTTAGCCTGCGTGAACGCCTCGCCCTGACCAAAGGAGCCGCGCGGGTTCGGCTGGAAGATGAAGTAGTTCGTCAGCTGCTGCGGGCCCATGTCCCAACGCGCGCCGATAGAAGCCGACGGCCCGCCATGCACCTGCGTGATGATGCCGTACTTCTTGTGCTCGTCGAAGTCCTTGGGGAAGGTGAGCCAGCCCTGGACGTGCGCGCCGTCGGAGACCCACTCCACCGAGATGGTCTTGCGGCGCAGCTTCAGGCCTTCGTTGAAGTGGGTGAACTGCTTCGGTGCACCGCTGCCTGCGCCCCAGATTTCAGGTGCCTGCTCGAGTCCGGACTGCACCCAGACGGTGTAGCCCCCGTTGGCGGGCGAGAAGCTCGGCGCGTCCTTGACCAGACCGCCGCTAAGGCTGGCGAGACCGAGGTCGACCGTCGAGTTCGGCACGGCTGCCTTCTTCTCGACGTCCCAGTCGAGCATGAGGGTGTGGCCGCGCTTGTCCTCTACGAAGCCCACGTGCGTCGGCGAAACAAAGCTTTCGTGCACGACCGTGCCGTCGAGGTCGGGGGTGACATCCACCGGCTGCGCGCCGGGCCTGGCGTCGATCAGCCAGAGATCGCCACCGGTCGAACCGAAGTCGCTCATCAGGCCGCCGATAAAGGCGATCTTCTTGCCATCGGGCGAGAACTTCGGCACGGCGATCTGCAGGCCATGCATCGCGCCGGAAACCTTCGACGGGTCGAGAATCAGTTGCGCGTGGCGGTCATTGACCCGCCACAGCTTTGCCACCCACCAGTTGTTCTCGCCGGGAGCCTTGGTGCCGGTCGTGGCGATGGTCTTCGAGTCGGGCGCCCAGGCGAATTCGTAGGTGTACATCTCGGGAGTGGGCGGCAGCAGCCATGCGCCGTTGCCGTCCTCGGTCTTCACGGCGTAGACGCCCTGAATCTCAATGTTGTCCTCGCCGATGACACCCGCAAACGGCTTCATGGCATCGAGTGCGCCAGCGTGACGCGTGGCGTTCTCCACGAAGAGGAAGGCGATCTGCTTGCCGTCTGGCGACCATGCCGGGGTGTCCATGTTGCCGGTCACATGCGTGAGCTGGCGGCTCTTGCCGTCAGCGGGCGTGTAGAGGAAAATCTGCTGCTGCGTGGACTTCGCGTCCTTGCCGGTGCAGGTGGAGAGATAGGCGAGGGTCTTCGAGTCCGGCGACCACATGGGCGTGGTGTTCGAGCAGCTCGTCTGATCACCGGGCGCGACGATCTTCTCCTTGCTCATATCTACGGTGGGGAAGGGCAGCAGATGCAGCTCGGTGCCTTCCTTGCCCTTGATCGTGTAGGCGAGGCTGGTGCCGTCAGGCGAAAGGGCGACGAGCCCGGGCTGGCGCACCTGGCGCCCGGCTGGGGCGCTCGTCGAGGAGGTCTGCGCAAACGCGGCAAGAGGCAGGGCGAGGAGGACGGCGGCGAAGGTGTGACGCATGAGCAAAGGGTAAACGACGAACCCCAGCATTGGCAGAAGCGCGATGGAAATGAAAAGCCCGCCGGCAACGACGAGGCTGCCAGCGGGCGAGTTCCCGCAGTGAGGGACGTTGGCACATGCGGGCGGGAATCCAGGCCGACGGCGCTGCAGAGGATCGCAATGGTGAGTACTGTAGGGGCTGCACGCAGCCGCGAAGCTCTCAGGGCGATCCGTGTGATGGGGCGAACATCTTGTCAATTGCGAAAACGTGCTTCATTTGGTACATTGAGAGGGTTCCGCGTGTATCGGGAATAGGTGTATCTGGAAGCCGGAAAACGGGGCGAGATCACCACTGTCTGCGACCTGCGGGCCATGTCTTTACGACGGGCGAGAGCGGGCCGGAACGAACCGGAAACGGAGTTGGGCAAGTGCTTGCGAGAGCGCGACAAGCCCCGGCCACCGTCCGCTCGTCTCAATAGAATGAGCAGAATGTAGTACGCGCATGGTTTTTAGAAGTACGGCCACGCGCAGGATTCAGGACTTCGCCGGAGCTTGTTTTCAAGCTCCGCCTTTCGTGTGTGCGCTGTAAGTTACAGCCGCATGAATGAAGAGTGAAGGTGCTGCCCTGTGTCAGTGTTCGAGGGATAAATCGGAAGTTCCTGGCGTCATCGACGCATAGGACTGCAACCAGTAAAGGAATTGAAGTGCCTACATTTCATCAGCTCGTAAAGCAGGGCCGCACGCCCACCAAGTACAAGACCGCATCGCCCGCACTGCAGGGTTCTCCCCAGCGCCGTGGCGTTTGCACCCGCGTCTACACCCAGACGCCGAAGAAGCCGAACTCGGCGCTTCGTAAGGTAGCTCGTGTGCGCCTCACCAACGGTATCGAAGTCACCACGTACATCCCGGGCATCGGCCACAACCTGCAGGAGCACTCGATTGTGCTCATCCGCGGCGGCCGTGTGAAGGATCTGCCGGGTGTTCGTTACCACGTTGTTCGCGGAACGCTCGATTCGGTTGGCGTAGCCAAGCGTATGCAGAGCCGCTCGAAGTACGGCGCAAAGCGCCCGAAGGCGACCGCGAAGTAAACAAGATCAGCTGCTAGCCTCTAGCTCCTGGCTTCCAGCCATTATGGCGGAGAGCTGGAAGCTAGTGGCTAAAAGCTAGAAGCTGGCAGCGAAAGCTGCCCATAACAGGCCCAGCACGTGAGAAGTCACCGCGCTGGGGGAAGAAGAGAAAAGAAATGCCACGTAAAGGCCATGTATCCAAGCGCCAGGTTGCTGAAGATCCGATCTACGGTTCGACCCTGGTTACGAAGTTCGTCAACAACATGATGTGGGGCGGCAAGAAGTCGACCGCGCAGGGTATCTTCTACGCTGCGATGGAGAACCTTGAAGCAAAGGGTGGCGATGAAGCCCTCAAGCTCTTCAAGAAGGCTGTCGAGAACGTCAAGCCGATGCTGGAAGTGAAGAGCCGCCGCGTCGGTGGTGCGAACTACCAGGTGCCGATCGAAGTGAACCCGGAGCGCCGCACCTCGCTGGCGATCCGCTGGCTGATCTCCTACGGCCGCGCTCGCGGCGAAAAGGGCATGGTGGAGAAGCTCACCGCTGAGCTGCTCGACGCAGCGAACGGCCGTGGCGCCGCGATGAAGAAGAAGGAAGACGTTCATCGCATGGCAGAAGCCAACAAGGCTTTCGCTCACTACCGCTGGTAAGCAATTCGAGAGGATGGAGCCGCCAAGGCTCTATCCTCTCGCTAAGTTTCTGAACACCGCGCCGCAAGGCTGCGACACTCAAGCAAGCATCACAGCAGGCCGGGCCTGCAGAAAGAAACTCCCTTGGCACGCACGATTTCCCTTCAAAAATGTCGCAACATCGGCATCATGGCGCACATCGATGCCGGTAAGACGACGACGACCGAGCGCATCCTGTTCTACACAGGCGTGAACCACCGCATTGGCGAAGTGCACGAAGGCACTGCGACCATGGACTGGATGGAGCAGGAGCAGGAGCGTGGTATCACCATCACCTCTGCTGCAACCACTTGCTCGTGGAACGGCATCCGCATCAACATCATCGACACCCCCGGCCACGTGGACTTCACGGCCGAAGTGGAGCGTTCGCTCCGCGTGCTCGATGGCGCTGTAGCTTGCTTTGACTCCGTACAGGGCGTGCAGCCCCAGTCGGAGACCGTGTGGCGTCAGGCCAACAAGTACAAGGTTCCCCGTATCTGCTTCATCAACAAGATGGACAAGGCTGGCGCGAACTTTGAGTACGCGACTTCGACCATCGTGAACCGCCTCGGCGCTCGTGCAGTGCCGATCAACTGGCCCATTGGTGAAGAAGCCAAGTTCCAGGGCGTCGTTGATCTCGTCGAGATGAAGGGCATCGTTTGGAACAACGAAGAGATGGGCGCGAAGTACGACGTTGTTGAAGTCCCTGCGGACATCAAGGCCAAGTGCGAGTCGCTCCGTCACGAGCTGATCGAAGCCGTTGCTGATGCCGACGAAGAAGTGATGATGAAGTACCTCGACGGTGAAGAGATCTCCGTTGAAGAACTCAAGCGCGCTATCCGCAAGGCCGTTATCGGCATGCATATCTTCCCGGTGATGTGCGGCACGGCGTTCAAGAACAAGGGCATCCAGACCCTGCTCGACGCAGTGGTCGAGTACCTGCCGAGCCCGCTGGACGTTCCGGCCGTTGAGGGCATCAACCCCCACAACCCGGAAGAGAAGCTGACCCGCAAGGCTGATGACTCCGAGCCGTTCGCCGGCCTCGGCTTCAAGATCATGACCGACCCGTTCGTCGGCCAGTTGATCTTCATCCGTGTGTACTCGGGCGTACTTAAGACCGGTGATTCGGTGCTGAACCCGCGTACGGGCAAGACCGAGCGTATCGGCCGTCTGCTCAAGATGCACGCGAACAAGCGTGAAGAAATCACCGAGATCCTCGCAGGCGACATCTGCGCGGCTGTCGGCCTGAAGAACCTCGTCACGGGCGATACGATCTGCACGGAAAAGTCGCCGATCGTGCTCGAGTCCATCGACTTCCCGGCGCCGGTTATCGAAGTTGCCGTGGAGCCGAAGACGAAGGCTGATCAGGAAAAGATGGGCATCGCTCTGGCGAAGCTGGCGCAGGAAGATCCGACCTTCAAGGTACGCACCGATGCGACCAATGGTCAGACGATCATCGCCGGCATGGGCGAGCTTCACCTCGAAATCATCGTGGATCGTATGATGCGCGAGTACAAGGTGGAAGCCAACGTTGGTAAGCCGCAGGTGAACTACCGCGAAACGATCCGCGGTAACGCTGAGGCTGAAGGCAAGTACATCCGTCAGACCGGTGGTTCGGGTAACTACGGCCACGCCAAGATCCGCATTGAGCCGAACGAGACCGGTAAGGGCTACGAGTTCTCGAACGACACCAAGGGCGGCACGATCCCGAAGGAATACATCAAGCCGATCGACCAGGGTATCCAGGAAGCGATGGCTGGCGGTGTTCTCGCGGGTTACGAAATGGTCGACATCAAGGTGTCGCTCTATGACGGTTCGTACCATGACGTGGACTCGAACGAAATGGCGTTCAAGATCGCCGGTTCGATGGCGTTCAAGGAAGCTGCTCGTAAGGCAAAGCCTGTTCTGCTCGAGCCGGTGATGCAGGTCGAAGTGACCACGCCGGAAGAGTACATGGGCACCATCATCGGCGATCTCAACTCGCGCCGTGGCCGTATCGAAGGCATGGAGATGGTGGGCGGCGTTCAGGCGATCAAGGCAACCGTGCCGCTGTCGAACATGTTCGGCTACGCGACGGCGATGCGTGGATCGACCCAGGGCCGCGCAAACTTCTCGATGGAGTTCAAGCAGTACGAAGAAGCTCCTCGCTCGGTGAGCGAAGAAGTGATCGCAAAGGTCAAGGGCGCCGAAGCCAAGTAAGCGCTTGGGAATAGGGAGCAGGCACCGGCCTGCTCCTGAAACCACCTCAAAGTTTCGCAAAGTAAGCCGCGCGCTGGAGCCACTGTATGTACAGTCGGCGCGCGCAAAACAAGGGTTAGCAGTACTCAGCTAATTGGAGAAGACTCATGGCGAAGGAAAAATTTGACCGTAGCAAACCGCACGTAAACGTAGGCACGATTGGTCACATCGATCACGGCAAGACGACGTTGACGGCGGCGATTACGAAGGTTCTCTCGAAGCACAACCCGAAGAACGCGTTCAAGTCGTTTGACCAGATTGATAACGCTCCGGAAGAGCGCGAGCGCGGTATCACGATCTCGACCTCGCACGTGGAGTACGAGACGGCGAACCGTCACTATGCTCACGTTGACTGCCCGGGCCACGCCGATTACATCAAGAACATGATCACGGGCGCAGCGCAGATGGACGGCGCGATCCTTGTGGTTGCGGCCACTGACGGCCCGATGCCGCAGACCAAGGAGCACGTTCTGCTGGCTCGCCAGGTTGGCGTGCCGTACATCGTGGTGTTCCTGAACAAGTGCGATGCGGTGGAAGATCCTGAACTGATCGACCTGGTCGAGATGGAAGTTCGCGAGCTGCTGTCGAAGTACGAGTTCCCGGGCGACGACGTTCCCGTGATCCGTGGTTNCTGAACGGCGAAGCACAGTGGGAAGAGAAGATCGACGAGCTGATGCAGGCCGTGGACGACAACGTTCCTCAGCCTGACCGTCTGGTCGACCTGCCGTTCCTGATGCCGATCGAAGACATCTTCTCGATCTCGGGTCGTGGCACGGTGGTGACGGGCCGTATCGAGCGTGGCAAGATCAAGGTGGGCGAAGCGGCACAGATCGTGGGCTTCCGCGACACGCAGAACACGACCGTGACCGGCGTCGAGATGTTCAAGAAGCAGCTGGACGAAGGTCTTGCTGGCGACAACGCGGGTCTTTTGCTCCGCGGTACGGCGAAGGACGACGTGGAGCGCGGCATGGTGCTGGCGAAGC
Organism: Granulicella cerasi; assembly: GCF_025685575.1. Taxonomy (NCBI): domain Bacteria; kingdom Pseudomonadati; phylum Acidobacteriota; class Terriglobia; order Terriglobales; family Acidobacteriaceae; genus Granulicella; species Granulicella cerasi. Next base: position 1,270,084 of record NZ_JAGSYD010000001.1, read on the forward strand.
CGGGTTCGATCACGCCGCACACGGTGTTCAAGGGCGAAGTGTACGTGCTCTCGAAGGAAGAAGGCGGCCGTCATACTCCGTTCTTCAACGGCTACCGTCCTCAGTTCTACTTCCGCACGACGGACGTGACGGGATCGGCGAAGCTGCCGGAAGGCACGGAGATGGTGATGCCGGGCGATAACATCGCTCTGGAAGTCACGCTGCACACGCCGGTGGCGATGGAGAAGGGCCTGCGCTTCGCGATCCGCGAAGGTGGCCGTACCGTCGGCGCTGGTGCGATCTCCGAGATCATCAAGTAAGACAACGGCAGGGTCCAGGGCTTAGGGCCCAGGGCCCAGCAAACCACGAAGGCCACCGAGAAATCGGTGGCCTTCGTGCGTTGCGGGAGGTCGAAATATATATCGGGGAAAACTCGAAATATATTGTGAGTTTTCCTCAACTGCGTTATTCTTACTTGGTTGGGCTACGTGTGTCTGCGTGGCTCTGTGTACTCCCAACAATTGAGGGTTGTCGGTCGGTCTAGAAGTCGATCGCCTGCAAACCACTCCCAGCCGATCTTTGTGTAAGGTCAGAAAGAAGTACCCCACATGGCGCAACAGCGCATTCGTATCCGCCTGAAGGCTTATGACTATCGCGTTCTCGACACCTCCACCGGTGAAATCGTTGAGACGGCGAAGCGTACCGGAGCCCAGGTTGCAGGTCCAATTCCCCTGCCCACGATGAAGAACAAGTACTGCGTTCTCCGCTCGCCGCACGTCGACAAGAAGTCGCGCGAAGCGTTTGAGATTCGCACCCACAAGCGCCTGATCGACATCCTCGAGCCCACGCAGCAGACGGTGGACGCTCTGATGAAGCTCGATCTACCCGCTGGTGTGGACGTAGAAATCAAGACCGTCACCAAGTAGCTCATAGCTGCTGGCTTCTAGCTTCTAGCTATAGGCCGAGCGGTGAGAGTGGTGATTCTTGTAGTTGAGTAAAACGAAGCTAGAGGCTAGCAGCTAGAGGCTAGCAGCTTGCAAAACCTACAGTGCGGCGGCTCAACCGCGTGCATGATGAGGAGATAAGTCAATGTCAGTAGCAGGAATTCTCGGTAAGAAGATTGGCATGACCCAGATCTTTGACGAAGCGGGTGTTGTTCACCCCGTCACGGTTCTGAAGGTCGGCCCGTGCGTCATCACGCAGGTCAAGACGATGCAGAAGGACGGCTACGAAGCCGCCCAGATCGGCCTCGTTGAGTTCGTGAAGGCCACCAAGGTAAACAAGGCACAGACCGGTCACTTCGCTAAGGCGGGTGTGGCTCCGGTTCGTGAGATCCGCGAAGTGCAGATCGAGCCGGTTGAAGAGGGCCAGGAAGCTCCGAAGGCGGGCGATCGCCTGACCGTCGAGATCTTCAGCGAAGCTCGCTTCGTGGACGTGATCGGTCACTCGAAGGGCCGCGGTTTCGCTGGCGTCGTGCGTCGTCACGGCTTCGGCGGCGGTCCCAAGTCGCACGGTCACATGTTCCAGATCCAGGGTTCGATCGGTGCATCGTCGTTCCCGTCGCGCGTGTTCCCGGGCCAGCGTATGCCGGGCCGTTTCGGTAACGACCAGGTGACGGTCCGCAACCTCCGCATTCGCGGCATCGACGTTGAGGACAACCTCCTCCTCGTTGAGGGTGCGGTTCCGGGCGCGAAGGAAGGCTACGTTCTCGTATCGAAGTCGGTGGCTCCGCCGCGTGAGCGTCGTGGATTCGCCGGTGCAGCTACGAAGGACGCGCTGAAGGCTTCGAAGAAGGCTTCCGCCAAGAAAAAGTAACTCTTAGGCGGTAGCGGGTGAAAGCTCGCTGCCGCCATGAGCCACAAGGTGCGCGGGGAACAGACCGAGAACGCACCATAACAAAGTTAGGGCTGGCGGCAACGATCGTCAGCACGGAAAGAAGAAGTGAGATGGCCAACATCAATGTTGTGAATCTCGAAGGCTCCAAGGTTGGCGAGTTTGAACTCGACCCCTTGTTCGCCGGCGAGGTAAACGAAGCACTCCTTTGGGAAGCGGTAAAGCATTACCGCGCAGCGCTGCGTCAGGGTACGCACGCGACCAAGAACCGCAAGAAGGTTTCGGGCGCAGGCAAGAAGCTTTGGAAGCAGAAGGGCACGGGCCGCGCTCGTGTAGGCTCCATCCGTACGCCGCTCTGGCGTGGTGGTGGTACGGTCCACGGACCTCAGCCGCGCTCGTATGAGTACGCGTTCCCCCGCAAGAAGCTCCTGGGCGCTCTCCGCTCGGCTCTGATCTCGAAGATCAACGACGGCCAGCTGACCGTTGTCGAGAACTTCGACGTGCAGGAAGCCAAGACCAAGCTCTTCCGCCAGACGCTGAACAAGCTCGAAGCGAAGAAGACCGCACTGCTCGTGGAAGCCACGCAGCAGATCGACGAGAAGCTCTACCTCGGTTCGCGTAACCTCGCGGGCGTCGAGTTGGTGCTGGCGTCGGAAGTGCACCCGTATGACCTGCTCCGCTATGAGAACGCGATCTTCTCGAAGGCTGCGTTTGAAGCTCTGCAGGAAACGCTGAAGAAGAACGTCAGCAAGAAGGAGGCGAAGTAAACATGCCTACCGTATATAGCGTTATCCGTCGTCCCATCATCACCGAGAAGGCTCTGATCACTCGCGAGATGGAAGGCACCCTGGTTTTCGAAGTGGCCGCAACGGCCACGAAGACCGAAGTGAAGCAGGCTGTGGAGAAGCTTTTCAGCGTGAAGGTTGCGTCGATTCGCACCTCGATCGTGGAAGGCAAGGAGCGCCGTCGTGGTCGCTTCGCTGGCTATCGTCCGGACTGGAAGAAGGCCTATGTGAAGCTGAAGGCTGGCGAAACGGTTCCTGACTTCGTAGCTGAGTAATTGCGTGGGTTCGGTAGCGTGCTCCGCTGCCGAACCCAGACCGCCTCTCCCCGGAGATCGCTGGTCGTAGTAACTATCGCCTCCTGGCCACGCAGGCCAATTTCAAGGATGCGGAGAAATTCAAGGATTTAGAAATGCCGATTAAGAGCTTTCGACCGATTACGCCTACGCTTCGTTTCCAGACGAAGCTGGTAAACGACGACATCACGACGGACAAGCCGCATAAGCCGCTGCTCGCAACCAAGCAGCGCACCGGCGGCCGTAACAACACTGGTTTGATGACCATGCGTCATCATGGCGGTGGCCACAAGCAGAAGCTTCGCATCATCGACTTCAAGCGCGAAAAGTTCGGTATCCCGGGCAAGGTCGCGACGGTCGAATATGATCCGAACCGCTCGGCACGTATCGCGCTGATCCACTACGCGGACGGCGAGAAGCGCTACATCATCCAGCCGATCGGCCTCAAGGTCGGTCAGGAAGTGATGAGCGGACCGACGGCCGACATTTTGGTGGGCAACGCTCTGCCGCTGCGCAGCATTCCGGTCGGTACGATCGTGCACAACATTGAACTTCGCCCGGGCCGTGGCGCGCAGATGGCGCGTTCGGCTGGTGCGCAGGTCAACCTCGTCGCCAAGGAAGGCGATTACGCGCTGCTCCGCTTGCCTTCGGGCGAAACGCGCCGCGTGCTGATCGACTGCATGGCGACCATCGGACAGGTGGGCAACACCGATCACGAGAACGTGACCATCGGTAAGGCCGGCCGTAACCGCTGGAAGGGCATCCGTCCGACCAACCGTGGTGTGTCGATGAACCCGGTCGATCACCCGCACGGTGGTGGTGAAGGTAAGACCTCAGGCGGCCGTCACCCGGTTACGCCGTGGGGCCAGCCGACGCGTGGTTACAAGACCCGTAACAACAAGCGTACGGACGTCTTCATCGTTTCGCGTCGCAAGAAGTAGTAGTAACGGCGCCCTGGGAGGCGTGAGGCTGGCGCATGTCAGACTTACGAACGGATGGGCTGGACCAAGTCGCAGACTCCTCTCCTGCGATTCGTTGTACCGAGTACTGAAAAGGAAAATCACAAATGGCACGTTCTACGAAGAAGGGCCCGTTCATTGACGAGCACCTGATGACGAAGGTCAACGTGATGAACGCTGCGGGAGACAAGAAGGTCATCCGCACATGGTCGCGCCGCTCGACGATCCATCCCGACTTTGTCGGTCACACGATCGCCGTGCACAACGGCCGTAAGTTCATCCCCGTGTACTGCACGGAAAACATGGTTGGTCACAAGCTGGGCGAATTCGCAGCAACCCGCACGTTCAAGGGCCACGTGGCCAAGGGCGGCGACACGGCGAAGGGCCGCTAAAGGGAGACAGTAATGGCAAAGAAGACTGCAAATACCGCTCCCGAGTTCCGCGCTGAAGCGAAGTTCCAGCGTGTAAGCCCGCAGAAGGCCAAGCTCGTGCTTGACCTGATCAAGGGTCAGCGCGTGGAAGCTGCCATCAACACGGTGGCTTTCACCAACAAGCGCATCGCTCCGGTGGTGGAGAAGGTTCTCCGCTCGGCTGTGGCGAACGCGCAGCATCTGTCGGATGAGCGCGGCCTCGACATCGATCTGGACAACCTGATCGTGAAGACCGCTGTCGCCAACGACGGCCCGCGCATGAAGCGTATCCGCCCTGCCCCGATGGGCCGTGCGTTCCGCTACCAGCGCCGCATCGCACACATCATCATCACGGTGGCCGAGAAGAAGGCTGCTGAGGTGAAGGTGAAGGCTGCTCCGGCAACGGAAGCACCTGCTGCCGAAGCTCCGAAGGCTGCCAAGAAGGCAGCTCCGAAGAAGGCCGCAAAGAAGGCTGCTAAGAAGACCGCAGCTGCTGAGTAAGTCATTCTGGTGAGTCGGTCAGGGAGTGAGCTTTCGAGCTTTCCTCGACCGACAAAATCCGTGTAGTCCACCTCCCGGCTCAACCGCGGATGGTGAGAAAAGAAGGATAGTATGGGACAAAAAGTCCATCCCTATGGATTCCGCCTGGGCGTCAACAAGCCCTGGAAGTCGCGCTGGTTCGTAGAGCGCGGTTACGACAAGCTCCTCGTTGAGGACGTCAAGCTGAAGGCTGAGCTTCGCGAGAAGCTGAAGGCTGCTGGTGTTTCGAGCGTTGAAGTTGAGCGCCCGGGCAACAAGCTCCGCCTCATCATCCGCACCGCACGTCCGGGCATCATCATCGGCCGCAAGGGCGCGGAAATCGACAAGCTCAAGGCAGACATCCAGAAGCGTACGAACCGCGAAGTGTTCATCGACATTCTGGAAGTCAACAAGCCGGAGCTCGACGCTCAGCTCGTGGCCGAGAACATCGCTCTCCAGCTGGAGAAGCGTGTATCGTTCCGTCGCGCAATGCGTAAGTCGGTGGATTCGGCTCTGCGCTTCGGTTGCAAGGGCATCAAGGTCCGCGTGTCGGGCCGTCTGAACGGCAACGAAATCGCTCGCTCCGAGTGGTATCTCCAGGGCCGCCTGCCGCTGCACACGCTGCGCGCAGACATCGACTACGGCTTCGCGGAAGCGAAGACCACGTACGGCATCATCGGTGTCAAGACGTGGGTTTACCGTGGCGATATCTACGAGCAGAAGAAGCGTCGTCCGGCTGAGACCGTGGGTGCTGCTGGCGTATTCTAGCCAAAGATTGGAAATCGGGTTTGGAGATTCGTTTCGGCGGACTCTAAACCCGAGGTCCATGTTGAAAAAGTTTGGAGAAAGAACCAAACTTTGCTACACTATTCAGGTTTGGCCCTGAGTCTGCCTTGGTTTGCACTGTGGCAGAGACCTCGGTCGAGCTTTCAGAGTTTGGATTGTTCTTGATCCACTCTTGCATTCCCCTCGAAACACTAAGGGTTCTGCTGAAGCTCCTCGGCTGTTCTGCGGCTTCCGCCTCGTGCGGTCCAGTTCGCATCATTCGCTGGGCTCGTTGCTGTATGGACGGGCTCCCGGGCTTCGGCCTGGCAAGTTCCGGCGGGCCTTGTGCTCGTCGCTCAAGATAAGGATTAGGAAATGCTTTCTCCCAAGCGCGTAAAGTATCGCAAGCAACAGCGCGGCCGTATGACCGGCAAGGCGTGGCGTGGTTCCGACCTCGCATTCGGCGATTTCGGTCTCAAGGTTCTCGAGTGTGGCTACATCACCGATCGTCAGATCGAAGCGGCGCGTATCGCGATGACCCGCTTCATCAAGCGTGGTGGTAAGGTCTGGCTCCGCATTTTCCCGGACAAGCCCATTACCCGCAAGCCGGCCGAAACCCGTATGGGTAAGGGCAAGGGTGCACCGGATCACTGGGTAGCCGTTGTCCGTCCTGGCAAGATCATGTTCGAGATGGAAGGCGTTCCGGTCGATATCGCGCGCGAAGCAATGCGCCTGGCGACCAACAAGCTTCCGCTCAAGACGACCTTTGTGGTTCGTCCCGGTGTATCGACGGAAGTCGCCGCCAAGTAACGATATTTCGCGAGGCCTCTCGGGGCCCGCACCTTTTGAAGGAAACGATCATGGAACTCGATAAGATCCGCGGACTGAGCGACGCCGAGCTGAAGGCAGAAGAGACGAAGGTTGCAGAGCAGCTTTTCCGTATCCGCTTCGCCAAGAGCCTGGGTAAGGCTGAGGGCGTTGGCAACATCCGCTCGCTGAAGCTCGACATCGCACGCATCAAGACCATCGCCCGTGAGCGCGTGCTCGCGGCCAGCAAGGCAGGCAAGTAATGGCTGAAACCACTGTGACCACCACCCCTGAAGTGAAGGCGCACCGCGCTGAGAAGGTCGGCCTCGTAGTTTCGACGAAGATGGAGAAGACCATCGTTGTCGAGATCGAAATGCGCAAGGCTCACCCCAAGTACAAGCGTGTCATGAAGTCGAACAAGAAGTTCTACGCACATGACGAGCAGAACTCGGCCCGCGTGGGCGACATGGTCCGCATCCGCGAGACCCGTCCCCTGTCGAAGCTGAAGCGCTGGTCGCTTGAAGAGATCATCCGTCGCTCGTCGCTTTCGGCGCTTGCGGAAGAGAAGCCTGTCGCGGCTGAGTCGGCCACGAAGTAACGAGATAGCGCGGGCCGCAAGGCTCGCAGCGCAAGGAGAAATACCATGGCAGTTCAAATGCGCACCATGCTCGCCGTTGCCGACAACTCAGGCGCGCGCAAGCTTCAGGTGATTCTGCCGCTCGGCGGCGGCCTCGGTAAGAAGGCCGGCCTGGGCGATGTTGTGACCGCTGCGGTGAAGGAAGCTTCGCCGGACGGCACGGTTAAGAAGGGTAAGGTCGTCAAGGCGGTGATCGTGCGTACGCACAAGGAATACCGCCGCAAGGACGGCACCTACATCCGCTTCGATGAGAACGCGGCTGTGGTGATCAACGATGCGATGGAGCCGGTTGGCACGCGCGTATTTGGTCCGGTTGCCCGTGAGCTCCGCGACAAGAAGTTCCTCAAGATCGTGTCGCTCGCTCCTGAAGTCATCTAGTTGTACGTTCTGCGTTCTAAGTTGTAAGTCTTTACCTTGAACTTGCAACTTAGAACCTAGAACTGTTTCTGCGGAATCCGGCTCCGCGCCTCGTAAGAGGCAATGATTGCCGAGGCAAAACGAAAGAGAGTAGTAGAGCAATGGCAAAGATTCAGCGTAATGACCAGGTGATCGTGATTGCAGGCAACAACAAGGGCAAGAAGGCCCGCGTTCTCCGCGTCCTCACCGACAAGAACCGCGTTCTGCTCGAAGGCATCCAGGGCGACAACCTTCGCATGATCAAGAAGCATGTGAAGCCGAACCCCCAGACGGGCGCACAGGGCAGCATCCAGGAGTTGAACCCGACGGTTCACATCTCCAACGTGATGCTCCTCGATGCAGAAGGCAAGGCTTCGCGCGTCGGTTACACCATCGTCGACGGCAAGAAGGTTCGCGTGACCAAGTCCAACGGGCAGCAGGTCGCAGCGACGAAGTAGTGGGTATCGCGAGCCGCATGGCTTCGCAATTGAACACCTCACGAAACGGTAAACACTCCGGAACCGTGAGAAAGAGAGAAAAGAAATGGCTGCACGTCTGAAAGAGAAGTACGTAAGCGAGATCAAGGCATCGGTTCAGAAGGAACTCGGCCTTGCGAACGTAATGCAGGTGCCGAAGCTCGAGAAGATCGTCATCAACATGGGTCTCGGCGAAGCAACGCAGAACTCGAAGATGATGGATCCGCTCGTGGCTGATCTGGCTTCGATCGCCGGCCAGAAGCCGGTTGTGACGAAGGCGAAAAAGTCGATCGCTGCGTTCAAGCTGCGTGAAGGCATGCCCATCGGTGCGATGGTCACGCTGCGCGGCGAAGCGATGTACGAGTTCCTCGATCGTCTGATCTCGGTGGCTCTGCCCCGTGTGCGTGACTTCCGCGGTGTATCGTCGAAGAGCTTCGACGGCCGTGGCAACTATACGCTCGGTCTGCGCGACCAGCTGATCTTCGCTGAAATCGACTACGCGAAGGTCGACAAGACCAAGGGCATGAACGTCACTTTCGTGACGACGGCTCAGGACGACAACGGTGCGCGCACCCTGCTCAAGGCGTTCGGCATGCCGTTCCGCCAGGGCAACTAAGGCGAAGGATTAGGAGTAAAGAGAAATGGCTACTACTGCAAAGCGCGTCAAAGACGCACGCAAGCCCAAGTTCAAGTCCCGCGCACACAACCGCTGCCAGCTCTGCGGTCGTCCCCGCGCCTTCCTTCGCAAGTTCGGTATCTGCCGTCTGTGCTTCCGCTCGTTGGCGCACAAGGGCGAGATCCCGGGTGTTGTGAAGTCGAGCTGGTAATCAAGCTCGCAGAACTTTTGCGATGCGTCACTGTAGACGTATCGGCTGGTGCCCAGGGGCTTCCTGCTCTCGATAGAGTGAGTGAAGCCCTAGCCAAGCCCGGCAACGTAATCCGATGAAGGCTGATTCGCCCGTGCGATGATGCCAACGTCACCAACCATTCCCGCAGGTTCTTCCGGCCCGAACAGATTGACGGCCCGAAGCTAACGGGGAAGAAGGAAACGAAGATGAACCTGACTGATCCGGTAGCAGACTTCCTTACCCGCATCCGCAACGCGCACAACGCGCGTCACCAGAAGCTGGACGTTCCGGCGTCGAAGCTGAAGGCCGAGATTGCACGCATCCTCAAGGAAGAGGGCTACATCGCGAACTACAAGCCCGCTGAAGAAGATGGCCAGAAGGTGCTGCGCGTGTACCTCAAGTACGGCGCCAACAACGAGGCCGCTATCCGCGACCTGAAGCGTGTGTCGAAGCCCGGTTGCCGCGTGTATGTGGGCAAGGAAGAGATTCGCCGCGTACAGGGCGGACTCGGTATCGCTATCCTGACGACGCCCAAGGGCGTCATGACCGGCCGCCAGGCCCGTCGTGAGAACGTCGGCGGCGAGATCCTCTGCGAAGTTTGGTAACCCCTCGGGGCCTTCGGGCCCCATGCACCACCCGGCTGCAGTGGAACTCGCGTTGCGCGAGAGACTCGCAAGCCACCCAAAGGATTTGAAATGTCGCGTATTGGTTTGAAGCCGATCACCCTGCCGAAGACTGTGAAGTACACCGTGAACGAGGGCAACGTCCTCGTCGAAGGCCCCAAGGGCAAGGTGACTGCACTCATCCCGGCTGGCATCACGCTGGAAGAGAAGGACGGCATCCTGAACGTTGTTCGTGAGAACGACAAGCAGAAGGCTTTCCATGGTCTGACCCGCGCGCTGGTGTTCAACGCTGTCGAAGGCGTCACCAACGGCTGGAAGAAGGAATTGGACGTCATCGGTATCGGTTACCGTGTGGAAATGAAGGGCACGAACACTGTGGTGTTCACGCTCGGCTACTCGCACGTGATCGAGTTCCCGCTGCCGACCGGCATCTCGGTGACCATCGATCCGAAGCAGACGCACGTCACGGTTGAAGGTATCGACCGTCAGAAGGTGGGCCAGGTGGCCGCCGACATGCGTTCGCTCCGTAAGCCGGATCCGTACAAGAACAAGGGCGTTCGCTACTCGGATGAGAAGCTGAAGAAGAAGGTCGGAAAGACCGGCGCCAAGTAAATCTAAGAGGTTAGGCGCAGGGATGTGAGGAGACTCCAGCCTGCGCCGCCTCCTAACCGCACCGAACGTCGCCAGAGGCTGGCGACGCTATTAGGAAAGGAAGAATTCCAATGATCACGATTCCCAAGCGTAATGAGATCCGCCAGCGCGTCCACACGCGCATCCGCAGCAAGATCAGCGGTACCGCAGAGCGTCCGCGTCTGAACGTTTACCGTTCGCTCAACCACATCTACACCCAGCTCATCGATGATGCGAGCGGCGTCACCATCGCATCGGCATCGACCGTTGCCAAGAAGGGCGAGAGCCAGTCGGTAGGCGGCAACGTGGAAGCGGCAAAGGCTGTGGGCAAGCTCATCGCTGAGCGCGCTCAGGCTGCTGGCGTGAAGAAGGTTGTGTTCGATCGCGGTGGCTACCTCTATCACGGTCGCATCAAGGCTCTGGCCGATGCAGCTCGTGAAGCTGGCCTCGAGTTCTAATGCCTGGCCCGGGGCTTGCTGCCCTGGGCACGGTTTCACCCTGTAGTTGCAAGCCTCGGACCGGTGTGCCGAGGATGAAATATACAAAGAGAAGAGAAAATCATGGCAATGAAGCAGCGTATCGAAGCCGGCCGTCTGGACCTGAAGGACGAAGTCGTAGCAATCAACCGCGTGACCAAGGTGGTCAAGGGCGGTAAGAACATGTCGTTTGCGGCGCTCGTCATCGTTGGCGATCCGGCGCAGGGCGTGGTGGGCTACGGTTCGGGCAAGGCGAAGGAAGTTCCGCAGGCGATCCGTAAGGGCATCGAAGCGGCGAAGAAGAACCTGATCAAGGTCAACCTGACCGAGTACTCGATCCCGCACCCGACGCTCGGCCACTTTGGCGCAGGCGAAGTGCTGTTGAAGCCGGCTCCTGAAGGTACCGGTGTGATCGCTGGTAAGACCGTTCGTGCAGTGATGACCGCTTGCGGCGTGCAGAACGTGCTGACGAAGTCGCTCGGCACCAAGAACCCGCACAACGTGATCAAGGCGACCTTCGACGCTCTCAGCCAGCTCCGCGACAAGGCAGAAGTTGCTGCCCTGCGTGGTAAGTCGATCGACGAGCTCTAGGAAGCAAGGTTTCGGGCCCGGAACATCGGGCCCAGTAATACAGTTTTAGACTCTGGGCCTGGTATCTTGGGCCCTCTGGAGAAGAACAATGGCAGCGACCAGCACAATCAAGATCCAGTACTTCCGCTCGCAGATCTGCACGCCGGTGAAGCACAAGGCCGTCGTCAAGGGCCTCGGCTTTACGAAGCTGAACCAGATCGTTGAGCGCGAAGACACTCCGTCGATCCGCGGCATGGTGAAGAAGATTCCTCACCTCGTCCGTATCGTCGACTAATTGCGTGCTTTCGGCTTAGCGGCTAAGGCTGCTGTAAGCTGAAGGCAATCCCGCCACTCCACGAGTGGCCACAACATGCGAGTCGATGAAGCTCATCGGCCTTCGCCTCTTCTGAGAGGCAAAGCGCTAGAAGCTTCCTCGGCGTTAGCGAGGAAATTATGGCAAAGAATCTTTCGAACCTCCGTGCACCGAAGGGTGCCAATGCAAACAAGAAGCGCGTCGGCCGTGGTATGGGCTCGGGTATGGGTAAGACCTCGACCCGTGGTCACAAGGGCCAGGGATCGCGTTCGGGCTCGTCGCTGATGCGCGGCTTTGAAGGCGGCCAGATGCCCCTTCACCGTCGTCTGCCGAAGCGTGGCTTCACGAACATCTTCCGCACCGAGTACCTCGTGCTCGGTCTCGACAAGATTGCCGAGTTCGGCATCGCGGAGATCACCCTTGAGGTGCTGCAGGAGAAGGGCATCGTGAAGGGCCGCAACAAGCTGGTGAAGGTGCTCGCCAACGGCGAGCTGACCTCGGCTGTCACGGTTCACGCACACAAGTTCTCGGCTGCGGCTGCGAAGGCGATCGAAGCCGCTGGCGGCAAGGCGATCGTGATTGGCGCAGAAGCACCGGCTGCCTAAGTACGAAAAAGGGCCGGAGCAAGCGCTCCGGCCCTTTCTGTTTCAACCTTTGACGCGCGTTGCGAGTTCGCAGCGCGTTTCTCGCGTAGAATAGCTGCAAGATTCCAAGCCAGAAACCAAACGGGTCGCAACCTCAGGGCGACTGGCTGGCTCAAGCTTCAACTCCTGACGAAGGCACCACACCTCGATGCTCGAAAAGCTCCAAAACGTCTTCAAGATCAAAGACCTCCGCAACCGCATCTTCTTCACGCTCGGCCTGCTGGCTGTGTACCGTCTCGGTGCGCACATCCCGACGCCGGGTATCAATGCGGAGATGCTTGCCCAGTTCTTCAACCAGAACTCCGGCTCGGCGCTTGGCCTGCTTGATCTGTTCAACGGCGGCAACCTGCGCAAGTTGACGATCTTTGCGCTGGGCATCATGCCGTACATCACGGCGAGCATTATCTTCCAGCTCCTCACGGTGATCTACGAGCCGTTGAACAAGCTGCAGAAGGAAGGCGAAGCCGGCCGTCGCAAGATCACGCAGTGGACGCGTTACGTCACAGTGATCCTTGCTGTGGTGCAGAGCTTCTTCATCGCGCTGACGCTGACGAACACGCAGTCAGGCGCATCGATGGTGACGGTTTCGAAGACCTCGTTCGTTCCGCTTTGCATCATCACGCTGACCTGCGGCACCGCATTCATCATGTGGCTGGGCGAGCAGATTACGGAGCGCGGTATCGGCAACGGTATGTCGCTGCTCATCTTCACGGGTATTGTGGTCGGTCTGCCGAAGGGCATTCAGGACCTCTACGTGAAGTTCCACACGCAGGCATGGGGTGGTTTCACGCCGATCGCGATGGTGCTGCTCGTCGGCATGATGATCGCCGTCGTGGCGTTCATCATCTTCGTGGAGCGCTCGGAGCGCCGCATTCCGATCCAGGCTGCAAAGCGTACGACCGGTCGCGTAGCTGCTACGCCGACCTCGACCTCGTACCTGCCGCTGAAGGTGAACTCGGGCGGTGTGATGCCGGTGATCTTCGCGGCTTCGATCCTTTCGGCACCGCTGTTGCTGCAGAACATCTCGCTCTTCGGATCGGGTCCTCTGCGTGACAACAAGTTCCTCGGACCGATCTTTGTTGCGCTGCAGCCGGCTGAGCCCTGGTATGTCGTGCTGTACATCGCGGCGATCATCTTCTTCGCCTACTTCTACATCTCGATCATTTTCCGTCCGGACGATATCGCGGACAACATGCGCAAGTATGGCTCGTTCATCCCGGGCGTCCGTCCTGGTAAGCGCACGAGCGACTACATCAACGATGTGCTGACGCGCATCACGTTGGTGGGCGCGATCTACCTGATCGTGATCTCGATCATCCCGATGTTCCTGATCTCGGGTATTCACTTCAACCACCTGTGGCTGATCGGTCCGTTCTTCGACCGTCTCCCGGCGTGGACGACCAACGGCCTCGGCCTCAACTTCTACTTCGGCGGCACCTCGCTGCTGATCGTGGTCGGTGTGGCGATGGACACGGTGCAGCAGATCGAAGCTCAGCTGATCATGCAGCACTACGAAGGATTTGCGCCGAAGTCGGGACGCATCCGCGGTCGTCGTAGCTGGTAAAACACAACAGGTTCAGGACCCAAGGTCCAGGGTTCAGAACGCATTATGGTTCTGGACCCTGAACTATTTAGGAAACGATTGATCTATGAGCAAGCCACTTCCGAATGCGAACGATTTTCTTCCGGGCCCCATGCTGCTGCTGGGTGCGCCCGGCGTAGGCAAGGGCACGCAGGCTAAGCTGCTGATGGAAGAGTTCGGCATTCCGCAGATCTCAACGGGCGACCTGCTCCGCGAGCATCGCAAGAACCATACCCCGCTCGGCATGATGGCCGATGAGTTGATGTCCAAGGGCCAGCTCGTGCCGGACGATCTGGTGAACGATATGGTTGCCGACCGCTTCAAACAGCCCGACACCGAGCACGGCTACATCCTCGATGGTTACCCGCGCACGATTCAGCAGGCCGAGTGGCTGGATACGCAGCTGGTGGCGTATCAGCTGCCAGTGGTCGCGGTGAACATCACCGTGCCCGAGAAAATTCTGCTGGAGCGCATCACGGGGCGCCGCATTGCACCGTCGGGCAAGATCTACAACATCTACACGCATCCTCCGAAGGTGGAAGGACTCGACGACGAGACCGGTGAGAAGCTCGAGCAGCGCAAGGACGACACTGAAGAGGTGTTCCACGAGCGTATGAAGGCGTTTGAAGCGAAGACCGCGGCGGTGATCGAGTATTACCGCACGCATGGCGGCCGTTTTGCGGAAGTCGATGGCGATCAGCCGGTGGAAGTCGTCACGCAGGCGATCCGCGAAGCTCTGTTGAAGCTGCGCCACCATCCAGACGTAGCGTAAGAACCTGACGAAGAAGAGGTGTCGTAGGACGCATGACACTCCACGGGCGCGGTCGCCGCGCAAATTTTTTCAAGAACCTCGAACGGCTGGCAGATAGCTGGGAAAGACGCACGGAACGTATGGCAATTCAAATCAAGTCCTCAGCAGAGATCGAAAAGATGCGCATCTCGGGCATCGCGCTGCGCAAGGTACATGACGCGGTGAAGGCCGTCGTTCGCCCCGGCGCAACGACGATGGACCTCGAACGCGCAGCCGAAGCCAAGGTGAAGGAACTCGGCGTAAAACCCGCTTTCAAGGGCTACGGCGGCTATCCCGCGATCCTTTGCACTTCGGTGAACGAGCAGGTGGTGCACGGCATTCCGAACGACAAGAAGGTATTGAAGGAAGGCGATATCGTGTCGGTGGACTGCGGTGTTGTCGTCGATGGCTTCTTCTCGGATGCTGCTGTGACGCACAAGATTGGCAGCGTGAAGCCAGAGGTGGAGAAGCTGCTGAAGGTGACGGAAGCTTCGCTGTACGCGGCGATCGATAAGGCCGTTGTGGGCGGTCGTCTTTTCGACATCGGTCATGCAGTGCAGTCGATGTGCGAAGCCGAAGGTTATGGGGTTGTGCGTGAGTTCGTCGGCCATGGCATCGGTCGCGCGATGCACGAGGATCCGCAGGTGCCGAACTACGGCGATGCAGGGAAGGGACCTCGCCTCAAGGCGGGCATGGTTCTGGCGATTGAGCCGATGATCAACCTGGGCACGGACAAGGTGAAGGTGCTCGAGGACGGCTGGACGGCGATTACGACCGACGGTTCCTTCAGCGCTCACTTCGAGCACACGGTAGCGATCACGAAAGACGGACCGGTGATTCTTACGCTGTAATCCGTTGACGATGAGAGTAACAAGGCGGCGTGGCTTCGGCCAGCCGCCTTTCTGTTTGGGGGCTTCGCTGCGCGCTGTAAGTGCTTGCGAAGCTGTGAGTTCGGTGGGGACATTCTTGCGGATTGCTGCAAAATCGGGCATTTTGCCGCTTTCAGGCCATGCAATGTTTACCGTAGATTCTTCTATTTGTCGCGGAAGTTTTGATCGAAACATCGTGCACCGTGCTATCTTGGGTTCATCTGATCAGGAAGTTTTTTGCCTATACGCTCCAACGCGGCTGCGCGCTTGGATGCGTTCACATCTCCGGCTTTGCTCAGGGAAGACGGGATTCGATAAACGCGGTCGGTGGAGGCTTTCGCAAAGGCCTTATCGACCGCAAGGTTATTTTTCAGGAGTGCTGCTCTCGTGAGAGTTTCTTTCCGTTCGTTTGTACGCCGAGTGAGTCTTTTGTCTTTGGCGACGCTTTCCATGTCGGTCGTCGCGTCGGCCCAGACTGCACCCAGTCTGCTTCCCTCTACCGTCAAGCTGATTGCAGGTGGCGCAAGCGCGCCTACCGCCGCTGGCGGAAGCTGCCCGGTCTCTGGCAACATCGCGACTGACGCCTATGGCGATGGTTGTTTGGCCACAGAGATCCAGCTGGGCAATGTAGCTGCAGGTAACGCGAAGCCAGGTGCGCGCGCTGCAGTGATGGACATTCAGGGCAATGTCTTCTTCTCGGATTACAACAACAATCTGATTCGTCGCATTGATGCTGCGACCGGTATTGTGACTGCTGTGGCTGGGGGCGCTTCGACTGCGCCGACCGTTGGCACGGCTTGCGGCACCGGCATTGCGGTGGATGCGAAGGGCGACGGCTGCCTTTCGACGGCCGTTGTGCTGAAGGGACCGCTGGCGCTGGCGTTTGCCTCGAACGGCGACCTTTACTTCTCGGAAACTGCTTACTACGACGTGCGTAAGATCGCCGCCACCGGTGGCTTGATTCCGTCGACGGGTGGCATTATCACCAACGTGGCTGGTTACACGGGCGGTGCCACGTACGGTTATGTCGTCAGCAACTCGACGACGACTGTAATCGCTGCCTCGCAGAGCTATATCGACGAGCCCGCTGCTATTGCTTTCGATAACAAGGGCGATCTGTACATCGCTGAGCGTTACAAGAATGCTGTGCTGGTGGTGAACACCAACGCGACGGGCAGCAACACCGTGAACGGTGTCACCGTCGCTGCAGGAACAATCTGGCGTGTTGCTGGGGCTTACACGGGTCCGACTGATTGCGCAAACGGCACATCGGGTACGTATGGCTGCTCCTACGGCAAGTACACCGAAGGCGCGACCGCAACGGCCACGTTCCTCGACAACCCCTACGGTGTTGCGGCTGATACGAACGGAAACGTTTATTTCTCGAATGAGTACTACAACCAGCTTCCCGTCGTTTCAAGCACCGGCATTCTGACGACCTATGCGGGCACGGGCACGGGCAAGCTTCAGGCGAACACGGTCCGCGGCGCGGCGAATGCCACGGCAATCGGCAGCCCGTTTGGCGTTGGCGTCGATGCTCAGAACAACGTGTACTTCAATGACGCTACCGCCGGGATCATCTGGCGTGTAGATACCGGCTCGCAGCTGATGTATGCGGTCGCCGGTGGTGCAACGACCGTTTGCGCAGCAGCAACTGACACGCTTGGCGACGGCTGCACCGGTCTCAACGCGAAGTTCTATGCTGTCTCGAGTGGCAGCTACTCGAGCACGACCCTTCCCGCTCCTGGCCTTTATGGTCTGAACGTGGACGGCTACTCGGACGTTCTTGTGGGCGATACCGAGAACAACAATGTTCGCGGCGTCATGAGCGGAACGTACTTCGGTGCGATTGGCTTGACGAGCACGACGAACAAGGTGGTGATCCACTTTGCAAAGGGTGATTCTCCCGCCAGCTCTGGAGCTTATACGCTGGTGACGGGCAGCTCGGTCTTCACGCTCGGCACGGCAACCTGCGTGACGAACAGCGATACGACGCAGGACTGCACGCTCTCCATCGTTGCGAAGCCGACGGCTGTCGGATTCGCCAGCGGATCGTTCAAGGTGGTTTCGTCACTCGGCGGCACGGCAACCTTCCCGCTCGGCGTCACTGCGATCACGAGCAAGGTGACGACGACGGTGATCACGTCCAACCTGGTGAGCTGCTCCTCGACGGTGAACTACCCGACATCCACTTCGGTGACGCTGACGGCTACGGTGTCGGCATACGTGACGCCCGCAGGCACGGTGCAGTTCTACAACAACGGTGTTCCGATTGGCTCGGCCATTACGGTTAGCAGTGCAGGTGTTGCGACCTTGACGCAGACCTTCCCTGCGGGTACGAACGTGATCACAGCAAAGTACAGCGGCGATGCGAACACCAACCCTTCGACAGCAGCGGCGTACAACTTCACGACGGCAACGGGTACCTTTGGTTTGAGCGCAGTCAACGCTGGCCAGCAGAGCACTGTGACCGCTGGGCAGACGGCACTCTACAGCTTCAGCGTGCAGAACTCGGCTTACGTCGGCACACTGAGCTTCTCGTGCTCGGGTCTGCCTTCGGGAGCAGCTTGCATCTTCAACCCGTCGACGTACACGTTGGGCGCTTGCGACTCGAATGAGACGATCGCGCTGAACATCACGACCTCAGCCCGCCCGACGACGCTGAGCGGACTGACGGGACGTTGGGGTCTCGCGGCTGCCGCGGCTCTGGTGGCCTTTGGTATCGGGCTGCGCCGTCGCAAGATGGCTGGCTTTGGTGTGATGGCATTGGCGTTCGCTGCTCTCCTCGGCGCGGCCAGCATCACGGGTTGCTCAAGCACGATCAGCGACAAGTCTATCCAGACACCTGCCGGAACCTACTCGGTGACGGTCACAATTGCAGGAACTCCGACCGCGAGCGCGGCTTCGGGTTCTTCGCAGACCTTCACGCTTCCGCTGACGGTGAAGTAACTCGGCACCCGGGGCGGCAGCGATGCCGCTCCGGGAATCGCCATTCTTCCCGACGACCTTTTTGATTTCTGTTCTACCGCTTCAGGAGATTCACTGAATGTCCGTTACACTTCGCACGATCGCAAAATCACTTCTGGGTTGCGCACTCGTACTCGCACCGCTCGCTGTGGCGCCCCGCGCCAGCGTGGCGTTCGCCCAGTCCTCCACGAACGGCGCTATCGGTGGCACCGTTACTGATGCCAGCGGAGCTTTGCTTCCTGGCACCGTTATTACCATCAAAAGCCTCGATACCGGTGTGGTCCGCACATCCAAGACCAACTCCTCGGGCGAGTACCGTGTGTCTGAACTGCCTCCGGGCAACTACTCAATCACCTTCACCTCGGACGGTTTCCAGACGGCGATCGAGAAAAGCGTCGTCGTCACCGTGGGTGGCACAGCGAACGTGACCCCGAAGCTGCTCGCCGGTTCCGTGTCGGACAAGGTGGAAGTCTCCGCAGAACTGCCGCCGATCAAGACAGCTGGCGCGGACATCTCGACGACGATCGATCAGAACGCGATTGAGAACCTGCCGATCAACGGTCGTCGCTGGTCAGACTTCGCTCTGCTGACGCCGGGTGTTGTTTCGAACTCGGATGGCTTTGGCCTTCTCAGCTTCCGCGGTATCAGCTACCTGCTGAACAAC
Organism: Granulicella cerasi; assembly: GCF_025685575.1. Lineage (NCBI taxonomy): Bacteria > Pseudomonadati > Acidobacteriota > Terriglobia > Terriglobales > Acidobacteriaceae > Granulicella > Granulicella cerasi. The sequence goes on from NZ_JAGSYD010000001.1 coordinate 1,288,919, forward strand.
AACACCGTCGACGGCGCTGACGATAATCAGGCGTACTTCTCGGAAGCTCGTGGCCGTACGCGTTCGGCATACACGGTGACGCAGGGCGCTGTGCAGGAGTTCCAGGTAAACACCTCGAACTACTCGGCAGAGTATGGCCGTGCGGCTGGCGGTGTTATCAACACGGTCACGAAGTCGGGTGGCAACCAGCTCCACGGTTCGACCTACTTCTACGATCGCGACAACGGCCTCGCTGGCGCATCGAATCCCTACACGCAGCTTTACAACTTCGATTCGAACACGGGCATTCACCCGCAGAACATCAAGCCGAAGGACTGGCGCAAGCAGTACGGTTTTGGTGTGGGCGGCCCGATCTGGAAGGACCGTATCTTCTGGTTCTACGCGTTCGATCAGCAGAAGCGTAACTTCCCCGGCGTTGCCCGAACGACCGATCCCTACGACATGTTCGCGCTGGCTGCGCCGACGCTCGGATCGTCGGAGACTTGCACCCGCGGCTTCAGCGTGTACAACGGCACGAACGAGCCGTGGAGCTACGGTGCTCCGCTGGCGTCTTACACGAACGGCACCGCGTACTCGTCTGGTGCTTTCAGCGTGACAGCGAACCTCTCGAACCCAACGACCACCGGCGGCGCGCAGTATCCTGTCGGCGCTACGTATCAGGGCAACTTCGGCGCCTGCGCTCTCGCAGCGGCGATCGCGCCTGCCACTGCCGCGGGCGCAGCGCTCCCGTACCAGCAGGCGGCTGCTTACTACAACCAGGGTCTTCAGGTTCTCTCGAGCTTCTTCGGTATGGTGCAGCGTTTCGGCAACCAGACCATCAACTTCCCGAAGCTTGATTGGCAGATCAACGATCGCAACCGCATGACGATCCAGTACAACCGTGTGCGTTGGGATTCGCCGAACGGTGTGCAAACGCAGACCTCGAACTTCTACGGTCGAGGCTCTTATGGCGACGACTTCATGAAGGCGGACGTCGGTATCTTCCGCTTCACCACGGTGTTGACGAACTCGCTCGTGAACAACTTCCTGGCGCAGTATGGCCGCGATATGGAAACAGAGTTCAGCGGCAATCGTCCCATCCAAAATGAGCTTGGTCTGCAGAACGCATTGCCGACCGGCGAGTGCTCGGCACCGCATGGCGGTCCTTGCCCGATGGCGGCTCCCGACATCAGCGTGGGGTATGGCTACGACGCGCAGGGTTTCGACGCTGGTACGTCTGCGCTCTTCAACCGCTATGCATTGCCGGATGAGCGTCGCCTGCAGTTGAAGGACGACATGACCTTCTCGCACGGGAAGCATATCTTGAAGTGGGGCCTCGACTATAACAAGGTCGGCGACTACATCAATAACCTCTATAACGGATACGGCACCTACAGCTACGACTGGGCTTACGGCTTCATTGGCGATTACCTGCACAAGACCGCAAGCCTGGGTGGAGCAACTTATGCTGGCGACGGCACGGCCCACACCTACACGTCAGCTTGCACTACGGGTAGCACCTGCCAGAAGAACGTGGGTCTCTACTCGAGCTTCAGCCAGGGCTTCACGGTTCCCGACGCGAACGGCAATGTCAACGCCGTGGGTGCAGGTGAACTGCTGACCACGCGTGAATATGCGGGCTACATTACGGACGACTGGCGCATCACGCCGAAGCTCACTCTGACGCTGGGCGTTCGCTACGAGTACCAGTATGTTCCTACGAATCCCACGCCGAATCCTGATCTCAACGGTCAGAACCAGACCTTCCTGACGTACGGCGTCAAGCCGAATACGTCGAACCGCCCTGACGACCGCAACAACGTTGCGCCACGCCTGGGCTTCGCCTACAACGTCTTTGGCGATGGCAAGACCGTGATCCGTGGCGGCTTCGGTATCTACTACGGTCGTATCGTGAACGCAAACATCGTGCAGAGCTTCCAGAACTCGGGCGGTCCGAACTCGCAGGTCAATATCTCGGGGATCTATCCGGATTACGCTGTGGCGAACGAGAGCGTCTGCCGTACGACGTTCCCGAACATCCAGACCTACGCGAATGCAAAGGCCTGCGCTGCTGCAACGACCACTGCCAGCTCACATCCTTCGGTTTCTTACCTCGATTCGAAGCTCGAGAATCCGCAGGTATACGAGACCGATCTGGATCTGACGCAAGACTTCGGTCATGGCTGGGTGGGGACGGTCACGTACATGGGTTCGTATGGTCGTAAGCTCGACAGCGCGAACGATGTGAACCTCAGCCTCAGCACCTTCTATGACAAGACTTATGTCGTGAACAACACGCCGCTCTTCCCCGCGACTCGTGCTCTCGCGCTGCCGCATGGCGGTCTGTCTGCTCCGCTGCCCTCGGGAACCGTGCCGGTTCGCGTGTACACGGGGTCGCGCCGTAATGCGAACTACTACCGTGTGCTCGATATTCAGTCGAACGTGAATACGAACTACAACGCGATCGCGTTCCAGCTGAACAAGCGTTATCGCAATGGTTTCTCGTTCCTCTCGAACTACACCTGGGCACATTCGCTTGATGCGAACCCCTACATCGGCACGGGTATTCCGAGCTTCAACATCCTCGACCCGAACGATCTGTCGAAGGAGTATGGCAACAGCTCGCTCGATGTTCGTCAGCGTTTTGTAACGGCGTTTAGCTATCAGCCGGTAACGCACTTCCACGGCTGGAAGGACTATGCTATGGGCGGCTGGCGTCTGGCTCCCGTGGTGCAGGCACAGACGGGCCTCCCGTACACGCCCTACATCTCGGGCTATCCGGGTGAGAGCGCGTCAGGTGTGCGTAGTGCGAATGGTGCTGGTGGTACCTCGGGTCGTATCGATGCGATCCACCGCAATCAGTACCACCGTCCGAACACCTACAAGGCCGATGTTCGCTTGAGCAAGAACTTCTACCTCAACAACATCAATCACCTTGGACTGGATCGCGCACGCTTTGAAGTGTTCGCCGAACTGTTCAACATCTTCAATCACCAGAACATCACGGGCGTACAGAACACCGCGTACTACTTGAATGCGGCCGCTGATTCGACGCAGGTGGGTGGTTATTTGGATACGCTGACGTTGCAGCCTAACTTCGGCACCTACACCAACTCCAATAGCAACTACACGTACACACCGCGTCAGTTACAGCTCGCGGTACGTCTGCACTTCTAAGCGCAGATTATTGTAAGCACGAAAGCAAGGGCGTCCTTCGGGACGCCCTTGCTCTTGGTGGGTGTGTCGGATAGGGACAAGAATAGGATCGGCAGCCACGATGGGCTGCCGATCCTATTTCTGCGGCTGTTATTGCTTTGGTTGATCTGCTGCGGGGGCGGAGGACGGCAATACCTGGCGTTGGTCGGCAGGCGCCGGTGTCACGCGCGTTGGGTCCTGCTCTGCAGGGTTGCCGAGGATGCGATTCAGCACTCGGGCGAGGCGGAGGCCGCCGAGAGCGAGCTCCGCGTCGATCACCTTGGTCTCTTCTGCCACATACTTGCTATCGAGAAGAGCTCCGTTCGGCGCATACGCGAGTGCAGCGTAGTGGTGCGAGACGTTGGCCCAGGTGGTGGGTTCGCCGCCGCTCATGCGTTCCCAGTTGTTCTCTTTGATTTCCTTCAGCAGCAGCGACGTGTACTTCTCGTTAGAGAGGCCGCGGTGCTCGAGGATCGACTCATCCCACACACCGTGCAGATTGCACTTGTAGTTGCCGCACTGGTTCGATCCGAGGAAGGCGACACGGATGCCGTTGCCGCCGCGGTCATCGCCGATAGCGTGCATCGGCTGGTGAATGTCGCCCATGAAGTGCACGAGGAACTTCAACGCATCGGCGCGCTGATCGGCTGAGAGTGTGTCGTCGCCGAGCTGGCCTTCGAAGAAGTTGATGCGATCGGTCACGCAGTCACGCCAGGGGCTCTTGGGGTTCTTCGGATCGAGTGGGCAGTCGCGGTCGCGGTCAAACTTGTCCGCGCTGCGGGGAATGTCGACGAAATGCCACGGCCCCGTTTCGGGGCGGTTGGAGCGGATTTCATCCGGCCACGACGCGATGTCCGAGATGCGCTGGCCCTTGAGCAGCGCGGCGATGGCAGCCTTGGTGGAGGGCGTGAGGTACGCCTCGGCCACGAGTGCGGTGATGCGATGACCATCGCGGCCCCAGGCCCAAGTGGGCTCTGTGGACAGGGCAAACATCAGCGTAACGACAGCGGCGCTGCGTGCGAAACGACGTAGTGTAGAACGGTTCATCCTGACTCCTCGCTGCGCGTGGTGTGGCTCTATGGTTCGGTTGTCGCAGCGTCGTACAGCCATGCTACCGATTCTCGATGTATTTGTGTGAAACTTACCTATTCCTCTCTGCGTCCTTTCTATCTTTGAGGGTTTTTCGAAAGAGGTTGCTGTGAAGCGCTCGTGGTTTGCGATGAATCGCCGTTCTGTGCCGAAGCTGCACGCGATGTTTGCTGTTGTCTTGACGCTGTGGCCCGCGTTTGCGATGGCGCAGCAGGATGCTGTGAGCACGCTGCGTGTGACTACGCGTCTCGTAGTGCTTGATGTCGTCGTGACGGACAAGAAGGGGCAGCCGATTACGGACCTCAAGCCGAGCGACTTCGAGGTTCTCGAAGATAAGGTGCCGCAGACCATCCGCAGCTTTGAGCCGCCATCGGCGCACGCTCTGCCTGCGACGCAGATGACACCCGAGCAGGCGAAGGCGGAAGTCTATGACCCGGCGAAGCCTGCAAACTTTGGCCAGACGTCGGTGAACATCCTTGTGCTGGACCAGCTGAACACGCACTTTGCGGATAGCTCTTTCGCACGTCGGCAGATGAAGGATTATCTGCAGAGCCAGAGCGAAGTTCTGGCGCAGCCGACGACGCTGCTGGTCGTGTATCAGGACCACTTCAAGCTGCTGCAGCAATTCACGCGCGATCGTGCGAAGTTGTTGACCGCGTTGGCGAAGGCCCCGGTGAACTACTCGTGGGAGTACGAGATGAAGGGCAAGGCAGACAACGGCCCCGTCACGCGACTCGAAACGACCGTTCGCGCGTTGCAGGAGATGACGCAGGTGTATGCGCCTGTTCCTGGCCGTAAGAATGTGATCTGGGTTGGTGGCGGTTTCCCGTCGCTCGATCCGGAGTCGCTGGCGAACAATGATCTGCGTGAAGTGCAAGAGACGATGAAGCACGTCATCAACCAGCTTGTCGATACGCGGATGACGCTCTATGCGGTAGATCCTACGAGCACGGCTGCTGGCATGACGGAGCTGACGGACTTCCAGCAGATGGCATTCGCACAGTTGTCGGGTGAGCTGTCGTCCGCTCCTGTCGACCCTGTCGACAACGACGCGGATTTCGATTCGCTGAGTGCGCTGACCGGTGGTCGCGTGATTCGCAGCATGAACAACGTGGCCAAGCAGATTGCCTTGAGCGTGGACTACGGCACGCAGTTCTACACGATGAGCTACTCGCCGACGAACAAGAGCGATACCGCAACGAAGTTCCGCAACATCAAGGTGATTTGCAAGCGGCCTGATGCGGTGGTGACCACGCGCAAGGGCTACTACACCGGAGCAACGCCGAAGGACAACGTGAAGCAAGAGCTCGCGTATGACCTCAGCACGGCGGCTACGAGCTCACAGCCGATGAACGGCCTGAATGTCACGGTGGACCGCAACACCTCGGTGGCGGTGTTGAACGATGAGTGGATCATTCGTGTGCAGGCACCCGCACTTACGTGGACACCGCAAGAGGATGGCTCGTCGAAGGCCGACGTCACGGTGATGGCCGTGTCGCTGGATAAGAAGGGCAGGCCGCTCGGTCACCTTGCGAAGGGCGGCTCTGCTACAGCGAAGGCTGGCGTCAATCTGCGTGATGCGTCGAAGTACGCCAACTTCGATTTCACGGCGGAGCCTGCTGCGAAGGCCGTGAAGATACGCTTCGTTGTTCGCGACAACACGAACGGCCGCATGGGCACATTCGATGTGTCGCTGAAGGACGATCGCCGCAACAACGAAGAGTAGTGCATCTAGAGCAATGAGAAAGCCCAGCCATCGTGGCTGGGCTTTCTTGTTGGCATGAGCCGAGCTATTCGTTGCCGGCGATGAAGTCGTTGATCTCTGCGTACTCCGCATCCGTCAGCGCGAAGGTGAGTGCGGGCTTTACGCCGTCAATCTGATTGGCATTGCGGCCGCCCACAATCGCAGCGGTGATTGCGGGGTTGTGCAGCGTCCACGCGGTGGCGATGACACCTGCGATCACTCCGTGACGCTCGCCGATCTGCTTCATCTTCTCCGCGAGAGCGAGGTTCTTGGAGAGCTGTGGCTCCTGATAGTTCTTCGCGCGCTTGCGGAAATCGGTGTCAGGTAGCTTAGCTGCGCGTTCCTTAGTCATCGCACCAGTGAGCAGGCCGGAGTGCATCGGGGCATAGTTGATGACGCCGATGTTCTGCTCGAAGCAGAAGGGAAGGTTCTCTGCTTCGTAGGTGCGATTGATGGCGGAGTATGGCGGCTGCTGCGAGGTAATCGGTGCGATGAGCTGCGCGCGCTTCATCTGCTCGACGGAGAAGTTCGAGACGCCGATGTAGCGCACTTTGCCTTCGCGTTGCAGGTCTGCCATCACCTGCCAGCCCTCTTCGATCTCATCGTCGGGCACGGGCCAGTGGATCTGATAGAGATCGATGGCGTCGATGGCGAGACGCTTGAGGCTGTCTTCGCACTCCTGACGAATCTTTTTCATCGACTGTACGATCTTGCGGTCTTCACCCCAGGTCATCGCGCATTTGGTGAAGATGTACGGCTTGGTGGAGGCTGTCTTCAGCGCCTTGCCGACGATCACTTCGGAGTGTCCGAGGCCATAGACCGCAGCGGTGTCGATCCAGTTGATGCCGACATCGATCGCATGATGAATCGCGGCGATGGAGTCGTTGTCATCCTGCGGCCCCCATCCATGCGCCCAGTCGTCGCCGCCGATGGCCCATGCGCCAAAGCCGATGCGCGTGAGATGCATATCACTATTGCCAAGCTGTCGAGTATGTGTGTTCGTGCTCATGCTTCTTAGGATGCTCGAGGGATGGCGATGGTTCAAGCCTCGGCGGCGAATATCGTCGCTGCCGAGGCCCACGTGACACGCTAGTCAAGCCATGATTCCCGCGGTGCGCTCGCAGGAGATGTCTGTGCCTCTTGAAAGCCCATGCTGTACCAGTCGAGGTGGCGGGTGAAGTACATGGTGGCGGCTACGGCGGCGAAGCTGGTGACGGAGCCGATAAGCAGGGCGTAGTCGCCGAGTCGGAGCAGCGCGTAGATGAAGAGGTAGAGCGTGGTGAAGATAGCTGCGGCACGGCTGGCGTATTGTGCCCCGCCGAAGATCCAATGAACGTACATGGAGAAGAGCGCGATCGTCGCCGAGCCCGCGATCATGAAGGCGAGGTCGAAGCCGATGTGTTCAGAGAGTGAGAGCAGCAGCAGGTAGAAGATGACTTGTGCTACACCGACGAGCGCGTATTGCGCAGGATGGATGCGCTTGCTCGTGGTGATCTCGAAGATAAAGTAGGTGAGGAAGACGAGGCCGAGGAAGAGCGTGATGTATTTCAGCGAGCGGTTAGTGGAACGATAAGAGTCGACCAGTCGGATGCCAAGTACAGTAGTGGGCTTCGCTTCGATGCGTTGGTTGTTCTCCCAGTGAGCCGCGAGTCCGTGTGAGTCGTTGCGATCGTCGACCATGCTGCTGATCATGAGGCCCGGGATGCTCATGATCAGCGCCAGTGCGGCAATCACGAAGAATTTCATGCCAAGCGATCGTTTCTGCAATACGGGTGGAGTGGAAAGCAGGTTCATCGGTGCGTCTCCTGGGGTGAACTTTGTAATGCAAAGTGAGAGCGCAAAAAAATTACGCTTTCAGACTCGATAGCTTGCTGCGATGCTTCTCTGCAGGAGCGGACTTCGCAGCCTTCTGCGCGTCCTTGATGACCTGCTCGAGCGTGTCGAGGTATTGCAGGTAGCGCTTGCGGCCGGTGGCGGTAATGCGGCAGACAGTTTGCGTGCGAGGGCCTTCGTCACTCTTGATGATCTTCACCATGGCGTCTTCTTCGAGCACTTGCAGATGACGCGCGAGGTTGCCATCGGTGAGGTTACAAAGGTCTTTGAGTTCGACGAAGGTAAGTCCGTCCTTGTGTGTGAGAAGGGATGTGAGCACGCTGAGGCGTGCGCGCTCGTGGATGATGCGGTCGAGGCCTTCGTAGGCGAAGCGGGATTCTTTCTCAGGCATCTTGATCTGTCGTTTCTGCGGTAGTGATGCGGAGGATGAGGGCGATGAGCAGTTGGCCGAGGGTGAAGCTGACGGTCATCGTCCAGGGAGCAAGCGCCCGTGCGTCTGCGAGGGAGAGGCAAAGGAGCCCTGTGGTGAGGAACCATGCGCCTGCAGCGAACAGCGCGCGCGGAAGAAAGCGGCACGAGGAGAAGACGCCGAGCGCGTAGAGGATCTGCCAAAGGCCGGGGAGCATCCACGCGCTGCCGGGCACACAGCGGGCGAGCACGAGCGTGAGGGCGATGCCTGCGATGAGCGCCGGCAGAAACTGCTCGGCGGCGAGGCGGATCATCTCTTGCTCGAGGCCGGAGTGATGGCGGCGCGTGCGGGTCTTTGTGCTGATTGCCATGAGCAGCAGCGAGCAGAAGGCTACTGCGCTCCAGAGCGTGATGTAGCGCGAGGGGTGATGTGTTGTATCGGGGATAAAGTGCGACTGTGCGCCGCCACCGATGAGTGCAAAGCCTGCCGTGGCTGAAAGCGTGAGTGGGCCGTATCCGCGGAAAGCGGTAGTCTCCGCCATCTGACGGCGGATGTTGCGAATGTCACCGAGGGCTCGATAGAAGTCGTTCATTCGTGATCCACTTTGCGATGCAAAGTCAGCGTAGACTTTGCATCGCAAAGTGTCAAGCGGCGGTTCGTGCGAGAGGAGCTGTATGTTCCTTTCAGGGGGTCAGGGTTTCTGTGATCCAGGATGTCAGCAAGGCGACGGCCATCCTTCGCTGGATGGCCGTTGTGGTTAGAGGCGGCAGATGAGCAGCTCGCGTTCGTAGATCATCTCGGGTGGAAGGTGGTCATGGAGGGCGATGAAGAGCTCTTCGTGGCCCATGACTTCGCGCTTCCAGGCGTCGCGATCGACGCGTTCGAGCTCGGCGAACTTCTCGCGCGAGACATCCAGGCCCTGCCAGTTGATGTCTTCGTAGTACGGTGTCCAGCCGATGGCGGTTTCCTTGCCTTGAGCGCGGCCGCGGACGCGGTCCACGATCCACTTGAGGACGCGCATGTTTTCGCCGAAGCCCGGCCAGAGAAACTTGCCGTTCTCGTCGCGGCGGAACCAGTTGACCTGAAAGACGCGTGGTGTGGAGGCAAGTTCGCGTTGCATCTTGATCCAGTGACGGAAGTAGTCGCCCATGTGATAGCCGCAGAAGGGCAGCATCGCCATGGGGTCGCGGCGCACGTTGCCGGTGGCTCCGGCCATGGCCGCGGTGGTTTCTGAGCCCATCGTTGCGCCGAGATAGACACCGCTGGACCAGTTGAAGCTCTGAAAGACGAGCGGCACAGTGCTGGCGCGGCGACCGCCGAAGAGGATCGCGGAGATCGGCACGCCTTCGTGTGACTCCCATGCTTCGCGGTCGAAGACGGGGCACTGCGACGCCGGTGCGGTGAAGCGCCCGTTGGGATGCGCGGCGGGTGTGGTGCTTGCGGGCGTCCACTTGTTGCCGCGCCAGTCTTCGATCTCCACATCGGTGGGTGGGGCGTCGGTCATGCCTTCCCACCACACGCCTTCGGGCTTGCCGTTGCGCAGGGTGAGCGCGACGTTGGTGAAGATGGTATTGCGTGAGAGCGTGGCCATCGCGTTGGGGTTGGTGTGCGCGCTGGTGCCGGGGGCCACGCCGAAGAAGCCTGCCTCAGGATTGATGGCGCGGAGATGGCCCTGCGCGTCGGGCTTGATCCACGCGATGTCGTCGCCAACGCACCAAGTCTTCCAGCCCTCGAAGCCCGCAGGCGGAATCATCATGGCGAAGTTCGTCTTGCCGCAGGCGGAGGGAAAAGCTGCGGCGACGTAGGTCTTCTCGCCTTCGGGCGACTCGACGCCGAGGATGAGCATGTGCTCGGCCATCCAGCCTTCGTCGCGGGCGATGTTGCTGGCAATGCGCAGCGCGAAGCACTTCTTGCCGAGCAGCGCGTTGCCACCGTAGCCGGAGCCGTAGCTCCAGATCTCGCGGGTCTCGGGGAAGTGCACGATGTACTTGTTGTCGTTTTGCGGCCAGGGGACGTCCTGCTCGCCGGGTGCGAGTGGAGCGCCGACGGTGTGCATGCACGGCACAACGCGCTTGGTGTCGCGGTCGATCTCCTCGAAGACCTGCTTGCCGATGCGCGCCATGATGCGCATGTTGACGACGGCATAGGGGGAGTCGGTGAGCTGCACGCCGATCTGCGAAAGCTCGGAGCCGATGGGGCCCATCGAGAAGGCGAGCACATACATCGTGCGGCCCTTCATGGCGCCGCGGAAGAGGCCCTTGAGCTTCTTGCGCATCGCGAAGGGGTCTTCCCAGTTGTTCGTGGGGCCGGCGTTGTCTTTGCTCAGCGAGCAGATGAAGGTGCGGTCTTCGACGCGGGCGACGTCGTTGGGCGAGGAGCGCGCATAGAAGCAGCCCGGCCACAGCTTCTCGTTGAGCTTGACGAAGGTGCCGCCGTCGACGAGCTTCTGGCAGAGGTACTCGTTCTCGGCCTCGGAGCCATCGACCCAGTGAATAGCGTCAGGCTGGCAGAGGTCGGCCATCTTTTCGACCCAGCGGATCAGGTGTTTGTTGGTTGTCAGGACCTTGGTGGAAGCGGCGGTCGACGGTTTTACGGCTGCGCTCATTCGCGGTTCTCCTCGTGGGCTAACTTTGTAGACCTCGACGGATGCGATTGTCCCGAGCCGATTCCGAAAATGTTGCGAAAATCGGCGTTTCGGAACGGTAATCGGAGAGTCGGCTGAGGCTGCCTGACTGGCGTCCGCACCGGTTTTGCCGCCTCCACGCGACCATAGCGGCAACGGCTGCATCTGAAGAGATGCATACGATGATGGCGAAGGAGACTTTACGCGTGAGTGAAGTGACAGTAGGCAGGCGTCCGCGAGTGGTGGTGGTGGGCGCGGGTTTTGGTGGCATCAACGCCGCGATGGAGCTGGGGAAGTTGCCGGTGGATGTTACGGTCGTTGACCGGCGCAATCACCACACGTTTCAACCGCTGCTGTATCAGGTGGCGATGGCGGTGCTTTCGCCGGCTGACATTGCGCAGCCGATTCGCTCGATTCTGAACGGCTTCAACAACATTGAAGTGACGATGGACGAGGTGCAGGCGATCGACAAGGAGTCGAAGCGGCTGAAGCTCTCGTCGGGCACGGTGCTTGCGTATGACTACCTGATCGTTGCGACGGGTTCGACGCATAGCTATTTTGGCCATGACGATTGGGCGAAGCTGGCACCGGGCTTGAAGACGGTGGAAGATGCGACGGAGATCCGTCGGCGCGTTCTGCTGGCGTTTGAACTGGCGGAGCGTCAGATGCTGGAGACGGGCACGCATCCTCCCTTGAACTTTGTGGTGATTGGTGGCGGCCCGACGGGCGTCGAGTTGGCCGGAGCTATTTCAGACATTTCACGTCTGTATATGACGAAGGACTTCCGTCACATCGATCCGAGCGTGGCGACGGTGATGATCCTTGAGGGTTCGCCTGCGATTCTCGGCGCATACCCGAAGGACCTTCAGGAGAAAGCTGTCGAGCAGCTTCATGCGCTAGGCGTGCAGACGCGAACAGGTTCGCATGTGACCGAGATCGGCGAAGGCTATGTGAAGATCGGCGACGAGCGCATCGAGAGTGTGTGCACGCTTTGGGCAGCAGGTGTTCAGCCTTCACCGCTGGGCAAAGCGCTCGGTGTGGAAGTCGACCGCAAGGGATGCGTTCTGGTGGATGAGCACTTGAATCCTGCGGGACATCCTGAAATCTTCGTGTGCGGCGATCTTGCGCACTTTGAGCAGGACGGCAAGCAGGTTCCGGGCGTAGCGCAGCCTGCGATGCAGATGGGCAAGTACGCGGCGCAGCGTATCGGCTTGCTGATCAGCGGTCGTGCCGCAGGGCAGAAGGCGTTCCGCTACTTTGATAAGGGCGACATGGCGACGATCGGCCGCAAGGCTGCGGTCGCGCGCATCGTCTGGCCGTTCAAGGCGAACTGGTCCGGCTTTATGGCCTGGATCACGTGGCTTACCGTGCATGTGTTCTTCCTCATCGGCTTCCGTAACCGCTTCAGCGTGTTTCGCGAGTGGGCGTGGACGTACATTTGGAAGCGCGATGGCGTGAGACTGATCGTGGGCTCGCAGGATCTACCCGGCTGGGACCAGCTGGCTGATAAAGAATTGGCCGCGCGGCAGGCAACGAGTAGTTTGCCGCTGGACTAGTTTGCGCTGGACTAAGCAACAGGAACCAGCAAAGCAGAAGGGCAGCCGCGATGGCTGCCCTTGCTTATGTTGCTTGACGAAGAAGTTTACTTGCCGAAGCGGAAGACCAGACCGCTCGAGAGCGTGAAGAGGCTCGCCGAGGGAATCGAGGTATTCGCGCGTTCGATCTGGCTGGACATGGTCTGCAGCGTACCGTAGCTCAATTCGATGGCGCGGAAGTCCACATGCTTGGCGATGGGGTAGTCCAGGCCGCCGGTGACGGCCCAGGTGATCTTGGTCGTCGTGATCGTGCTGTGCGGCGCGTGCGTGCTGCCGGCACCGATGCCGAGCTGACCATAAGGGCGAATGCCATAACGAACAGGCTTGCCTGCAATGCGGGCTGCGACGGAGAACTCGTTCAGCGCGGCATTATTGCCATGCAGAATCGACTCGCGGAGATCGACACCGGCGTCGAACTTTTCCGCGTGAAAGAAGTCGTAGTAGCCGCCGAAGTCTACGCCGCCGAACCAGCGCGAGGTCGTGTTGTCGCCGAGAAACGAGAAGACGCCGGAGTCTGCCGTGCCGATGTGCACATGCGTTGCAACCGGGTTCAGGTAGAGGCCAACCTGGGCGTGTGAAGTGGTCGAAGCAAAGAGGCTCGCAAGAGCCAGCGCCATGGCCGGAAGAAGGTGCCGCAATTTCATCAACAGAGGTTTCCTTACCTGGATCCGCTAGCGCGTTGGGGCGCGAGCACTTTTAGTCTATTGCACGGCGCGCGGAAACGACGAATCCTGCCCGGAAAAACAAGGAGGGTGGAAAAAGGGAAGAGGCGACCCGAAGGTCGCCTCTTGGTGTCTCTTGCTGCCAGGCTTACGCCTTGCTCGCTACCGTTACCGGCGTGAGCCAGTTGTAGCGGTCAGGCGCGTTGCCGTTGACGATGTCGAAGAACGCCTTGTGCAGCGCGGTGGTGATCGGACCCATCTTTCCGTCGGCGATCATGATGCGATCCACCGAGCGCAGATGCGAGACCTCTGCAGCCGTACCGGTGAAGAACGCTTCGTCGCAAATGTAGAGCAGTTCACGCGGGAGCGTCTGCTCCACCACGGGAATACCCATCTGGCGCGCGAGCACGAGAATCGAGTCACGCGTGATGCCGTTCAGCACCGAGTTCGCCAGCGGCGTGGTGTAGAGCACACCGTCGCGCACGAGGAAGAGGTTCTCACCCGAGCCTTCGCTGAGATAACCGTTGCGATCCAGCGCGATGCCTTCGACATAGCCGTTCGCGTCAGCCTCCATGCGGATGAGCTGCGAGTTCATGTAGTTTGCGCCGGCCTTCGCGAGCGAAGGCATGGTGTTCGGCGCAAGGCGGTTCCAGCTGGATATGCAGACATCCGCGCCGTCGTTGCCGGCAACATACTTGCCCCACGGGAAGTTCGCGATGTAGACCTCGACCGGCGACTTCAACGGGCTCACGCCGATTTCACCGTAGCCACGGAAGGCGATCGGGCGAATGTAGCAAGGTGCCACGCCGTTCGCTTCGACTACGTTGATCACGGCGTCGCAGAGCTGATCGAGCGTGTAGTCGATTGGCATGCGGTAGATCTTTGCGGAGTAGATAAGTCGCTGCATGTGCTCGCGAAGGCGGAAGATACCCGCCCCAGTCGGCTGTGTGTAGGCACGAATGCCTTCAAAGACCGATGAGCCGTAGTGGATAACGTGGCTCATCACATGGATCTGGGCTTTCTCCCAGGGAATCAACTGGCCGTTGTGCCAGATGTTCGGGGTTGTTTCAATCGGCATAGAAGCTCCTTCGCGTGGTTCTGATTATACGGAGGAGATTGTGCCGCGCGCGTGTCATCACGATGAAGTGTTTGAGTTTCGCTGTAGCGCGTGGGCATGGCACAATGCCGAGAACGGCATCGTGCATCCGCACCTGTGCCAAAGGAAGCAGATGCTCGTACCGATTCCCACCAGCGCCGCGTTGACCCATATAGAGAGCTCCGCACTCGTGCGCTTCTCGCTGCTGGCGTTGTCGTCCATTCTGTTCTTGGTGGATCCGTTCGCCGCGCTGCCTACGTTCCTTGCCGTGACGGCAGATCAGGATGACGCCAAGCGCAAGCGCACTGCACGCAAAGCATCGCTGACGGCGTTCGTTGTCTTGACCACCTTTGCGTTGGTGGGAACGTACCTCTTCCGCATCTTCGGAATCACGATTCCTGCGTTCGAGATATGCGGTGGCATCATTCTGTTGCTGATCGGCCTCGACATGTTGGAGGCCAAGCGTTCCGCCACACAGGAGTCGCCGAGCGAGACCGCGGCGGCGAGCACGAAGGATGATGCGGGCATTGTGCCGATGGGCATCCCGATGTTGGCTGGACCGGGTTCGATCACCTCCGTGATGGTGCTGGTCGGGCAGGTGCGTTCGACGGCGCAGTTTCTAGCGGTGCTCGCAGCGATCCTCGTAACGATGCTGATCTGCTGGGGAGTGCTGCATCAGGCCGCCCGCGTTGCGGCGATGCTTGGGGAAACAGGAATTCGCATCCTCGTCCGCATCATGGGACTGCTGCTGGTGGCTCTTGCGGTGCAGTATTTTGTGAATGGTTTCGTGGATCTGGGTGTGCTGAACAGGCCTTCGTTGCCGTAAGGCAGCGCAGTCACGAAACTTTGGCGGATTTTTTAGCGAGTGTTCATCGGGTTTTCGCGCAATCTTCCACAGACATCCACAAGTATCCACGTTGCTCGAAGCTGGGCAGGCTGGTAATGTCATTCAAGTGGTCACGAGGTCGGCAACGACGAGTGAACACGAGGGGTAAACAGTGGACTTGCACGAAAGCGCGGTTCTGCTGTAATCTCAAAAAGTCGTTGAAGCGCGCGAGCGTATGAGACGGCGATGAGCTTCGCGCCGTGTAGTATTGGCCAGTCGGAGCGCAGTCCAAGTGTTTGTGGGATAAGAGCTTTCGAGCCACCCTTACCAAACCCAAGTCACTGCAGGTTTTATAGCTAAGGGAGCTGAGTGCTCCGCTGTCGTTTGTCGGCAGTGCGATCTTTAGGTTTTTGTGCTGTTGTTGCTGCGAGATTTTGCAGCCTTGAGTAGGCCATGATGGCCGGGTAGAAACCAGCAGGAACTGGCCCGGAGTTTGGTTGAAGGGGTTGAGAAAATAAGCGGTTGACAAGCGAACGAGAGTTCGATACTCTTAGAAAGTTCGCGCAAGACGAAGCGACGAGATGAAGCGAAGCGGTGAAGTAGCCCGCAAGTAGCGATAAAGTCTCTCCCACA